>NZ_CBCOOP010000001.1:1735000-2496680 GCF_965111635.1 Azospirillum sp. Marseille-Q6669 | reverse complement strand
CCATTGAGGGGAATGGTGATCCGGGTGGGATTCGAACCCACGGCCACATGATTAAAAGTCACGTGCTCTACCGACTGAGCTACCGGATCACAAAAGCATGCGGCCTGTTGCCGATGCGGGGCGCAACATAGGGGGCGGTGACGCCCCGGTCAACAGCGGGGTTGGACGGAGCGCACAAAAATTTCGCTCTCCGCCGCAGCCCCGGCGCCGTCACTGTTTGGCCGTCACTGTTTGAGAGTCTGGATCTGCTTGCTGGCGTCGCCGTTGCCGGCCTCCAGGGCGAAACGTTCGGCCAGATGGTCGGCCACACGCCCGCTGACGAAGCCGCGGATATCGCCGCCCAGGCGCCCGATCTCCTTGACGAAGCGGGAGGAAATGAACTGGCTCTTTTCCGAGGCCATCAGGAACATGGTCTCGATCTTCGGGTTCAGGCGGGCGTTCATGCCCGCCATCTGGAACTCGTACTCGAAATCCGAAACCGCCCGCAGGCCGCGGATGATCACGGTGGCGTTCACCTCCACCGCAAAATGCATCAGCAGCGTGTCGAAAGCCCGCACCTCGATGCTGGCCCCGGCGTTGTTCAGGGCGGTCACGTCCTCCCGCACCATCGCCACCCGCTCGTCCGTCGAGAAGAGCGGGCCTTTGCCGGCGTTGCGGGCGACGCCGACGATCAGATGATCGACGAGGCGTGACGCCCGCTGGATGATGTCCATATGACCGTTGGTGATCGGGTCGAAGGTGCCGGGATAGACACCGATGCGGCGCTTGGCCATGGGAGTACCTTCCGCCTCTTTTTATTCGATCGTATCACCGGGCGTATCGCCGGGAGCGGCCTCGTTCCCAGCCGCATCGTCCACGGAGGCCGTCCCGCCGCCGTTTGGATCGCCGCCGTTGCCATTGGTCCCGTTCCCGTTGCTGTCCTCGTCCTCCGCAATGGACGCGACGGACACCACGCGCTCGTCCGCACCGACGCGGAACAGCGTAACGCCCAGCGTCTTGCGCCCCGCGACTCGCACGTCGTGGATCGGCATGCGGATGACCTGACCGCCGTTGGTGACCATCATCACCTGATGCGAGTCCTCCACCGGGAAAGCAGCGACGATGGAGCCATTGCGCTCGCCCATCTCCATGTTCCAGATGCCCTGGCCGCCGCGGCCGGTCACCCGGTACTCGTAGGAGGAGGTCCGCTTGCCGTAGCCGCGCTCGGTCACCGTCAGCACATACTGCTCCAGGCTCTTCAGCTCCTCATAGCGCTCCGGGCTGAGCGTCACGGCTTCGGTCGGCACCTCGTCGGCCTCCGGCGCCGCCTCGCCCTCCATGTCGAGGCCTTCCTCGCGCTTGCGCTTCAGGAAGGCGGCGCGCTCCTCGGGCGAGGATTCGACGTGGTGAAGCGTGGTCATCGAGATGACCTCGTCGCCATCGGCCAGACGGATGCCGCGCACGCCGGTCGAGGTGCGGCCGGCGAAGACACGCACGTCGGCGACCTCGAAGCGGATGCACTTGCCGCCGCCGGTGGCCAGCAGGACGTCATCGGCCTCGGAGCAGGTACGGACGGCGATCAGACGTTCGCCCTCCTCCTCCAGCTTCATGGCGATCAGGCCGTTGGAGCGGATGTTGGCGAAGTCCGACAGGCGGTTGCGCCGCACGTTGCCCTTCGACGTGGCGAAGACGACGTGCAGGTCCGCCCACACGGCCTCGTCCTCGGGCAGCGGCAGGACCGTGGTGATGGTCTCGCCATCGATCAGCGGCAGCAGGTTGACGAAGGCCTTGCCGCGCGCCTGCGGGTTGCCCAGCGGCAGGCGGTAGACCTTCAGCTTGTAGACCATGCCGCGCGACGAGAAGAGCAGCAGCGGCGTGTGGGTGTTGGCGACGAACAGGTCACTGACCGCGTCCTCCGCCTTCATCGACATGCCCGACCGCCCCTTGCCGCCGCGCTTCTGCGCGCGGTAGGTGGACAGCGGCACGCGCTTCACGTAGCCGGACTGGCTGACCGTGACGACCATATCCTCGCGCTGGATCAGGTCCTCGATGTCGGCCTCGAACTCCAGCTCCTGGATCTCGGTGCGGCGCGGGGTGCCGAACCGCTCCTTCATCTCCACCAGCTCGTCGCGGAGGATGCCCAGCAGCTTCGCGCGGTTGGCCAGAGTCTCCAGATAGTCGGCGATCTGGTCGGTCACGTCCGTCAGCTCAGCGCCGATCCGGTCGCGCTCCAGCCCGGTCAGGCGGTGCAGGCGCAGGTCGAGGATGGCGCGGGCCTGCTCCTCCGACAGCCGGTAGGTGCCGGCCTCCGACACGCCGCGGCCCGGCTCGTCGATCAGCGCGATCAGCGGGGCGACGTCCATGGCCGGCCACTCGCGCTCCATCATCTGCTCGCGCGCCCAGACGGGGTCCGGGGCGCTGCGGATCAGCGCGATCATGGCGTCCAGATTGGCGACGGCGACGGCCAGACCGACCAAGGTGTGGGCGCGTTCGCGCGCCTTGCCCAGCAGGAACTCGGTGCGCCGGGTGATGACCTGCTCGCGGAAGCGGACGAAGGCGACGATGATCTGCCGCAGGTTCATCAGCTCCGGCCGGCCGCCGTTCAGCGCCAGCATGTTGACGCCGAAGGACGTCTGCAGCTGGGTGTGGCGGAACAACTGGGCCAGCACCACGTCGGCCATGGCGTCGCGCTTCAGCTCGATCACCACGCGCACGCCGTCGCGGTCCGATTCGTCGCGCAGGTCGGAGATGCCCTCGATCGTCTTGTCGTTGACGACCTCGCCGATGCGCTCCATCAGCTTGGACTTGTTGACCTGGTACGGGATCTCCGTCGCCACGATGGCAAAGCGGTCCTTGCGGATCTCCTCGATCTCGGTCTTGGCGCGGATGATGACGGAGCCGCGCCCGGTCATCAGGGCCGAGCGGACGCCCGACCGGCCGAGGATCATGCCGCCCGTCGGGAAGTCCGGGCCCGGCACGAACTCCATCAGCTCTTCGTCGGTGACGTCGTTGTTGTCGATGTAGGCGCAGCAGGCATCCACCACCTCACTCAGATTGTGGGTGGGGATGTTGGTCGCCATGCCGACGGCGATGCCGCCAGCGCCGTTGACCAGCAGGTTCGGGAAACGCGCCGGGACGACCGAGGGCTCCTTGCCCGAATCGTCGTAATTGGCCTGGAAATCGACGGTGTCCTTGTCGATGTCGTCGAGCAGCGCCTCCGCCGCCTTGGCCAGCCGCGCCTCGGTGTAGCGCATGGCCGCCGCCGGGTCGCCGTCCATCGAACCGAAGTTGCCCTGCCCGTCGATCAGCGGCAGGCGCATGGAGAAGCCCTGCGCCATGCGGACCATGGCGTCGTAGATCGCGCTGTCGCCGTGCGGGTGGTATTTACCCATCACGTCGCCGACGATGCGCGCCGACTTCTTGTAGGGCTTGGTCGAATCGTATCCGCCCTCCTTCATCGCGTAGAGGATGCGGCGGTGCACCGGCTTCAGCCCGTCGCGGACGTCGGGCAGAGCGCGGCTCACGATCACGCTCATCGCGTAATCGAGATAAGACCGGCGCATCTCGTCTTCGATGGTGACCGGCGCGATGTCGGAAGCGGGAGGAAGGGGCGTCGTGCTCAAGGAGACAAACTCATTCTACGGGCTGCGGCGATGCTCGGTGTTCAACGCTTGCTGTTCAACGCTCAAGGTCAACACTTAAGGTTCAACGGGGCACGTCCGCACGGCCCTTCGGGCCGCTGCATGTAATATAAGAATTCCTATCAGCTTTCGCATGTGCACACAACGCTCCGGCAGTCCCACGATTCCTGGCCTTTGCAAGTCAATGACCTCCGGCCTTTGCAGGACGAGGGCGGCTCAACAGCGCGAAGCGCAGCGAAAGGATGGTCACGGATACCACACTGGCGATCAAAATTCCCTCAAAAAGACCACGCGCGCCGCGGTCCAACCCGAAGGCGAGCAAGGCCGACACAGGAATCATCACCACCGCGTAGGAGATGAAGTGCAGCGCGGTGGGAACCCAGGCGTCGCCGCGCCCGCGCAGCGCGTTCGCCATGACCACCTGCCCGCCGTCCGCCACAAGGACCCAGGCGGTGAAGGCGATCAGCGGCGCCACCGCACCGATCAGTTGGGGGTCTGCGCTGTAGATCGCCGCCAGCGGCTCCGGCATCCAGCGGTAGAGCACCCCGACTCCGGCCAGGATCAGGCTGGTCACCGCCAGCCCCGTCCAGCCGGCCAACGCCATGTCCAGCGGGTCGCGCCGGCCATAGGCCACCCCCACCCGCACCGCCGTGGCCGAGGCCAGCCCGACCGCCGCCATGAAAGGCAGCGCCGTCAGGTTCAGACCGACCGTGTAGGCGCCGAGAGCCAGCGGTGAGATCATCCCGGCGAACAGGCCCAGCGTGGCGAAGGCGCCGCTTTCCACGCCCAGGCTGACCCCGGCGGCGTAACCGAGATGGCGCTGCTTGCGGCTGCCGGTCCACCAGTCGCGGACCGGGTCGCGCACCGCCCAGCGGGCGTGGTCGGTCATGTGCCAGGCGTAGAAGACGAGGCCGAGCCCCATCCCCCAGCGCACCGCCGTGGTCGCCCAGGCCGAGCCGACCGCCCCCAGCGCCGGGAATCCGCCATGCCCCCAGACCAGCATCCAGGCGAGCAGAGCGTTCAGGAGATTGCCGAGGATCATCGCCACCATGCCCGGTATGGGCCTCTTCAGCCCCTCCAGGAAGAAGCCGGTCGCGACGTACAGCATCATGCCCGGCATGCCGTAGCCGAGCACCGCCATCACCTGCCCGCCGCCCGCCGCCAGATCCGTGGACTGGCCGGTCAGGCGGAAGAAGGGCTCCCCGGCCAGCGAGGCCAGGGCGAAGAGAATGCCGAGCAGCAGCGCGTAGGGAATCGCCCGGCGCCAGATGCGCCCGCACTCGGCGTCCTGGCCGGCGCCAAGGGCATGGGCGGTCACCGCCACCACGCCCATCATCAACCCCACGCCAGTGGTGACCAGCAGGTTGGCCGGCAGGTGGGCCAGCCCGTAATAGGCCAGCTCCTGCGCGCTGTAGCGGCCGACGATGGCCGTGTCCACCGCCATCATGACGACCAGCCCAGCGCGCGAAACGATGACCGGGGCGGCCAGCCGCAGCAATTCGCCGGCATGGGTGCGCAGACGGTCGGCCAGGAGAGGGGCGGGAATCGCGTGGTCAGGCATGATCAGGGTGTCGGTCGCTTGTGTACGGTTGTCACCGCCGGTGGCGGAACCGGCCATCTTGACCTTGCGGCGTACCACGTCAAGTGGCGGCTTATTGTCCTTCCGCTCTGTTGCAAATCCGCCGAATGGGCCGGAACCAACGCCTGCGGCGGCGCGTTGACGAAGCAACAGCATCCACTGAGGAGTTCGGGATCATGAGCCGCTCCATGCCGTTCCCCGTCCGCCAGATCGCCCTCGCCAGCTTCGTCCTGACCTTTGCCGCGCTGCTCGTCGGCTGCAACACGATCGAAGGGGCCGGGCAGGACGTCCAGGCCGGCGGTCGGGCTGTCGAACGCGCCGCCGAGTGACGCGCGTCCCACCACGCTTTTCAACCACGAGAGAGACGCCCGCATGAGCGATCCCATGACGCCCGAGCGCCCTGCCGAGGTGCCGCCGCCGAGCAACCCGAACACCCCGCAGCCGGACCGTCCGACCACGCCGGACCCCTACCCGGTGCCTGAGAATCCCGACACCCCACCGGAGATGCCACCGCCAGCGGACCAGCCGGTTCCCGGCATGCCGACGCCGACCCAGGCGTAAGGCGCCGGACGCGGCGTTCGTTCGCAAGAGGCAGTTTCAAGAAAGGCCGGTGCCGCGAGGCGCCGGCCTTTTCCTTGTCCGGTTGTCGGTGTTTGGAAATCGAAGATTCGAATCTGGAAACAACACCGAAACACAAGGGCAACAAGACCCAAGGGACCGTGGCAAAAATTGGCGCCGCTGCGTTAATTGTTTTTTTACCTTTCTCTCGCCTCGCCTTGATGTTAACGATTTGTTAATCATTGAGGAGAGGCAACCATGGCCAGGTTTTCGGGAACCAACGCCGCCGAACGCTATCTCGGCACCGACTCCGCCGACACGGTCTATGGCAGTGGAGGGAATGACTCGCTCTCTGGGGGACTCGGCAGCGATTTTCTGGATGGTGGGCTTGGGAATGACTGGCTGGGCGATCCCTACGCCGGCGATCCGGGCAACGACCGCATGTACGGGCGCCAGGGCGACGACCAGCTGTTCGGCGGGGCCGGCAATGACTGGCTGGACGGCGGGTCGGGCAACGATACGGTGAAGGGCGGGCGCGGCGACGACACGCTGGTCGGCGGAACCGGCGACGATTGGCTGATCGACACGCTGCGCGACGACGGGTCCGACATCTTCCTGCCCGGCGCCGGCAACGACCATATGGTGAGCTACCGCGACGACGCGACGGACATCTTCCGCTTCGACGTGGCGCCGGGCGGCTTCGGCACCGACGACGTCAGCTATTTCGAAGCGGGGATCGACCGCATCGAGTTCCGCGGCTTCTCCGCCGCCGACCTGACCGTCTCCACCACCGCCACCAGCACGGCCTTCGGGTTCCGGGACGGCTCGTCGCTGACCGTGGATACCGTCGGGCTGGTGTCCGGTCGCGACTATGTCTTCACCTGACTGCTCCCTCATCTAAAGGAAGTACCGCGGGTATGGGGGCCTGATGGCGCAAGGGGCGTGGCCGCGGCTGGCCGCGCCCTTTTCCGCTCCGGCCCGCGGCCCCTCCGCTCCGCTGCCGCGTTATAGCCTTGCCCACGCGACGGAGGAGCCCCGCATGAACCATCGACGCCTCACCCCCCGCCCCGCCACCCGGCTGCTCGCCCTCTGCGCCCTGACGGCGCTCGGCGCCTGCGCGGAGACCGGCGCCACGCAACGGCCCATGGCGCAGATGTCGCCCCTGGAACTGGTCGGGCTGACGGTGCAGTCCATTCCTGAGAACCGCATCCTGGGTGCGGTGGAGGATGTCGTCCTCACCCCGGCGCGCGAGCCGGTGCAACTCGTGGTGGCGAGCGGCGCGCCGGTCCATCCGGTGAAACGCCACGCGACGCTGGACTCCGGGCAACTGCGCTATTCGGAGGAGCGGCAGGCGCTCGTCCTGACCGGTATGAGCGCGGACCAGTTCGACGCCCTGTTCGCCACTCCCGCCGCGATGGCCCCGGCCCTTGCCCCAATGCCCGGCAATCCGGCGGACGCCACCAACTGGAACCGCGCCACCGCCCCGCGCTGATCCCTCCTTCGGCCAGACCATGCGAAGAGCCCACCATGACGGGGCCGCAAGGTCTGGCCGGCGGGCATCTTTTGGTCTTTCAAACGTTATGATATAACGTTACATCCTCTCGGAGCTGTTTGGCGACGCGTGGCAACGAGGGGATGATGATCAAGCATGCGGATGCGCCGGACGGTCTGGCGGGCTTCGAGGCGGCGCTGGACTTGGTGCGCTCGCTGTGGGCCGAAGGACGGCACGAGGGCGTGCCGGACCGCTTGGTCGCCTGGGCGATGATGGTCGAATCGGTGGACCGGCTCGCCGCTCTGCATGGTCCGGCCGCAACAGCGGCTCTGCTCGACCGGTTGGGCCGGGCCGTTCTGGAGACCCCTCCAGGCGTCAGTCCGGGATCGCTTCAATGAGCGGGGTGACCAACAACCGCTTCTACGGCGCGCGCTCCTGGCGGGAGGCGAAGCCGGTGGTCCTGCATCCACGATTCTTCGACGGGTTCCGGGACTTCCTCGACGGGCGCCCATTCGATTACCGCGGATTGGACGGCTGGCCGATGCTCGACCAGCACCGCTATGAGAACGGCCGGGAACTGGCGGCGGAATGCCGCGCCGCAGGGATCGTCGTGCGCTGGGGCGACCGCACGCGCATCCCGCGCGGGCTGAAGGAACTGGTTGCCGGGCGCGCCCGGCGTCGCGAAGAGCCCCGAAGGCCCCTCAGAAGCGCAGACCGGCCGCGGGATTGTCGATCTGGTTGAGCGGGCAGCGGCAGGTCGGGCAGAAAATCTGGGAAAGCAGCGTGTTGCGCTGCTCCTCCGTCAGCGAGACGCCGGCAGCCTGAACCGCCTCGTCGATCATCCGGCGATGATAGGCGGTAGCGCCGCAGCCCTCGTCCAGCACACCCTTCAGATCGTCATTCGGAATCACGCGGAACGCCGCGGCGGGACCGGACAGGGTCGTGGCGCCACCACCGACCACGACGGCGGCAAGGGCACGCAGGAAATGACGGCGCTGGGAGGCCATGGCTGCTCCTGGATCACGACGGACGCTCGCCGTGGAATCTCGGTTGGCGGGCATCCTCCGTCAAGCCCGGCCTGCGCAGGTTACACGAAGACAAGCCAGCGGCCGGTAACGGACGGGAGGGGTAAAGCCCCCTCCCTCACGATCATCCGGGTGCTTAGAATGGTTGCACACACCCAAAGATTATAAATTTTTTATAAGAACTTGAATTTCAATGATGGCTTGGCGCCCCTACCCACAGCGTGATCGGATTCGTAAAGTTTAATGCCAATCCGGCATGAAAATGTTTACATTAGAAGCTCGCGGCGAGTCGGATCTTTGATTCGACTCGCCGCGAGCGTAAGGGGAGCACAAGGGGACACCCTCGTTTTGCTGCAAGCAAAGCAAACCCTAGAGCCGTCAGGAGGGATGGACTCCTGCCTTCCTAAGGTTCATCCGGGACTAGGCGCAACCGCCTCATTTTTCAAAGGTAATCGGGGGGTCCGTCGGGTCGCTCTTTTTTGTCCTGACATGCGCTTCCTGTTTGCAACCACCGCGTCAAGAATGTCCGCCGCCAAGCGGCGATCAGCGTCATCGAGCAGTGACAATGCGTCCAGGAACCTCTTCTTCTGAAGATCGGCTTCCTGCGTGAGCGGCACCTCGAAAAAGCGCGCGACGGGCACATCCAGTTCACGAGCAAACGTGATCAATGTGTCCACCGAAGGGCGGGAATGCCGGTTTTCTATGTTGGAAACAGCTTGCATCGATAGACCCGCACGAGAGGCGAGTTCCTCTTGGGACACTCAGGTTACGAAGATGCGCCTGCATCTGGTTGGCCAAGCTGATCTGGTGATGAACTCGTCCAAGTTGGTGGACCCGCTCGAACCGATTGTTCAACAGTTGCGTCTTCTCACCTCGAAGAGAAAGAAGACATTGGCGGACCATGAACGTATTACCGAGGTCGAATGGCATGGGGCGCTCTGGGCGTCCGAAGGGCGACCCTGCCTTTTGGCGGACGCGGTCGAGTCGTGCTTCGTGGCTGCCACTCGGAAGCTGCGACTGGGCGAAGTGGCAAAATCCGCTTTGGTGTGCCTCCGGCATTCGCCATTGCTCTACGACGGACCAGTGGACGCGGCGGCCCTTTGGAGCGACCTGCGTTTCCGACTCCGGAAGGCCATGACGGTCAACGGCAGGCGCGTTATGAGGACGCGCCCAAGGTTTCCTCAGTGGGTTGCCGAGGTGACCGTCCTGAGCGGCGCTGGCGGGACACGCGCCACGGCGGCTTGTTGAAGAGGCAGGGGTCCCCGAGGGTGTCCTTGCCGGACCATTTCGTCCCCGAGAACGACGGCTTCCGCAGTAGGCGGATATGGCTTACCCGTTCCACGAATCCGCGACCGTCGAGGCGGCCATAGCGCCAGAGCAGCTTTTCGAACGCTTGGACGATCACACGCGGCTCGCCGCGCACATGGAAAAGCCTTCCATGATGACGCTGGGCGGGCGCATGACCTACGCCTTCGACGAGGACAAGGGGCGTGCTGTCGGATCGGTCATCCGCATGAGCGGCCGTTTCCTCGACATCTCCCTGGGCGTCGACGAAGTTGTCACCGAACGCGATCCGCCGCGGCGCAAGGTGTGGGAGACCATGGGGCGCCCCCGGCTTCTGGTCATCGGTCCGTACCGCATGGGCTTCGAGATTGAACCCAAGGGGGACGGTTCGGCGCTGCGCGTGTTCATCGACTTCGCTCGCCCCGCATCGCCGGACGGGCGCATCCTTGGCGTCCTGTTCGCCAGGACCTACGCCCGCTGGTGCGTGAGGCGCATGGCGGCCGATGCGGCGGAACTTGGTCGGATCAACCGGCCAACCAATCTGTGAGAAGTCAAGGAACAGCGGTTGGACGGTCGACGCGATTGGTCCGGACCCGACCCTACGCCGCGCGCACTTCGGGCACCGGTTTGGCTGCTTTCCCCATGTGCGCGGCCCAAATCGCGTCGATCCCGTGGTCCTCGACCGCTTTCTTCATCTTTGTCAGGGCGTGGTCCGAGTAGGACGGGAACTTCATGCTGCCGTGCTGGAAAACGTGGCAGCACTGGGCGTCGCCGTCGATCCCGCACCATTGCCGGACCGCGTTGGCCTTCGGCGGCGTCAGCCCGCTCTTCGCCGCCAAGTCCGTGGCGCTCATGTGGAATCGCTTGCGAAGGTCGACCTCGCGGACGGCCCCGGCCTCTGCCGGATCGTCGCTCGCGATCAGCCTCACCGGCGCACCCACCTTCTTCTCGATTTTGATCTTGACGGTCGGCCCGGCGCCGGTCGCGGTTGCCCTCAGGGCCATGAGGCGGGGGAAGACGTCGGCAACGGACTTTCCGCCCTTGATCGCCTTCACCACACGCTCGATGTCCCGTTCGGAGATCTCGACGTCGTCAGCGACATGGGACTCCATCGCAAGCATGGCCCTGACGCGCCCCCGCGTTTCATCCTGGGCGCGGCGCCCGGGGGCCAGGAGTTCCGCGACCAGCTTATACTCGCGGTCGATCGGGAAGTCGAAGTCCCCCGCAGGCATCGTGGAGACTGGCAGGACACGGGTCGGCAGGTGCAACAACAGGTCGTCGTCGAGCGACCGCTTTAGGACGGAGTCGAAGGCGGTCACCAGTGCGCGGGTATGCAGGTAAAGGATGTCCTCCGAGACGTAGACGAACCAGTGCTGGGCCGCGTCCCGCATGGCGTCCACTGCCTTGAAGATGCCCGCCTCGTCCTCGGAGACTCCGCAGTGCATCTTCGCCAAGTTGACACACTTCTCGAAGCCCAAGGAGAACTGTTTCTCCCGGTCGAAGACCTGCACCCTTTTCTGCACGAGGGCCGCCTTCAGAAGCATCTTGGACGCATGCTGAAGGTGGAGGAGGACCGTGGTGACGCGGCCGTCCTCACCGAAGGAGTTGAACCCCGTCATGGCCGTTCAAAGCGAGGCGATTGCCTTCAGCTTCAAGGCACCCTCCTGGGAGTGGGCAACGGCGGAATGCCATCCTGGATGCCTTTATACTGTTGCCCAGTCGCTAACCGCGGTCGCCGGTGCTGTAATACCCGGCGCTGTTCCGACGTCCATCAAAAGGCCCGCGTGCTCTCGCGTGCCGCAAAACGGGAGGAGAAGCATGTTGAGGAACATCGCCTTGGCCACCGTCTTCGCCGTCGCCCTCACCGGCCCGGCGCTCGCCAACAGTTGCCCCAGGCACATGGCCGCCATCGACCAGGCGCTCGCGGCCAATCCGAAGCTGGACGCCGCGAAGTTGGCCGAGGTCAAAAAGCTCCGCGCCGACGGCGAGGCGCTCCACAAGCAGGGGAAGCATGCCGAGTCGGAGGCAACGCTCGCCCAGGCCGAGAACCTCCTCGGCATCAAGAAGTGACATCGGGCGCCACGGGGGCTGAGCAATGCCCTCACCCCCGCGGCGTCGTGCGCAGCGGCTCAGCCCCTACGCGCCTTACGGCCGACAGCGAACAGCATCCCGGCGAGCACCAGAAACACGATGGCGCCGCCGCCCCAGACCCGGACGTAGCCGGGCATCCCGAGGTTGGGGACGAAGGCGTAGACGGCGGCCAACCCCGCCCACACCGTGACGATGGCCAGGGTCAGCCAGAGTTCGTCGTTCTTCATGGCTTTTCTCCTGCGCTCAGTGCCCATGCCCGCCGCCGATGGCGATGATCGGCAGGGATTGGATCAGCTGGAACGCGACGATGGTAAAGACGTACATGGCGGCGACCAGCGCGGCGACCGACACCGGCCCGGTCCAAGCGGGCGCGGCGCCGACACCGCGCGCCCCCGCCTGCCAGTCGACCACGGGAGCCTGTTCAGCCGTCCTGCGCCGCGACAGCAGCGTGCGCACGACGCCGTAGGCGGTGACCGAGATGGCCACGGCGAAGACCGTGGCGCCGACGCCGACCAAGGCCATCAGCACCGGCCACGCCGCGGGGGCCATCCCGCCGTAGCTCACGTCGAACACCCGGCGCGGCACGCCCATGAACCCGGCCGTGATGCCCGCGGCGCCGAAGATGAGCAGACCGATGGTCACCAGCAGGGGCATGCGCTTCAGCACCGCCGGGCGCCACAGCGTGCCGCCGCCGAGCGCCGGGAGCATCACCATCATGGCGGCCAGGAAGGTCTGGGTCAGCACGCCGACCGCGAAGAAGTGGAAGTAGCCGGGCACGAAGAAGGTGTCCGACAGCATCGGCGCCAGTTCGCCCTGGATCAGGACGAAGGCGAAGGTGATGCCGACCATCATGTTCACCACCGCCCAGCCCATGTTCGCCATGGCCGGGTTGTCCCACGGCAGCCCGCGCATCCAGCCGAAGAAGCCGGTTGCGCCACGCGCCCGGGCGCTGGCCTCCAGCGAGGAGACGATGATGGCGAAGGCCGCCAGCGTCGGGATCGAGACGAACAGCGACAGCAGCGAGCCGACGACCCGCACGCCTTCGGACAGGTTGGGCTCCAGGAACATGTGGTAGAGGCTGGTCGGCGGCACGAAGACGAGATACGCGGCGAAGACGATCTTCAACAGGCGAGCGCCGTGGATGGACTTCACGCCGGTCAGGTGCTCGGTCAGCACGTACCACACCAGCACGGTCGCCATCAGCGGCAGGTAGTGCAGGTTGTGGAACAGGATGTGCCACTCGGTGCCGTGGTCGGCCGGGAACGGCCCGGCGCCCAGCGACCACAGCACGCCCGGCAGGAAGGCGTTCGTCGCCGCGATGGCGCTGACCACCAGGAACCCGGCCCAGGCGAACAGCGCGAAGCCGATGGAGGTGAATGCGTCCGCCTCGCCACGCAGCCGGGGCTGGAGCACCGTCGCGATGCCGCTGACCGCCGAGGCGACCAGGCCGCCGGAGAGCAGCAGGTAGCCCAGCGCGAAGAACCCGACCGAGCGCGGATCGTCCGCGGCGAGTTCCGGGCTGCCGTCGTAGAGCAGCGGCGTGCCGGTGTAGGAGATCCATTCGCTGACACCGAAGCCCGCCAGCATCAGCGCGGCACCCAACCAGGCGAACGGGCGCAACGCCAGCCCGCGTCCGTTCTCGGCCGCGGCGAGCACAAGCAGGAGGGCCGCTTGGATCAGGTACAGCCAGTAGAAGAACACCGACACGCCGTGCAGGGTGAGCAGGCGGTAGGCGTCGTCCGGGAAGAAGGTCAGCGCACCGGCACGGGCCAGTGCGGTCACAAAGCCTCCGATCAAGCCCAGCACCAGCGCCAGCAGGGCGGCACCGAACAGCAGCTTGAGGAGCGCCTTGTCGGGCGTCGGCAGGGCTTTGATGCGCGCCGCCAGGGTGGGCTTGGAGCCGACCGGGGCGACGTTCGTTGAGATGGTATTCATGGTGGGGCCTCCCCGGGTCACGCGACGACGATGCGGCCCTGCATGGCGTCGTGCGCCTGGCCGCAGTAGACGGTGCAGTACACGAGGTACTCGCCCGGCTTGGTGAAGGTGATGACCTGCGCGGTGACCGTGTTCGGGCGGAGACGGATGATCCGACTGGCGGCTCCCAGCTGGATCGACGCTCCGTGGGTGATGTCGTCCGCCATCATGCGGAACCGGTACGCCTGCCCGGCCTTCAGCCGCAACATGTCCGGGCTGTAGGCGAACTTCTGGGCCATCAGGTAGACGTCCACCGGCTCGCCACCGGCGTCATGGCTGTGGCCGTGCTCCTCGGCGGCGTGGCTGTGCGTGTCCTCGCTGACGTGCAGGTTCACGCTGCCGTCCTCCTGCGTGTGCCGCTGGATGAAGTAGTCGTGCTCGAAGCGGAACTCCTCGGGCGCCATGCCCGCCGAAGCCCCATGACCACCGTGGCCACCAGCCTCGGCGGGTGCTTCGGCGGCACCATGGCCGCGATGGACGTCGGGTTCCGGAGCAGCCGTATCCTTGTGACCGCCGAGGGGAAGCGGGGCGGCTCCGTAGGCCGCCCAGGCGCCGTACAGGGAGACGGCGCCGAAGCCCAGTCCGGCGATGAAGCCGCGACGGGTCGTGAAATGCCTCAAATCGGGCATGATGAGGGTCCTCTGATCGCGTGGTCGGAATCGCTCGCGAACGCCGCCGGTCGGGCGGCGCATGGCCGGGCGTCCGACGCGGATGGCGTCAGGGCGCTCGGCCGGTCAGAGGACGGTCTTCGGAGGGGGCGTGTCCGGCGCGATGTCCCGGGCGTTCGGGGCGTAGTCGGGCCGCGGGTGCCAGGACGTCTCCACCGCCGTCACCGCGACGGCGACGACATGGTCCGCCGGGGCTTCGGCCGCCGGGCAACACGGAGCCATGACCACGAGGGCGGCCTTGTGGGAGTCGCCGTGCGACGGGGCCGACGGCGATGGCGCGTGGTGGGAACGGTGGTCGATCGGCCCGCCATGGGCCTCCACATGCGCCATGGCTCCGCCCGCCGCGCCCACCAGGAGCGCGAAGGCGAACGCCAAAACGGCGAAGATGCGGCCCAACCGCGTCATGTCTGCCATCGCCACCAACGACCTGGGACCTTCCAGGCCATGCCAAGCCTAGCCCCTATCATAGGTCCGGGAATTGATCGGCATCAACCCGGCGCCCGTGTCACGGTCCGGTTGTGGAGACGCCATGGGTGAAACGTCACCGGGCGGTGGTGCCTTGCGCCTGCGGCAGGGCGGCGCCGGTGACCGGACAGGAGACGTGTTCGACTTTGTCCTTGACCTTCCAGCGGCTGGAAGGCGCAGGGTTCTTCCTGTGGCATCTCCGGCCCGGTCGAAGTGCGGGGGACATTCCGACGCACTCCTTCTCCGACGCCTGACAGGGATCGTTGCCGAAGCCATCTGTTGTTGCAGGGGGCTGGGAACGGTCGTAGGTTTCCATAAGGGTGCGGTGGGCACTGGGGTGCCGCACGGTTCCCACAAGATGAGGCAAACGCCATGTGGCGTGCGACGCGGTCGTCGGTGAGGAGGGTGGTGGTGAGCCTGCTGATGCTGGCCACGCTGCTCGTCTATGCCGCGCCGAGCCACGCCAACCTGGGGCCTCACCATGCGTCCCAGACTCCTCACGAGCACGCGCTGGTCGACGACCATGGCGACGCCATCGCGACCGTCCCGGACCACGAGCACAAGGAAGCTCCCTGTGGGGACCTTGGCCTGCTCGACGAAGGGGCCTGCTGTAGCGTTGCTCAGTGCGTCACCATGCACGGAGGCCTCCCCGCTGCGATGGTCGAGGCGTTCATCCCGCGCCTGAACACGTCCCAGCATCTGCCCGCCCTGGCCACGCCGGACGGCATCGGCATCGACCCGGCTATCCGCCCCCCGCTCTGACCATCTGACGCCACGAGTCCGCCCGCGCCCGACCTGAGCCTCGGCTCGGCGAAGGACGCCGGTCCCGGCCCTCGTGCGCTTGGCTTTTGCGTCCCCGGCGCTCCCGCGTGGAGTTCGTCCGGGATGGGTCGAACCAGATGTTCAGATGGAGGACGCCATGTCGTCTCTCACCCGCAAGATGCTCCCGACACTCGCGCTGACCGCCATGATGTCGGTAGCCCAGGCTCAGACCACCACGGACCAGGACCACAACGCCCATCATCCGGACGGGGCCGCTGCCACGACGCAGGCCCAGCCCGCTCCGGCCCCCACCCCGGCTCCCACGCAGCCGACCCCGGGCGCGAAGCCCGGCACGCCCGGCAACGCGCCGATGATGGGTCAGGGCATGGGCAGCGGCATCGTCGTCCAGCCCGGCGCCCAGGCGCAGGGTGGCCAGCCCGGCATGATGATGAACATGGACCAGATGCGCTCGATGATGGGCGGCATGTCGGGCCAGCAGGACGGCCAAGCCGGGATGATGGGGCCCGGGATGATGGGACCCGGGATGATGTCCATGATGCGACAGATGATGATGGGCCAGCAGGGCGGAATGGGCTTGCCCTTCGAGCACGTCGAAGGCCGCATCGCGTTCCTGAAGGCCGAACTCAAGATCACCGACGCCCAAGCACCGCAGTGGAACGCCTTCGCCGACAGTCTGCGGGCGAACGCCAAGGCCCATCAGGCCATGCACGAGCAGATGACCAAAGGCGGCATGCCCTCCTCCTGGCCCGACCGGCTCGCTTTCCAGCAGAAGGCGCTCGCCACCCGGCTCGACGCGCTGAAGGCGCTGGAGTCCGCCGCCAAGCCGCTCTACGCCGTGCTGACCGACGAGCAGAAGACGCTCGCGGACCGGCTGCTCCCCGGCCCCATGGGCATGATGTGAGGAGGCGGCCATGACGCACCACGAACACACCCATCACGCTCCCGAGCCGCAGGAGCGCACGCCCTGGTACCGGACCTGGACCGGCTTGGCCGGACTCGGCGGGGCCGCCCTGGCGGCTGTGTACCTGTCGCTCTTCCACGTCGACCATGTGCTCGACGCGCTTCCGCTTCTCGTCCTGCTCCTGTGCCCGCTGATGCACCTGTTCATGCACCGCGGCCACGGGCATGGCGGCCGCGGCGGGAATGGTGACGCCGACCGGTCGAACAAGGGAGGCACGCCATGACGCACGAAGCCTCGGCCTATGGCCTGTGGGTGCTGGTCGTCCTCAACTCGGCCATCTTCATCATCTTCGCCTTCAGCTTCGGCAAGCCGCAGTCGCCCCGGGACTGGCGGTCCTTCGGGGCGTTCAGCGCCTTCATCGTGGCCCTGTTCACCGAGATGTACGGCTTCCCGCTGACCATCTACCTGCTCTTGGGCTGGCTCCAGACCCGCTATCCGGGCCTCGACATCCTGTCCCACGATGCCGGGCACCTCTGGTCGACCGTCCTCGGCCTGGAGGGCAACCCGCACTTCAACGTGCTGCACATCCTCAGCAACGTCCTGATCCTCGCGGGCTTCGTCCTGCTCTCGGCGGCCTGGAAAGTGCTTCACGCGGCGCAGAAGCAAGACCGGCTCGCCACGACGGGCGTGTACGCCCATGTCCGGCACCCGCAGTACATCGCCTTCATCGGCATCCTGTTCGGCTTCCTGCTCCAGTGGCCGACCATCCTGACGCTGGCGATGTTCCCGCTGCTGGTCCTGATGTACGTCCGTCTGGCCCGGTCCGAGGAGCGGGAAGCCCTCCGGGTGTTCGGCGCCGAGTACGAGCGTTACGCCGCGGTCACGCCGGGTTGGCTTCCACGTCTCTCCTCCCGTGGGCCGAACCACCCCAGAGTGGGAGGGTCGTTCGGTGCGTGATTCTGATTGGAAGCCCATGAAGCAAGCGGCGGCAACGACCGTCGCCGTGTGCCTGCTGGCGCTCCCGGCCGGAGCGCAGACGCTTCGGGACGCGGTCGAGGGCGCCTGGAAGCTCAATCCCGAAGTCAGGAGCCTGGAGGCCCAGAGGGCCGTGGCCACCACCCGGCGCGGCGCCGGGGAGGCGCTGGTCCCGGCCGCCCCGGCAGTCACGCTGCGGCACACGAGCGACTACCTGAACCGGAACATCGGACGGCGCGAGTACGAGGCCGAACTCGGCGTCCCGCTCTGGCTGCCCGGCCAGGGAACGGCGACCGTCCGGGCGGGCGACGCGCTTCTGGCGCGCACCGACGCCGAGATCGCCGCGCGCCAGTTGGCGGTCGCCGGGGAGGTCCGGACGGCCCAGTGGCAGGTCGCGCTGGCCGAGCGCCGCGCCGAGCTTGCCCGCCAGCGCCTGACGGTCGCCCGCCAGCTCGAGGCCGACACCCGACGGACCGCCCGGGCAGGAGAGATCGCGGAGGCCGACCATCAACTGGCCCGCGCTGAGGCTCTCTCCGTCGCGGCGGATCTCCGCGACGAGGAACTCGCCCTGGAGGAGGCCCGCCAAGTGTTCCGGACGCTCACTGGCATGGCGCCGCCGAAGGCGGCACCGGAGCCGGAGATCGGCGAGCCGCCGCTTGAGCGGCACCCCTCCCTGCTGGCGGCTCGGCTGGGCGTCCGCTCGGCTCAGGCCCAGCGCCAACTGGTGGACCTGACGACGCGCGACAGCCCGGAGGTCGGGCTGATGGCCCGCCGCGAGCGCGACAGCCGCGAGGAACGCTACGACACCGTGTTCGGCGTCTCCGTCCGCATCCCGTTCGCGGTCGAGGCCGTGAACGCGCCCAAGCGGGCCGAGGCGCTGAGCGAGGTCGTCCGTTCCGAGGCCGAGCAGGCCAACGCGACCCGTACGGTCGAGTCGGACATCCGGCAAGCCCGCCTCGCCCACCAAGCGGCGAGCGAGCGCCTGTCGATCGCGCGCGACCGGGCCGCGGCCCTCAGGGCACGCCTGTCGAACATCGAGCGCGCCCGGAGGGCGGGCGAGATCAGCCTCGTCGAGTACGTGCGCGCCCAGGAGGCGGCCTTCGAGGCCGACCTCGCCCGCGCCACCGCCGAAGTCCAGCTCGGCGCCGCCCGCGCCCGTATGAACCAGTCCCTCGGAGTTCTTCCATGACCACCCGACGCCTTTTCACCGCGGCCGCGATTGCCGCGAGCGTCGCCGCGCCGGTCGCCTTTCCCACCCTTGCTCACGAAGGGCACGCGCACGGTAGCGAGGAGCCGAAGCCGGTCATCGCGACGGCCGCCCCCACCCTGGAGACGTCCTCGTCCGACTTCGAACTCGTGGCGGTCGCCCAGGGAAAGACCTTGGTCGTCCATCTGGACCGCTTCGCCACCAACGAGCCCGTGAACGGCGCCACCGTCGAGGTGAGCGCCGATGGCGAGGCCGCGACGGCCTCGCCCGTCTCCGGCGAGGAGGGCGTCTACCGCCTTGACCCGTCCTGGCTCTCAAAGCCGGGATCCCATGAAGTGACCGTCTCCGTCACCGCGGCCGACGCGGCCGACCTGCTGATCGGCACACTGGAGGTTCCGGCGTCCGCGGCCGAAACACAGACCGGCGGTGCGCTCGGTGTTTCCGCCGTCCTCGGGCAGGTCCGGAACGATTCGGGCCTGATGCTGGGGGCGGTCATGGTCTTCCTGCTCGGGGTCCTGACCACCGTCGCCCTGACCCAGCGTGGACGCACGCGGACGGTCGCAGGCGCCGCGCTGGTCGGCATCGGCCTGCTGTTGGCGAGCGGCGCCGCCTTTGCCCACGGCAGCGAGGACCACAGCCACGGCGACGAGGACAAGGGCAAGGCACCGACGGCGGCCGTCCCGATGGGGGCTACCGGTGCATCGGAGAGCCCGCGACGCCTGCCGGACGGCAGCCTGTACGTGCCAAAGCCGTCGCAGCGTCTGCTGTCTGTCCGCACCGTCGTAGCCAAGCCGCAGGAGGCGGCGCAGACGGTGCAGTTGATCGGTCAGATCATCGCCGACCCCAACGGCGGCGGCCACGTCCAGGCCACGCAGAGCGGTCGCATCGAGCCGGGGGACAAGGGGCTGCCCTACGTCGGCCAGCGGGTCGAGGCCGGGCAAACCCTCGCCTACATCGCCCCCGCCGTGACCTTTGTGGACCGCAGCGGCATCCAGCAGCAGATCGCGACGGTCGAGCAGGAACTGGTCATCGCCGAATCCCGCCTCCAGCGGCTCCGGAAGCTGGAAGGCAGCGTGCCACAGCGCGACATCGAAGAGGCGGAGGCCAATCTCAATGGTCTGCGCAAGCGCCGGGCCGCTCTGTCCCCCGCGCTGACGACCAAGGAAGCCCTGCGCGCGACCATCTCCGGGGTGGTCACGGCCAACAACATCAAGGCCGGACAGGTGGTCGAGGGGCGCGACCAAGTGCTGTTCGAGATCGTCGACCCGTCGCGGCTGATGGTCGAGGCGGTCGCCTTCGATCCCCGGGTGGCGAACGCCATCAAGGCGGCCACGGCGATGACGGCCGACGGCACCAGCCTGTCCCTGGAACTCCTCGGCTCCAGTCTCGCGCTGCGCCAACAGGCGATCCCGCTGCTCTTCCGGATCGGCAATCCGCCGTCGGGGCTCGGCGTCGGCCAGCCGGTCCGGCTCGTCGCCCAGATCCAGGGGAAGGCGTCCGGCATCGTCCTGCCGCGGCAGAGCGTGGTGCGCAACGCCAGCGGCCAGCCCATCGTCTGGCAGCACGACACCCCGCAACGCTTCGTCGCCCGACCGGTGCGCACGCAGCCCGTCGACGGCGACACGGTGCTCGTCCTGGCGGGCGTCGAGCCGGAAGCGCGCATCGTCACCGACGGCGCCGGTCTCCTCAACCAGGTCCGGTGAGGAGCGCCCCGCCATGTTCAACTTCCTCGTCAACACCAGCCTGCGCAACCGGCTGTTCGTCCTGGCCGCCGCGGCGATCCTGGTCGTCTACGGCTCCTTCGTGCTGAAGGACCTGCCGATCGACGTCTTCCCCGACCTGAACAAGCCGACCGTCACCTTGATGACCGAGGCCGAGGGGCTGGCGCCGGAGGAGGTCGAGCAGTTGGTCTCCTTCCCGCTGGAGACCTCGATGAACGGCATGCCGGGCATCACCCGCGTGCGCTCGGTGTCCGGCGTCGGGCTCAGCATCGTCTTCGTCGAGTTCGACTGGGGCACGGACATCTACCGCAACCGCCAGCAGGTTGCGGAGCGGCTGGCCATCGTCCAGGGGCAGCTTCCGCCCAACGTCCGGCCGCAGATGGGGCCGATCTCCTCCATCATGGGCGAGATCATGCTGATCGCCATGTCCGGCGACGGCGTCGGCCCGATGGAGGTCCGTGAACTCGCCGACTGGGTGGTGCGGCCGCGGCTGCTCGCCATTCCCGGCGTCAGCCAAGTCATCCCCATCGGCGGGGAGATCCGGCAGTACCGCGTCGCCCCCGACCCGGCGCGCCTGCACGACCTGGAAATCACCACGGACGAGCTCGTGAAGGCGCTCCAGCAATTCTCGGCGAACACCGGTGGCGGCTTCATCGACCAGCATTCCCAAGAGTACCTGATCCGCAACATCGGCCGGACGACCCGGCTGGAGGACCTCCGCAACCTCGTCGTCGCTTACAAGACGGGGCAGCCCATCCTGCTCCACCAGATCGCCGCCGTGGATTTCGCCGCCCGCGTGAAGCGCGGCGACGCGGGCGTCAACGGCAAGCCCGCCGTGATCCTGTCCGTCCAGAAGCAGCCCGGAGCCGACACGACCGAGCTCACCGCGGAGGTCGAGGGGGCGTTGAGCGACTTGGCGCAGTTCCTGCCGAAGGGCGTCCACGCCGACGAGATCCTGTTCAAGCAGGCCAACTTCATCCAGACCTCCATCGGCAACGTGGAGAAGGTGCTGCTGGAGGCGGTCGCCGTCGTCGCCGTCATCCTGTTCCTGTTCCTGCTGAACGTGCGGACGACCTTCATCTCGCTGACCGCCATCCCGATCTCGATCCTGATCACCGTTTTGGTGTTCAAGGCGTTCGGGATGTCGATCAACACCATGACGCTGGGCGGCCTCGCCATCGCCATCGGCGAACTCGTGGACGACGCCGTGGTGGACGTGGAGAACATCTATCGGCGCCTCGGCGAGAACCGGCGGGCAGACAACCCGCGGCCCATCCTGGAGGTGGTGGCCTCGGCCTCGCAGGAAGTGCGCTCGGGAATCGTCTACGCCACGGTCATCATCATCCTGGTGTTCGTCCCGCTGTTCGCCCTGTCGGGCATCGAGGGGCGCCTGTTCGCCCCGCTGGGGGTGGCCTACATCGTCTCCATCCTCGCCAGCCTCATTACGGCGATCACCGTCACGCCGGTTCTGTCCTACTACCTGCTTCCCACGCTGAAGCGGCTGGAGGAGCACGACAGCTGGCTGGTCCGCAAGCTGAAGGCCGGGAACGCTTGGCTCCTGGGCTGGGCCTTCGCCAACCCGGGGACGCTGTTCGCCACGGTGGGGGCCGCCGTCCTGATCGCCGCGGCGACGGTGCCGAGCCTGCCACGCGCCTTCCTGCCGCCGTTCAACGAGGGCACGCTGACCATCTCCATGGTGCTGAACCCCGGCATCTCGCTGGCCGAGTCCAACCGGGTCGGGCTGGCGGCGGAGAGGCTGATCATGCAGGTGCCCGAGGTGGCCTCCGTCGGGCGCCGCACCGGCCGCGCCGAACTCGACGAGCACGCCGAGGGCGTCCACTCCAGCGAGATCGACGTGGATCTGAGGCCGTCCGAACGCAGCCGGGCCGAGGTGCTGGCCGACGTGCGCGCCCGGCTGGCGGCCCTTCCGGTGTCGGTGAACATCGGCCAGCCGATCTCGCACCGGCTCGACCACATGCTCTCCGGGGTGCGGGCGCAGATCGCGTTGAAGGTCTTCGGCGAGGATCTGGACACCCTGCGCAGCCTCGCCGGGCAGCTTCAGCAGAAGCTCGCGGCGGTTCCGGGACTGGTGGACCTCCAGATCGAGAAGCAGGTGCGCATCCCGCAGGTCCAGGTGGTCGTGGACTACGAGCGGGCGGCGCTCTACGGCGTCACCCCGTCCATGGCGACGGAGGCGCTGGAGAGCCTGTCCAACGGCCGCGTGGTGTCGGAGATCGTCGACGGCACCCGGCGTTTCGACGTCGTGCTGCGCCTGTCGGACGAGGACCGCACCACCAGCGGCTTGGCAAACCTGCTGGTCGAGACCCCGGCGGGCCGGGTGCCGCTCAGCCTGTTCGCCTCGGTCGAGGAGACGGACGGCCCCAACCAGATCCTGAGGGAGAACGGCAAGCGCCGCATCGTCATCCTCGGCAACTCCGACGGCCAGACGGACATGGCCCGGATCGTCGCGGGCATTCGCGACGTGGTCGCCCGGTCGCAGCTGCCGCCGGGCTACTTCACCAGCTTGGAAGGCACCTTCCAGGCGCAGGAGGAGGCGTCCAAGACCATCGCCGCGCTGTCGATGGTGTCGCTGGCGATGATCTTCCTGGTGCTCTACAGCCGGTACCGCTCGGCGGTGCTCGCCCTGATCATCATGGGCAACGTGCCGCTGGCCCTCATCGGCAGCGTCGCGGCGCTGTGGATCGCCGGACAGCCGCTGTCGGTGGCCTCGATGATCGGCTTCATCACGCTGACCGGCATCAGCACGCGCAACGGCATCCTGAAGATCAGCCATTACATCAACCTTGTCCTGCACGAGGGCGAGACCTTCGGCAAGGCTATGGTGATCCGGGGCAGCCAGGAGCGCCTGACACCCGTGCTGATGACCGCACTGTCGGCGGGCGTGGCGCTGGTGCCGCTGATGATCGGCGCCGACGCGCCGGGCAAGGAGATCCTGCACCCGGTCGCCGTCACCATCTTCGGCGGGCTGGTCAGCGCGACCCTGCTCGACACCGTCCTGACCCCGGTTCTCTTCCTCAAGCTCGGCGAGAAGCCGCTGAACCGTCTGGTTGCCGCCCAGGCCGGTTCGCTGCGCCCGGCCGAGGCCTACTGATCCCCCTCACCCGGTCCATCCAGAAGGAAACCACACCGTGAAGTTCTCGACCCTCCTGCTCGCCACCGCCCTCTTAACCGCCCCGGCCACGGCCTTCGCCGACGGCCCGAAGATTGGCCCGAACGGTGGCCAGCGCGCCGACGCAGGCCCCTACCACGTCGAAGTCGTGCTCAAGGGCAACGACGTCGTCCTGTACGTGACCGATGGTGCCGACAAGCCGGTCGATGTGACCGGCGCCAAGGCCGAGGCGACCGTCCTGGCGAACAAGCAGACCCAAAAAGTCGCGCTCGAACCCGCGGGCGGCAACGCCCTCAAGGGGCAGGCGAACCTCGGCGGCGCGCACGACA
This sequence comes from Azospirillum sp. Marseille-Q6669, assembly GCF_965111635.1. Lineage (NCBI taxonomy): Bacteria > Pseudomonadati > Pseudomonadota > Alphaproteobacteria > Rhodospirillales > Azospirillaceae > Azospirillum > Azospirillum sp. Marseille-Q6669. The sequence continues at coordinate 2,472,878 of NZ_CBCOOP010000001.1, read as the reverse complement.
GCGTGAAGGTCGTGACTGCCCTGACCATGCCCGGCCAGAAGCCGGTCCAGGCCCGCTTCGAGATGGGCCACGCGGGTCACTGATACGGTTGGAAAATGATCGCTTTTATCATTCTCCAACTGTGAAACCCGGCAGATCAATGCTTTAGCATTGATCGAGAGGGTCATGCCGACGGCGCCTTCAGGTGCCGTCGGCATGAGATCGGCATGGGCGGCATGAGGCTCCCCGCACCATCCGCCCCGCAAGCAAGGAGATGCGCGATGAGCGCCAAGAAGAAACTCGCCACGATGGCTGCCGCCCTGCTGGTCGGTGCCGTGGTCGCCGTACCGGTCCGGGCGGCAGAGACCCTCAAGCTGAAAGAGGTCTCACACCTCCACGAGATTGCCGTGGACCCCACAGACCCGTCGCGCCTGTATCTCGCCTCGCATCACGGCGTGTGGCTGACCAACCCCGAGCGGCTCTACGCCGTGACCGACAAGAGCGCCATCTTGGCCAGCCAGGACGGCGGCAAGACCTGGACACCGTTCCGGTCGTGATGTGCTGGGGGATGTGGTGATGAAGGCGGTGAAAATTGGCGTTGGCTTGGCCATGGGTGCAACGATCGCGGTGGCTGGCGTCTTCCTGCTCGCTGGACCCAAGGCAGGCGCCGATCCAACCGACGCCGCCCAGGTTGCCCAGGGCAAGGCGGTCTACGCGGAGCAGTGCGCGTCGTGCCACGGCGCGCGACTCGAGGGCCAGCCGGAGTGGCAAAGCCGCAAGCCGGACGGCCGTCTGCCCTCGCCGCCGCACGACGCCTCCGGGCATACGTGGCACCACCCCGACGCCGACCTCTTCAAGATCACCAAGCAAGGCGTCGTTGAGTTCGCCCCGCCCGGCTACGAGAGCGACATGCCCGCCTTCGGCGGCGTGCTGAGCGATGCCGAGATCTGGGCGGTCCTGGCCTTCATCAAGAGTTCCTGGCCCGAGGAGATCCGTCGTCGCAACGCCGCCCTGAGCGAACGCGCGAGGAAATGAGGAGCGGGCGCGAGCGGTCTGCACAACGCGCTTGACCTTCCAGTCATTGGAAGGCGGAGCCTCGGTTTCATGGATGCCATCGCACGCCGGTGCCGGGAAGCGCGAACGAACGCGGAGGCACCGACGCCTGCATGCGAAGGGAGAAGCGAACATGAACGACCAGCACCGCAGCCACGCACACCATCCTGACCACCACAGTCACGGTGGGCACGACCACCACGCCGGTCCCGACGACCGGCCCAAGGTGAAGGACCCCGTGTGCGGCATGATGGTCGATCCCGAGCGGAACGGGCACCAAGCCGGGCACGGCGGCCAGACCTTCCACTTCTGCTCGGCGCGCTGCCACGACAAGTTCGTCGCCGACCCGGAGCGGTACCTGAAGCCGGAGGCAAAGCCCGCCGCTCCCGAGAAGGCCGCCCAGGCGTCGCCGCAGAAGGGCGTGATCTACACCTGCCCGATGCACCCGGAGATCCGCCAGGAGGGGCCGGGCAACTGCCCGATCTGCGGCATGGCCCTGGAGCCGGTCGGAGCCACCCTCGAGGAAGGGTCCAACCCGGAACTCGTCGACATGACGCGGCGGTTCTGGATCGGATTGGTCCTGAGCGCGCCACTGCTGGTGCTGGAGATGGGCGGCCACATCCCGGGGCTTGGGCTCCATGACGTGGTGCCGCCCCGCATCTCCGTCTGGGTGCAGTTCCTGTTGGCGACGCCGGTGGTGCTGTGGGCGGGTTGGCCGCTGCTGGAGCGCGGCTGGCGGTCGTTCAAGAACCGCAGCCTGAACATGTTCAGCCTGATCGCGCTGGGCGTCGGGGTGGCCTACGTGTTCAGCCTGGTCGCGACGTTCCTGCCGGGCATCTTTCCGCCGAGCTTCCGAGGCATGGATGGCGTGGTGGCCGTCTACTACGAGGCGGCGGCGGTCATCACCGTGCTGGTGCTGTTGGGCCAGGTGCTCGAACTCCGCGCCCGTGAGCAGACCGGCGGCGCCATCCGCGCCCTGCTGAACTTGGCGCCGAAGACGGCGCGCCGCATCCGTGCCGATGGCGAGGACGAGGAGGTGCCGCTCGAGGTGGTCCAGGTTGGCGACCGGCTGCGCGTCCGTCCCGGCGAGGGCGTGCCGGTCGACGGCGAGGTCCTGGAGGGCCGCAGCGCCGTCGATGAGTCCATGGTCACCGGCGAGAGCATGCCGGTCGGAAAGGAGCCCGGCTCCAAGGTGATCGGCGGAACGGTGAACCAGACCGGTGCCTTGGTGATGCGCGCCGAGAAGGTTGGGTCCGACACCATGCTGTCGCGCATCGTCACCATGGTGGCCGAGGCCCAGCGCAGCCGGGCGCCCATCCAGCGCATGGCCGACGTGGTGTCCGGCTACTTCGTCCCGGCGGTGATCCTCGTGGCCGCCCTGGCCTTCGTCGCCTGGATGGTTTGGGGACCGCAGCCCGCCTTCGCCTACGCGCTGATCGCGGCGGTCTCGGTGCTCATCATCGCCTGTCCTTGCGCGCTGGGGCTGGCGACGCCGATGTCGATCATGGTCGGTGTCGGCAAGGGGGCGACTGCGGGCGTCCTGATCAAGGACGCGGCGTCGCTGGAGCGGTTCGAGAAGGTCGACACACTCGTCGTTGACAAGACCGGCACCCTGACCGAGGGCAAGCCAAAGGTGACCGCCGTGGTTCCGGCGCCGGGCATCGACGAGGCGGTCCTTCTGACGCTGGCGGCGAGCCTGGAGCGGTCGAGCGAGCACCCGCTGGCGGCCGCCATCGTCGCCTCCGCCAAGGAACGGGGCCTGCCGCTGCGGGACGTCGCCGACTTCGGCTCCGTCACCGGCAAGGGCGTCATCGGGACGGTCGGCGGGCGCACAGTGTCCCTCGGCAACGCCGCGATGATGCGGGACCAGGGTGTCGCGCTGGGCGACCTGGAAACGCGCGCCGACGACCTCCGGCGCGAGGGCGCCACCGCTCTCTTCGCCGCCATCGACGGCCAGCCCGGTGGCGTGATTGCGGTCGCCGACCCGATCAAGGCGACCACGCCGCACGCGCTGGAGACGCTCCGGAACGACGGCGTGCGGATCGTCATGCTGACCGGCGACAACCGGACCACGGCCGAGGCGGTGGCGCGCCGCCTGGGCATCGACGCGGTCGAGGCCGAGGTGCTGCCGGAGGACAAGAACCAGGTGGTGAAGCGGCTGAAGGCGCAGGGCCGGGTGGTGGCGATGGCCGGAGACGGCGTGAACGACGCCCCGGCGCTGGCCGAGGCCGACGTCGGCGTGGCGATGGGCACCGGCACCGAGGTCGCGATCCAGAGCGCCGGGGTGACGCTGGTGAAGGGGGATCTGGCGGGCATCGCACGGGCGCGGACGCTCAGCCGGGCAACGATGCGCAACATCCGGCAGAACCTGTTTCTGGCGTTCGTCTACAACGCGCTCGGCGTGCCGGTCGCGGCGGGTGTCTTCTACCCGCTGTTCGGGTGGACGCTGTCGCCGATCATCGCCGCGGCCGCGATGGCCCTGAGTTCGGTGTCCGTGGTTGGGAACGCGCTGCGGCTGCGTAGGCTCAAATTGTAGAATGATCGACGGGTGTCGCCCGCGCGAAGGCCGGACGCCGGTCTTCCCGGACTATGCTCCTGACCGTCATCCGTGGGTGTCAGGAATCCCCATTGGTATCGTCTGCCGAGTTCCTACTGCGGCCTGCTTTCCCGCGCATAGAAGGAACTGGGCTACCCGTTTGGTGAGCCGAATTGTCAGCAGCCAAGCGTTCGGCCAGATAGGAAGCACGCCCACGGAAGCGATCAAGAGGGAGATTCACTCCCCCTCCATCACGATCATGCGGATCTGAAACCGTGCAATTCTTTACAGGCTTCCCCGGTAACAATCTCACAGGCAGAAAAACACCACAGCCGGCAAGGTATGCAACCGGGGAAACTAGTAAACACAAAGGCCTCAGGCTGGAAACCTTACACGACCGCCCCTGGTAGGTTTTAGAACGGGATTTCGTCGTCCAGGTCGTCGTGCTTGGGCGGAGCACCACCGCCGCTGCGACCACCACCGCCGCCACCATAGCCGCCACCGCCGCTGCTGCCGCCGCCGTAGCCACCGCCACCACCGCCGCCACGCGACTCGTAGCCACCGCCACCGCCGTAACCGCCGCCACCACCACCGCCTTCGCCTTCACGGCCGCCGGTGAAGTCGATCTCGTTGACCCGCACCGACAGGCCGGCACCGCGGGTGCCGTCGCGCTTTTCAAACTCGCGGATCGTCACCTCGCCGGAGATGACCACGGCCTTGCCCTTGGTCAGGTGCGGCGCCAGAGCCTCCGCACGGCGACCCCAGATGGAGCAGTCCACCCACTGGGTGGTCTTGCGGTCACCGAACCCGACGTCGTTGGCGACGCGGAAACCCAGGACCTTTTCACCGCTCTGCGTGGAGCGAAGCTCGCCATCCGCGCCGAGGCGCCCCGTAAACGTCCATACATTCATCGCATGTGTCTCCTAGCGCGGGTTCCCGGTATCCCATCCGACCCGTTCGGGCGCCCGGCGGAAGGGCGTCCAGATACCGGGGGTGTCTGTTCGCAGGGCCGGTTTGATCCGTAGTCCGGTCCATGCCCGCCCCGCCTCGCTTCACAAAGCACGGGGGACAGGCACGGGTCAACCGCCGCCGCCAGAGCGCCTTGCCCCTTCCGCCCGGATCAACCCGCCCGGCCCGCACGAAAGAGAACACTCCATGAACAAACATAGCAGAGAGAGTCCGTGTCGCCAACCGTTTCCTTGGTGGCTCCCCATCATCGTCTCCCCGGCACGCCCCGGCGTTCCCGCATCCCGCCCCTGCGTCCCACGCGGCCGGAAAGGGACGCGCGCCGGTGGCAAGTCGCCTGCGCGTGGCACATATCTGTCCGGGCTTTCGGAGCTTTTTTGGCGCCTTCCCTTCCCCTCCGGTTTCGGCTAAGAACACTCCATGAACAAGCACATCAGTGTCCGCGGCGCGCGGGAGCACAACCTCAAGAACGTCGATGTCGATCTGCCTCGGGACGAGCTGATCGTCATCACCGGCTTGTCGGGATCGGGCAAGTCATCGCTGGCGTTCGACACGATCTACGCGGAAGGCCAGCGGCGCTACGTCGAGAGCCTGTCGGCCTACGCGCGCCAGTTCCTGGAGCTGATGCAGAAGCCGGACGTCGATTCGATCGAGGGGCTGTCGCCGGCCATCTCCATCGAGCAGAAGACGACCTCGAAGAATCCGCGCTCCACCGTCGGCACGGTGACGGAGATCTACGACTACATGCGCCTGCTGTGGGCGCGGGTCGGCATCCCCTACTCCCCGGCCACCGGCCTGCCCATCGAGAGCCAGACGGTCAGCCAGATGGTCGACCGCATCATGGCGATGCCGGAGGGCACGCGCCTGCTGCTGCTGGCGCCGATCATCCGCGGCCGCAAGGGCGAGTACAAGAAGGAGATCCAGGACCTCCGCAAGCGCGGCTTTCAGCGCGTGCGCGTCGACGGCACGATGCACGAGATCGACGAGGTTCCGGCGCTCAACAAGAAGCTGAAGCACGACATCGACGTGGTGGTGGACCGCATCGTCGTGCGCGAGGGGCTGGGCAACCGGCTCGCCGATTCGCTGGAGACGGCGCTCGGCCTCGCCGACGGAATCATCTTCGTCGAGAACGCCGAGTCGCACGAGCAGACCGTCTTCTCGCAGAAATTCGCCTGCCCGGTGTCCGGCTTCACCATCCCTGAGATCGAGCCGCGGCTGTTCTCCTTCAACAACCCGTTCGGCGCCTGCCCGGCCTGCGACGGGCTGGGCAGCAAGATCTACTTCGACCCCATGCTGGTCGTCCCGGACGAGCGGCTGTCGCTGAAGAAGGGCGCCATCGCCCCCTGGGCCGGCTCCTCCTCCCAGTATTATGTGCAGACGCTGGAGAGCATCGCCCAGCATTTCGGCGTCGCCATGGACACGCCGTGGGAAAAGCTGCCGGAGAAGGTCCGCCAGACCATCCTCTACGGCTCCGACGGCGCGCCGATCACGATGACCTACGACGACGGGCTGCGCAGCTACCAGACGAACAAGGCCTTCGAGGGCATCGTCAACAACCTGGAGCGCCGTTACCGCGAGACGGAAAGCGCCTACATGCGGGAGGAGCTGTCCAAGTACCAGTCCTCCCAGCCCTGCGAGACCTGCAAGGGCGCCCGCCTGAAGCCGGAGGCGCTGGCCGTCAAGGTGCACGGCCAGCACATCTCCCAGGCGGCGGAGATGTCCATCGCCGACGCGGCGACGTGGTTCAGCACGCTGAACGACCATCTGCGTCCGAAGGACAAGGAGATCGCCTACCGCATCCTCAAGGAGATCAACGAGCGGCTGGGCTTCCTCAACGCCGTGGGGCTGGAATACCTGACGCTCAGCCGCGGTTCCGGATCGCTGTCCGGCGGCGAGAGCCAGCGCATCCGCCTCGCCTCGCAGATCGGGTCCGGCCTGACCGGCGTGCTCTACGTGCTGGACGAACCATCGATCGGCCTGCACCAGCGCGACAACGACCGGCTGCTGGCGACCCTGAAGCGGCTGCGCGACCTCGGCAACACCGTGATCGTGGTCGAGCATGACGAGGACGCCATCCGCACTGCCGACTATCTGGTGGACATGGGCCCCGGCGCCGGCCAGCACGGCGGCACCGTGATCGCCCAGGGCACCCCTGCGGAGGTCCAGGCCAACCCCGACAGCGTCACCGCCCAGTTCCTCAACGGCACCCGCTTCGTTCCGGTGCCGGACCAGCGCCGCCCCGGCCACAAGGGCCAGTTCCTGGAGGTGAAGGGCGCACGCGCCAATAACCTTCAGAACGTCTCGGCACGCATCCCGATGGGCACCTTCACCTGCGTCACCGGCGTGTCGGGCGGCGGCAAGTCCACCCTGATCATCGAGACGCTCTACAAGGCGGTGGCGCGCAAGCTGATGGGAGCGCGCGAGCATCCGGCGGAGCATGACGAGCTGCTGGGGCTCGAGAATCTCGACAAGGTCATCGACATCGACCAGTCGCCGATCGGCCGCACCCCGCGTTCCAACCCGGCGACCTACACCGGCGCTTTCACCCCGATCCGCGATTGGTTCGCCGGCCTGCCCGAGGCCAAGGCCCGCGGCTACGGCCCTGGACGCTTCTCCTTCAACGTGAAGGGCGGGCGCTGCGAGGCGTGCCAGGGCGACGGCGTCATCAAGATCGAGATGCACTTCCTGCCCGACGTCTACGTCACCTGCGACGTCTGCCACGGCAAGCGCTACAACCGCGAGACGCTGGAAGTCACTTACCGCGACAAGACCATCGCCGACGTGCTCGACATGACGGTCGAGGAGGGCAAGGAGTTCTTCAAGGCGGTGCCCGGCATCCGCGACAAGATGGAGACCTTGGAGCGGGTGGGCCTCGGCTACATCCACATCGGCCAACCGGCCACCACCCTGTCGGGCGGCGAGGCGCAGCGGGTGAAGCTGTCCAAGGAGCTGAGCCGCCGCGCCACCGGCCGCACCCTCTACATCCTCGACGAACCGACCACCGGCCTGCATTTCGCCGACGTGGAAAAGCTGATGGAGGTGCTCCACGCGCTGGTCGACCAGGGCAACACGGTGCTGGTGATCGAGCACAATCTGGAAGTCATCAAGACCGCCGACTGGATCATCGACCTCGGCCCCGAGGGCGGCACCGGCGGCGGCGAGATCGTCGCGGAGGGCACCCCGGAAGACGTGGCGAAGGTCAAGCGGAGTTACACCGGCCAGTATCTGGCCCCCTACCTGAAAGCGAAGCCGAAAAGCCGGAAGAGGGCATGAAGACCGGCCGGGGTTATCCCCGGCCCTTTTCTTTTCGACCAACTTTTGTCTCGGAAACAAACCCGCATCGGGGGCGTTTCCTCTCCATCGTTCGCCAACAGGATGGAGACGGAGTATGTCCAGGACCATGATATCCGGTGTGGCGCTGGCTTTCGGCGCGGCCTTGCTGGTCAGCGCCTGCGGAACCGACGAGTCCACCAGCACCACGACCACCACCACGACCACCTCGCCCGGCTACGGCAACTCCAGCCTGACCACCCCTCCGACCGGCGGCTCGACCACCACCGAGCGCACGACGACGACCAAGAGCGAATAAGGACTTTTCGTTTCGCTCCCAAATGAAACGGCCGGCTCCGCACAGGCGGGGCCGGCCGTTGTCTTGCTGGTCCTTCCCCTGTTCGTTCTACCAACGTACAAGTTTCAAGCCCTCCCCGCTCGGCTAGGATTTCAAGGCGCGCCCAATGAAGCGCGCCGGAACAACCGAACAACGGAGGGAACCCCATGCGCACCCTGTTCGCGATCACGGCCGCCCTGCTGGCGCTGGCAAGCCCGGCCCTGGCCGTTGAAGTCACGGAATCGGCCACCTTGCCATACCCGGTCGAAAAGGTCTGGGAACAGATCGGACCCTTCTGCAACCTCGGCACCTGGCATCCGGCGGTGGAAAGCTGCACCCTGCGCCGGAAGGACGGCGCGCAGGAGCGCGTGCTGGCCCTCAAGGGCGGCGGCGCGATCGAGGAGCGGCTGCTCTCCTCCTCCGCCAGCAGCCACCGTATCCGTTATTCGATCCTGACCAGCCCGCTGCCGGTCAAGGACTACGCGGCCTCCCTGTCGGCCGAGCCGGCGGGCAAGGGCACGCGCGTGGTGTGGAAGGCGCGCTACACCTCCAACGGCGCCAGTGACGAGGAAACGCGCAAGGTGATCTCCGGCATCTTCACCTCTGGCTTCGACGGGCTGAAGCAGAAGCTCGCCGCCCAGTAAGTCACCGCTGTTCGGCGGAGCGACCAGGATCGCCAGACCGCAGGGGCGATCCTGGCCGCGATTCCGCGCCGTGGTCCGGGTTGGCCTTGCCGTGGCGACAGTGACGGTCTACTTGTTCGGCAACTTTGCGAAAGTTGCTGATATGGTCGACACGTCCCTTTCCCCCGTTCACGTCATCGGCGGCGGTCTCGCCGGGTCCGAAGCCGCGTGGCAGCTCGCCCAGCGCGGCGTTCCCGTCGTGCTGCACGAGATGCGGCCCGTCCGCCCGACCGAGGCGCACAGCACCGACCAGCTCGCCGAGCTGGTCTGCTCCAACTCCTTCCGATCGGACGACGCGGAGTACAACGCGGTCGGGCTGCTGCACGAGGAGATGCGGCGCTGCGGCTCGCTGATCCTGCGCTGCGCCGACGCTCACAAGGTGCCGGCAGGCGGCGCGCTGGCCATGGACCGCGACGGTTTCGCGGGCGCGGTGACCGAGGCGATCACCGGCCATCCGCTCATCACCGTGGAGCGCGGCGAGGTCGCCGGCCTGCCGCCGGAGGCGTGGGACAGCGTCGTCATCGCCACCGGCCCCCTCACCTCCCCGCCGCTGGCCGAGGCGATCCGCAGCTTCACGGGCGAGGAGTCGCTGGCCTTCTTCGACGCCATCGCCCCCATCGTCTATCTGGAGAGCGTGGACCTGTCCAAGGCGTGGTTCCAATCGCGCTACGACAAGCCCGGCCCCGGCGGCACCGGCAAGGACTACATCAACTGCGCCTTCGAGAAGGACGAGTACCGTGCCTTCATCGACGCCCTGCTGACCGCCGAAAAGGTGGACTTCAAGGAGTGGGAGAAGAGCACGCCCTACTTCGAAGGCTGCCTGCCCATCGAGGTGATGGCGGAGCGCGGGGTGGACACGCTGCGCTACGGCCCGATGAAGCCGGTCGGCCTGACCAACCCGCACAAGCCGGAACGCCGTCCCTACGCGGTGGTCCAGCTCCGCCAGGACAACGCGCTCGGCACGCTCTACAACCTCGTCGGCTTCCAGACCAAGCTGCGCCACGCCGAGCAGGCGCGGATCTTCCGCATGATCCCCGGCCTGGAGAAGGCGGAGTTCGCGCGGCTGGGCGGCCTGCACCGCAACACCTTCCTGAACAGCCCGCGCCTGCTGGACGGCGCGCTGCGGCTGAAGGCGCAGCCGCGCATCCGCTTCGCCGGGCAGGTGACGGGCTGTGAGGGCTATGTGGAAAGCGCCGCCGTCGGCCTGCTCGCCGGTCGCTTCGCCGCCGCCGAGCGGCTGGGCGGCGAGCCGTCCGCCCCGCCGGTTACCACCGCGCTGGGGGCGATCCTCGGCCACATCACCGGCGGCGCCAACGCCGACACCTACCAGCCGATGAACGTCAATTTCGGCCTCTTCCCGCCGGTGGACGAACGCATCCGCGGACGCGACCGCAAACTGGCCTACACCCGCCGCGCGCTGGAGGACCTGGAGGGGTGGCTAAAGGCCGCACCCGCTGTCGCGGTCTAAGGTCCAGCAACTTCAAGAAAATTATCACGGAACGATAATAAAGATCATAAGTAACACTTAACCAATGCTATGGGACACTTTCTTTCGAATGTGCAAGAAAGTCTTCCAGCAGGATGGTTATGATTAAAACAAAATCATTGGTTGCCAAACAGGTGATCGTCATCGTGATGGTGACGATCATTTCCCTGGCGGTGGGAATTGCGGCCCTGACGACCAAGAGCGGGTCGGACATCGAAACCCTGGCCTTCCAGAGCGGGGAGCAGCTTGGCCACCGCTACGGCGAGATGGTGCACGCCCGGCTGGGCAATGCGATGGAGGCCAGCCGCTTCATCGCGACCTCGCTGGTCGGTCTGAAGGCCGCCGGCCGCACCGACCGGGAGCAGCTCTCCACTTGGCTCAAGAGCATCGCCGACGCCAACCCGGAGTTCCTCGGCGTGTGGGTGGGGATGGAGCCGAATGCCCTGGACGGCCGCGACGCGGAATTCGCCAACAAGCCAGGCTCCGACGCGTCCGGCCGGTTCCTTCCCTACTGGAACCGCGGGTCGGGGGCGGTCGCGCTGGAGTCCCTCGTCGGGTATGACGATCCGGGTTCCGAGGGTGCCTATTATCAGATCCCGAAGCGCACCGGGCACGCCATGGTGGTGGAACCCTACAGCTACACCGTCGCCGGCCGGAAGGTGTTGATGATCTCCATGTCCGTTCCGATCGTCGAGAACGGCCATGTCATCGGGGTCGCTGGCGTGGACCTGTCCACCGACGGCATCTGGTCCATGCTGAAGACGGTAAAGCCCTTCGACAGCGGGTCCATTCACCTGATTTCCAACGATGGCGTCTGGGCCGGTCACCCAGACGCCGAACAGATGGGGCAACCGATCGGCAAATTGGACCCGGCGCTTGACGCCGCCAAGCCGGCCATCCGCGCGGGCCGGAGTTTCGAACAGATGTCGGTCGCCGATGGGCAGCCCGTGAAGCAGCTGTTCCTGCCGGTGAAGGTCGCGGGAACGGATACGCCCTGGTCCCTGCTGGTCAACCTGCCGCTCGACAAGATCAACGCCCCGGTCCGGGACCTGCGCAACGCCACCATCGTCGGCGGGCTGGTCCTGCTGGCCGCCCTGGTCGCCGCACTCCTGTTCGCCAGCCGCAGCATCGTCGGCCTGCCGTTGCGTCGTACCATCGCGACACTGGACGCCGTGGTCGCCGGGGAGCGCGGCGTGGTCATCACCGACACAGACCGCACCGACGAAATCGGCGCCATCAACAAGGCCCTGAAGCTCTTCCAAGACAACACCACCCGCATGGCGGAGTTGGAGGAGGAACGCCACCGCGAGGAGCAGCGCGCCGCCGAACGCAGCAAACGCGACCTCGCCGACGTCGCCAGCCGGTTCGAGGCGTCGGTGGGCGGTGTCGTGCGCAACGTGTCGGAACAGGCTGGCGCGATGCGCAGCACCGCGCAGAGTCTGTCGGCCATTGCCGCCCAAACCGACCGTCAGGCCGCCGCCGTCTCCACCGCCGCCGAAGAGGCCAGCCAGAACGTCCAGACGGTGGCCGCCGCCACCGAGGAGCTGAGCTGCTCCATCCGCGAGATCAACGAGCGGATCGGCCGCTCCTCACAGATGGCCACGGAGGCGGTCGCCGAGGTGGAGCGCACCAACAGCACGCTGGAAGGGCTGGCCACAGCCGCGCAGAAGATCGGCGACGTGGTGAACCTGATCCAGGGCATCGCCGGGCAGACCAACCTTCTGGCGCTCAACGCCACCATCGAGGCCGCCCGCGCCGGCGAGGCCGGAAAGGGCTTCGCCGTCGTCGCCAGTGAGGTGAAGAATCTCGCCAACCAGACCGCCAAGGCGACGGAGGATATTTCCCGGCAGATCGCCGACATGCAGACCGTCAGCGGCACGGTGGTCGGCGTGATTCAGGCGGTGGGGCGGAGCATCATCGCCATCAACGAAACGATCACCGCCATCGCCGCCGCCGCGGAGCAGCAGGGCGCCGCCACCCAGGAGATCAGCCGCAACGTCCAGCAGGCGTCGATGGGAACCGCCGCCGTGTCGGTGAACATCGGCGGCGTGACCCAGGCGGCGGGCTCCACCGGCTCGATGGCCGATCAGGCGCTCAACGCCGCCGGCGATCTGTCGCAGGAGGCCGACCAGCTCCGCCAGGAGGTGGAGCGGTTCGTGGCGATGATCCGCGCCGCCTGAGCGACAGGGGTCAGAACCTGCCGCGCAGCGCCGCCCAGGCCAGCTTGGCGTGGCGCAGCGGGTGGGGCATCAGCACGCGCGCGGCGAAGGGGTCGTTGTCCTCCTTCGCCAGCGCGTCCAGATGCAGCCCGGCCAGCACCGCCGGCAGGAGCGCCGGCAGGGCGGCGCGCGGCACAGAGCGGCGCAGCGCGCGGGCCTTCGCCAGATGGTCGCGCGCGGCCTCCGCCACCTCGCGCGCCACGGGGCGCAGCTCGGGGGTGGAGCGCAGCTCGAACAGGTCGCCCTGCTTGGCGCCGTGCGCCGCCATGCGGTCGGCGGGGAGAAGCTGGCGGTGCTGGCGGGCGTGGAAGGGCACCGCCCGGACGATGCCGGCAAGCGCGTAGCCGATCCCGGCCTGACGGCCGGCCTCCGCCGCCTCCGCCCCCTTCGCGCCGAGGATCTCCAGCGCGAGCTGGACCAGCGGCGCCCCGGTGACCTCCGCATAGTTGACGAGGCAGGACAGGTTGGCCGGCGGAGTGTCGTCCAGGTCGGCCTCCCGCGCGTCGATCAGCCGGTCGAACAGGGCGCGGCTCAACCCGCCCTCCCGCACGGCGGCGGCCAGCGGCTCCATGACAGCGTGCTTGGGCACGGCGGCGCCCTCATAGACCTTGTCCAGCCCGTCGCGCCAGAATTGCAGCCGCATCTGGCCCAGCACCGGCTCGGTCACCACCTCGCGGGTCTTGGCGATCTCCAGGTTGAAGGCGTAGAGGGCGAACAGCGATTCGCGGCGCTCCGCCGGGGCGAAGAGGCAGGTCAGGAAGCGGTCGTTGTCATATTTCCGCACCTCCCGTCCGCAATAGGACAGGTCGGGGGTCGCCTTCGCCATGTGATGCCTGTTCTGGAAAAATGGGGGTGGCACAGTTTGGAAGCGGGGCAAAGCCCGCAAGCGCCTTATATTAGGCAGACAGGCTCTCCACACCAGCCCCGACGCGCAGCAGGCGGAACAATGGCCGATTTCAACGTCGCCCCCACCAAGCCCCGCAAACCCAGCCCGGTCGCCCGCAAGGACGCGGACTCGGAGAATTTTCCGGTCGCCTCGCGCCTGCTCCCGAAACATCTCAGGCCGCATGTGATGGCCTTCTACCGGTTCGTCCGGCTGGGCGACGACATCGCCGACGACCCCGATCTCGAACCGGAGACCAAGCTCGCCTATCTGGAGGCGCTGGAACGCTCGCTGACCACCGGGCAGGCCAAGCACGCCTATCTGAAGCCGGCGCTGGATCTGCGCGCCAGCCTGCAGGCGACCGGCGTCAGCGACCGCCACCCCCGGCAGGTGCTGCGCGCCTTCCGGCGCGACGCGGTGGGGGCGCGCTGCCACAGTTGGAGCGACCTGCTGCTCTATTGCCGCTTCTCCGCCAACCCGGTCGGGCGCTACCTGCTGGACCTGCATGGCGAGGGTGTGGCCGCCGGGCCGGCGTCGGACGCGCTGTGCACCGCCCTGCAGGTGCTGAACCACCTCCAGGATTGCCGGGAGGACTGGAGCCAGCTCGGGCGCTGCTACATCCCGTTGGTCTGGTTCGATGATTCGGCGATCAGCGTCGAGCGGCTGGTCGAGACGGAGAGCGACGCCAAGCTGCGCGCCATCTTCGACCGCACGCTGGAGCACACCGACCGGCTGCTGGAGCGCGCCGCCCCCCTGCCCGGCCTGATCCAGCACCGCGGGTTGCGGATGGAGGCATCGGTGATCCTCAGCCTCGCCGAATCGCTGGCGCAGCGACTGCGCAGCCGCGACCCGCTGAAGAAGCGGGTGGTGCTCGGCACGCATCATAAGCTCTTCGCCACCGCACGCGGGCTGGCGCGCGCCATCGGGAGCAAATAGACTCCGGCCTCTTCGACCGACACCACACAGGACCGACGTATGCCGCAGCCATCGCTGGACTCGACGCAGAGCGACACCGCCGGCAGCCCGGCTGCCGCGGCGGCGGCGGTGACCGGACGGTCGGGCAGCACCTTCTACTGGCCGATGCTGCTTCTCCCCCGCTCCAAGCGGGCGGCGATGTTCGCCATCTACGCCTTCTGCCGGCGAATCGACGACATCGCGGACGAGCCCGGCGAGCCCGTGGAGAAGCGTGCGGCGCTCGACGCCTGGAGGACCGAGATCCGCGGCCTCTACGCCGGCGGCGCGCCGTCCAGCTCGCTGGGAGCGGCGTTGAAGGGCGCCATCGAACGCTACGGCCTGCCGCGGGGCGAGTTGGAAGCGTTGATCGACGGCATGGCGATGGACATCCCGGCGGACGACGGCAACGGGACCGGCAGCAGCGGAGGCATGACCGGCCCGGCGCTGCCGACCCTGCGGCTCTATTGCCGCCGCGTCGCCGGAGCGGTGGGCATGCTGGCAATTCGCGTGTTCGACCGGGCCGATGCCTCCACCGAGGCCTTCGCCCTGGCGCTGGGCGAGGCGTTGCAGCTGACCAACATCCTGCGCGACCTGACGGAGGACGCGGAGATCGGGCGGCTCTATCTGCCGCGCGAGTTGCTCGACGAGGCCGGCATCGGCAGCTCCGACCCCGCCACGGTGCTCGCCCACCCCAACCTGCCGCAGACCTGCGAGGCATTGGCGGTTCTGGCCGAGGAGCGCTTCGCCGAGGCGCGGCGGGCGCTCGCCGAGGGGCAGTCCGCCGGACGGCGCGGTTCGCTGTGGGCGGCGGTCGCCATGATGGTGCTGTACCACCGGCTGCTGGTGCGCCTGCGCGCCCGGGGCTGGCGTGATCTCGACCAGCGGGTGCGGGTCGGCAAGCGCGAATGCGCCCTGGTGGCCGTGCGCTGCGCGCTCGGCTATCCACCCGCCGTCTGACGGGCCGGCTTGGGCACCGTCCACATCGTCGGCGCCGGCCTTGCCGGCCTGTCCGCCGCCGTCCGGCTGACCGAGGCCGGGCGGAGGGTTGTCCTGCATGAGAGCGCGCCGCAGGCCGGGGGGCGCTGCCGCTCCTTCCACGACGCCACGCTGGACCGCGTGGTGGACAACGGCAGCCATCTGGCGCTCAGCGGCAACCGCTCCCTGCTCGGCTATCTGGAACGCATCGGCGCCGGCGGCGCCCTGACCGAACTGCGCCCCGCCGCCTTTCCTTTCCTCGACCTCGGCAATGGCGAGCGCTGGTGCCTGCGGCCCGGCGGGCTGTGGCTGCTCGACAAGGCGCGCCGCGTGCCGGGAAGCCGCCCCGCCGACTACCTCGCCGCCCTGCGGACCCTGACCGCCCGCCCCGAGGCGGCGGTGGCCGACGTGCTTCCCCCCGACGGAGCGCTGTACGAACGCCTGTGGCGGCCGCTGGCCGTGTCCGTGATGAACGGGGCGCCGGAGCGGGTGTCCGCCCGCCTGTTCGGGGCCGTGCTGCGGGAAACGCTGCTGCGCGGCGAGACCGCCTGCCGGCCGCTGTTCGCCGAGAAGGGACTGTCCGCCGCCCTGGTCGATCCGGCGGTGGCATGGCTGACGCGGAACGGCACCGACCTCCGCACCGGCACGCGGGTGGATGGGCTGGAACGCGCGGGCGATCGCATCGCCGCCCTGTCGGTCGATGGGGAGCGCATCGCGCTTGGCGGCGACGATGCCGTGATCCTGGCGGTGCCGGCCTGGATCGCCGGGCGCCTGCTGCCTGAGGCGCTGCCCGCATCCCCCCCCGCCGCCGGGCGTGCCATCGTCAACGCCCACTTCCGCCTGCCCGCCCCGATCGACCTGCCGGGTGGCCTGCCCTTCCTTGGGTTGGTGGGCGGTACGGCGGACTGGCTTTTCCTGCGCGGCGACGTGCTGTCGGTGACGGTCAGCGACGCCGATGCGCTCGCCGCTCAGCCCGCCGAAGCGGTCGCCACCGCCCTGTGGCGCAACGTGGCGACGGCGCTCGGCACACCCGACCCCGACGCGGCCCTGCCGCCTTTCCGAATCATCAAGGAGCGCCGGGCGACTCCGGACCAGTCTCCTGTCCATGCGGCGAATCGCCCCGGTGTCCAGACAGCTTTGAAAAACCTCGTTCTGGCCGGCGATTGGACGAAGATGGGGCTTCCGGCGACACTCGAAGGTGCGGTGCGCTCCGGGGAGTTCGCCGCACGCGCGGTCCTGAACGCAAGGATTACCACCTTTTCGCGCCTCGGCCTTTTTCCAGCCTTCACTTTGCCGCGCCGCGGGCCTATTTGAGCGGACGGAGGTGCCGTGCCGCAAGGCGCGGGCCGAGATGGGACAATCCAAGAAGAGAGGGTAACTCAATGGCGTTCGAACTGCCGCCGCTCCCGTATGGCTATGATGCTCTGCAGCCGTTCATGTCGTCGGAGACGCTGCACCTGCACCACGACAAGCACCACCAGACCTACGTCACCAACCTGAACAACCTGACGAAGGACAGCCCGCTGGCCGACGCCAGCCTGGAAGACGTCATCAAGCAGAGCTACGGCGATGCCTCCAAGCAGGGCCTGTTCAACAACGCCGGTCAGGTGTGGAACCACACCTTCTACTGGCAGAGCATGAAGAAGAACGGCGGCGGCGCCATCCCGGGCGAGCTTGAGAAGCGCCTGATCGCCGACTTCGGCAGCGTCGACAAGTTCAAGGAAGAGTTCTCGAACGCCGCCATCACCCAGTTCGGCTCGGGCTGGGCGTGGCTGTACCTCGACGGCGGCAAGCTGAAGGTCACCAAGACCTCCAACGCTGACACCCCGCTGGCCCAGGGTCACTTCCCGCTGCTGACCGCCGACGTGTGGGAGCACGCCTACTACGTCGACTACCAGAACCGCCGCGCGGACTTCGTCAAGGCGTTCCTGGAGAGCCTGGTGAACTGGGAGTTCGTGGCCGAGCGCCTGTCGAAGGCCCCGGCCTGATCCCTTACCGGATCGCCAAAACGGAAAAGGCCCCCGATCCGGGGGCCTTTTTTCGTTCGGTGATTCACAGCGGGGGGCGCGAACCGGATCACACCGGCAGCAGCGCCGCCCCGACCCGCCGGCCCTCGGCCAGCAGGACGTTGTAGGTGCGGCAGGCCGCCCCGGTGTCCATCACCTCCACCACCAGACCGGCGTCGCGCAGGCTCTGGCGCAGGGCCTTGGGCAAAAGCTGCATCCGTGTGCCGGAGCCGAGCAGGAGAAACTCCACCCGCGGCTCCGCCTGGATGACCGGGGCGAAGTCCTCCGCCGTCAGGGCGGCGAAGTCCTGGGGGCGCCAGGGCTCCGTGCGGTCAGGAAGGACCACCACCGCCCCGGTGCGCCATTGCCCGGACACGCAGAACTGCCCGTCCCCGTACCCGTCGATGACCTGACGGTCCGACGGGATGATCGGCGTGATGTCCGCCATCTCTGATCCGCTTCCTATTCTTTCCGGTCAGGGCGTCGGATTGGCGGCCGGCGCCGCGCTTTCCGCCGGCGCGTTGCGGCGCAGCCGGTTCTCGCCCAGGAACAGCAAGATGGGGGCGGCGATGAAGATGGACGAGGAGGTCGCCAGGAAAATGCCGAAGATCAGCACGATGCCGAAGTCCTGCAGCGCCTCGCCACCGAAGAAGGCCAGCGGCAGGATCGACAGCAGCGTCGACATGGAGGTGCCCAGCGTGCGGTTCAGCGTCTCGTTGATCGAGCGATCGATCAGCTCGCGCAGCGGCATCTTCTTGTAGATGCGCAGATTCTCGCGCATGCGGTCATAGACCACGACCTTGTCGTTGGTCGAATAGCCCATGATCGTCAGGATCGCCGCGATGGCCGTCAGGTTGAACTGCATCCCGGTGATCGCGTAGAAGCCGACCACCTTTGTTACGTCCAGCAGCAGCGTCACGATCGCGCCGAATCCGAACTGCCATTCGAAGCGGAACCAGATGTAGACGAGCATGGCCAGCAGCGCGAGGCCGAGCGCCAGCATGCCGTTGAAGAACAACTCGCCGCTGACCGACGCGCCGACCGCTTCGACGCGGCGCACGGTGGTGCCGGGGATCTCCTGGGCGAGCGTGGCCCTCACCTTGTCGGCGGCCACCTGCTGCGCCGCGTCGTCGCCCGGCTGGCGTTCCAGCCGGATCAGCACGTCCTGTGGCGACCCGAACTCCTGCAACGCCACTTGCCCCATGTTGAGCTGACCGAGCGTGTGGCGCAGCGAGGCGAAGTCGGCGGCTTGCGGTGTGCGAGCCTCGATGACGATGCCGCCGCGGAAGTCGATGCCGTAGTTCAGGCCGGGATAGAAGAACAGCACCACCGACGCGATCGACAGGAACGCCGACACGATCAGGCCGGCGTGTCGCCCGCGCATGAACTGGATGTTGGTGTTGTCAGGAACCAGACGAAGCCGGAACATGGGAATGACCTCTTACACCGGCAGGGCGGCCGGCCGCGTCTTGCGCAGCCAACTGACCATCATGAGACGCACGAGCACGGTTGCCGTGAACAGCGAAATCAGGATGCCGAAGGTGATGGTGACGGCGAAGCCCTTGATCGCGCCGGTGCCCAGCACGAACAGGATGGCCATCTTGATGGCGGTGGTCAGGTTGGCATCCACGATGGTGGAATAGGCGCGGCTGAAGCCGGCCTCCACCGAGCCGAAGACGCCGCGGCCCTTCTTGGTTTCCTCGCGGATGCGCTCGTTGATCAGGATGTTGGCGTCGACCGCAAGACCGAGCGACAGCAGGACGCCGGCAATGCCCGGCAGCGTCAGCGTCGCCTGGAGCAGCGACAGCGCGGCCAGCGTCAGGACGGTGTTGACCAGCAGGGCGAAGCAGGCGAAGGCCCCGAACAGGCCGTAGGCGGCGATCATGTAGGCGCAAACCAGCACGAAGCCGATCCCCACCGACATCAGGCCGGCGCGGATCGAATCGGCGCCGAGGTCGGGGCCGACCGTGCGCTCCTCGATCACTTTCAGCGGGGCCGGCAGCGCGCCGGCGCGCAGCAGGACGGCGAGATCGTTGGCGTCGGCGGCGGTGAAGCTGCCGCTGATCTGGCCGCGTCCGCCGGTGATCGGCTCGCGGATCACCGGGGCGCTGATGACCTTGTTGTCGAGCACGATGGCGAAGGGCCGGCCGACGTTGGCGCGGGTCACGTCGGCGAAGCGGCGGGCGCCGATGCTGTCGAATTCGAAATTGACCACCCATTCACCGGTCTGCGGGTTGCTGCCCGCGGTGGCGTTGGTCAGGTTGGCGCCGTCCACCTCGACCTTCTTGCGGATGACGTAGGCGCTCTGCGCCCGCCCGCCTTCCGACGAGGGCAGGATGTCGGTGCCCGGAGGGGCGCGGCCGGCGCTCGGGTCGGCGTTCATGTCGACCAGACGGAAGGTCATCTTCGCGGTGGTGCCGAGAAGCCGCTTCACGCGGTCGGGGTCCTCGACGCCGGGAAGCTGGACCAGGATGCGATCGGCGCCCTGACGGGCGATGGTCGGTTCGTTGACGCCGGTCTCGTCGATGCGGCGCCGCACGATCTCGATCGACTGTTCGATGGCCTGGGTGGCGCGCTCGCGCAGGGCGATCTCGCTGAGCCGGGCGGTGACGCTGCCACCGCCGGAGGTGACCTCCAGGTCGGGCTGGCCGCCGCCGAGCGGTCCGCCACCGATGGTGTTGGCGAGCTGGCGCAGCGCCCGCACCGCCGTGTCGGCCTGCGCCGGGTCGCGGAGTTGCACGGTGATGCCGCGGTCGCCCGGGTTGATCGCCGTATAGCCGACATTGTCGGTGCGCAGCTGGGTGCGCGCCGAATCGACCAAGCCTTCGACGCGGTCACGGATGACCGCGCCCATGTCCACCTCGAGCAGCAGGTGCGACCCGCCGCGCAGGTCGAGGCCGAGGTTGACCCGGTTGTGCGCGTACCAGTTCGGCAGGGCCGACAACGTCTCACGGCTGAGAAAGTTCGGCAGCGTGAGGATGGTCCCGAGCACGCAGATCGCGGCGATCAGAAAAATCTTCCAGCGCGGAAAATACAGCATTCGTAAACCAGTCCCGTTCGCTACCGGAGAACCGCGTTACTTGCGGTCCACGACCTTTTCTTCAGCCTTCTCGTCGGCGCTCTTGGCCGGCTCGGACTTCGACAGCACGAGGTTCACGGTGGAGCGCATGACGCGGACGCGGACGTTCTCGGCGATCTCGACCTGAAGCTCGTCGTCCGGGCCGACCTTGGTGATGGTGCCGATGATGCCGCCGCCGGTCACCACGCGGTCACCGCGACGGATGGACTCCAGCATGCCCTTGTGTTCCTTCATCTTCTTCTGCTGCGGACGGATCAGCAGGAAATAGAAGACGACGAAAATCAGAATCAGCGGCAGGAACTGCACGATCATGTCGGCCCCACCGGCGGCGGGCGCGGCGGTCTGTGCATAGGCCGTCGAAACGAACATCTGGAGGCTCCCTGTGGTTTGGTTCCGAAGGCGCAGCGGGCGCTCGCGGACGCGGCGACTATAACGGTCCGGGCCGTCGATGCAATGGAATAGGGGTACGCCCGCCGGGCTTCAAGGGCCGCGGCTGTCCATGACGGCAAAGAGAAGCAGGAAGCGGCGCATGCAGGGCATCGTCACCGGCTCCACCCCGTGGAAGGAGCGGTCGGACGGCGCGTAGGCCAGCAGATGGTTCGGCAGGAAGGGCGCGGTGCCGGCCAACTCGAAATCCTCGCGGGGGAACCGCTCCGTCGACCGCCCGGCGTTGGCGGCGAAGGACGGATCGCGGGGCCGGTACAGCGCCGTCCCGAGATCGGGGCGGCTGCCGTCCGCCGGCATGTAGAGCAGCATGGACAGGAAGGTGCCGAACACGTCGGTGTGGGGCAGCATGGCGTGGCCCGCATGGTCCTCGATCAGACGCGCGTAGACCATGGCCGGCCGGGCCCCGACCGGCGTCTCCAGCTTGGCGGCGAGCGAGGGGAAGCGCGGGGCGAGCCGGGCCAGGGTCTCCGGCCCGAACAGGGAATCACGGACCTCCCGCCAGACCGCTTCGGCCTCCGGCTCCATCTCCCTCAGATTGCGGTCGGTCAGCACCATCTGGTAGCGCTGGGGAAGGCTGTCCATCTGCAGGAGGGCCAGCGCCTCGAACTTCGGCCATTGGGCGACGGCGCGGGCGTAGAGGTCCGCCGGCAGGGCGTCCGGCACCACCAGATGCGGAAAGGGGTCCTCGCGAAGCGGCGTCTCCTCCAGCCGCCGCAGGACATGTTCGGCGCTCCCCGCCGGCGTCGGGAGATCGGTGGAGCGTTCTGCGTGCATGGCCGGCCCTCGGTTCGCGTTTGAGGAACCATAGCGGCGCGCACGCCTCTCCCGCAAGCGCGCCTCCTTGTCCGGTGCCGGGCCGGCGGGTTAGGGTCGGCGCAACGAAACCGGAAGAAACGCCTGCGAAGGAACACGATGTCGGACGCCCAATTGCTGCCCCTCCTCACCCGCATCGCCGAGGCTCTGGAACGGCTCGCCCCGCCGCCGCCGGGCCGGCTCGACCTCGGCGCCGCCGACGCCTTCGTCTGGCACGCCGATCCCGACCGGCTGGAGCCGGTGCCCACCGTGAACCGGGTTGAGATCGGCCTGCTGCGCGGCGTCGAACGGCAGCGCGACATCCTGCTGGACAACACCACCCGCTTCGCCACCGGCCTGCCCGCCAACAACGCCCTGCTCTGGGGTTCGCGCGGCATGGGCAAAAGCTCGCTGGTCAAGTCGGTGCACGCCGCGGTGGCCCAGGACCATCCCGGCACGCTGGCGCTGGTGGAGATCCACCGCGAGGACATCCCCACCCTGCCCCGCCTGCTCGCCCGGCTGAAGGACGAGCCGCGCCGCTTCATCCTGTTCTGCGACGACCTGTCCTTCGACCACGACGACGCGCATTACAAGTCGCTGAAGGCCGTTCTGGAAGGCGGGATCGAGGGGCGTCCGGAGAATGTGGTGTTCTACGCCACCTCCAACCGCCGCCACCTGATGCCGCGCGACATGATCGAGAACGAGCGCTCCACCGCCATCAACCCGGCGGAGGCGGTCGAGGAGAAGGTGTCGCTGTCCGACCGCTTCGGCCTTTGGCTGGGCTTCCACAACTGCGACCAGCCGACCTACTTCGCGATGATCGAGGGCTACGCCGCCCGCTTCGGGCTGGACATCCCGGCGGAGCAGCTGCGGGCCGAGGCCGTGGAATGGTCGGTGACCCGCGGCAGCCGCTCCGGCCGGGTGGCCTGGCAGTTCATCCAGGACCTGGCTGGCCGTCTGGAGAAGCCCCTTCGC
Organism: Azospirillum sp. Marseille-Q6669; assembly: GCF_965111635.1. Classification (NCBI taxonomy): domain Bacteria; kingdom Pseudomonadati; phylum Pseudomonadota; class Alphaproteobacteria; order Rhodospirillales; family Azospirillaceae; genus Azospirillum; species Azospirillum sp. Marseille-Q6669. The sequence continues at coordinate 2,450,238 of NZ_CBCOOP010000001.1, read as the reverse complement.
TGACCCGCGGCTCCATGCGGTCGCGCGGATCGACCGCTTGGCTGCCCTTGCGCAGTTCGAAATGAAGCTGCGGGCTCGTCACCGATCCGGTCTGGCCGACCGTGCCGATGGCCTGCCCGCGCTTCACCGCCACACCCCGATCCACGTCGATGCGGTCGAGGTGAGCGTAGGCGGTGATGAAGCCGTCCGAATGCTTCACCAGCAGCAGGTTGCCGAACCCGCGCAGCTCATTGCCGGCGTAGGCAACCACGCCGTTGTCGGCGGCGACCACCGTTGTTCCCTTGCTGGCGGCGATGTTCAAGCCGTCGTTGTGCAGACCGTCCGGCTTCGGCCCGAAGGTCGAGATCACCTTTCCCTTCACCGGCCAGAGCAGGCGCCCGGTGGCGCGTTGCGGCGTCGCCTGCTCCGCGGCCTTTGGCGGCGGGGGCGGAGCGGCGGCGACCTCCTGGGCCGGTGCCTGCGGCGGTGGCGGGACTGGAGCGGCCTCGACGACACGCGGCGCGGCCGCCGGTTCGGGAACGGCGGGCTTCTGGCCAGGCGGACGCAGCGAGGTCGGGGCCTGCCCCGGCTGATAGGCGAGCGCTCCGGCCGCCACCTCCGGCGCGGCGGACGGTTTGGCGCCGGGGACCGGGGCGAGAACGGTTGCGGTCTGCGACGGGGACTCCACCGGAGCCCTCTCCACCGGTGCCGAGGCGCCCGGAGGCGGCAGCTCCGCCGCCTGGATGGACCCGCGCGACACCTGTTTGACCGGCGCCGAGGCCACCACCCCGCCGACCGCGGCCCCTGCGCTTGAGGACGGCGCCTGGGCAACCGCGGTGCCGCCCGGGGCGTCACCACCCGGCAGACGCAGCGGTTGCCCGGCCTGCACCGCGTAGGGCGCGGTCAGGCCGTTGAGGCGGGTCAGCTCGCTCATGTCCGCGCTGAACATGCGGGAGATGCCATAGAGCGTGTCGCCGCGCTGGACGATGTACTGGCGCGACACCGGCAGGACGAGACGCTGGCCCACCTGCAACTGGTAGGGCGGCGACAGGTGGTTGACCTCCAGCAGGTCGCGCAGCGGCACGTTGTAGCGCCGCGACAACGAATAGGCGGAGTCTCCGCGCTGCACGATCACCGCGCCGCCGATGGAATCCGGGGTGCTGGACACCGAGGTGACCGGCGCCAGATCGCCGGTGCGCTGCTGGCAGGCGGCGAGCAGCGGCAGCACCGCCAGCGCCGCGAGGAGGGCGCGTCCTGTCACGCCGAATGGCACGCCGAACGGGCCGGCTATTCCGTTCCTGGGGGAGACGGAGGGTCGGACAGCAACGGTACGAAGCGGACGGGCCACAAGTCCTCCCGTGTAAGACCGGTTTCGGTCCGCCGGATGCGGACGACCCGCTGGCCGCGGTAGTCGCCCCCCAGCGGGATGACCATGACACCACCAACGGCGAGCTGATCCGTCAAGTCCTTTGGCGCATCGGGACCTCCGGCGGCCGTGACCAGTATGCGCTCGAACGGCGCCTGTTCGGGCCAGCCCTTCGTCCCGTCGCCGTGGCGGGTCGTGATGTTGTTCAGGCGCAGCGCCCGGAATCGCCCCTCTGCCTCGGTCAGCAGCGGGCGCAGCCGCTCGACGGTGTAGACCCGTCGGCACAGCCGCGACAAAACAGCCGCCTGATAGCCGGAGCCGGTGCCGATCTCCAGCACCGTCTGCCGTTCCCCCAGCTCCAGCGCCTGGGTCATCAGCGCCACGATCAACGGCTGGCTGATGGTCTGGCCCAGATCGATGGGAAGCGCCGTGTCTTCCCACGCCTGATCCTGGAAGGGATCGGGGACGAAGCGCTCGCGCGGGATTCGCTCGATCGCGGCCAAAACCCGGGTGTCGGTCACGCCGTTGCGGCGCAACGCCATCAGAAGCCGGATCTTGCGTGCCTCGACCGTCACACCCTACCCATTCACCTCGGAAACCGGATTACTCGAACGCGTGTCGCAAGGTCTGGAGCGTCGGCGTGTGCGTCAGATCCAGATAGACCGGCGTCACCGAAATGCCCCCGTGGAAGACCACATGGATGTCGGTGTCCGGCGCCACGTCGGCCTCACCGCGCAGGGTCCCGATCCAGATATAGGGTTTGCCGCGCGGATCGACACGCTCCACCAGCTCGTCGCCGATCTTGCGCTTGCCGTGGCGGACGACCTGGATGCCGGTGACCCGGTCCGCCGGACAGGCCGGGAAGTTCACGTTGAGCAGGACGTATTTCGGCCAGGGCGTGGAGACGGCCTTGCGGATCACCTCCGCCCCCCAGCGCTCCGCCGCCGACCAGTCGATCTGGGCACGGTTCTCGTAGTGCTGGCTGAGCGCGATGGCCGGAACGCCCAGCAGGGTCGCCTCCATGGCCGCCGCGATGGTGCCCGAATAGGTCACGTCCTCGCCGATGTTGGAGCCCTGGTTGACGCCGGACAGGACCAGCGTCGGACGGGCGTCCTTCATGATGTGGTTGACGGCCAACAGGACGCAGTCGGTCGGCGTGCCGTCCACCGTGTAGCGCCGCTCGTCCAGCTGGCGCAGGCGCAGAGGCCGGTTGATGGTCAGCGAGTGGCTGGCCGCCGACTGCTCCATCTCCGGCGCCACCACCCACACGTCGTCGGAGATGGAGCGGGCGATGGCCTCCAGAACCTTCAGGCCCGGCGCGTGGATGCCGTCGTCGTTGGTGACGAGGATGCGTGCGTTCGACAGGTCGAGCGGGAGATCGAACATCAGGCGGTGATCCTTTCCAGCCCGCGCATGTAGGGCCGGAGCGCTTCGGGAACCAGGATGGAGCCGTCGGGCTGCTGGTAATTCTCCAGCACCGCGATCAGGCAGCGCCCGACCGCCACGCCCGAGCCGTTCAGCGTGTGGACGAACTGCGTCTGCTTCTCGCCCTTCGACCGGCAGCGGGCCTTCATGCGGCGGGCCTGGAAGTCGCCGCAGTTCGAGCAGCTCGAAATCTCGCGGTACATGTTCTGGCCGGGCAGCCAGACCTCGATGTCGAAGGTCTTGCGCGCCGAAAAGCCCATGTCGCCGGTGCACAGAGTCACCACGCGGTAGGGCAGCCCCAGCCGCTGCAGGATGGTCTCGGCGCATTGGGTCATGCGCAGGTGCTCCGCCTCCGACTGGTCCGGCGCGGTGACGCTGACCATCTCCACCTTCCAGAACTGGTGCTGGCGGATCATGCCGCGGGTGTCGCGCCCGGCCGACCCGGCCTCGGCGCGGAAGCAGGGGGTCAGCGCGGTGTAGCGGTGGGGCAGTTCCTCCGTCGCCACGATCTGGTCGTTGACGAGGTTGGTCAGCGGCACTTCCGAGGTCGGGATCAGATAATGATCGCCCGTGCGGAACAGGTCCTCCTCGAACTTCGGAAGCTGGCCGGTGCCGAACAGGGCGTTGTCGCGGACCATCAGCGGCGGCGCGATCTCGGTGTAGCCGTGCTCGCCGGTGTGGATGTCCAGCATGAAGTCGGCGAGCGCGCGCTCCAGCCGGGCCAGCCCGCCCTTCAGGATGGTGAAGCGGGCGCCCGACATGCGCGACGCCGCCTCGAAATCCATCAGGCCCAGCGCCTCGCCCAGCTCGAAATGCTGCTTGGCGTCGGCGATGGCCTTCGGCTCGCCCCAGCGGCGGATTTCGACGTTGGCGGTCTCGTCCGGGCCTTCCGGCACGTCGTCGGCGGGCAGGTTCGGGATGGAGGCGAGCAGGCCGTCCAGTTCGGCGCCCAGCGCCTTCTCCTCCTCCTCGACCTGGGGCAGCCGCTCCTTGAGCTGCGCCATCTCGTCCATCAGCGGCTGGGCGTCGCGGCCCTCCCGCTTAGCGAGGCCGATCTCCTTCGCCGCCTCGTTGCGGCGCGCCTGCATTTCCTGCAACTGGGTCTGCGCGGCGCGGCGGCGCGAATCGAGGTCCAGCACCGTTGGCGACATCGCCTCAAGGCCCCGGCGGGCGAGGCCGCGGTCGAAGGATTCGGGGTTCTCACGGATGGCGCGAAGGTCGTGCATGGCTCACGGCGATACGGAATGGGTGGGAGACTGGTTATAGTCCGCCGCCGGGTGAAGGTCCAGAGGCGGAGCCCCGCCGATGGGAAAGACCATGAAATGATTGGTGTCCTATACTTATCGGTGGCGCCGTGAACACGAATGCGTGCAGAACCCCGGAATCGACCGCTGCCCTCCCCACTCCGGACATGATCCTCGACACCCGCACCCTCGTCATCGTCCTGGTGGGCATCGGCGTTCTGCTGTCCATCGCCGCCTTCCTGACCTGGAGGGCGCACCGCCACATCACCGCGCTGGCTTATTGGGCCGGGGGAGCGCTGGTCGGCACCGTCGGGATGGCCATGGTCACCGCTTACGGGGTCTGGCCGCCCGCCGCTGTCGTACCGCTGAGCAACGCCCTGGTGGCCGCCACCTACATCCTGAATTGGTTCGGCGTGCGCAGCTTCGCCGGACGATCCATCCCCTGGCGCCTCGGGATGGCGCTGCTCGCCGTGCTGACCGCCGGCATCGCGTGGTTCGTGGTGGCAACCAACGACGTGACGGCGCGCGTCCTGATCATGTCCGCAGGAATCACCGGCCTGTCGCTGCTGGCTGCCCTGGAACTGTGGTGGACGGGGCCGGCGGACCGGCCGAGGCGTGCGCAACGGGTCACCGCTCTGGTTTTCCTTGCCCATGCCCTGTTCGTCGCCGGGCGCGCCGTGCTGACCGCCTGGGGTGGGCCGGTGGACAGCATCCTGACACCCAATTTGGTGCAGAGCGCCGGATTCCTGGAGGCCATCCTGGCAGTCACAGGCTGGGGATTCGGCTTCCTCGCCATGACCAGCGAGAAGCTTCAGGCCGATCTGGACCACATCGGCACCATCGACCCGCTGACCGGCGCCTACAACCGCCGGGCCTTCCTGAAGCACGCCGAGCGGGAGTTGCTGCGGGCGCAGCGGAACGGGGCGCCGCTCACCCTGCTGCTTCTCGACCTCGACCGTTTCAAGCGGGTCAACGACACCTTCGGCCATCTGGCCGGGGACGCGCTTCTCCGCCGCTTTTCCGAGATCGTCGCGGCAAGGCTGCGCCGCACCGACCTGTTCGGGCGCTATGGCGGGGAGGAATTCTGCGTGCTGCTTCCCGACACCGACCGCAGCGGGGCGGCGGCGTTGGCGGAGGCGTTGCGGCGCGACGTGGCGGCGCGGCCGCTGCCCTTCCAGGGCCACGAGATCGCCGCCAGCGTCAGCATCGGCATCGCCGCCTGCCGCAACGGCAAGGATCTCGACGCGGCGCTGGCGGCCGCCGACCTGGCCCTCTATCGGGCCAAGCGGAACGGCCGCAATCAGGTGATGGTCGAAGAAGCGACGGCATAAGGAGAAAGACCTTACGCCTGCTCCGCTTCCGTCTCGTCGGCGTCGCCGCGCGTCTTCTCGATGCGGCGGCCGATCAGGATCGACACCTCGTAGAGCGCCAGCAGCGGGATGGCGAGGCCGACCTGGCTGATGACGTCCGGCGGGGTCAGGATCGCCGCTACGATGAACACGAACACGATGGCGTAGCGCCGCTTGGCGGCCAGAGTCTCCGTCGTCAGCAGCCCGGCGCGGATCAGCAGGGTCAACAGGACCGGAAGCTGAAAGGCCAGACCGAAGGCGAAGATCAGGTGCATCACGAGGCCAAGATACTCGCTGACGCGGGCCTCGAACTCGATCGGGAGGGCGCCGGCGTCCATGCCCGGGTGGAACTCGAACCCCAGGAAGAAGCGCCAAGCCAGCGGGAAGATGAAGTAGTAGACCATCGCCCCGCCCAGGAAGAACAGGATCGGGGTGGCCACCAGGAAGGGCAGGAAGGCCTTGCGCTCGTGCTTGTAGAGGCCGGGCGCGACGAACATCCAGATCTGGCTGGCGACGATGGGGAAGGACAGGAAGCAGCCGGCCCAGAAGGCCACCTTCACATAGGTGAAGAAGGCTTCGGTCAGGCCGGTGTAGATCATCCGCCGCCCCTGCCCGGCCAGGATGTCGGCCAGGGGCTGGACCAGGAAGTTGTAGATGCGGTCCGAGAAAGCGTAGCAGACGAAGAAGGCGATGAGGATCGCCAGCGTCGCGTACATCAGCCGGTTGCGCAGCTCGACCAGATGGTCGATCAGCGGCATCTTGCTTTCTTCGAGCTCGTCGTCGGACTCGCCGGTCATGCGCGTTTCGCCGGACACTGGGTCACGCCTGCTTGTTCGTGGTTGCCGCCGCAGCGGAGTCGGCGGAGGCCGGAACCGGCGGCTGGGCCGGGGCCGGGACGAATTCCGCGGGCGGTGCCGGAGGAAGCGGGGCCGTGACCGGCGGTTCGGTCGCCGGCTGCGGCTGGGCCGCCGTCACCTGCGGCGATCCGACGGTAGGCACGGGAGCGGGACCATCCTCCGGCGGGCTGCCGTGATAGCCGTCGGCCCCGAGGTTGGCCCCCACGTCGAAGGCGCCCTTCAGTTCCCCCTTCGGATCGATCGTGTTCTCGACCATCTTTTGGAGGTTCGTGTCGCGGACCTTCAGGGCTTCCTTGCGAAGCTCGTCAAGCTCCGCCTCGCGCATCATGTCGTCGATGTGGCCCTGAAAATCGCGCGCGACGACGCGCGCCTTCTTCACCCATTTTCCCAGGGTGTAGATGGCCTTGGGCAGGTCCTTCGGGCCGATCACCACGAGGGCGATGACCGCGATGACCATCAGTTCCGACCATGCAATGTCGAACATGGCTCCTCAGCCTTTCGAAGCGGCGCGGGGATGAAGGGCGCCGGACGGTCAGGTGCGGGCCGTCTCGTCCTTCTTCACGCCGGGGTCGGCAGCGGGCGGAACCGGAGCGGGCGGAACCGGATGGACCGAGGACACCGGCTGGGCCGGCGGAACCGGCTGGTTCGGCAGGACCTTGGAGTCGGCACCGGCGGCGGTACCCTCTTCCTCGTCCTTCAGGCCGGCCTTGAAGTTCTTGATGCCCTTGGCGAGGTCGCCCATGACCTTCGGCAGCTTGCCGGCGCCGAACAGGAGCAGGACGATCAGAAGGACGATGACCCAATGCCAGACGCTGGAGAATCCCATGACACACGTTTCCTGAACAGGCAGCCCAATGGCGGGGCGGCACTATGGCAGAAAGGTTCCCCTCCCGCAACGATCGGTCGGGCGAAACCGCTCAAACGACTAAGTGGGTGCACCGGCTGGAAAAACGAAGGCCTGACACAGGTCCATGCACACCGAAACGTGACTTTGTTCGGCGGGCAGGAACTGGCCCGGCATGCGCGAGTGCAGATGCACCGACCCGCCCTTCCCGTCCGGCACATCGAGATGGACCAGGCTGGTGCGACCCAGCAGGCGCGCCGCCATCACCCGCGCCAGAACCGGCAGGTCCCCGGCAGGGACCGTGGCGGCGGGCTGGGCGGACAGCTTCAGCGCTTCCGGGCGGATCAGCACGTCCACGGCGGTGCCGTCGGCGATCTCCGTGGGGATCGGGCCGACCGGGGTGTCCACCGCACCGTCCTGCACGACGCCGGACAGCCGGTTGACCTCGCCGAAGAATTCCGCTGCGAAGGCGTTGACCGGGCGGGTGTAGAGGTCCACCGGGTTGCCCACCTGGACGACTTTTCCGGCGCGCATCAGCGCGATGCGGTCGGCCAGGAACATGGCCTCCTCCGGGTCGTGGGTGACCAGCATGGTCGCAGCGCCGTTCTGCTTCAGCACGTGCAGCGTCTCATCGCGCACCTGCTCGCGCAGCCGGGCGTCCAGGCCCGAGAAGGGTTCGTCGAGGAGCAGGACCGCCGGATTCGGGGCGAGCGCGCGGGCGAGCGCCACACGCTGCTGCTGTCCGCCGGAGAGATGGTGCGGGAAGGAATCGGCGTAGCCGGCCATGCCGACTTGCCCCAGCGTTTCCAACGCGCGCTTGCGCTGCGCCTCGCCGGACAGGGCGGTCAGGCCGAAGCGCACGTTGTCGAGCACCGACAGGTGCGGAAACAGCGCGTAATCCTGGAAGACGAGGCCGACGCCGCGGCGTTCCGGCGGGACCGCGCCGCGCTCGTCCGCCACCACGGTTCCGCCGATCCGGACCGAGCCGGTCTGCACCGCCTCCAGCCCTGCCGCGATGCGCAGCAGTGAGGACTTGCCGCAGCCGGACGGCCCGCACAGGCAGACGATCTCCCCCGCCCCGATGGTCACGCTGACGTCGTTGACGGCGACGACGCGCCCGTAGCGGTGGGTGACGCCATTCAGCGCCAGGGCCTCCATCGCGATGGCAGCAGCGCCGCCCTGCGGGCCGGAGAGGTCGAGATGCCGCCCGTTGGCCGGCAGCGTAACCGGCGCGGCCTCGCAGGGCGCGCCCTGCCGCGGATCGGTCCCGCGGCTGAACAGGGCCGACGCCTTGTCGCGCAGCGCGGTGCGCAGGCCGGCCGGCCGGGGTTCGGAAACGGCGTCTCCGGTCGCGGAGAAAGAACGGGCGTCGGTGACGGACGGACGATCCATGGCGGTCCCAGTCTATGGCGGTCCCAGTCTGAAGCGGCCCGGGGGTCGTTTGATGGCGGTCGATTGACCTTAGTAGCGGTGCGCCGACCCCGATGCAAATGGTTCTTATTTTCGAGCGTTTCGCTCAGGTATCGGAATCGTCAGCGTTTTCCGATGGTTCCGCGTCCTCCAGGCCGGCTCCGCCAATGCCCAGCAGCACGGGCCGCGAATCGAGCAGGCCGGCGGCGCGCAGGTCTTCCACCCCCGGCAGGTCGCGCAGCGTCTCCAGGCCGAAATGGTCGAGGAAATGGTCGGTGGTGATCCAGGTCAGCGGGCGCCCCGGCGTCTCGCGGCGGCGGCCGGGTCGGATCCAGCCGTTCTCCATCAGGATGTCCAGCGTCCCCTTGCTGGTCGCCACGCCGCGGATCGCCTCGATCTCGGCGCGGGTCACCGGCTGGTGGTAGGCGATGATCGCCAGCGTCTCGATGGCGGCGCGGGACAGCTTCTTGGAGACCTCCTCCTCCTGCCGCAGCAGCGGGGCGAGGTCCACCGCCGTGCGGAAGGACCAGCCGGCGCCGGTGCGGATCAGGTTCACCCCGCGCGCCGCGTAATGGACGCGCAATTCCTCCAGCAGGGCGCGGATGTCGGCGTCGCGGGTCAACCGCCTGCCCAGCGTCTCCTCATCCAGCGGGTCCGCGGAGGCGAACAGCAGCGCCTCCAGCAGGCGCAGATCGCGCAGGCGCTGCTCGACCTCCTCCGGGTTGTCGATCTCCTGGATCATGCCGTCGGCACCGCTCATTCCTCGTCGCCTTGCTCATGCCGGCGCGATGCCCGGCGGACGTAGATGGGGGAAAAGGCGCCGTCCTGGCGAAGCTCCACCCGCCCCGCCTTGGCCAGTTCCAGCGTCGCCGCGAAATGGGCGGCCAGCGCCGAGCGGGTCAGCAGCCCGCCGCGCACGCCGTCCGGCAGGAAACTCGACAGGGTGGCCCAGTCCGGCATGCGGCCCAGCAGCTCGGACAGGCGGCGCACCGCGTCCTCCAGCGAATAGAGGCGCACCGGCTCGATGTGCAGGACGCCGCCCTCCTGCCGCTTCCTGTGCTCGCCGTAGGCCTTCAGAAGGTCGTAGAGCGTGACCTGGAAGACCGACTTGCGCAGGATGTCGAGGTCCTCCGGGGCGCCGCGGGCGAAGCGGTCAACCCCGAGCTGCGGGCGGGCGAACAGCTTGGCCGCCGCCCCCTTCATCGCCTCCAGCCGCTGGAGCTGGAAGGCCAGCGCCGCCGCCATGTCCTCGCCCGAGGGCTCCTCGTCCTCGACCTCCGGGATCAGCAGGCGGGACTTCAGATAGGCCAGCCACGCCGCCATGACGAGATAATCCGCCGCCAGTTCCAGACGCACCTTCCGCGCCTCGGCGATGAAGGCGAGATACTGGTCGGCGAGTTGGAGGATGGAAATCTTCGTCAGGTCCACCTTCTGCTCGCGCCCCAGCGCCAGCAGCATGTCCAGCGGCCCCTCGAACCCATCCAGGACGAGGACAAGCTGGTCCGCCGGGCTGGCCGCCTCGGCGCCCTCGTCCTCATGATCCGGGGGTTTCCTGCCGACCATGCCGTCAGTTGCCGCTGAGGATGCGGATCAGCTCGATCATGTAATCCACCGGCGGGCCGAGCACCCAGGAGAAGACGCTGAGGTCCATGCCAAGCTCCCGCCCGATGAAGGGCAGCAGGAAGAAGGCGCCGATCAGGATCAGCATGCCGTACTTCTCCAGCCGGGCCAGCGGGAAGGCCAGAGCGTCGGGCAGGATGCCGACCGCCACGCGCCCGCCGTCGAGCGGCGGCAGAGGGATCATGTTGAAGACCATCAGCACGACGTTGACCAGGACCGACACCTCCAGCGCGGCGCGGACCCACATCTCCGTCGCCCCGCCCTGCGGGCTGGTGAAGCCCCAGATGATCGCCGAGACCAGCGCCAGCACGAAATTCACCCCCGGCCCGGCCAGCGCCACCCACACCATGTCGCGGCGCGGGTGGTGAAGGCGCCCGAAATTCACCGGCACCGGCTTGGCCCAGCCGAAGACGAACCCTGTGGTGAAATACATCACCGCCGGCAGCACCACCGTGCCCAGGGGGTCGATGTGGCGAAGCGGGTTCAGCGTCACCCGGCCCAGCCGCCACGCCGTGTCGTCGCCGCGCCACATCGCCACGAATCCGTGCGCCGCCTCGTGCATCGTGATGGCGAGGATCGCGGGGATGGCGACCGCAAAGATCATCGGTATGCGGTCGATCAGACCTTCCAACACGCGCATCTCTCCCGTTGCGCTCCCCGGACCCGTCCGGGAAGCCTGAGCATGGCTCTAAACCTGGGGCGTTCCCAGCAATTCCGCCAGACGCGCCCGCAAGTCGTCGGCGTCCACCGGCTGCGCAGGGCCGCGCATCGCCTCGGCCCTCGCCCAGCGCCGCACCGACGCGCCGCTCATCGTCGGAACGCCCTCGGCCACCGCCACCATCTCCTCCATCACGCCGTTGCAGTGGAGCACGACGTCCAGCCCGGCCGCCAGGACCGCCTCCGCGCGTCCACGCATGCCGCCGGCCAGCGCACCCATCGACAGGTCGTCGCTGAACAGCAGCCCGTCGAAGCCGATGGGGGCGCCGCGCACGACGTCGCGCACCACGATCGACGAGGTGCTGGCGGGCTGGTCCGGGTCGATGGCCTTCATCACCACATGGGCGACCATGCCGAGCGGCATGTCGGCCAGGGCACGGAACGGCGCGAAGTCGGTGGCCTCCAGCGCCGCGCGCGGGGCGTCCACCACCGGCAGCTCGGCGTGGCTGTCGGTGAAGGCCCGGCCATGGCCGGGCAGATGCTTGACAACCGGCAGAACGCCGCCGGCCATCAGCCCCTCGCAGGTCGCCCGCGCCAGATCGGCGACGCGGACCGGATCGCCGCAGAAGGCGCGGTCGCCGATGATGTCGTGGGCGCCCTCCACCGGCACGTCGCAGACCGGGGCGCAATCCACCGTCACGCCGCAGTCCGCCAGCATCAGCGCCAGCAGCCGGGCGTTGATCCGGGCGGCCTCCCGCCCGGCGGCGGCGTCACGGGCCGCGAGGTCGCCGAAGGCGCGCATCGGCGGGAAGGCCGGCCAGTGCGGCGGGCGCATGCGGGCCACCCGACCGCCCTCTTGGTCGATCAGCACGGGCGCATCGGCACGGCCCAGCGCCGCGCGCATCTCCGCCACCAGCGCGCGGACCTGCTCCGGCGTGTCGCAGTTGCGCCGGAACAGGATGAAGCCCAGCGGGTCGGCGTCACGGAAAAAGGCGCGCTCGTCCGCGGTCAGGGCGGTGCCGGCGGCGCCGAACACCACCGCACGGTGAGGCGCACGATGAGGTCCGGACGCGTTTCGGGCGTTCGGCAAAGCCGGATCAGGGACGGACAACCACACACCCCACATTCTGGGACTTGAGCTGGGCGCAGACCGACTTGGCGCGCTCCTCGTCGAGGCCGACACCCTGGATGCGGTAGAAGATGCCCTTCTCGCCCAGATCGGCCTTGGCGACCTGCATGGACAGCCCGCCGAGCGCCGCGCCGTAGCGGCTGGTCAGGCGCTTCCATTCCGTGGAGGCCTCGGCCTCGCTGCGCACCGCGGCGAGCTGGACGCGCCAGTTCCCTCCACCCGATGCCTTGGCGGGTGCCGGAGGGGGCGCCGGCTGCGGAGCTGGGGCGGCCGCCACCGGCGGCGCGGGCTGCGGCTTGGGCGCCGCGGCAGGCGGCGTCTGGGCCTGCGGCGGAGCCGGAGCCGGCTTGGCCGCGGGCGGCGGAGCGGCCTTGGGCGCCGGAGCCGCCGGTGCCGGAGCCGGAAGGGCGGCCACGGCGGGTGGCGGCGCCAGAGAGGCGACGGGCGGCGGCACGGCGGTCCCCTCCCCGTCCTGGCGCGGCACCGTGGTGGTGGAGCCCGGCGGAGGCGGCGGCAGTTGGGCCACCGCGGGCGCCTCCGGCAGGGTCGGCGACGGCGGCACCTGGGGAGCCACAACCGGCCGCGGCAGCGGCTCCTCTGGCGGCGGCAGCAGGCGTTCGATCTGCGACTTCGACCCGCGGTCGTTCAGCCGCTCGTAGACCAGCTTGTCCTGGTGCGGCACTTCCATGCCGCCGGGCTGCTCCGGGCGGGCCTTGGTCGGCGCGTTGTCGGCCATCAGCAGCGGCGGGCCGCCGTCCGGCGTGCTCTGCCCCTTGCCGCTGTAGACGACGACGATCGCGCCGGCGAATGCCACGATGCCGACCACCGCCAGACCGAGGCCGAGCAGACCGCGCCGACCTCCCCGCTGCGGCGGCGTGCCGTAGGGATCGCTGGCGTAGTTGGCATCGCCCTCATACCTCATGACCGCATTTCCTCCACCGGCTCCACGCCCATCACGGCGAGGCCGGAGGCGATCACCGTGGCGACCGCGCTGACCAGCGCCAGACGGGCCACCGTCACCTCCTCGTCGCCGTCGATCAGGAAGCGCAGGCTGGTGTCGTCGCGGCCCTTGTTCCACAGCGCGTGGAAGTCGCTGGCGAGGTCGTAGAGGTAGAAGGCCACGCGGTGCGGCTCGTGCGCCTCGGCGGCGGATTCGACCAGACGCGGCCAGGTCGCCATGCGCTTGGCCAGCGCCATCTCCTCCTCGCTGTCGAGGCGGGCGAGGTTGGCCCTGGCGGCCAGCGCCGCCACCGACAGGTCGGCCCCCGGCAGCGCCGTTGCGGCGTGGCGCAGGACCGAGCGGCAGCGGGCGTGGGCGTACTGCACGTAGAAGACCGGGTTGTCCTTCGACTGCTCGACGACCTTGGCGAAGTCGAAGTCCAGCGTCTGGTCGTTGCGGCGGGTCAGCATGATGAAGCGGACGACGTCGCGGCCGACCTCCTCGATCACGTCGCGCAGCGTCACGAAGGTGCCGGCGCGCTTGGACATCTTCACCGGCTCGCCGTTCTTCATCAGATGGACGAGCTGGCATAGCTTCACGTCCAGCGACGCCTTGCCCTCGGTGATCGCCGTGGTCGCCGCCTGCATACGCTTGACGTAGCCGCCATGGTCGGCGCCCCACACGTCGATCTGCAGGTCGAAGCCGCGGCGGTGCTTGTCATAGTGGTAGGCGATGTCGTTGGAGAAGTAGGTGAAGGACCCGTCCGACTTCTTCAGCGGGCGGTCGACGTCGTCGCCGAAGTCGGTGGACTTGAACAGGGTCTGCGGGCGCGGCTCCCAGTCGTCGGGCTTTTTGCCCTTGGGGGGCTCCAGAACGCCGACGTAGATCAGGCCGCGATCCTCCAGCGCCTTCAGCGCCGTGTCCACCGCCCCGGCCTTCACCAGCGCGCGCTCGGAACTGTAGACGTCCATGCGGACGCCGAGGACGCCGAGGTCCTCCCTGATCCATTCCATGATCGTGGCGATGGCGAAGTCGCGGCAGGCCGGCAGCCAGTCGGCCTCGTCCGCGCCGACCCACTTGTTGCCGTCGCGCTCGGCCAGGGCCTGCCCGACCTCCTTCAAATACTCGCCGGGATAGAGGCCCGCCGGAATCTCGCCGATGTCCTCGCCCAGCGCCTCGCGGTAGCGCAGGAAGGTCGAGCGGCCCAGCACATCGACCTGGGCGCCGGCGTCGTTGATGTAATACTCACGGGCGACGGCGTAGCCGGCCTTCTCCAGCAGCGCGGCCAGCGCGTCGCCGAACACGGCGCCGCGGCCATGGGCCGCGTGCAGCGGGCCGGTGGGGTTGGCCGACACATACTCGACGTTCACCGGGCGCTTGCCGCCCAGCGTGCTCTCACCATAGGCGGTGCCGGCGGTCAGCACGTCGCGGATGCGGTCGCGCCAGACGTCGGCCGTCAGGCGCAGGTTTACGAAGCCCGGGCCGGCGATCTCGGCGCTCGCCACGTCGGGGCGGGTCTTCAGCTTCGCCACCAGCAGCTCGGCCAGCGCACGCGGCGGCTTGCCTGCCGGCTTGGCCAGGATCATCGCCGCGTTGGTCGACAGGTCGCCGTGCGCCGCCTCGCGCGGCGGCTCCACCGTCAGGCGCGCGGTGTCGAGCCCCGCCGGGATCTGGCCCTCGGCGGCCATCTCGTCCAGCAGCTTGCGGATGTCGTTCTCGAAGACCTTGAAGATGTTCATCGTTTCAATTCTTGCTTTAGGTCTGGGGCGTTCAGGTCTTGGCGTCCATGTCGAACAGGCGGGCGTATTCGGCGAGCGCGTAGCGGTCGGTCATGCCGGCGATGTAGTCGGCGACCAGCCGCGCCAGCACCGTCCGGTTGCCGTGCCCGCCCTGTTTGGCGATCTCCTCCTGCCACTGCGTCGGCAGGGTGTTCGGCTCGGCCATGAACAGGTCGAACAAGGCGGTGACCACCCGCTTGCACTTGCTCATTTCCCGGTTCACCCGGTAATGGCGGTACATGCGCTGTTTCAGGAAGGCGCGCAAGGGCCGCTGCGCCTCGAACATCGCGGGGGAGAAGCTGACGACTGGCTCCGGCAGGGCGCGCAGTTCGGCGGCGCTTCCCGGGCGGTGGCGGTCCAGCCGCTCCCGCGTTTCGGCCAGCAGGTCGACGATCATGTTGTTGATCATCCGCCGGATCGTCTCGTGGATCAGGCGGGAGCGCTCCAGCCCGGGATAGCGGTCGCAGACCTGCCGCACCACTGGGCCGACCAGCGGCAGCTCCGCCACCTCGTCCACCGTGAACAGGCCGGCGCGCAGCCCGTCGTCGATGTCGTGGTTGTTGTAGGCGATGTCGTCGGCCAGGGCCGCCACCTGCGCCTCTGCGCCCGGGTTGGTGTGAAGCTCCAGGTCCCAGCGCTCCTGGAAGGCGGCCAGCGTCGTCGGCAGCTTTTCACCATCATGGAGAGGCAGAAGCGGGCCGTTGTGCTTGACCACGCCCTCCAGCGTTTCCCAGGTCAGGTTCAGCCCGTCGAAGTCGGCGTAGCGCCGCTCCAGCATCGTCAGGATGCGCAGCGTCTGGTCGTTGTGGGCGAAGCCGCCGTAGGGCGCCATGCAGGCGTTCAGCGCGTCCTCTCCGGCATGGCCGAAGGGGGTGTGGCCGAGATCGTGGGCGAGCGCCACCGCCTCCGCCAGATCCTCGTTCAGGCCGAGCGCGCGGCTGATCGAGCGGGCGATCTGCGCCACCTCCAGGCTGTGGGTCAGGCGCGTGCGGAAATAGTCGCCCTCGTGATAGACGAAGACCTGCGTCTTGTACTTCAGCTTGCGGAAGGCACCGGAATGCACGATGCGGTCGCGGTCGCGCTGGAAGCACGAGCGCGTCGGGCTTTCCGGCTCCGGGAACAGCCGGCCGCGCGTCTGTGCGGGGTCGCAGCCATAGGGCGCCGGGCGATCCTGGAAGAAGTCCGCCGTCATGGCGCGGACACTACCGACGCAAACCGCGCTGTGCAACGGCGAAGGCGGAGACCGGCCGAGACATCCGGCAGCCGCAAGCAGGCATTCGGGCACAGGCGAACCGCAGGTCAGGCATGAGTTCGCCGGACATGCCTTTGACGAAAGGCGGACACACCCTTACATTCGTCGTTGTGTCGTCTGTCCCGCGAAACACCCCCGCGAAACACCGAGGTCCGTCCCATGCCCGACACCGCCCTTCCCGCCACCGCGCAAGAGGGTGCGCGCGTTCTCGCCGTGTCCGACAGCGCCGCCAAGCGCGTCGCCTTCCTGATCGAGCATGAGGGCGACCCGGCCCTGATGCTGCGCCTGACCGTGTCGGGTGGCGGCTGCTCCGGCTTCCAGTACGGCTTCGCCTTCGACGCCACGGCGAACGAGGACGACCATGTGTTCGAGAAGAACGGCGTGAAAGTCGTCACCGACGACGCCTCGCTGGACCTGCTGGCCGGCTCCACCCTCGACTATGTCGAGGACCTGATGGGGGCCGCGTTCCAGATCAAGAATCCGAACGCAACGGCGTCCTGCGGCTGCGGCAATTCCTTCGCCGCCTGACGGTTCCTTTTTCCCCTGGCCTTTGCCGAACAAGAAGAACACGACGTGAAGATCGCCACCTGGAACGTCAATTCGGCGAAGGCCCGCCTTCCGCTGATCACCGACTGGCTGCGCGCGGAGTCCCCGGACGTCGCGCTTCTGCAGGAGATCAAGTGCGAAACCGCGGCCTTCCCCCGCGCCGCCTTCGAGGAATTGGGCTATCACGTCACGCCGGTGGGGCAGAAGTCCTACAACGGCGTGGCGTTCCTCTCCAAGGCGCCGCACGAGGACGTGCTGACCCGCCTGCCCGGCGAGCCGGAGGACGAGCAGGCCCGCTATGTCGAGGCCTCGGTGGGCGGCGTGCGCATCGCCTCGCTCTATCTGCCCAACGGCAATCCGCTCGGGACGGAGAAGTTCGCCTACAAGCTCCGCTGGATGGACCGGCTGCACACCCATGCCCGCGACCTGCTGGCGCAAGAAATCCCCTTCGTTCTGGGCGGCGACTACAACATCATTCCGGAGCCGCGCGACGTCTTCGACCCGGTGGCCTTCGCCGGCGACGCCCTGTTCCAGCCCGAATCGCGGGCGAAGTTCCGCGCCCTGCTGAATCTAGGCCTGACCGAAGCCTACCGCGCCCTGCACGACGACGACCACGCCTACACCTTCTGGGACTATCAGGCGGGCTGCTGGCCACGGGACCTGGGGTTGCGCATCGATCACTTCCTGCTGTCCCCGCAGGCCGCCGACCGCTTGGTGGAGTGCCGCATCGACCGTCGCCCGCGCGGTGCGGAAAAAGCGTCCGACCACACGCCGGTCCTGCTCGAGCTGCGTAACAGGTCAGACATTTCTTAAATTTTTTCACGCATCCTCAAGGCCGACTCGAAAACCGAGCGAGCGTCCATCCGCGGGGAGAGGCGGCAAGACGATGGTCTGGGGACAGGACAGCGGTCGCAGAGCGATCGAAGAACTGCTGACGGCCATCGAGCAGCAGGCCGGCGAAGCGGTCGCACTGGGCGTGCGTGCACAGCGCGATATCCAGGAAGACCGTTTCTCCTCGTTCCTCGGCTTCCGCCGGAAGGTGGAGGAGGTGCGCGCCCTCGTTACCCTGACGGAAGAGCGCCTGACGACCGTTGGCACGGCGAAGCTGCCCGACCTGCGCACGGAGTTCGAACGGATCGACCTTCTCCTGACCGGCCTGCTGGCCCGCGCCACCCGGAACTATTTCGAACGGATGCGGGACGATCAGGCGCTCCCCATGGGCGCCCGCGAGCTGTTCGAGCCGGAGTTGAAGATCATCGAGGAGATGCGCAGCAAGCTGGACCGCCCACACTATGCGGGCCGCGTTTCGGCCACGGTGATCGAGGATCTGGAGGCGACCGGCGTCATGATCCGCAAGGTCCTCAGCCGAGCCCCCAGCCTGCCGGATTTCTCCGACTCTCCGACGCCCCCGAAGCCGACGAAGCGGCTGTCGAACCTGGGCCGCCCGATCCGGATGTGACTTCCCCACGTTGAACCAAGACGGCCCCCGCGCGACGAGCATCAAAAGCGAGTTGACCGAAGAACGGGGACACGGCATGTTCCCCCCGCTTCTGATCCTCGGTGAGGGGATAGCCTGAGATCGGGCGCCAATTTCGGGGATCAGGGTAGGGACCAGAGAGCAATGGTTCCCAGACGCGCAAGGCTAAGCCCTTGAAGGCGTTGATTGGATGGGTGGCCGAGCGGTTTAAGGCTCCAGTCTTGAAAACTGGCGTGGGGGCAACTTCACCGTGGGTTCGAATCCCACCCCATCCGCCACCCAATTTCCGCTTGCATTTCTGCGTTTCCCAACCGAATCGGCGCTTACATTCCCTTGATCCCGGTTCATTTGAAAATCCATACGATTGTAATGTTTCCTTCAGGGCTTTGTGCTTCTCTGAAGCAATGGTCGTGGAGGCCGCATGCGGATTTTGGTGGTCGACGATTCGCGCATGGCGCGCACGGTGCTGTGCCAGCAGCTTGAGGGCTTCGGCCATCAGGCGGCTTTTGCCGAAAGCGGTCAGGCGGCGCTGGCGCGTTGCCGCGACGAGCCCATCGACATCGCGCTGGTCGATTTCCGCGTCGGCGAGATGGAGGGCGTGGAGGTCTGCTGGCACCTGCGTGCGGCGCAGCGGGAACGGCACCTCTACCTCATGCTGATGATCCCCGGCAGCATCACCAACCAGTTCTTCGAGGTCGTGGAGAACGGCGCCGACGAGTTTCTGCGCAAGCCGCTGGACCTGACATGGCTGCGCGCCCGGCTGCTCGCCGCCTCCCGCGTGGTCGACATGCAGCGCCAGTTGGAGCGCCTCGCCACCACCGATTCGCTGACCGGCGCACTGAACCGTGGGCGCTTCATGGCGCGCGCCGCCGACGAGGTGGCTCGGGCGCAGCGCAGCGGCCAACCGCTGTCGGCAATCATGCTGGACATCGACCACTTCAAGAAGGTCAACGACACCTACGGCCACGCCACCGGGGACGAGGCCATCCGCACCGTGGTCCGCGTCTGCCGCTCCATGGTCCGCGGCGCGGACGTCCTGGGCCGGCTGGGCGGCGAGGAGTTCGCCATCCTGCTGCCCGAAACGCCGCCACAGGGAGCGGCGCTGCTGGCGGAGCGGTTGCGCCGGGCGCTTTCCGAAACCGACGTGCGCATCGCCAACGGCGCCGGGTCCGTCCTCTCCTTCACGGTCAGCATCGGGGTCAGCGCGCTGCGACCGGCCGAGACCAGCGTCGCCGCGGTGCTCGCCCGGGCGGACGAGGCGCTGTACCGTGCGAAGAACGGCGGCCGCAACCGCGTGGTGTGCGACGCCGCGCCGTGATCCGGTGCGGAGCCGTCAACTACCCGTCAGGCTCCCGGCACCAGCCAGGGCCGCGCCTCGGCGTCGGCGCGGTCGAAGGCATCGATGGCGTCCTGGTGGCGCAGCGTCAGGGCCACGTCGTCGAGGCCCTCGATCAGACATTCTTTCTTGAACGGGTCGATGGCGAAGGTCAGCGGCTGGCCGTCCGGGCCGGTCAGCGTCTGGGCCGACAGGTCCACGGTGACGGCGGCGCCCGGCGTTTCCTGCAACTGGCGGCGCAGTTCCGCCACCGTCTCCTCCGGCAGGGTGATGGTCAGCAGGCCGTTCTTGGCAGCGTTGGCGGCAAAGATGTCGCCGAAGCTGGGGGCGACGACGCAGCGGAACCCGCCGTCCACCAGCGCGTAGACCGCCCCCTCCCGCGACGACCCGCAGCCGAAATTGCGGTCGGTCACCATCACGCGCGCCCCGACAAAGGCCGGGTCGTCCAGCGGAAAGCCTGGCTTGCGCTCGTCATGGAACAGGAAATTGCCGTAACCGGCGCTGCGCGGCTTCTTCAGGAAGCGGGCAGGCAAAAGCTGGTCGGTGTCGATGTTGGCGATGTCGAGCGGCACCGCCGGCGCGGTCAGCGTGACGAAGGGGTCCATCCTTACGAAGCTCCGAGCTTGCGGACATCGAGCGTCCGGACATCGGTGAGGCGCCCTGTCACGGCGGCGGCGGCGGCCATGGCCGGGCTCATCAGATGCGTGCGCGCGTTCGGCCCCTGACGGCCCGGGAAGTTGCGGTTGGTGGTCGAGGCGCAGCGCTCCCCAGCCGGGACGAGGTCGCCGTTGATGCCGACGCACATCGAACAGCCGGGCTCGCCCCATTCCAGGCCGGCGTCGGTGAAGACGCGGTCCAGCCCTTCCGCCTCGGCCTGACGGCGCACCGGGACCGATCCCGGAACCACCAGCCCCGGCACCGCGGCGCGGCGGCCGCGCAGCACGGCGGCGGCGGCGCGCAGGTCCTCCAGCCGGGCGTTGGTGCAGGAGCCGATGAAAACGCGGTCGATGCCGATTTCTTCCAGCCGCGTGCCGGGGGCCAGCCCCATGTAGTCGAGCATCTTGCGCATCTGGCCGGCGCGCACCGGGTCGCTCTCGGTCCCGGGATCGGGAACCGCGCCGGTGACCGGAACCGCGGTCTCCGGGCTGGTGCCCCAGGTGACCGACGGGGCGATGGCGGCGGCGTCGAGCGACACCTCGCGGTCGAAGGCGGCGTCCGGATCGCTGGGCAGGGTGCGCCAATGTTCGACCGCACGGTCGAACAGCGCACCCTTCGGGGCGTAGGTTCGTCCTTCGATCCAGGAGAAGGTGGTGTCGTCGGGGGCGATCATGCCGGCCCGCGCCCCCGCCTCGATCGACATGTTGCAGACGGTCAGCCGGCCTTCCATCGACAGGGCGCGGATGGCGCTGCCGGCGTATTCGATGACGTGGCCGGCCGCACCGTCGGCGCCGATGAAGCCGATCACCGCCAGGATCAGGTCCTTGGCCGTCACATGCTCGCCAAGCTCCCCATCGACGGTGACGCGCATGGTCTTGGGCCGGCGCTGCCACAGCGTCTGGGTCGCCAGCACATGCGACACCTCGGTGGCGCCGATGCCGAAGGCGAGCGCACCAAAGGCGCCGTGGGTGGAGGTGTGGCTGTCGCCGCAGACGATGGTCAGGCCCGGCAGGGTCAGCCCCTGTTCCGGCGCCAGCACATGGACGATGCCCTGCGCCGGATCGTGCAGACCGAAATGGCGCAGTCCATGGCGGCCGGCGTTCGCCTCCAGCATCGTCACCATGTTGGCGATCTCGGGATCGGCGATCGGCTTGGCGCGGCTGTGCGAGGGCACGTAATGGTCGGCGACGGCGAAGGTCAGCTCCGGCCGGCGCACCGGGCGCTTGGCGTGGTCGATCATGCCGAAGGCGTGGAACGAGCCCTCGTGCAGGAAATGGCGGTCGATGGCGAGCAGCGCCTGCCCGTCCGGCCGGGTCGCCACCAGATGGGCGTCCCAGACCTTGTCGAACAGGCTGCGGGGGTGCGACGTCATGGGGTGCTTTCCTCCTTCACGGCGTCCGCGGCGGCCACCCCGGCGATGCGCCCAAGCGCCACCGCGGTCAGCAGCCCGTTGCCCGACAGGTAGCCGGACGCCTTCGATCCCGACACGCCGCAGGCGGCCCCGCCGGCGGCGTAGAGGTTGGGCAGCGGGCCGCCCTCCCCGCTCAAGACGCGGGCATCGTCATCGACGACCAGCCCGCCCTGGGTGTGGAACAGGGCGCCGGTGACGCGGACGGCGCGGTAAGGCGCTGCCAGAGGGGCCGCGCCGGCGAAGTCCCGGCCGAAGCCGTCGGTCTCCCCTGCGGCATTCAACCGGTCGACCTCGGCCAAGGTGGCGGCCAAGGCGTCCGCGTCGACCTTCATCAGACGGGCAAGGTCCGCCGGGCTGTCGGCGGCGAGCACCGCGCCCATCGCCTCGGCCTGCCGGAAATCCTCGAACTGGCGGGCGACGGCGGCGATGCGCTCGTCGAAGACGGTCCAGGCGACGCCGTCCGGCTGGCGCAGCACGACGGCGGCCTGCTCCGAATAGCCCTGCGCCTCGTTGGAGAAGCGCTTGCCGTCCGTGTTCACCTGCACGCCGCCTTCGGTGACCGTCGCCCAGGTGACCAGGATGCCGGCGGGATGGGCGACCGAGCCGTGGCCCTGGTGCCCCGACAGGTACCGCGTCGCCGCCCCCAGAGCCTCCCCCCAGAGGAGCGCGTCGCCCTGGTTGCCGGGATGGCCGAAATAGAGCGCGTCGGCCAGTTCCGGCACATGACGCTCGATCAGCTCCCGGTTGCCACCATAGCCGTTGCAGGCGAGGACCAGGGCGACGCAGCCGACCCGCTCGACGCTGCCGTCGGGCCGGGTGACCTCCACGCCGCGCACGCGCGGGCCGTCGGCGTGGAGCGCGGTCACATGCGCCTCGCACAGCACGTCGATGCCGGCGGCCTCGACGGCGCCGCGCAGCCAGTCGATCAGTTCCGCCCCCGACCGGCTGGGCAGCCCGTGCATGCGCCGGGCGCTGTGGCCGGGATAGGTGAAGTTGTCGACCATCGAGAACGGCAGGCCATAGCGGTCGG
Source organism: Azospirillum sp. Marseille-Q6669 (assembly GCF_965111635.1). Taxonomy (NCBI): domain Bacteria; kingdom Pseudomonadati; phylum Pseudomonadota; class Alphaproteobacteria; order Rhodospirillales; family Azospirillaceae; genus Azospirillum; species Azospirillum sp. Marseille-Q6669. The sequence continues at coordinate 2,427,931 of NZ_CBCOOP010000001.1, read as the reverse complement.
CCAGCCATTCCAGCGCCGGGCCGACCGCGTGGGCGACACGGGACACGTCCGCCGGGTCGGGTTCCCCCTTCGCCTTGGCGATGATGTCGGCAGCGAAGAGTTCCGCGCTGTCCTCGATCCCGGCGGCGCGCTGCCAGCGGGTGCCCGGCGCCGGGATCAGGCCGGCCGACAGGGCGGTGGAGCCCTGGGGCAGCGCGTCGCGCTCCAGCACCAGCACCTCCGCCCCGCGCTCGTGGGCGGCGAGCGCGGCGATCATCCCGGCCGCACCGCCGCCGATCACGACGACGGGCACCGTGAATTCGAACGTCACGCCCTCGGCGGGCAGGATGCGGCTCATGGCGCGGACAGCTCCTCCAGCATCGCCGCGACCGTCGCCACGCGGCAGACCGGGCGCAGGGCGGCGACCGAGACGTCATGGACCTGCGTCGTGAAAGCGGCGCAGCCGTCCTCCAGCAGGATGGTGTCGAAGTCGCGGACATGGGCGTCGCGCACGGTCGAGGCGACGCCGCCGTTGGTGACGATGCCGCAGACCAGCAGACGCTCCACCCCGCATTTGCGCAGCACCCACTCCAGCCGCGACATGTAGAAGGCGGAATAGGCGATCTTCTCGACCTCCACATCGACGGGCTGGAGCGTGTCCACCGTGCGATGGCCCCAGCCGCCCGGCTGGAAGTCGCCCTTCGCCAGGAACGGACGCAGCGCCTTCAGGTGGGGGGAGATCATCGGCTCGCCGCCGCGACCGGGAACCAGCGTGAAGTTGGTCGAGATGACCCAGCCGCCGCGCGACCGCAGACGGTCGGCCAGCGGCTTCACTCGCTCCGGCAGGGCCAGGATCTCCGGCGCCGTCTGGCCGGCGCGACCATAGGCCCCCTCGGCGTGCAGGAAATCATTCTGCAGATCGCAGACCAGAAGCGCGGTGCGCTCCAAAGGGATTGCCGCGGCGCTCATCGGGCGCTCCTTTCCACGATGACGTTGCCGTAGCCGTCGACGCGGGCGCTCAGGTCGGGATCGATGACGGTGGTGGCGTCCGGCTGCTCCAGAATCGCCGGACCCTGGACATGCGCACCGACCGGCAGGTCGAGACGGTTGTAGACCGCCGTTTCGTGCCACGCCCCGTCGAACCAGACGGGCCGCGAACCGGCATAGGCGCCCTCCACCGTCGTGCCGGCGGCCGGGGCCAGGGCGGCGAGGTCGAAGTGCGGGCGGCGGCCGATGGCGGCGGTGCGCAGGTTGACGATCTTGGCGCCAACCCCCGGCAGCAGCCGGCTGAAGGACGCCTGATAGGCACGCTCGAAGGCCGCGCGGATGGTCGCCTCGTCGACATCCGTGGTCCCGTTCGCCACCGACACCGGCAGCGGCACGGCGACCGTGTGGGTCTGGCCGATGTAGTGCATGTCGAGTTCGAAGACGAGGTCGATGCGCTCGACGCTGAGGCCGGCTGACTCCACCACGGCGCGGGCGGCGGTCGCCTCCTCCACCATGCGGCGGTCGAGCGACGCGGCGTCGATGCCGGCCAGCGGCAGGTTCACCGTCTGCACCTGATCGTGGCGGATGTCGGCGATGACGCAGCCGAGCGCCGAGGTCACGCCCGGGAAGCGCGGCACCAGCGCCGCCTTCAGCCTGACCTCCTTGATGAGAGCGCCGACATGCAGCGCGCCACCGCCGCCGAAGGGCACGGCGACGAACTTGGCCGGGTCGTGGCCGCGCTCGATGGAGACGAGGCGGATGGCGCCGGCCATCTTGCTGTTGGCGATGCGCACCACCGCCTCCGCCGCCGCCATGACGTCGAGGCCGAGCGGCTCGGCGACGTGGGTGGTGATGGCGGTGCGGGCGGCGTCGACGTCCAGCCGGGCGAGCTTGCCGCCGATCGGACGCTCCGCGTTGATGCGGCCGAGCAGCACGTTGGCGTCGGTCAGCGTCGGGCGGGTATTGCCCTGGCCGTAGCAGACCGGCCCCGGCCGCGAGCCGGCGCTCTCCGGCCCGACTTGGAGCATGCCGCCGGGATCAACCCCGGCGATGGAGCCGCCGCCGGCGCCGATGGTGGTGATCTCGATCATCGGCGTGCGGACGACCAGACCGAAGTCGATGGTGGTCTGGGCGGCCAGCATGGTCTGCCCCTCGACTACCAGCGACACGTCGAAGCTGGTGCCGCCGAGGTCGCCGGTGATGACGTTGGGGAAGCCCGCCGCCTTGGCGATCGCCGCCGCGGCGATGACGCCGGCCGCCGGCCCCGACAGGGCGGTGCGCACCGGCAGGCGCCGCGCGGTGTCGGTGGACATCACGCCGCCGTTCGACTGCACGATGTGGAAGCGGCCGCCGAACCCCTCCCCGGCCAGCGCGTTGTCGAGCTTGGCGAGGTAGCTGCCGACCACCGGCTGGAGATAGGCGTTCAGCGCGGTGGTCGAGGTGCGCTCGAACTCGCGGATTTCCGGCAGGATGCGCGACGAGCATTCGAGGTTGGCGTTGGGCCAGACCTCGCGCGCCGCCTCCAGCGCCGCCAGCTCGTTTGCCGGGTTGGCGTAGGCGTTGATGAAGACGATGGCCAGCGCCTCCGCCCCCATTTCGGCCAGCCGGCGGGCGCAGGCGCGCACCTCGTCGGGATCGACGGCGGCGCGGACGGTGCCGTCGGCCAGCGTGCGCTCCGCCACCTCCAGCCGCAGGTCGCGGTCGACCACGGGGACGAAGTCGCCCCACAGGCCCCAGGTCTGGCGGCGGTCGCGGCGGCGCATCTCCAGCACGTCGCGGAAGCCGGCGGTGGTGATCAGCCCGACCTTGGCGCCCTTGCGCTCCAGCAGAGCGTTGGTGCCGACCGTGGTGCCGTGGACGATGGAGCCCAGCTCGGCGACCGGGCCGAAGCTCTGCAGGCCGGCAAGGAAGCCGACCGCCTCGTCGCCGCGATTGGACGGGACCTTGGCGGTGCGGAAGCTGCCGCGCGCCTCGTCGTAGTGGAACAGGTCGGTGAAGGTGCCGCCGACGTCGACGCCGACGATTGCACCTGTGGAGATGCCGTTGCTCATGGTCTTGCTTCCGGATTCGTCAGGCGGCGGAGGTTTCGCGGAGCGCCGCGGTGGCGGCGACATCGAGCGCGCCGTCGTCGGTCAGCGCCACGCCGTAGGCGCTGCGCGCGGCCTCGGCGCCGAGATAGCCGAGCCGCACGTCTCGGGCCACGGCCTCGGCGTCGCGCCGCTTCGGGTCGCCCCAGCCGCCGCCACCCGGAGTCTCCAGCCGGACGCGCTGGCCGTCGCGGATCCTCACGTCGGTGACCTTGGAGGCGAGCGGCGGCGACTTTTCGCCCTCGTCGCTCTGCCAGACGAAGCGGTTCAGCGCCGCGGGCGTGCCGCCGGCCACCCCGAAGGGCGCGAAGACACCGCGCTCGCCCAGCAGGAAGACGTCGGCGGCGGTCAGCGCCTCAATCTCGTAGACGGCCCCCAGCCCGCCGCGGTGCAGTCCGGCCCCGGCGGAATCCGGACGCAGCGCCCATTGGGTGAACATCACCGGATAGGCCGCTTCGAGGATTTCCACCGGCGGGATGGTGGCGGTCGAGATCGGGTTGTTGGCGTGGTTCAGCCCGTCGCTCTCCGGGTTGCCGCCCAGGCCGCCGCCGAAGAAGGAGAACATGACCCAGCGCGAGCCGTCCGGACGGTGGCCGGCCAGCGACAGCGCGTTGATGGTGCCGAAGGGCGCGGCGGTGGCGCGGGACGGGTCGGCGAGCGCCAGCGCGCCGAACACCACGCCAATGACGCGCAGGATGGTCTCGGTGTAGCCGCCGACCGGTTTGGGCGGCTTCACCGCCAGCAGAGTCGTCTCGGGGATGACGAAGGTGATAGGGTTGAGGCAGCCGGCGTTGGCCGGCACGTCGGTGAAGACATGCTTCAGCGCGACGTAGCAGCAGGCGACCGCCGTGGAATAGGCGATGTTGAGCGGCCCGGCGCAGGGTGCCGAGGAGCGGGAGAAGTCCAGCACCATGCGATCACCCGCGATGGTCAGGTCGAGCGCGATCCGCAGACGGTCGGCGGTGATGCCGTCGTTGTCGAGATAATCCTCGAAGCTGTAGGTGCCGTCGGGCAGCTTGGACAGCGCGCGGCGCATCAGCGCCTCGGCCCGCGCGGTGAAGGCGTCGAAGGCCGCGGCGACGGTGTCCTCGCCATGCTCGTCCAGCAGCTCGGTCAGGCGGCGCACGCCCAGATCGAGCGCGTTGAGCTGCCCGTTGAGGTCGCCGTAGTTGGACACCGGCACGCGGGAGTTGGCTGCGAGGATCGCCAGCAGGTCGTGGTTCATCACCCCGGCCTTGACAAGCTTCACCGGCGGGATGCGCACCCCCTCCTGGAAACTGTCGGTGGCCCGCGCGTTGAAGTTGCCGGGCACGTTGCCGCCGATGTCGAGCCAGTGGCCGACCGACGCCATCCAGCAGAACAGCCGGCCCTGGCGGAAGATCGGCCGCACCAGCCGGAAGTCGTTCAGGTGGGTGCCGCCGTCGTAGGGATCGTTGAACAGGAAGATGTCGTCGGGGTGCAGGTCGCCCTCCCGCGCCACCTTGTCGATCACCGCCTTGACCGCGAAGGCCATGGCGCCGACGAAGATCGGCAGGCCGTTGGTTCCCTGCACCAGGGTGGCGCCGGTCTCGGCGTGGTAGAGGCCATGGCAGGCGTCGCGCGCCTCGGCGATGATCGGGTTGAAGGCGGAGCGGTAGAGCGTCGCGTCCATCTCGTCGGCGATCTGCTCCAGCCGGCCCTTCAGGACGGCCAGCGTGACGGGGTCGATTGTGGTGGTCTTGGTGGTCATGCCGCATCCTCCCGCTTGGCGGAGGTGAAGTCCTTGTAGGTTTCGCCGAGCGCCAGCATCTCCGGCGTGCCGATGAGATCGTTCAGCGCGTTGAAGTCGAACATGCGGTCGCGGAAGGGCTGGGTGGTGCCGTGGGCAGCCAGCGAGGCGTAATAGTCCTGCGCCTGCCGGGCCAGCGCCCGCACGATGCCGCCGGGGAAGATCACCAGCCGGTAGCCGAGATCGCCCAGGTCGGCGGCGGAGCTGATCGGCGTCTGCCCGCCCTCCACCATGTTCGCCAGCAACGGGCGGATGCCGCCGAGGTCGGTGGCGATGGCGGACAGCTGCTCGCGGCTCTTCGGCGCCTCGACGAACAGCACGTCAGCGCCGGCCTCGACATAGAGCCGGGCGCGGTCGAGCGCCGCCGGGACTCCCTCCACCGCCACCGCGTCGGTGCGGGCAATGATCAGCGTGCCTTCGCTGGTGCGGGCGTCGACCGCCGCCTTGATCTTGCCGGCCATCTCGCCGGCCGGGATCACCGCCTTGTCGGTCAGGTGGCCGCAGCGCTTGGGAAAGCTCTGGTCCTCAAGCTGAAGCGCGGTGGCGCCGGCCCGCTCGAACATGCGCACGGTGCGCTGCACGTTGAGCGCGTTGCCGTAGCCGGTGTCGGCGTCCACCACCAGCGGAGTCGGCACGCGGTCGCGCACCAGCGCGATGGTGTCCGCCACCTCGCTGACCGACACCAGCCCGATGTCGGGCCGGCCGAGCCGGGTATAGGCGATGGCCGCGCCCGACAGGTACAGCGCCTCGAACCCCGCGCCCGCTGCCAGCGAGGCGGTGAAGGCGTCGTAGACGCCGGGGGCCAGGACGACGCGGTCCTCGGAAAGCCGCTGTTTGAAGGTGAGGTCGGGTCGGGTCATCTCAGACGCTCCCCCCGGCGGCGGCGGGCGCCGACAGAAGCCGGGTCAGGGTTGAAAGGTCGGCCGTGCGGTCGATCGACGCGACGCAGTCGGCAATGGCGGCGGCGTGGGACACACCCCAGACCGGGCCGGCGAGGTCGGCGAACTTGGCGCGCACCTCCTCCGGGCTGTAGGGGTCCTCGGTGTCGCCCTTGTTGGTCAGCACCTCGGCCTCGAAGCGCCGGCCGTCGGCCAGCGTCAGGCGGACGCGGGCCGGGCGCAGGCCGGGAAGGCGGGCGCTCAGGCCGCGGTCCTCGCGCACGATCACCCGGCGGGCGAGATCGCGGGTCGCCGCGTCCTCGCGGGCACCGTCGCGGAAGGCGTCGGGTGTGGCGGCGCCGTTGGCGAGGAAGGTCGCCAGGGCGAAGGGCAGCGAGAATTTCGCGGCCAGCATGTTCTTCGGCTCGGCCCCGTCGAGCTGGGCGGCCCAGACGTAGGTGTCGACTTCGATGGCCGCGACGTCGGCCGGGGCGATCCGCCCGCCGGCCCGTGCCACGATGTCGCCCAGCGCGTCGAGCGCGCCGTGGGTGTAGCGGCAGGCGGCGTGGCGCTTGAAGTAGTTGCGGGCGATCTCCCAGCGTTCGCCCAGCTCCTCGACCATCAGCTCCGGCCGGAAGTCGGTGGCGATGACGCCGCCGAACACGCTGCCCACCCCATCGGTCTCGCCGACGATGCCGCTCGCCGCCAGATCCCAAGCGGTCAGGCCGAGCTGGTTCGACACCCCGGCGTAGGCGTTGCGCACCGTGCCGCCCTCCAGCATCGTCCGCCGGCTGGTGGCGAGGCCGAGGGTGGAGGCGATGTTGAGCGTCTCGATCATCAGCGCCGCGTCGGCGCGGTTCAGGTGGGCCACGCCCAGCGCCGCCCCGGCGGTGCCCCAGGTGCCGTGCGGGTGGGTGGTGACCAGCAGCTTGGCGGCGATGCCGATGCGCGACCCGATCTCGTAGCCGAGCGCCAGCGCGGTCAGCAGGTCGGCGCCGGACGCCTTCAGGCGCGGCCCGGCGGCGAGGAGGGCCGGCACGACATGGATCGCCGGATGGCCGCGGGCGTACTGGTTGCCCTCGTCCAGCTCCAGCATGGTTCCGGCCAGACCGTTGAGGAAGGCGGCGGACCCGGCGGCGAAGCCCCGGCCACTGCCGATGGCCGGGCAGTCGCCGGGATCGCCGGTCTCAGCCATACGGCCCGCCAGCGCTTGGCATTCCGGCTCCTGCATGCCGGCGGCGATCACGCCGACGCAATCGAGCAGCACCAGCTTCGCCCGCTGCACCACCGGGGCCGGCAGGTCGGCAAAGGTCAGGCCGGCGGCGAAGGTGCCCCAACGGTCGAGCCAGGACGGGCGGGCGGCGGCGAGCAGTTGGCTCGCCGGCTTCACGTCAAAGGACAGGCTTGTCATGTCACCGCTCCCGAGCGGACGGCCCCTAGAGGCCGAGATAGGTGCGTTTCAGTTCGGGGTCGCGCGCGATCTCGTCGGACGGTCCCGACAGCGCGAAGACGCCGTTTTCAAGGATGTAGGCGCGGCGAGCGACCTCCAGCGACTGGACGACGTTCTGCTCGACCAGCAGGATCGCCAGCCCGCCCGCGTTCAACTGGCGGATCAGCCCGAACATCTCCTCGACCACCAGCGGCGACAGGCCGAGCGACGGTTCGTCGAGGATCAGCAGCAGCGGTTCGGCCATCATGCCGCGCCCGATGGCGAGCATCTGCTGCTCGCCGCCCGACAGCGTGCCGGCGAGCTGGCCCTCGCGCTCCTTCAGGCGGGGGAAGGTCGTGAAGATGCGCTCCAGGTTCCGCGCCCGGTTCGCCTTGCCGCGCCGGTAGCTGCCCAGCTCCAGATTCTCGCGAATCGACAGGTTGGGGAAGATCTTGCGGCCTTCCGGCACCTGGATCAGCCCCTCCTCGACGATGCGCGCGGCGGAGCGGCCGTCGATACGGCTGCCGGTGAAGCGGATCTCGCCCGCCCAGGGCGGCAGCACGCCCGACAGCACCTTGTTGAGCGTCGTCTTGCCGACGCCGTTGGAGCCGAGGACCGTGACGATCTCACCGTCCTGCACCGCCATGTCGATGCCGCGCAGCACCTCGGTGGCGCCATAGCCGGTCCTCAGGCCCTGGATGCTCAGAAGCGCCTCAGCCATGGGCCGCGCCCTCCGCCGCCAGACGGGCGGCGGCGCCGTGTCCGAGATAGGCCTCGATCACGCGGGGGTCGGCGCAGACGGCGGCGGGCTTGCCCTCGGCGATCATGCGGCCCTGCGCCAGCACATAGACGCGCTCGCACAGGTTCATCACCGCCTGCATGACATGCTCGATCATCAGGATCGTCACCCCTTCGTCGCGGATGCCCCGGATCACCGGGATAATGTCGCGGATCTCCGACGGGTTCAGGCCGGCCAGCACCTCGTCCAGCAGCAGCAGCTTCGGCTCGGTGGCGAGCGCGCGGGCCAGCTCCAGCCGCTTGCGCCCGGCCACCGTCAGCCCGCCGGCCGGCCGGTCCAGCTCGGCCGCCAACCCGACGCGGCGGGCCACCTCGCGCGCCTTGGCGATGGCGTCGGCGCGCCTGGCGTGGCGCAGATAGGCGCCGACCGCGATGTTCTCGCACACCGTCAGCCCGGCGAAGGGCTGGACGATCTGGAAGGTGCGGCCGATGCCGCGTTCGGCGCGGCGGTGCGGCTCCTCGCCGGTGATGTCGGTGCCCTCGAACAGGATGCGCCCGTCGCTGGGTGCCACGAAGCCGGAAATCATCGAGAAGAGCGTGGTCTTGCCGGCGCCGTTCGGCCCGATCAGGCCGATGATGCCGCCGGGCTGCAGCGCGAGCGACGCGTTGTCCACCGCCATCAGGCCGCCGAAGCGCTTGGAGACGGACTCAACGGCCAGCATGGGACACCTCCTTGGCGCCGCGCGTCATCATCCCGCGGCCGCGGTCGCGCAGCCGCTCCAGCAGGCCCAGGATGCCGCCGCGGGCGAAGGCGACGGCCAGCACCAGAACGCTGCCGAAGACGATCAGGTCGATGCCGGCGATGCGGCCGGCGAACTGCTTGGCGAGTTCGCCCAGCCCGTGCAGGGTCAGCGCCCCGACCACCGGCCCGAAGACGGTGCCGACGCCGCCGATGATCGGGGCGAGCAGCAACTCCACCGAGATCCAGCTCCCGTAGGCGATGTGGGCGTCGATGTAGAGGAAATACTGGGCGTAGAGGCAGCCGGACAGCGCCGTCACCGCGCCCGACAGGGCGATGGCGCGCAGCTTCACCTTCAGGGAATCGACGCCCAGCGCCTTGGCCGCGTCCTCGTTCTCGCGCACCGCGACGAGCTGCGCCCCGAAGCGGGAGCGCTGAATCCACCGCGTCAGCAGCAGCACGCCGGTGACGAAGGCGAGGACCAGCCAGTAGAAGACGGCGCGGTCGGCGAATTGCAGGTTGGCGGGGTGGACGTCCAGCTTGATCAGCAGGCCGGCGGCGCCGCCGGTGACGGGCGTCGCGTTGGCGAGGATGCGGAACACCTCGGCGAAGGCCAGAGTCACCAGCGCGAAGTAGGAGCCGCGCAGGCCGGAGCGGAAGCTGAGGAAACCGATGGCCCAGGCGACCGCCGCCCCCGCCGCCGTCGCCAGCAGCAGCCCGGCCCAGGCGTTGATTCCATAGCGCAGTTGCAGGATCGCCGTCACATAGGCCCCGGTGCCGAAGAAGGCGGCGTGGCCGAAGCTGAATTGGCCGCCGAAGCCGCCCAGGATGTTCCAGCCCTGCGCGCCCAGCGCCACGATCAGCGTGAAGACGAGGAAGTTCATCACCGGGCTGGACGTCACCACCAGCGGCAGCAGCGCGGCGAGAACGGCCAGGACGGCGATCGGGATCAGGTCGCGCGCGGTCATGCCTTGGCTCCGAACAGGCCGGTCGGCCGCACCAGCAGCACGGCGATGAAGATCAGGAAGATGCCGATCTGCCCCAGGCTGTCGCCCAGCAACAGGCCGCACAGGCTCTCCACCACGCCGATGAACAGGCCGCCCAGCAGCGCGCCGGGGAGCGATCCCATGCCGCCCAGCACCACGACTGTGAAGGCGACCAGCACAAAGGCGCTGCCGATGCGCGGGTTCACGTAGAAGGTCGGCATCAGCAGGCCGGCGGCCACGGCGAGGCAGGCGCAGCCCAGCCCGAAGGTGATGGCGTAGACGTGCGGCACGTCGATGCCGACCAGATTGGCGCCCAGCTTCTCCTTGGCGACGGCGCGAATCGCCTTGCCGGTGTCGGTGCGGTTCAGCACCAGCCAGAGCAGCCCGGTCACCACCACCGCCACCCCCAGCCCGATCACCCGCGGGTAAGAGAGCAGCAGCGGCCCCAGCGCGACCACCTGGAAGGAATAATCGGTGTCGAGCGTGCGGGTGTCCGACTGGAAGACCGCCAGCAGCACATTCTCCAGCACGATCGACAGGCCGAGCGTGACCAGCAGGATGTTGCCGTCGTCGCCGTGGCTGGCCGGCCCGATGACGAAGCGCTGCAGCCCGTAGCCCAGCACGAACATCAGCGGCACCAGCGGTACGATCACCAGATAGGGGTCGAGGCCGAGCCAAGCCCAGGCGACCCAGACCGCGAACATGGCGCAGGTCAGCAGAGCGCCATGGGCGAAGTTGATGATGTGGAGCACGCCGTAGATCAGCGTCAGGCCGAGGGCGATCAGCGCGTAGACCGCGCCGGTCATCAGCCCGTTCAGCGCCGCTTCCAGGATGATCTGAGGTGAATACATGGCAGCCAGCGCATGAGGGAAATGGTCCTCTCACCCGTCCCGGGCGGCCGCTGCGCGGCGCCGCAGCACGGGCGGGAGGAAAGGCGGGAGGCGTGAAGGCGACGGGACGGATTACGTCGCCGGGAAGTTGACCTTCGCTTCCGCAACGGCTTCGGGGAAGATCACCTTGATGTCCTCGCCCTGGATCTGCGTGTTGATCGGGGTGGCGCCCTCGTTCTGGCCGTTCACGAACTTCGTCGCGCCGTAGGGCATGATGTGGCCGGAGAAGGTGGAGCTGTTCAGCGCCTCGATGATCGTCTTGCGGTCGGCGGAGCCGGCGCGCTCGATGGCGTCGGCCAGCAGCAGCAGGTTCGAATAGTTCAGCGGGACGTTGTAGGCGAAGGACTTGCCCTGCGCCTCCACCGCCTTGCGCAGCGCCAGCGCCTTCGGATTCTTCGGGTCGTGCCAGTGGTTGCAGTCGATGACGTTCTGGGCCGCCTGAGGGAATTCCTTGACGAAGCGCCCGTTCGACGCCGCCCCACCAAGAACCGCGTAGACGCCCTTCGGCTTGATGCGCTGCTGCTGCATGGTGCGGGCGAGCAGAACGAACTCGCCGTAGTAGTTGGACGGGATGACGAGGTCCGGATTCAGCGAGCGGATGCGCAGCGCCACGTTGGACATGTCGCGCGCCGGGGTCGGGTGGGCGATGGTCTCCAGGATTTCGAAGCCGCGCTTGGGCAACTCGGCCTGCAGCAGCTTGGCGAGGCCGGAGCCGAACAGGCCGTCCTCATGCACCAGCACGACGGTCTTCGCCGGCTTGCCGGCCAGCTCGTTGATCCTGGTGAGGTTGTCGAGCGCGACCTGGGTGACCTTGCCGAAGCCGGGGCTGAAGCGGAAGGTGTTGGTCAGGCCGCGCGCCATGATCTGGTCCGACACGCCGACATCGACCAGATAGGGCAGATCGTAGCGCGCCGCCGCCTGGGAGGCGGCAAGGCAGATCGGGCTGGCGAAGCCGCCGACGATGGCGCACACGCCCTCGGCCTGCATGCGCTCGACCTCCTGGGTGCCAGCCTCCGGCGTGGAGCGGGCGTCGCCGAAGACCATCTCGATCTTGGCCCCGCCCAGCGCTTTGATGCCGCCCGCGGCGTTGATCTCGTTGATCGCCATCTCGGCGCCGAGCCGGCCGAGGTCGCCGTCATGGGCGAGCGCGCCGGTCACCGGCTGGAGGATGCCGATCTTCACGGCCGGGGTCTGCGCCCGCAGAATCGACGGGGCGGCCACCGGCACCGTCGCGAAGGCGGCCGCCGCGGCGCCCGCCTTGAGCACCGTGCGGCGGGAGATGCCGGAGAGTGCGGAGTCCTGAACCGAACGTCCCATAACGCTCAACTCCTCTGCTTGATGGCCCGCGAGCCGCGGGTGGGCTTTTCGCCCGCTTTGTTCTTGTCGGTGTTGGCCTTATCGGCCTTTTTTACTGGGCGCCCGCGGTCGCCCCAGGGCCGGGCTCCAGCGCCGTTCCCCGTCATCGCCGATGCGCACCAGATCCATGTGGAAGCTGTAGCGGTCGGGCCGGTACAGAGCGTGCAGATGCTCCACTCCACGGCCGGCCGGGTCGTGCACGATGCGCGTCAGCGTCAGCAGCGGCGAACCGATCTCCAGATCGAGCGCCGCCGCCGGCTCCGGCCCGGCCAGCGTGGCGTTGATCGCCTGGGTCGCCCGCTCGGTCTTCACGCCCGACCGTTCGATCAGCTCCAGCAGCGGGCGCGCCGCCAGTTCCGCCTCCGAATAGGTCAGGCCGAGCCATTCCGGCACATGGGTGGTCAGGTAGGAGAAGGGCTCCCCGTCGATCAGCCGAACGCGCACCGACCGCTGGACCCGCTCACCCGGCTTCAAGCCCAGGCTTTCGGCGATCGCTTCCGGCGGCGCGACGTACCCGAAGGAGAGCAGCTTCACGTCTGTGCTGCGTCCCATGTCGATCAGGTGCGACAGCACGTTGGAGAGGTCGGCGACGATCGGACGGACGCTGCGGCTGTCATGGACGAAGGTGCCGGAGCCGGCCTTGCGCTGCACCAGCCCTTCCTTCTCCAGCAGGTCGAGCGCCCGGCGCACGGTCACCCGCGACACCGCGTGCTCGGCGGCCAGCGCCGGCTCCCCCGGCAGGCGCCTGCCCGGCGGCAGGTCGCCGGCGACGATGCGGTCGCGCAGCAGCAGATAGATCCTGCGCGCTTTCAGCGGTTCGACCGACGACTTCACAGTGCCCCGCCTCCCTCTCGCTGGAAACCGGTGTCTGTCTCTGCATAAGACAGGAACCTGTATGATCGATGATACAGCTTTGGTCAACAGCGATGTTGGGGACGCGAATGATCCAGGAGCGATCAATCGTGTCCCTGCCGAGCCCCTGCGGGCACGCGCGCCGGCACGGGCTCGGTCCGCACCTCAGAAGTGACAGGGATGAGCGACGCCGCCGGTTGCGGCGGGCGGGCGCGGTGGGCGAGGATGGGCGAGGATGGGCAAGCCGGATGCCCAAAAGAAAAAGGCGCCTCGGAAGGGAGGCGCCTTTTCGTCGTTCTCGGCGTTTGCCGTCAGGGCTGTTCCAGATTGATCCGGCTTGGCAGCGGATCGAGCTGGTCGCGGTACTTGGCGTCGGGGCGCGCGGCGTAGGGCTTGGAGGTCGGCGACATCAGCGTCTCGAAGCTGAGGGCGCAGATGCGCATGCCCGGCCGCAGCGCCAGCGGCAACCGTCCGCAATTGAAGAATTCCAGCGTGATGCGGCCATTCCAGCCTGGATCGATGGTGTGCGCGGTGGCGTGCACCATCAGGCCCAGACGGGCGAGGCTGCTGCGGCCGTCCAGACGGCCGGCGATGTCGTTGGGCAGGCCAATGCGCTGGACGGTGATGCCAAGCACCAGCTCGCCCGGATGGAGGAAGAACGGCTCGCCGACGGGAACCTCGACCCGGTCCATCAGCTTGTCGGGAACCTGGCTGGGATGACCCTCGGGCGGGGCGAGGTCGACGAAGGCCGCCTTGCCCGGCGGGAAGACCTGGAAGGCACTCCCGAGTTGCAGGTCGACCGACATGGCGCCGATCTGGCTCTCGGCCGGCAACGGGTCGATCTCGATGCGTCCTTCGGCGAGGTATCGGCGAATATCGACGTCTGACAGCTTCATTCTTTCCGACCCTCCTGTCGAAACCGCAAGCGGCGCGGCTCCGGTCGCTTTCCTGGCGCACTCTATAGCCGGATCGACGCCTCTCGACAACACAATCACCAGTCCCTTAGATGAGGCTCGTCAGCACAAGGGGTGATGGGAATGGCGGTATCCTCGATCGACGCGGCGGCAACGGACCCATCGGCAACAAACCACGAGGCCGAGTTGCGGCGTCTGTCCGTCATCCTGGGCGATGTCCCGCCCGCGGACGCCCGGCCGGACGCGGTTTCGCTGTTCCGGACCCGCGTCGCCGAACATGGGGAGCGGGTCCGCGCCCTTCGGGACTCCGTGTCGCCGCTGTTCGTCATCAACGACGACCTCGCCGCCTACAGCGCCGGGGACGGCCCCTTGCCAGAACTGATCCTGGTCGGCGACAATCCGGGGCGCCGGGAGTATGAGCAGTCCGTCTATCTGTGCGTCCAGGGGCGCGCGGGGGCCATGGCGCACAGCTTCTTCGACGGCATCTTCGGCGCCGGGTCCTTTCGCAGCAAGGTGATGGTGCTGAACAAAAGCTCCTTCCACACGCCGCGCACGGTGGGGCTGACCGAGGCGATGCGCGACGATCCGGCGCTCGCCGAGGCCATCCGGCGCGACCAGGAGGAGAACGCCCGCCTGATCGCCGACTCGGTGGCCCTGCTCGGCGTGCCGGTCGTCACCATCGGCATGGAGAGCGGCGGGACATCCTTCCAGAGCTTCCGCAAGACGCTGGAGTCCCATTACCGCGCCCACGGCAACCCGCCGGCGGTCTTCCAGGGGAAGCGCCTCGCCAGCCCCTTCCGCAAGGTGCCGCATTTCTCGCTGTCGAAGATCTTCTGCCGCAACGCCGACGCCGCCTGGAATGCCGGGCTGGACGGCTTCCTCACGCGCCACGCCGCGGTTCCGGGCCTGCGGACGGAGAACGGCAATGTCTCGTCCAAGCTGCTGCTCGGGCTCGGCGATGGCCCGCTGCTCGCCGATTACCTGGACAGCGTGATTCTCGGCAACGGCGGATAAACCGCCGCGGTCAGTGGCTCAGGGTCTGCCGAGCCTTGCGGCAGGCGTCCTCGCAGGCCCGGCAGGCCTCGGCGCAGATGCGGCAATGCTGGTGCATGCCGGCGTGCCGCTCGCACTCCTCGGCGCACAGGCGGCAGGCGGTGGCGCAGGCTTCGAGCATGGCGCGGATCACCACCTCGTTGGAGCCGCTGCGCCGGGTGGCGACGGAGCCGGCTGAAGTGCAGACGTCGGCGCAATCCATGTTCAGGCGGATGCACTGGACCAGTTCGGCCACCTGATCCTCGCCCAGGCAGGCGTCGGCGCAGGTGGTGCAGGTCTGCGCGCAGTCATAGCAGGCCTCGATGCAGCGGATGAGCGCGTCGTTGGTGTTTCCGCGGACCTGCGGGTGCGTGTTGATCATTTCGCGGGCGTGCATGGGCAGCCTCCGAAGGACAGGGATGAGGGGGTATGGGCATTGACGCCCTCCCCCGCCAACAGCGCCACGCCGCCATGGTTCGGAAAATCTCCGCCCTTTCTCTGGTCCCGCCCGCGCCCCCGGTTTACAAGCGACCGGTACGGCTTGAGAGGAAACACGGGTGTTCAACGAGACGGTCGGTCTGACGGCGCTGATCCTGACCGTCGCCACGCTGTACGCGGCGGTCGGGCAGGCCGGAGCCTCCGGCTATCTGGCGGTCATGGGCATCGTCGGGCTCGACCCGGCGACGATGAAACCGACGGCGCTCGCCCTCAACCTCCTGGTGGCGGCCATCGGCACCGTGCGCTTCGCCCGCGCCGGGCTGTTCACGTGGCGGGCCTTCTACCCGTTCGGCGTTCTGGGGATGCCCTTCTCGTTCCTCGGTGGCACGATGCACCTGCCGCCCCATCTCTACTACCCGCTGGTCGGGGCGATCCTCCTTCTGGCGGCGCTGGAACTGGCGCGTTCCACCTGGGCGACCCGCGGAACGCCCGAACGGGCGGACACAACCACACCACCCTTTCTCCCGGCGCTCGTCGCCGGGGCCGCGGTGGGCTTTCTGTCCGGGATGACCGGCACCGGCGGCGGCATCTTCCTGGCGCCGCTGATCCTGCTCATGGGCTGGGTCGAAACGAGACGCGCCGCCGCCGTCTCGGCCGCCTACAACCTGCTGAACTCGGCGGCGGCGCTGGCCGGCACCTGGACGGCCGCGACCACCCTGCCTGCGGCCTTGCCCTGGTGGCTGGCCGCCGCCGGGATGGGCGGGGCGGTCGGTGCCTGGCTGGGCAGCCGCCACCTGCCGACCGCGGCGCTGCGCTATCTGCTGGCGACGATCCTCGCTTTGTCCGGCCTCAAGATGCTCACGGCCTGACCCTCGACTCCCCCCACCCCCGCCGCTCCCAGACATGGGCGGGCAGACGGCTCATCAGTCCGATGGGCAGCAAAAACAGGGCGACGTTGGTCCAGCACAAGGCGCGGCGACCTTCTACCCGGCCCTGCGGCGCCTGCGCTGCCGCACGCTCCATCCAGCCGCCGCTCGCTTCGCGATAGTCCGGCATGGCCTCCAGAACGCCGCCGGAGGTGTCGTGGGCCGGGCGGTTGTCGAACATGTCGCGGTCCATCCGGTGGGCCAGCATGCGGTCCGCCAGCGCCGGCGCCACCACATGCGGCAGGGCGGCGGAGCGCCCCGCGGCGCCGACGAACAGCTCCGGCCGGGGATTCTCGGCCAGGCGCAGGATGGCCTCGGCCACCTCCTCCGGCGGGCGCAGCGGCGTCATCGCCTTGACGGCACGGCCGGTGTAGTTCGCGCCATGCTGCCACAGCGGCGTGTCGATGGGGCCGGGCAGCACGGTGCAGACCTGGATGCCGGGATCCTCCACCAGCTCCTGTCGCAGCGTCTCGGAGAAACCGCGCACTGCAAATTTGCTGGCGGCGTAGGCGGCGGCGTAGCGCTGCCCGACGATCGAGGCCAGCGAGGCGACGTTGATGACCGTGCCCTCCCCCCGCTCCAGGAAATGCGGCAGCACGGCGCGGCAGCCGTTGGCGGTGCCGAAGAAGTTCGTGCGCATCACCTCCTCGAAGACGTCCTGCGGAGTCTCCTCGAAGCGCCCGAAGGCGATCACGCCCGCGTTGTTCACCCAGACGTCGATCCCGCCGAACACCTCGATGGCGCGCTCGGCCAACCGGTTCATCTGCTCCTGGTCGCGCACGTCGGTGGGCACGACCATCGCCCGCCCCCCAGCTTCGATGCAGTCCTCCGCGACCTCGTGCAGGGCGGCATGGCGCCGCGCCGCCAGGACCACCGCGGCGCCATGGCGCGCGAACTCCAGGGCGGTCGCCCGGCCGATCCCGCTGGACGCCCCGGTGATGACCACCACCTTGTCGAAATGCCGACCGGCCATAAGCGTTGCTCCCGCATTGTTCGTTCGAATCCATTTCCCTGGCTAACATCCCAGCCCGGCAAAGGTGCCCTGGGCTTCCGGACCGCCAAACCGTCCGGAACGCCAAATCTATGGGAACGGTGGAGACGGCGGCGCGAACCCGCTACAGTCGCGGCGTCCGGTGCCCATGCAGAAGAAGAGGTTAGTCCGTGGCGGCCAAGGAACTCGACGTGAAGGGGCTGCATTGCCCGCTGCCCATCCTGCGGACGCGCGCCCTGCTGGACAAAATGGCCGAGGGGGAGGAGGTGATCGTCTACGCCACCGACCCGGCGTCGATCATCGATTTCAAGCATTTCTGCAACACGACCGAAAACGTCCTGCTGGCGCACGAGACGCGCGGCGAGGTGTTCGTGTACCACATCCGCCGCGGCGCCACCGCCGCGTGATTCCCGTCATTGCCCCGGCCGTTATCCATTCCTGAAGGAGCCCGCCCCATGCCGACCCTGCGCCCCGCGGTTCCGCCCCCGCTGCGTCCCGGCGCGGTGGTCCATGGCCCCGGCTCCGCCGCCGTGGACGCGATGATCGACCGGTTCGTGATGGAATTGCAGCGGCGCGGCTTCCGCGTCGGCGGCGTGATCCAGCGCAACACCGGTGCCCCCGGCGACTGCGCCGACCTGATGGAGCTGGTGGACGTCGCCACCGGCAAGGCCTACGACATTTCCCAGCATCTCGGCCGCCAGTCGCAATCCTGCCGCGTCGACCCCCAGGGGGTGGCCGAGGCCAGCCAAGCGTTGCGCCGCGCCATCGCGGAGCGCGCCGACCTGCTGGTGGTCAACAAGTTCGCCGGATTGGAAGCGCATGGCGAAGGGCTGGCGGACGAGCTGCTGGCCGGCATTGCCGAAGGCATCCCGGTGCTGACCAGCGTCGGCAGCCGCTTCCTCAACGAGTGGCAGAGCTTCACCGGCGGCTTCACCGCGCTGATCTCGCCGGACGAGGACGCGCTGTGGCGCTGGTGGGGGGCGCACCGGCTCTACGACGACCTGCTGCACGGGGTGGAGGATGCGGAGGTCAGCACCATCACCATCGGCGCCAAATGGATCATGGTGGAGACGGACGGCGTCCGGGGACCCGGCATCGGGTTGGCCGCCCGCCCGCAGTCGGCGCCACCGCCTGATCCGGCACGCTGGGCCGGAGTCTGCCTCGCCGAACTGGCCGCCTACGCCGCCCGCTCCTGGGACCCGCAGGAGGCCGCGGTCGGCATGGCCGCGCTGAACGCCCACTACAACCGTCCGGACCTGACCGGCTCCTCGGCCAACGGGCTGGACCTGTTCGCCGGGATGGAGGGGCGCGTCGTCGTCTTCGGGGCCTTCCCGCAGATTGCCCGTCGCCTGCCCAACGCACATGTGGTCGAAATGAATCCCAGCGACGGGGAGTATCCGGAAGCCGCCGGGGAATGGCTGCTGCCGGGCGCGGAGGGGGCGGCGATCACCGCATCCACCCTGACCAACCGCAGCCTGCCCCGCCTGCTGTCGGTGGCGCAGGGAACCCGCGTCGCCCTGGTCGGGCCGGGGACGCCGCTGACCCCGCGGCTGTTCCGCTACGGCATCGCCGCGCTGGCCGGCTTCGTGGTGGAGGACCGCGACGCCGTGGCCGAAGCGATCCTGGCCGGGGGCTCGTCCCAGAGCTTCCACCGCCATGGCCGCTTCGTCACGCTGCACAACGAACAGAACTGAGAGGGATCGGAATGGACGAGAAGACCCGCATCGAGCTGGAAGCCGCCGCGTTCCGCGGTCTGGTCGCGCATCTCCAGAAGCGCACCGACGTGCAGAACATCGACCTGATGAATCTGGCCGGCTTCTGCCGCAACTGCCTGTCCAAATGGTACGCCGCCGCCGCCAAGGAGCGGAACGTGCCGCTGACCGACGAGGAGGCCCGCATCGCCGTCTACGGCATGCCCTATTCGGAATGGAAGGCGAAGCACCAGAAGGAAGCTACCCCGGAGCAGCAGAAGACCTTCGAGGACACCAAGCCCCTGCACGCCGAGATCAGCGGCCACATGCCGAAGAAGTAACGGCTCTCCTCCCTCTCTCCCGGTCCCCCGGGAGAGAGGGAGCGTCCGGCGCTCAGGCGAACAGCCCGGTGAAGGGCAGGAACTCCACCATGTCCCCCTCGCGGATCGTCGTGGCGTCCGCCGGCATGTCCACCAGCCCATCCGCCTCGACCATCGAGGTCAGGACGCCGGAGCTGTCACTGGGAAACTTGTGGGCGACCGGGCGGCCATCCGCTCCGGTCGCCAGACGGGCGCGCAGGAACTCGCGACGACCCGGCTTCTTCTTGAAGTCGAAGCCGGCGACGACGAGGCACCGCGGGGCCGGCGCGTTTTTCGCCCCCGACAGGCGCAGCACCAGCGGACGCCCCACCAGCATGAAGGTCACCATCGCCGAGACCGGGTTGCCCGGCAGTCCAAGGAAGGGCGTGGTCCCGATGCGCCCGAGCGCCAGCGGCTTGCCCGGCTTCAGCGCGAGCTTCCACAAATCGACAGAGCCAAGCTCGCCGACCACCGCCTTCACATGATCCTCCTCCCCCACCGACGCGCCGCCGGAGGTGACGACGAGATCGGCGGTCGCCGCGGCGTCGGCCAGGGCGGCGCGGGTCACGTCCGGCTTGTCGGGCAGGATGCCGAGGTCGCGCACATCCGCCCCCAGCGCGTCGAGCTGGGCGGCCAGCGTGTAGCGGTTGGCGTCGTAGATGGTGCCTTCCGGCTTGTCCGTCCCCGGCTCGCGCAGCTCGTCGCCGGTTGAGAACAGGACGACGCGCAGACGCTTGCGCACCGACAGGCTCGACCGCCCGACCGCGGCGGCCAGCCCGACCTCCTGGGCGCGCAGCCGCAGGCCGGGAGTCAGCACGACCGACCCAGCCGTCATATCCTCCCCGGCGTCGCGGATGTTGGCGCCGCGCTTGAGGGTGGCGGGCACCAGCACCGCACCGTCTTCGGCCCGGCAGTCCTCCTGCATGGCCACGGTGTCCACCCCCGCCGGAATCGGCGCGCCGGTGAAGATGCGCACCGCCTCGCCCGGCCCGACCGTACCGGGGAAGACGGAGCCCGCGGGCACGCGCCCCACCACGGTCAGCCGCCGGAATTCGCCTGTCTCGGCACCGTCCGCCGTGCCGAATCCCCAGCCGTCCATCGCCGAGACGGCGACCGGCGGCACGTTCACCGTCGCCGCCACCGGTTCCGCCAGGATGCGGCCGAGCGCGGCGCGCACCAGCACCTCCTCGGGCTCCGTCACCGCACCATAGGTCCGCTGCACGCGGGCCAGCGCCTCGTCCAGCGGGATGGGGGCAACGGGGCCGGGGCCGGCGAAGCAGTCCATGCGACAATCCTTCTCCCTTGGGGGCCGCCCTCGCGGGGCGGCACCGCGTCATATCATCCCGGATAGTCCGGTGCGCGGTCATGTTCCACCTTGATCATCGTCAAGACGCGGCGCGGCGCAAGCGTCCGTTCGTGGACGCACCATCGCGGTGGAGCGCGAGAGCAGGGATTCGCGCGAAGATTGTTGGATGCACGAATCAAATTTCGCAGCGCTGTGTTTTCCGTCTTGCGCATTTGGATCGATCCAAATAGGCTCCTCACAACATCCGGCGCCGGAGGCATCGCCACGGCTCGCCGGACGACGAGAGGCCGACAACGAGAATCCCGCACAAGGGACCGTTCACCGGACGCGCGCAGCGCCCGGTCCGGATGCGGAGGGAAAGCCCGTGAACTACACCTTCGATTTCAAGGCGGTCGTCGATTCCTGGGATTATCTGCTCCAGGGCGCGTGGCTGACCGTGCAGTTGTCGATCGGCGCCATGATTCTCGGCCTGATCGTCGCCATACTCTGCGCGCTCGGCAAGACGTCCGGGCCGAAGCCCATCCGCTGGATCATCAACGCCTACATCGAGGTGGTGCGCAACACGCCCTTCCTGGTGCAGATCTTCCTGATCTTCTTCGGCCTGCCGACCATGGGCATCCGCCTGTCGCCCGACCTCGCCGCGCTGATCGCCATGGTGGTCAATGTCGGCGCCTACGCGACGGAGATCATCCGGGCCGGCATCGAATCGATCCAAAAGGGCCAGATCGAAGCCGGGCTGGCGCTGGGGCTGAAGCCGCTGCAGGTCTTCCGCTACATCGTCATCAAGCCGGCGCTGCGCACCGTCTACCCCGCGCTGACCAGCCAGTTCATCCTGCTGATGCTCAGCTCCAGCGTGGTTTCGGCGATCTCGGCGGACGAACTGACCTCGGTCGCCAACAACATCCAGTCGCAGACCTTCCGCAGCTTCGAAATCTACATCGTTGTGACCGGCATCTATCTGGTGCTGGCGATGATGTTCTCCGCGCTGTTCGCCGGCATCTACAAGCTGGCCTTCGCCTACGACACCGACCGGCGCTGAGGGAGGGCCGAACCATGATCCGCGCCTTCGGTTACAACGAGTTCCTCTTCCTCCTCAGCGCCGTGCAATGGACGCTGGCGCTGTCGGCAATCGCCTTCGTCGGCGGGGCCACGGTCGGGTTGGTCATCGCGCTGGCCCGCACCTCGGACATCAAGGCGGTGCGGCTGGCAGCCACCGGCTACATCCAGCTGTTCCAGGGCACGCCGCTGCTGATGCAGCTCTTCCTGGTCTTCTTCGGCGCCACGGTGATGGGGCTCGACCTCAACCCCTGGGCGGCCGCCGCGCTGGGCCTGACGCTGAATGCCAGCGCTTTCCTCGGCGAGATCTGGCGGGGCTGCATCCAGGCGGTGCCGCGCGGCCAGTGGGAGGCCGCCTCGGCGCTCGGCCTGCGCTATCCCGGGCTGATGCGCTACGTGATCCTGCCGCAGGCGGTGAAGGTCGCGGTGCCGCCGACCGTGGGCTTCCTGGTGCAGCTCATCAAGAGCACGTCGCTGGCCGCCATCATCGGCTTCACCGAGCTGACCCGCGCCGGGCAGATCGTCAACAACGCCACCTTCCAGCCCTTCCTGGTGTTCGGGATCGTGGCGGTGCTCTACTTCCTGATGTGCTGGCCGCTGTCGCTGCTCAGCGCCCGTCTGGAGCGGCGCTACGCCCTCGCCACCCGCTGACCCTGTTTTCATAAGAACCGTGAGGAAACCCCAATGACCCTGTCGATCACCCGCCGCCTCGCCGTCGCCGGCGCCATGATGGCTGCTGCCGTCGCCCTGGCCGCTCCGGCCGCCGCCCAGACCGTCGACGAGATCAAGTCGAAGGGCAAGCTGACCATCGGCATGCTGGTGGACTTCCCGCCCTTCGGCATCACCACCGCCGACGGCAAGCCGGACGGCTACGACGCCGACGTTGCCAAGCTGCTGGGCAAGCACATGGGCGTCCCGGTGGAGATCGTTCCGGTCACCGGCCCGAACCGCATCCCCTACCTGCTGACCAACAAGGTCGATCTGCTGGTCGCCTCGCTGGGCATCACCCCGGCCCGCGCCGAGCAGGTGCAGTTCTCCGAGCCCTACGCCGCCATCGAGATCGGTCTGGTCGCCCCGGCCAACACCAAGATCAAGGAGGCCGCGGAGCTGTCCGGCAAGCGCGTCGGCGTCGCCCGCGCCAGCACCCAGGACAACGCCCTGACCGCCGTCGCCCCGAAGGACGCGCGCATCATGCGCTTCGACGATGACGCCAGCGCCGTTCAGGCCATGCTGTCCGGTCAGGTGGACGCGCTGGGCCTCAGCAACGTGGTCACCAAGGAGATCAAGAAGCTGGCCCCGCAGGCCAACTACGAGATGAAGTTCGTGCTGAACCGTCAGGTCCAGGGCATCGCCATGCGCAAGGGCCAGGATGCCCTGCTGAAGTGGGTCAACGAGTTCATCGAGACCGCGAAGGCGAACGGCGAGCTGAACGAGGTCCACAAGAAGTGGCTTGGCACCGACCTGCCCCCGCTGACCAAGTCGTAACGTCCCACATTCCCTCTCCCCTCTCCCCGGAGGGGAGAGGGTTTGGATAAAGGAGGAGTCCCCCATGGCCTCGGCTTACGATACGACGGACGTCCCCGCGCCGCGGCCGGTCAGCGGCGAGGTCGTCATCCGGATGGCCGGCGTCCAGAAATGGTACGACAGCTTCCATGTGCTGAAGGACATCGAGCTGGAGGTCCACAAGGGCGAGCGGATCGTCATCTGCGGCCCCTCGGGCTCCGGCAAGTCCACGCTGATCCGCTGCATCAACCAGCTTGAGAAGCATCAGAAGGGCACGATCACCGTCAACGGCGTCACGATCGACGCTCACCACCGCCACCTCGATCAGGTGCGGCGCGACGTCGGGATGGTGTTCCAGCAGTTCAACCTGTTCCCGCACCTGACCGTGGTCGAGAACTGCATGCTGGCGCCCATGCGGGTGCGCGGCACCTCCAAGCAGGAAGCGCGCGACATCGCCATGAAATATCTGGCCCGCGTGCGCATCCCGGAGCAGGCGGACAAATATCCCGGCCAGCTCTCCGGCGGGCAGCAGCAGCGCGTCGCCATCGCCCGCTCGCTGTGCATGAATCCCAAGGTCATGCTGTTCGACGAGCCGACCTCCGCGCTGGATCCCGAGATGGTCAAGGAGGTTCTCGACACCATGATCGGTTTGGCCGAGGACGGCATGACCATGCTCTGCGTCACGCACGAGATGGGCTTCGCCAAGTCGGTCGCCGACCGCGTCATCTTCATGGACCGCGGCGAGATCGTCGAGCAGGCCACCCCCGCCGAGTTCTTCACGAATCCGAGGTCCGAGCGGACCCGCAACTTCCTCGGCCAGATCCTCACCCACTGAGTCTTCCCCATTAAGGACAGCGTTTGATGAAGCCGGAGATCCTCCTCATCGAATCCATGATGCCGGACATCGAGGCGGCGCTGGACGCGGGCTACACCGTCCACCGCCTCGCCGGCGCGCCCGACCGCGACCGGCTGGTCGCGGAGGTGGGGCCGCGCGTCCGCGCCGTCGTCACCGGCGGCGGCACGGGCGTCAGCAACGCGATCATGGACGCCTGCTCCAACCTGGGGATCGTCGCGATCAACGGCGTCGGCACCGACGCGGTGGACCTGAAGCACGCGGCCAGCCGCGGCGTCCGCGTCACCAACACGCCCGACGTGCTGACCGACGACGTGGCCGATCTCGCCATCGGGCTGATGATCGCCGGGTCGCGCCGCATGATGGTCGGCGACCGCTTCGTGCGCGCCGGGCGCTGGCCGGGCGGCGGGCTGCCGCTGGCCCGCAAGGTCACCGGCAAGCGGCTGGGCATTCTGGGGCTGGGCCGCATCGGGATGGCCATCGCCCAGCGCGCCGCCGGCTTCGGCATGAACATCGCCTACACCAACCGCAAGCCGCGCAGCGACGTGTCCTACCGCTTCGTCGCCTCCCCGGTCGATCTGGCGCGGGAGAGCGACATCCTGATCGTCGCCGCCTCGGCCGGGCCGGACGCCCGCAACATGGTCAACCGCGCGGTGATCGAGGCGCTGGGGCCGGACGGGCTGCTGGTCAACGTCGCCCGCGGCGCCGTGGTCGACGAACCGGAGCTGGTCGCCGCCCTGACCGACGGGCGTCTCGGCGGGGCCGCCCTGGACGTCTTCGCCAACGAGCCGCACGCGCCTGAGGCCCTGTTCGGCCTGGACAACGTCGTGCTCCAGCCGCACCAGGCGAGCGCCACGGTGGAAACGCGCATGGCGATGGGCAATCTGGTGCTGGCGAACCTGTCCGCCTTCTTCGCCGGCCAGCCGCTGCCGACCGCCGTCGTCTGAATGGCGGCGTGAATGACCATCCTTGACGAGCGCGGCGGACCGGCCCGCATCACCCTGACGGAGGTGGCCCACCACGCCGGGGTGTCGCGGTCCACCGTCTCGCTCGTCCTGCGCGGCAGCCCGCTGGTCGCCGCCGAGACGCGGGAACGCGTGCAGGCCGCCATCGCGGCCTTGGGCTACGTCTACAACCGCGGCGCCGCGACTCTGCGCGCCGCCCGCACCGACACGGTCGGGCTGCTCGTCTGCGAGATCAACAACTCCTTCTATGGCGAGCTGACCGCCGGGGTGGATGACGTCCTGGGTGAGCAGGGGGTCGTCGCCTTCCTCGCCAACACCGCGGAATCGGGGGAGCGGCAGGACCGCTACCTCCAGCGCATGCGCGAGCAGAATGTGGACGGGGTGATCATCTGCCCCGCCGCTGGCACGTCGCCGGCGCTGCTGGACCGGCTGCGCCAGTGGCAGCTTCCGGTCGTCCAGGCGCTGCGCTTCATCTCCGCCCGCGAAGGCGATTACGCCGGGGTCGATTACGAGTTCGGGATGGAGATGGTGACCGAGCATCTGCTGCGGATCGGCCATCGCCGCATCGCCTTCGTCGGCGGCAACCTGTCCCACTCCGCCTTCGCCGGGCGCCGTGTCGGCTTCGCCGCGGCGCTGCGCCGCCATGGCCTGACCCCGGACCTCGTCGTGCGCTGCCCGGCCACCCGCCGCGGCGGGTTGGACGCGGTGGGGCCGCTGATGGATCTTGCCGATCCCCCCACCGCGATGCTGTGCTACAACGACCTCGTCGCGTTCGGCGTGATGCTGGGGCTGGAGGCCCGTGGTCTGCGGGCAGGACGGGACATCGCCGTGACCGGTTTCGACGACCTGACCGAAGCGGCGATCAGCCGCCCCGCCCTGACCACCGTCGCGACCTCCGCCCGCCAGATCGGGCAGGAGGCCGCCCGCCTGCTGCTGCGCCGCATCGCCGACCCGCAGGGGGCGCCGGAGCGCGTGATCCTGCCCGCCCGGCTGGTCATCCGCGAGTCCTGCGGCGCCATGAGAGACCAACCCGACAAGCACCAATAACCGAAGAAAAGCGAAGGCCCGAAGACGATGTCCGAAGAGATCAACGAGTCCGCATTCCGCGATTCCGTCGATGCCCTGATCCAGGCGCGCAAGAGCCGCGACTGGCTGTCCGCCCTGCCGACCCGCCCGACCAGCGAGGTCGAGGCCTACGCCATCCAAGACGCCGTGGCCCGCCGCCTCGGCCCAGTGGTCGCCTGGAAGGTCGGCGCCCGCACGCCGGACACGGAGCCGTTCCGCGCCCCCATCCACGCCGACACGCTGTTCTTCGACACCACGACGCTTCCCGCCGCGGACTATCAGGTCATCGGCATGGAAGCCGAGATCGCCTACACATTCGCCAAGGACCTGCCGCCCCGCGCCGAGCCCTACAGCCGCGAGGAGGTCCTGGACGCCGTCGGGTCCGTCCACCCGGCCTTCGAGATCGTCGACACGCGTTTCGCCGGTTTCGGCTCGCAGGACGGGCTCAGCCACATGGCCGACCAGTTCAACCACGGCGCCCTGGTCGTCGGCCCGGCCATCGCCGACTGGCGCTCGCTGGAGCCGCTGAAGGAGCGGGTGGCCCTGGTGGTCGACGGCGAGACGAAGGCCGACACGGTCGCCGGCAATTCGGCGGGCGAGCCGGTGCGCCTTCTGGTGTGGATGGCCAACACCGGCGCGGTCAGCCTGGGCGGCCTGAAGGCCGGCGACGTGGTGACCACCGGCTCGCACGTCGGCACCGTCATGGTCCCGGCGGGCAGCACGTCGGTCGCCGTGTACGGGACGATGGGCACCTACGAGCTGACCGTGAAGTGATCGGACTGCCCTGGCGCCCACCAGGGCAGCTTTTACAACCCTCTCCCCTCTGGGGAGAGGGTGGCCCGGAGGGCCGGTGAGGGAGTTGCGCATGGCGGTACCGTCCGGCACAAGCGCACCCCCCTCACCCTAACCCTCTCCCCGGAGGGGAGAGGGAAACATTCACCCGAACACCGACGCCCCGGCCTCGGCGCTGCCGACCGCCCGGCGGAACACGCCGAACAGCTCCCGCCCGCAGCCGACGCCGCCATCCGCCGGCGCATCCGCCAGCGGGCGGGCGGACCACGCCGCGTCGTCCACCAGCACCTCCAGCGTGCCGCGCTCGGTGTCCAGCCGCAGCATGTCGCCATCCCGCACCCGCCCCAGCGGACCGCCAGCCGCGGCCTCCGGCGTGACGTGGATCGCCGCCGGGACCTTGCCCGAGGCACCGGACATCCGCCCGTCCGTGACCAGCGCCACCCGGTAGCCGAGATCCTGAAGCACGCCCAGCGGCGGCGTCAGCTTGTGCAGTTCCGGCATGCCGTTGGCCTTCGGACCCTGGAAGCGCACCACCACGACCACGTCGCAGTGCAACTCACCACGGCGGAAGGCGGTCTGCACCGACTCCTGGTCGGCGAAGACGCGGGCCGGCGCCTCGATCACGCGATGGTCCGGCTTCACGGCGGAGACCTTCACCACCGCGCGGCCCAGCGGCCCGCTCAGCACGCGCAGCCCGCCCTCCGCCGCCATGGGCGACGACACCGGAGCCAGCACAGCGGGGTCGGCGCTCTCCCGGACCGCCGCGCCGCGCACCAGTTCACTCCCCTCCAGCCGCAGCGGGCGGCGGTAGGCGGCGATGCTGTCGTCCTCCCACACGGTGGCGGCGTCGCCGTGCAGAAGCCCGGCGTCGGCCAGTTCCCCGATCAGGAAGGCCATGCCGCCCGCCGCCTCGAAATGGTTCACGTCGGCGCTGCCGTTCGGGTAGACGCGGGCGAGCAGCGGCACCACCGCCGACAGCTCGGCGAAATCCTCCCAGGTCAGGGCAATCCCCGCCGCCGCCGCGATCGCCGGCAGATGCAGCGTGTGGTTGGTCGAGCCGCCGGTCGCCAGCAGCCCGACCACCGCGTTGACGATGGCGCGCTCGTCGACGATCTCGCCGATGGGCGTGCGCAGGGCGACCACCCGCCGCGCCGCCGCGTCGGTCAGCGCGTCGCGCAGCGCCGTGCCGGGGTTGGCAAAGCTCGCCCCCGGCAGGTGCAGCCCCATCATCTCGACCAGCATCTGGTTCGAATTGGCGGTGCCGTAGAAGGTGCAGGTACCCGGCGCGTGATAGGACGCGGCCTCCGCCTCCAGCAGCGCGTCCTTGTCCAGCTTGCCTTCCGCGTAGAGCTGGCGGATGCGCCCCTTCTCCTTGTTGGGCAGGCCGGAGGGCATCGGCCCGGCGGGCACGAAGACGGTGGGCAGATGGCCGAAGGACAGCGCGCCGATCAGCAGACCCGGAACGATCTTGTCGCAGACGCCGAGGCACAGCACCCCGTCGAAGGTGCCGTGCGACAGGGCGACCGCCGTCCCCATGGCGATGACCTCGCGCGAGAACAGCGACAATTCCATCCCCGGCTCACCCTGGGTGACGCCGTCGCACATGGCCGGCACGCCGCCCGCCACCTGCGCCACGCCGCCCGCCGCCCGCACCGCCGCCTTGAGACGCTCCGGGTAGTCCTCGTAGGGCTGATGGGCGGACAGCATGTCGTTGTAGGAGGTGACGATGCCGATGGCCGGGGTGGAGCCGCCGCGCAGCGCCGCCTTGTCCTCCGCCGCGGTGCAGCCGGCGAAGCCGTGCGCCCGGTTGGCGCAGCCCAGCGCCAAGCGGCGCGGCCCCTGCGCCGCGGCGGCGCGCAGCCGCTCCAGATAGGCGGCGCGGGTGGGCTGGCTTCGCTCTCGGATGCGGCGGGTGACGGCGTCGAGGACGGGATGAAGACTCATCATGGCGCGGTCCTTCCAGACGGCGGATTGTTCAGGCGGCGGAAGCGATCTGGGAGGACACGCGGGCGGCGATCTCCGCCGGGCTGGCGTCGATGTCGCAGACGATGCCGAGTTCTCCGGCCTCCAGCGGCTCCAGCGCCGCAAACTGGCTGTCGAGCAGGGTGGTCGGCATGAAATGGCCGGCGCGCAGCGCCATGCGGGCGTGGATGGTGTCCCGGCTGCCGTCGAGATGGACAAACAGGACGCGCGTCCCGCCGGCGCTCAGCCGGTCGCGGTAGCGCCGCTTCAGCGCGGAGCAGGAGACGACGATCGGTGCCTTCGCCTCCCGCGCCAGGGCGATGTGGGCGGCGATGGTGTCCAGCCAGCCCCAGCGGTCCTCGTCCTGAAGCGGGATGCCGGCGGACATCTTCGCGATGTTCTCCGGCGGGTGGAAGCCGTCGCCCTCCAGGAACTGCCAGCCGAGCCGCCGGGCCAGTTCCTCCCCCACCGAGGTCTTGCCGCAGCCCGCCACGCCCATCACCACGATCGCGTCCACGGCCTCGCTTATGTTAGCGGTAACATCGGGAGACGGAAGAGCGCTCATGCTGGTCGGTCCTCGAAACAAAATGGCTGGGGAGAGATGCGCATGTTACCGCTAACAAACGAGGCTTGTAAAGCCCAATCCGGCGCGGGATAATGGCCGCCGGACAACTGGAACGCTGATGACCGCCACCCCCCGCAAACCCCGATCCTCGCGCAGCGGGCGCGCCACCATGGCCGACGTCGCCGCCGCCGCCGGGGTCAGCGCCATGACCGTGTCCCGCGCCCTGCGCCGGCCCGACACGGTCAGCGAGGAGGTGCGCGCCCGCGTCGAGGAGGCGAGCCGCCGCCTGGGCTTCGTGCCCAGCCGCGTGGCGTCGGCGCTGGCCTCGGCGCGAACGATGACGGTGGCGGTGCTGATCCCCTCCCTGACCAACGCCGTCTTCATCGACCTGCTGGCCGGCGTGCAGGAGACGCTGAGCCCGCAAGGCTACCAGCCGCTGGTCGGCATCACCGGCTACGGCCCGGAGGCGGAGGAGCGCGTCCTGCGCACCCAGCTCGCCCACGATCCGGACGGGGTGATCCTGAGCGGGCTCGACCACACGCCGGGCACCTGGGATTTGCTGCGCGGCCTCACGATCCCGGTCGTCCACACCATGGATCTGGCCGCGGAGGTTGAACACAGCGATTGCCCGGTGCAGACGGTCGGCTTCTCGCAGTTCGACGCCGGCTACGCCGTCGGCGCGCATTTGGCCGCGCGGGGGCGGCGGCGGATCGGGTTGATCGCCGGGCAGCTCGACCCGCGGACGCGCCAGCGCTGCGACGGCTGGCGGCAAGCGCTGCGCGACGCCGGACGGCACGACCCCGCCTTGGAGCTGATGGTGCCGGACGCCACCTCCGTCGCGCTGGGCGCGGAGCTGCTGGAACGCACGCTGGCCACCCACCCGGACACCGACGCGTTGTTCCTGTGCAACGACGATCTGGCGCAGGGCGCGCTGTTCCAATGCGCGCGGCTCGGCATTCCGGTGCCGGAGCGGCTGGCCGTCGCCGGCTTCAACGATCTGGCTGGGGCGGCCTGGACCGTCCCGCCGCTGACCACCGTCGCCACCCCCCGCCGCGCCATCGGCGTGGAGGCGGCCCGCCTGCTGATCGCGGGCATGGCGGACCGGACACCGAAAAGCCGGGAAAATCCGCGCCGCGTGGATCTGGGCTTTCGCCTGATGGTGCGCGAGACCACTTGAGAGACCGAAACCGACCCCCGCGCCGCGGGGTTTCGTCAAAGAGAATGTACGGGAGTTCGTCGTAATGGTGCAGGGCAACTCGACCAGGACCGGAGCGGATATCGCTGTCCTCGGCCTGGGCGTGATGGGGCGCAACCTCGCCGCCAATCTGGCCGACCATGGGGCCGTGGTGGCGGGCTACGACCTGGACGAGGGACGCCGCGGCGCCTTCGCCGCCCAGGTGGGCAACGCCGTCCCCTGCGCGTCGGTGGAGGAACTGTTGGGCGCGCTCAAGGCGCCTCGGACGATCCTGATGATGGTGCCCGCCGGCGCCCCGGTGGACGAGCTGACGGCCGCCCTGCTGCCCCGCCTGTCGCCGGGCGATGTGCTGATCGACGGCGGCAACTCCCATTTCCGCGACACCAACCGCCGCGCGGCACTCGCCGCCGCGGCGGGCGTGCGCTTCGTCGGGTTGGGCGTGTCGGGCGGCGAGGAAGGCGCGCGGCGCGGTCCCGCCCTGATGGCCGGCGGCGACGCCGAAGCGCTGGCCCCCGTTGCCCCGCTGCTGGCCGCCATCGCCGCCCGCGCGCCGGACGGCGAGTCCTGCTTCGCCCGCGTCGGGCCGGAGGGGGCGGGCCATTTCGTCAAGATGATCCACAACGGGATCGAATACGCCGACATGCAGCTGATCGCCGAGGCGTATCATCTTCTGCGCGAGATCGGCGGCTGCTCCTACGAGCGTCTGGCGGACATCTTCGCGGAATGGAACGGCGGGGAGCTGGCCTCCTACCTGATGGAGATCACCACCGACATCCTGCGCACCAAGGACGGCGAGACCGGCGCTCCGATCCTTGAGGTGATCCGCGACGCCGCCGGCCAGAAGGGCACCGGCCACTGGGCGGCGACCACCGCGCTGGAGCTGGGCATGCCCGCCCCGACCATCGCCGAGGCGGTGCACGCCCGCTGCCTGTCCGCCCTGAAGGACGAGCGCGTGCGCGCCGCCGAGGCGCTGGCCATCCCGCACGTTCCCTCCAAGGAGGATCTGGTCGCGTCGGTCGGCGACGCGTTGCTCAGCGGGCGGATCGCGGTCTACGCCCAGGGCTTCGCGGTCATCGCCGCGGGCAGCCGGCAATTCGGCTGGGACGTCGATCTGGCGGCGGTGGCGCGCATCTGGCGCGGCGGCTGCATCATCCGCGCCCGTCTGCTCGACCGCATCCTGACCGCGCTGAACCGCGCGCCGGAACTGCCGAACCTGATGCTGGACCCCGACATCGCCGGCCTGATGACCCGCGGCGACGCCGGCTTCCGCCGCATGGTGGCCGCCGCAACGCTGGCCGCGGTGCCGGTGCCGGCGATGGCCTCGGCCCTGTCCTACTGGGACGGCTACCGCAGCGGCCGGCTGTGGGCCAACATGATCCAGGCCCAGCGCGACTATTTCGGCGCCCACGGCTATGAACGCACGGACCGTCCGGGCATGGTGCACACGGAGTGGAAGGGGGTCTGAGGCTGCGGCACGGGCGCCCACCCCGGCCCTCCCCCGCTATCGCAGGGGAGGGTTAGGGAGGGGGCACCAGCGCGACCACTCACCCCTTCGAAAACACCGGCGCCCGCTTCTCGAAGAAGGCGGTCACGCCCTCCCCGGCCTCGTCGTTGAACAGCGACTCCACGAAGGCGTCGCGCTCTCGGTCGAGCTGATCCGCCAGCCCGCCGTAAGCCACCTCCAGCAGCCCCTTGGCGCGGCCCAGCGCGGCGGTCGGGCCGGCGGCCAGCCGCTCCGCCCAGGCGGTCGCCTCGACCAGCGCACCGCCGGGGGCGGTCAGCCGGTTGATTATGCCGAGCTGCGCCAGACGCGGCGCCCCGACGCGCCCGCCCTCGAACAGGATTTCCGCGGCGAGCTGCGGCGGCAGCGCGCGGGCCAGCGACGCCGTGCCGCCGCCGTCGGAGGTCAGCGCGACCTTGATGTAGGACAGGGTGAAGACCGCATCCTCCGCCGCGACGATCAGGTCGCAGGCCAGCGCCAGCGGGAAGCCCGCCCCGCCCGCCGGCCCCTCGACCGCGGCGATCACCGGCTTGGGGCAGGCGCGCAGGCTGCGGATCATGGCGTGGAAGCTCTCCACCCCCGCCCGCACCGACTCGCGGTCGCCGCCCCGCGCCTCCTTCAGCCATTTCAGATTGCCGCCGGAGCAGAAGGCCCCCTCGGCGCCGGTCAGCACCACGGCCCCGACGCTTGCGTCCACCGCCGCCGCGTCGAAGACGGCGCGGGCCGCCTCCATCAGCGCCGGGCCGATCGAGTTGCGGGTGGCCGGGTCGTTGATGGTCAGGCGCAGGACACGGCCGTCCTGCGCGATGTCCAGGCCGGTCTTCTTATCGTTCGTGTTGGTCATCGGGGCGTTCCCTCCGGATTTTCGCTTCCGGGGGCATATTTGAACATTCCCTCGGCGGACGCCAGAAGCGCGCCGTCGTCCTTGCGCCGCACCTCGCCCCGGCAGCCGACGATCTTGCGTCCGCCGCCCAGCAGCGTGCCGCGGGCCACCACCGTGCCCTCCGCCACCGCGCCCAGGAAGCTGGAGGACAGCGACAGCGTGACCACCCGGCGCGAATGGCCGGGCACCGCGCAGTGGGTCGCCGCGAATCCCATGGCGGTGTCGAGCAGGGTCATCAGCGCACCGCCGTGCAGGACGCCGCCCCGGTTGCGGTGCTGCGGAGCGATGGTCAGTTCCACCTCCGCCACGCCGTCCTCCCAGCGCACCAGCGTGTAGCCGAGCAGGGTCTGGAAGCCGGAGGCCGGTTCCCCCTTCATCAAGTCGTCCATAAAAGCGCTCTCCAACCCGTCTTCTTGGTTCTGGAGCGCCAGTGTCGCACAGTTCCGCCTGTCAGTGCCGCCGCGCCGCCTTCAAAAAACGCTCGCGGTCGCTGGATCCGACACGCATGTCGAACACGTCGCCTTCCCGCTCCATGGTCAGCGGCACGTCGACCCCCGCCGGGCCGAGATTCCACAGGGCCCTGTAGAAGTCGGCCAGAGAGCCCACCGGCTGCCCGGCCACCGCGCGCACCACGTCGCCGGCCCGCAGCTCCGCCCGCTGCGCCGGTCCGTCGCCGGCCAGACCGACCAGCACCACCCGCTCCCGCTCGTCCTGCGTCGCGTAGAGGCCGAGCCATGGGCGCGGCGGGCCGGCGACTTTTCCGCGGGTCATCAGGTCGTCCAGGATCGGCTTCAGCAGGTCGATAGGCACGTTCATGTTCAGCGGCAGGACGCGCTCCTCCGGCGCCCGGTACTGGAGCTGGAGTGAACCGATGCCCAGCAGTTCGCCCCCCGCCCCCAGCATCGCCGTGCCGCCCCAGTTGGGATGGGCCGGCAGGGTGAACAGGGCGTCGTCGATCATGTATTCCCAGTAGCCGGCGAACTCCTGTCGGGCGACCACCCGCGCGGTGATGGAGCGCTCGCGCCCGCCGGCCCCGGCCACCACCACCGGGTCGCCCAACTGCACATGGCGCGACGAGCCGAGCATCAGCGCCGGCACGCCCAGCGGCGACAGCGCCTGCACCAGCCCGAAGCCGCTGGTGTGGTCATAGGCGACGACATGCGCCTGCACCGCCCGTCCATCGTTGGTGGTCAGCCAGATATCCTCGGCCTCCGCGATCAGATAGCCAATGGTCAGGACCAGCCCGTCCTCGCGGATGACGGCGCCCTGCCCGGCGCGCTCCGTGCCCAGCACGCCGGCGGTGTAGGCGTCTTCAGGAACGCTGGCCCGCAGCCCGACCACGGCGGACAGCGCCCGGTCCAGATCATAGGCCAGATCATCCGGGTCGGGCTGGAATTGCGGCGGAATCCGCCAGTCGTCGGACGGGTTCATCGGCGGCTCCTTTGCGCAGGGGGCGGTATGATCCTCTCCCCTTTCGGCGTGATTCTCTATGACGTTATCTGGGCTCCATGGCCTTATTTGGGAAGTCGAACGCACCTGCTAAGCCCGGCGTTCCTACCCCCCTCCTCCGCGCGTGAAACCAGCGAGCCGCAGTGATGTTGTCCGGGATCGCTTCACCAAGGCGACAACCGAGGGAGGACATGATGGGCCTGTTCGATTTCTTCCGCCGCGATCACGGCGAAAAGGTCGGTGCCGCGGACACTCCGACCGCCGACGAGCTGAAATCCCACCTGACGCAGGTCGGCCTGCCGACCAATGGGCTGGACATCCAGGTCGCCGACGACACGGTGACCGTGCGCGGCAGCGCCGCCTCGCAGGAGGAGAAGGAGAAGATCGCGGTGGCGCTCGGCAACGTGAAGGGCGTGTCACGGGTGGACGACCAGACCGCCGTCATCGCCAAGGACCAAGGCGCGGGCGGCCCGGACCAGCCGACCGAGCAGCCGGCCAGCCAGACGCAGTTCCACACGGTGGAGAAGGGCGACACCCTGTCCGCCATCGCCAAGAAGGTCTACGGCGACCCCAACCGCTACAACGCCATCTTCGAGGCGAACAAGCCGATGCTGAAGGACCCGAACAAGATCTATCCCGGTCAGGTCCTGCGCATCCCGCCGCAGTGACGCGGCACCGTCTCGCGGCGAGGGGAAGCGACCCCGCCGCGGGATCGGTCCGCAAAGGTGCAGATCGCGCCGGAGTCTCCCGTCATTCCGACCGATCTCGAATTGCTCCGCCCAAGCCGCTCCGGCAGGCTTCCCGCCACTAACCGGCAGGGAGGAGCAGGCTATGAAGATCATCGGATACCCGGACGAACTCATTCCGCGCGTGGCGACGGCCAGCCTGGGGACGTACCGGACCCGGCAGGAATGCGCGGATCTGCTGGCCGGGATGGCTGACGCGGAGAAGGCGTTCAACTCGATCACGTGGCACAAGGTGATGCTGCTCGCCCTCACCAAGCCTGAGCCGTTGGACGAGGACACCATCCACGTCTATGAGAGCGAGGTGGACAACGCCATCGCCCGCGTGTTCCGCAAGATGAAGATGCTCAACACGCTGGCAGCCGCAGCCTCCAAGGATCTCGGCGCCCTGGCGAAGGCGAACCCGAAGGACGCGGTGGCGAAGAAGGCCTTGGCCGCTACCAAGGCGGTGCCGGGCGTCACGGCGAAGCTGGTGAAGGCCCTCGAGGACGCCATTGACAAGGACCACAAGGACATCAAGACCCGCTTGGCCAAGGACGAGGCGGCCCATGAAAAGCAGCGCAAGGCCGCTGCAAAGGCGGCGCAGCAAACCAATGGCGGCCAATTCGTGAACCCCTTCGAAGGCAAGGACATCGACGACATCCTGAAAAGCAGCAAGCTGACGCTTCTGCTGCACGCCTACGCCAAAACGGAGCAAACCGACGAGAACGTCGAGTTCCTGTCGATCACGCGCAAGGGCGTCGACCAGCGGGGCGCGCTGAAGCTCTACAACCTGTTCATCGACCCGAACGGCGCGAAAAGCCTGAACATCACGGGCCAGCAGCGCACCGATTTCTCCAATGGGATCGGCAACGGTGCCTATGTGGGCGTCCTGAAGGACATCCAGACCCATATTCGGATCGTCGTCAGTGGGAACACTCTGACGCGGGCGCAGGCCCTTGATGAGCCGGCCCTGCGCAAGCTCGGCTACAAGTGATGCCAACCGGCGCTGCCCTTCAGGCGACCTTCTTTCAAGGAACCTCCTTCAGGCGGCGCCGGGCCGCCAGCGGGTCAGGCGCGCCGCCAGCCGGTCGAATCCGGCGTCCAGCACCACCGCCAGGGCGGCCACGATCACCGCGCCCTGGATGACGTAGGCCGGGTTGGAGCCGTTCAGCCCGACGATGATCGGCAGGCCGAGGGTCTTCGCCCCGACCGTGGAGGCGATGGCCGCCGTGCCGAGATTGACGACCGCCGCCGTCCGCACCCCGGCCAGGATCACCGGGGCGGCCAGCGGCAGTTCCACCCGCCACAGCAGCGCGCCCGGCCCCATGCCCATGCCGCGCGCCGCCTCGCGCACCGGTTCCGGCACCGATTCCAGGCCGGCCACCGTGTTCTCGACGATGGGCAGCAGCCCATAGAGCGTCAGCGCGATCAGCGCCGGGGCCGGGCCGAAGCCCAGGACGGGGACCGAGACGGCCAGCACCGCCACCGGCGGGAAAGTCTGGCCCATCGCCGCCACCGCGTCGAGGATGCCGCGGAATTCCCGTCCGAAGGGTCGGGTCACCGCGATTCCCGCCGCCCCGCCAAGCAGAACCGCGATCAGGCTCGCCCCGCCGGCCAGAGCCAAATGGTCCAGCGTCAGGGCCAGGAAACCGTCCGCCTCGTACAAGGGCCGGTCGAGCGCCGGGAAGGCTGCGGCAAACAGCGGCTTCAGCGCCGGCATCCCCAGCACCAGCGCCGCCAGGACGAGCAGCCCCAGCGCCAGCCGGTCCGTCAGCAGACTCCGCAGGCGGCTCACGACCGGTCCGGCCCGCGCAGCAGGTCGGCGAGATGGAGCGTGCCCGCCAAGCGTCCCTGCCCGTCCGCCACGGGAAGCCGGTCGGTGCCGCGCGCCACCATCACGGCCAGCGCCTGACGCAGCGACGCCCCCGCCGCCAGCGGATCGCCCGGCACCGCTTCGCCGGGGCGCAGCCGCTCCGCCACCGTCTCCACGGCCAGCCGCTTCAGCTCCCAATCCTCGCGCCCCACCAGATCGCGCACCCGGTCGTCGGCGGGGGCGGTCAGGATGTCGCGCGGCGTGCCGGTCTGCACCAGCCGTCCACGGTCCAGAATGGCGATCCGGCTGGCCAGCGCCAGCGCCTCGTCCATGTCGTGGGTGACGAAGACGATGGTGGTCCCGGTCGCCTTGTGGATCGCCGCCATCTCCGCCTGCAAGGTGCCGCGGGTGATCGGGTCGAGCGCGCTGAACGGCTCGTCCATCAGCAGGATGTGCGGCTCTGCCGCCAGCGCGCGGGCGACGCCGACGCGCTGCTGCTGGCCACCGGACAGTTCGTGCGGGTAGGCGCCGCGGTAGCGCTCCGGGTCGAGGTTCAGCAGGGCGAGCAGTTCCGTCACCCGGTCGCGCACCCGCGCCCTGGGCCAGCCGAGCAGGTCCGGCACGGCGGCGATGTTGCGCTCCACCGTCCAGTGCGGGAACAGCCCGATGCTCTGGATCACGTAGCCCATGCGGCGGCGCAGCGTTTCCGGCTTCAGGCGGGCGATGTCCTCCCCCTCCACCCGGATGGTTCCGGCGTCGGGGGCGATCAGCCGGTTCATCATCCGCAGGACCGTGGACTTGCCGGAGCCGGACGGCCCGATCAGCACGCGGAACTCCCCGGCCGCCACGGTCAGGGACAGGTCGTCCACGGCGGTCCAGGCGCCGAACCGCTTGGTCACTCCCTCGAAGGCGATCACGCCGCCGTCCTCCCGAGCCTCGACAGCGCCAGCGCCGAGGCCAGCTTCAGCGCCGCGTCGGCGGCGACGGCCAGCAGGATCACCGGCACCGCCCCCAGCAGCACGAGGTCCAGCGCGTTGGCGAACAGCCCCTGGAACATGATCGCCCCCAGCCCGCCGGCGCCGATCAGCGCCGCCACGGCGGCCAGCCCGACCGCCTGGACCAGCGTGATCCGCAGCCCAGCCAGGAACACTGGCAGGGCCAGCGGCGCCTCGACCCGCCAGAAGATCTGGCTCGGCGTCATGCCGATGCCGCGCGCCGCCTCCCGCACCGGCTCCGGCACGCCGGCCAGCCCGGCGGCGGTGTTGCGCGCGATGGGCAGCAGCGAATAGAGCGTCAGCGCGATCACCGCCGGCACCGGCCCCACCCCGCCGATCCCCAGCCCCGGAAAGGCGGCGGCCAGCGCCGACAGCGGGGCCAGCAGCAGGCCGAACAGCGCGATGGACGGAATCGTCTGCACGACGTTCAGCACCGGAAAGACCAGCCGCCCCACGGCGGGGGAGCGCTGCGCGGCGATGCCCAGCGGCACGCCGATCAGCAGGGTCGGCACCAGGGCCGCGGCGACCAGCGCGGCGTGGCGCAGCACGGCCCCGGCAAAGACGTCCCGCTGGTTGGCGTATTCCTTCATGATCGACAGCTGGTCGAGATGCCCGGCGGCGAACTGCCCGCCGATCAGCGCCACTGTCAGAGCGCCCACGGCGACCCGCCCTGCGGGACCCAGCCCCAGCCGCCGCACCCCATCCAAAACAGCGAGCACAGCGGCGGCCTCCATCACCCAGAAGCCCGCCCCGAACGAGGTCCGCGCCGCCTTGCTCGCCGCGACGGCCAGCAGCAGGGCGACCGGCAGCAGCGCCGCCCCGCTCCACCCCGCACCCGCCATCGCGCTCAACGCGATGGCCTTTCCCGACAGCAGCCGGTTGGGCGCGAAACCGAGGAACGGCAAAGCCAGCGCCGCCGTCACGATCATGACGGCGAGCAGCAGGGCGACGCGGTTGTGGATCGGACGGACGCGGGTCATCCCGTCAGTTCAGGAAGCCTTTCGACTTCAGATAGGTCGTGGCGACCGCCCGCGGGTCCTGCCCTTCCACCGAAATCTTGGCGTTCAGCCCGCGCAGGGTCTCGGTGTCCAGGGACTTGAAAACCGGGTCCAGCAGATCGCGGATCTTCGGATGGGCATCCAGCACGCCGTCGCGG
Source organism: Azospirillum sp. Marseille-Q6669 (assembly GCF_965111635.1). Lineage (NCBI taxonomy): Bacteria > Pseudomonadati > Pseudomonadota > Alphaproteobacteria > Rhodospirillales > Azospirillaceae > Azospirillum > Azospirillum sp. Marseille-Q6669. Next base: position 2,389,107 of record NZ_CBCOOP010000001.1, on the reverse strand, counting down.
ATGGTCGGGGCCGGGGCGTAGACCATCTGCGCGCTCTTGGTGTCCTTCATGACCACGAGGTCCAGCGCGGCGATGGCACCGTCCGTGCCGTAGACCATGGCGGTGTTGACTCCGGAGGTGCCCTCGGCCGCCGCGCGGATGGTCGCCGCCGTGTCGCCGCCGGCCAGCACCAGGATCTGGTCGGGCTTCAGCGTGAAGCCGTAGGATTTCTGGAAAGAGGGCAGCGCCGCCGGGCTTTCCACGAACTCCGCCGAGGCGGCGAGCTTCGCCGTGCCGCCTGCACCGACCCAGCGGGAGAAATCCTCCATGGTGGCGAGATTGTTGGGCGCCGCCACGTCGCGGCGCAGCGCGATGCCCCAGGTGTTGTTCGCCGGGGCCGGGGTCAGCCAGACGATGTTGTGTTTGTCCCGGTCGAGCTGCTTCACCGTCTCGTAGCCGGCGGCGGCGTTCTTCCAGGCCGGATCGCTGTCGAGATTGAAGAAGAAGGCGCCGTTGCCGGTGTATTCCGGATAGACGTCGATCTCACCGGCCAGCAGGGCGCTGCGCACGATCCGGGTGGGGCCGAGCTGGATCTTGTTCTCCACCGGGATGCCGTTGGCCTCCAGCACCTGCAGGATCATCGTGCCGAGCAGGCCGCTTTCGGCGTCCAGCTTCGATCCGACACGGACCTTGTCCGCCGCCGCGGCGCTCCCCGCCGTCAGCAGCGCTCCCAGTGCCAGGGCGGCCACCGCCCGAACCACACGCCGCATCCCCCGCATCCTCCCAACCATCGTCCAATCTGTCCGTCCGCCAGCATGGGGAAGCCGGGCCGCCCCGGCAACCCACCCTTTCCGCCTGTGCGGCCCTCCATTTTGGAGAAGGGGGTCACGCCGTGACGTGGTCCTCCGCGTCGCGGGCCGCCCGCGTCCTGGCGCCGTCCACCCAGCCGCCCAGCTCGCGCTCCACGAGGTCGGCCAGGAAGATGACATGGTCGGGATGGTCGTTCAGGCAAGGAATGTAGGTGAAGCGCTCACCGCCTGCCGCCATGAAGGCGTCCTTCACCTGGAACTGAATCTCCTCCAGCGTCTCCACGCAGTCGGCGGAGAAGCCCGGCGCGATCACCGCGATCTTGGTCTTGCCGGCGCGGGCCAGTTCCTCGACCGTCTTGTCGGTGTAGGGTTTCAGCCATTCCGCCTTGCCGAAGCGCGACTGGAAGCTGTACTGCACGCGTCCCGGCTCCCAGCCCAGCCGCTCGGCCAGCAGGCGCGCGGTCTTCACGCAGAAGCAGTGGTAGGGGTCGCCGCGGTCCAGATAGACCTTCGGCAGGCCGTGGAAGCTCGCCAGCAGGACGTCCGGCGTGTGGTCCAGCGCCGCGATGTGCCGCACCACCGAGCGGGCCAGCGCCTCGATGTAGCCCGGCTCGTCGTGGTAGGCGGGGACGGTGCGCACCGCCGGTTGCCAGCGCATGGTCATCAGCTGGCGGAAGGCCTGATCGTTGGCCGTGGCCGTCGTGGTCGCAGAATATTGCGGGTAGAGCGGGAACAGCAGGATGCGGTCGCAGCCCTGGTCCTTCAGCCGCTGGATCGCCGGGCCGACCGCCGGCTGGCCGTAGCGCATGGCCCAGTCCACCACCACGCTTTCGCCGTGCCGCGCCGCCATCGCCGCCGCGACGCCCTCCGCCTGGGCGCGGGTGACGGTCTTCAGCGGGCTTTCGTTGCGCTCCTCGTTCCAGATGCTTTTGTAGGCATGGCCGCTCTTGCCCGGACGCACGGTCAGGATGATGCCGTTCAGCACCGGCCACCACACCGCCTTCGGCACCTCGATCACGCGGGGGTCCGACAGGAACTCCTTCAGGTAACGGCGCATCGACCAGTAGTCGGTCGCCTCCGGCGTTCCGAGATTCATCAGAAGCACACCGACGCGGCGCGCGGGAACCGGCGGGTGGTCGGCGGGCTTGGAAATGGGCTGCATGATGTCGGTCACCTCGATGTCGCGGCGGGCAGCATAATAGCGAGCCGAACCCATCGGAAGCAGCCCTTTGTCCCTATGCGGTCGATAGGGCCGGGCTATCCTCCGGCCGTTCGGACAGGCTCTTACGTCCGGCCCGCCGGCCGATCCGCGAAAACGGATTTCAGATCGACCGCGCCGTCCGACCGCGCGTCGAGGTCGAGCTGCCGCTCCACCTCGTCGAGATGCTCCATCATCAGTCGCATCGCAGCACCCGGCGGACCGGACTCCAGCGCCTCGACGAAGCGCCGGTGCTCGGTGGCGGAACAGGAGTGCGAGGACCGCCGCTCGAACGCCGCGATGGCGAGGCTGGAGCGGTCGATCAGGTCGGCCAGGATGCCGGCCAGCGTGGCGTTTCCGGCGAAGTCGGCCAGCAGTTGGTGGAACTGGCCCGACAGGCGGATCAGCGCCATGCGGTCGCCGGCCCGGTCGGCCTCCTCCTCCCGCGCCAGATGGGCACGCAGCTTCGCCGACATCTCGTCCGGCAGGGGGCGGGGATTGCGCTCCAGCGCCTCCACCACGGCGCGCTCGATCACGCGGCGGGCCTCGAACACCTCGCGCGCCTCCCGCGCGGTGGGCTTGGCGACGAAAGCGCCGCGGTTGGGGATCAGCGTCACGACGCGCCGCTGCGCCAGCAGAAGCAGCACCTTGCGCACCCGCTCCCGGCTGACGCCGAACACCTCGGCCAAGCTTTCCTCGGCCAGCTTGGTGCCGGGCGGCAGACGGCGGTCGGCGATGGCCTCGCCGATGCTGCGGACGATGCGGGCCTCCGCCCCCTCCCCCCGCCCGCGGACGGCGCGGCGGGGGGCGCTCAGGACAGTTTTCATGATGGCACGGGCGCTGTTCAGTTTGTTGCCGCAGATTGTGCACAAAACGGACCAGCAGGCAAACGCGGCCGCCGCGGCCTGCCTATGCATCGGGCACAGCCCACCCATGCACAATTTCGCGCCACAGCGCTGAAATCCTGACCATTCGCCGATTTTCGCCGCCGGAAAGCCGCGGAATTCCGCCATTCACACGCTGGCATGGAACTTGCGGACATATTCGACAGCCGCAGCGGGACCTGCGGATTGTGCACAAAATCGGAGAGGGCCATGACCGCCAGATCGACCGCAGCCGGATCGCCCGCAGCCGGATCAACCGTCGAACTGGTGAAGCTGCGCAAGTTCTACGGCTCCACCGTCGCCGTGGACGGCATCGACCTGCGCATCGCCGCCGGGGCCTATTGCTGCCTGCTCGGCCCCAGCGGCTGCGGCAAGACCTCCACGCTGCGCATGATCGCCGGGCATGAGGACATCTCCGACGGCGACCTGCTGATCGGCGACACGGTGGTGAACGGGGAGCCGCCGGCCCGCCGCGGCACCGCCATGATGTTCCAGAGCTACGCCCTGTTCCCCCACCTGGACTGCACCGACAACGTCGCCTTCAGCCTGAAGATGAAGGGGGTCGCGAAGGAAGAGCGGCGCCGCCGCGCGCGGGAGATGCTGGACCTCGTCCACATGTCCCAGTACGCGGACCGGCTGCCCGCCCAGCTCTCCGGCGGGCAGCAGCAGCGCGTCGCGCTGGCCCGCGCGCTGATCACCCGGCCGGGCGTCCTGCTGCTTGACGAGCCGCTGTCGGCGCTCGACCCCTTCCTGCGCATCCGCATGCGTGAGGAGCTGAAGCGCCTGCACACCGAGCTTGGCATCACCTTCGTCCATGTCACCCACAGCCAGACCGAGGCGATGGCGCTCGCCGACCTCGTGGTGGTGATGAACCAGGGGCGGATCGAGCAGGCCGGCCCGCCACGGGAGGTCTTCAACCAGCCGCGCACCGCCTTCGTCGCCCGCTTCATCGGCGGCCACAACGTGGTGGAGGACGCCGCCGGCCGCCGGGCCGTGCGGGCCGACCGCATCCTGATCGGCCAGCCCGAGGGAATCGACCACCAGCTCGAAGGCACCGTCCGCGCGCTGGAGTATCACGGTGCGTCGGTCCACCTGACGCTCGACGTGCCGGGTGCGGAGGACTTCGCCGTGGTGCTGGACGAATCCCGTTTCTACGACGCCCCGCTCGCCATCGGCGACCGCGTGACCGCGGGCTGGCGGGCGCGCGACGTCCACCCCCTGGTTGCCTGATTTCCCGACCAATCCCCAAGAACCGACTCCTCAAAAACCGACCGACCATACTGGAGGCACAGAGCATGACCGAGACGCGCACCGGCTCGCCCCTTTCCGCCGGGACCACCACGGGCGTCAGCCGCCGCACGCTGCTGAAGGGCACCGCCGCCGCCGCGGGTGTCGCCATCGGGTCGGGGGCGATCACCGGCTTCCCCACCATCTGGGCGCAGAACATCAAGAACGTCACGCTGCGCCAGTTCGGCACCGGCGTGTCGAACCTGAACGCCGTCGCCGACAAGGTGAAGGAGGATCTGGGCTTCACGCTGCAGATGACCGCGCTCGACAGTGACGCGGTGGCCCAGCGCGCGGTGACCCAGCCGAAGTCCTACGACATCGCCGACATCGAATACTGGATCTGCAAGAAGGTCTTTCCGGCCGGCGTGATGCAGCCGATGGACGTCTCCAAGATCAAGAACTTCGACAAGATCGTCCCGATCTTCGTCAACGGCAAGCTGACTCCGGAGAGCGCCGTCGCCCAGGGCACCGCCCCGCACACCGTCGGCTTCGTCGAAGGCAAGGACAGCATCAAGTTCGCCAAGTCGGCCACCCAATGGATGACGCTGATCCCGACCATCTACAACGCCGACACGCTGGGCATCCGCCCCGATCTGGTCGGCCGCCCGATCAGCAGCTGGAAGGACCTGCTCGATCCGGCCTTCAAGGGCAAGGCGTCGATCATCAACATCCCCTCCATCGGCATCATGGACGCCGCCATGGTCTGCGAGGCCATGGGCGAGGTGAAGTACGGCGACAAGGGCAACATGACCAAGGAGGAAATCGACAAGACCCTCAAGATCATGACCGACGCCAAGAAGGCCGGCCAGTTCCGCGCCTTCTGGAAGACCTTCGACGAGAGCGTCAACCTGATGTCGTCGGGCGAGGTCATCATCCAGTCGATGTGGTCGCCGGCCGTGGCCGCCGTGCGCGCCAAAGGCATCCAGTGCGTCTACCAGCCGCTGAAGGAAGGCTACCGCGCCTGGGGCGGCGGCCTCGGCATCGCCAAGCATCTGAGCGGGCTGGAGTTGGAGGCGGCTTACGAGTACATCAACTGGTACCTGTCGGGCTGGGTCGGCGCCTATCTGAACCGCCAGGGCTATTACTCCGCCGTGCTCGACACCGCGAAGGAGCACATGTCGCCGGACGAGTGGGCCTTCTGGATGGAGGGGCAGCCGGCCAAGACCGACATCCTCAGCCCCGAGGGCAAGGTGATGGAGAAGGCCGGCGCGGTGCGCGACGGCGGGTCGTTCCAGGACCGCATGGGCCGTGTGGCCTGCTGGAACGCGGTGATGGACGAGGACCGCTACATGGTCCGCAAGTGGAACGAGTTTGTCGCGGCGTAACCTGGGCCCGCTTGCCCCCACCCTTCCCATGCTGCGCATGGCCCCTTCCCCCCGCCTTCGGCAAGGGAGGGGATCAATTCCTCTCCCCCCGCCCAGCGGGGAGGGTCAGGGTGGGGGCAAGACTCTCCCACACCACGCACTCCCCCACGGCAACGGACCCCTGCGCCATGACCGTCTCCGCCGTCCCATCCGAAGCGTCCAGCGCGTCCGCGGCACCGCGGGGCGGCGGGGTGCGCCGTTCCGTGCTGCGCCGGGTCGCCCCCTACCTCCAGGCCGGGCCGCTGGCGCTGACGCTGCTGGTCTTCCTGCTGATTCCCATCCTGACCATCGTCGCGGTCAGCTTCTGGGACTACGACAGCATCCGCATCTACCCGGACTTCGTGCTGACCAACTACGAGGAGCTGCTGACCTCCCCGGTCACCTGGAAGACCTACCTGAACACGGTGAAGTTCGCGGCGCTGACCTGGGTCATCACGCTGCTGATCGGCTTCACCGTCGCCTATTTCCTGGCCTTCCACGTCCAGTCCACGACGTGGCAAATGGTGCTGTTCCTGGTCTGCACGATCCCCTTCTGGACCTCCAACATCATCCGCATGATCTCGTGGATTCCCTTCCTCGGGCGCAACGGACTGCTGAATTCCGGGCTGATCTCCGCCGGGCTGATCGACCAGCCGCTGGAGTTCCTGCTGTTCTCGGACTTCGCGGTGGTGCTGGCCTTCGTGCACCTCTACGCGCTGTTCATGGTGGTGCCGATCTTCAATTCGATGATGCGCATCGACCGCGCCCTGGTCGAGGCGGCGCGCGACGGCGGCGCCAGCGCGGCGCAGGTGGTGTGGAACGTCATCCTGCCGCTGGCCAAGCCGGGCATCGCCATCGGCTCGATCTTCGTGGTCACGCTGGTGATGGGCGACTTCATCACCGTGCGCCTGATGAGCGGCGGGCAGAGCGCCTCCATCGGGCTGATGATCGCCAATGAGATTTCGCTGCTCCAGTACCCCGCCGCCGCCGCGAACGCGGTCGTGCTGCTGGCCGTCGTCCTCATCATGGTCGTGGCGATGCTGCGCATCGTCGACATCCGCAAGGAGCTGTAAGCGATGACCGGCACCGGCACCCGGCGCGGCCTGTCCTTCTACCTGCTCGCCGCCTTCTTCGGGCTGTTCGTCCTGTTCCTCTACGGGCCGATCGCCACCATCACCATCCTGTCCTTCCAGGGGCCGGAGGGCGGGTTGACCTTCCCGATGAACGGCGTCTCCCTCCACTGGTTCAGGAACCTGTTCGAGCAGCAGGCGGTCGGCGATTTCGGCGGCTCCTTCCGCCGCTCCATCGCGCTGGGGCTGACGGTGATGGTGCTGACGGTGCTGTTCTCGCTGCTCGCCGGCTTCGCCTTCCGCCGCCGTTTCCTGGGCAGCGGGGCGCTGTTCTATCTGGCGGTGGCGAGCCTGATCGTGCCGTCGATCCTGGTCAGCCTGGGCATCGGCCTGCTCTTCAACATCCTGGGGATCGAGCCGACCTGGTACGGCTCGGCGCTCGGCGCGCATCTCACCTGGACGCTGCCCTTCGGCCTGCTGATCGTCTTCGCCATCTTCAACCGCTTCAACCCGGCCTACGAGGAGGCGGCGCGCGACCTCGGCGCCACGCCCTGGCAGACGGTGCGCCATGTGGTTCTGCCCATCCTGCTGCCCAGCCTGATCGGCGTCGGGCTGTTCGGCTTCACCCTGTCCTACGACGAGTTCGCGCGCACGCTGATGACCGCGGGGTCCTTCAACACGCTGCCGCTGGAGATCTACGGCATGACCACCAACGTCACGACGCCGGTGCTCTACGCGCTGGGCACGCTGACGACGCTGTTCTCCTTCACCGTCATCGGTCTGTTCCTGGCCGGGGTGATGATCCTGCGCCGCCGCCGGCTGCGGCGGACCGGCGCCGCCGCTTGAGACGCAGAGAGCCAACCATGCGCATCCTGGTCGTCAACCCGAACACCACCGCCTCGATGACCGAGAAGGCCGGGGATGCCGCCCGCGCTGTCGCGGCCCCGGGGACGGAGATCGTCGCCGCCAACCCCGCTATGGGTCCCGCCAGCATTGAGGGCTATTACGACGAGGCGCTCGCCGTTCCCGGCCTGCTGGAGGTGATCGCCGCCCACGGGCGCGCCGCACCCGGCATCGACGGCGTGGTGATCGCCTGCTTCGACGATGTCGGGCTGGACGCCGCGCGCTGCCTGTCCGCCGTCCCGGTGGTCGGCATCTGCGAGGCGGCGATGAAGACCGCCACCTTGCTCGGCGGGCGGTTCAGCGTGGTCACCACCATGCAGCGCTCCGTCCCGGCGCTGGAGCATCTGGCGGAGCGCTACGGTGTCTCCGGACGCTGCCGGGTGCGCGCCGCCGGGGTGCCGGTGCTGGCGCTGGAGGACCCGGCGTCGGGCGCCGTGGAGCGGGTGCGCGACACCATCCGCCGGGCCATCGCGGAGGATGGGGCGGAAAGCGTCGTTCTGGGCTGCGCCGGCATGGCCGATCTGGCGCGCGCCCTGACCGCCGAGATGGGCGTGCCGGTGGTGGACGGCGTCACCGCCGCGGTGAAGCTGGTGGAAGGATTGGCCGTGCTGGGCTTGCGCACCGGCAAGACCGGCGGTTACGCTTTCCCCCTGCCCAAACCCTACGCCGGGGAGATGGCGCGCTTCGCCCCCGCCCCGCAGCCCTGAACCGGAGGGACGCCATGGAAGGCTACCGCGTGCGCGTGATGAGCCGGGCCGAGTTGGATCTGGCTGTGGAATGGGCGCGGGCGGAGGGCTGGAACCCCGGCTTGCACGACGCCGGGGCCTTCCACGCCGTGGACCCCGAAGGATTCCTGATCGGGGAGCTGGACGGCGAGCCGGCGGCCTGCCTCTCCGTCGTCCGCTATCCCGAGAACTTCGGCTTCCTCGGCTTCTACATCGTGCGGCCCGGGATGCGCGGGCGCGGCCTCGGCTGGGACCTCTGGCAAGCCGGGCTGAGGCATCTGGAGGGCTGCACCGTCGGGCTGGACGGGGTGGTGGCGCAGCAGGACAATTACCGCAAGTCCGGCTTCGCGCTGGCCTACCGCAACATCCGTTACGGCGGCGCGCCGCCCGCCGGGACCTCCTCCGCCGCGGCGCTGGTGGACGCGCGGACGGTGCCCTTCGACCGGTTGCTGGACTGGGACCGCGCGCTGTTCCCGGCGCCGCGCGCCGGCTTCCTGTCCAACTGGATCGCCCTGCCCGGCGCCTCCGCGCTGGCCGCCGTGGTCGACGGGGAATTGCGGGGCTTCGGGGTGATCCGCCCCTGCCACAGCGGCAGCAAGATCGGCCCGCTCTACGCCGCCGACCGCGGCACGGCGCGCGATCTCGCTCTGGCGCTCGCCGCCACGGCGGGCGACGGCCCGATCTTTCTCGACGTTCCGGAGGTCAACCGCGACGCCGTCCTGCTGGCGGAGGAGTTGGGACTGAGCCCGCAGTTCGAAACCGCCCGCATGTATCTCGGCCCCGCCCCAGCCATCGACACCGCGCGCCTGTTCGGCGTGACGACCTTCGAACTGGGCTGAAGACGGGCAAAGCGTTTCCGTAACAGTCCGTTACCAAACAGGGGGCCGCCGGACACACGCCGGCAACAGGGCGCGCGCAGCATCGGGGTATCGGGATCACGATCCCGGCCTGACGAGAAGAGGGACACCCCCATGTCGCGCATCCTGATCGCCGCCATGACCACCGCCTTGACCGCCGCCACCATGCTGGTCGGCCTGGGCACCCAGGACGCCTCCGCCGCTGGCTGGGGACCGGATCATCGCGAATCGCCGCGGATGGAGCGGGACCATCGCGGCCCCGATTTGCACCGCCCCGAATCCCATCGCCCGCCGCCGCCGGTCCACCGCGCGGCACGATACTGGAAACCCGGCGACCGCCTGCCCACCGCCTACGCGTCGCGGCGCCACGTCATTGCTGCGCCCGCCGCTTATCATCTGCACCGGCCGCCGCGCGGCCATCACTGGGTTCGCGCCGGGTCGGACGCCGTTCTGGTGGCGTCCCGCTCGGGAATCATGGTCCGGATCGTCCCCGGCCTGTTCCGCTGAGAACCCGCCCTTCCTTCGTGGACGTGACGTGGCCGGGCGGTCTACTCTCCCCCGAGTTGCACCGCCCTTCCGCGCGATGCCCGCTCCTCAAGATGGACGCTTCATGACGGACAGCCGCAGCCTCCGGCCCTCGCTCACCGATGTCCTGACCCTGCACAACGACGGCCGCGGCGACGAGGCGGAGCGGGCGTACCGCCAGATCCTGAAGCGCGAGCCGCGGAATCCCGACGCCTGGCACCTGCTGGGCGTGCTGCAGTCCGAGCGGGGCGATTTCGACGCGGGCATCGCCAGCATCCGCACCGCGCTGTCCATCCGGGAAGCGCTGGAGTACCATCTGAATCTCGGCTCCGCCCTGTTGGACTCGGGCCGTGTGGATGAGTCCCTGGACGCCCTGATGGCGGCGTTGCGCCTCGGGCCGAACCGGGCGGACATCCATTTTCGGCTGGGCAACCTGTTTCGCCTGCAGCGGCGGCCCAACGAAAGCGTCGCCGCCTACCGCCAGGCCATCGCGCTCCAGCCCGGCTTCGTGGAGGCGCTGAACAACCTCGGCTCCCTGTTCCTGGAGGTCGGGCAGACCGACGCCGCCGTCGCCGCCTTCACCGACGCCATCCAGGCGGCGCCGGCCAACGCCCAGTCCCACTGCAACCTCGGCTATGCGCTGGACCTGCAGGACCGGTTGGGCGAGGCGGCGGCGGCTCACCGCGTCGCCCTGGCCTTCCAGCCCGATTTCGCCCTGGCCTGGTCCAACCTCGGCAACGTCCTGAAGGGGCAAGGGCATCTGGAGCAGGCCATCGCGGCCTACCGCTCAGCGCTGACGCACCGTCCCGATTTCCCGATGGCGCACAGCAACGTTCTGATGGCCCAGCATTACTTGCCGGAGTGCGGAAACGCCGACTTCCTCGCCGCCGCACGCGACTGGGCCGAACGAAGCGGCGGGGGATTCCCGGTGGCCGCTCCGGTCGTCCGCGACGACCAGCCCCGTCCGCTGCGCATCGGCTACGTCTCCAGCGACTTCAACAGCCATCCCGTCGGCTATTTCCTGGAAAGCGTGCTGAGGGCGCACGACCGCAAGGCGGTCACCGCCTTCGGCTACGCCAACAACGGCCGCACCGACGACGTGACGGAAAGCCTCCGCGCCGCCGCCGACGGATGGCGCGCGATCGTCGGGATGGGCGACGCGGCGGTGGCCGACCTGATCCGGCGGGACGGCATCGACATCCTCGTCGACCTGTCCGGCCACACCGGGAACAACCGCCTGACCCTGTTCGCCCGGCGGCCCGCCCCCGTCCAAGTGAGCTGGCTGGGTTACTTCGGGACGACCGGCCTGCCGGCCATGGACTGGATCATCGCCGACCGCCACGTCCTTCCGCCAGGGGAGGAGCGGCTCTTCACCGAGAAGGTCTGGCGCCTTCCCGAGAGTTATCTGTGCTTCACCCCGCCGGCGGAAGAGGTGGCGGTCGGGCCGCTTCCGGCTCTCGGCGGCGGATCGGTCACGCTCGGCGCCTTCCACAACCGGGCCAAGATCACCCGTCCGACCGTCGCGCTGTGGGCGCAGGTCCTGAACGCCCTGCCGCAAGCCCGCCTGCTCCTGAAATCGCGGGAGTTTGCCGATTACGGCGTGCGGCAGCGCCTGCGCGACCAGTTCGCCGCGCACGGCATCGCGCCGAATCGCCTGCGCATGGAAGGGAAAACGCCGCGGGCAGACTATTTCAACAGCCTCAACCGCATCGACCTCGCGCTGTCCCCTTTCCCCTTCGGCGGCGGTACGACGACGGCCGAGAGCCTGTGGATGGGCGTGCCGGTGGTGACCCTGCGCGGCGACCGCTGGGCGGGGCGGATCGGGGTCAGCTTCCTGGAAACGCTGGGCCTCGCCGAGCAATTGGTGGCGGACAGCCCGGAGGACTACGTCGCCAAGACTGCCGCCCTCGTCGGCGACCTTGGGGCGCTGGCCGCCCTGCGCGCCAGCCTGAGGGAATGCATGCGTCAATCACCTTTGTGCGACGCGCCGGCCTTCGCCCGGTCGCTGGAGGAGGCCTATCGGTCGATGTGGCGCGAACCGTAAGGGGACCGCGGGCGTGCCAAAGGAAGTCCTTCCGATACGCCCTGGCACAACGGCGCCGAACATGCGTTGAAAGGACCGACGACGCAGCGGAAGCGAGGCCGAGACGCCGATGATGAAGGATCCCAAACAGATCGCCCGGGTTGCCCTGCAATCGGCCCGCGTCAATGTGGAGGTCTACGAGGCCTGCGGCCTGATCGACACGCCGTCGGCCCACGGCCTGCGCTACAAGATCGCCGTGCAGGCCAGCGATGTGAACGGCGACGAATGCCGTTTCCCCTCCTGCGCCTGCCCCTGGCCGGACTGTTCCCGCCAAGCGGAGGCCGGAGCGGCGGACGATCAGCCCAGCGGGCCGACCGTCTCCACGTAACGCTCCATGGCGGCGACGCCCTCTTCGGTCAGTTCGATGAAGACGCGGCGGCCGTCCTTGTCGTCGGCGATGCGCCGGACCAGCCCGCGGTCGTGCAGGTCGGTGATGCGGCGCAGCGCCGTGGTCTGAGCCACGCCGGACGCGATGCACAGCGACGACACGGAAATTCGCCGGCCCTGGAGATGATTGATCATCAGATCCAGCAGCATGTCCCAGCAGGGGTCCTCGAACAGGCCCTTGGGAAAGAACTTCTCGCGGGCGGCACGTTTGCGACGGATGGCCGTCAGGATGCCCAGGCTGTCCGGCGCACCGCCTTCCGGCACCGGTTCGCAAACGATTTGAGCCGCGGTCGTCATCGCCGCAGGAGAGGTTGCTGGTGCGGTCGCCGCGCGATGAGCCGCGACGAAGGGCATCACGCGGGCCGCCGCAGCCTCTCCGCGCAAGGCGCGCACCGTCTCGACCAGCGCCAGCCCGTGGCGATAAGCCTGCTCCAGCGCGTCGTCATGGCTGCCCATCGACACCGGCGGCCGATCCGGGACCGACGATGCGATCCCCTCCCCACCGCTGAGGACACGGGCGAGCGCGCGCTCGATCTGCGTCTCATCCTCCGGGTCGGTCACCACGTCGGCGGCGTCGAGCCGCAAGGCGCGCACCACGTCGTCCGCCTCGGGGTTGCGGGCGAAGAGGATGCAGGCGAGGCCGCGGTGGGTGCGGTGCAGCCGCTCCATCAGCGCCAGCCCGTCGAACCAGGGCGACCCGCCGTCCACGAAGACGACGCCGACGCTGCGGTCCACGTCGAGCAGGCCCAGAGCCGAGATCACGTCGCGCGTGTCCTGCACCCGGTGGCCGAGCCGCAGGGCGCAGTCGCGGATCCCGGCGATGGCCGCGCTGTCGTTGCCGATGATCAGAATGGAAGGCGCCGCCGCACAATTCGGTGCTGAGTAGCCCGCTGCCGTTTGACTGGCCGCCGTTTGACCAGCCGTCAAGTGACCAGTCAGCGTGAACCGCTCCGCCGAACGCGAAACCAGGGACCGTTGCATGCCGCTCTCACCCGCATCAGATCGCGCGCCGGTTGACCGGCGGCTGTGTCAGGCCCGGCGCGGCGACCCGTTGCGGCGGAACTCTCCGCCACCTCCAGGTACCCGCTTGGAACCGTCAATCATTCGTTGGGTGATGTATAGCATTACCCCGTTCGAACGCGTATCAACGGCCGTTGATACTTTTCTGCCGGAGTAACGTGCGGTTTATTATTGCATATTAATCATTATCGTCAAGATTCGTCAGATTCCAATGCATAACCGACCCCGCGGACGGTAACAATCGGCGAGGCCGCGCCGTCATCCAGCCGCATCTTGCGACGCAACCGGGTGATGAGCGTGTCCACCGTGTGCTCGCTGATGGAGCGGGGGTCGCGGTTGCTGATCACGTCCAGCAGATATTCGCGGCTGACCGGGTTGGGCCGCATGGCCGCCAACGCCGCCAGGATGTTGAACTCCCCCGTCGTCAAAGCGAGGTAGGAACCGTCTGGACGGAACAGCGCGCGGCGCACCAGATCCAGGCGCCATCCCCGGAAGGTCAGCGGCGCGTCGGGCGATGGCACCGGGGCGCTTTCGACGGGCGCGGGCGGATTCGGAGACGCCCCGGAGCGGCGCAGCAGGTTGCGGATGCGGATCAGCAATTCCAGCAGGTCGACCGGCTTGGTCACATAATCGCCGCCGTGGGACAGACCGGCGACGCGGTCGGTCGGGCTGTCACGGCCGGTCACGAAGATCAGGGGAACGGTTTCCCCCAGCCGCAACCGCTCGGCCAGAGCCAGCCCGTCGCAATCCGGCAGATTGATGTCCAGCAGCACAAGGTCCGGCCGGTCCTGCGCGATGCGCTCCGTCAGTTCCGCCCCGTTCGCGGCCCGCAGCACCCGCAACCCCTGGTGCTCCAGATAGGTGGCGATCAGATCCTGCGTTTCGGGAGAATCCTCGACCACCAGCACGGTCCGCCCGACCAGCTCCGATCCGACGCTCATGCCGCCCTGCCCGCCGCTGCCGTTCCCCTCGCAACACTACCAGTCGCCGTCATACCAGCCCCGCCTCCCCCTTTTCGATGGCGCGCAGGGCGGCGTGAAGCCGGTCCCGCAGCGCCGCCGCGTCCCCCTGCATGGAAGCGGCCCCCCCGCTCCCGCTTTCGACGGCCTGCGCCGTCCGCTCCAGCGCCCGCGCTGCGGCGCTCACCTCCGGAAAGCCATAGGTGCCGCCGCTGCCCTTCATGCGGTGGGCCGCATCGACGACCCGCCGGGGCGGCGAGTCCGCATCGTCGAGAACCGCCAGCACGTCCCGGCAGGCCTGGGCGAAGCGGTCCATCAGCCGCGCGCGGTCGGCGGTCGACAGCCCGCCGGTGGCGGGTCCTCCAGTGAGCGGCGCCCCCTGAACCGCCAAGGGCGGAGCGGGCGCGCAGGAACCCGACGGCGCGTGGCGGGCGAGCGCGTCCTGAAGCGCATCGGGGTCCACCGGTTTCGCCACCACCTCGTCGACCCCGGCCTCCAGATAGTCAGCCCGGTCTTCCGGCGAGCTGTTGGCGGTCACCGCGATCACCGGCACCAGCGCCCGCTCGGCGTCCGGCAACGCGCGGATGCGCCGCGTCACCTCCACCCCATCGATGCCCGGCAGCCGCATGTCGAGCAGAACGACGTCCACAGCCCTGATCGCCAGAACCGCCAGGGCCTCCTCCCCGCTCTCCACATAGACGGCGCGGTGGCCGCCGGGCGCCAGATACTCGCGAAGGATGGCCTGGTTCTCCGGTGCGTCCTCCACCACCAGAATGTCCAGGCTCCCCGGCAGCGGCATGGGAGCGGAGCGGCCCGGCGATGGATCGGCCACCGGCAACGGGCGTGTCGGCAGCGAGACCGTGAAGAGGGAGCCGCCGCCCGCCCGGCCTTCCAGGCAGACGTCTCCGCCCATCAGCCGGACAAGCCCGTTCACGATGGCGAGACCCAGGCCGGCGCCGTCGCGACGGTTGCCTTCCAGGCGGTTTCCTTCCAGACGATGAAAGGGCTCGAAGATGATGGCCTGCGCCGCCCGCGGCACGCCGGGACCGCTGTCCGCCACCGTCAGGCACAGGACGACCGTCCCGCTGGCCGCATCCGGCGGCGCCGGCTTCGCGGTCAGCGACACCTCCACCCCGCCGCACTCGGTGAATTTCACGGCGTTGCTCAGCAGGTTCAGGACGATCTGGCGCAGGCGCAATGGATCGATCCAAAAGCGCGCCGCCCCCAGCCCGCTGATCATCAGGGACAGGGCGAGCCCCTTCTCCTCGGCGCCCGCGCGCATCAGCGCCACGGCGTCCTCGACCAGCGCCACCACGTCGGTGGGTTGGGGATGAAGCTCCATCCGGCCCGCCTCCAGCCGCGACAGATCGAGGATGGTGTCGAGCATCGAGACGAGATGCCGCCCCGCCCCGTCCGCGACGCGCAGCCGCTCGTCCATCTGGTCGGTCGGCCCCTCGCGGCGGATCACCCGCACCATGCCGAGAACGGCGTTCAGCGGGGTCCGGACCTCGTGGCTGAGGTTGGCGAGGAAGCGTTCCAGCGTCGCGGACTTGTCGGACAGGGCGCGGGTGCGCTCGGCGATCTGGCGCTCCAGCCCCTCGTTGAGGGCGGCCAACTCCTGCGACAGCCGGCGCTCGTTGAGGAAGGCCGTTTCCACCCGCCGCCCCAGCACCAGCGCGTGGCTGAACAGGAACAGCAGCGCGCCGTAGGGAACGAGGTCGATGCTCTCGAAGAAATGCGCGTACATCAGCGCGTCGTGCACCACCGACCCCAGGAAGGCCAGCGCCCCCGCCCCCAGCAGGAGCGCGCCGGAACGGCGGCGCAGTGCGGCCACGGCGAGGCGCCACGCGAAATACAGGGCAGACAGCACCAGCAGCAGGCTCGCCACATCGCGCAACCGGGTGAATTGCGCCGGTTCCGTCACCAGCACCAGGAACACGCCCGGCACCGCGACCGCCATCATGACGCGCCCCACCCCGCGGTGCAGACATCCGGGAAACAGCTCGCGCAGCAGGTGGAAGTAGATCGGGTAGAACAGGTAGATCGGCAGATATTCCAGCCGGTAGGCCCACACCTCCGACACGCCGGGGAAGAAGACCCGCAGCAGCTCGCTGGTGCAGATCAGCCGCATGGCGCAGGCGGCCAGCAGCATGACAAGGAACAGAGGGGCCGCCGACAGGCGCCGGCGCAGGAAGGCGCCGATGAACAGCGCCATCAGGGACAACGACATCAACGCCCCGGCGTTGGTCATCAGCTGCCGCTGCCACAGCCGCGACAGCCCGCCGTTGGCGTCGAGATAGATCGTACGCCCGATCCCGCCCTCGAAATGGAAGTGGTTGGACACCTCCACCGCCAGTTCGATCACCCGCTGGCCGCCATGCAGCGTGACGAAGCGCGAGACGGAGGAGGACTGCTCCTGCGCGGCGGCCAGGGCCGGAACACCGGCGGCGGCGACCGAGCGGCCGTCGACCCATACCCGCATGGCGGAATTGACCGGCGGCATCTTCAGCGTCAGCGGCGGCATGCCGGGCGGCAACAGGATCTTCAGGCGGAAGGTGGCGGCCCCCATCCCATCCATCTCCCGGCCGTCCGGGCGCTCGGCCCCGTTCCAGATCGCCGGCAGGGTGAAGGGCGTCCAGAGTCGGCCGTCCGGCTCCGGCAGCGGGTTCAGGGTTTCCTCGCCGGCCAGACGGTCCCAGGACACCAGCCATTCGCCGTCCAGCGACACCGGCCCGTCGAGATCGGCGTACCAGCCGCGCAGGTCGAGCACGCCGTGCTCCGCCTGCGGCAGGACGGTGGCCAGGGCCGGAACGGTGCCCGGAGCGGCACAAAGAAGAGCGAAAAGCAGAACAGCGCCCAGCCGTCGGGCGGCACAAGCAAAAATGGCGGTTACGGACGGCATGACGGCAGGCGGCAGAGGCACCGGGGCACAGTTCCTTCGACAGGCGCATGGCACAGGCCGCGGCCCGACCCGCAGGCCGAATGGCGCCCAACCAATCCCATCATGAGAGGTATCGCAAAACGGTCGTTACGGAAATACCGATGCACTCAGGCATTTAAAGCCGAAACCCCATAAACCCGAAACCGGCCACGCTGCGAAGTATAATCAGCCATCGGCGCAACAACGACTCAGAAATTCGCAACAAGCTTCATCGATCGTAAATCCTATAGGAATTGTGGTTTTAATCTTTCAATCGAGGATACGGCCCATACTTGCCGCCGACCGCCGGACACGGCGATTCCATCAGGGTTCTCTAATGGGAAAAGCGTCCGGAACCGCCTGAACACAGGCGAACTTCCGGACGCTCCCAACCATTGAGCCCGATGGGCCGCGGCGCTGGACGCGGTCAGGCCATAGCCTTCATCTGCTTGTCCATGCGGGCGAGCACGGCCATTACCTCCTTGCAGCGGCTCTTCACATCCTCGTCGGTCTCCGGGAGGCCGTCCTGGGACGAGATGTTGCGCCAGTCTTTCAGGAAGGCCTTCAGTTCGGGCATTTTCGGCAGCTGGGTGCCGACGCCGCGGATGTCTTCCTTCCACAGGTCCTGATAGTCGCTCACGGTCTTCGCCGTCTTCAGCTTCTTCGCCAGCGACAGCATGTACTTCTCAAGGATCTCCCGACCCTTGGCCCGCACCTTGTCGGCCTTCTCGATGGCGTCCTTCATGCCCTCGTAGTCATCGACGATCTTGTCGCCGAGCGAGGATTGGTTGAAGGCGACGAAGAGCTGATCGGCGGCCTTGGCCACCTTCTCCGCGTGGGCGGTGGAATCCTTCGGAATCAGCTTGTTCGATTTGAACTTCTTCGCCGTCGCCTCGGCCAGATCGCGGAGTTTTTGGAGCTGGGTGCGCAGCGGCTCGACCGAGCGCTTGTACTCCGCCCGCGCCTCGTCCAGCAGCGAGTCGAGGTCGTCCAGCGTCGCGTTGCTGGGAGAGTTCACCGACACGCTCAGCTTCTTCCAGTCGATGGCGCTGTGCGCCTTGTCGACCGCCTTCATCGCGTCGCCGACGCCGGTCTTGCCGGCGATCTTGGCGATGGCGCCCTTCTTCTTGTCCCAGTCCTTCTGGGTCAGGATGTCCGGGATGTCGATGCGCTTCAGGGGACCACCCATGTCTCAGCTCCTCCGCTTAACCAAACATTCACCCTATCGGTCTGCATGGTAGGAGGCGGGCGCGCCCCTCGGAATCGGCGATTGCTCCTCTCCCACCACTACCGGAACCGAATGGGTCCAAAACGGCGGCTTCGCTCCCCGCCTCGTTTCAGCGGCCGCCCACCAGCTGCACCACACCCTTGCAGACGGTGGCGAACTCCTTGATGAGGTCGGTGATCTGGCGGGCGGTGTAGTCGGGCGGCACGCGCATCGGCGGCCCGTCGCCGCCCTGCCCGGCCCAGGGGGCGAGCTTCCGGCGGTAGAAGTCAGGATCGGCGCGCAGCCCGTCCAGCGCCTTCGCCGCGGCGAGCTGGGTGGCGAGATCACGGGCCAGCGCCGGGAACAGCTCGTTGTAAGTGTCCGGCGTCGGCTTGGCGCGCACCTTGGCGACCCCGGCGGCGGCGCGGGCGAGCGCGCCGTTGATGTTCGCCTCCCACCGCTTCTGCGCGCGTTCCGACGAGGCGGCGTCCTTCTCGGCCTGGGCGGCCTGCGCCTTGAAGCGGTCGGCGTCCGCGCCGATATTCGCCTCCAACTCGGCAAGGTCCTTGACGAGCGCCTTCATCGCCCGCTCGCAGGCCGCCGCCGCGGCCTTGTCGCCACGGCTCGCCGTATCCTCGTCCAGGGCCTTGTCCAGCGCGGCCAGATAGGCCTTGCGCGCCTTCACGGCGTCCTTTCCGGCGGCAGCAAGATTCTTGGCGGCCTCATCACCGGCGGTTCCGGCGCGGTGGACGGCATCGCCGGACTTCAGCGCCTTGACCAGCGCGGCGTCGCCGGTCAGCGCGGCGGCGACCGCCTTGGCGTCCTTCGGCCGATGCTTCGCCGTTGCAGCCTCGAAGCGCTTGCGGGCCGCGGCCCACCGCTGCTCGTAAGGGACATGCGCCATCGCCGCCCGCCCGCTCCGACGCTACGCGACAGTCGGCTGGAGGCGGTCCTCCAGGGAGCGGATGGCGGCCCAGTCGCGCTCGAACACGGCGCGGTCGGGATGCGCCAGATAGATTTTCGCCAGCACCTGCGTCAGATCCAGCGTCGGCACCACCTCATCCCCAACCCGCGGCACGAGGCCGTAGCCGCGCACGCTCGCCATCCCGTCCAGGATGGAGAGGTCCGGCAGCGCCTCCACCCGGCCGGACACCAGCACCGGCAGATAGAGGACCATCGCGTCGGCCTGGAACCGGTAATGGCCGTCGAGCAGCGGACCGACCGCCGCCGCACCGTCGAAGGCGTCGACCAGCAGATCGACCTGATCGTGCCCGGTGCCCGCCGCGATGCCGGTGGTGGAGCCGGCCGGCCCCATGGCGCGCGCCGCGATTTCCACCAGGGCCGGGCCACGGGCGGTCATCCGCACCTCGGCATGGCCGGCACCGTCGGTGATCTCCAGTGCGTCGAGGACCCGGCGGATGTAGCCCATCAACGCCTGCGCCACCGGCTCCTCCGGCGGCAGAAGCCGGTAGTAGTCGTAGACAAAGGGCGACCCGTTCAGCGCCCGCTTGGCCGACAGCAGCACATCACTGACATAGTGGCGGCCACCACGGCTGACCGTGTTGACGACGTATTCAAGGCCGTCGAGGTAGGTCTGCACCAGCACCCGCTCGTTGGCCAAGCCGCAGAAGTCGCGGCTGCCCAGGATGGCGTCGACAGCGGCGCGCAGCTGCGCCGGGGTGTCGCAGAAATAGACATGGTCGGTGGAGGCGCTGGCCATCGGCTTCGCCACCACGGGCCAGCCCGCCTGTGCCGCCCACTCCACCGCCTCCGCGGCGCCGGTCGCCATGGTCTGGCGGGCGGTCAGCAGACCGGCGGCGGCCAGCCGCTCGATCATCATGAACTTGTTGCGGCGCGCGGCGGTCAGCTTCGGGCTGTTGCCCGGCGTGCCCAGAACGGCGCCCAGCGCGTCGGTCAACTCCACCGCGGACTCGTTGCCCGGCAGGATGAAGGCCGGGGCCAGCGGGCGCAGCGTCCTCGCCAGCGTGTCGAGGTCGCCGTCATGGAGGATGTGCGCCGCGAAATCGTCGGGCTGGTAACTGCGCAGCAGCGACGGGGCGAGGTCCGGGCGGCTCTGCACCGCGACCACGTCGTAGCCCCGCGCGCGCAGGCGTGGTGCCAAAAGGATGCCGGTGGAATAGGGATCGACGACGACCGCCGTTTTGAGCGGAGGGCTCATGGCGTGACCTCCAGCGCGGCATCCTGGGGCAGTGCCTGCACCGCCTCGACCGGGCGCGCGTAGGTGACCAACGGCACTGGACCGTCCAGCTCCACCGAACGCCCGACCCACCCGGCCTCGATCACCGCCCTCTGTTCGTCCAGCTCCGGCACGGCGAAGACACGCTCGCTGCCCGGCATCCAGGCGGGCGGGGCCGCTCCCAGATCGCGGTGCAGCAGGTAGCGCAGCCGACCGCTGGCGTGCATGACCAGCACCCGCCGCACCAGGAAACCGCCAGTCAGCAGGTTCGACAGGCTGCGCGGGTTGGACAGGGCGACGCGCGAGAATAGGTGAGGACGCCCGGCTCCCAGCGCGTGGAGCGTGCGCAGCGTCACCAGCAGCCGTTGCAGCCCGTTGCCGCGGAAGTCCGGATGGACCATGCAGCTCGCCATATGGGCGGTGGCGATGACGGCGGGGCGCGTGCCCGGCAGGTCGTCCACGAAGGCCGGCATGCCCGGCTGCGGCAGGCCCAGGATGGCGCAGCCGATCAGCCGTCCCTCGGCCTCCAGACCCAGAGTCACGCCGCGCTCGCCCAGATGCAGCCCGGCGAACTCCGGCGTCTCCGGGAAATAGGCGTCGATGTCCGGCAGTTGCCCGAAGATATAGCCGCGGAACGCCTCCAGCGCCGGCAGGTCGGCGGGGCCGAGGAAGCGGATGCGGTAGGGAACGCAGACCGGGGCGCCGCACCGGACGCGCAGCATGCCCGTGTGGACCGTCTGTTCGGGGGATAAGAGGACCGTCATGTCAGGCGTCCTGCACGATTTCGGCGATGTTGAGCAGGCGCATCGGCGGGTAGAGGTCCAGTTGCTTGGCCGCCCCGATGCGCAGCAGCAGGGAGAAGCGGTTCAGCGTCTCCACCGGGATGCCGTCGGCGGGCTTGGCCCCGGTCAGGATCTCCACCGCCTTCAGCCCGGCGAAGCGCCCGACGTTGACCGCCGGGCTGACCAGCCCCATCAGCAGGTTGGCCCGGCGGATCGGGAGTTCGGTGGAGCAGAAGGTGGCCAGCCGGTGGGCCAGCGCCTGCTCCGCCACCACCGCGTTGTTGTTGGAGGCGACCAGCGTGTCCGGCCCGATGTAGACCAGCTCCGCCCCGGCGCGCGCCGCGTCGGCGATCAGGTCGGGGATGGCGGCGGCGACCGGCGCGCCGGAGGCGTCGCGCGGCAGCGCGGCGTCGTGGATCTCCACCCCCTGGCGGGCGGCCTCCTCCTTCAGGTCGCGCACCGCGACGACCATGTTATCCTCCGCCGGGTTGTAGACCGCGGCGATCTTCTTCCAGCGCCGGTAGGACAGCATCGTTTTCATCTGCACCGCGACCGGCGCGATGTGCCGCGTGCCGGTGACCGCGCGCCCCGGACGGTCGAGCGCGCGCACGACGCGCGAGGCCACCGGATCGGTGACCGAGGTGAAGACCACCGGCACGTCGGTCAGGAAGCGCGACGGGTCCGGATCGTCGTAGCGCCCGACCGCTCCCAGCGTCAGCGGGGTGAAGACCGTCACCACCAGATCGGGCTTGGACGCCCGGATCTCCGGCAGCAGCGCCGGCATGGCGGAGGCCTGCGGCACCTCGCGCACCTCCACCGTGGCGGACAGGCCGCTCGACGCGATGAAATCGCGCAGGCCCAGCACGTCGCCGACATCCTTGCGCGGGGTCAGCACGACGATGCGCGCCGGTTTGGCGGCGGTGAAGGTCCTGGCCGCCGGACCGAAGGATGGCTGCGCAAGGGCCGGGAAACCACCAGCGGCCAGCGTTCCGGCGGTGAGGGCTCCCGTCAGGACGGTGCGGCGGGACAGGCTCATGCGGGGGTCCTCTGCGGGAAATCGGCGGGCGGGCGCGGGCGGAACAGGGCGCTCAGCAGCAGCTGCACGGCGACGCAGGCCGCCAGCACCGCGCCGATGCCCTTCAGCGCCCCGGCGTAGCCGTAATGGGCCAGGAACAGCCCGGCCAGGAAGGGCGCGACGACGGAGCCCAACCGCTCGATCAGGCGGAACATGCCGATCACCGTGGTCTCGCCCAGCGCCGCCCGCTCCTTGACGCAGACGTCGGCGAGCATGGCGAGCTGCGGCGCGCCGAGCATGGCGTGCGCCACCCCCAGCAGGGCGACCCCGGCCAGCGCCGTGCCGAGCGACCCCGGCATCGACAGCACCCAGGCCGCTCCGGCGGCGACCAGCCCGCCCACCACCAGGAAGCCGACCCGCTGGCCCGAGCGGTCCGACAGCTTCGCGGCCATCGGCGACACCACGATCATCAGCAGCCAGTAGAGCAGCAGCACGCGCCCGATCCAGGACTGGCTGACGCCCTGGTCATCCAGCGCCAGCGGCAGCAGGAAGAACAGCAGCGCCGTCAGCCCCAGCTTGGCCGGTACCGCGCTGAAGACAGCCAACCCGACGAAGCGCGGGTTGCGCAGGCACAGCACGGCGTCGGCCAGACGCAGGCCGCGGCTGGATTTGGCCTGGGCCGCGCGCACCCGTGGCAGCACCTGCCACGCCATGAAGGCGGCCAGCAGCGCCAGCCCGGCGGAGATCAGGAAAGTCGTGCGGAAACCCACCTGTCCGGCGATCACGCCGCCGATGGCCGGGCCGCAGACACCGGCGCTGAGGATGCCGCCGGCGTACATGGCGATGGCCTGGGCGCGCTGCTTGGGGTCGGTGGCGTCGATGACGAAGCCCTGCGCGGCGATGAAGACGCTGGCGTAGCCGATGGCGGTCAGGCAGCGCGCGACGATGAGCTGGATGAGGTCGGTGGCGAGACCGGAGCCGACCAGACCGACGAAGGAGAGCAGCGCTCCGCCGAGGAACACCGCCCGCCGCCCGCGCCGCTCCGACACGCTGCCGGCGATCGGCTGGCTGACCGCCCACAGCAGCATGAACAGGGCGATGGGCGCGCCGATGACCATCTCCATCGACAGGCCGGGCACCGGTTCGAACAGCTGCTTGATGTAGACGGACAGGAAGGTGCGGGTCAGCTCCTCCGCCAGGGAGAAGATGAAGATGGCGAAGCGCAGCTCCACCACCCGCTGCATCATGCCGATCTTGGTCATGGCCTGCTCGGAGGCGGTCATGTCGGCCTTGTGCTGCACGCTGTCCAGCGCCCAGTCGACGGCGCGCGACAGCTCGCCCACCTCGTCGCGGTTGCGCAGGGCGACGCGCACGCCGAGATGCCCGTCGGCAGCCTGCTTCATCACCGCCGTCACCCGGCGCAGCGGCGCCGCGACGGAGGAGCCGACGACCAGCAGCAGAATCTCGATGTTGAGCAGGATGGCGACGATCAGCACGGAGCCGAGGTCGAACACCACCTCGTTCATGGCGGAGCGGACATAGCCGGAATCAACGCCGACATGCAGCCGCGCCTCCTCGTTGCCCTCCAGCGGCAGGACGGTGTCGAGGAACTGCGGGGGCTCGCCCTCCGGCGGGGCGTCGGCGACGGTCAGGCGGTTGCCGGACCGCGCCTCCTCGGTCCCGGAGAAGGCGTGGAGGCGGCCGCCGATCTCCAGCGCCAGATACTTGACGTCCGGGTTGGCGGCCAGCGCGTCGGACAGCAGCTCGTCCATCCCGACCAGCCTGTCCAGCTCGAAGCCGAGCGCCACCGCGCGGTCGATCTGCGCCACCACGTAGGACCCGACCACCTCGGCCTTGCGGGCCAGTTCCGGCTCGATCAGCGGGCGGAACAGCGTGTTGACGTGGTTGGTCTGGACGGCGAGGCTGACCAGCATCAGGACGGACACGACGCCCGTCAGCATCCAGTTCAGGCGGCGGATGAAGGACAGCTTCATGGCGTGACTCCCGCCGGGCGCGCGGTCTCCGCCGCCGGACCGGCGGGCTGTGGATGGTCCTCCTCCGCTCCGTGCTGCTGCTGTTCCAGGATGCGGTCGGCGAAGTCCTTCAGGCCGGGGGCGAAGGCCACCAGTTCCGGGGTCAGGTTGGGCGGCTCGCCCATGCCCAGCATGTTGATGCTGGCGGTCATCTCGCGCAGCCGCCGCTGGATCGGGCGCAGCAGCAGCCAGACCGCGACCATGGTGACGAGAAGCCCGGTCACCAGATTGATGCCGCCCGACAGCAGCAGGTCCGGGATGGTGCCGCGGATGCCCGCCTGCACCTCGCCCAGCGAATAGGTCAGGGCGACGCCGCCGGCGACACCGCCGAAGGCGTTGCGGATGCCGAGCAGAAGCGCCTGGCTGTCACCATCGGCGACGGCCGCCACCCGGTCGGACTTGCCGTCGCGGGCGAAGGCCGCCTTCCAGCCGGCGGGAATCGCGCCCACCGGCCCGCCGCGGCCCGCTGCCGCCAGCACCTCGCCCGTGTCGGTGAACAGGACCAAGCCGGTGATGCGGTCGTCCCGCGCCATCGCGCGCTGGATCAGCGCGTCGAGATTGCGCAGGGCGGTGATGGACACGCCAAGACTGACGGCGCCTTCGACCTCCCCCGCCAGCCCGCGCAGGGCGACGGTGAAGCGGGACGCCACGGTGTCCTCCACCATGCGCTCCATCTTCAGATAGGAGAGCGCCGCGGTGGAGAGCAGCGCGAAACAGAGCGCCACCTGCAGCAGCAAAATGATCTTGGTCGTCAGGGTCAGGCGCATGGGTCCGGTGCCGGCAAGGAGTGCAGCCACCTTACGCGCATCGCCCGCGCCGCCGTTTCCGAGACGGGTCCAGTCTGGAGAAGACCCCGGCGACATGGCTCCGCTCCGGCCCAACCCCGCCTGACGCGCACCTTCGCCCACCGCACCGCAACCGAAAAGGGCAATCCATTGAATTTAACATATCAAACCAAGAATAGACGACAGCGCAATTCCGCCGTCTTATGCCGTTCCGCCTAATCCATCGAATTTTTATGGAATTTTGAGACATTTATCGATCGCTCTATTTTGGACCATGATTGCATCCATGATGGTTTGCTTTGCGTGGTAATCCTTAAGCACAGCATTCCATGCACCCAACGGGGGAAGGGCTTCGATGCGGATCGAGTTGGAGCGACCCTTGGCATGGCCGGTGCGCCCGGTCCAAACCAGCGCCGGCCTTCATGTTTCGGCGACGTCCATCCTGATCGCCTGCGCGGACCGTGCGCTGGGCATCGGCATGCACGACGCCTTCGAACGCAACGGCCACCGCATCCACGTGACCCACGACCCCATCGCGGCGCTCGACACGTTGGAGGCGGACGGCAGCATCGGCATCGTGGCGGTCGAGCTGGCTCTGCCCCATTTCGACGGGTTGGCCCTGGTCGAGCGGATGCGCAAGAGCGTGCAGCGGCATCTCCAGGTCATCGTCGTCGCGCCGAACGCCACCGCGGCGGACGTCGTCCGCGCCATGCATCTGCGCGCGGCGGATTTCGTCAGCGATCCGCAGGACGGCAGCCAGCTCCACGGCGCGCTCGCCCGCGCTTTGGCCGCCCAGCAGGCGGCGGCCACGCTGCCCGCCTCCGCCCCGTCCGCACCCGCCGGCAATGGCGAGTTGCATGGGGCGCTGGAGGACGCCTACCGCCACGGTCTCGCCCTCATCGAAGCGGTGAAGGCGCTGCGCGAAGGCCAGCCGACGCTGGCCGCTCCGGTCGCCACCCCCGCGCCCGCCACCCCATCGTCCACGCCCACCGCGGCGGGGGAGAACCGGCGGCTGGCGGTGTTGAGAACCCTCCAGCAATCCCGCGTCGCCCGCGACAAGTATTTCCCGAAGGGGCTGTTCGAGGACCCCTGCTGGGACATGCTGCTCGATCTGATGGCCAACCATCTGCGCGGGCGGCGGATTTCCGTGTCGTCGCTGTGCATGGCCTCCGGTGTGGCCCAGACCACGGCGCTGCGGCGGATCACCGAACTGCACGACCGTGGGCTGGTGCGCCGGATCGCCGACGAGAAGGACGGCCGCCGCGTCTTCATCGAACTGACCGAGCAGGGGATCGCCGCCCTGTCCGGCTATGTCGAGCACATCCAGGAAATGAGCTGACCGGGCCGGACCGGCGCGAATTGGCCCGGTCCGGCGGGTTTCCCGCCCAGACTGCTTCAACCGGGACCCGTCCCGGATCGACAGCGCACCCCGAACGCGGCCAACATCGCGGTAAGGAACGCCCTGCGCGCAGGACGGCGGAGACCCGATGGCCGACCAGAAACTGAAGGATGTGATCGTCGTCGCGACCCCCACCGAGGGGATCGGTCCGACATCCTCCCTGCCCACGCGCCCGGCGACGCCCAGCGAGGAGCCGGACCGCCAGCGCATGGCCGAACGGCTGCGCGCCCAGGGCTGGAGCTACCGCCGCATCGCGGAGGAGTTGCAAGTCTCCTACATCCTGGTGTCGCGCTGGCTTGGGGGTGACGGCGCCACCCCCGGTGGTCAGCGCACACTGCCACCCGCCGCAGTGGCGCCTTCCCCGCCGCCACCGGCACCCGGCGGGACACGCACGACCAAGGCGAGCAAGGCCGCGAAGGCGGCGGCCACCGCAGCGGCGTCCAACGCCGACGAGGACGTCCTGGCGCTCCAGTTCCGCGCCTTCGAGCAGTACGTGCGCGAGGTCATCGACGCGATGGAGATGCGGCACGAGTCGCTTCTCCATCGCCAGGAGGAACTGATCCAGGCGCTCGACACGGAACGCGCCGCCGCCCGCGTGCGGGAGGAGGAACTGCTCGCCACCCTCGACCAGGAACGCCAGCGTTGGAGCGAAGCCGAGGATCGCTTCCGCGAGGAACTTGAGCGCTTCAAGGCGGAGATGCGCCGCGGCCAGAGCGCGGCGAGCGGGGTCGCCGCCGCTGCCGCCACGGCCCTCGGCAGTGGCGACGAGGATGATGAGGAGGAATCCTCGGATTTCTCCGCCTTCAGCTTCGACGACGATGAGGACGAGGCCAAGGACGACGATGCGGGCGGCGGTAATGCCAACGCCTTCAACTTCGATGATGACGAGGACGAGGACGGCAGCGATCCCTTCAGCTTCGACACCGACGACACGGAGGAGAAGATCGAAGACGAAACGGCCGAAGCGACCGACTCGGCCGACAGCGCCGACGACGCCGGCGATCCCTTCAGCTTCGACGATGACGAAGCGGAGGAGACGGCCGAGGACGCCCCCGCCAAGACGGATGCGGAGCCGAGCGAGGACCCGTTCTCCTTCGACACGGACGACGATCCGGACGAGTCCATGGCCGAAACCGAGCCGGCCGCAACCGCAAAGGCCGACGCCGAGGACGATCCCTTCTCCTTCGACGACGATCCGGATCCGGAGCCGGAGCCGGAGCCCGAACCGGAGGCTCCGCCGAAGAAGAAGGGGCTCTTCGGCTTCTGGCGCAAATGACCGCTCTGTCGAGTCCTTGAGAAGAGCGCCGACGCACACGTTTGCGTGTTGATCGCGCCCCGATGCCGGTTGTATGAATGGTCGCATGATTCAACCGCGCCGCACCCTGTCCGCCGCCGAGCGGTTCGACTGGCTCCGACTCATTCGAACCGAGAATGTCGGGCCGATCACCTTCCACCGCCTGCTGGAGCGTTTCGGCAGCGCCGGCGCCGCGCTGGAGGCGCTGCCCGACCTCGCCAGGCGCGGCGGGCGGACCAAGCCGCTGCGCATCGCGCCGAAGGCGGACATAGACCGCGAACTGGTCGCCAACGACCGCATCGGCGCGCGCCTGCTCTTCTCCTGCGAGCCCGACTATCCGGAGGCCATGGCGGCGCTTGACGACGCGCCCCCGGCGGTGTCGGTCCTCGGTCACCCGCATCTGCTGCAACGGCGCGCGGTGGCGCTGGTCGGGGCGCGCAACGCCTCGATGAACGGCAAGAAGTTCGCCGAACGGCTGGCGCGGGAACTGGGGGAGGCCGGATTGCTGGTCGTTTCCGGGCTGGCGCGCGGGATCGACACGGCGGCCCACGCCGGGGCGCTCGGCAGCGGAACCGCGGCGGTGGTGGCGGGCGGCGCCGATGTCGTCTACCCGCCGGAGAACGAGAAACTCTACCGCGACATAGTGCAGCAGGGTGTGATCGTGGCGGAAAGCCCGGTCGGCACCACGCCGCAGGCCCGCCATTTCCCGCGCCGCAACCGGCTGATCTCCGGCCTGTCGCTGGGGGTTCTGGTGGTGGAGGCGGCGCTGCGGTCCGGCTCCCTCATCACCGCGCGCATGGCGCTGGAACAGGGACGGGAGGTGATGGCGGTTCCCGGCTCACCGCTCGATCCGCGTTGCCAGGGCACCAACAATCTTCTGCGTCAGGGGGCGGCCTTGGTGGAGGGGGTGGACGACGTGCTGCGGGCGCTGGACAACCTGTCGCCGCCGACCCTGCGGGAGCGCCAGGGCGACCTGTTCACCCAGGCCCGCCCCGCCGTTCCGTCCGAGGCGGACCTTGAATCGGCGCGCGCCATCATCCTGGAAAACCTCGGTCACACACCGGTTGCCATTGACGAACTCGTCCGCGGGTGCCAATTGTCCGCTCCGGTGGTGTTGACCGTGGTGCTGGAACTTGAGCTTGCGGGCCGTGTCCAGCGCCAGCCTGGGAATCAGGTGAACCTGATCTGATCCCGATCCGCACCGCCGGTGTATGGGATAGGCACTTTCAGGGGCGCGGACTCTTGCCGGGCAGCAACGTCGTCATCGTCGAATCGCCGGCCAAGGCGAAGACCATCAACAAATACCTTGGCTCGGATTACACCGTGGTCGCCAGCTTCGGCCATGTGCGCGACCTTCCGGCGCGCGACGGATCGGTGCGTCCGGACGAGGACTTCGCCATGGACTGGGAGCTGGGCGACCGCTCCAAGCGCCACATCGACGAGATCGCCAAGGCGGTCAAAGGGGCGGAACGCGTCTATCTCGCAACCGACCCGGATCGCGAAGGGGAAGCCATCGCCTGGCATTTGTCGGAGCTGCTGCGCGAAAAGCGGCTGATCGACGACTCCAAGGTCCAGCGCATCACCTTCAACGAAATCACCAAGACCGCCGTCCAGGCCGCGCTGGAGGCCCCGCGCGACGTCTCGCGGGAGCTGGTGGACGCCTATCTGGCCCGCCGCGCCCTTGATTATCTGGTCGGCTTTACCCTGTCGCCGGTGCTGTGGCGCAAGCTGCCGGGCTCGCGCTCGGCGGGGCGCGTGCAGTCGGTGGCGCTGCGCCTGATCTGCGAGCGCGAGTCGGAGATCGAGGTCTTCAAGCCGCAGGAATACTGGACCATCGAGGTGGGCTTCGCCACGCCGGGCGGCGCCTCCTTCACGGCCCAGCTCACCCAGCTCGACGGCAAGCGGCTCGACAAGTTCGCCCTGCCCGCCCGCGAGGCGGCCGAGGCCGCGGTGGCGCGCATCAGCCCGCAGGCCTTCTCGGTCGCGACAGTGGAGCGCAAGCAGAGCCGCCGCAACCCCTCCCCGCCCTTCACCACCTCGACCCTCCAGCAGGAGGCCTCGCGCAAGCTGGGCTTCGGCGCCACCCGCACCATGCGGACCGCGCAGCGGCTGTACGAGGGTGTGGACATCGGCGGCGAGACGGTGGGCCTGATCACCTACATGCGAACCGACGGCGTCAGCCTGTCGCAGGAGGCCATCGAGGGCGCCCGCAACCTGATCGGTTCCCATTGGGGCGAGCGCTACGTCCCGGCGCAGCCGCGCGTCTACAAGACCGCCGCCAAGAACGCCCAGGAAGCGCACGAGGCCATCCGCCCGACCGACCTGTTCCGCCGCCCGGAGGAGGTCGCCTCCTACCTGGAAGGCGACGAGCTGCGGCTGTACGAGCTGATCTGGAAGCGCACGCTGGCCAGCCAGATGGAAAGCGCGGTGCTGGATCAGGTGGCGGTGGACATCGCCTCGCCGTCCAAGGACGTCGTGCTGCGCGCCACCGGCTCGGTCGTCGTGTTCGACGGCTTCCTCAAGGTCTACCAGGAGGACCGCGACGACGGCGCCGCCGACGACGACCAGGAGCGCCGCCTGCCCGCCATGGAGCAGGGCGACGCCCTTGCCCGCGGCGACATCAGCCCGGAACAGCATTTCACCCAGCCGCCGCCCCGCTACACCGAGGCGAGCCTGGTCAAGAAGCTGGAAGAGCTGGGCATCGGCCGCCCGTCCACCTACGCCTCCATCCTCCAGGTGCTCCAGGACCGCAACTACGTGCGGCTGGACAAGCGGCGCTTCATTCCGGAAGACCGCGGCCGTCTGGTCACCGCCTTCCTGAAGAATTTCTTCAACCGGTACGTGGAGTACAACTTCACCGCCGACCTGGAGAACAAGCTCGACGAGATCTCCGACGGGCGGATCGACTGGAAGACCGTGCTGCGCGACTTCTGGCGCGCCTTCCACGTCGCGGTGGACGGGACCAAGGACCTGACCATCACCCAGGTTCTGACCACGCTGGATGAGGAGCTGGGTCCCCATTTCTTCCCGACCAACGCCGACAGCGACACGCCGGGCCACGACCCGCGCGTCTGCCCGGTGTGCAGCCAGGGCCGGCTCGGCCTGAAGCTCGGCAAGATGGGTGCCTTCATCGGCTGCTCGCGCTACCCGGAATGCCGCTACACCCGCCCGCTCGCCGTCGCCAACGACGAGAACGGCGAGGCGCAGGAAGGCCCGCGCGAGCTGGGCAACGACCCGGAAACCAGCCTGCCGGTCACCGTGCGGCGCGGTCCCTACGGCGCCTACATCCAGCTCGGCCCGCCCCCGGTGGCTGCCGCTCCGACCGAGGTCGTGGCCGAGGAGGCGCCCGCCGACGGCAAAAAGACCAAGGGCAAGAAGAAGGTCAAGACCGAGGAGCCGAAGCCCAAGCGCGTCTCCCTGCCCAAGGGCATGGCCGCCGCCGACGTGGATCTCGACACCGCGCTGAAGCTGCTCGCCCTGCCGCGCAGCATCGGCAACCACCCGGAGACGGGCGAGGACATCAGCGCCGGCATCGGCCGCTTCGGCCCCTACCTGAAGCACGGCAGCGTCTACAAGTCGCTGACTCCCGACGACGACGTGCTGACCATCGGCATCAACCGCGCGGTGGACCTGCTGGCCGGCGCCGCCAAGAAGGCGTCCGCTCCCGCCAAGACGCTGGGCGACCATCCGAAGACCGGCAAGCCGGTGACCACCGGGTCCGGCCGCTTCGGTCCTTATGTCAAGCATGGCTCCGTCTACGCCTCCATCCCCAAGGGCACGGAAGCGGACAGCGTGACGCTGGAGCAGGCGCTGGAGCTTCTGGAGGCCAAGGCCGCAAAGGACGCCGCCAAGAAGGGCAAGGCCCCGAAGGAGGCCGAACCCGCCGCGGACGGCGCCGAAGCGCCCGCCAAGGCCGAGAAGGCGACCAAGGCCAAGGCGACGGCGGCAAAGAAGGAGCCGGCCAAGAAGGACGCGGTGAAGAAGGCCGCTCCGAAGAAGGCAGCTGCCAAAAAGGCCGACACCGCGAAGGCTGACGCCGCGAAATCCGATGGGGACAGCGACGAAAAGCCTGCTGCCCGCAAACGGGCCTGACCGCGGGCAACGGAGCGGATCCCGGTGGGCGCTTCGCGGTTGCCCACCGACAGACGCGCACAGGTCTGTTCAAAACTGATCACGGGAAGAACGACGGCTCGACGAACGACCGTGCAGCCCCGTCAGGCGGTGGCGGCCGCCTTGGCCTTGGCCGCGTTGCGGCGGTGGCGCAGCTTGACGCGGATGCGCTCGACGGGGCTGAGCAGCCGGGGGTGGCGGCGCTTCAGCCGCACGAACAGGCGGCGGGCGTCCGCGGAGTTGCGCAGAAGGATCACCCCTCCGGCAAGCGCCACTGGAAAACCGAACGGTCCCGGCAACGGCGACATCAAAGCGCCCAAGCCGATCAGGCTCCACCCCGTGCCGATCAGCGCGAGTTGCCGGACGCGGGCAAGCGTGGGCTTGGCAGACGTAGGCCGGGCAAACGCAGGCTGGGCAAGCAGCGAGCGGCGGATGGCGGCGCGGCGATGCATCGGGGCTCCTCCTCCTGTGCCAGAAGCCATATGGGGGCGTCCTGGCATGGGGGAAGAGGTGGAGGGATGTGACTTTTCGAGGAAGAGGCCGGGCAAAAGGGGAGCGTCAGTGCAATGGCGCGGCGCTGCCGGGCGGTCCCAGGACGAACAGCGCGGCGGTCACCTCGGCCGGGGCCGGGGCCCATTCGAAGTCGCGCATCAGCTCGCTGCGCGCGGCGTCGGCGCGCTCCGCCAGGGCGTTGCAGTCGGTGCACTCCGTCCGCCGGGCCGGCTTGCGGCCGCGCCGGTCGGCGCAGCTTTCCAGCATCAGGCGGATCATCCGTTCCCGCTTGGCGGCGTCGACGAATCCCGACTGGTCGAAATACAGCTTCGTGAAGGCGACCTCGGTCACCGTCGGCGCCGCGCCCTGCTTGCCGACCAGCACCGCCGACACCAGTTCAACGCAGCGGCCGGCGTAATCGGGGATCGGCGCCGTGCCGTCGTCGGCGCGGTCGTACTGACGGCTGGTCAGCTCGACCAGCCGCCCGGTCGGTTCCTTCACGAGGTAACGGCGCCACACCGGCATCTCCGCCTCCCGTCTGGTTTCCCCATGGGCTGAAAAAAGGGTACACCAGACCGGACCGCGACGGAACAGCCCCTTTCCGGCTTCGGCCGGAACCGGACAGCACTCACCGGAGGAGAGGCGCGGCTCAACCTTCGGGAACGGGAAGGGTTTAGCCTGATGAAACTTCTGCGATTCGGCCCGCCGGGCCATGAGCGTCCGGGTCTTCTGGACCGCAACGGCGTGATCCGCGACCTGTCGGGCGTGGTGTCCGACATCGGTCCGGCCACCCTGACCGAGGACGGGCTGGCCCATCTGCGCACGCTCGACACCGACCGGCTGGCCCAGGTGCCGGACGGGACCCGGCTCGGACCCTGCGTCACCGGCGTGTCCAAGGTGGTCTGCGTCGGGCTGAACTACCGCGCCCACGCCGCCGAATCCGGTCTGCCCGAACCGGCGGAGCCGGTGCTGTTCATGAAGGCGACGACCTCCATCTGCGGCCCCAACGACCCGGTCCAGATGCCGCGCGGCGCCACCAAGCTCGACTGGGAGGTCGAACTCGGCATCGTCATCGGCCGCACCGCCCGCTACGTCGAACAGGCCGACGCCTTCGACCACATCGCCGGCTATTGCGTCCTCAACGACGTGTCGGAGCGCGCCTTCCAGACCGAGAGCACCGGCCAGTGGGTGAAGGGCAAGAGCGCCGACAGCTTCTGCCCGATTGGCCCCTGGATGGTCACCCGCGACGAGGTGCCCGACCCGCAGGCGCTGCGCCTGTGGCTGGAGGTGGACGGCCAGCCGATGCAGGACAGCACGACCGCCGACATGATCTTCGGCGTCGCCGAAATCGTGTCCTACATCAGCCGCTTCATGACCCTGCTGCCGGGCGACGTCATCGCGACCGGCACGCCGCAGGGCGTGGCGCTGGGCCGCGGGCCGAACCACCCCTGGCTCCAGCCCGGCCAGACCATGCGCCTGAGCGTCGAAGGGCTGGGCGAGCAGCGCCAGTCCGTCCGAGCCTTCGAAGGCTGAGCAGCGCCGGGACGGGAATGGGAGTGTCTTCGATGAAGCGAAAAAGCCGTCTGGCCGCGTGGCTGCTCGCCGCCGGTGTCGGCACCCTGGCGGCCTCCGGGGTCGCGTCCAGCGCCGCCCGGGCCGAGGATGGCGCCGCGGCGCTGGCCGGGAAGACCTGCGGGACGCTGGAGTCGCGGGTGGCGGAGATCCCCGGCTCCGGCCCGGTGTTCCTGCGCAGCTACGACAGCAGCTTCGGCGTCGGCCAGACGTCGGAACTGCCGCTGCGCGAGGCCGCCTTCACCTACGACAACGCGCTGGCCGTCATCGCCCTGGTCGCCTGCGGCAAGACGGAGCCGGCGCTGCGCATCGGCGAGTCGCTGCTCTCCGCCGCCACGCTGGACCGCGCGCGGCGCCAGGGGCGGCTGCGCAACACCTACCGCGCCGGTGCCCAGACCCAGAAGCCGATCCCACCCAACGGCTGGTGGGACGTCACCGCCAACCGCTGGTTCGAGGACGCCTATCAGGTCGGCTCCGCCACCGGCAACGTCGCCTGGGCGGGGCTGGCCCTGATGACTCTGGGCGAGGCGACGGGCGAGGAGCGCTTCCGCAACGGCGCCGCGGAACTGGCCCGCTGGGTGGTGGCCAACACCGCCGACCCGCGCGGGCCGGGCGGCTTCAACGGCGGCGTCCAGGGCTTCGACGACAAGCCGCAGGCGCTGACCTGGAAGGCGACGGAGCACAACACCGACCTCGTCGCCCTGTTCGGCTGGCTGGAGCGCAGCGGCACGGCGGGGGACTGGGCCGGGCCGGAGAAGGCGGCGCGTGGTTTCCTCGACCGCATGTGGGCGGACGGCGGCGGGCATTTCCCCACCGGGACGGCGCCGGACGGGGTGACGGTCAACCGGGCCACCTCCGGCCTCGACGCCCAGCTCTGGCCGCTGCTGCTGCGCGGCGCTCCGGAGGCGTGGCGCGCGGCGCTGGATTATGCGGAGAAGGCCCACGGCGTCGACGGCGGTTTCGACTTCAACGACGACCGCGACGGGATGTGGGTGGAGGGCACGGCGCAGGCCGCGCTGGTCTACCGCCTGCTGGGACGGTCGGACGACGCGCATCGGCTTCTGGCCGAGGTCGGCAAGGAGGTCAGCCGCGGCGGCCATGTCTGGGCGACGCGCGAGGACAGCATCACCACCGGCCTCGCCATCGGGCCGGACAGCACCACGGACGATTTCCGCTACTACCGCCGCCCCCATCTGGCGGTGACGGCCTGGACGGTGATGGCCGCCGTGGGCTGGAACCCGTTCACGGGTGAACGGGTGAAGTGAAGGAAGAAAAGTCCCTCTCCCGCCCCGGGAGAGGGTGTCCGCGAAAGCGGGCGGGTGAGGGTCGTTCGAGAATCGAAGTGCTGATCCGTTGCCGCACCCTCACCCTTCCCGCGCGCTGCGCGGGCCCCTTCCCTCTCCCGGGGCGGGAGAGGGAGGTTCAAAGCCTTACTTGCGGACCTTGGTGATCTCGCCCTGCAACTCGTTCAGCAGGTCGGCGCCGCCGTCGGCGGCGAACTTGTCCATGGCCGGCTTGACCATCTCACGCATGCGGCCCAGCTCGGCGTCGCTCAGCTCGTTGATCTGCATGCCCTTGTCCTTCAGGTAGGCGATGCTCTGCTTCGACGCCTCGCGGCTGTCCTTGCGCTCGAAATCCCGCGAGGCGGCGGCGGCCTCGTTGATGATCTTGCGCTCATCGGCGGACAGGCCGTCGTACCAGCGCTTGGAGGCCAGGACGATCCACGGGCTGTAGACGTGCTTGGAAATGGTCAGGTACTTCTGGACCTCGTAGAACTTCGAGGACTGGATGGTGGTGACCGGGTTCTCCTGGCCGTCGACCGTGCCCGTCTCCATGGCGGTGAACAGCTCGGAGAAGGACAGCGGCACGGCGTTGGCGCCGAAGCCGTTGAACATGTCGATGTAGACTGGGTTCTGCATGACGCGCAGCTTGATGCCCTTCAGGTCCTCGACCTTGGTGACCGGGCGCTTGCTGTTGGTCAGATTGCGGAAGCCGTTCTCCCAGTAGACGAGGCCGACGAGGCCCTTGTCGTTCAGCTTGGCCGCCAGCTTCTGGCCGAACGGGCCGTCGAACACGGCGTCGGCCTCCTGCTCGTTGTTGAACAGGAAGGGCAGGTCGAAGACGGCGAAGTCCTTGACGATGCCGACCAGCGTGGCGGTCGAGCCGACCATCATCTCCTGCGCGCCACCGATCAGGGCGTTCTGCATCTGGATGTCGCTGCCCAGGCTGGCGTCGGCGAAGCCCTTGACCTTCAGCTTGCCGCCGGAGCGCTTGGACATCTCCTCGACGAAGAACTTCACGGCGCGGCCCTGGTTGCTGCTCTCCGACAGGCCGTAGCCGAAGCGGATCAGCCGCGGCTTGATGTCCTGGGCGGAGGCGGCGACGGGGGCGAGGATGGCGGCGGCGAGGCCGGTCGCCAGAAGAACGGAACGGAGCAGCTTCATGGGTCGGTTCTTCCCTGTAGCGTGTTGTGATTAATGGCGGAACAGAGTCAGCGGGGCCGTGACGATCTCCGGGACGGCGATCAGCAGGCTCAGCAGAATCAGGTAGGTCAGCAGGAACGGCCAGATGCCGCGCGTGGCGCTTTCCAGCGAGATGCGGGCGACGCCGCACACCACGTTCAGCACCGTGCAGACCGGCGGATGGATCAGGCCCAGCGTGCCGGTCAGGACGAACATCACGCCGAAATAGGTCGGATCGATGCCCGCCGCCGCGGCCAGCGGGGTCAGCACGGGGCCGAGCACCAGGATCGTCGGCGTCAGGTCCATCACCGTGCCCACGGCCAGCAGCAGCAGCGTGATGGCGACCATCAGCAGCTTCGGATGCTCCAGCAGCGGCGACAGCATCTCGTTCATCTGCTGCGGCAGGTCGGCCAGCGTCACCATGTAGGACGACACCAGCGCCGCCGCGCACAGGAACATCACCGTGCTGGTGGTGCGCGCGGCCTGGACCAGCAGCGGCACCAGATCCTTCAGCGTCACCTGCCGGTAGACGAACAGCGCCACGACCAGCGAGTAGACGGCGGCGACCACCGCGGCCTCGGTCGGGGTGAAGATGCCGCCGCGCAGGCCGCCGATGATGATGACCGGCAGGGCCAGCGCCCAGACGCCCTCGACCAGCGCGGTGCGGCGCTCGCCCCAGCTCGCCTTGGGCTGCAGCTTCACGGTCATGCCGCGCACCACGAACATCCAGGTGATGACCAGACCGGCGCCCATCAGCAGGCCGGGCACGATGCCGGCCATGAACAGGCCGCTGATCGAGGTGTTGGTGGTCACGCCGAAGATAATGAAGGGCATGCTGGGCGGGATGATCGGGGCGATGATGCCGCCCGACGCGATCAGGCCGGCGGAGCGCGGCACCGGATAGCCGTTGTCGCGCATCATCGGGATCAGCAGCGTGGCGAGCGCCGCCGTGTCGGCGATGGCCGAGCCGGACAGGCTGGCCAGCATCACCGAGGCGCCGATGGTCACATAGCCCAGGCCACCGCGGATGTGCCCGACGAGGCTGACCGCGAGGTTGATGATCCGCTGCGAGATGCCGCCGGCGTTCATCAGCTCGCCGGCCAGGATGAAGAAGGGCACCGCCATCAGCGGATAGTTGTCGGCGCCGCTCAGCATGTTCTGGGCGACGAGCTGGGCGTCGAAGAAGTCGAGATGCACCATCAGCGCCACGCCCGTCAGCATCAGGGCAAAGGCGATGGGCATGCCGAGCAGCATCAGGCCGAACAGCGAGGAGAGGAAGACCGCAAGGGCCATGGAACGGGCTCCGCTTTCAGAAGGCCGGACGGTGTCAATGCTCGGCGATGGCGCCGCCCTGCGGGGCGGTGGCGCCGTGGGGGTCGCCGTTGCCGGGGATGTGCGCCGTCGCGTCGCCCGACAGGATTCGCCAGAGGTTGGCGAGGATCGTCAGCGCCATGGCGATCGCCGGGAAGAAACCCGCGGCGGCGTAGAAGGCCATGGGGAAGCTGAGCACCGTGGAGCGCGTCTCCATCCCGATCAGAAGCTGGAACCAGCTTCCCTCGATGAACAGCCACAGCGCGTAGATCATCAGCAGATGGCTGATCACCGCGCAGGCCCGGCGGACGCGGACCGGCAGGCGCGACTGGAGGATGTCCAGCCCGAGATGCTGGTGACGGCGCAACGCCAAGGTGGCGCCCAGGAAGACCAGCCAGACGAACATCAGGCGGGCCAGTTCCTCAGCGGCGACGATGCCGCTGTTGAAACCGTACCGCAGAACCACGTTGCCGAAGACCAGCGCCACCATCACGGCGAGCATCAGCGCCATGATCCATTCGGTGACCATCTCCAGCGCTTCCACCATGCGCTTCATGCACACTCCTCGGCCCGCCTCGCGGCGGGGCTCACCTGATCGGAAGGGGCGGCGGCAGGGAACGACGCGGGAAGGCACGGGCGGCGCGACGCACCGGCAGCGGGGCCGGGCGGCGGGTCGGAGCTCCTCCCACTTGGTCTCTTGCCGGGGTCTCTTGCCGGGACCTTGAATTTTCTGTGTCGGAAAATAGAGGAGTCCCGCAACCGAGTGAAGAAGATTTTCTTCATAACGGCGTCAAAACCGCCAAACAATAGGCATAGCGACGAAAATTATCTTCACAAGCCGCCCTGCCCCGCATAGCTTGTGGGCCAAGGACTGCGGCGCGACGACGACGCGCCGACAGGTTCTGGTGCGCTATGCCGTTCGCGCCGGCGGTGGTACGGTCCGCCGCCCAAAGACGCCCCGGGACCAAGAATGCCGGGGACCAGAAACGCTTTTAGGGATGGACGGTCCGTTTCGATGCTCCAGCCGGTGAACATCCTCGATCACATCCGCGGCCGCCTGCCGGAGCTGAAGCGTTCCGAAGCCCAGGTCGCCGAGATGGTGCTGGTCGAGCCGCAAAAGGTCCTGGGGCAGAGCATCACCGTGCTGGCCCAGGCCGCTGGGGTCAGCGAGGCGACCGTCGTCCGCTTCTGCCGCAGCATCGGCTGCGCCGGCTTCCCGGATTTCAAGCTGCGGCTGGCCGAGGGGCAGGCCCGCGGCACCCCCTTCGTAAGCCAGGACGTGGCGCCGGACGACGAGACTCCGACCGTCGCACGAAAAATCTTTTCATCCGCCGCCGCCGCCCTGAACGACGCGGCCGGCGCGCTCGACATGGCGGCCGTCTCTCGCGCCGTGGAGCTGCTGGCCGACGCCTCCAGCATCCTGTGCATCGGCACCGGCGCCTCGGCGGTGGTGGCGGAGGACGCGGCGCACAAGTTCATGCGCTTCGGCATGGCGGCGCAGGCCAGCGCCGACCCGATGATGGTCCGCATGCTGGCGGTCAATCTGGGAGCGCGCGGCGTCCTGCTGGCGATCTCCAACACCGGGCGCACCGTGATGGTGACGGAACTGGCGCAGATGGCCCGCGACCTTGGCATCCCGGTCATCGCGATCACCGCGCCGGACTCGCCGCTGGCCGCGGTGTCGTCGGTCGCCATCGGCCACACCCCGGTCGAAGACGCGGAAATCTACACGCCGATGGCCTCCCGCCTCGTCCATCTGGCGATCATCGACGTGCTGTCCACCGGCGTGGCGCTGAAGCTCGGCGCCGAGGCGCGGCACCATCTGGCCAAGGTGAAAGCCGTGCTGTCCGGCACCCGCTCCTCCCACGGCAAGCCCGCCCGGGGTCGCCAGCGGGCGTAGCTTTTTCCCTCTCCCCTCTGGGGAGAGGGTTAGGGTGAGGGGGTTGTGCGTGTACCGGACCTCCCGCCACGCACACCCCCCTCACCGGCTCTCAGCGGATGCCAGAGGCATCCGCCTGCCACCGTCAGCGCTAGGCCTCTGGCCAGCGCGAGAGGCCCTGCGGGCCGCCCTCTCCCCGGAGGGGAGAGGCTATTTATCCAAGACGACGAAACAGCCTCCCCCTTGCCATCCGGCCCGGCTTGGTCCAATTGGTGCGCCGCCGCTCCCGATTCACAGACAGTTCTTGCCCATGCCCGCCATTGCCCTCAGCGTTGCCCCGATGATGGACTGGACGGACCGCCATTGCCGGACCTTCCATCGCCTGCTGTCCAAGAACACGCTGCTCTACACCGAGATGGTCACCACCGGCGCCGTGCTGCACGGCGACCGCGAGCGGCTGCTCGGCTACGACGCGGCGGAGCATCCGGTGGCGCTCCAGCTCGGTGGGTCGGACCTGGCGGACTTGGCCGCCTGCGCCCGCATCGCGGAGGAGTGGGGCTATGACGAGGTCAACCTGAACGTCGGCTGCCCGAGCGACCGCGTGCAGTCGGGCCGCTTCGGCGCCTGCCTGATGGCGGAGCCCGATCTGGTCGCCCGGCTGGTCGGCGCCATGCGCGAGGCGGTGTCGATCCCCGTCACCGTCAAGTCGCGGATCGCCATCGACGAGATGGAGGAATGGCCGACGCTGGAGCATTTCGTGCGCACCGTGTCCGCCGCCGGCTGCACCCACTTCATCGTGCACGCCCGCAAAGCGTGGCTGAAGGGTCTCAGCCCCAAGGAAAACCGGGACATCCCGCCGCTGCGCTACGACCTCGTGCACCGGCTGAAGCAGGAGAACCCGCAGCTCACCATCGCCATCAACGGCGGCATCCGCACCCTGGACGAGGCGGAAGGACACCTCGCCACGCTGGACAGCGTGATGATCGGGCGCGCCGCTTACGAGACGCCCTACATCCTGGCCGACGCCGACCGCCGCCTGTTCGGCGGGGAACCCGGCCCCGACCGCTACGCGGTGGTCGAGGCCATGGCGGCCTATGCCGAGGAGCGGATGCGCCAGGGGGCGCCGCTGTCGGCGATTACCCGGCACATGCTGGGGCTGTTCCAGGGCCTTCCCGGCGCCCGCGCGTGGCGGCGCCACATCAGCGAGAACGCCCATCTCCCCGGTGCCGGACCGGAGGTTCTGCTGAAGGCCGCGGCGCTGGTGCCCCGCCGGGAAACG
This sequence comes from Azospirillum sp. Marseille-Q6669, assembly GCF_965111635.1. Taxonomy (NCBI): domain Bacteria; kingdom Pseudomonadati; phylum Pseudomonadota; class Alphaproteobacteria; order Rhodospirillales; family Azospirillaceae; genus Azospirillum; species Azospirillum sp. Marseille-Q6669. The sequence goes on along the minus strand of NZ_CBCOOP010000001.1, from coordinate 2,348,341 downwards.
GTCACGCAGCCAGCGGGATGAGCGCGGCAAGCGTCAGGCAGACGACGATGGTCAGGCGGGTCCGCAGCGCGCCGAACCAGCGGGGGTAGCGTCCATCCGCCGCCGCGCTGCGGTCCACCGCCCAGGCGAGGAGGAAGGACAGGATCAGCGCCGGCACCGTCAGGCCGGACGGCAGCAGGGTCGCGCTCCACCCCAGCAGCGACGGCGCGACTCCCCAGGCCAGCCACGCCGGCCCGCTCGTCTCGCCATCCCTCCCCGCGAGGATGCGGCCCCAGTGGATGGCGCCGATGAAGGACAGGATCGACACCGCGTAGACGACCACCGCCCGAACCACGGCAGCCTGCCCTTCGCCCTCCGTCATCCAGGCCAGCGCGGTGCCACCGACGAAGGGAAGCAACCCGCCGTAGGACAGCAGCCGGACGATCGAGGCCCGGCGATCATCGATGGGCAGCGCGTCCATGCGCTTACGGCGTCGGAGAGGAGGAGGCCAGCGCCTTGTCCACCGCCGCGGCCAGCGTGGCGGACTCCGGCGTGACCGAGCTGCCGAACCATTCCAGCAGCCGTCCGTCGCGGCCGATCAGGATCTTGTGGAAGTTCCAGCGCGGCACACCCTGCGGCCCGGTGACCGCCGCCGCCCAGCGGTAGAGCGGATGGGCCTGCGGTCCGGTGACGGACTGCTTCTCCATCAGGGGAAAGTCCACGCCGTAGTTGAGTTCGCAGAAGGATGCGACCTGGGCGTTGCTGCCGGGCTCCTGCCCGCCGAAATCGTTGCTCGGCACCCCCAGCACGACCAGCCCGCGCTCCCGCCGTCCGGCCCAGAGCTTCTGCAGCCCCTCGTACTGGCCGGTGTAGCCGCATTGCGACGCCGTGTTGACCACCAGCACCGCCTTGCCCCGGAAGGCATCGGGCGCGAGCTTGCCGCCGTCGATGGCCGGCAGAGGCAGCGCAGCCCAGTCGAGCGCGTCGGGCTCCGCCCGGCTGCCGTCCGCCGCGTCCGCGCCGGGGACGGCCGCGGACAGCATCAGGACGGCGGACAGCATCACGGCGGCGGATTGGGCGGTATCGCGGATCGTCGGCATGGCGGTCTCCCGTTCGGCGGCGCTGGTCTGTACGGCCACGTTCTATACGACGGCCGAAGCGCATCGGATCATGCACGCGCATGGGTGCCATGGCCATCTTGCCGTGCGTCGGATGGGCGCCTCTGCTTTAGGGTTGTGCCCCCGCACGCCCCAGACCATAGACCGGCCGACGTCCCCCATGCGCCTTCTCATCCTGATGCTCGGCCTCGCCGGTTTCGCGAGCGCCTTTTCGCTGCGCACCACCGACCCGATGCTGACCGTCATCGCGTCGGACCTCGGCATCGGCGTGGCCGAGGCGGCCCTGCTCTCCTCCGCCTACACCCTGCCCTACGCGGCGATGCAGCTCATCCTGGGGCCGGTCGGCGACGCCATCGGCAAGACGCGGCTGATCCGCCTGTCGCTGGTCGTCCTGACCATCGGCGTGGCGCTGTCGGCGGTGGCGCCCGGCTATTACACGGTGCTGGCCTCGCGGATGCTGGCCGGCGCCTTCGCCGGAGGGATCATCCCGGCCTCCATGGCGCTGATCGGCGACCGGGTGGTCTACACGGAGCGGCAGTTCGCCATCAGCCGCTTCCTGCTGGCGGTGATCCTCGGCCAGATGTCCGGCTCCGCCGTGGCCGGCGCCCTGTCGGAGGTGGCGGGCTGGCGCACCGTCTTCGCCCTGGCGGCGGTGGTGACCGGCCTGATCGCGCTGACCGCCTTCCTGGTCCTGCGGGGCGAGCGGGAGGAGCGGCATCCCCTGTCCGTGGCCGACGCACGGGCGCGCTACGCCTCCGTCCTGGCGAATCCGGTGTCGGTCTGGGTCTTTGCGACGGTGGCGGCGGAAGGGCTGCTGATCTTCGGCGTCTTCCCCTTCGTCGCCCCCATGCTATCCCGCCACGGGGCGGAGGGCGCGTTCGAGGCCGGGGTGACGCTCGCTGCCTTCGCCATCGGCGGAGTCGTCTACAGTTTCGTGGTGCGGCGCTTGCTCGGTACGCTCGGCCAATGGGGGATGATGGGGGCCGGCGGCCTCGTGGCCGGCGGGGCCTATCTGGCGATGCTCGCCCCGGTGCCCTGGCCGGTGGTGTCCCTGCTGTTCCTGGTCGCCGGCTTCGGCTTCTACATGCTGCACAACACCATGCAGACTCAGGCGACCGAACTGGCAGCGACGGCGCGCGGGTCGGCGCTCGCCCTCTTCGCCTCTTCCTTCTTCCTGGGGCAGGGGATCGGGCCGGTGGTCTATGGGGCGGTCGCCCATCAGGTCGGCCTGCCCGCCCTGTTCCTGTTCGGCGGCGTGCTGACCATGCTGCTGGGCGTCGGGGCGGTGCGGGTGATCCGCCGGCCAGCGTGACGGGTGGGCGTGACGGTTCGGCCCGACTGATATTTCAATATTTCGGATATCCCCAGATTCTGTGGATAACTCTGTTGGCGAATCGAGGGGTAACCGAAGGGACAGGCGGCCCCTCAAGGGGTCCGGCAGAAATGCCCGATTTTTAGGCACATTAGAAAACCGCGCCGATCAAGGATTTTCCACGCGCTGGCCTTGCTTTCACCCCCGGGCCGGCGGCTGCCCCGCCCGGCAACGGGAGTCAAGCGAAGGATGCGCGGCCCTGTGAACAACTTTTCTTGACAGGTCTTGCGGGCCACGGCAAAGGGCTGCTCCAGGCGCCGAGACGGCTTGCGCGCCACCGGTCCGCGGAGCACTCTGGCGTTATGTTCACCGTCAGCGAGAGCGAAGCCGAAACGATCCGCCGGGCCTTCCACGACCGCGGCGAATGGTCCGCCGTGGTGGAGCTGCGCCGGCTGTTCCCGGTCTTCGCCAACAACCCGGAGGCGCTGCGCTGCGTGCGCGCCATTGCCGGCTGGCAACCCCTCCCCGACCCAGCCACGGCTCCACCCAAGGTAACCCCGCTGCGGCGCCGCAAGCCGGCGGAGCCGCAGCCCTAAGTCAGGTGGCGGTGCGCGGCCCACGTTCGGTGAGGGTGTCGGCCAGCGGCACGACCTTGCCGCCGTCGGCCACCACCTGAAGCTCCGGAACGCCGGCGTGGGCGCGGCGCTCGGCCAGGAGAACCTCCAGCATCGCCTCGACCTTCGGCATGTGGACGGTTTGCTGGTCGAAGGGCATCTGGATGCCCTGTTCGCGGAACTGCTCCAGGATGCGCATGCGCAGCTCGTTGCGCACCGGGATGATGTGCTCGGTGTTGGCGACGAAGCAGCGCAGCTCGAACTCCGGCCCGCTCGGCCCGAAATCGCGGAACATCACCACCGGCTCCGGGTTGCGCAGCACCTGGGCGTGACCGTAGCCGATCCGCAGCAGCAGCGCGTAGACCTGCCGGGCGTCGGTGTCGTAGGTGATGCGGACCTTGATCTCGATGCGGGTGGTCTTGTCCTTCAGCGTCCAGTTGACCACCGACTTGGAGATGAACTCCGAGTTCGGGATGATCACCGAGGCGCGCTGGAAGGTCTGGATCTCCGTCGCGCGCACACTGATGCGGCGCACGGTGCCCTCAAGCCCGTTGACGACCACCCAGTCGCCCACCTTCACCGGCCGCTCCACCAGCATGATCAGGCCGGAGATGAAGTTGCTGACGACGTTCTGCAGGCCGAAACCGATACCGACCGACAGGGCTGACGCGATCATGGCGAGGCTGGACAGGTCGAGCCCCAGCGTGCCGACCGACATCAGCACCGCCATGGTGGTGCCGAGATAGCCCACACCCATGCGGATGGAGTTGCGCACGCCGTCGTCCATGTTGACGCGGCCGAGGATGCGCTCGTCGAGCTGGCGCTGGATGAAGCGGGTCAGCGCGACGACGACGCCCAGCACCATCAGCGCCGACATGATGTCGCCCGGCGCGATGCGCACGCCGCCCACCGTGACGCCGCTGAGGAAGCCGTCGGCCAGCCCCTTCATCTCCGACAGGGTCATGCCGGTCAGCGGCAGCAGGAAGAAGGCCGCCACGGTCAGCAACAGCCCGTCGATCATCGTCCGCCCGGCCTGCCCAAGCATCCGCCGGCCGCGGTCGGTGGCGATCACGATGTCGCGGACCTCGGCCACCTGCCCGCTGCCGCGCTCCAGCAGGACGCACAGCAGCTCGCGCAGGACGCCGCGCGCTACCAGAAGGACGCCGCCGATGATGAGCGTGGTCAGCATCAGCTTCGAGGCGTAGATCGCGCCGACCAGATAACCGGCCCCCGAGGCGACCAGCGAGGCGAGCGCCACCGCGCCGATCAGCAGGCGCAGCCGCAGCCCGACGACCCGCGGACGGACGGGCGGCGCCTCCTCGGCCTCCGCCGCGGCAGGGGTTGCGGCCGGCGGCGGCAGGGTGACGTCCAGTCCGGCCCCGGGCGTCGGCTCGGGGCATCCGCAATCGTCGGTCGCCTCGGCCTCCGGCTGCGGGGCGGCGAGCCAGAGGTGATCGGGGTAGAGGAACAGCAGCGACATGGCGATCAGCGCCATGGTCCCGAAGCCGGTGATCGAACGCAGTTCCGGCGGGGTGAACATCCCCTCCGACAGGGCGATGCCGGTGCCGGCCAGGGCCAGCCCGATCATGACGAGCGGGACGCGGCGGACCAAGCGCCGCGCGCTGTCCGGGTCGAGGTTGGCGAGCTGCCAGGAGGGATGGTCAGGCGCCAGGGTGGCGCGGGCGACGCCGGTCACCAGGAAATAGGCGGTCAGCCCCCCCGACACCCCGACCACCAGAGCGGTCAGCGGACCGGCGTCGGCTGCGTCGCGCAGCAGCCCGACCAGGGCGCCGCTCAGCACCAGCGTCGGCACCAGCGGCACCAGGCAGCGGGCCAGCGCCTCCACCGCCATCGCCACCACCCGCTGGCGGTAGCTGGGCCGCTCCTCCAGATCGCGGTGGCCGTAGCGGCGCAGCAGCACCCGGCGCACCGGCCAAGCGACCAGGAACAGCACGGCGGCGAGCGCGCCCAGACCGTACAGGCGGCCGCGCCATTCGTCGTCGCCCATCACGATGCCGAAGGCGCGTCCGATGCGCTCCTGCACATAGGCCGTCTGCTCAGGCAGCGCGGCCCAGGTGGCGGGCAGCAGCGGCACCGGACCGCGCCGGACGATCTGCTCGGTGAGCTGGGTCATGCGCTGGTCGGCGGCGGTGCGCAGCAGGATGTCGGCGCGCGTGACGATCAGTTCGGTCTGCTTGGTCCGCCCTTCCGCCTCGCCGATGGTCTGGGTCAGGCGCTTGCGCTCCGCGGCGATCCCCGCCTCCTCCGGCGGAGCGCCCTGGGCCGGCGGCGGACCCAGCGCGTCCAGCATGCGCTGGGCTGTGTCGCGGGCCGCCGCCGCCGCCGCGCCGGCTTCCCGGACCTCGTGCTGGATCTTGGCCAGATCGGCCCGCAGGGTCTCGTATTCCGTGTTCGCCAGATCACCCCCGGCGATGCGGTTGGCCGCCCTCTCCAACGCGTTCTGCCATTGCGGCAGCTTGGTCTTGAAGTCCGCCGCCGCTTCCGCCGCCGGAGCGGCGGACTGGGCCAGGGCTGATGGAACCACGGCACCCACCGCAAGCGCACCGCACAGCATCAGGACTGCCAGAAGCCGGCCAATCCGGCAGCGGAAGGCGGAGGAAATCTGCATCACCGTTCGAAGTCTCTTGTTGGCGAAAGGCTGCGGCCCCGGCGAACCGGGAAAAGGGATACCTATACTCTTCGGCGTCGCGGCAAAAGTATGGCACGCCGTGTCACCAGGATGTGACAGAGAGGTTCGGAAGCGCGCATCCGTTCGAGGGAGACGGGGCGAGGCGCCTGTCCCGGGGTCCGCTGTTTCATGCACCTGCCTGCCGATTGAGCATGGCGTGGTTGCGTGTCTTGATGATACAGGTTGCGCATCGTCGCTTCATACGCACGTCATCATCATGGCCGGCCTGACCGACATCGACCGCACCCTCCTCCGCACCGCGCTGAAGGCCGCAAAGCGCAACGACGTCCCCTCTGTCGGGATGCCGACCGAGACGCTGGAACGGCTTCTGGAGTATCTGGCGGTCCTTGAAGGGGCGCAGCCCAGCACCCAGTCCGAAGGCGCCCCAGGGTCGAACTGACCCTTCAACCATTGCTTGGCCGGCAATGGCAGGACGTCTCACCCTGACACTGCATACTATCGTATGCCTACCAGCCGGCGCTGGACCTATGCAGCCACTGAACGGCACGTTGTGACATTGAATTCGAGTCGCAACCGATGCTCGACTAACCCTATCGAACGGAGTAAGACTTTGGGACCCACTCCTTCAGGCGGACGATCCCATTGTGCCAGTTTGCCACACCGGAATGCGGTCACGCCTGTCGCGCGATCAGGCTCGTCCGCGAACACAGCCGCGGACCCGTGGGCTTGGACGCGCGCGCCTATCTGATCCGGGTCGAGCGTCGGCTCATGCAGTTCCATTGCGGCGCTCCGCTGGGCATTCCAACGGAAGCGGCGCCGCCCCGCGAGGCCGCCGAGTAATCGGCCGTCACCCCCGCATACCGTCACTCAATCCCGCCCGCTGGGGGCATCGGAACGGCCCCGGTCCGGTTCGCGGCCCCGGTCCTCCTCCCCCTGACGGCCCTTATCCGTTGCCTCGTCGCGTTCACGCTGACGCTGCCATTGATCGAACTTCTCGGGGTCGGTCACCAGATCGATAACGGACGGCTTCCGGTTGCCGTCGTCGCGCTGTGCGGGCATGAACACCTCCATCGCTGCGCCACACCTGTCCTTTTGCACATCAACAGCGCAAAGGGCCCGGCGCACCAAGCCCCGCAAGGGGAGAACCCCACAAGCACAGCCTTGCTCCTTTGGCGTCCGGTTTTTGACACAGCACACCCCCGCCCGAATCCTTAGCCTGCGACAACGATCAAGACACAGTCGGGGGCGGAATGCTGCGGTTGGGAACACGGGTGAGGTTTGCGGGCCAGGAGGCCCTCGTCGTCGCACGGACCCTTGCCGGTGAGCCGACCTACGACATCCGTCTGGCCGACGGCCGTCTCATCAAATACGCCGCCGAAAGCGACCTGGAACCGATCGAGGGGGATGGGTCCGCACCCCCGCCCGCCTCGGCGCGGCCATCCGGCGACAGCGGCTCCAACCAGGGGGGCATGCAGTGACCCGCGACGACTTCCCCTATTCGCTCCAGCCCTACGCGATGCCGGAGAACGGCGGCGACGGCGCGCAGCCGTCCGACGCCTGGACCCTGGTGCTGTTCCGCGCCGCCGACGAGGCGGAACGCCTGTGGTTTCGCGACCACGGATTCGTCATGGAGGGCCGCCGCTGGGTCCGCCATGCCCCTGTCCCGGACAGCCGTGCCGAGACGCCGGCCTCCGGCGATGCGTCCGAGGACGAGGACTTCGGCGATCGTGAGTCCGACGACAAGGCGCCGGGCACCGGCGGCCCCACTCCGGACGTCGCCGCCTGATCTTCCGTTCCGGCGTCCGCGGCCTTTTCCAGTGCCGGCGCCCCTGTTCGCGGACACGCACGCCCCATGCCCGACAGCCTCGACTTCGACCGGAACGACCTTGGTCCAAACGCACCCGGGCAGAACCATCTGAGCCCCGGCGATCTGAACCGGCCCGCTCCCTCCCCATCCGCGCCCCCTTCCGTATCGCCGTCCACCGTTCCGCAGACCGCCCTGATCCGGCGGCTGCGCCGGGCGGCCTCCGGCAACGTCCCGGCGCCGGAAGGGGTGACGCTTCGTCAGGCCCAGCAGCGCGATGTCATGGTCGGCGCCCATCTGACCCTGAGCATCGATTGGGCGACGGAGGTCGAGGTCCGGCTGGGCGCCGAGATGGTGCGCTTCGCCATCTACTGCCGCAACGCCGCCGAACTGAACGCGACGCTGGCCCGCGACCTGGACGCCGAGGCGGCCTCGTTGGAGACGGCCCATCGCTTCGCCACGCTGCTCGGCCCGCTGGACGAGCGGGTGGAGGCGATGTCCGCGGCGGAGGAGCCGTTGCCGCCCCTGCCGTCGCTGCGCGGTCCCTACTATCTGCATGAGGTCTGCACCGGTTGCGACGGCGGCGGGGTGCGGGCCTGCGGCGGCGACGGCTGCCGCGGCGGCAAGATCCGCTGCACCCACAGCGCGACCGCCGAGACGCCGGATTGCCCGGACTGCGGCGGGCGCGGCCAGCACCGCTGCCCGGTCTGCACGGGCGAGGGTGTGGTCGCCTGCGAGACTTGCAGCGGGGTCGGGCAGTTCACCCACATCCATCACCCCCGCCTGACCGCCCACCCCTCCTACAGCCTCACCGCCCGCCGGACGCCCCGGCGGCCGTGCGGATGGCGCTGGAGGAGGCCGGCTTCGCCGGTTTCGCGGCGCTCGCCAACCCCGCGCCCGCCACGGTGCGCCATTCCGGCACGCAGCTTCTCTACCAGCGCAGCGGCACGCTGACGGTGGTCGCCCTGTCCTGGGACTGCGACGGCGTGCCGTTCGAGGTGGAAACCGTCGGGCCGGACGCCGACTCCGCGCCCCTTCCCCCCTTTTTGGACACGGTGCTGGCCCCGGTGCTGGCGCGCATCGCGGCGCTGCCACCCGCCGACGCCTTCGCCCTGGCCGGCGCCTACCGCCTGACCCGCTCCATCGCCGAGGCGGTGCTGGACGGCCGGGAACCGGACAACGCGGCGATCGTGGCTGACCATGAGGGCTGCGTCAGCCCCGCCTTCGTGAAGGAAACCGCCGCCGTGCTGGCGGAGCGGTTCGCCGAGACCAGCCGCACCGCCGTGTCACGGAGCTGGATCGCCGCGGCGGGGCTGCTCGCCCTGGTCCTGCTTCTCGTGGCGAGCGTGGACGGTCCGGCTCTGCTGACCGGCGCGACGCCCGAGCAGCCGGCCCCGGCGGCGCTGCGGCTGGGCTGGGACATCGGGCTTCCCATCGCCGCCGGGCTGGGCCTGTGGGCGCTGGTGCGCGGGGTGGTGCGTGGGGCGCTGGCCGCCGCCTTCGGCGGGCCGGTCCGGGCGCCGGACCAGGGGTCCTGGCCGCTCGTCCTGCTGTCCGCCGCGGCGGCGATCCATCTCGGCCTGCTGACGCTGTGGAACGGCGGGCCGGGATTCAGCCGGCTGAACCATCGGCTGGATGTGGAGGCGATCACCCAGGGCCGCGCGCCGATGCCCACCCCGCGCGTGCTGACTCCGGAGGAGCGGATCATGGCCGCCCAGCGGGCGCTGGCCCGGCTGGGTCGCTACGACGGGGCGATTGACGGCAAGATGGGCGAAGGCACCCGGACGGGTCTTGCCAGCCTGACCGGACTGGTCGACACGCCACCGGGCGTGGCGCCCGAAGATCCGCTGGAGTTGGCGGTGGCCATCGCCGCCGACCGCATGGCGGTCAACGTACGGACTCCGGAGCTTCTGGTCGGGCCGGGCTGGAGCAACGCCACCCGCCTGCGCATGAAGCACGACGACCAGCCGATCGTCGCCGGGGCATTCCTTGGGGCGCTGGCCGCATCGGGCACGGAGCGGGCGGCGGCGGGCCAGGAGTGGGTTTCGGGAGATGGCCTGCGATCCGGGTTGATCACCGTGACCGGCCGCATCGCCGACCCGAAGGACCGCGGTCGCCTGTGCTTCGCGCTGACCCACGTCGTGACCACGCCGGCCGGCCGGGATGCCGGCGCGCCGCTGCGCACCTGCCGGACCGCCGGAAACTGGACCCTGGAGGAATGAGGCCTGGAGGAATGGGGAGGGAGATGAGGGGAAGGACCCGCTGCAGGCGGGCATGAAAAAGGGGCCTGAGAAGGCCCCGATTTTCGTATCCATCCGGCGATCCGCCGAAGGAAAGATGGTGCGGTCGAGAAGACTCGAACTTCCACAGCATTTCTGCCACAGCGACCTCAACGCTGCGCGTCTACCAATTCCGCCACGACCGCGACTTCATCATTCGAATGGACTGCGCACAATGGCTCAACCCATTGAATTTCTTTACTTTCCTAAGCCGGACGTTACGCGGCGCCGCGTCGGAATGCAACAACTTTCTCATGTTGAGAGCAACCCGACGACAGGCCGCATCGGCCCGCACGCGCACCCTTCCGAGCGCGCCGCGCCCTGTTATCGCATTCCCAGTGGATAAGCAAGCGGCTTGCGTTCACAGCCCGCTCACGGTGCCGCCGGGAGACGAGCAACGGGGTCAGGCGTCCAGATGACGGCGCACCGCATCGGCGGCCTGCAGAACGGCACGGTGGGCCTGATCGACCAGACGGGTCATGGTGGCGAAGGAGTGGGGAAGCCCGTCATGGACGGCGAGGCGATGGGAAACGCCCGCCTCGGCCAGCCGCTCCGCCAGACGGAGGGAGTCGTCGCGCAGGCAGTCGAGATCCGCCGCCAGCAGAAGCAGAGGCGGCAGCCCACGGAGGTCGGCCAGCAAGGGCGCGGCGCGGGGATCGTCGGGGGTGGCCGCGCCGCCGAGATACTGACGCCAGTACCAGCGCATCCGCGCCGTCGTCAGGCCGTACCGCCCATCGCCGAACCGACGGTGCGACACGGTGTCGAAGTCATGCGCGAACATGCCGTAGAACAGCAGCCCGAACGACACCCGCGGCTCCCCCGGCGCACGGGCGGCGAGGGCGAGGCCAAGCGCGAGGTTGGCTCCGGCGGAGTCGCCGCCAACCGCGATCCGGGCCGCGTCGATCCCATGCTCCGCCCCAACGGCGGCAACCCAACGCAGGGCCGCCAGCGCCTCCTCATGCTGGTGCGGGAAACAGCGCTCCGGCGCCAGACTGTAGCGCACCGCGCAGACCACGGCGCCGCTGTGCAGGGCGAGCAGCCTCAGCAGCCGGTCATGGGTGTCCACGCTGTTCACGACGAAGCCACCGCCGTGGAAATAGACCAGGACGGGCAACCTCGCGGCCCCACGAGCCGCCGGGCGATAGAGGCGCAACGCCAAAGGGCCGGCGGGACCGGCCGCGGCCACCTCCGTCACATCGACGGCAAGCGGCGCGGGACCGTTCAGAAAGGCGTGATAACGCTCCGCCGCCGCACGGGCTTCGGCGAGAGGAAGACTCAAGGGATCGGCGGGAGCGGCGCCGAGACGGGCGGCCGCCTCGTTCATCGCGATGACCTGAGGGTCCAGGCGTGCCGTCGTGGGCTGCACGGTTGTGGGCCGCAAGATGGTGTCCGGCATGACATCCTCCTTCTCAACCGAAGCGACGGCGGACAGCCGCGCGGACCGGGAGCGGTGCCGGCAATCGGGAAAGCCTCCGACTGCCGGGCGGAAATCAACACTGGGCGCCATGATAAACACTTTAAATCTACTTCTCAAATAGGTTTATTTGATCTTTAATCACATTTTTTGACTGTTTTTATGCGGAAAGGCGTTTCCTCACATTCCGACGGACGAGGGCCAACGCAGCGTCGGCGCATTGGCTGCGCAGTTCCGGCACCGCGGTCATCTCCCAGAATGGTGCACGGCTGACCGGGCCGAGCGCGAAGAGGCGGTCGGACACCGCCCCACCCTCGCCGATCAATGCCCCCTCCCCGGTGACGTCGAGGCCGAGGCGCAAGGGGTCGGGGCGGGCCAGCCCCTGCTGAAGCAAGGCGCGCATCAGCGGATGGCGGATGCGCCCGAAGTCGCACTCGGTGCCGGTCGCGTTGACGATGGTGCCCACCGTGCGTGTCCAGAGCGCGTCTTCGGCGCCCCGCGCGCGGACCGTCGCCTCCACCCCCTCGGGGGTCAAGGCCAGAGCCTGAAGGCGCCCGGCGCGGACGGTCAGTTGCCCGCTCTCGCGCAGGCCATCAATGCGTGCGGCCACCTCCGGCGCCATGCGGTGGCGGTGCACCTCCCAGTATGGCCGGGCGTGGCGCAGGAAGCGCTGCCGCTCCTCCAGCGGCAGGTGCTTCCAGATCAGCGGGTGGAAGGGCCGCAGGGAGTCGAAGGCGGCACGCCAGTCCAGCCCCTCCTCCCGCGCGCGGCGTACGTCGGCCTTCAGGGCGATCAGCACATCCAGCACCGTGCCGGGCATCGTCTGGGGATGGACGAAGCTCTTGAAGGGACGCGTCTCCAGATGGGTGGTGGGCAGCAGCCCGCGGCGAGACAGCGCCAGGATCGGACCGCGGTGGCCCTGGTTCTCCAGGGACAGCACGACGTCGACCATCGTCAGCCCGGTGCCGAGGATCAGCACCGGCGCGTCCGGATCGATGGCGGCGACGGCCTCGCGGTTCCAGGGATCGCCGATGAAGCGCTCCGACGCGAAGACCTCCGGTGCCGCGATGCGCGGCGGCGAAGGGGGAAAATGCCCGACGCAGAGCACCGCCCGGTCCACCGCGAGGCTGTCCCCGTTGGCGAGCCGCAGACGCACGCCGCTGCCGGCGACGCCGTCCAGCGCCGCATCCACCGCTTCCGCCTGCACCGTGTCGAGCGTCACATGGGCGGGGGCCTCCGTCTGGGCCTCGCGCAGCACGTCCTGGATGTACGCGCCGTAGAGCCGGCGCGACACAAAGGCATGGCCGCTCGGCGGCACGTCGCCACCGAGGTCCTTCGTCCACAGCCAGCGTAGGAAGTGGCGCGGGTCGTCGGGATAGGCGCTCATGTTGTAGGCGCGCACGTTCAACAGATGCGCCGCGCTGTCGGTGGAATAGGCCAGCCCGGTGCCCAGCGTGCCGGCACGCTCGATCAGATGGATGCGCGTCGGCTCCTCCGCCTTGCGCAGAAGGTGGGCCGCCAGGATACTGCCGGTGAAGCCGGCGCCGACGATGGCGATGCTGTGCGCGGTGTCGTGGGACGGCATGCTCGTCGTTCCTCTCCCTGTGTCCAGCACCCCGCGGGGCGCCCCCGAATTGACATCATTAGAGCACCATGAATCCCTATTTAACAAGTTGGCTTTTGCCGTATCGCATGTGCTTTCATATGCCGCACATCGAAAACAACTCGTAAAATTTGTTGATTCCCCTTGACCAACAGGACCCGGACCGCAGAATGACCCTGGGCAAGCGTGCACCCTTCGTCGTCGGAATCACCGACCACATGATCCCTCCGCCGGACCTGGAGGCGGCGGTTCTCGACGGCTGTGCCGAGGTGGATTTCCTCGACACCCGCCGCGAGGAGGATCTGGACCCGGAGCGTCTGGCCCGGCTGGACGCGCTGCTGGTGTGGAGCACCCGGATCGGCCCGGCGACGGTGGCGAAGCTGCCGCGCTGCCGCGTCGTCGTGCGGTTCGGTGTCGGCTACGACAAGGTCGACGTGGCGGCGCTGGAGGCCGCGGGCATTCCCTTCTGCAACAACCCGGACTATGGGACGGAGGAGGTGGCCGACCACGCCGTCTCCCTGCTGCTCTCCCTGCAGCGCCGCCTGTGGGAGCATGACGCCCGCGCCCGCGGCTACAGCACGACGTGGCAGGCCAACACCCTAACCCCGCTGCGGCGGTCCAGCGCGGCGACGGTCGGCGTCGTTGGCGTGGGGCGGATCGGCACGGCGGTGGTGAACCGGCTGAAGCCCTTCGGCTACCGCATCCTCGGCTACGATCCGCAGCAGCCGGCCGGGCACGAGAAGGCGGTCGGCTACCGCCGCGTCCGCCGGCTCGACGAGTTGCTGGCCGAATCCGACATCGTGACCTTCCACTGCCCGCTGACGCCGGAGACCCGCGGCCTGATCGACGCGGACTTCCTGGCGAAGCTGAAGCCCGGCGCCCTGCTGGTGAACACGGCGCGCGGCGAGATGTTCGCCGGGCTGGACCCGCTGGAGGCGGCGCTGCGCAGCGGCCAGGTCGCCGCGGTGGGGACCGACGTGCTGCCGACCGAACCGCCCGCCCCTCACCCGCTGCTGGACGCGTGGCGCCACCGGGACTCCTGGCTGGAGGGCCGGCTCGTGGTCACGCCTCACAACGCCTTCCATTCCGACGAGGCGGCGATCGAGATGCGCCGCAACGCCGCCGAGACCGCCCGCCTGTTCCTGGAGGACGGGGTTCTGCGCAACCGCATCCTGCCCTGATCCCTCCCGATCAGGCCCCCAGGAAGGCCGGAACGTCGATGCCGAGCGCGCCCCCTATGCCGTGCAGGGCGCGCACGGTGTCGGGGTCGAGCGTGATGCCGCGCTCCGCGGCCAGCGCCCGGCTCCGCCGCTCCGGCTCGCCGGGCACCAGCACGCCGTCACCGCCGGGCACCGGCGGGGTGCCTTGGATGTGGTCCAGCACCGCGTCGGTCAGCGCCTGCCAGCCGCCGTTCCCCGCGTCGGACACCCGCGCCGGATCGATCAGGAACGCCAGCGCGTTGTTCACCACCCGGCCCGGACGCAGGTTCTCCGGCAGGGCCGGCAGCCCGCCGGCCAAGGCCCCGGCGAGGATCTCGCAGGCGAGCGCCAGCCCGTAACCCTTATGCCCGCCAAAGGGCAGGATGGCGCCGGTCGGATCGCGGAACATCACGCCGGGGTCGCGCGTCGGCGCGCCCCGTTCGTCGATCAGCAGGCCGTCGGCGACCTCCTTCCCGGAGGCCGCAGCGACACGGCATTTGTTGGCCGCCACCGCGCTGGTCGCGAAATCCAGCAGGAAGGGTGAATGGCCCGGCGTGGCGGGAACGGCGATGCAGATCGGGTTGGTGCCCAGCCGCGGCCGCCCGCCGCCATGGGGTGCGGCCAGAGGCCGGCTGACCACGTTGACGAAGAAGACGCCGATCAAGCCGGCCGCGATGCACTGCTCACCGTAGGAGCCGACCCGCCCGATGTGGTGGGCGTTGCGCAGGGCGAGCACGCAGGCCCCACCGGCCTTGGCCCGCGCGATGGCGAGGTCCGTCGCCTCCCGCGCGATCACCTGCCCATAGCCGACCTCCCCGTCCACCACCAGGAACGGCGCCTCGTCGCGGACGACGCGGGCGTGCCGGTTGGGTTGCAGGTGGCCCAGCCCCAGGCTCTTCGCGTAAACGGCGATCTGGCACACGCCGTGGCTGGCGTGACCGGTGGCGTCGGAGTCCACGAGGTTGGCGGCGACGATGGCCGCCTCCTCCGGGCTGCTGCCGGACCGTTGCAGGATGGCATCCAGAAGGGCCACCAGACGGTCCGCGGCGTAGGGTCCGCCCATCCTCAGAACACCGAATAGTCGATGGGCTGGTGGCGGTCGAGCGTCCGGTGGACGGGCGGCAGCGGGTACTTCAGCCCGGTCGCGCAGTTGAACAGCACGGCGCGCTCGTCGCGGCCCACCCGCCCATCGGCCAGCGCCTGCTTGTAGGCGGCGTAGGTGGCGGCGCCCTCCGGGCACAGCAGGAATCCCTCCTCCCGCGCCGCCTCGTCAAGGGCCGCCTGGATGGCCTCGTCCGGCACGGCGACGGCGAAGCCGCCGCTCTCCCGCACGGCGCGCAGAATCAGAAAGTCGCCGACCGCCTGCGGCACGCGGATGCCGGACGCGATGGTGTGCGCGTCCGGCCAGCGCGGGGCGTGCTCCTCCCCGGCCTCGTAGGCGCGGACCATCGGGGCGCAGCCGGCGGCCTGCACCGCGACCATGCGCGGGCGCTTGGACCCGATGAAGCCGATGGCCTCCAGCTCGGCGAAGGCCTTCCACATGCCAATCAGCCCGGTGCCGCCGCCGGTCGGGTAGAAGATGACGTCCGGCACCTCCCAGCCGAGCTGCTCGGCCAGTTCCAGCCCCATGGTCTTCTTGCCTTCGATCCGGTAGGGCTCCTTCAGGGTGGAGACGTCGAACCAGCCGGCCTTGGCCTTGCCCTCCCCGACGATCTTGCCGCAGTCGTCGATCAGTCCGTTGACGCGGTAGACCGTGGCGCCCTGGAGTTCGATCTCCGAGACGTTGACCTCCGGTGTGTCCTCTGGGCAGAAGATCGTCGTCTTGATGCCCGCCCGCGTCGCGTAAGCGGCCAGCGCCGCGCCGGCGTTGCCGTTGGTCGGCATGGCCATGTGCTTGATTCCGAAAGCCTTCGCCATGGACACCGCCATGACCAGCCCGCGCGCCTTGAAGGAGCCGGTGGGCAGCCGCCCTTCGTCCTTCACCAGCAGCTCGGCAGCGCCCAGCTTGGCGGCGAGCTTGGGCAGCGCGACCAGCGGGGTCACCGCCTCGCCCAGGCTGACGATGTCCTGCACCCGGCGCACCGGCAGCAGTTCGCGATAGCGCCACAAATCCTGCGGGCGTTCGGCCAACGCGTCCTTGGTCAGCGCGCCGCGCACCCCCTCCAGGTCGTAGCGGACGAGCAGCGGCTTTCCGGCCTTGGACAGGTTGTGGACGGTGTCGGCCTCGTACCGCTCGCCGGTGTAGGCGCATTCCAGATGCGTGACGAAGGTCGGGCGCTCGGTGGTCAGGTTGCTGTCGAAAGGCACGGATGGATTTCCTTGCTGAAGGCTCACGTCAATCCCCTCTTCCCAGAGGAGCGAGGGCTTATCGGACCATTCCCCACTTGCGGACGGTGTGGGTCTCGATCCAGCGGAAGACGACGTTCTCGACGACGAGGCCGATCAGGATGACGGTGACGAGGCCGGCGAACACCTTGTCGATGTACAGCTCGTTGCGGTTCTGGAAGATGAACCAGCCCAGCCCGCCCTTGCCCGACGAGACGCCGAACACCAACTCCGCCGCGATCAGCGTGCGCCAGGCGAAGGCCCAGCCGACCTTCAGCCCGGTCAGGATGGCCGGAAAGGCCGCCGGAATCAGCATGGTGACGACGTAGCGGATGCCGCTCAGCCCGTAATTCCGTCCGGCCATGCGCAGCGTTTCCGACACCGAGGTGAAGCCGGCGTGCGTGTTCAGCGCCAGAGGCCACAGAACGGCGTGGACCAGAACGAAGGTCAGGCTGACCGCCCCCAGCCCGAACCACAGCATGGCGATGGGCAGCAGCGCGATGGCCGGCAAGGGGTTGAACATGGAGGTCAGCGTGGACAGCACGTCGTTGCCGATGCGCGTGGACACCGCGAAGCTGGTCAGCAGAATGGCCAGCACCACGGCGATGGCGTAGCCCTTCAGAAGAACCGACAGCGACACCCAGGCCATCGACAGCAGGTTCTCCCGCCAGATCGCCTCCCACAGCGCCGCGACGGTGGCGGTGAAGGTGGGAAACATCAGCGGGTTGTTCTGCCACGTCGCGGCGATCTGCCAGAGCAGCGCCACCGCGGCCAGAACGGCGAAGCGGCGGAGCGCGGTGATGTTGCCGATCCGCTCCCACAGGGACAACGGGCGGGCCACGTCGCCGATCGGGCCAGTGGTGGCGACCGTCCGTTCATACTCCGGGCGGACGGGCGGCACACGGCGGCCTTGCGGCGCCAGGGACAGGCCGGTCATGACGGCAGCCCCTTCACCGTTTCCACCTCGTCGGCGAACAGCATGGTGTGGATGCGCTGGGCGGTGTCCTGGAACGCCGGGCTGCCGACCGCGAAGTGATCGTAGCCGTCGCAGTTCAGCTCCGCCTTCACCTGCCCGGGATGCGGCGACAGCACCAGGATGCGCGAGCCGACGACCAGCGCCTCCTCGATGGAATGGGTGACGAACAGCACGGTGAAGCGCAGATCGTCCCAGAGCTGGAGCAGTTCCTCCTGCATCTTGCGGCGGGTCAGCGCGTCCAGCGCCGCGAAGGGCTCGTCCATCAGCAGGATGTCCGGCTCCATCGCCATGGCGCGGGCGATGGCGACGCGCTGTTTCATCCCGCCCGACAGCATGTGCGGATGCACGTCGGCGAACTTGGACAGGTTCACCCGTGCGATGCAGTCCAGCGCCTTCTCCTCGGCCTCCCGGCGCGACGCCTTGCCGCTGGCGAGCAGCGGGAACATGACGTTCTGCTTCACCGTCTTCCAGGGCGGAAGCTGATCGAACTCCTGGAACACCATCATGCGGTCCGGCCCCGGCCCGGTCACCGCGCGCCCGTTCAGACGAATGGCCCCCTCCACCGGCGCCAGGAAGCCGCCCACCGCCTTCAGCAGCGAGGACTTGCCACAACCGGACGGCCCCAGCAGGACATAGCGTTCCGCCTGGAACACCTGGAAATCGACGCGGTAGGTCGCGGTCACCAGATGGCGGCGCGTCTTGTACTGGAGCGTCACACCGGACACGTCCAGCAGCGGGCGTTCGGACACGCCGGCGTTGCCCACGCTGTCGGTGTCCACGCTGGCGGGATAGGTGAAGGCGTTCATCGGCTCAGCTCCCGGTTTCGCCGTGCAGGTCTTCGAAGAACAGGTCCTTCCAAGAGGCCGGCTTGTTCTTCATGGCGCCGACCTTGTGCATGAAGTCGGCGAAAGCCCCGACGCGGGCGGGGGAGACGGTGAACTGGTTGTCCGGGTCGTCGAGGATGCTGACGACGAAGGCCTTGTCGAGGTCGCCCCGGTTTTGCGCCAGATAGATGTCCGCCGCCGCGGAATGGTCGGCGTTGATGACGTCCATCGCCTCCTTCAGCGCGCCGAGGAAGGCCTGATAGGTCTTGGGATTCTTGGCGCGGAAGGCTTCCTTCGCCCAGATCAGGTTGAAGGTGTGCGGCCCGCCCAGCACGTCGTAGGAGCTGAAGACCTTGTGGATCTTCGGGTCGCGGAGCTGCTGGTACTGGAACGGCGGGCCGGAGATGTGGCCGGTGATCTCCGACGAGCCGGACAGCAGGGCGGCGGTGGCGTCGGGGTGCGGCAGCGAGACGGTCAGCTTGTCGAGCGCGTCGAACTTGCCTTCTCCGAACTCCTTCTCCACGGCCATCTGGAGGACGCGGGCCTGGACGCCGACCTTCACCGCCGGCAGGGCGATCTTGTCCTTGTCGGTGAAGTCCTTGAGCGTCTTGACGGTCTGGTTGGTGGTGGTCAGGAACAGCGGCATGCTGTTCAGGGCGGCGATGGCCTTGACGTTGGCGTTGCCCTTGGTGCGGTCCCAGATGGTCAGCAGCGGCCCGACGCCCGCCGACCCCAGATCGATGGAATCCGACAGCAGCGCGTCGTTCATCGCGGCCCCGCCGGAGAGCTGCACCCACTCCACATTGATGTCGAGACCCAGCTCCTTGCCGTGCTTTTCGATCAGCTTCTGATGGCGCAGCACATGCAGCGGCAGATAGCCCAGCCCATACTGTTCGGCGATCCGTATCCGGCCTTCCGCCGCCGCCGGACCGGCCAGCGCTGCGGCGGCAAGCCCCAGCCCGGCCAAGGCGCAGAGCGCGTGGCGGATGACACGTCCAGGGTTGACCATACGAACCTCCGATAAATTTTACCTAATCTCTAGTAGGAAAATGACATCATGATTCAACGAATGATTCAACAGGGAAAATCGCATTTAAATACAGATGCAATATGTTATTTATGCACAAAAGAAGATCGCGGAGCCGGCACGCCAGCCTGCCGGCTCCGCGACGCTTCGGACCGGCACGAGGGACGTGGACCCCCGCGCCGCATCCGGAGGACGTCAGGCGGCGAGGCTTGGCTTGCGGCCAAGCACGCGGGTCACGCTGGGACGGCCATCGACGCCGACCACCACATCGCCGGCCACCGTCGTGCGGCGGACGACGCGGGGACGGTCGCCGTAATCGTCGACGGCGCGGTGGATGGTGGCGCGGTTGTCCCAGATCGCCACGTCGCCCGGCGACCAGTGCCAGCGCACCGTGTTTTCCGGACGGGTGGCGTGGTCCGTGAAGATACCGATCAGCCGGTTGGAATCGGAGGTGCCGAAGCCGACCAGCCGTTGCAGGAAATGCCCGACCAGCAGCGTGCGCTCACCGGTGACCGGATGCACGGAGACCAGCGGATGCTCCGTCTCGTAGACGGTGGAGGTGAAGACCTCGTTGAAGCGCTTCAGCCCGTCCTCGCGGACGTTTCCGCGGTCGCCCACGTAATCGTACTGGTTGGTGTGGATCGCCCGCAGCTTGTCGGCCAACTCACGCAGCGGCTCCGGCAGTTCGGCGTAGGCCGCCACCGTGTTGCCCCACAGCGTGTCGCCGCCGCGGTCCGGCAGTTCATGCGGGCGCAGGATGGTGATGCTGGGATAATCGCCGAGGAAGGTGATGTCGGCGTGCCAGGAACTGGCGCGCTCCCCGCGAGAGCCGTCCACGTCCAGGATGCCTTCGGTCCCGCCGAGCGACGGGACAGTCGGATGGCCGACCAGGCTGCCCCACAGCCGCCCAAACGCCTCCTGCTGGGCATCGTCAATGTGGTGCTGGTCGCGGACGAAGATCACCTTGTACTCGTGGACGACGTCCTGGATCGCCTTCAGCACCGCCGGGTGCAGATCGCCGGACAGGGTGACGCCGCGCAGTTCGGCGCCGATGTTGCCGTTGATGGGCTTGATGTCAAACGCGTTGGGAAGGCTCATCGGAATGTCTCCATTATCAAGTAAGGAATGACGGGAAAACGGTGAACGGGAAAACGGTGAGCGATCGGCAAGTGAAAGACCGGCGTCAGATCAGCTCCCTGCTTCGCCATGCAGGATCGGGAAGGTATAGTCCTTCCATGAGGTCGGCCTGGTCTTGATCGAACCGACGCGGTGCATGAAATCGGCGATCACGCCGGTGTTGTGCGGAACCTGGGAATAGCTGATGTCCGGGTTGTCGAGCAGCGCCACCACCTCGTCCTGGGTCAGCTTGCTGCGCTCCTCCGCCAGATAGATGCGGGCAGCCTCGGCCTTGTCGTGCTTGATCAGGGCGAAGCCGTCACCCAGCGCCTTCACCACGGCGGCGGTGAGCTTCGGGTTCTCGTCGTAGAATTTCTGCGTGGCGTAGGACAGCACCAGCGTCGCTTCGCCGATCACGTCGCGCGAGTTCAGGATGCGGTGGACGTTCGGGTAAGCGAGTTGCTGCGACCCGTAGGTCGGGGTGGTGATGTGGCCGGTGATTTCCGTCTTGCCGGAAACCAGCGCCGCGGTGGCGTCCGGCGGGCTCAGCGTCGTGGTCAGCGGCTCGAAGTCATACTGGTGACCCGGCCCGAACTCCTTCTCCGCGGCGATCTGGAGAATGACCGAATTGATGGAGACCTTCACCGCCGGCACCGCGATGCGGTCCTTGTCGGTCAGGTTGCGGATGCTGCGGACGTTCGGGTTGTTGCTGTTGAGCCAGTAGGCCGAGGAGTCCAGCCCCGAGATGGCCTTCACGCCGATACCGCCGCGCGTCTTGTCCCAGACGGTCAGCAGCGGCGCGATGCCGGCGGAGACGATATGGGCGTTGCCGCTCAGCAGCGCGTCGTTGGCGGCGACCCCGCCGTTCAACACCATCCAGTTGACCTTGAGCGGCCCGATCCCCTGCTCCTCGGCGTGTTTTTCGATCAGCCCCTGATTCTTGGCGATCATCAGCGGCAGGTAGCCCAGCCCGTACTGGATGGCGATGGTCAGGTCCGTCGCCTCGGCCCGCGCGCCACCGGAGGCAAGGAGGGCCACGCCCGCCGCCAGGGTTATGCCGAGAAAAGCCCGTCTTGCGGTGGACCCGACCCGTTTCACACCCGCTGTCATCGAAGCCTCCCGAGATGGCGTTACCAAGGTTGATTTGTGCCTCGATCACACCAATCCAGCGTCGTCCTGTCAAATAAAATCTACTAGATAAATAGATTTATAAAGCCTGAAATTACATATTTATATTGTTTTTTGTCGCCGGAGTTTGTCACGGCATCGCTCTCACAAGGGCGCGCGAACCGCCTTCCACCGGACCATTCCAGGCGCCGATTGCGCATAAAAAAAGCCGCCAGGAGCTTCGCTGCTCCTGACGGCCTTCCGTGTTCAATCCTTATCGACGGCAACCGCCGCGGATCATTCCCACTCGATCGTGCCGGGTGGCTTCGACGTGATGTCGTAGACCACCCGGTTCACGCCACGCACCTCGTTGACGATGCGGTTCGACACGCGGGCCAGGAAGTCGTGCGGGAACGGGTACCAGTCGGCGGTCATGCCGTCGGTGGAGGTCACCGCGCGCAGGGCCAGCACATGGTCGTAGGTCCGCCCGTCGCCCATCACGCCCACGGTGCGCACCGGCAGCAGCACCGCGAAGGCCTGCCAGATCGCGTCGTAGAGGCCGGCGTTGCGGATCTCCTCCAAATAGACCGTGTCGGCCTTGCGCAGGATGTCCAGCTTCTCCGGAGTGATTTCGCCAGGAACGCGGATGGCGAGGCCCGGGCCGGGGAAGGGATGGCGACCGATGAAGGCCGCCGGCAGGCCGAGTTCGCGGCCGAGCGCGCGGACCTCGTCCTTGAACAGCTCGCGCAGCGGCTCGACCAGCTTCAGCTTCATGCGCTCCGGCAGGCCGCCGACGTTGTGGTGCGACTTGATGGTGACCGACGGGCCGCCGGTGAAGGACACGCTCTCGATCACGTCGGGGTACAGCGTGCCCTGGGCCAGGAACTGCGCGCCGCCAACCTTGGCGCTCTCTTCGTCGAACACCTCGATGAACAGGCCGCCGATGATCTTGCGCTTCTGCTCCGGGTCGGTGACGCCGGCCAGCTTGCCCAGGAACAGATCGGACGCGCTCCGGTGGACCAGCGGGATGTTGTAGTGGTCGCGGAACAGCGTCACCACCTCCTCCGCCTCGCCGGCGCGCATCAGGCCGGTGTCGACGAAGATGCAGGTGAGCTGGTCGCCGATGGCCTCGTGGATCAGCACGGCGGCCACCGAGGAATCGACGCCGCCCGACAGGCCGCAGATCACCTTGCCTGTGCCGACCTGGGCGCGGATCTTCTCGATGGCCTGCTGCTTGAAGGCGGCCATGGTCCAGTCGCCCTTCAGCCCGGCGACGCGGTGCACGAAGTTCGCCAGGAGCTGCGCGCCGTGCGGGGTGTGCACGACCTCCGGGTGGAACTGCACGCCGTAGAACTGGCGGGCGTCGTCGGCGATGGCGGCGAAGGGCGCACCGTCGCTGACCGCCACGGCCTGGAAGCCGTCCGGCAGGGCGGTGACGCGGTCGCCGTGGCTCATCCACACCTGCTCGCGCGAACCCACATCCCAGAGGCCGTCGAACAGCGCGCAGGTCTGCTTCACCTCGATGAAGGCGCGCCCGAACTCGCGGTGATCGGAGCCCGACACGGCGCCGCCGAGCTGGTGGCACATCGTCTGTTGGCCGTAGCAGATGCCCAGGACCGGAACGCCCAGCGTGAAGACCACCTCCGGCGCGCGCGGACCGTTCTCTTCGGTAACGGAGGCCGGGCTGCCCGACAGGATGATCGCCTTCGGCGCGTAGTCGCGAATCCGCTCCTCGCTCATGCTGAACGGATGGATTTCGCAATAGACGCCGGCTTCACGGACGCGGCGGGCGATGAGCTGGGTCACCTGCGACCCGAAATCGAGGATGAGAACGCGCTCGGCGGACATGGACGACAACCTGATGCGGGGGGACAAGCCCCTGACTACCGCATTTCAGGCCCCGCGGACAAGCGTGCAAGCGGGGCGAGGTCGCGCCAGCCATAGGCGATCTCCACCAGCTCCGCCCCGGCGAAGCGGATGGGCCGTTCCGCCACCCGCACACCGCCCAGCCGCTCGTAGAACCAGCGGGCCGGGTTATCGCGCAGGCACCAGACCACGGCGGTGCGCTTGCCGCCCTCCTGGAGACGCTCCGCCATGGTCGCCATCAGGCGGCGGCCCAACCCCTGCCCCTGAGCCTCGTCCAGCAGATAGAGGGCGTAGAATTCCCCCTCGTACCCTTCCACGGGAATGCGGCGCCCGCCGTAGGTGGCGAATCCCACCACCGAGTCCGCACCGTCCACCACGACCAGGGCGCCCTGCCCCGGCCCGTGCGCCTGGACGGCGTTGTGCCAGCGCATCGCCGCGGCGGCTTCCGACAGGTTGACGAGATAGGCATCGGGGACGAGGCCCGGATAGGTGGATTGCCACGTGGCGACATGGACCTTGGCGATGCCCACCGCGTCCGACGGGCGCGCGTCGCGAATCACCAGCGCTTCATCCATGGGACATCTCCGGACCCGTTGCCCACCCCAATGGAAACTGGGAGCCGGGCCGGAGGATGTCCAGTCAGCCAAAAGGGCCGGGACGGGGCGACGGTGGAAGGCCGCCGCGCCACCGGCCTTCGGGTTACTGGGCCGGAAGGGCCGGAACCCCCGCCTGCCACTGGTCCCAGTGGGAAACGATGTGGTCGGTCATGCGCGAGCCGACCAGCGCCACGTTCCCCACCGTCTCGGCAAACCCGCCGGCGGTCTCGCCCGGCTTCGGGTCGAGATGCTCCAGCGTGGTCTCCTTGGGGTTGCCCTGGTCGAAGTTGACCGCGCCACGCAGGCTCATCACCCGGTCCGAGCCGAGGGTGCGCTTGATGACCAGAGTGATCGCCGCGGCCTCCATCTCGGTGATGACGTAATCGTCGGCGCCGTAGAGCTTGGCGATGTACTGCGCCTGCTCGGACATGCCGGGGCCGTGGAAGAAGGTGTCGCCGGTCATGTGCGTGCCGGTGCCGACGAAGGGCGCGCGCCGGGCGGCGTCCTGCGGGTAGCGCTGGCGGTAGGCGCGGGCGCTGTCGGAGTCCTTCAGCGGCGTGTCGCCGGTCAGCTTCATCGCCCAGGATACCAGAGTCGGGTTCAGCTGGAACAGGCGGACGGACTCGTAGCCCTTGCGCGGCATGAAGGTCGGCTCACCCGGTTTGCCCTCCTCCGGCGCCCAGCGGTGGCCCAGATCGTAATCCACCAGCCACGTCGCCCAGTTAACCTCGGCGATTGTGCCGCGCGACGGCGGAGTGCCGGCCACGCCGGAGATGATGAAATAGGCCTGCGACAGGTCGAGCTGCGGGTTCAGCAGGATGGCCTGCATGGATGCGGAGGAGCTGACCTTGCCCATGCCGAGAACCGCGCCGCAGACGCCGTCGGCGTTGCAGTAGACGGGGTTCAACGCGCCCTTCACGGTGATCGGCTCGGCGGACTGCCAGTAGCGCTCGTACCAGTTCTGGAACTCGCCGGCGCGGTCGCCGGTGTTCTTGCCGATCTCGAACATGGCGCCGACAAACACCTTGACCTTGACCGGCTCAGCCGCTTCGGCGGAGGTGCCCAGCCCCAACAGAAAAAGGGCGGACAGGGCGGCGCTCCGCCAGCGGGACGTGTTCCACATCATTGCGCTCCAACATGCGGGGAAAGGTCGCACCCTAACCGCAAACCTCGCGTTAGGACCCGCACGAAATCAGCAGGCCGGTCCGTGTGTCACTGCATGAGCGGCGGCGCTCGTCCTTTCTCGGGCCGGCGTGAATCCGTCGCCTTTTCGGCCCGCCGCCAATCTCCCCCACCATGTTGGTTTCGCCAAATCCTTAGCGGGGCACCAACTGTCACCTTCCAGCGTGAGTATGGCCGCCAGCCACCGTATACTCCAGTATTCGCATGGTCCATTGTCACACAAATACTTAGGATTCTAACTTTAATATTCCGCTATCAATCTCCGCTCAAATTATCAGGTCAACAAATCAAGAGTATCTATTTCCTGCCAAGATGGCCTCGACCATCGATCAATGGAGTTTTGCAATGGCTCCGACAAACGTCACATCGCCCGCCGATGTTTCCGCATATTTCCGAACTGGCTCAGAGTCGCGCTCAACGAATACTTCGACACCTTCCGTCGCCACGACGACCGTCCGGAAGGGCGGAGCCAGCGACAGCGTGGATCTCAGCGCTCTGGCAACCGCCCTGAAGGGCAACGCCCTCACCATGTTCAACGAGGCGCTGGGCGACGAGGACCGCCGGAAACTGGATGACGCCGTGCGCGCCGGCACCCTGACCGGCGACGATGTGGCAAAAGCTTTGACGACACGCCTGAAACGTATTGGTTTCGCACAGTCCGGGGTTGATGTTGCCGCCGTTGATCTCGATTCGGAAGCCGCCAGCCGCGCACTCGGCGGAACGCCCCTCCTTCAACGCGGCCAGCGTCGAGCCGCTCCCCAGACACAGCCGGACAACTCCCTGATTCGCGTCGACAAACCTTCGGCATCGCCCTCCCCGGCGACCGGCCGGGATGCTCAGGCCAACGCCTATTTCCTTGCCATTGAGGATGGCGGCGACGATGCGTTAAAGAAGATCGCCGACCTTGGCATCAGTCTGAGTCCGTTCGCCGCATTCGGCGACGCCGTTCGTCGCCTGATCGACAAGGGCGCCTTCAATTACCGATAGGCACACGGGCGCCGTACCACATCATGGCCGGCGCCTCGTGGTGTCCTGTCACTCGGGCTTTTCCTCGTCTGCCTTTTCCTCGTCTGCCGCTTCCGCCGGCTCCTCTTCCGCCTTGCGCACCATCACGGCGGCGAAGAAGCCGTCGGTGTCGTGGCGGGCCGGGGTCAGGCGCAGGTACGGCCCCTCGGCGGGCGGGGTGCCTGCCTCTTCCTCCGCCCAGACATCGGCGACCGGCAGCACGGTGAAGTCGGGGTGGGTCTCCAGGAAGGAGGCCACCTGTTTCTCGTTCTCCTCCGGCAGCAGGGAGCAGGTGGCGTAGATCAGCCGCCCGCCGGGCTTCACCAGCCGGGCCGCGCTGTCCAGGATGTTCGCCTGGAGCGGCACCAGCTCCGCCAAGCCGGGCCCGAGCTGGCGCCAGCGGCTGTCGGGGTTGCGGCGCCAGGTGCCGGTGCCGCTGCACGGTGCGTCAACCAGCACGCGGTCGAACTTGCGCTTGTGCCGCTTCACCCAGGGATCGCGCTCGCTGGACAGCGGGTGCGCCTCGATGTTGTGCAGCCCGGCGCGGCGGAACCGCTCGGCGGCGCGCTTCAGGCGCCCGGCCAGCACGTCGCAGGCGACGACGCGGCCCTTGTTCTTCATCAGCGCGGCGATGGCCAGCGTCTTGCCGCCGGCCCCGGCGCAGAAATCGACCACCTGCTGCCCCGGTTTCGGCGCCACCGCGATCGCCACGAGCTGCGATCCCTCGTCCTGGATCTCGACCAGACCATCCTTGAAGGCGTCCACGGTGCCCAGCGGCGGACGGCCCTGGACGCGCAGGCCCAGCGGCGACCACTGCGTCGGCTCCGCGGTGATGTGGGCGCGGGCCAGCGCCTTGATCGCGCTCTCGCGGTTGGCCTTCACCGGGTTGATGCGCAGGTCGAGCGGCGCGGAGTCCAGCAAAGTCCGCATCTCCACCGCGAACCGGTCGCCCATGGCGGCGCGCATCGGCTCCTCGGCCCAGGGCGGGCACTCCACGGCCACGCTTTCCGGCATCTGCGGATGCTCCAGCGTGTGAGTGTCCAGCTCGTTGGCGAGCTTCGCCTCCTCCGGTGCCAGCGGGTCCGGGGCGAATTTGGTGGCGCCGAACAGCGCCTTGACCGTCGCCGCGGCCTTGCCCTCGGCCAGGATCTCGTTGGCGAGCGCACGGGCGCGCGGGGTCGGCGGATGGCCCTGACGCTCCAGCCACCAGCACAGCCGGGCGTGCCGCCGCAGGATCGCGTAGGCCGTCTGCGCCACCGCGGTGCGGTCTTTCGACCCGATGTAGCGGCGGGCGCGGAAATAAGCGCTCATCACCGCGTCGGCGGGGCGCGGGGTTTCGTCGATCTCGGTCAGCAGGTCGATGACCGCCTGAAGGCGGGCGGCGGGGGTCATGGGATGGTCCTCGGATAGATTCCCTGCTCGATAACCCGAGCGGGGTGCGCTTGTCATCCCCCGCGCACGCGCGGCAGCCTTTCGAGTCGCCGATCCAGGCGCACGCCCTGTGACAAGACGACCGGCTTGAAACCATCCGCGCGAAGAGCGGTTGACCGCAATCCTGCGAATGAGGCAAAAAAGGGGTAGTTGTTCTTGTTCGAGCCATCTTGGCCGCGGCAAGTCCAGCCATCCCTCGTCTTTATCGTCTTCATTGAATCTTGGTGCGGGGTCCGCGATGGCGGCTGCGGTCGGCAGTGTCATGGCGCGTGCGGTGGCGCGCGTCTCCACCCTTCTTGCGTTCGGCCTGCTGGCGGGCTGTGCCGGCGACGCGGCGACCGGTTCGGGACCGGGCGGCGGCGTCACCGCGGCGTCCTGGCGGCCGGGGATGGAGAAGGTCTCCGCGGACTTCCGCGGCCTGCCGGGCTGGATCGACGACGACCACGCGCAGGCATTGCCGGCCCTTCAACGCACCTGCCGCTGGGTGGCGGCTCAGCCCGCCGGCAAGCCGCTCGGTCCCAACCCCGCCGCCGGCACCACCTCGGACTGGCGCCCGATCTGCGAGGCGTTGCGCGACCTGCCCGACGCCCAGCCGGAAACCGCCCGCCGCTTCTTCGAGGATCACTTCACCCCCGTCGGCCTGTCCGAGGGGCAGGAGGGGCTGTTCACGGGCTATTACGAGGTCGAGCTGCGCGGCAGCTGGACCCGGACCGAGCGCTACAACGTTCCCCTCTACAAGGCGCCCAAGCGGACCAAGCGTGGCCTGCCCAGCCGCGCCCGCATCACCGACGGCGCGCTGAAGGGCAAGGGGCTGGAGATCCTGTGGGTGGACGACCCCATCGACGCCTTCTTCCTGGAAATCCAGGGGTCGGGCCGGGTGCGGATGACCGACGGATCGGTGGTGGCTCTGGGCTACGGCGGGCAGAACGGCCACCGCTACGTCCCTATCGGGCGGCACCTGATCGACATCGGCTACGCCACGCCGGAGCAGGTGACCATGCCGCTGATCCGCCGCTGGCTGACCGAGCATCCCGGCGAGGCCCGGCGGGTGATGAACATGAACCCATCCTACGTCTTCTTCCAGCTCCGCCAGGATGTCGGCGCCCGCGGCGCGCGCAACATGGAACTGACGGCGGGCCGCAGCCTCGCCGTGGACCCCGGCTACGTCCCGCTGGGCGTGCCGCTGTGGCTGGACGTGCGCGAGGCCCCGGTGCCGCAGGGCGAGATCAAGCGCATCGTCGTCGCCCAGGACACCGGTGGTGCCATCAAGGGGGCGGTGCGCGGCGACCTGTTCTGGGGTCATGGGGCGGAGGCC
Organism: Azospirillum sp. Marseille-Q6669; assembly: GCF_965111635.1. Taxonomy (NCBI): domain Bacteria; kingdom Pseudomonadati; phylum Pseudomonadota; class Alphaproteobacteria; order Rhodospirillales; family Azospirillaceae; genus Azospirillum; species Azospirillum sp. Marseille-Q6669. Next base: position 2,319,599 of record NZ_CBCOOP010000001.1, on the reverse strand, counting down.
GCCGAGGGCGCCGGCGTGATGAAGGCCAAGGGCCGCTACACAATGCTGGCGCCGCGCACCACCTCCTTCACGCTGGCGCAACGCCGCTGAGGTCTGGTTGTCGATGCTGGTTCGTCTGTCCGCCCTGCCCGACCGCGGGGCCGCCCTCGCCGCGCTGGAGGAGATCTTCTTCCTGTCCACGCTGCGCAAGGACTTCGCCTCGGCGGAGGAGCGCGCGGCCTTTTTCCGCACCTGGACGGGCTGGTATGTGGAGCGGGCGCCGGACGACGTGTGGTTCGCCTTCGCCGATGACGGTACCGTCATCGGCTATCTGACCGGCTGCAAGGACAGCGCCGGAGCGGTGGACCTCGCCCGCATCATCCCGAGATACGAAGTCTTCTCCGACCGCTTCGCCGCCTTTCCCGCCCATCTTCACGTCAACGTCCGGCCCGGCTTCCGGGATCGTGGGGTCGGGCGGGCGCTGGTGGACGGCTTCGCGGAGGAGTGCCGCGCCGATGGCCTGCCCGGCCTGCATCTGGTGACCGGGGTCTTCGCGCGGAACGTCGCTTTCTACCAGCGTGCCGGCTTCACCACGGCGACCCAGCGGGGGCCGCTGCTGTTCCTGGGCCGGCGCCTGGAGTGAGCGCCTTTCAAAAGGCGGAGGCGCAGCCGCCGGCCTTGAGCACCCGTTGCGTGGACGCCGGGTTGTTGGCCAGCTTCGCCGCCGGGCGGACGGGCCGCCGCACCAGTTCGCCCCCGCAGTTCGGACAATGTCCCTTCAGCATCTCATCCCGGCAATCGCCGCAGAAGGTGCATTCGAAGGAGCAGATGTAGGCATCGCGGGAGTCCGGGGGCAGATCCCGGTCGCAGCATTCGCAGTTTGGCCGCAGCGCAAGCATGATGGGCATCGCCTTTCCGTGGTTCCGCGATGATAGCAGCCGCGCGACGGCGGGAGAATGGGAGGCGACGGATCGGCCTTCCCATCGCGGCGCCCCGCGCCGTAAGGTCCGCGATCACGACGAACGCCCGCCCTGGAAAGCCTGCCCCGCATGACCCGCCCGCCGCGACTTATCGAAAGCCCGCAGAATCCGCAGTTCAAGCTGTGGGAGTCGCTGCTGGAAAGCCGCGGCCTGAAAAAACAGGGCAAGTTCCTGCTGGCCGGGCTGAAGACGGTGCCGGAGGCGCTGGCCCGCTGGCCGGACCGCTTTTCCACCCTGCTCGTCACCGATCCGGCGCAGGCCGAGGGCTGGCGCCTTCCCGCTGAGCTGGAGATCGTCCAACTCGCTCCCGCCCTGTTCCGCACGCTGGACGCCTCCGGCACCGGCTTCCCCTTGCTCGTCGGCACGGTGCCGGACACGCCGTCGATCGACCTGTCGCAACCGCCGCATGGGCTGGAGCTGATCTGCGCGCTCGGCGATCCCAACAACCTCGGCGCCCTGCTGCGCAGCGCCGCCGCCTTCGGCGCCCGGCGGGTGATCCTGCTCGATGGAGCGGCGCACCCCTACCACCCCAAATGTCTGCGCGCCGCGTCGAACGCCCAGTTCGAGCTGACCCTGCTGCGCGGCGGCCGATGGGAGGATGTGAAAAGGGCCGTCGGGCCGCTGGTTGCCCTGGACGCGGGAGGTGCCGACATGGCGGCCTTCCGCTGGCCGCACGACGTCCGTCTCGTCCTGGGCGAGGAAGGCCAGGGCGTGCCCGCTACCCTGCCCGTCCAGCGCCTGTCGATCCCGACCACGGGCGCCGTGGAATCCCTCAACGCCACCGTCGCGGCGAGCGTGGCGCTGTTCAGCCACTTCGCCGCCAACCGCTGAAACACGGACATAAAAAAGGCGAGGGGAACGCCCCCTCGCCTTCTCGAACCTCACTCCAAGGAACGGCTGATCAGCCCTGGCGGTAGTTCGGGGACTCGTTGGTGATGGTGATGTCGTGGACGTGGCTCTCGCGCAGGCCCGCATTGGTGATGCGGACGAACTCGCACTTCGTCTGCATCTCGACGATGGACTGGCTGCCGGTGTAGCCCATGGCCGCGCGCAGGCCGCCGACGAGCTGGTGGATCACAGCCGACACCGGACCCTTGTAGGGCACGCGGCCTTCGACGCCTTCCGGCACCAGCTTCATGGTTGACACTTCCTGCTGGAAGTAGCGGTCGGCCGAACCACGGGCCATGGCGCCCACCGAGCCCATGCCGCGGTAGCTCTTGTAGGAGCGGCCCTGGTAGAGGATGACTTCGCCGGGGCTCTCGTCGGTGCCGGCGAACAGGCTCCCCAGCATCGCCACGCTGGCGCCCGCCGCGATGGCCTTGGCGAGATCGCCCGAGAACTTGATGCCGCCGTCGGCGATCACCGGGATGCCCATCTTCTCGCAGGCCTCGACCACATCCATGATCGCGGTGAGCTGCGGCACGCCGACGCCCGCGACGATGCGGGTGGTGCAGATGGAACCGGGGCCGATGCCGACCTTCACCGCGTCCGCGCCGGCATCGACCAGCGCCTTCGCCGCCTCGGCGGTTGCCACGTTGCCGGCGATCACCTGGGTGTAGTTGGACATGTTGCGCGCGGCGCGCACCTGATCCAGCACCTTCAGCGAGTGGCCGTGCGCGGTGTCGACCACCAGAACGTCCACGCCCGCGTCGAACAGCGCCTCGGCACGGCGCAGCCCGTCCGAGCCGGTGCCGGTGGCGGCGGCGACGCGCAGGCGGCCCTGGGCGTCCTTGCAGGCGTTGGGATAGGCCTGGGCCTTCTCCATGTCCTTGACCGTGACGAGGCCGATGCAGCGATGGGCCTCGTCCACCACCAGCAGCTTCTCGATGCGGTGCTGGTGGAGCAGGCGCTTGGCCTCGTCCTGGCTGACGCCCTCGCGCACCGACACCACGTCCTTGGTCATCAGTTCGCTGACCGGCTGGTTCGGGTTGGTGGCGAAGCGCACGTCGCGGTTGGTCAGGATGCCGACCAGCTTGCCGCTGCCGCGGGAGTCGTGGCTTTCCACCACCGGAATGCCGGAGATGCGGTAGTCGGCCATGAGCTGGAGCGCGTCGGCCAGCGTCTGGCCCGGCGTGATGGTGATCGGATTGACCACCATGCCGGACTCGTACCGCTTGACCTTGCGGACCTCTTCGGCCTGTTGCTCGATGGTCAGGTTGCGGTGGACCACGCCGATGCCGCCGGCCTGGGCCATGGCGATGGCGAGGCTGCTTTCGGTCACCGTGTCCATCGCCGAGGACATCAGGGGGATGCCCAGTTCGATGGTCTTGGTCAGGCGCGTCCGGGTGTCCACCTCGTTCGGCAGGACCGAACTTTCGGCCGGAACCAAGAGGACGTCGTCGAAGGTCAGAGCTTCGCGAATCGTGGACGAGCGGGCCATCGGCGGTCTCCCGGGAGATAAAAAGGGGCCGGAAAAAAATTTGGCGCACTATACACAAGACCGTGGGCTTGTGAAGGCGCCTGAACCACAAACTGTCGTGTGCCGGGCCTCATCCGCGCAAGCCAGCCATGACCTGCGCGAACGGGCCGCAGCCGGAGGTCGACCTAATCGTTCGCGTTGGCACCACGGAAACCGGTGGCGACCACATAGGTTTCGGAGGATTCCGCGCGGCTGGCCGGCGGCTTGGCGTGGCGCACCGTGGCGAAGTCGCGCTTCAGCCGCTCCAGCAGCGACTTCTCCGCCCCGCCTTGGAACAGCTTGGCGACGAACGCCCCGCCGGGTGCCAGCACCTCCTCCGCGAAGTCGTAGGCGGCCTCGGCCAGCGCCATGATGCGCAGATGGTCGGTGGACTGATGCCCGATGGTCGGCGCGGCCATGTCGCTCAGCACCACGTCGGCAGGGCCGCCCAGCGCCTCTTTCAGCCGCTCGGCGGCGCCCTCCTCCAGGAAGTCGGCCTGCATGGTGGTGGCGCCGGGCACCGGGTCCATGGGCAGGATGTCCAGCCCAACGACCTTCCAGCCCTCGCGCGCGGTCTGCACCTTGTCCACCGCCACCTGGGTCCAGCCGCCGGGCGCGGCACCGAGGTCGACCACGCGCTTGCCCGGCCCCAGCAGATGGAACTTCTCGTCCAGTTGAAGCAGCTTGAAGGCGGCGCGGGAGCGGAAGCCGCGCTTCGTCGCCTCGTGCACGTAAGGGTCGTTCAGATGCCGCTCCAGCCAGCGGGCCGAGGAGGTGGTGCGCTTGGCCGCGGACTTCACGCGGACGGTGGCGCGGCGCCCACCCGGCGTCGAGGAGGACGGAGGCTTTCCAACCATGGTCTCACATTTCCTTAATAGATTTGCCGCGTCGACCCGATCAGCTCCACGAGGATGCCCTCGCGCAGGCCGCGGTCGGCGATGCGCAGGCGCTTCACCGGCCAACAGTCGCACAGCGCGTCCAGCACCGCGCATCCGGCGATCACCAGATCCGCGCGGTCCTGTCCGATGCAGGGATGCCGCGCCCGCCCGTCGAAGTCCAGCGCGACGAGACGTTCGATGACCGCGCGGGCGTGGTCGATGCGCAGAAAGCTGCCGTCCACGGCCCGCCGGTCGTAGCGGCAGAGGCCGAGATGCACCCCGGCCAGCGTTGTCACCGTGCCGGAGGTGCCGAGCATCTGCACCTGCCCGGCGAGCACCCGCTCGCGGATGCCGTTGCGCGCCTCGAAGGAGGCGATGGCCGACGCCACCTCCTCCACCATGCGCCGGTACATGCCGCGGTCGGCGTCCGCGCCGCCGAACTGCTCGGTCAGGCCGATGACGCCGCACTGGATGGACGTCTGGTCGAGGATGCGCGGAGGCCGCCCGCGCTCCACCGCCAGCCACATCAGCTCGGTCGAGCCGCCGCCGATGTCGAACACCACGGCATAGGGGACGTTCGGATCGAGCAGGGACGCGCAGCCGGCGAGCGCAAGGCGCCCTTCCTCCTGGCTGGAGATGATCTCGATGGCGATGCCGGTCTCCCGCTCCACCGCATCGACGAACTCGCTGCAGTTCCGGGCGCGGCGGCACGCTTCGGTCGCCACCGCACGCGCCGCGGTGACGCCGCGACGCTCGATCTTGGACCCGCAGATCCTCAGGGCGGCAAGGGTGCGCTCCATCGCCGAGTCGGACAGCCGGTCGTTGCGGGTCAACCCCTCGCCCAGCCGGACGATCCGCGAGAAGGCATCGATGACGCGAAAGCCGCCGGGAATCGGGCGTGCGATCAGCAGGCGGCAATTGTTGGTTCCGAGATCGAGGGCCGCGAAGACCGGGCGCGCAGGGGCCGTCGAACGCAACCGTCCGGTGTCGTTCTGCCGTTCACTGTGCACCTGAAGGTCCACGTCTCCTCCCCGCCATGCTTAAGGGAGTCATCTTAACCCGGTTTCACGTCCCAGCGAAAGCCCACGAATGGCATTGATTTGTGTCCACGCGCTCACACCAAGGTACCGGAGGCGAAAAAAGGTCTATACAAGCCCTGCCCGCTTTGCTAAAAGGGCGGCCCACGACGGGACGCGGCGCAGCGCCACTCCCGGTGACGGTCTGGGGGATCGTCTAGCGGTAGGACAGCGGACTCTGACTCCGCCAGCCTAGGTTCGAATCCTAGTCCCCCAACCAACCTTTTCAAGCACTTAGCTTTGTAGCTCGGCCGGCCTAGGCGCTCCAGTAAGCACCTAGTAAGCACGGCACGCCTCGTGGGGATCGGGCCTGTGAGCCGATCTTCGTGGTTGGGATTGGTGCACTGCTGTCTTCGGACGCTGACAGACGGTTTGCGCAACCCTATGCACGCCATCATACCATTTCCAGAAAGTTCCGACCTGTGGTCGGAACTTTCCAGCTCTCAGACGCCGGGCGGCCCGCGTCCGCGGGCCTTGGCTTCGCGGGCATGAGCCCGCGCGGCCGCCGTCGCGGCCGATACCAGGGTCAGACGTCAAAACTTTCTGACCCTGGTATCAGACGCCAAACTTGTTGCAGTTGATCTTATGGCTGTGCCAGCGCCGGAGTATCGGCTGGCTGCCGTGCCACAGCATTTCCAGGAACTGCTCGTCGGGCAACGGCATGAACTCCAGGTTCACGGTCCACTCGTTCTTTGCCGCCCCATGGTAGCTGGACCGGCAGATCAAGACTGGATCACATTGCCGGGCGATCGGCAAGCGCAGATACCAAGCTCAATCAGCCCCTGCGTTCAGTACCACCTTCACCTTGAACTTCGGCGAACACCGCTTCCATCTCCCCGTTATCGAGTCCGCCCTCCCTCGTGGACAAGTTGATCTTATTCGACTGTTCGGAAAACAAGAATCAGCTCGACGCCTCCCTTTTTGATTATCTCGTTCGCGTCCTTGGGGGGATGGCGCCACCGAAGGCTTGAACGAAAGCGAAGTTTGGTTGCCCAGCGGTACAGCGCTACCAGTGGCGCTAAGGGGAAAAGGGAGAGGACCGAGGGGAAGACCGCGACGGGCTGAAGGGTTGGAGGAAAGGCCTCCGGCCGGTCCGTCGCGGAGACCTGCCATGCCCGATGCCTCGCGCTCTGTCCGCTCCAGTGGCGACCGGACCAGCCTGTACGCCGAGATCACCACCCGCATCATCGCCGAACTTGAAGCCGGCCGGCTGCCCTGGGTGCAGCCGTGGGGCGGGACGGGCACCGCCTCCCTCGGCCTGCCGCGCAATGCCTCCTCCGGGAGGGCCTACTCGGGGATCAATGTTCTGATCCTGTGGGGCGCCGTCTTCGCCGGCGGCTTTTCCGGCCAGACGTGGCTCACCTACCGGCAGGCCCAGGCGCTCGGCGGCAACGTCCGCAAGGGCGAACGCGGCACTACCGTCGTCTACGCCGACCGCTTCATTCCTGATCGCGAGCGCCTTCGGGCGCGCGAGGAGGGCGACACCGCCCAGCCCATTCCTTTTCTGAAGCGCTTCAGCGTCTTCAACGTCGATCAATGCCAGGGCCTGCCCGAGGACATCGCCCCGGTGCCGCCGCCGATCCCGGACGGGCTGATCCTGCCGCGGGCCGAGGCGCTGATCCGCGCCAGCGGTGTCGATGTCCGTATCGGCGGTGCCCAGGCCTTCTATCACCTCCAGCACGACTACGTGCAGGTGCCGTCTCCGCAGAGCTTCTTCGAGCCGGTCAACTGGCACCGCACCGCGCTCCACGAACTGGGGCACAGCACCGGACACCCCAGCCGCCTCGGCCGGGACCTGTCCGGGGCTTTCGGCTCGCGCAAGTATGCCGTGGAGGAGCTGGTGGCGGAGATCGCCTCGGCCTTCCTCTGCGCCGCACTCGGCATCGTCCCCACCGTCCGGCACGCCGACTACATCGGCGCTTGGCTGGACGTCCTTCGCAACGACGACCACGCCATCGTCCGCGCCGCCAGCCAGGCGAGCAAGGCCGCCGACTATCTCCTCGGCCTCCTGCCCGACGATGCCCCTGTGGCCGGCGCCGCGCGGGAGGCGGCGTGATGCTGGCCCTCGTTGCGTCCCGTGCCATGCTGGAGCTGGCGGATGCGCCGGTCCGGCTGCGCGTGCTCAGCCTCGGGGCCGGCGTCCAGTCCACCACGCTTGCCCTGATGGCCACCCATGAGGAGGTGGGGCCGATGCCGGACTGCGCCATCTTCGCCGACACCGGCTGGGAGCCGCCGGCCGTCTACCGGCACCTCGCCTGGCTGATGGCGCCCGGCGTCCTGGCCTTCCCGGTCCATGTCGTCTCGGCCGGCAACCTCCGCGACGATCTGCTTGCCGGTGCCCAGGGCCGGCGCTCAGCCTCGATCCCCGCCTACACCCGCACCGCCGTTCCGGCCGGGGATGAACGCTTCACGGTCGACGACCGCATCGTCGGCCTGCGGCGGTCGGCCGACGGCCAGGACTCGATCGGCATGATCCGCCGACACTGCACGTCGGATTACAAGGTGGTGCCGATCCGGCGCAAGGTGCGCGCCTTGGCCGGTCTCGCCGGCCAGCGCTCGCCGTCCTGGCCGGTGGTCGAGCAGTGGATCGGCATCTCGCGGGACGAACTGGTCCGCATGAAGCCGTCGGCCGAGGACTGGCAGGTCAACCGCTGGCCGCTGGTCGAGCGGGGGATGACGCGCCGGGACTGCCTGCGCTGGCTGGAGCGGCACGGCTACCCCGAGCCGCCGAAGAGCGCCTGCATCGGCTGTCCCTTTCACTCCGACGTGGCGTGGCGTCAGTTGCGCGACGACGAGCCGGACGCCTGGGCCGACGCCGTCGCGGTGGACCGTGCGATCCGCACCGGCTTCCCGGGGCTCCGCGGCGCGGTCTACCTGCACCGGTCGGCGGTGCCGCTCGACGTGGCGGACCTGTCGGACGGAGCCGATCCGGGACAGCTCGACCTCTGGCCCAACGAGTGTGAGGGGCTGTGCGGGGTCTGACCATCGTCCGTCCCAGGGCACATAGAGGGAAAGGAGGGAGGGGATCGGGGTGACGGGTGAGAAGGTCGAGAGACAGGCTCCCGGCCGCCCGTCGCGGAGATCACCACCATGGCGACGTCCAAGATCGTTCTCAGCCCGTCGCGCGACATCCCCTTCAACAAGCTGGTGCTGTCCCAGGCCAACGTCCGCAAGGTCAAGGCCGGCGTCTCCATCGAGGACCTCGCCGAGGACATCGCGCGGCGCACCCTGCTGCACGGCCTCGCCGTCCGCCCGGTGCTCGACGCCGAGGGCACCGAGACCGGCGTCTTCGAGGTGCCAGTCGGCGGCCGCCGCTTCCGGGCGCTGGAACTGCTGGTCAGGCAGAAGCGCATGAGCAAGACCCAGCCGGTGCCCTGCGTCGTCCGGGACGCTGGTTTGGCCGCGGAGGACTCGCTGGCCGAGAATGTGCAGCGCGCCCCGCTGCACCCGCTCGACCAGTTCCGCGCCTTCCAGACCCTGCGCGAGGCGGGCCTGGGCGAGGAGGAGATCGCCGCCCGCTTCTTCGTCACCCCCGCCGTGGTGAAGCAGCGCCTCAAGCTGGCCGCCGTCGCCCCGGCCCTTCTCGACGTCTACGCCGAGGAGCAGATGACGCTGGAGCAGTTGATGGCCTTCACCGTCACCGACGACCGGGCGCGCCAGGAGCAGGTGTGGGAGACGCTGTCGCGCGCCTACAGCCGCGAACCCTACCAGATCCGTCGTCTGCTCACCGAGGGGGCGGTGCGGGCCTCGGACAAGCGGGCGCTGTTCGTCGGGCTGGAGACCTATGCGGCGGCCGGCGGCATGGTGATGCGCGACCTGTTCCAGCACGACGACGGCGGGTGGTTGCAGGACCCGGCGCTGCTCGACCGGCTGGTTGCTGAGAAATTGGAGGCCGAGGCCGCCACCATCCGCGCCGAGGGCTGGAAGTGGGTGGAGGTGGCGCTGGGCTTCCCCTACGGCCACAGCCGGAGCCTGCGCCGTCTGGCTGGCGAGCCGGTGCCGCTGACCGAGGCCGAACAGGTGACCTACGACGCGCTGCACGCCGAGTACGAGCAACTGGAGAACACCGATCCGGCCGACCTGGAGGCGCTGGAAGCCTCGGCGCAGCGGCTCAACGCCATCGACGTCGCGTTGCGGGAACTGGAGGAGCGGCCGCTGGTCTTCGAGTCGGCCGAGGTGGGGCGGGCGGGGGTGTTCGTCAGCGTCGATGCCGAGGGCCGGCTCCAGATCGACCGCGGCTACGTAAGGCCGGAGGACGAGGCGCCGGTCGAACCGGTGCCGGTGGCCGGCAGCAACGACGCCCCGGCAGCCGAACCGGCGGGCGGCGCCGGCGGCCCCGTTGCGGCCCAGCCCGCCGCCATCAGCAGCGGCAGCCGGGTGTCGGCGCTGGTCCCGATCCCCGCCACCGGATCGGAGGGCGCAGACGAGGAGGAGAGCATCCGCCCGCTGCCCGACCGTCTGCTGACCGAGCTGAGCGTCCACCGCACCCTGGCGCTGCGCGACGCGCTCGCCCGGGAGCCGGACACCGCCTTCCTGGCGGCGCTCCACGCGCTGTGCCTGCGCCTGTTCTATCACCGGGGCAGCGGCACCTGCCTCGACCTGGAGGTGAAGAGCGCGACCTTCAGCGTCCAGCCGCCGGACCTCGCCACCAGCGCCGCGGCGAAGGCGATCGACGCCCGCCAGCGCCTGTGGGCCGAGCAGTTGCCGCGGGAGCCGGACGAGCTGTGGGCGGTGCTGCTGGGGTTCGACGGCGACAGCCGGGCGGCGCTGTTTGCCCACTGCGTCTCGCTGGGCGTCAATGCCGTGTATGAATCCTGGAACCGGGCGCCGCAGCGTGCGGCCCACGCCGACGTGCTGGCTGGGGCGGTCGGGCTGGATATGGTGGCGGCGGGCTGGACGGCAACGGTGGACGGCTACCTCGGCCGGGTGCCGAAGGTGCGCATCCTCGAAGCGGTGCGGGAGGCGCGGGGCGTCGAGGCGGCCCGGCTGATCGACCATCTGCGCAAAGGCGACATGGCGAAGGAAGCCGAGCGGCTGCTCGCCGGCAGCGGCTGGCTGCCGGAACCGTTGCGCGCCCGGCCGGAGGAAACGCCGACGGCCGGGGATGGAGACGTGGCCGGTCATGGGGACGCGGTGGACGGCGCCGACACCGTTGACGGTGCGGGCACCGATGCTCTGCCCGCCTTCCTGACCAGCGTCGGTGCTCAGGAGGATGAGGGAGAGGAGGCGTCGGCGGAGGCGGCCTGATCGCGACGTGGCGGAGAGGCGCCCGGCCGCTCCGCTTTCTCCCCTTCCTTCATCCAGAGGTTCGCCATGACCATGATCGCCGATGCCCGCGGCTTCTCCACGCACACCCTTGCCTCCGAACGCGGCACCACGGGCTCCGCCCTGTTCGCCGTCGCCGAGCGGCTGCTGCCCGACCTCGAACGTGGGCGCGCCATCGACACCACCGCGTTGCGCACCGCGATGACGGCGACATTCGGCGGCACCGACGCCGAGGGTGCCTGGACCTGGAAGCTGGCCTACGATGCCGGCGAGGCCGCGCAGCTTCTGTTCCTTCGTCGCTTCGGTACCGCCATGCGCCTTCGGGCCGGTGACCCGGCGGCCTTCGCGGCGCTGCTGGTGCGGGTGGCGGCGCTGCTGCCGTCCCAGACCCGCCGCTCCGAGGAGAGCCAAGCCCGCCAGCAGTTCTCGACGCCGCTGCCGCTGGGCGCGGCGGTCGCCGCGGCCGCGGCGCTGACCCCAGCCGACCGTGTGCTGGAACCCTCCGCCGGCACCGGCCTGCTCGCCATCTTCGCCGAGCTGGCCGGGGCCGCGCTCATCCTCAACGAACTGGCGGACGGCAGAGCCGCTCTGCTGGAACGGCTGTTTCCCGGCGTGCCGGTGACCCGGTTCGACGCCGCCAGCCTGCACGATCACCTCGACCCGGCGGCGGTGCCAACGGTGGTGCTGATGAACCCGCCCTTCTCGGCCCTGGCCGCGGTGGACGGCCGGGTGGCCGACGCCGCGCTCCGGCACATCGCCGCAGCCCTGGCCCGGCTGGCCGAGGGCGGGCGTCTCGTCGCCGTCACCGGTGCCGGGCTGTCCCCGGATCATCCAGCGTGGCGGGACGCCTTCGTCCGCTTGCAGGAGCGCGGCCGGGTCGTTTTCTCCGCTGCCGTTGACGGTCGGGTCTACGCCCGCCACGGAACCACCGTCGACACCCGCCTCACCGTCATCGACCGCGTCCCGGCCGATGACCCGACCGTCTTTCCGTCCTCCTTGGGCACCGCCCCCGACGTCGCGACGCTGCTCGGCTGGGTCCAACAGGCCGTTCCGTGCCGTGCACCGATGGCCGCGTCCACAGCGCCGCTCCGGCCGATGATGGCCCGGCCTGCGGTAGAAGGGAGGACGCACCGGGCGATGCCCGGCCCCAGGGCCGTGGCGCCGATGGAGCCGACGGCGGTGGAGCTGGTCTACGAGACGCGCGACTGGACGCCGCCCGCCGACGCCCGGTTCACCGCCGGCCTCTATGAGCCCTACGCGCTGCAATCCATCGTCCTCCCCGGTGCCCGGCCACACCCGACGCCGCTGGTGCAGTCCGCCGCCATGGCGTCGGTTGCGCCGCCCAAACCGCGCTACCGCCCGCACCTGCCGGCCGCCCTGGTCACCGGCGGCACCCTCTCCGACGCCCAGTTGGAGAGCGTCATCCTCGCCGGCGAGGCGCACGCCGGCTACCTCGCCGGCTCCTGGATCGTGGACGAGACCTTCGACACCGTCTCGGCCGCGCCGGAGGGGGCCGAGGGGACGGTGCGCTTCCGCCGCGGCTGGTTCCTCGGCGATGGCACCGGCGCTGGCAAGGGCCGGCAGGTCGCCGGCATCCTTCTCGACAACTGGCTCAAGGGCCGCCAGCGCGCGCTCTGGGTCTCCAAGTCCGACACCCTGATCGAGGACGCCCAGCGCGATTGGTCGGCCCTCGGCCAGGAGCGGCTGCTGGTGACGCCGCTGTCGCGCTTTCGGCCCGGCGTGCCGATCGCCCTGGAACGCGGCATCCTCTTCACCACCTACGCCACCCTGCGCGGCGACGGCGGCGAGGACGCCGTGCCGCGCGTCCAGCAGATCGTCGACTGGCTCGGCCGCGCCTTCGACGGCGTCATCGTCTTCGACGAGTCGCACGCCCTGCGCAACGCCGGCGGCACCACCGGCTTCGGCCGCGAGGGCAGTGCTGCCGTCCCTTCCCAACAGGGCCGCGCCGGGCTGCGCCTCCAGCACGCTCTGCCGAACGCCCGCGTGCTCTACGTCTCGGCCACCGGCGCCACCACCGTGCACAATCTGGCCTACGCCCAGCGCCTCGGCCTGTGGGGCGGGGCCGACTTCCCCTTCGCCACCCGCGCCGAGTTCGTCCAGGCCATCGAGGCCGGCGGGGTCGCCGCCATGGAGGTGCTCGCCCGCGACCTCAAGGCGCTCGGTCTCTACAGCGCCCGCTCGCTCTCCTTCGACGGCGTCGCCTACGAGATGGTCGAGCACCGGCTGACGCCGGGACAGATCACCATCTACGACGCCTACGCCGCCGCCTTCCAGATCATCCACACCAACCTGGACGCTGCGCTGGAGGCCGCCAACGTCACCGGAAGCGGCGGTATCCTGAACCGCGCCGCCAAGGCCGCCGCCCGCTCCGCCTTCGAGAGCGCCAAGCAGCGCTTCTTCAACCACCTGATCACCGCGATGAAGACGCCGACCCTGCTGCGCGCCATCGAGCGCGACCTCGCCGCCGGCCACGCGGTGGTGGTGCAGCTTGTCTCCACCGGCGAGGCGCTGATGGAGCGCCGGCTGGCCGATCTGCCCACCGAGGAATGGGGCGACATCCGCATTGATGTCACGCCGCGCGAGTACGTGCTCGACTATCTGGCCCACTCCTTCCCAGTCCAGTTGCACGAGCCCTTCACCGACGGCGACGGCACCCTGTCGTCGCGGCCGGTGTGGCGGGATGGCCAGCCGGTGCTGTGCCGGGAAGCGGTGGAGCGGCGCGACCACATGATCGAGCGGCTGGCCGCGCTCGACCCGGTGCCGGGGGCGCTCGACCAGATCGTCCAGCGCTTCGGCGCCGACATGGTCGCCGAGGTCACCGGCCGGAGCCGGCGCATCGTGCGCAAGACCGATCCCGGTGGGGACGATCGGCTGGCGGTGGAGAGCCGCTCCGGCTCGGCCAACCTCGCCGAGACCCGGGCCTTCCTGGATGACGAGAAACGCATCCTGGTCTTCTCCGACGCCGGCGGCACCGGCCGCAGCTACCACGCCGACCTCGGGGCGAAGAACCAACGGCTGCGGGTGCACTATCTGCTGGAGGCGGGCTGGAAGGCCGACGCCGCCATCCAGGGGCTGGGCCGCTCCAACCGCACCAATCAGGCGCAGCCGCCGCTGTTCCGCCCGATCGCCACCAACGTGCGGGCAGAGAAGCGCTTCCTCTCCACCATCGCCCGCCGGCTCGACACTCTGGGTGCCATCACCCGCGGCCAGCGCCAGACCGGCGGTCAGGGCCTGTTCCGCGCCGATGACAACCTTGAATCCGTCTACGCCCGCGCCGCCCTGCGACAGCTCTACGGCCTGCTGCACGCCGGCAAGGTCGATGGCTGCTCTCTGGGGGATTTCGAGGCGGCGACCGGGTTGGCGCTCTGTGACCGCGACGGCGGCCTGCGCGAGGAGTTGCCGCCGATCACCACCTTCCTCAACCGGCTGCTGGCGCTGACCATCGGCTTGCAGAACACGCTGTTCACCGTGTTCGAACAGTTGCTCACTGCCAGGATCGAGGGGGCCATCGCGTCGGGCACCTACGATCGCGGCGTCGAGACGCTGGTGGCCGACAGCTTCACCGTTACCGCGCGGCGGACGCTCCTCACCCACGCGGCGACCGGGGCGGAGACCCGGCTGTTCACCCTGGCGCGGCGCGACCGCAACCAGCCGATGGCTGCGGAGGAGGCGCTGGAACGCGGCGCCGGGCCGCAGGCCCAGTTGCTGGTGAACACGCGCTCGGGGCGGGCGGCGGTGGCGGTGGCGGCGGCGAGCCTGATGCTGGACGACGGCACGGTGGAGCGCCGGGTGCGGCTGCTGCGGCCGATGGAGCGCATGACCGTGACAGTGGCCGAGCTGGCCCAGAGCCACTGGCGCCCGACCGAACCACTGGCCTTCTCGGCTGCCTGGGAGGCGGAGGTCGCCACGGTGCCGGAATTTTCCACCAGCACGCTCCACCTCGTGACCGGGCTGCTGCTGCCGGTGTGGCGGCGCCTGCCGGACACGAACCTGCGGGTGGTGCGGTTGCAGACCGACGCGGGCGAGCGGATCATCGGCCGCGTGGTGGCGCCGGACGTTCTGCCCGAAGTCGAGCGGAACTTCGGTGTTGGGGCCGGGGCAGCGGTTCCCGTGCCATCGGTCGATGAGGCCTGGGTGCTGCTGCAAGGTCAGCGGGTGGCCCTGCATCTGGCCGACGGGCTGTGGCTGCGCCGGGTGACGGTGGCGGGCGCGCATCGCGTCGAGCTGTTCGGCTTCACCGGCGGGATGGTGGACCGGCTGAAGGCGCTGGGGCTGACGGGGGAGATCATCGCCTGGAGCCTGCGGCTGTTCGTGCCGGTGGGCGAGCGGGGAGCGGCGGTGTTCGCGGCGCTGCTCGCGCGGCACCCGCTCCTGCGCGTCGTCGATCGGACGGTGGCGTGAGCGGCGGGCACCATGTCCGTGGCATCGGAAATGGCGCAGCGCCTCGCGCGGGAGGCCGAGGCGGTGTGCCGGCGCTACCTGCCGATTGGCCGGCGGGAGGGGCGCTACTGGCGGATCGGCGACGTTCAGGGCACACCGGGGAGCAGTCTTTACGTCCACCTGCACGGCACCGCCGCCGGCAAATGGGCCGATGCCGCCACCGGCGAGCACGGCGACCTGCTCGATCTCATCGGGGCGAACCGGGGGCTCGACCGCCTGCGCGACGTTCTGGCCGAGGCCCGGGCGTTTCTCGGCCAACCGAGGATCGGCCCTGGTCCCGGCGATCGTGAGGCGCCGGCGTCGGCGGGATCGCCGGAGGCCGCCCACCGGCTGTTCGCCCGGTCCTTGCCGATCGCCGGCACGTTGGCCGAGGCGTATTTGCGCAACCGCGGACTTCCGGACATCCGGACTTCCGGCCCCCTGCGCTTCCAGCCGCGCTGCTGGTACCGGGATGCCGGGGACCGGTTTGCCGCCGGTCCGGCGCTGGTGGCGGCGGTCACCGACCTGGACGGCCGGATCACCGGGGTGCAGCGGCTCTGGCTCGACCCGGTCGGCGGGGGCAAGGCGGCCATGCCATCACCGCGCCGAGCGTTGGGGCACCTGCTCGGCAACGGCGTCCGCTTCGGCGTGGCGCGCGACGCGCTGGCGGCGGGGGAAGGCATCGAGACCATGCTGGCGCTGCGGCTCGCCCTGCCGGTCCTGCCCGCGGTGGCCGCGTTGTCGGCCGGGCACCTCGCCGCCCTGCGGCTGCCGTCGGCGCTGCGGCGTCTCTACATCGCCCGCGACAACGACGCGGCCGGGCAGCGGGCCGTTGACCGGTTGGGCGGCCGTGCCGACGCGGCCGGCATCGAGGTCCGGGTGCTGGTGCCGCAGGCCAAGGACCTCAACGACGACCTGCGGGACCACGGTCTGGCGCTGCTTCGGGCGCATCTGCGGGCGCAGCTCGCGCCGGAGGACGACGCGGGAGCCTAGGAACCCGGCGATCCGGGGGACTGACGGATCGGCGGCGGAAACAGGCGATGCCATCGAGGCGCTGGTTGGAGCTAGGCGGACTGTCGGTTCGGGAGAGGGCGCGGCCACGGCCTTCCAGCGGGCGATCGGGCGTCCGCCAGGGCGGGACCGCAACGGCGGCGGTCACCTTTCTTCCCCGGCCGGCGTTGCCGGCCTTCCTCGCGGGACAAGAAAGCCGCCCGCCGCCGTCCTCCGCTGCGCTGCGGCTCCAAGAGGGTGCGGTCCCGCCCCGGCGGGCGCGAAGGGATCGCCACGAAGGCCGCGATGGGCGCGGCCGATCCCACCCGAAGGACGATCCGCCATGGTCACCGCCCCCGACACCGACGACATCGAGCCCCGCCACGCCGCGTCTCCCACCGACCATGCGCTGGTGGAACTCCAGCTCTACGGCCACCGTCCCTTCCAGGACGACCCCGACCCCCGGCCGCTGCCCGACGAAACCGCGATCTGCGGTGCCCTGGCTGACGTCTTCGACGCCCTGGTGGTCACGCTGACGGACACCCGGCTGGAGCCCGACCTGGCCGACCTGCTGTGGTCCACCGTCAACCTGTTCCACCGCGCCGCCGATCGGGTGCAGCGTGAACTCGACGACAACGAGGACGCCCAGAAGCGCAGCCAGCGCGAGCAGGACGGTTCGGAGATCCGCTCGGTCGAGCTGGAGCGGCTGCTGGCCGAGGGGCTGACGCTGATCGAGCGCCGCACCGCCATGGAAATCTTCCGCGATCACGCCGCCGAGCTGTTCGAGCGGCACACCGGCTCCGGCTGGCGGCCGCGCGCCGGCTCGCTGGTCAGCCGCCGCACCCTGACCGCATCGCTGATCGACAGCCGCGACTTCCTCGCCGCCAAGCGGCGGGCCGAGACCGAGCCGCTGCTGCCGGCCGGTCCTCGCATCGCTTTCACCGGCGGTGTGGAGTGCAACGACCACCACCGCATCTGGGCGGTGCTGGACAAGGTGCATGCCAAGCACCCCGACATGGTGCTGCTGCACGGCGGCAGCCCGAAGGGAGCCGAGCGTATCGCCGCCTGCTGGGCCGAACACCGCAAGGTGGTGCAGGTGCTGTTCAGGCCCGACTGGGCGCGCCATGCCAAGGCCGCCCCCTTCAAGCGCAACGACCGGCTGCTGGAGGCGCTGCCGATCGGGGTCGTTGCCTTCCCTGGCTCGGGCATCGTGCAGAACCTGGCCGACAAGGCGCGGGCGATGGGCGTTCCGGTCTGGTGCTTCGGTGAAGGTAAGGCGTGAGCGTCCGTTCGTCCGGCGATCTGCAAAGGCGGATTGCCGGATTTCCGTAAGTCAGAGACCGCAGAAGGCGAGCTTCCGCTCTGTACCAGGGGACTAAACCGCTCACGCGGTAGAGGAGGCTGTTTTATGGATACCGTCCGGGCGACCGGATGAATCGGGTGTCGTGTTTTGAGATGGGGGGTTCGTTTCCTCATCCAGGACAGGAGCACCACCATGAGCGAGGAGATCATCAGTCCACTGCGCCGGCGCATGATCGAAGACATGACGATCCGCAACTTCGCGCCGAAGACGCAGCACGGCTATATCCGGGCCGTCAAGAATTTCTCCGAGTTTCTTGGACATTCACCGGCCAGAGCGACCTTCGAGGACATCCGCCGTTATCAGCTGAGCCTCGCCTCGAGCGGCCTCGGCGTTCCCAGCATCAACGCCACCATGACGGCGCTGCGCTTTTTCTTCAAGATCACCTTGCGCAAGGGCAGCGTCACGGAGGACATCGCCTTTGTCCGCGAACCGCGGCGGTTGCCGGTCGTGCTGAGCCCCGAGGAGGTGGCGCGGCTGCTGGCGGCGGCTCCCGGGATCAAGTACAAGGCGGCCTTGAGCATCGCCTATGGAGCCGGCCTGCGGGCCTCCGAGGTCATCTCGCTCAAGGTCGCCGACATCGACAGCGCCCGGATGGTCATCCGGGTCGATCAGGGCAAGGGCCGCAAGGACCGGTACGTGATGCTGTCACCGCACCTGCTCGACCTGCTGCGGCAATGGTGGCGGATCGCCCGGCCCACGGCCTGGCTGTTTCCCGGCGGCGTTCCCGGCGAACCGCTCACCACCCGGCAACTCAACCGCGCCGTCCATGTGGCGGCGCAGCGGGCGGGGATCGACAAGCGTGTCGGCCTGCACACCCTGCGGCACAGCTTCGCCACGCATCTGCTCGAGCGCAACACCGACATCCGCGTCATCCAGGTGCTGCTCGGCCACAAGAAGCTCGACACCACGGCGCTGTACACCCGCGTCGCCATCAAGGCGATCGGGGAGGTCACCAGTCCGCTCGACCGGCTGCTCACCGAAGGGGAGCCGCCGGCCTGAGCAGCCCCGGTGTCACGCCCGGCGATCGAGGTGGCGGACATCTTCCGCCGTCATGGACCGGCCTGGCGCAACGCCAACGCCGGACGGGTCAGCCTTGGCCAGTTGAAGGTGATGTCGGCCATCGAGATCTGCCGCACGGCGGCCCTGGGCGGGCATGTCGAACGTTGCGAGGACTGTTCGCACGTGCAGATCAGCTACAACTCCTGCCGCAACCGCCACTGCCCGAAATGTCAGGCCATCGCCGCCAAGGACTGGCTTGCCGAGCGGGAAGCCGAGTTGCTGCCCGTGCCCTACTTCCACGTCGTGTTCTCCCTGCCGTCGTCGGTGGCCGACATCGCCTACCAGAACAAGGCCGTCCTCTACGACCTGCTGTTCAAGGCCGCGGCCGAGACCCTCATCACCATCGCCGCCGATCCCAAGCACATGGGGGCCCGCATCGGGCTGACCGCCGTGCTCCACAGCTGGGGATCGGCGCTGACCCATCACCCGCACGTCCACATCATCGTGCCGGGCGGCGGCATCGCGCTGGACGGGCTGCGCTGGGTTTCCGCACGGGCCGGCTTCTTCCTTCCCGTGCGTGTGCTGTCGCGGCTGTTCCGCCGGCTGTTCCTGGACAAGCTCACGGCAGCCTACCACGCCGGGCGCTTGCAGTTCTTCGGCGACCACAGTGCCCTGACCGCTCCCAGGGCGTTCGAAGACTGGCTTGTTCCGTTGCGGCGGACCGAGTGGGTGGTCTACGCCAAGAGGCCGTTCGGCGGCCCCGAGGCGGTGCTCGCCTACCTGGCGCGCTACACCCACCGGGTCGCCATCGCCAACAGCCGTCTCCTCGCCTTCGACGACACCGGTGTCACCTTCACCTGGAAGGACTATCGCGCCAACGAGCGTGACCGGGCCAAGGTGATGACGCTGGCCGTCGACGAGTTCATCCGCCGCTTCCTGATCCATGTGCTGCCCAGCGGATTCCACCGCATCCGCCATTATGGCCTGTTCGCCAACGCTGGACGGGCCGGGAACATCGCCCGGGTTCGTGAATTGCTTCATGTGCCGGAGCCGTACCATCACCCCACCAAGGTCGAGGGCACGGACGCCGACGAGCCGCACACATCCCGAACCCCTTGCCCATGCTGCGGCGGACGTCTGATCGTCATCGAGACGTTCGAACGCGGCTGTCCGCCCCGCTACCGGCCGACGCCATCGCGGATCGACAGCTCATGACCACTGACCCCATCCCCAGCGCCCGCAGCCTGTTCAGACCCGCGGTCGGCGCCTTGGCCGATCACCGCCGCGCTTGGCCTGCGATCATCGACCGGCCATGCTGCCCACACGCGGTGCCGCCAAGATGGCGCCGATGTCCCTTCCAGACGCCGGCCTTGCCAACAGCGCCGTCACCATCCCAGCACCGGCGCTCTGCGAACAGCCGGTCTGCAGGCGACCGACAATGACCAAAACCCCATAGGGGTTCCCCTCCGGCAACAAGCCGAATGGCACGCGGTTTCCTCCCCTGAGGCTTGTCGGACGCCTGCCGTTCCGGCATCCGCGCAGCCCAGATATGCTGGCAGGCATCCGACAACCCTTAACAAGAGCTGACTGGCGGGCTCCAGGAGAGCGAAAAGCGATAGCCACCATTCACGATCACTCGCTCTCATTGGCAGCTCACGACCGAAGCCGCTCTTCGCTCAAGGGCAACGTTCTAATCCGTTCCGAAAGTGCTCTACGGACTTCGTCGCAGGCCCATCCGGTGTTAATCTCATCGGAGACGAGGAGACCACATAATGGCATTACCCGAGTCCGGTGAGGAGTTCCGTCGCGGTTCTCAGATAACGTTGACGTTCGAGGCCAGCGCTGAACTGAACGCACTCATGAGGCGATGGTCGGACGAGATCCCGACGCTTTATTTTGTGGACATCTGCGTAGCTAACATCACGAAACGCCCCAGAGTGGCGGTCGAAGGAAACGCAAGAAAGGCGGCACTGTTCGACCGCCTTAAAGAGCTCGACAAGCAGCAAAACTCGTTCTCTTACCTTTTAGCACTTGCTGAGAAGGTGAGCGACTCGCGAAGTAAATTGTCTGACGCGGAATTGGAAGAGCAAATCCTATTGGATGTAGCAGCGTTGAGGGCCTTCTTTGTAAATGCCCATGTTGTAGAACCGGACGAGTTCCTTGTCAGTTATGCCCGGGAGTTGCGTAGGACGCCGCATGAATTGTCACAACACGCCTATATCCAGTTTCTCCAGGTTGCAAATGACCGGTTTGCGCTCGGGAACCCCGTAGCGAGGCGGCTCCGGTTCCAGAAGGCCGAAGAAATCCTGAGGGAGGCAGACACGCTATCTATCGCGAGGCGTCATCCGGTGGTTCTAGTGACGCTTGGATGTCTGTACGGCAACCTTTTTGCAAGAAAACTGATGAAGTTCAAGGCGGACACAGCACTTTTCGATGCTGAAAACGCGCTAGCCGATATCATGATCATTTCAAGATTCCTTCCACGAAAACTAGAAATTGAGCAGTTAGGACGTGAAGGAAAAGTGAATTTTTTACGATCAGACTTTATTACGGATGATAGCGGGCTCGCTGACATCCTAAATTGCTTCGTAGGTGAAGCTGTGAGATCAGAGTCGAAGGGAGATGTGCATCAGACGCAGATTAGCGTCACGGTGAATTTTGAATTGCTATTCCCTGAATTGTTTTCTTCCACAGGAGAAAAAACGGATCAAACCGAAGGCACTACGCAGTCGAGGCTTAGTGAACCCGAAAAGCTACTCGAGCTGCTGGCCTTCTAAACGTCGGGCAATGACCTTCCGTTTACCATGGCGCTCAGGCGTATGTAGGTTCGTTACTGGTGTAAAGCGGTCACCAGAGTTTGCCTGCTTTGGGTCAGAAGCCGCTGTGGTTCCCCGACAGATCCTATCATTGCCATCGGGTACGTGGCCGATGTAGGCGGCTGCGCGGGCAAGCCCGCCCACCGGGCTCTCGTGAACCGAGCCACCTGAGGTGTCTCGGCCCTCCGGGCTTCGATCCCTGCCGCGGCCGCCGTTTCGGCCGGGAGGAGGGCGCGGGGCCGGTGCCTCCTTCGGCATCGGCGCGCGGGGGCAGCCAGTCAGGCAGGGAACGACCACACGGCCCTGCCGTCGGATCGCCGCCGAGGCCGGCCGCCTCGAAGGCCCGTTGAAGCTGCCCGGTGCGTCGCCGCGCGACGCTCTCCCGCCGCTCTCGAAACGGCGCACCACCAACACGGACAAGGTCCGCCTCCTCGACCAGGGTCTCCTGGGACCATCGATGCTGGCGCCGGAAGGTTCGGCACTGTACGGGGGCGCGTCCTATCTCCGCCGCTCTATCGAGGCGCAATCATGGCCGGTCGGGTCGGTTCGTGCCCCTTCTGCCGGTGTGGCCGCCGGAGTGTGCCGATGGTGGAGCGCCTGGGACCGCCCAGCATGACCATCCCTCCCCGGGTCGAATCCGCTGAGCCGTCCGGCATCCCCAGCAGTCTGGAGTGCACGGCGCCAATTACGATGACCGCCTAACGACGATTGGAATGGCCGGGAGACGGCGCTGCCATCAGCCTCTCCCCCGTGATCACGGGGGAGAGGCTGATGGCGGGAGCGCGGCTCACCGACCGGCAGGTCAGGCGGTACATGGACGAGCGCAGGCAAGGACACGGTCAAGCGACGGCGGCGGTGAAAGCCGGGTTCAGCGAGCGGACGGCGCGGCGGATCGACGCCAATCCGATCCTGCCGAGCCAACGGCCGGGGGAACGGACCTGGCGCACCCGCGAGGACCCGTTCGCCGGGGTCTGGGATGAGGAGCTGGTACCGGTCCTGCGCTCGGCTCCGCACATTCGGGCGACCACCCTGTTGGAAGAGCTCCAGCGCCGCCATCCCGGCGACTATCCCGACCGCCTGCTGCGCTCGCTCCAGCGCCGGGTCGCGCTGTGGCGAGCCACGGAAGGCCCCGAGCAGGATCTGATCTTCCGCCAGGACCATCCCCCTGGCCATTAGGCGCTGTCCGACTTCACCGAGACCGCCAGCCTCGGCATCACCATCGACGGCGCTCCCTTCGGCCATCTCCTCTACCATTTCTGGCTGGCCTACAGCGGCTGGGAGTCGATCAAGCTCGTCCAAGGCGGCGAGAGCTTCACCGCGCTGACCGAGGGCCTTCAGGAAGCGCTGTGGCAACTCGGCGGTGTTCCTCACACCCATCGCACCGACCGCCTGTCCGCCGCCTACCGCAACCTGACGGCCGAGGACGACGAAGCCGCCGGATACGCCGCCTTCTGCCGCCACTACGGTATGACCCCGACCCGCAACAACGCCGGCGTCGCCCATGAGAACGGCAGCGTGGAAGCTTCCCACGGCCATCTGAAAGCAGCCCTGCGCGATGCGCTCGACCTGCGGGGATCGCGCGATTTCCCGAACATCCCCGCTTACCAAGCTTTCCTGCAGGACACCGTCGCCCGCAAGAACGCCCGTCGCCGAAAGGCGCTGGAGGTGGAATTGCCCGAGCTCAAGCCGCTGCCCCGGCACCGCACCACCGATTTCTCGACCACCACCGTCACCGTGACCCGCAGCGGCACCATCTCCGTGCGCAAGGTGCTCTACACCGTGCCCTCCCGCCTCGTGGGCTGCCGGCTCAAGGTGCATCTCTACGATGACCGGCTGCTCTGCTGGCTGGGCACGACCCAGGTGTTGACGCTCACCCGCAAGCATCCCAAGGGCAAGCAGCGCGACCGGGTCATCGATTACCGTCACCTCGCCACGTCCCTGGTGCGCAAACCGCAGGCGTTCCGCCGCTCCGTCTTCCGCGACGAACTCTTTCCCCGCCCGGCCTTCCGCCGGGCCTGGGAGGTGCTGGACGAACGTCTCGACGATCGCAGGGCCTGTCGCGTCTACGTCGGCCTGCTGCATCTGGCCGCCACCGGCGCCTGCGAGGCGGCCCTGGCCGAGCATCTCGACGCCGTGCTCGACCGCGGCGACCTGCCCGATCTCGAGGTTGCCCGGACGGCCGTGGCGCCTCCGCAGCCTGCCGCCGTGCCGCTGATCACCGTGGCGCCACCCGATCTCGCCGGATACGACAGCCTTCTGCGGCCGGCCCCTTCCATCCCCGATCCGGATCCAGCATGAGCGATATCGACGCCGCCAAACTGCCCGTGATGCTGTCCGCCCTGCGCCTGCCGACCATCGGCCGGCTGTGGCCGGGCTTTGCCGAACGGGCCGACCGCGAAGGTTGGGGAGCCGCACGCTTCCTGGCCACCCTGTGCGAGCACGAACTGGCCGAACGCAGCGAACGCCGCATCGCCCGCCACATGGCCGAGTCGGAGCTGCCCGCCGGCAAGACGCTGGCCACCTTCGACTTCGCCGCCGTGCCGACCATCCGCAAGCCCCACATCGAGGCGCTGGGCCGGGGCGACGGCTGGATCGAGCGCGGCGCCAACCTGCTGATCTTCGGCCCCAGCGGCGTCGGCAAGACCCATGTCGCCTCCGCCATCGGCACGGCGCTCATCGAAGGCGGCCGGCGCGTCCTGTTCACCCGGACCACCGACCTCATGCAGAAGCTTCAGGCGGCACGGCGCGATCTGGCCCTGCCAAGCCTGCTGGCCCGGCTCGACCGCTTCGATGGCCTGATCCTCGACGACCTCGGTTATGTCCGCAAGGACCAAGCCGAAACCGCCGTTCTGTTCGAGCTGATCGCCGAGCGCTACGAGCGTCGAAGCTTGATCTTGACCTGCAATCAACCCTTCAGTGAATGGAACGCGATCTTTCCCGATCCCGCGATGACCGTCGCCGCCATCGACCGGCTGGTTCACCATGCCACCATCCTGGAGTTGAACACGCAAAGCTATCGCCGCCGCTCCGCCCTGGCCGCGGCCCGGGACCCGAGGGCCATCGAAGGGTAATCGACGCCACAACGGCGTAATTGTCGCCGGGCGTGCGCGGCGGCATCATGGCGGGCATGTACGAGCTTCCGACCATCGCCCAGCTGAAGATCACGATCCTGGACATCAACCCGCCGATCTGGCGGCGCCTGCTGGTGCCACGCAAGACGACGCTGGCCGAGTTGCACCACATCATCCAGGCCGCCTTCGGCTGGCTCGACTATCACCTGCATCAGTTCGAGATCGGCGGCTTGCGCTTGGGCGACCCCGACACGCTCAACGCCGATGCCTTCGACGACGACGGCTTGGCCCTGCCGGAGGACGACGTCCGCCTGTTCGACTTCCTGCCCAACCCGCCACCGTTCCTCTATCTCTACGATTTCGGCGACGATTGGCATCATCGCATCGAGGCCGAAACGTTGCTGTTGCCCGAGGCCGATCGCAAGTACCCCGCCTGCATCGATGGCGCACGCTCCCGGCCGCCGGAGGACGTCGGCGGCGTTCATGGCTACGCCAACTTTCTTGATGCCTTCCATGACCCAAGCCACCCCGAACATGCCGACATGAAGCGATGGGCTGGACGCGCCTTCCACCCGGAAAAGTTCGACCTCATCAAAACCGATCGGGCCGTCCGATCCGCCGTCCGATCCGCAAAACGTCGAGCCGCACTCTTACGCTACGACTGACCGCTACACCTGCGGCAGGACGAGGTAATTGACGTCCGACGGACAACGAAATTGTCGTTGCACAGAAGGAGCACGACAAATCTCCCGACCTGCGCGCCCTGTGCGGGCCGATCGAGATCGGCGCCGGCTGGCGGAAGGCCGCCAAGGACACCGGCCGGCCCTACCACTCGGTCAAGCTCGACGATCCCAGCTTTCCGGCCCCGATCCACGCCAGCCTGGTCGAAGTCGATGGCGGTTACGCGCTGATCTGGTCCCGCTGAGGTGAGACGCCGGTTGCAGCGCTCCGTCCGGGGGCTGCAACCGGCAGGTCTGTCCGTCCGGTCCATCACGGCGGCGGCGGTCCGGCTTGCCGCGTCCCCGTTTTCCCGAACGTTCTATCTGCCTTTTCAGACCTCCCAGCCTACCATGCCGGATCGCCCCGCATCGAGGACGAGCGGTCCCCCCAAAATGCTGCGCATTTCGGCTCCCCCGCTCGCCGACCGGCCGGTCGCCTGCGGCGATCCTCGACCCGGACCGCTCCGGCACCATGCGAGCCCTCCTGTCTTCAAACACAGGAGGGACCGATGCTCACCATCGACCGGCAAATCCAGGAACTCCGCGTGGAACTGGCTGCTTGCTTCCTGACCCGTCGCGAGCGTGTCCAGGCCCGGCGGGAGCTGGACACCCTCCTCGCCCGGCAAGCGGACAGTGAAGGCGCTTTCGAGACCCTGGTCGCCGACGACCCGGCGCTCGACTGAGGCGCTGTTTCTCTGGATAACCGAATGTGTGCGATGGTTTCGGGGTGTCCCCATCGACGGCCCGCCACCGCGTTGAACGTGCACGGTGCCGGCCAATCCCTCCCTGTCCTCAGGAGGACGATCAACCGGCCCCTTCGGCAGCCGGGGCAGCATCCGGCTCCAGCAACGTGCTTGGCGGCACACCCAGCGCGTCCGCCAGTTCCTTCAGCACCGTGATGGTCGGGTTGCGGGCGCCGCGTTCGATGCCGCTGATGTAGGTGCGGTGCAGCCCCGACTCGAAGGCAAGCTCCTCCTGCGACCAGCCGCGTGTGCGCCTGATCCGCTGAACGTTGAGCCCGACCTGCCTGCGGATATCCATCCGGGCAGCTAGCCCGCGTGTAGCCTATTGGTCTACAGACTATGAGTAACATTTTCTTGAGGGCATGCGCACGACGGTCCATGCTGCACAGCCGGCACGCGAGAAAGGGCATGGTCGCATCCCGCAGCCGAAGGCGTGATGCAGGAGGGGGGCTTCGTGGACGTCGTACCAGAGGTGAAGAGCAAGAGGCGTGGTCGCGCACAGAAGGCCGGGACCGGTCTGGACACGGTGGACACCCACGTGGGTGGCCGGCTGCGGCTGCGCCGCACGCTGCTCGGCCTGTCGCAGACCGAGCTGGGCCGGCGAGTCGGCCTGACCTTCCAGCAAATCCAGAAGTACGAGCACGGCGCCAACGGCATCGCCGCGTCACGGCTCTGGCAGTTGGCGGACATACTCGACATTCCGGTCAGCTTCTTCTTCGACGACATGCCGGACGCGGCGCCCCGCGCCTCCGAGCCCCCCGATCCCGAAACGCCGCCGATGGGGCGGCGGGAGACGCTGGAACTGGTGAAATGCTACTACCGGATCAAGGACCCGCGCGTGCGCCGGGGGATCTTCGATTTGGTCAAGGCGACCGTGGGCGCGGTCGAGAGCGTGATCAAATGACGTCCGTCTCCTGCGGCCGGTCCTTTTTGAACCGAACCCCTTCGCCACCGCCGTTCTCTGGGATGAATTCCACACCGGCAGCCTCCAGCGCTGCGCGGAGGGCGCGAAGGGTGCGGATATGGAGCCGTCGTTCAGACTCGCGCTCAAAATCCGCGACGGTCTTCTCGCCGACCTCTGCGGCTTCCGCAAGCTGCTCCTGGCTCATTCGAACCAAGCCGCGCCCCGCCCTGCATTGCGCGGGTGTTATGACGTCTTTTCTGTCGTTAAGCATCTTTTCTGTTGACCTGATTGCAGTCAAACGGCAGAATATCAGTTACTCTGCTTCACGCAAAGGAGGTGGGCGTGTCTCCAAAGGCGCGAGCACCAAAGGCACGCCCTGTGCCTCGCCGGACGAGCTTAGCTGCGGCCGCTCGCCTTTTGACGGTTGCCGTATCCGAGCAACAGGACGCCGACCCGCTCATCCTGATCTGGCAGGATTGGCGCGAGATCTTCGCCTCCTCGCAGCGGCTGTGCCGCGAGGCTCAGCGCCTGGAACGGGAACTGGCCGAGACGATCGGCTTTCCCCGTGTCGAAATCCCTCTCGGCGATCCAGGACGTCCTTCGGTTGTCGCCACGGACGCTCGTCAGATCGACCGGGTGCTGGGGACGACGCCGGCCACACGGTCGTTGCGCCGACGCCTGAAGCGCGATCTTGCCACCGCACAGGCGCGCTGGGACGCCGAGGCGGCGGCGGTCGGCCTCACCAGCGCCGTGGAGCGGGAGGCCGCAGCGGACCGGCGGGTGGACGAGTTGCTCAAGGCCGCGTCCCGCACGCCGGCACAGTCGCTCCCCGGCGTCATCGCCAAGCTCGCCATCGCGACCGAATGGAGCGAGTTGGAGCCGGACGCCGACGGCTATCCCTGGGACTTCATCCGCGGTGTTCTCGCCGACCTGACCGCGCTGACCGTAAAGGAAGCCTAGCGTGGCTCGTGCCTCTTTCCATGCTTTGGGTGGGTGACTGCAAAGAGAGCACCGCCAAGCTCCGCAAACACAGGAATCATGTCCGAGCGCACAAGTTGGGATCATTTGACGGTGAACAGAGGAAGCCTCGTCGCCGCGCTGGTCGGATCGGCGGTTGCCGTCACCATGATCGCGCAAAGGCGCAGCCCGAACTGGGCAATCAAGATAACGCACGGAACGCAAAGAACATTTTTCGTGTGCGATGCCACTGCGTCAAAATGACCACCCGCTGCCGATTGGCAGTAAAATGTATATTAAGGGTTGTTGATGCTCAATGTTTGCAAATGGATCTGGCAACTCGCGACGAGGGAGGGCGGAAGGATCTTTATAGAGAAAATTAAATTCCCAATGAAATCGTCAGCGCCCTTGATGGTTTTTGTTCGGATAGAAAGTGAACATCATTTTTCTTTCTGTCAAAGGCGGGCGATGTCCGCTTTGACGGAAATAAGCGGATGAGTAACTTGCCCATCCCGAGCGAAAGCCTGTGCCCTCTGGCGAGTGCGAAAGAGGAGCCTTGTGCGTATGCGACGTCACTTTGAAGCAATCTCACCGATCCTGGAACAAATCTTATACGGAGGTTCCAGCGTATCGCTGAACCTGCTGTCCATTACCCAAAGCCTGCCGGAAGAGGCCCATCTCTTCCGGACGCATGCTCTGAACCATGTCATCCTGTTCAAGTACCCGAATTTCGACGAAAGCCAGGGCGACGGGCACGATTTCCTGAATTGCGACGCTGGGAACGCGCTCAGCAAGCGTCCGGTCGAAACCGGCATTTACATCCCCCATGACGGCTGTCAATGGGAGACCGGTGGAGTTGCCATCTATCTAAGGTCCCGCAACAGCACCGTTCTGTTGGAAGAGCACTTCGGTCCTGAAGCGGTGGAGCAGGAAAGTGTCCATAACGACCTTAGCCTTCTGTCCCTGATCGACAACATTCCATCTCTGGATGCCTTTCTGCTGAAGACTTACTTCGAAGCGAAGAAAATTCGGCTCGATCAACGTTATTGGCAAATCGCCGCAGAGGAGGAGGCTCAGTTGCGTCGGCTGATCAGCCGGCGAGTGGAGCCAATCGTGCGCAAGGCCGTCAACGATGGTATCGGCAGCGAGGCGATCGTTGGTCGGTTTCTCGACGCCATCTGGAATCCCGACATGGAAGAGGCCGGGCATTTCGTATCGGCCTTCGGCATCGATCACTCCGAAGCCGACGCAATCTTCAGCGCCTGGAAGGGGATCACCTTCTATGAATACCAACTCCGCCGTATCGCCCCGCGGGTCCGCACCATCATCACGTGGTTGAGATCCCGGGAATGCGTGCCGGCCGACTTGAAAATGCACCGTCCCTACGATGAGCATTTGCTGATGCACATCGACCGGGTGGGTCATATGCTCAACGCCACTCTGCTGGATATCCGCCACATTCTGGGCGAGTACGAGAAGAGCTTCAGGGCGCTGATGGATGGTTCCCCGTCACTGTTCCGCGAGTTCCTGCGCACGATCCATGCACACTACTGGCTTCTGGGCTATTGCGTGTCGGCGCTGATCAGCGTGGTGCATCTGGACAACCGGTGCATGAAGAATTTGCCGTCCCGCCACGTCGATTTCGAGACGTTGAGCCGCTTGCTGCGCCAGTTCGATGTCGCTCTGGACCGGCGTCGGGAACAGAAATCAGCATTTTGAGTGTTCAGCGCCATGACGACGTCGAGCGATCACCGACAACTCTTCCTGGGGCAAGGAGATGCCCGATGGGGCTGTGCTGATCAGAGCGGCATCCGAGACGGAGGTCTGACAAGCGGGCGCAGCCCTTTATGGTGCGTTCCGTAATCTCCGTTCGGTTCGACCGAGTCCCCGCGCCTTGGCGAGCGCGGAGCAGGACGCCACGTGGTTTGGAGCGGTCATCGGGTAATTGTCCGGCAGGTTCCAGCGCGCCCGGTACTCCTCCGGCGTCATGCCGTAGGCGGTCCGCAGATGGCGCTTCAGCATCTTCAGCTTCTGGCCGTCCTCCAGACAGACGATGTGGTCGGGCGTCACCGAGCGGCGGATCGGCACGGCTGGCTTGCGTTCGGTGTGCCGCAGTTCCGCGGGCATGCCCAGGGCTTCCAAAGCCCGGCGCACGGTGGCGATCAGAGATGGTCTGTCCTCGACACCGACACGGTGGTTGCGGACGTAGGCAGCCACGATCCTGCTGGCCTGTTCGAGAACGTCGGTCATGGTCCGGAGCACTTCGCGTTGGCGTTGCATACTATCGTATGAAGCTGTCCTTGGTCCGTCAAAGCCCATATTTCCAGGATGGCTTCTCGCCCTTCAGGCGGCCTCGCCGGGATGCCGAGTCCATCCCCATCCAAGCGCTTGACGCGGTCATGAAGACCCGAGCACGGTTTGGATGGCCGCGATGACCGGCCAGGAACTCACCGTTTTGGTCATGATGGTGGTGCCGGCCGCCGTTGCGCTCCGCAGTTCGTCAAGAGCGCTGGCATCCGGGGCGCCGGTCATCACGACCACCGGCAACGTGGGACACGCCGCCCGCAACTGCCGGATCCGGGCCAAGCCGTCGAGGTGGGGCATCTGGAGATCGGTCAGCAGCACGTCGGCGGGAGTCTGGGCCTGGAGGGCGAGCGCCTGCACCCCATCGTGGGCGAGCGTGACCTGATAGCCCGCCTCCTCCAGGATGGCGCGCAGCGCCCAGGCGACCAGCACCTCGTCCTCGGCGACGAGGACATGAACCGGCGTGTCTTCGGCCATGACTGTCATCCTCAATCCCCTCAGGATGCGCCGTCCCGCAGCGGCCGCGCCCCGACGATCACCGCCCCTCAATCCAGGCCGACCGTGGGGTGCAGTGCGGCTATGGTCGAACGCAGCCGGTGCACCTCGGCCACGTACGGCCGCAGGTGTCAGGCGACACGTCAAACTGCCCCCCTGGCGACAGGAGGACCTGCCCCCCTTGAGAGAAGGGGATTTGAGGGATGGGGAGCTTGAACGAGGCTATTCCGCGGGGCATTGAACCGCGGAGGGACGTGATGAAGGCGCCGGATGACGTGTCGGCGATGCTGAAGTTGAAGGCGCTGGGCTGGGGAGCGAAGCGGATCGCGGCGGAGCTTGGCTGCTCGAAGCACACGGTGAAGCGGTGGCTCGGTCTGGGCGGCTGGCGGCCGTGCGCTGCGCCCTCGCGTTCGAAGCGGTTGGATGAACACAGCGCTTGGCTGGCCGAGCGTTTCCACCGGCATGCCGGGAACGCCGACGTGATCCGTCAGGAGTTGGCGCGGGAGAAGGGGATCGCGGTCAGCCTGCGCACGGTGGAGCGGGCGTTGGCGCCGCTGCGCCGGGAACTGGTTGCCCAGGCGCGGGCGACGGTGCGCTTCGAGACGCGGCCGGGCGAGCAGATGCAGATCGACTTCGGCGTCCGGCGCATCGAGATCGGCGGGGTGGCGACGGTGGTGTTCCTGTTCGTGGCGACGCTGGGCTTTTCCCGCCGGCTGCATGTGCGGGCCTACGGACATGAGAAGCAGGACAGCTGGTTCGACGGCCTGGAAAGCGCCTTCCGGGCCTTCGGCGGGGTTCCCGAGGAGGTTCTGCTCGACAACGCGCGGGCGCTGGTCCTGCATCACGACCCG
Source organism: Azospirillum sp. Marseille-Q6669 (assembly GCF_965111635.1). Lineage (NCBI taxonomy): Bacteria > Pseudomonadati > Pseudomonadota > Alphaproteobacteria > Rhodospirillales > Azospirillaceae > Azospirillum > Azospirillum sp. Marseille-Q6669. The sequence goes on along the minus strand of NZ_CBCOOP010000001.1, from coordinate 2,288,371 downwards.
GCCAGCCGGGAGGTGGTGCTGCACCCGCGCCTGCACGCCTTTGCCCGGCACTGGGGCTTCCGGGTGCGGGCCTGCGCGCCGTACCGGGCGCGCACCAAGGGTAAGGACGAGCGCGGCGTCGGCTACGTCAAACGCAACGCCATCGCCGGCCGCTCCTTCGCGACCTGGGCGGAACTGGAAGCGCACCTGGAGGCCTGGACGCGGGACATCGCCGATCAGCGGTGTCACGGCACGACCGGCGAAGCGCCGATCGAGCGGTTCCGGCGGGAGGAAGCCCAGGCGCTGAAGCCGCTGGCCGGCATCCCGCCCTTCACCACGGCGCGCGACCTGGTTCGCCGGGTCGGTACGGACTGCGCGGTGGAGGTGGACGGCAACGCCTACTCGGTGCCCTGGCGGCTGATCGGCGAGCGGGTCCGGGTGATGGTGGAGGCCGGCACGCTGCGGGTTCTCCATGCCGGCCGCGAGGTGGCGGTGCATGCCGAATTGAAGGGGCGGCATGGGCGCTCGATGCAGGATGCCCATCTGGCCGGCGTCGCCGGAGCGGATGGCCGGCCGGTCCGCGTCGCCCGCCCCGAGGACGGCGGCGCGGTGGCGGCGGTGCCGGCGCTGTTGCGTCCGCTGGCCGAATACGAGGCCGTGGCCGGAGGAGGCTTCTGATGAGCGAGCACGACCATCTGATCGCCATGCTGAACCGGCTGAAGCTGACGGCCTTGCGCGACCAGCTCGACAGCCTGATCGACGAGGCCGGGCGGCGGGAGCTGACGATCCGCGAGTCCCTGGCGCTGTTCTGCGAACGGGAGATCGCCCGGCGCGATCAGCGCCGCATCGACATGGGCTTCGGGCTGGCCCGCTTCCCCTTCGTGCGCGAGTTGGCCGGCTTCGATTTCGCCGCCCAGCCGTCGCTCGACAAGACGCAGATCCGGGAAATCGCGACTGGGCGCTTCATCGCCAACGGCGAGGCGGTGCTGTTCCTCGGTCCGCCGGGCGTGGGCAAGACGCATCTGGCGGTGGCCATCGGCCGGGAGGCGATCGTGGCCGGCTATTCGGTGCTGTTCAGCCCGGCGACGACCCTGGTGGCCCAACTCGCCAAGGCCCATGCCGACGGCCGGCTGGAGGAACGGCTGCTGCACTACACCAAGCCCAAGCTGCTGATCGTCGATGAGCTGGGCTACCTGCCCTTCGAGCCGGACGCCGCCCACCTGTTCTTCCAGCTCGTCAGCCGGCGCTACGAGAAGGGGGCGATGCTGGTGACCTCCAACCGTGCCGTGGGGGAATGGGGCAGCGTCTTCGGCGATCCCGTCGTGGCCACCGCGATCCTCGACCGGCTGCTCCACCACAGCCACGTCGTCACCATCCGAGGCGACAGCTACCGGCTTCGCGAAAAGCGCCGCAGCGGGCTTCTGCAGAAGCCCGCTGCGGCGCTTCAACCGACCACCGCTTGAGCGGTGCAACCGGGGGGCAGATCCTCGTGTCGCCAGGGGGGCAGTTCGGGATGTCGGTTGACAGCAGGACCTCCGTGAGGTGGCTCGACGGGTGTCTGCCGGTGGACAGCACGGTGCGGGACAGGGCGGCCAGAGTGGCGAAGCCGAAGCCGGCGGCCAGCGACAGCATTGCCTGGGTGTCGTTACGGATGCCCGGCCAGTCCCACGGCTCTTGCTGAAGCGAACGCAGCCGCCGCTCCATTTCCTCGTCGAGCGCGGCCAGGACGTCGCGGAACGCCGCCTCGCCGAGATCGCGCCGGAGGACGGTGAACAGCGCACCATCGTTTCGAGTGGACGCACCCGGCAGCGTGGCCGAATCAACCGGCCCGTTGTCGGCCCGCTGCGAGTCGCCGGGAAACCGAGTCGCGGAACAGGTCTTGATCATCTATTGCCAGCCGCCCCCGGCAATGAACGCCTGCACGCTTCGTAGATCGTCCTGCCAGCAGCCGGTGCACGGCATGGGGACGCGGAAGCGTAGGGCTTCGTGGTAGATCAGCTCCTTGATGTCCACCGCCTGCCAATAGCTTTCCACCGCTGCGGGCAGGTCGACGGGCGTCAAGACATCGCCGTCGGTCATGCACTGCTCGTAGCGTGTTACCAAGGCGGCCAGTTCCCAGACGCGCGGCATCACCCTTGTCCTCCATACCGTTGCCGGTCCTTTCCCAGGTGTTCGTCGCTGCTCGTGTGGCTGGACAACACCGGTGGCGAGGCAGGACGGGAACGCGGCTCCTCCCTCACCCCACGACCGGGAAAAGACAGCGGATATTTGCAGCCTGAGAGTGTAGCGCCTTCAGGCCTTAAAAGCGACTAAAATAGTCGTTTCTGTGGCGCTGGGCATGCGCATCGGGAATGTGGTCGTCGATGATCACACCCAGGCAAATACGGGCAGCGCGGGCGCTTCTCGGCTGGACCCAGGAGACGCTGGCGGACACGGCCCTGGTCGCCTTGACCGCCCTGAAGCGGCTGGAGTCGGACCGCCTCGATGTGCGGGACACGACGCGCGACGCCGTGCGCAAGGCGCTGGAGGATCACGGCGTCATCTTCCTGTCGTCGGCCCGCGGCCTCGGCGTCATGCTGGTCGATCAGCCGGACGACGCGCCGGTAGTGCTGCAAGACGCCGGCGGGCCGCAGCAGCAGAGGCGCGGTTAGGGCGCGTCCTCCGCCGGGGTGGAGAAATGCGCTTGGGCGAACCACCTCAGGAGACGGCCGATGGGGATATCGGGCCGGACTCCGGCCTCACAGCGAAAGGACACGCCATGGCAAAGAACACGATTTGCCTCTGGTACGACAAGGACGCCGAGGCGGCTGCCCGTTTCTACGCCGAGACCTTTCCTGACAGCGCGGTGAGCTCCGTCCACCGTGCGCCCAGCGACTACCCGTCCGGCAAGGCGGGCGACGTGCTGACGGTCGAGTTCACCGTGGCCGGCGTCCCGTGTCTCGGCCTCAACGGTGGTCCCACCTTCAAGCACAACGAAGCCTTCTCGTTCCAGATCGCCACCGACGATCAGGAGGAGACTGACCGTTACTGGAACGCCATCGTCGGCAACGGCGGCCAGGAGAGCGCGTGCGGCTGGTGCAAGGACCGGTGGGGTGTTTCCTGGCAGATCACGCCGCGCGTGCTGACCGAGGCGCTGGCGGTCGGCGGCGCTGAAGCGAAGCGCGCGTTCGAGGCGATGATGGGCATGACGAAGATCGACATCGCCGCGATCGAGGCGGCGCGGCGCGGCTGACACTCCCACGCACGACCGCACCGACCCCACCCCCCCATCACCAATCGCATTCTTGCCGACCGGGAACGGGGCCTGCGCCCCCCGGTGTAGGCTACGAAACGCTGACCACGCCGCCGGTCGAGCGCCAGCGGGTGCGGATGGCACGCCGGTCCCCGGTCCGGGACCGGTCCTGTCCATCACGCATCTCTAAAGAATAGACTGAAAGTTTAGCTAAACCCCGCCAGATGCGCCGTTGGCAACCACCCATTATAAGGCATCTAAAGACACGGCGGCGCTGTGATATCCGATGCGCAGCGCCGCCGTTCCGGACCTACGGATGTCCGGCAAGCCGCGCGAGGTAGGGGTGGTTGGGGGGAAGTTCCAGGAGATTACGGGGAAGCACCGAGAGGGCCGCCGCCAGACGGCCGACGGTGACGACCGTCGCCTTGTGCTCGGCCCGCTCGATGGTGCCGAGGTAGCTGCGGTCCATGCCGGCGCGGTGCGCCAGCTCCTCCTGCGTGATGCCCTTGGCGAGGCGCAGGCGGCGGATGTTCAGGGCCAGGATGTCGGGCATGTCCTCCATCGGCAGGATGGAGCAGGATTGCGGGACAGGTCTCCACGGGATACATCTCCCATTCGGAGCGGGCCGGGCAAACCGACGGTGTTTCGGTGCCGATCCGCGACCCCGCTCCGGATCGTCCCTACATACGATGATATGAAAACACCCATCGCTTCGGTGCGGGGCCACACACAAAGGGGAGAGATCAGCCGATGACGACGCCGCAACTCGAACCGCCGATTGCCGACGCGCCGCCCTGTTCGGACGCCCTGACCGATTACGACCGCCTGCACCTCGTCACCTACCTGCGCCTGCTCGACGCCGAGGCGGATGGCGCCGACCCGGACGAAGTCGCCCGCATCGTGCTGCGCATCGACCCCGCCCGCGAGCCCGACCGCGCCCGGCACGCCCACGCCACCCATCTGGCGCGGGCGCAATGGATGACGCGGGTCGGATACCGCGACCTGCTCCGCCAGGGCATGCACTGACTTCCGCATCGCCGGATTTCCGGAAATCCGTCGTTCCGGATGGCCGGATCGGCGGAGTCCGCCGAAGTACGCCGTTCCCGCCGGGCTCTACGCCGTCGGCGCTGTCGCAATTTCAGGGTAGCGGCTCACTTTTTCGATTCGGGCGCAACCTGACGCTGCGCGCGAGCGAAGACATCATGACCGCTATGAATGATTGGCGAGCATCGGCCGCCTACCAGTATGCCCTGACCGTCCCTGCTTCCTGTTGGGCGTGGGAATTCCTGCGCCGCAACGGGGATTATCAAGCGGATGCGGCTGGACAGCGCGGCGAGTCGGCATCCTCCGACGGCACCGGCCATTGGGGGTTGCACTGTCCTGGAGGACCCGGGCAAAAGCGGCGCTGAGACGCTGGTGTTCTGGAGGCCCGAGGTGCTGCCGGCCCTGGTCCGGCTGTCGCCGGCTCCCAGGCCCTACACCGGGCTGGGCGCCTGCCTCGATCCCTGGTGGGGAGCGTCGCGCCGAGCCGTCCTCGACACCGGAGACGGCTTCCACGTCGCGCTGGCCGACGGGCCGCGCGAGCGGCGCTTCTGGATCGAGGGCAAGCGTCTTCCCAGACGCGGCACGCCGCTGCGGGCGCTGATCGCGCTGGACGATGACCTGGACGCCCAGGTCGCGGCGCTCCGCCGGTTCCACGATGCGGTGACCAACCCGGCCGCTCCCCCGGACTTGACGCCATACCAGACCCGCATGCTGATGCGCATCCTCCAGGCGCTCGACGCCAACCTTGATGGCGCCAGCGCGCGGAAGACAGCCGAGGCGCTGTTCGGCACCGAGCGCGTCAAGGCCGACTGGTACCGGGACACCCCCTTGCGCGACCAAGTGCGCTACCTGATCCGCCGCGGTCGCCAACTGATGGACGGCGGGTATCGCGATCTGCTGCGACGGATGCCGCTGTAGACCTGTTTCCAAGTTTAGACGAATAAAAATATAGCCGCTGGTTGTTGGCGTACCCGTTTAGCGCCAAGGGCCGACATTGGCGAAGTGCCCGGAAGTGGAGCTTCGGTTCCGCGTCCATCTCCGCCACCCAGGACTTTCCGACCGCATTGTGAGGTAGACCGATCAGCCGGCAGACGTGGCAAAGTCGGTTGCTAAGTTCTTCAGCGGATTTAGCTTCTGTGGAAAGGAGCGAGAGAGCACGCTCAAGCACCCCAATTAGCCCCAATTAACCCATATTACCCTTTCCTCGATCTGCCAAACCATCTTCCTCAAGCGGCGCGATTATCGTAACGATTAGATTTCGATTTCAGCACCGGCACTCTTCGGCTAAGAACAAGATATGAACATGCGCGACGCAGGAATGGATGCTCCGATATATCTCGATGGCTTCGCGACGCTGCCGCTCGCGCCGGAGGCGCGCGCCGCGATGCTCGCGGCATGGGAACTTCCCGGTAACGCCGGTTCACCGAACGGGTCGGGCGAGCGCGCTGCACGGATTATTGCGCACGGCCGTGCTGCGGTTGCGGACCTCATCGGCGCGGCGCCGGCTGAGATCGTTTTCACTTCAGGGGCCACCGAAGCAAACAATCTCGCTCTCCTTGGCGTAGCGGCCGCGTATGGCAAGAACCAACGCGACCGGCGCCGGATCGTCATCTCCGCGATCGAGCACAAGGCGGTCATTGAGCCTGCGCGCCGGTTGGAAGCCGAGGGCTTCACCGTCACCGTCGCGCCTGTCCATGACAATGGGCGCCTCGACCTCAATGCTCTGTCGCGGCTTATCGGCGACGATATACTGCTCGCGTCGGTGATGCTCGTGAACAACGAGATTGGCGTGGTTCAGCCCGTCCGCGAGGTCGCACAGATCGTCCATGCCGCCGGCGCCCTTTTCCACTGCGACGCCGCACAAGCTGCCGGCAAAATCCCGATCGATGTCCTTGAACTCGACGTCGATTACCTCAGTGTGTCCGGCCATAAATGCTATGGTCCAATGGGCATCGGAGCGTTGTATGTGTCAGCCGGCGCGCCGCGACCCGCACCGCAAATCTTTGGCGGCGGCCAGCAAGGTGGCGCTCGGCCAGGCACCGAGCCCGTCGCTCTGATCGCTGGCTTTGCGGCCGCCGCGAGGGTCGCGCGGTCACGTCTGCCCAAGGATCAGACGCACGGGTTTAGACTAATTGCCCTCCTGCTCGACGAGCTTGCTCGCCACCAGTTGCGTTTCACATGGATGGGCGAAAACGCCGAAACCGTACCGGGAAGTGCCGCGATCTTGATGCCGGGGGTCGATGCGGACATGCTGTGCGCGACAGCCGCGCGGGAGGTCTCGCTCTCCACAGGATCGGCCTGCACGTCTGGCCAGATCAGAGTGTCTCATGTTCTTGAAGCAATTGGTTTTTCTGATCGCGATGCACGCTCCGTGGTCCGAATTTTCTGCAATCGGTACACGACCGAGGCGGAAGTTGTCACCGCAGCTCAGCTTATAGCAGATGCCGCCAAGCGTTGTTGGCTTGCAACTGGAGAGGTTCACCAGTAGCATGCCCGCATGATGCAAGGCAGCTTCACATTCGAATCGAGGGGGCAGTTTGCGGGGCACGAGACGTTCCCTCTTCGCCTGCTTTGGCTGAAGAAGGCGTTTGACGCCATCGGCGACGGCGTGCATACTGGGATATTCCAGGAACAAAAAGCCATCGCGCGTTTCGGAGTCGGCCGCAACATGGCTGTTTCGATGCGCTATTGGGCGCTCGCGTCGGGCTTCTTTGAGGAGCAGGGCCGTATCATTCGCCCAACCGTCCTCGGCCATGCAGTGTTGGCTGATGGCGCGCTCGACCCTTATCTCGAGCAGGCAGCGACTATCTGGCTCGTGCATTGGCACATCGCCAGCACACCTTCCAAGGCGACAACCGCCTTCTACGCGTTCAATCTCCTGAGCACGATTGAGTTTGACCCGGCAACGCTGCTCGACGAGCTGTTCAGCCTTGTCAACGCGCAAGGTTGGCGCGCCACCCGCGGCACCTTGAAGCGCGACATCGAGGTCTTCCTGCGCAGCTATGTCAGGAAGGGCAATACATTCAGCGAAGACGCGGCCGAACCCCTTCTTGCCGAGCTCGCGTTGGTTCGCGAAGCGCGGCTTGGCGGCTGGCACGAGTTCATCCGCGGCCCCAAGCCGACGCTGCACGATGCCGTCTTTGCCTATGCGCTCGGTGCCTTCTGGGAGCGGAGCGGCGGAGCCACGACCCTCACTGCTGAGCAGATCTGCTACTCGCCAGGCTCGCCGGGACGGGTCTTCAAGTTGGACGAGGACAGCGTCGTGACGCGGTTGATGCGAATCGATGACGTGACAGATGGGGCTTGGCAGTGGGTCGACACCGCCGGGCTTCGGCAGGTGCAACGGAAGAGCGACATCGATTTGGCAGCCCTGATCCAAGCTGCATACCCCAAGCGCGTCTCGTGGAATGCGGCAGCATGACAACGCTCGCATCTAAGGTGGCAATCGACCGCCGCTTTGCACGCTCCGCACGGCTGGATGCCGATCTCAATGGGACCCCTCCGCTTGTCGGCTATGTGCTGCAAGCGACCATTGCCAAGGCACTCATAGTCCTAGCGGAGAGCCAGATCGACAGCCACCAGGGAGCGTTCACCTGGACCGGTCCGTATGGCGGCGGAAAGTCGAGCGCCGCCCTACTGTTAGCCAACCTAGTGGCCGGAACACGCTCCAACCGCGCGATCGCCAGAAACATTGTGGGCCCAGCGCTCACGGACCTCTATGCCAAGGCATTTCCCAGAACCAACGGTGACTGGAAGGTTGTCGCGGTAACCGGGAGCCGTGTGCGGCTGCGCGACGCGATTGCCGCCGCCGCCGCCACCACGTTCGGCTGGGACTCTGATGCGCGCGAGCAGTTCGCGGCGAGCGACGAGCAATTGATCGCGGCTCTGCTACGGTCTGGAACAACGGACGGCAGCGGCACCCTCGTCATTCTCGACGAGCTCGGAAAAATGCTAGAGCATGAGGCCCTAGAAGGCGGCGACGTCCATCTTCTACAGGATATCGCAGAGTATGCGTCCCGCAGCAAGGGACGGCTGGTTGTCATAGGCATCCTGCACCAGTCCTTCGAGCAATATGCCGCGCGTGCGGCACGCAACGCCCGACAGGAATGGGCCAAGGTACAGGGCCGCTATCAGGACATCGCCTTCCTTAGCGGCGCTGACGAGACTGTCGCGCTGCTCGGCCGCGCTATCGCAAGCGAGCCGCCCGCCAAAGCACACACCCAAGCCGCTGTCGTAGCGGCAGCAATCGCGAAGCGACGCCCGACGGAGACCGCGGCGCTCACGAAGGCGCTGGCTGAAACCTGGCCGCTCAATCCGGTGACCGCGCTGTTGCTTGGTCCGGTCTCCCGTGCGCGATTTGCCCAGAACGAGCGCAGCGTTTTCGGCTTCTTGAGTTCAGCGGAGCCGGCAGGTTTCCAACAGTTCCTCGCCGGCACCGAAAGCGGCGCGAGCACCTATGATCCCTCGATGCTGTGGGACTATCTCGCGGCCAACTTCGGGATGGCGCTGGCGAGTAATGCGGACGGTAGTCGATTCAGCTTGGCGTTCGAAGCCATCGAGCGAGCGGGAGCCAAGGGCAAGCCTTTGCACGTTGCCCTGACCAAGTCGGCGGCGATGATCGAGTTCTTTCGCAACGGCTCGGGGTTAGCCCTCGCGGACGACATTCTGGCTGCCTCCCTACCCGGCGTCGACGATGAGGAGCGATCCGCAGCGATCAAGGATCTTCTCGATTGGGCGGTGCTGATCCGTCAGCCTCGGCTTGGCGGCTACGCGCTGTTCGCCGGCAGCGACTTCGACCTTGAGGACGCGATCGGCCGCGCGATCGCGCCCGTCGACAACCGACAACTTGAGGAGATCCCGCAGAGGGTCGGATTTGGGTTCGCGACTGCAAAGCGCCACTATTTCACGACCGGCGCGCTGCGGACATTCGAGATTGCGCTGCACATTGTCAGCGCCGAGGACACCGCTGAGACCCTCGCGGCGGCGCTGCTCGGTCGCGTTCAGCGTGGAAACGGTTTGCTGGTTCTCACGCTTGGTGACGGATCGATGCAGCCCGCAGACCTCGATGCGCTTACGAAGGCAACGGCCAAGCAGCTGAAGCGCGAGGGACGGATTATCGCGATCGGCGCCGCGGCCGGCAGCTTCGCGCTTCGCTCAACGGCCGCCGAGCTGTTGGCCGTTGAGCGGGTGATCCGCGGCCATCCACAGTTGGAGGGCGACCGGATCGCGCGCCGGGAGATCGCCGCTCGACAATCGCTGTGCATCGATCAACTTCACCGCACGCTCGAATCCGCGTTAGAATCCGCTCGGTGGTATTTGGCTCCGTCTCCGACGCACGGGCTGCGCGAGCCGCTTGCGATCATCGCAAGCGCGCTTGCCGATGCCGGCTATCCTTGCGCGCCGATCCTCAAGAGCGAGCTGCTCCAGCGCGATAGGCCGTCCTCGAACGCGATGGCAGCGCTCCGCGATCTGGCGCACGCGATGGTCAACCGCTTCGCGGAGCCCGATCTCGGAATTACCGGGTATCCCGCCGAGCTTGGTCTCTACCTGACGGTTCTCAAGCCGTTCGGCCTTCACCGTGAGACGACGTCTGGATCCTTCGCGTTCAGCGACCCCGATGGAAGCCCCGAAGGCAGGTCGCTGCAACCCGCCTGGGATCTGATCGACCGCGCCGGCGCTGAGGGGCTGGACGCGATCTTCAAGCAATGGGCGGCGGCGCCATTCGGGCTCAAGGCCGGCGTGATGCCGGTCCTGGCCCTGGCCTATATGCTCGCTAGGAGGGAGAGCGTCGCGGTCTATATCGGTGGCGTCTACCAGACTGCCATCAACGATGTGGTCGTGGACAAGCTGCTCCAGAAACCGGCAGACTTCCGGCTTCGTCGCATCGACCGTTCGGTGCGTGAGACAGCGTTCTTGAGTGGGCTGGCCGAACGGCTCGGCATCGAGGCTGGGAATGGCTCGCTTCCCGTGGCGGCCGCGCTCTTCCGACGTTTCGAAGCCCTTCCGGACTACGCCAAGCGAACCCACCGGGTCGAGCAGGATGCCCTCACCGTCAGGACGGTCGTGATGAAGGCGGATGATCCTGAGGCACTGCTTTTCGACTCTTTGCCCAAGGCATTCGGGGAGCGCCTATCTCCTGACTTGGTATATCAGGGTCTACTTGCATGCGAGGAGAGCTATCCGGCACTTCTCGACGAGCTACGGTGGGCGCTGGCCCGTACGCTCGGCGTTGATGCGGAGACCTTCGGTGGAATCAGTGAGCGGGTCGTCTCGATCAAAGGCCTCACCAACGATTATGCGTTCGACGCCCTTGCGGACCGTGCCGCCGCGATCGAGCAAGGTCGCGGTGACCTTGAAAGCCTCGTCAGCGTGCTTCTCCATCGTCCAGCTCGGAGCTGGTCGGACCGCGATCGTGAGGAGGCGCTGACCGAGACCGCGCGGTTCGGCCGGCGTTTTCGCGAGCTCGAGGCGCTCGCGGTCGTGCGCGATCGCAAATCGCACACGGAGGCTCTCGCGCTCGTGGTCGGGCTCGATCCCAAGACACCGCCGCTGATGCGGAGCTTCGTGCTAAACGAGAAGGAGAAGAAGGCCGCGGCGATCCTAGCCGACCGAGTGGTTGCTGGGTTGCGAGCGGACGATACAGGGGGCCGTTTGCGGCTTGCTGCGCTAGCCCGCGCAGTCGCGATGTTGGCCGCTGAAGCTGATGAAGAAGGCGAATTGGCATGACACGGGAGCGGCATATCCTAGGTCTGTCGGGTGGCCGCGACAGTGCGGCCTTGGCGGTTTATATGCGGCAGCATCACCCCGAGCTGCCCATCGAGTATTTTTTTACTGACACCGGGAAAGAACTCCCCGAGGTCTACAAGTTCTTGGACAAATTGGAAGGTTTTCTCGGCCGCCATATCCAGAAATTGAACCCAGATCGTGATTTTGACTTCTGGCTTGAGGAATATGGGAACTTCCTCCCCTCTCCGCGCACCCGGTGGTGCACGCGCCAGCTAAAACTTCGGCCACTCGAGCACTGGCTCAGGCAGGATCTTGAAAGCGGGACGATCATTCACTCTTATGTCGCCATTCGCGCCGACGAGCCTGGTCGCGAGGGCTACCAAGCCACCCATCGGAATATGCGGGTTCATCTGCCGCTCCGAGACGCTGGCATTGATCGGCCCGGTGTGCTCGAGATCCTCGGCCAGTCGGACGTTGGCGAACCCGAATATTATCAATGGCGCTCGCGCTCAGGCTGCACGTTCTGCTTTTTTCAGCAGAAGATCGAGTGGGTTCGCCTTGCCGAGGAGCATCCGGACCGATTTGCTGAAGCGATCAATTACGAGAAGACGGCGCTCCGTGACGGTTCTCCTTTCACTTGGAGCCAAGGTGAGAGCCTAACCGAGTTGATCGCACCGAAGCGCGTTGAGCAGATCAAGGCGGACTATGAGAAGCGGCGCGAGCGGCTGCGCCGCAACCGGCGGGTCAATCCGCTCTCGGCGAACACCGTCGAGACGATCGACGATGTCTATGGCATCGACGAAGGATCGAGCAGCTGCGTCATCTGCCACAAGTGAAATAGATCACATTGACGCCTTCCCATGGTTGTGTGCAGCAGCGCATGCTACCTAATCGTCGCGATAGCCGACTGCGGCATCAATTTGTTCAGCGAATGCTCGCCCATCGGTTGGCCGGACCGCCGCGCTATGGTGTAGTGCGCGAAAAATCGGGTCGAACAGTGCCTCTGGACCGCGCCAATCATCGCGGGAAAGCACGCCTGTCGGATGACTGCGGTTGATCACAAACCAAAACACCGAAGCGAGTTGGAACACGTCGGAGGCAGCATTGATTGCGTCGTCGCGACCAATGCTACGGTTGTTCGCCTCGGGTGACATCCAAAAACGTGGCCCAACCACCTCCCAATCGGGTGTCATACGTTCTTCCAGCGGCAGCGCATGCATATCGCACAGCCCATAGTCGCTCAGCACCCATCGATCACCGATAACGAGAATGTTCTCCGGCTTGATGTCGCGATGGACAGCGCGAGTGTGGAGCTCAGCGAGACCTTGGGTGAGCCCCCGAAACTGCGCAAAAAAGATCTCTGGCGGAACCTCTGATCGTTTGACGAGTTCGAACAGCGTTTCGGTCGCCAGCATCATGACGATAAATGGAACTGTCTTCGGCATCCGGCTGTGACGTGAGCGCCGCAGTTCTCCGATGACTTCGCCCGAGTCATGATAGCTTATGAGGTGATCATGGCGCAGATCGCGAAGCAGAGCCTTCTCCCGCTCGAAGCGCGTGCGACGAACCGCGCGCAGGTCGAGCTGAAACTTTACTGCATAGTCGCGACCGTCGCTCTGATCGATGCATCGATGGACGACGCCATTGCCGCCCGCCGCGATGCGATCGCCCACCTCATATCGGCGGCCGGACGTACCGAGTATCTTGTCCGGTATGGCGATGATCTCTCGTGGCGGCGCGTCTCCCCGCCCGGAAAATAAATCCGCCATGGATCACCCGCCTGCGCCGCAGCTGGTGGCACGCCAACAGGCATTGGACAGCTGGAAGACGCTCGCGTCCGCGGGCCACGTCAGCACGCGCTCGCTTGTCTCATGATCGTGGAATGGCCGACCACATTCAGCGCAGTCGTCAAACAGCTTGCCGCGAGGGCTAAGGTCCAATTGCAGCGCCATGGCTTCAAATTTGGAGCGCACCGCCTCTTCGGGGCGTCTTGCGCGATATGTACCTGATAGAATATCCATAAGAAAATTCTTGCGCCATGATCGGCTTGCGATAGTGTTGGCCTGAGAGACACACTTGATTGCGTACTCGCTCAGGATATCCACTTCGGACTCTGGAGCGATATACTCATCGAGCAGGCGCAAGTCGTTTCTTATAAACTCAAGATCGCGGCCTTTAAGATTGCAGCCAAATTTGTGAAACTCAAATATGGAAAAGAAAAGAGAATAAAAATCTGACTTTTGCCTGAATCGCGTTTTGGCAAGCGGAAACCGATCAGTAGCGAAGATCTGCTGAAAGTCTGCGAGCACCGACAAAAACTGCGCTCTAATGGCCTCCTCCTCCTCCCGCTTCCAATCGGCATACCGCGCATAGAAATAGTCAAGATCGCCCTTCTTGTCCTGGAGCCCCTCGAGCATACCTGCTAGTATTTCTGAGATAAACTCGACGTCACCCATCCGACGTCTCTGGGCAACAGAAAATATTCGAGCTTCCTCAAGGTAATCATCAGCGGACAAATCCGTCGATAGCTCCAGAAACCTCCCAGGAAAGTCCGCCCTCCGCAGCTCTTGCTTGTTTAATGGCAATGAATACTTGTTAACTCGCGAGTACACCTCACGCACTTCTTCTTCGCTAAAGCCCAGCGCCTCATTATAATCGATCTTATACTGCAGAACGCGGTCCCGAATACCTTTGGGGAGTTCACTGAACTTCTTGCCAGCAAACTCTCCCCGGTACGGTTCGTCGAGGGCGAACTCGTCACGAAGAAAGGACAGGATGGCGGTTATCCGTTGCTGACCATCAATAACTTGTCGATGCGTGTGATCGTCTCGAATCTCGGTCCAGAGGAACATCTTAGGCATAGGAACCTGACGCAAGATCGTATCGATCAGCATAATTTTGGCGGCAGGGCTCCATACCTCCTTGCGCTGAAAGGATGGGCGCACTTCGAGCCTTCCCGCAGCATTCCAGTCACGAAGATCGGATATCGGATGGGGACTCGAGTTCCAGCTTCCCACGCTCAGCTCCTATATGTTCTGCGGCAGTGCTAGGACATTAACTTGGCCAGAAGGCATCACCCACTACTCGCGCGAATTGCATCGACCGCCACATCAATGTCCTCGTCCGAGAGGAACGGTGCCTGTGCGTAGATGATCGCTGGCTCGCCGCTTAGACGTGCTGCCAAATGGCCGAGGCCAAGCAGCTGTTCGGCACCCTTCACCCCAAGCGCGATCTCAGATGTGCCGACGCTCGCCACCTTGAGAATGAGTCGGTTTCCGAGATTGTCGCGCAACTGCATCGGCATGACATTCGCGTCGGGCCGCTGCGCGGCAAAGAGGAGATGCATGCCGGCGGCGCGCGCCTTCACGCCAAGCCGCGACACGTTCGCCGTCACCGCCGCCTTATAGTCCTCCGTGAGCATCCATTCAGCGAACTCGTCATGGACCAGGAAGACGTATGGAAGCCGTTCGGTCGGTTGCACCTTGGTGTTGTAGGCGCGGATGTCGCGAGCGCCAGTTGTGCGGAAAAGCTCGTACCGGCGCTCCATCTCGGCAACGAGGGTTTCCATGACCTCGACAGCACGCGTCTGGTCGATGATCACACCTCCTTGGAGATGCGGTAGCCTTTCGATCGCGGCGTAGTCGACGCCCATTTTCGGATCGATCAAGTAGATGTGTGCAAGCTCGCTCGGGTTGGTAGCAGCGATGTCGAGCAGCAATGCCTGGATCAGCACCGACTTGCCCGAGCCGGTCGCACCAGCCACCAGCGTGTGGGGTTCGTGCTGCTGACCGCCGGCAAACGGTCCCCCCAGATTGAGATAGAGTATGTCCCCGTCAAGCTCCTTCAGGCCGAGGACGAAAGACGTGTTCACGCCGGCAGCGTTGCGATTTAGAGTTCGACGGCCCCAGACGTCCCAGAGCGACACGACTTGGCGCTGCGGCCGGGCGACGCCGACCGCGATCTCGCCCGGGAGGGGCGATACGGAGATCAGTCTGAGCCCATGGGTCGTGAGAAGTGCTGATTGCCGCGCCTCGATGTCCTCGACCCGCAAGCGGTCGCTGCCCATGAAGCGGATGAGCGCGGCATTGGGGGTTAGCCGCGTACCGAGGATTTTGGCCTGCAGGTTGTACCCCATCAGCGCAGACCGCAGCTTTTGCGCCGTGGTTTCCAGCCACACCTGTTCGTCGGACGAGTCCTCGTGCGCCTTTTGGGCGCGCGTTTCGATCAGCGCGTCGATGGTCGTTGCGCCAGCAGGCACCGTCGAACCTGCTTCGGCTGGAGCGAGCGCTAGGGGCTCGTGCGTCGCCGACGGGCTTCCGAGCGGCTGACCAGACTCGGCCGGCGGAACAGGAACAGCCTTGCTTGGAACAGGTTCAGAAGGAACGGGCTCGAATGGAACCCTAGCGTTGGCTGCAGGCGCGACCGAGGCCGCTGGTGGCAGGGTAGCGAGGGCGGCGGTTGCGCCCTCGTCACTCTCATCGTCGTCGTCATCGTAATCGTGTTCGATCAGCTTGGCCGGCATTGCCGCCTTGGGCTCGATCCCGACCTCTTTGGTCCAATCGACGCGTGGTGCCGGGTCCCGATACGCGGGATGGTTCCAGCTGTCCGTCTCGCCTAGGCTGGCCCGAACAGCCTTCAACGACTGACCGGCGTCATATGCCTTGATCAGCTGACGAAGCCCATCACGCGTGAATGTCTCCTGGAGGCCGCCACAGACGTCCGAGATCGGCTCCTGCTCGCCAAGTACGCTGCCGTCGGAGGTTGGCCCCGAGATGAAGATGTGCGAGTAACCCCGCAGATCGATCGGCACAGCACCCCGGCGAATGCCGTCGCGAACCTGCTCCAGCAAGGAGGTCTGACCGAGAGCGGCGGTGCCATCGAGCAGCAGGTCGGCGATCCTCGACAGCCACAGGTCGCGATCGAGCCGTCCGGGGTCGCCGAACAGTGCATCGTCGATCCGTGCGACGGTCTGCCGAAGCTGTTGGCGCGATTTTCGGCTGGCTTCCGCCGAGCCACTTTGATCGACGTACTTTGCCTCGGTGACGATTGCGCGCAAACGGGGGGCTCCATCCTCGCCGGTCGCGATGCACAGCGCGAGAATGTCGGCGATCCCCTCCTCACGCTGACCGAGCCATTCGGCATAGTCGTCGAGCAGGAACCACGCGAGGGTCGCCTGTCCGCCCAGTTCTTCGGCGACGAGCGCGCGGCTCAGCACCAATCCGATCAGCTCTCCCGCCGAGACGCCGCGCTTGGCCGCTCGAAGCACGATGTCGCCCGAGATCGAGTTCGCATCCTCGATCATGCGACGGGCAAGCTGTGAAAGGCGATCGTCGTCGAGGCCGAGCGAAAGCTCGGTCAATCGGCGGCGGACGAGAACGTGGAGAATGCGCAGCTCCGAGGTGGAGGACACGACCATGTTCCGGCCATGCGTGCGCTGCCGGCGGTAGCGGATGACGTTGATGCCCTGCGCGGCAAGCTGCCGTTTGTCGAGCAGATCGTCATAAGTCGCGACCCACTCGGCGAGGTCATGGACCTCATCGAACATCGTCTTGAGGCCGGAATCCTGGAAGGAGATTTGTCGTGCGGGCAGATAGTGCTCGCTGGCGCCGTGTGACTGGCGCCGAATGACATTCGCGACGGCATCGACATATGCCCAGCCTGCATCCGGCTGACGCGGGCAGGTCAGGTAAACGGTCGCCTTGAGTTCGTCTTCGGCAGTAACGCGCCGATAGGACCAGCGCGCTGGGACATGCTCCAGCAGCTCGGGATTTTGCCCGGTGTCAGCAACCGGAAACCATTGCTCGCGGGCTTGGCGGGAGACGACATCGTGCAGGAAGGCGACGTCGATTTCTCGAGCCGCATTGCTTGGTCGTATCGTGCCGCTGTCGAGCATGACGCCGATGCGGAGCTTCGACATGAAGTTGCGAGACGTCTCACTGACGACGACAGCATCGGGATCGCCCTCGGAACGCTCGAGAAGTTCGCCGTAGACGCGCGAAAGACGAGAGCGATCACGATGACGCACTAAGACATTGCAGTGCACTTCCTCCTGATCCTGCACCGAGCTCAAGGCGTTCACTGTCGCAAGTGGCAGGCCAGCGGCATCGCAGTTGAAGAGCATAATGCTGAGGTTTGACCGTTCGTGCGGCTGCAACTCGAGATAGCGTTCCAGCAGGCCTCGAATCTGCCGAGCAGCCTCAGCCGGATCGACATCGGTCGTCGCTTCCGAGGGATCGCGTACCGGCCGCTCAAGCAGGCTATAATCGTTGACGGTCCCGGTCTCAGCCAGCAGAATCGCTTCACTGCCGTCGTAGCCGACCGCGATCTCGGGGTAGAGCGGGTGGGCTAGTTCATCGCGCAGGTCAGAGAAGAACAGTCGCGAATCGCCGAAATTCACCTCGATATTGGACAGGAGGTAGTCGGCGAGCCCGGCAACCGAGCGCATCTTGATCGCTCCGGCAGCAAGGCGCAGCGGGTGCCAAGGGGCGACGATCGCCGACGGCGCGCTACCGGTCACAGGGATCACGCCAAGGCTCAGTACCGGCTCCCAGAGGTCTCGCCGATTGAGGTCACCGGGGGCGTGAGCAGCAAGCTCCCGCAGAAGAGCGCCATACGCCTCGGCCTGTGCGAGGAGCGCCGGAGAGGCACAGCCCGACGACTGCAGCGCACCGATCGCCTTGACATACAGAGCTTCGAACCCCGACCACGCCGCGCTAATCGCCTCGACACCGCCCGCATTGACGCGGCCGCCTTGGGCGGCTTGTTTGAGCGCTTTTGGGAACGCCTTCCCGATATCCTCGCCTACGGTCGTCCGAGGCACGAGCGTGCCAGCGTCTTGTCCGAACGCGGGGTGCAGCGTGCCCACGTCTGCAAGCGAAACCGACTGGAGCGCACCCTTGCGGCTCACCGGCAGACGCGCGACGCTGCTGCGCGTGAACGGGCGCTTGAGCAGGCGACCGAGATCCTTCGGCAATTCGAGCCCGATCGCGTTCGGCTGCGCTGTCCAGATCAGTTGGGCAGTCGCACGCTCGGACCCGGAGACGAGCACGATATCGAACTTGATCTGCAGCGCGGCGCGCGAGGTGGATTCGTTGCGCCGATACTTTTTCTGCCGCTTCTTGGCGCGATCAAGCAGTTCTTCGTACTCGAAAAGATGGGGCACATCCCACTCGACCGACGCACCCATCAAAGCCGGCAGCCCGCGATAGCGCAGACCAAAGGCCAGCCCGACATCGGCGTTGATGTCGAGCCATTGTTTGCGGTTGCGGCGCGCCGATCGGATGATCAGCTTGCGCTGGCCGCCCGCGAGATTGACCTGCCCGAACAGGCGCTCGATCGCCCGGAGGAATCCTTCGAGGAAGTCGCTGCACTCGATCGCCCGACCGAAGATGAAGCGCTCCCATTTGACCCGCAGAGATTTGTCCTGGCCGAGGTCATCGCGGTGCCCCTCGAAGAAGTCGCGATCATCGTCACGCGTCTCTTTGAGCGACCGTCCTTTCAGCGCCTCAAGATACTCGACATCCGACGCGCTCAGCCGATCGGGAAGCGAGAACTCAAAGAAGTTGATCGTCTCCTGGGGGAGAGTCGTCTTCTTGAGCTTGATCCCGGAGAATAGCTGAAGGACGCTCTGCGCCTCCCACTCGAATTTCGAGAGGGCCTCCGCAGCCTGGCCCCAGCCCGGCGTGCCCGCGATGAAGCCTTCGATCGCCGGATGCACCTCAGGAGGGATATCCTCCTGGACCGTCTCGAATTGGGCCCGAAGCTCGTCGTTCTCGATGATCTGCCGGTTCGGGCGCTGTTTGGCGAGCAGGGGCTTCCGATCCGCGACGAGCTTCTCATACAGTCGCTTCCAACGCCGAGACTGTTCAAGCTCCTTGTCCCGAATGCTGAGGAAGAAACCGCTATCGCGGGGCAGGTGAAGCGCTGGCAGCGCCCAGCCGAGAGCATCTGGGACCGTCGTCGATTCCGCTTCGATTCGCTCGCGGGTGAGCGCGACATAGTTCGAGATCTGATGCAGCGTGCAATCATCCGCCGCATTGAGGCCTTTAAGTGCCGCCTTCCAAGCGGCGATCTGGTTATCCGGCAGGCCGAGGCCGAATGACGCTGCGTCTACCCAAGGTTCTGGATCCTCGGTGAGCTGCTTGGCGCCGATCAGCGTCACATCGCCGAGGGACGCGCCTTGGTCGTCGTCGGTGTTGGCGATCAGCAGCGCCGGGCGGTCGCAGTCGGCGTGCCGGATTGCGACCGTCCGCTCGTCGGTAACGACATGCTCGGGAAGCCCGAACTCGCCGATCAGCGAGCGCGGAAGGGCGATCTTCAGCTGGGTCTCAGTCTGCTGATCCTTGAGCAGGGCACTGGTAATGGCCGCAACCTGCTCTCCGGTCAACCGGTCAAGCAGATAGCGCGCCACCCCTTCGGCATCGGTGAGAGCGGTAAGCCGTTGGCGAATCGAGGCAGCGCCGGCAGCGCCAATCAGGTTGGATGGAGTCACGCGGCTTGAGCTCGCTGGAAGGGGTTTTCGACATAGGCGCAAGAGTCCGAGAGCCGCTTCAGCAGCCCCAGGCTCGCGAGGCGCTCCTCGAGACGCCGGGCATTATCTGAGAAGTCCTCTTGATCCGCGTCACCGGTCACGATGAAGTTGCGGGCCTGAGCGTCCCCGATAACAATACCGTATCGATCATAGAGCAGCGCAAGGAAGTCCCTGAATTCCAGCCGTTTGTCGACGCAGCAGACCACCAAAGTCTTCAGCAGCCGGTCGGTCGGCGCGTAGCGCACGCGACGGCTTGATCGTCGCGACGATAGTCCGATGGCGCGGGCCCACGCCATGTGGATCTTGCCGAAATGCTGCTTGTGGCGGCTGATCGCACGATCCGTGAGCCGGTCGATCAAGGCACACGCCTCGGGCGCAAGCTCATCATCCTCGTTGTCGGGCCAGCCAAACGTCTTTCTGAGGATGTCCCCGGCGTTAAGGACGGGATCTTCCGAACCGATCGCGGCCTGCCATTCCGGCGTTTCCTCGATCCGCCGAACGAAGCGCTCCACTGCTTGCTGAGGCAACACGTTGTTGCGCTGATAGGAATCGGCCGAAAGGTCGCGCACCACCGACTTCTTCGGCGATACGATTTCGCAGACGAGCCGAACCGGTTCGTGGTCGAGAACCTCGCGTGCGCGCTCGAGCTGGTAGAGGATGAGGTTCAAGCCGGTCATCGTGACCAAGTGCGGAATGGCGTCGTAGGCCGGGATTGGCAGGCTCAAAATCGCCAGCCAGTCTTCCGCGAGCCGGTCGAACAACGGATGGGAGGAGCATGGCAAATAGGCGCCTGCGCGCTCCGCCTTGGCGGATTGCGGCTCGCCCTGGAGCGCCCGCGCCATGCTGTCGTATGGCGCGGGGTTCTCAAGGAAGCGACTGATGAGAAGACCGCGTAGCGCATCCGCGTCGCGGCTGCGGCATAGCATAAGATACAGTAACTCGCCGGTGCGGGCGAAGAAACGGCGGTCATTAGACACGCTACCCTGCGGTTTAACGTTGGCATCCTCGTAAAGAGCGTTAGGTCCAAACGGAAAAACGAATTTCGAACTCCAGCGCTTATTGCTCGATCCCTCGATTGCTGAGCCTTGCAGGAAGCTGATGACCGCTGCGAAATCTTGGAAGCTCTCGAAGTGATTGCGAAGATAGGTGAAATCTGGCTTCTCGAGACCGCCCGCGGTCTCGGCCATCTTCTCCAGCCAGATGCTCCATGCGGCATCGTCCGCGCGATCTTCCGCCAGTACTGTCATGATATGCGGATTGTTGAAGACCAGATTCCGGAGACGGAGCTGTAGTTGTGGCCGATAGGACAGGCTGTTCAAGCCCGCCTCGCGGAACGCCCTGCCGGCCCGGTGCTCAGCAAGGAGTACGGTCAAGAATTCGAGAAAGGTCAGCCAGGGCGTTTGCTCGTCGTAAAGACGATGCCCCCAGATCGCCTCATCGATCCAGAAATCAGGGCCGGTTCGGTCGTCGAAACTTGTGGGGCGTGCCAGGATCTCCATAGTCACACTCGAACAATCACGCGGCGAGCAAGCGCTCGGCCATCGCTGCTTAGATCGATGAAGCGGAGCATCAGCTCTCCGTCGTTGATCTCGTCGTCACCATCCAGCTTGCGCCGGTTCTCGGTTTCCCGGAGCAGCCTCGCCTTGAAGGCGAGTAGATCCTCATGACACTCCAGCGAAAAGCTGCTCGGCAGCGCCCCCTCCGCCACCCGACCGAGAAATTCGAATCGAGTCGGTGAGAGCGATAAGGTGACCGGGGCGATCTCGGCGCCCCGCACAAGCTTTACCGATACGCAGAAGCCGCCCGCCCCATCGGAAATGACGGCCACCTCCTCCCCGCCCTGGCGCGGCACCGAGATGAGCTCGTCGAGCAGTGGGCTTCGTTTCGATTGGGAGTAGCTGCCGGAGGTCGCTAGAACCAACTCGTCTTGGTTCTGGACCAGCATACCGGTGAAAATGCGGTTCAGTCCGCGGACAATCATCGTGACCGCTTGGCGCGGCACGGCGTGCCTTGCCGCGATCTTGGCCGCGACGTCGAGATAGAGACCGGCGTACCGGAAAACCGTTAGATCCCAGAGGTCGTAGGTTGAGGCGAGCTCTTCGGGCATGGTGAAGAAGAGACGCTGCCTTTGGGAGCGCAGGACGGTCAGGAATGCAGTTCGATCAGTGCTCTCGGCGCCCTCGAGATAGGCGCGTTGGGCGGTCACGTAGGATGGCGTGGCACCGTAGACGGGATCGGAAAGGATCAGTCGCGCGTAATCGTCGCCATAGGCCGGGTCGTCAGCGCCATAGACGAGGAGGTTGTCGACGCGGTTGCTGGTTCCGGCACCGATGCCGAAAGCGTTTAGCTTGCGGAAAAGTTCGGTCTTCTCCGCCTTGCTCGGCCGGAGGTTCTCTCCGAAGATGTTTCGGTAGATGCTCGCCAGTTCCGCCCGTCCGCTCTGAACAATCGTCGGCACCTCTGCACAGCTCATCAGCCCGTCTCGCGCGTCGGGATGGCCCAGGATGCTATTCGCCACCAGTGCGAGCAGCTGCCTGACTGGAAAATGGCTGCCGTTCCGCTCGCTCAGCTCGATTAATGCAGTGATCCGCCGTTTGAACGGATCGTTGGGGCCTTCGCCGATGAGGCGCCGCCGGTTCTCGAGGATGGGACAACCGCTGTCGCTGGCGCTCGCGGCGCAACTGCCGCAACCTTCCCACCCCTCGTGCTTGGAGACCTCCTCGATGATCCGCATCGCCATTTCGGCGGCAGGGGAGCGACTGAGGTCGCTCAGCGCAAGGGCGATTCCGCTGTCGGGGTTAGTGCCCGTGACGAGCAGTTCCTCGACGACCGCGGTCACCCGTTTCACCTCGGAGCTTGGCGGCGGTGATTTCAGCTTCTCCAGCAGCTGCCCATGATTGGCGGCGAGTAGGTAGCTGGTGGACGCCTGCGGGTTGGCTACGTCTTGCGCGAAATCGGAGATGAGAGTCGCGGCCTCGTCGTCGCGCAGTTCACTGAGGTCCTTAACGATGACGAGCGATTGCGAACCGATCGAAAGGCTCTGCACCTTGGCGCCCTCAATCCAAGTCGCAGGATCACCTCCAAGCGCGGTCCAGACCTCACGGCAATGATAAGTCTTTCCATCGCCAGCGGTACCGGTGATGATGTGCGATGTTGGGCTGGGTCCGCTGAAATTCTCGACTAAGCGATCGACGAGCGGCGCCGGCAGCGTGATGGGGACGATTTTGCGACGCTTCAGCGCGCGCTGAATCAGCTCATCATACATGTTGTCGTTGGTTGGGATCGGGCCATAGTTGCGGAGAAAGCGCACCCAAGCCGCTGCTGTCGAATGTGCTGACAAGCCTTCCCCCTTATTCCCTTGCCTTTATTTCTAACCGATGGATAGCACTGATCAACCAAAATCAACCACAGTGGCGCATTGCCGTTTTCCATTCGCCAATCCAGCCATGCGGCATGAGGTTTTTACGGAACGGTGGCGATCCACTCCTGGCGCGAAGCCGTCGATCTCAGAGTTCGATAAGGGTCCGATCCGGAAATCCGGATTGCCGCTGATCCGTCGGCACCACGCTGTTCGTCAGGCAAGATTATTATCCATTGCGCCTTGCGCCAGCGCTTGAGGGGCGCCGACACCAAGCGTTTTCAATGTGTTCGTCGAGCCCCGCCGGGGGACTCGCCCCCGTAAGGTCTTTCCCCTCCCTGACCACGCATCCCCTCCGCCACCGTGCTCTACGACGCGCCCCTCTGTCCCAGAGGCGCCCGCAGCACACGGAGACGGATGAATGGACGACAAGACTGGCGGCCTTCCGCCGCGCTTCCTGCGCACGCCCGAGGCGGCTCGTTTCCTCGGCCTGTCCGGCCGGACGATGGAGAAGCACCGCCTCTACGGCACCGGCCCGCGCTACCACAAAATCGGCGGCCGGGTGGTCTACGCCGTCGAAGACCTGAAGACCTGGGCCGACCAGGGCCTGCGCACCTCCACCTCCGATCCCGGCATCGGCACCGTGCGGCCCGCCCGCCCGTCGAGCCGCTGAGCCGCGCCATGGACGGGGTCTTCCGCACCGGTGACCGACAGATGCAGCTCGACCTGTTCTTGGCGCTGCCCGGCGACATGGCGGTGCGCGACCAGCAGGACCTGATGGCGCACCCGTTCTTCTCGCTCGCCAAGTCGAAGCGCATCGAGCCCATCGAGTACGCCGCGGGCGACACGCGCATCCGCGTCGAGGGCACAGCCGAGCACGGCATCGCCACCATCTGGGACGCCGACGTGCTGATCTGGGCCGCCAGCCAGCTCGTCGAGGCGCGCGACGCCGGCCTGCGCACCGCGCGCCTGCTCAGCGCGACGCCGCACCAGATCCTCACCTTCACCGGCCGCGGCACCTCGCTGCGCGACTACCAGCGCCTGCGCGCCGCCCTCGACCGGCTCCAGGCGACCACGGTGGTCACCAACCTCCGCCAGCCCGACCTGCGGCGCCGGCACCGCTTTTCCTGGATCAACGAGTGGAAGGAGCGCACCGACGCCGCCGGCCGCCCGCTGGGGCTGGAGCTGATCCTGCCGGACTGGTTCTACCAGGGCGTCCTCGCCGACGCCTTCGTGCTGACCATCGGGCGGGAGTACTTCGGCCTCACCGGCGGCATCGAGCGCTGGCTGTACCGGCTGGTCCGCAAGCACGCCGGCCGTCAGGCCGAGGGCTGGGCCTTCGATTTCCGCCACCTCCACGCCAAGTCGGGCAGCCTCGCCCGTTTCGCCAACTTCGCCATCGACCTGCGCACCGTCGTCCGGCGCCAGCGGCTGCCGGGCTACCGGCTGGCCGTCGAGCGCCGCGCTGACGGGGCTGAGACGCTGCGCTTCGCGCCGCGCGGCCCGGCCGAGGCGCCGCTGACCGCCGCCAAACTTATCCACAGACACGGGGGATAAACCGGTGACACCGCTCGTGCTATCGGGTGTGCAAACGCTCGTGCCATCGGGTGCACGGCACTCGTGCTATCGGGTGCACGGACACCCTCCAAGCTCCTGGTTCATAAGGCCGATTCGCGCCCTTAACGTTTCTAACGGAGAGTCTAACGACTCTTTGTTGATGGGCTGCGGGCAGGACGGAGAGAACCAGCCCGTCACCCTGGTCCGGGGAGCGGTGTCATGATCGTGGCGCTGCTCAACCAGAAGGGCGGCGTCGGCAAGACGACGCTTGCCACCCACCTCGCCGCCGAGCTGGCGCGTCCGGGCCATCGGGTTCTGCTGATCGACGCCGATCCCCAGGGCTCCGCCCTCGACTGGTCGGTGCAGCGCGACCGTGAGGGGCTGCCCCGGCTGTTCGCCATGACCGGGCTGGCGCGCGAGACGCTGCACCGCGAGGTGCCGGAGCTGGCGCGCGGCTACCAGCACGTCGTCATCGACGGACCACCGCGCGTCACCGCTCTCGTCCGGTCGGCGCTGCTGGCCGCCGACCTCGTCCTCATCCCGGTGCAGCCGAGCCCCTACGACGCCTGGGCCTCGGCCGAGCTGCTGCGTCTGCTCGACGATGCCCGCGGCTGGAAACCCGGCCTGGAGGCGCGCTTCATCCTCAACCGCTGCATTCCCCGCACCCTGCTGCTGCGCGACGCCCGCCGGGAACTCGCCGGCACGCTGCCGCCGGCCCTGGCGACGACGGTGGGGCAGCGCGTCGTCTTCGCCCGCTGTGCCCGCACTGGCCGGCTGGCGGGCGAGGAGGCGCCCCGGTCACAGGCCGCCCGCGAGATGGCGGCTCTGGCTGCCGAAGTGCTGGGGACGGCCCGGTGAGCGGCGGGCGGATCGGCTTCGGGGCGCGTCCCGGCACCCCCGACACCTGGGTGCGGGGCGGCGACGGAGCGGCCACCCCCAAGGCGGACCTCTACACCGCCCGGCTGACGGTGGACGTCACACCGGAGCTGCGCGGGCGGATCCGGATCGCCGCCTTCCGCCAAGGCGTGACCATGGCCGAGCTGCTGCGCGGGCTGCTGGACGGTGCTTTTCCCGAGGAGGGCGGTTCCTCATGATCGTCGCGCTTGTGAATCAGACCCGTGGGGCCGGGCGGACGACGCTGGCCGTCCATCTCGCCGGCGAGCTGGCGCTCCAGGGCAAACGGGTGGCGCTGCTCGACGCCGACGGCTGCTCTGGGGCCTTGGAGTGGGCCGAGTGCCGGCGGCGCAACGCCCTGCCGGCGCTGTTCGACACCATCGGCATCGCCAACCCGGACCTGCGCTGCGGTGTCTGGGGCCTGCACGCCCGTTTCGACCACGTGATCGTCGACACCCCGGCGGCGTCCACGGCGGCTCTGCGCGCGGCGTTGCTGGCGGCGGACAGCGTGCTGGTGCCGACCCACCCCGAACGGGCCGCCGTGGGACGCTGCGCCGCCACCATGCAACTGGTGGTCGAGGCGCTGGCGGTCGAACCCGCCTTGGCGGCGTCGATGGTCCTGACGCATGTCCCGGCCGGTCTGACGGTCGATCCGGGCGATGCGATGACCGTCTGCGGCCTGTGCTTGCCGGTGGCCACCGCGGTGGTGGGCGAGCGGATGAGCTTCGCCATGAGCCGGAGCACCGGGTTGCTGGTGCAGGAGATCGACTTCGTCGGAGCGGCCGAGGTCGATGTCCGGCGGCTGGTCGATGAGGTGTTCGGCCGCGCCCCGACGGGGAAAACGGCCTGAGCGGGGCTGTGCCGAGGGCTGGGCGTGGTAGAGCGCAGGAGCGGCGGTAAAGACAGGTGATCGGCGGTCACCGGGAAGAATAGGCGGTGTCTGTTTGGGGCGTAAGAAGGGTCATTCAGCAAGATAAAAGAGCGTCTACGCCATCGTTTCGTCTCGTTTAAAATCAGCACCTTGTCTGTATTCCAGAGTCTCCGGGGAATGCCGATGCATTCAAGGAGCCAGACCTCTTAACTCTTCCGGGATGTTGAGAAGGTTGGCGCAAAGGCCAACGATCACCGGGCCGGCACTGTGTCCGGCCGGCGTGAAGGGGAGAGGCATGGGACAGGGTCTCGGTCCGTTCAGTGGCATCCTTGATGACGACGGCTTCAAGGCCCGGATGACGGCGCTGGCCGACCGTGGCCGCCGCCTCGCCCGCGCCTACACCCGCCGCCCGATGCAGAAGGTCCGCGTCAAGGGCGCGCCGCCGCAGGCCGGCCCCCACGCCCGCCCGGTGATGGTCAAGGTGCTCTACCACGACCGTGCCCGCGGCGCCTACCCGAACACCGTCTCGGCGCTGGCCAACTACCTCGCCAAGGAGGGGCCGCTGTTCGACCGCGAGCGGCTGGGCATTGACACCACTGGGATCGTGGACGCCTGGTCGGCCGACCGCCGGGTGTTCCACCTGATCGTCAGCCCGAACGACGGCCACCGCATCGACGACATGGTGTCCTACGGCCGCGACGTCGCCGCCGCCTGGGAGCGCCGGGTCGGTCCGCTGGAGTGGGTGGCCTCGGTCGAGCGCAAACCCGACATGGCCCACCCGGAGGGCAACCAGCACCTGCACATCATGGTGCGCGGCGTCCAGAACGACCGTGACCTCCACCTTGACCCGGACGTTGTCTCGCGCTGGCTGCGCCATGACGCCGTCGAGGTGACCACCGACCGCCTCGGCTGCATGACCGAGCGCGAGCGCCGCGACTTCGAGCGTCAGCTTGTCGAGATGCAGCGGCTGCGCGAGCAGCAGCGCGGCCGCGAGACCGGGCGCGACGACCTCCACGACCTGGGAGGGCACGCGCTATGACCGCTCTCATCCGACGCATCGCCCCCCTGCTGCTGGTCTGGCTCGCCGCCGTCTTCGCCATCACCGAGTTGACCGGCTGGCTGTTCGTCTGGCCGGCTGTCTTCGGCGGGTGGCGCGTCGGTTCCATCGCCCTGTACGGACCCGGTCAATTCCTCGGCTGGCGCGGGCTGCTGGCCCCCGGCCACCGCTGGATCGTTGATGGCGCCGCCGCGGTGTCGGGCCTTTGCGCGCTGGCGCTGGCCGCCCGGGTCGTTCTCGACGTTCGAGGGGTCAGCCGTCCGACGTTTGGCGCCGGCCGCTGGGCCGACCGCGCCGCCGTGCGCCGCAGCGGCCTGCTGGGAGGGGGACGGCGATGACCGACCGCGCTTCCGTCATCCTCGGCGCCTACGGCCGCGACCTGCTGTGCGAGCGCACCATGCAGCCGGTGCTGGTGATCGGCCCGACCGGCTCGGGCAAGACCACCACCGCCGTGCACCCGACGCTGCTGGCGGCCTGGGACGAGAGCGCGGTGGTCTGGGACTTCAAGGGCTCGGTCACCGAGGACACCAGCCGCGCCCGCACCCGCTTCGGCGACGTCATCGTCCTCGATCTCGCCCGGTCCGGCGGCCCCCGCTACAACCCGCTGATGGCGGTGCGACCGGAACCGTACCTCGTCCCTGACTGCCAGCACGCCGCTCGCGTCCTCACCGAGGGCGAGCAGGAGGGGCATTGGCGCAACGCCGCCTTCTCCTACCTCACCGGCGTCTTCGTCTTCCTGTTGACCGCCGCGGCCGATTCCGAGAAGTCGCTGGCCGGCGCCCGCCGGCACATCCTGCTCGGCGACGGCGGGCTCACGCTGATGCTGGCCGAGGGCATCCACCCGACCGCCCAACGCGCCGCCCAGGAGCTGTGGGACAAGAGTCTGGCGCTGGCCGAGGAACGCGGCGAGGGCGAGGGGAAGGGACGCCCAGGCGGCGGCTCCGCCCCGCCCGACAAGAGCCTGCACTACCGCAAGTCGGTCTACGTCACCGCCTCGGTGCTGCTGGCCGAGTTCGAGGACTCCGTCCTGGAGGCACAGACCGCCGTCAGCGACTTCTCGATATCTGATCTTGTGGCCGGCGAGCGGCTGGTCACCCTTTACATCGTCGCCCGCCCGCTCGACGCCCGCCGCCTGCGCCGGGTCTTCAAGCTGATCCTGACGCAGATGGTCGATTTCCTCACCATCGACCGCGACTTGGCCGACGACGGCCGGGCGCGGCGCTGGCGGCTGCTGGTGGTGCTCGACGAGTTCCTCCAGTTCCACCTCCACGAGGCGGCGGAGTGGATCAAGTACGTCCGCGAGTATGGCATCCGCCTGCTCCTCCTGGCCCAGAGCCTGTGGGAGGTCGAGGAGGAGTACGGCCGCGGCCTCACCGCCAACTGCCGGCTGGTGGTCTTCCGCCCCAACTCGTCCGACGAGGCCGAACGGATCAGCCGCATGGTCGGCGAGGCCATCGAGGAGGTGCCGACCCGCTCGACCTCCAAGGGGCTGCTCGACCTCTTCCCCACCGTCAGCCGGGGCGTGCGGGTCGACCGCCGGCCGGTGCTGCCGATGCACGAGGCGCTGGAGATGGGCGGGGACGACCTGATCGTCTTCGGCTACGGCAAGCCGATCCGCGCCACCCGCCTGCACCCCTACGCCGATCCGCGCTGGCGCCCGCTCTACGGCCGCGCCACGGCGGCCTGGACTCCCAACCCCGACGCCAACCGCTGGTTCGGCGCCACCGGCCCGGCTGCCGAGGCCGGCGTGCCCGACACGCCGGCAGCTCCCCGGCGGCCCGGCAAACCCCCGAAGGTCTGGACATGACGGTCACCCCCGATCCCACCACCACCCGCCCGGTGTCCGCCCGCGTGCCGGTGCCGCTGGCCGACCAGATCGCCCTGGTCCAGGCCCGTCAGGGATTGCGCACGCTGAGCGACGCGGTGATCCACGTGCTCGACAAGGGGCTCGACGCCATCGCCAACGAGCGGGCGAAGACCGAGCGGCTGGAAGCCACCGTCGCCCGCATCGACGATTTGCTGATCACCGTGGTCGCCGTGCTCAACCTCGTGCACGACCTCGACCCGGCGGCGGTGGCCGAGACCAAGGCGGCCGTTCAGCAGCAGCTCGGCCACCCCCGGCGCACCGTGCCCAGCGTGCGTGACGGCTTCCACCCGAAGGAGGCCGGCGCATGACCGAGCCGGTGGTGATCGACGAGCCGGGGCGGCGGGAGATGCTGCTGCTGGCACTGCGCCGGCTGATGGACGGGCTGTTCGGCGACCTGCTGTCCCGTGAGGACGTCGCCAACGTCCTGGTGCTGCCGCCGCTGCGCGGGCAGGGCACCTGCCGGGTGCTGGTCAAGAACGGCCCCTCGCCGGAGTTCGTCCGCGAGGCCGACCCCGATCAGGTCCGCCGCTTCCTCGCCTACGTCGCCGGCTTCCAGCGCAAGGAGCTGCGCCGCGACCGCCCGACCCTCGACGTCACCCTGCCGGAGACCGGCGAGCGCATCCACGCCGACATCGAGCCGGTCACCACCGGCCCGGCCTGCTCGATCCGCAAGCCCTATCGTGGCCGCATCACCCTCGACGACTGGGTGGCTTCGGGGGCCGCGACAACACTCCAGGTGCGGCTGATCCGCCGCCTGATCGCGGAGCGCCGCACCGTGGTGATCGCCGGCGACGTCGACACCGGCAAGACCACGCTGCTGCGCGCCTGCCTGGAGGAACCGGCCTTTCGGGAGGGCCTGCCGGCGGTGCTCCAGGATCCCTACGAGTTCGAGCCACCATGCCCCTTTGCCTACGCCATGGTCGCCGACCCGTGGGCCGAGCCGCCGGTCACCCTGGAGACGCTGGTCGCCAACGCCCTGCGCGTGCCGATGACGCATCTGGTGCTCGGCGAGGTGCGCCGGGCCGAGGCGCGGCAGATGGTGGTCGGCTGGACCACCGGGCATCCGGGGCTGTGCACCGTGCACGCCGGCTCGGCCTGGGACGCGCTCGACCGCATCGCCCAGATGGTCGGCCTCGGTGGCGTCGCCATGGACGCCTTGCAGATGCGCTGGATCGCCAAGGCGGTCGATGCGGTGGTGCACCTTGCCCGCCGCCCCGACGGGCGCCGCTTCGTGAACGAGATCGTTCGGGTCGAGCGCTTCGACTCGGACCACGGCTTCGTCCTCCGTCCGCTGGGGGCGGGGGAGCTTGACGGTGGAGGTGACGATGCGACGCAACGTTAACGCGCACCGGGGATTGGCCCTGGCGCTGGTGCTGGCGTGGACGGCGATGCCGGCGCACGCCCAGGTGATCGCCAACCTGGGCGCCGAACTGCTGTCCTGGCAGGCGGTGTTCGACACCAACTTCGTGCCGATCGCCGTCACCGCCGGGCTGCTGCTGGCGCTGGTCGCGGCGATGTTCTCCCGCATCGCCGGGGTGGTGGTCTTCGTCTTCACCGTGGCCGGCGCCGCCGCCTATGGCGCGCGCGACGCCATCATCGCGCTGGCGGGGGGCTGAGCGATGGACGCCCCGCTGCCGCCGCCGTCCGTTCCCGACGGCTGGGAGAAGCCGGTGCGCCGCACCTCGGTGCGGCCGACCAAGATGCCGCTCGGCGTGCCGATGGAGCTGCTGGCCATTGCCGTCTGGCTGGCCGCCGAGTTGTGGCTGGCGCTCGGCGCCATTCCTCAGGCGGTGGCGGGGTTCCTGCTCGTCTTCCTGACGGCGCGCTATCTCACCCGCCGCGATCCCTGGTGGCTGGAGATCGTCCGCCAGGGCAGCTCGGCTTGGCTGCTGCGGGGGCTGCGCACCGGCGGCCGGTCTCTGTCCCTGTCCTCCTACCGCGCCCCGAGGTGAGGCATGCTCGACCTGACCGCCTTCGACGACGGTTTCGATTCCCTGTCCCGGCATCTGCCCTGGGACTGCTTCGTCTGGCCCGGCGTGGTGCTGCTGGAGGAGGACGGCGCCCTGATGGCCGTCGTCGAGTACGGCGGCCGCGACCAGGACGGCCAGGATCCGGCCGAGCGGATGCAGACGGCGCTGGCCGCCGGCAACGTCCTGTTCCCCTTCACCGGCGGCTGGACCTTCCATTTCGAGATGCAGCGGCGCGAGGCCGGCGGCTACCCGCGCTCCACCGGGGCGAACCCGGTGTCCGAATTGATCGACCAGGAGCGGCGTGACCGTCTCGACGACGCCGGCCGGCAGCTCCGCACCCGCACCTTCGTGGCGATCACGTACACGCCGTCGCGACTGACCACCCGCACGGTGGCCTCCTGGTTCACCCGCAACCCGCCTGAACGCGCCAAGCCGGACGTGATGCGCGACCACGTCGAGCCCTTCCGCCAACTGGTGCTCCAGTTCGCCAGCCTGCTCGGCCGCGCGGTCGGCTGGGCCAGGATGCTGGACGACGACGGGGTGCAGACCCTGCTGCACAACTGCGTCTCGCCGCTCTACCAGCGTCACGTCATCGCCCCCGACCTTCCCGGTTTCCCGATCAAGGCCAACCTCGTGGACGTCGGCTTCAAGCCCGGCTCGTTCCCGGCCTGGAGCAACGGTGGGACCGAATGGCCGGTCCGCCTGA
The DNA here is from genome assembly GCF_965111635.1 of Azospirillum sp. Marseille-Q6669. Classification (NCBI taxonomy): domain Bacteria; kingdom Pseudomonadati; phylum Pseudomonadota; class Alphaproteobacteria; order Rhodospirillales; family Azospirillaceae; genus Azospirillum; species Azospirillum sp. Marseille-Q6669. The sequence continues at coordinate 2,256,580 of NZ_CBCOOP010000001.1, read as the reverse complement.
TCGGCATCGGCGGCTATCCCAAGGTCAGCCACCCCGGCCTGCTCAACCTTCTCGACAAGCTGCCGTTCGCGTTCCGCTGGTCGGTGCGCTTCGAGGCGATGGACCACGTCCAGGCGCGTGGCGTCTTCGCCGCCCTCTGGCGCAAGCACGACGACACCTCCTACGACTGGCGCTCGGTGCTGCTGCGCGCCGTCGGCGGCTACGCCGCGCTGCGCCACGACCCGGTCGGCGTCATGGAGGCGCTGGAGGCCGAGGCCGCCCGGCTGGAGGCCGAGCAGGCCGGCACCAGCTCGGGCTGGATGACGCCCACCGCCGTGCTGTGGGGCCGTTCGGTCGAGGAGGTGGAGGAGCGCCGCGACGAGCTGGTCAAGGCGCTGCGCACGCTGGGCTTCACCGTCATCGAGGAAACCTGGGGCGCCGAGCGGGCGTGGTACGGCACGCTGCCCGGCCATGTCCGCCCGAATCCCCGCAAGGTGCCGCTGACCCAGGTCCAGCTCGCCGACTTCCTCATCCTCTCCTCGGCCTGGGGCGGGCCGGAGCGCAACCCGCATCTTAAATGCGATCCCCTCATGCAGTTGGAGGCCGAGGGTGGCACGCCCCTGATGCTCGACATCCACCAGGGGCAGGACGGGGCGGCGCTGGTGATCGGCCCGCCGCGCACCGGCAAGTCCACCGTGCTCGCCTTCATGGGCCACCAGTTCCTCGCTCGGGTGCCGAATGGGCGCGTGGTGTGGATCGACGTCGATGCCACCGAGAGCACGTCGCTGGTGGCGACCTGGACGGCCGGCGGCGAATTCCTGTCCATGGGCTCCGGTGACGGGGCGCTGGGCGATCTCGCCTTGCAGCCGCTGGCCGACGTCGACACCCCCAACGGTTTCGCCTGGGGGCATGGCTTCGTCATGGACCTGCTGCGCCTCCAGGGGGTGCTGGCGCCGGGCAACCTCTCGGCGGCCGAGGCCGGCGACGCGGTGGACGCCGCCCTCCACCTGCTGGCCGTCTCGCCGCCGGCCGAACGCACGCTGTCGCACCTCGCCCATCTGGTGCAGGACAACACCGTCCGCATCGCGCTGGAGCCCTATTGCCGCGGCGGTCCCTACGGCGACCTCGTCGACGCCGCCGAGGACCGCTTCCTCGGCTCGGCCTGGACCACGGTGGACATCGGCGCGCTGATCGACCGCGGCCCCGGCGCCGCCCCGGTGATCAGGGCGCTGTTCCGCCGCTTCTACCGGCTGTTCGAGGACGGCCGGCCCACCCTGTTCCTGGTGGACGAGGCGTTCAAGGCGCTCAAGCACCAGCCGGCCGAACTGGACGAACTGCGCCGGCGCGGCCCGAAGAAGAACGTCGCCCTGGTGCTGGCTACCCACCAGCTCGACGACATCGAGGGCTCGGCCATCGCGGCGATGCTGAAGACCATCCAGGTCCTGGTGCTGCTCGCCGACCCCAACGCCGCCAAGCGTGCCATCCTGCGCGACTGGGGGCTGAACGCCACCCAGGCCGCTCAGGTCGCCCGCGCCATGCCGCGCCGCGACCTCTTCTTCAAGACCCCCGAGGGCAGCCGGCTCGGCCAGCTCACCCTCGATCCGGCGGCGCTCGCCGTCTGCGGCTGCGGCGGGGCGGCCCACAAGCGCCGGGCCTTCGAGCTGATGGTTGACGCCGGGCCGCAGCGCTTCGCCGCGGAATGGCTGCGCCGCAACGGCTTGGCCGAGGCCGCCGACTCTCTTGATGCCGTTTCCAGCCCATCCAATCCAGGAGCTTCCCCATGACTCGACGCATTCCAGCCTTGGTGGTCGCTGCTCTGTTGGCGTCAACCGCGATCTCCATTCCTCCATTGCCGGCCACGGCCCAGATGTTCGGCGGCGGTGGCGGGCTCGGTGGCCTGTTCGGCGGCAGCGGTGGCTGCGGCGGGGACAGCGAGGGGCTGTTCGGCCTCATCGTCTCGGCGGCGGTCGGCTATTTCACCGGCGGTGTCGGGGGTGCGGCGATGGGGGCCGGTTCCAGCCTCGCCGGCGGTGGCCAGGGGCAAAGTCAGGGCTGCCCGATCGTCGAGAGCGAGCCGCTGATGGTCGAGGGCATGGTCCAGCGCCAGGAGGTGGAGATCATCGCCCAGACCGCGCACATGCTGACCCAGATCGACAACATGATCCGCATGCGCCGGCTGGCCGACCTCGACACCCGCGTCGACGTCGCCGCCCGTCTCGGCGCCGCCCGCCGCACCGCCGGCTTGGTGGACCGGGTGCTGTGGAGTCTGGACGGGGTCGGGCGGCAATTCTCCGACCTCTACCCCGACGCCCTGCCGGAGGGGATGACCGCCGCGACGCTCGCCGGGCACCAAGCCGAACAGGCCCGGCTCGCCCGCGACGCCAGCCGGGCCAGCAAACTGGTTTCGGCCGACGTGATGACCGGCATCGAGGGCTACCCGGCGCGCGCCCAGGCGCTGATGACGGCGCTGAAGGATTGCGACGGTCAGACCTGCGCCATCGACGCCGGCACCCAGGCGACGCTGCTCAACGCCGAGGTCGCCGGCCAGCTCCTGATGATGCAAGCCGCCCACCACCGGGCGGCGGAGGCCCAGCTCGACTACGAGCAGGCCGCCGTCGAGCGCGCCCGCCAGCACACCCGCATCAACTGGCAGGGCCTCGACACTTACGGCGCACCGGGGAGCTGAATCATGACGACCCGTTCGATTCTGATCGCGCTGGCCGTGATGCTGCTGCTCAGCATCGCCGGCGCCGTGGCCCTGACCCTCTACGCCCGCTCCGACGACGGAGCGTCCGCCCTGGAGCGACTGGAGCGCAGCAACCCGGCCTGGGAGGGCATCGGCCGCTACCAGACGCCGGTGCCGGCCGATCCTGTGCGGGAGTGAGCGGCCATGGACGTCAGCGGCCTGTCGACCGCCCTGCACCAGCTCACCGCCGCCGTCATCACCGGCCTCGGCCTGCTCGGGCCGGACGTGCAGACGGCGCTGCGCCTGCTGATGATGCTGTCCTACACCCTGGCGCTGCTGCTCTGGCTGTTCGAGGGCAAGGCGGCGGTGCACGGCCCCTTCCTGCGCATGCTGCTGAAGTTCGCCGCCATTGGCGCCCTGGTCGAGTGGTTCCCCGCCGGTTCGGCCGCGCTGATGCAGGCCGCCGCCCAGCAGGGGCTCAACCTCGTGCCGGGTGGCGGCTTCGCCCTCGACGACCCCGGTTACATCGCCCACCTCGGCATCCAGGCGGTGATCCCGCTGATGCTGCGGGTCAAGGAGATGCTGGGGCCGGTCGATTTCTTCCTCAACTTCGTCGAGATCGTCATCTTCCTGCTCGCCGCGCTGGTGGTGATCGTCAGCTTCTGCATCCTGGCCATCCAGGTGTTCCTCGCCTTCCTGGAATACCGGCTGTTGTCGCTGGCCGCCTATCTCGCCATCCCCTTCGCCGTGCTCGGGCCGACCAGCTTCGTGGCCGAGCGCGCCATCGGCTACATCGCGGCCTCCGCGCTCAAGCTGCTGGTGCTCGGCTGCGTCATCGCCATGTGCAGCGCCACGCTGCTGGCGCTGACCTTTCAGGGAACGCCGACGCTGGCCCAGGCCTTCGGGGTGGCGGTGCTGGCCGCCGCCATCTTCGTGCTCGCCATCAAGGCGCCGCGCGCCGCCGCCGGCCTGGTCAACGGCGGTCCGGTGATGGACGGCGTGACGGCGCTGGCCGCGCTGTGGACCGCCGGCTGGCTCGGCATGCGCAGCATGGCCGGGGCGGCGGCTGCCACCTCCGGATCGCCCGGCAGCCTCGCCGGCGGCGCCTTGGCGGCGTGGGGCGGTCTGCGCCACATCGCGGGCGGCGCGACCGCGTCGGTCGGCAGCACCGGTGGAGCCGGTGGTGGCGCGGGCGCCGGCCGGGGGGGGGGGGGCGGGCCCGGCGGGGGGGCCGCCGGCGCCGGGGCGGGGCGCCGCTCCCCGGCGGGCCGCTTCGGGGGCTCCCAGGCATGGGCCCCGGGGGGCAGTGGTTGGGACAAGCCGATGACCGACGCCCAGCGCGGCGAACTCGACCGCCTCGCCGCCGGCCGCCCCGTCGATCCGACCCTCACCCGCGGGCAGGCCAGCCGGCTCATCGAGCGCTGGGGCGGCGAGGACTCGTGGTTGCGCCGCACCGCCTCCACCGCCACCGAACGGCCGCAGGAGCCGCCGGGCCAGACGCCCGGAACGGATCGCCGCGCCGACGACAAGGAGACCGACCCGTCATGAAGGAGCGTGTCGTCAACGTCTACGATCCGCCGCCGGCGGCCGTGCCCGACAGCGCCAAGTACCTCGCCGCCATGACCTACCGCGCCAGCCGCGAGGCCAAGGCGCTGCGGCTGAAGCGCTGGACCTTCGCCCTGGCGGCACTTGGCCTGTCCTGGGGCTCGCTGATGACCTGGGACAACCTGCGCATCGCCGGCCAGCTGGTGGAGATCGCCAAGTACAAGCCGGTCTACCGGGTGGAGCAGGCGATGGACGGCCACCAGCGCCTCGTGCTGCTGGACAACACCATCACCGTGACCAAGGGCGCCCGGCTCAACGCCGTCCAGTGGTTCATCCGCTGGCAGCGCCAGATCGGCACCGACCCGGTGATGCTGGCCAGGGACCGCGCCGCCGCCCGCGCCCGGTTGACCGGCGGGGCCGAGCGCAAATGGGACGCCCTGCTGGCGGCCGACCTCGCCCCGGCCGAGGGCTGGACCCGCGACGTCGCCGACGTTCGCGTCCAGGAGCGCGAGGCCGACCCCAGGACCGGCACCTCCGCCTTCTACGTCGTGTGGACCGAGACGGTGTACCGGGACTTCAAGCCGCGCTCGAAGGCGCTGATGAGCGCCGCCGTGGTCACCGTCGATGGTCCCTCGCGCGACGGCGCGCTCGACGGTGTCTCGATCTCCGGCTTCTCCGAGCCCAGCGGCACGCCGCTGAAGGCCGAGACCAAGGAGCCGGCCAAAGCCCACCCCGTTCCCCCATCCGAAACGATGGAGCCCCAGCCATGAGACTTCCGGTTTCCCTGCTGGCGCTGCCGCTGCTGGCCGCTTGCGCCACCGAGTCGCCTTCGGCGCCAGCCGCCGGTCCCGTCCCCCCGCAGCGCCCCTACACCCTGGCCGACCTGCACATCCCGCTGACCGCGATGGAGCGGGAGCCGAAGGAGAAGGCCGGAGCGCGGCCATCGCGGGCACAGACCCGCAGTTGGGTCGGGCAGGCCAACGAGGCCGCCCTCGACCTGCCGAACCTCACCTGCTTCAAGGGCAAGAGCTGCGAATACTGGTACCAGCCCGACCTGCAATACCTCGTCTATATGGCCGAGGGGAACCAGACGCTGGTCTGCCTGAAGCCTGGAGAGGTGGTGCGCGACATCGTGGCGCCCGGCGCCCAGGTGTGGATCCCGCACCAGCCCTACAGCTTCGGCAAGGGCGCCCGGCGCACCGAATGCATCGCCTTCATGCCGCGCCGGGCCGGCCTCAACCAGCAGATCTCCGTCTTCACCAGCGAGCGGAAATACGACCTCAACGTCGAGACCCACCGCCGTGTCCACCACGTCGAGGTGCGCTGGCGCTACCCCGAGGACTACCTCGCCACCCTGAACGGGCAAACCGGGGCTGTTTCAGGCACGGCCGGCGACCGGCGCGACCGCACCACCGAGCTGGCCACCCGGGACCGGCGCTGCACCTACACGCTGGACGGCGACACGCCGGAGTGGCGGCCGGTGCCGACCCCCGATGGCCAGCCGCCGGTGTGCGACGACGGCGAGGTGACGATCATCAACTTCACCCCCGGCGCGCTCGGCGCCTACGGGGCGCCGATCCTCTGGCGCATCGGCGCCGACGGCACCCGCATCCCCATCCAGTACGGCCGGATGAACGCCACCTACCGCGTCGCCGGCATCCACGACCACCTGCTGCTGGCGATCGGCGCGCAGGAGGTGCACATCCGGAGGATCCGCCCGTGACCGCGACCAACGACACGCCGCCGCCGCTGCCGCCCGACCCGCTCGCCCGCCACCGGGTGATTACTTCCGGTCCGCACGTCGTCCGCATCCTGCTGGTGGCGGCCGTCGTGATCGGCCTGGGGCTGATCGCCTACATGCTGGGCCGCAGCCAGGGGGCCGGGGGCCTGCCGAAACTGTCCACCGCCCTCGGCCCCACCCAACCGGAGCCACGGCTGCCCAGCTACGAGGACATGGCGCCCAAACCGGCCCCACCACCGGCGCCCCGCATCGAAAAGAAGGAACCGTCGCCTCCGCCGGCACGGTCGCAGGCCAAGGCGCCCCCAAAGGAGGACGAGCTGCGCAAGAAGGCGATGGAGGCCGGCGTTGGCGGCTGGAGCAGCAAGGAAGAGGACAAGGGTACTGTGCTCGCGGCCCAGGCCGGAACGTCGGACTTCGCCGCCGCCGGGTCCGACTGCCTCGTGCCACCGGGCACGCCGATCCCCCTGCTGACGGTGAACCGGGTGGTGACCGAGCGCGGCGGCATCGTCACCGCGCGGGTAACGCAGGACGTCTGGGACGCCGGCTTCTCCTGCCTGGCGGTGCCCGCCGGCTCGGTGGTGACGCTGGACGTGGGCAGCGGCGTCAGCAAGGGGCAGAAGCGCATCGAGGTGGCCAACCCGGTGATCACCCGGCCCTGGCCGCGCAACGACACGGTGCGTGTCGCCGCCATCGGAGCGGACATCACCGGTGCGGCGGGGCTGGCCGGGTCGGTGCAGGTGCCGTGGCTCCAGACCGGGCTGCTGATCGCCGCCAGCACCGCGGTGGACGTCGCGGCCGCAGCGCTGACCGGGGGCGGCAGCCTGATCGGTGGCATCCTCGGGCACAGCATCGATCGCCCCCTCGACAAGGCGGCCAAGGACCTGCTCGACCGGGTGCCCGTCATCACGCTCGACGCCGGGGAGCCCGTGCTGCTGCTGTTGCGCGGTGGGCTGCGGGCCGACGATTTCGGCCGTGACGACTGACCTTGGCGCAATCCGCACGACCGGGTGTCGGCCCAGCCCGGTCGTTGTTGTCGCCCTGCTTCCGTGAATTCAAGGCCAGCGTCAAGGTGGTGAAGGGATCGTTCAGCGGGCCTCGTACCAGCCACGGGTCGCGGTGACGATCCTGACCACGGACAGCATCACCGGCACCTCCACCAGCACGCCGACGACGGTGGCCAGGGCCGCGCCCGAGTGCAGGCCGAACAGGCTGATCGCGGCCGCCACCGCCAGCTCGAAGAAGTTCGAGGCACCGATCAGCGCCGCCGGCGCCGCCACGCACCACGCAACCCCGAAGCGGCGCGCCAGCCAGTAAGCCAGCCCGGCGTTCAGGTAGACCTGGATCAGGATCGGCACGGCCAGGAGCAGGATGACCAGGGGCTGGGCCAGCACCTGTTCGCCCTGGAAGCCGAACAGCAGCACCAGCGTGGCGAGCAGCGCCACCAGGGACACCGGATGAAGGCGGTCGAGCACCCGCTTCAGCGCCGTCTCGCCGCCGCCGGCCAGCAGGCTGCGCCGCCACGTCTGGGCCGCGATGACCGGGACGACGATGTAGAGCACCACCGACAGCAGGAGGGTGTTCCAGGGCACGGTGATCGACGCCACGCCCAGCAGCAGCCCGACGATCGGTGCGAAGGCGACCACCATGATCAGGTCGTTCAGGGCAACCTGGCTCAGCGTGTAGTGCGGCTCGCCGCCGCACAGGTTCGACCAGACGAACACCATTGCCGTGCAGGGGGCGGCGGCCAGCAGGATCAGCCCGGCGATGTAGCTGTCGATCTGGTCGGCGGGCAGCAGGCCGCGGAACAGGGTGGCGACGAACAGCCACCCCAGCAGCGCCATGGAGAACGGCTTGACCGCCCAGTTGATGAACAGCGTGACGCCGATGCCCCGCCAGTGTTCACGGACCTGCCCGAGGGCGCCGAAATCGATCTTCAGCAGCATCGGCACGATCATCAGCCAGATCAGCACCGCCACCGGCAGGTTGACCTGGGCGATCTCGGTGGCGGCGACGATGGAAAAGGCACCGGGCAGCGCGTGCCCCAGCGCGATCCCGGCGACGATGCACAGCGCCACCCAGACGCTCAGGTAACGTTCGAAGGTCCCCATCGTGGGGCGGGCCGCCGGAGCGGCGTGGACGTCGGCTGTCATGTCGGTGTGTCCCGGTTCAAAGGATGCGGCGTCCGGCCTCGTCCACGACGCGCTCCCCATCCTCCTTGGTGAAGGCGCCGCGCTGCGGGTCGGGGAGGATGTCGAGCACGGCCTCGGACGGGCGGCACAGGCGGACGCCGAGCGGCGTCTCGACGATGGGCCGGTTGATCAGGATCGGGTGGGCCATCATCGCGTCGAGCAGTTGATCGTCGCTCAGCGACGGATCATCCAGGCCAAGCTCGGCATAGGGCGTGCCCTTCTGGCGCAGCACGTCGCGCACCGGCACGCCCATGCGGCGGATGAGGTCGGCCAGCCGCCCACGGTCGGGCGGCGTCTTCAGATACTCGACCACAGCCGGTTCGACGCCGGAGTTGCGGATCAGCGCCAGCGTGTTGCGCGACGTTCCGCACGCCGGGTTGTGGTGGATGGTGATGTCCGTCATCGGGGCCTGGCCGCCGTTTCGGTGGGTTGATCGGGAGGGGCGAGGTCACGGCGCATGCACACGGCGCTGGCCGGGCACAGGCGTGCAAACTGGGCGCTGGCGGCGATGCCCGGCGGCGCGGACGCGCGATCCGCGCGCTCGAAGCCCAAGGCGTTCGAAGAAGCCGGCGGCGCCGGTGGTCAGCAGCCACAGCCGCTCGACGCCCAGCCGGCGCGCCTCGTCGCTCAACGCCGCGACCACGGCCTTGCCGGCTACGCTCCGGCGTCGGGCGGGCGGGACGACGACGGAGCGCAGCAGCCCGTCGGGGCCGTCGGCCTCCAGCCCGCCGTAGCCGAGCAGATCGTCTCCGTCCGCGACTCGCCAGAAACGCCGTCCCGGCGCAGCCAGATCGTCGATGGGAAGACCGTTCGCGGCCAGCAGTTCGGCCAGCGTCGGCACATCGCCGTCGGTCAGGGGGATGGTCGTCGGCGTCATGCCGGGGTGCCGCCCGTGTTCACGGCCGTGGCATCGTCGCCGGTGTCCCGCGCCATGTCGTCCAGCGTCCGCTTGAGGGAGAGCCGGTCGAGCGAGGCGATGGGCAGGCTGGCGAACGCCTGGATGCGGCGCTGAATCTGGCGGAACACCTCGGCGGTGAAGGCCGCCTTCTCGGCGTCCGTTCCCTGGGCGCCGGACGGGTCGGGGAACCCCCAGTGCGCCGTGACCGGCTGGCCGGGCCACACCGGGCAGACCTCGCCCGCGGCCTGGTCACAGACCGTGAACACGAAATCCATGTACGGGGCGGCGGCAGCGGCGAATTCGTCCCAGGACTTGGACCGCAGAGGCGTGGTCGGGAATCCCAACCGTTGCAGCAGATCGCGAACGTGAGGGTTGATGCCTCCCGAAGGATGGCTTCCTGCACTGAAGGCGCGGAAGCGGCCCTTGCCCTCGCGGTTCAGGATGCATTCCGCCATCACGCTGCGCGCGCTGTTGTGGGTGCATAGGAACAGCACGTTGTACACGCGGCTCTCGACCATGGGCCTCTCCGTGGGCTTGGCGACGGTGTGGCACGGTGAAGGGCCGGCGCCGTTCACCCCGCCGGGATCAGGATCGGGTCAGCAATCGCGGCATGGCGCCACCGCCCCATCACAGGCATCGTCCTGGCATCCGGCGTTGGCCGCAGCCGGGAGCGGCGCGCAGATCGGTGTGCAGGAGGCCGCGTTGACCGGGCGGCCACAGCAGTTTTCCGACAGGAAGCCGAGAAGGCCGTTCATGCGCTCAAAGTCGGCCGAATAGATCAGCGACCGGCTCTCGCGCCGCTGCACGATCAGCCCGGCGTGGCTGAGGTTGGACAGGTGGAAGGACAGGGTGGCCGGAGCGACGCCGAGCGCTTCGGCGATGGCGCCGGCCGACCGGCCGGCGGGGCCGGCCTCGACCAGCAGGCGGAAGATGTCCAGCCGCGTTTCCTGCGACAGGGCCGTCAACGCGGCCAGAGCGCTCTTCTTCTCCATGAAGGCCACCCGTCCTCAGAGCCGTTGTGCCCCGGCCTCGTCAGGTGTGGCCGCGGTTGGATTTGATGCTTCGATAATCGTCAAAATGACCGCCGCCTGATGGCTCGTCAATGATATTTTTGGAATCGTCGAAATATGAAGGCGCCGCTTGTCTTCCCGGCGACCCGTGCGGGCTGCATGAACTTTTCCCCTTGATGCATCGATCATCAAGGTATAGAGGGGAGGCATGAGCCCACCCACCGCCCGCCCTCGCCCCGTTTCCAAGCCGGCCCCCGACCTGACCAGCCGGGCCTATTGGAACGGCACGATCAAGATGAGCCTGTCGAAGTTCTTCATCCTCAGCGTCCTGCACCAGCGGCCGATGCACGGCTACGACATCGCCCGCGCCGTCGAGCGGACCACCAACGGCTGCTGCTCGCCGACGGAAGGCACCATCTACCCGGCCCTGCGGGACTTCGAGGAGGGCGGCTACGTCACCTCGGAGGCCGAGGTGGTGTCCGGGCGCGAACGCAAGGTCTACACCCTCACCGAGCGGGGACGGGAGGCGTTCCGGGTGGCGGTCGCGTCCTGGATGGAGATCACCCAGGTTCTGCTCGACAGCGGCCGCGACGTTGCGGGCAAGCCGGGGGCCTGCTGCCCCTGATTTTTTTTGGCCTTATACATCGCCCTTCGAGGCATCGACAACCAAGGCATAGGGAGAAACCAGCGATGTCATGTGCGTCCAATCTTTCCCATCCCGTCGCCGTCATCGGCGCCGGACCCGTCGGTCTCGCGGCCGCCGCGCACGCCGTGCTGCGGGGGCTGACCCCCATCCTGTTCGAGCGGGGAACGGCGGTTGGCGCTTCGCTGCGGGATTGGGCGCACGTCCGCGTCTTCACCCCCTGGAGCCTGAACATCGACCATGCCGCCCGGACCCTGCTGGAGGACACCGGCTGGGCCGCCCCCGACGACGCGGCGGTGCCGACCGGCGGGGAGATCGTGCGCGACTACCTGGAGCCGCTGGCGGCCCATCCGCGTCTCGCGCCGCACCTCCGGCTCGGCGCCGAGGTGCTGGCCGTCACCCGCAGGGGCACCGACAAGCTGACGACCTCCGGCCGGGCCGACGCGCCGTTCGTCGTGAGCTGGCGTGACGGCGACGGCACCGAGCGCCGGACCCCGGCGCAGGCGGTGCTCGACGCGTCCGGCACATGGTTCACGCCGAACCCGATGGGCGCGGATGGTCTGGCGGTCCCCGGCGAACGCGCCGCGGCCGACCGGATTGCCTATGGCATTCCGGACGCACTGGGGGCTGCCCGCGCCTCCTACGCCGGCGTCACGACGATGGTGGTCGGGTCCGGGCATTCGGCGATGAACGTCGTCCTCGATCTGCTCACGCTCCGGGAACAGGCGCCGGGCACCCGCATTCTGTGGGCGCTGCGCCGGAACCGTCTGGCAAGGCTTCTCGGCGGGGGACTCAACGACCAACTGCCGGCGCGCGGGGCGCTGGGCATCGCCGCCACCCGCGCCATCGAGGACGGGCGGCTGGAGTTGCTGAGCCCCTACGCGGCGGAACGGGTGGAGCGTGCCGCGGACGGCCTGCGCATCACCGGCCTCCTCGGCGATCAGCCGCACGAGGCACGGGTGCAGCGCGTGGTCGTCGCCACCGGCCTGCGCCCGGACCTGTCGATCCTGCGCGAGCTGCGCGTGGACCTGGACCCGCTGATGGAAGCGCCGCCGAAGCTGGCGCCGCTGATCGACCCGAACCTGCATTCCTGCGGCACCGTGCCGCCGCACGGCGTGGAGGAGCTGACGCATCCCGAACCCGGCTTCTACGTCGTCGGCGGCAAGAGCTATGGCCGTGCGCCGACCTTCCTGATGGTCACCGGCTATGAGCAGGTCCGTTCGGTGGTGGCGGAGATCGCCGGAGACCATGCGGCGGCGCGCGACGTCCATCTGGTGCTGCCGGAAACCGGCGTGTGCAGCAGCGACCCCGTGTTCGGAGACGAGCGGGAGACCGCGGACCGTTGCTGCGGTGTTCCGGCGCCGGCCGAGACGTCGGCACCCGCCGGCTGCTGCGCGGGGAGCGCGTGACCGACACCGTTGCCGACGCGGCGCCGCCCCCCGGGCGGCACCGCGGCCGGCGGGCGTTCATCGCCGCGCTTGGCATCGGCCAGATCGTTTCCTGGGGGTCGCTCTATTATAGCTTCCCGCTGCTGGCCGGGCCGATGGCGCAGGAGTTCGGCCTGACCAAGCCCGAGGTCTATGGAGCGGCGACGGTGGGGCTGGCCGCGGCCAGCCTCGCCGCCTATCCGGTCGGGGCGGCCATCGACCGCGGCCACGGACGCCTGGTGATGACGCTCGGCTCCGCCCTGGCCGCCCTTCTCCTGTTCGCATGGTCGCTGCTGCCCGCGGGGTGGGTGCTCTATCCCGTGTTCGTTGGAATCGGGCTGGCCCAGGCAATGACGCTGTACGAACCGGCTTTCGCGGTCGTCGCCCGGCGCTACGGGCCGGAGGCCCGGTCGGGCATCACGGCGCTGACGCTGTGGGGCGGGTTCGCCAGCACCGTCTTCGTGCCGTTCATCCAACTGTTGCTGGACGGCGTCGGCTGGCGTCAGACGCTGCTGGTGCTGGCGGCCGTCAACGTGGTGTTGGGGGTGGCGGATCACATCGTCGCCATGGAGAGCGGGCGGGTGCTGGCCGCCGGCCCCTTGGCCGAGACGCTCACCCGGCTCGACCTGCCCATCCGACTCGGCGAAGATGCCGGTGCTGTGCTCGACGCCGTGGTGGGGGCCATCGACGAAACGTGACACCTGATGCGCGTGGACTTCTCCGGCGGAAGCGCGTGGACCCGGAATCACGGAATTCCGGTCGGCCGCCCGGTGAGGGTGCGGGTGCTGGCCCGGGACGTGAGCCTGGCGCGAGATCACCAGGGGCAAAGCAGCATCCAGAACGTGCTCAGGGGACGTGTCGATGCTGTCGCGGAGGACGATCACCCTGGTCTGGTGCTGGTGCGCGTCCTGGTCGGCGAATCAGCGCTGATCGCCCGCCTGACGAAGCGTGCGGCGGCGGCCATTGGCGTGACTGCGGGCGAAGAGCTGTGGGTTCAGGTCAAGTCAGTCGCGCTTTTGGAATAGCTGTGTCCGGTTTGGAAATAAGAACGGCGCGATTTGGTCGGATATGGAATTTACGGGAACGGGTTTCTCGCAAGGCGGACTGGTCAAGGGCGCTAGCAATGGCTGCGGAAATTTGGTTGGCGGCGGTTAAGACGGGGTCATTGGCCAGATGGGCATAGCGCTGAGTGGTCGTTGGCTGAGTATGTCCAAGAATTTTTCCAATAACTAACAAACTGCTCCCATTAGCTGCCCCCACGCTGGCGAAGCTATGCCGAAGATCATGTAAACGAAGATCTGGAAGCTTGGCCATGGTACGGATTTTTTCCCAGGTTCGATCAATATTGACGAGATTCCCGTTCTTTCCTTTCCCGGAAATGACGTATGTATTGTTAGGCACGTGTTGGAGCTTAATCAGGATATCCAGGGCAGCACGCCCCAATGGTACGACCTTCGCACCTGTTTTGCTGTCCGGTAAGCGCAAGCAGGAGTGGGTGGTATCCACACAGTTCCAAGTCAATCCTAAGATTTCGGATTTCCGGCATCCTGTCAGCAGCAGGAGGCGGATGGCGGCGATGAGATATGGATTAGCACCCTTCTCTTCAAACTCGCTTAGTGTTTTGCCGAGACGAGCCATCTCCTCCCCAGTGAGAAATCGTTCGAGCTTTCTGACCCGGAATGTTTTGACACCAGCCGCAGGGTTGTCGGACCGGAGCTTCCGGGTCAGGGCGAAGGTGAATATTGTACGCAGCAGGATCACGGTCTGCGACGCAACGCCTTCTCCGCCGGTCGCCTTACTGCCTCCCTTGCTGGAGCGTCGAGGACTGGCTGTCTTCCCGGCCGCTACGTCCCGCAACAGGCGCTCGACATCGGCGCGGGTAATGTCGCCCACTTTCTTTTTCCCAAGGAGCGGCTTGATATGCCACGTGATCCGCCCCAGGTCGGCGCGGATGGTCGAGTGCTTCTTTGTGGTGCATCCTTCGGCGATATATAGATCGCACAGGTCGGAGACGTTTAGATCCCGGCGCTTGTCCGCCTTCCGGGCGGCGGGGTCATCACCGAGTTCCACCGTGGCCAGCACGCGGCGGGCTTCCTGACGGGCCTGCTCTGGAGTCCAAGGCGACCCGTGCCGCCCAATCGTGACGCGTCGGGTCGGTGTTTCTCGCCCGCCGGTGCGGTACTGGACGAGGTAGGTCTTCGTGCCTGAAGGCGTGACCTTCAGCCCGAAGCCAATGAGTTCGCTGTCCCAAAAATAGCAGTCCCGCGCTCCCACCACGGCATCGTCGACGACTCTTTTGGTGATCCGTGTCGATGGCATGCCCACTTCTCCTTGACGTAAATCCTAGATCAAGGCCTCTCCAGCAATCACCCAGTAAGCACTTCCGGAGTAAAAGATGGGCTATTCTAGCGTGTAATAGGGCGCGTTTGCAATTGAGAAATTGAGTTATATCATGGTCTTATCGTATGTTATCGTAGATTGGCGTAGCATGGCGTAAGATGTTCTTGCGGACTCTGACTCCGCCAGCCTAGGTTCGAATCCTAGTCCCCCAACCAACTCCCTGATAAATCAGCATTTTTGGCGACGGACACCGGTCGGTGGCCCGTTTACTCCACCGGCCTACTCCACAGGTCCGGAATGTTGACACGACAGGGCGCCACCTTCCATTTCCGCCGACGCGTTCCCGGTTCGATCCGTCCGCTCTTGCAGAAGGGCGAGATTTGGACTTCCCTGCGCACGACCGACCGCCGCACCGCCCGGGCGACAGCGGCCGGGCTTTACGCGCTGACGGAGGACGCGTTCGCGACCATGGCCGAGAAACCCGCACAAGACCCGCTCGCCGCTGCGGAAGAGTTGAAGGCGATGCTGGACGAATACGTTCAGTTGCGCCGCGAGAATGTCGCGGCGACGATCATGCTGATCGGCCAGCACAGCGAGGCTCGAGCGAACGCCGAGACGATGAGGGAACTTGCCTTGGCCGCTATTTCCGGCGGCGCTCGGGTCGATCCCCCACCCCAGCCACCTCCGCCGCCCGCCGCGCCACCGTCGCCGCTCTTCTCGTCGCTCGAAGAAGAGTTCCTCGCCGACCGGTCACGCCCCTCCGGCGATCATCCCGGCTACACGGCGCAGACGGTTTCTCAGGCCCGCGCAACGTTTCGGTTGTGGCTGGAGTTGGTCGGGGACCTTCCCGTACGTGAATACACGCGCGAGCAAGCGGGCGAGTTCCGCAAGCTGCTGCTGCGCCTCCCGGCGACGTTTGGGAAGACCGGCGGGGGAGCGCGCAAGCCCGCCATGGATGAGATCAAGCGCATCGAAGGCACCGGTGCCGAGTGTCTCAGCATGAAGACCGTCAAGCGTCACTTTTCGGCGCTGAATCAGTATTTTGGCTGGCTCAAGGAACGTGGTCACGTCTCCGAGATCGTCACGACGGGGTTCAAATTCCCTCTTGGGAAGCGCGGCCGGTCTGCGCGTGATGACTGGTCGGCGGAGGACCTGCGCATCCTGTTTCACTCTTCGCGCTACGCCCCCAACGCCGACCGGACGACGGCGGAGTGGTGGCTCCCGCTCATCGCCCTGCACTCCGGCCTGCGCCTGGAAGAGATCTGTCGTCTCCGCCCCGGCCCCGAGCAGGACCTCCAAGTTCTTCACGGCGTGCCGTGTTTCGTGATTCAGCCCCATCCGGACGGGTGGGACCCGAAGACCGAAGCGGGTGAACGCCTCGTGCCCGTTCATTCGACCCTCGTCGAACTTGGGCTCCTTGATCTCGTGGAACGCCGTCGCCGTGAGGGTGCAGCCCGTCTGTTTCCCGAGCTTCGCCCCTACGGCGAGGACGGCAAGCTCGGGCATGAGTACAGCCGTCAGTTCAGCCGCTTCAAAATCGGCCTGGGCGTCCGCGAGAAGACCGTCTTCCACAGCTTCCGGCACACGGTGCGGACGCTGATCGACGGCGCCGACCTTCAGGAGCGATGGCTCGACGCGCTCATGGGCCACGAAGGAGCGGGCGCAGGCGTGGGCCGCCGGGTCTACAACAAGCGGACCGACGTCGAGCGACTCCGGCAACTCGTCGAGGCGATCCGTCCCGAAGTAGACCTGTCGCACCTACGCCGGGCCTGATCCCGCTGGCCTGCCCTGGCGCTCGCATTCTCCTCGTCCGACGTGGCCGCCGGCCGCGTCGGACCTTGACGCAAGCAACGCACTAAGCATAGATAAATGAAAACCCGGCCATCATCGCGGTTGGCGCCGCTCCGGTCGGGTCATCATGTGCTCGTAGGAAGAAAATGATCTCTCCCGAACGCATTGTCAACAAGAGCGGCGCCCTGTCCCGGGGCGCTTGAGCGGATGGC
The DNA here is from genome assembly GCF_965111635.1 of Azospirillum sp. Marseille-Q6669. Lineage (NCBI taxonomy): Bacteria > Pseudomonadati > Pseudomonadota > Alphaproteobacteria > Rhodospirillales > Azospirillaceae > Azospirillum > Azospirillum sp. Marseille-Q6669. The sequence continues at coordinate 2,240,119 of NZ_CBCOOP010000001.1, read as the reverse complement.
TACATAGCCAACTTGCCAACACCCTCCTCACAGACACCGCTTCCAACAAGTTTACATTTGATCACGGTCGCGAAGCCTACGACGCTTCACCCCGTCTCCAACGCGCCGACGACCAGCGCCTCGCCGCGCTGTTGCTCGAAGCCGGTCTCACCGAAGTCGAGGTCTTCGCCGCCCCCCGGGACAGCGAAGACCAGATCCTCAGCCGGGACGGCGAGTGGACGGAGTCCCTGGGCCGTGCCCTCCGGCGGAGCCAGATGTTCGCGTCGCAGGCATTTGCCGCCAAGATCCGGCATGGCCTGCGCTACACGGCCTACACGGCCAAGCACGGCATCGACGAAGTTCGGCAGATCCGCGTCGCCGCCCCGGCGTGCAGTGTCCCGTTGGACGCCTTGCGCCACGCGCACGCGGACACGAGCCGCCGCGTGGCCGACCGCCTGCGCTACGGCATCAAGCGGCACGCACCGGGCATCGCCGTCGATATGATCGCTGCTCACATCAAACGGGACGGCGACGGCAGGGTGTACGTGCATTTCCACATCGTTGCCCGGGGCGGCACGTCCGCAGAGTGGGCAGCCCTGGAGCGGTATTGGGTCGGCGCCTGGGACCGGCCCACGGGTTGGCTGTGGTGGCACACCGACGACGAGGACGAGCGCCTCGTCCGCCACCCGGCCGCACTCGTGCAGTACGCCGCCGCCGGGCTGGCCGAGGAGCTCGATGAGGAGTGGAATCCCGAAGAGCTCGCCGAACTGTGGCGTCAGACGCGCGGCCTCGCCTTGGTCCGTGCTGTCGGCGAGTACCGCCGCTGGCTTGGCGACCTCGACCGCGACGGCCTGACCGTCCGGCGGGGCGAATACGGCGTCGCAGAGGTCGTCCCCCGACGGGCGGCCGTCCGCGTTCAGCGGCTCAAGGAAAGTTTGTTCACCAACACGGGTTTCACGGTGCTACGGGTGGTCATGCACGACTACGGCGACGGCATCCTGCGCGAGTCGTGGCACGTTCGCGGCCGTCCCGGCGTGTCCGCCGCCGACGTGCGCGCCGTCTACGCCGATGCATATACGGATACAACGGCTAACCTGGAATCCTCTTCCTCCCCCGCCCCAGCACCCTTGGAATCCAACAACGCAGCGCCGGTTTCCCGCCCCGGGACACTCGTCTGGCCTCCTCCCGGCGCCAGAACTTGGGGTCCGCCACCCCGACCGGACCCCACCACCCTCGACCAAGCACCGTTCTGATCGGACATCAAGAGCCGGGGCGCCCCCGCTGGCCCCCGGCTGCCCTGAGGCATCAGCCTTCACCGGCGAGAAAGTAACCAAGCGAGGTCTAGTCGCTGGATTGCAGAGTCTTAGGAAGCGCGCCTTCGATGAGGACCCTACGAAAGCAGACACGTCCGAACTGGAAGGACTGAATCACGTCGTTGACGTCCAGCTTCCCGCCAGCGTGTACCACCCTACCGCGCTTGGCATAGAGGTCTCGGACCACTTGGTAGGCACGATCACGATCGCTCCGATCCGTCCCAACATAGCCCGATACCGCCCGGGACAGTGCCTTCGTCTTCTCTCGCTCTCCACCGAGGTCAAACAAGGTTTCCAGGGCGGACCACATGAGCACAACGCCCATCTCCAGGGTGGGGCTCCATTGTGCTTGGTTGTAGACAGACATTGCCCTGAAGAAACGTTCATCGTGGTAGAGGAGGGCGGCAATGGGGAGCATGTCGACGAGCCATGCAAGGTCATCTGCCGTCGCCACTTCGCGCCACGCGGTGAACGGGCCGATCTGCTGGGGCGCCCCCTCGAACGGGTATGGTGAAGCGTCCCGCCATTCGGAACCCATCCTGTCGAAGGGCATGTTCCCGATGACTGCCAATCGTACTGGCGTCCTCATCTGAAGCCGGAGCACCGCAGCCACCAGCCAAGCAACGACGGCAGGCGATAAGCCCTCAAAAGTGGAGATCTCCGTGATGGCAAGCTCGGCCCGGCTCTCAAACGAGAATCCTCCCTTAACAGCAACCCAGGGGCCTGGATGCGCCGCCCCCTTGCTCAAGGGTGGAGAGAAGGCGAGCTTCGACATGCCGAACATGTCGACGAACACTTTCCGGAGCACGATGCCTGGCGCCACCTCCAGTCGCTCCACAGGCAGGTCAATGCCCGTCAGGCAGCCATACAGGGGAAGTGAGCTTTCGTCCCAGGCTATCACGTGTCCGGCATGTCCCATTCGTCGTGTCGGATCCATCTCAAGGCATTGAGCATCCAAACGCTAGAAGATCAGACGCGCACTGTCGAGCACGACGAGAAATGTCAGGTGTCGCGGCCTCCGCTCGAGGCGGGCGCATCGGTACAACCAGCGCCCCGGGCCGCGAGGAACCCGCGCCGAAGGTGTCCACCCCCGTCCCACCCTCGAAACGCTGCTGTACGGCCTTCCCTGGCCCTCCATTTGTTGACGGCCCCGGCTCAGGACGCAGAAAACCCCCGCCGGGACCAGCCTGGCAGGGGTTTTCAGAGGGGCGAGCCTACAGCAGCAGCCCGGCCCGGTAGTCCGTCACCATGTCCGACCACGCGCGGTCGAGGTAGTCGTCGGCGGGATCAACGCGGGGATCGTACTCGACGGCAGGATACTGCCAGTCCTCGCCGAGCGGGTCGAGCACCGTCCCGTCTGGCAGCACGAGCCACCAGTGCGGCCCGGTGTCGCCGTCCGCATCTCGCACCCGCCCCCAGACAGCGCGCACCGCGTCGTCGCCATGCGCGGCCCGGATGGCTGTCCGCGCCAGCCACGCGACGGACATGCACTCGCCGTAGAGGGGGCGCTCGTTGTAGCGGCGGCACAGTTCGTCGTAAACGGTCTCCGCGATATCCCCCGGTGTCATCCCGACCAGTTCGGCGCCGGTCAACGACAGCAGGCTCATCGCGCGACCTCCTCACCGAGCACCCGGTACACGGACGCCCGCCCGATACCCAGGCGCCGGGCAATCTCCGCCGGGCCGACGCCATCGGCATGCAGCCGGTGGACCTCCGGCGCTTGCGACCGGGCTGTCGGCTTCCGCCCTTTGTATTTCCCGTCCGCCTTCGCCCGGGCGATGCCCTCGCGTTGGCGCTCGAGCATGATGGCCCGTTCGAACTCGGCGATGCCTCCCATCACCGTCAGCAGCAGCTTTCCCGTCGGAGTACCGGTGTCGATGCCAAGGCCCAGGATGCGCAGGGCGACACCCTTGCGCTCCAGCACGGCGACGATTTCCAACAGATGGGCAACCGACCGGGCCAGCCGATCCAACTTCGTGACCACCAGCACGTCGCCCTCCCGGACGAAGTCCAAAGCCGCCGCCAGTTCGGCGCGTGCGGCGACATCGACAGACGACACCTGTTCGCGGAAGATGCGTTCGCACCCGGCCGCTTCGAGGTCGCGCACCTGCGCCTCGAAACCAGCCTCCTGTTCAACCGTGCTGGTCCGTGCGTACCCGACGAGCATCTCAGCCCCCCTTTGTCTCACACACATCTAAAAGGCCAAGAGACATTCGTCTCAAAAGCCCGATACCGACATCATTGGGACGGAATCTTGCAAGGCACCAGAGCGCCCCAATAGGGCGGCCCCAGCGCGACAACAGGACGGGTTCCGTCCCCCTCCCCGCCGGAGGGAATCCTCTCTGCCCCCCTCCCCCAGGGGGAGAGGGGCGCCGAGGGCGCCGGGCGCGGCGCGGCTGCGGGAATCCTCGGCTCCGGACGCCGCCCCCGCTTACGCACATGCCCACAAGCCAGCCAAGTTGCGCTTTGGAAGGCGCTTTGGCTGGCCTGTGGACATGCTCCGCTTCGCTCCGGCCCGGCGGAAGCCGCCGGGCTGGAAAGCGGGGACGGCGAGCGCGCTACCCAGCATCGGCCGCGTCGAATGGATCGACGGCCGCTTCGACGCGGCCATCGACGAACGACACGTCGGCTGAAAAGCGGCCGAACCGGACAGCCAAGTCGTCCTCGACCTCGCCAAGCAGGAGGCCGTACGCCAGACCGGCCGCGACTATTTCGGCAGCGTCGTCGCGGGCATCAGACCCACCAGCGCACGAGTAGACCATGACGTCGGCGTCCCGGCGCGCCAGGCCGGACGCGACGAGTCTGGCGGCGTCCGGGAAGTGGTCGCAGGCCCGAACAATCTTTTCCCAGTCCACAAGAGTTACTCCGTTATTGTCTGCGCAAGCGGAGTAAGATAGGTGGGTTCCCGTGTCAACATGATAACAAAATCCGACTGATTGCCCGGATTTGCAAGGGAAAGCATAGTAATGTTGACAATTAGCTTTCGGATGATACTGTCCTTGTTCTGGGCTTCGTCTTTCCTTGCCCTCCAAGGAAAGACGGCCTCGCCACCCCGGCGCCCTGCGGCGGCATGCCGCACCCGCTACGCCAAGGCGGCCCCGGCGCCGCCGCTGTAGACGCTCCAGAGCACCGCCTCGACTGGACACTCGGACGCTCGCGACGGCAGCCCGTGGAGCCATGCCCCGGTCCACGCCGCATAGAGTCTGGCGGCACGCTCCTCCTCGTCGTCGGCGTAGGCGTTGCCAAGCGGCAACGCCTGCCGTGCCGCGCCGTGGACTAACTCTCGGTCGGCGGCGGGCAAGCGCCGAGAAATCATGTGCCAGAGCTCGTGATGCGTGTACTCCGCGACACGGTATGGACGCGACAGCGAGAGCGCGAGGACGCCATCGGCGTGCCACGCTTGCCCTCCGAGTCCGACCCACGTCCGCCCCCGTCGGTCGCGGCGTTGGTCGCCCGGCGGGAGGACGTCAGAGAGTGCGTCGTCGGCCGGGCGCAAGGACCACAGTTGTGGGGCGCAGTAGCACCGCGCCCAAGGGGCGACCCGCGCGACCTCGGCGGCGACCCACCCGACCAGCCCGGCGGCCGCGTCGCTTACCCGGCCGGGCGCGGCGACGAGCGACCCGTCGAGCCCAGGAATGGCCTCCGGCCTCGTCAGCGGCCGGGCGCGCACCTGACCATCCCCCAGCACGTAGAGCCGACTCACCGGAGCGCCCTCTCGACGACCCCAGCCAACCACGCCGCTTGCCGTGGGAGCTCTGCCGGGTCGGCAACAACCCCAGCCCCAAGGACGACGCTCGCAACGACGGCACGGTAGGCGGCCGGAGCCATCGAGGGCAGCGCCCCGCGCCAGCAGCCGACTGCCGACACCGCCGCCGCGACGACGAGCGCAGCCGACGCCGAGGGCGCCAGTTCAGCGACCGCCGCAACGACCCCCGCGAGCCCGGCGGACCCGGACTCAGCCAGCGTGCCCGCTCTCAACCCAGCCTCCTCCACACGCGGCTTCCGTCGTCTCCGGGACGGCGCCCTCAGCCCCGGGCAGGACGAGATCCCCGGCGGCTCCGTCACCCGAAGCGAACAGCGCCCGGTCGCGCTCGTTGAGCACCCGACCGAGCGTTTCCGCGAGCAGTTTCCGCAGCCCGGGATCCTGCCGGGCCGCGCTGAGGAGGGCCGCGCCGACGACCACTTTCCGGCGTGTGTCCGCCCTCCGTGCCGCGTCGGACTCCGCCCGCTTCGCGGCGGCTATCTGCGCGTCCAATCGCGCGCGTCGCTGTAGTAGCGCGGTCAATTTTTCCGTCGCCAAGTTGCTCTCCGCCAAGTCCTCGATGTCGCCTAAGAAGAAATAGGTTGAGATCAGAAGAACAAGAAGCAATGTAGAACTCAGAAACCCGAATTTATGAAGGGCGCGGTTAAGCAACTCCGAAGTAGTTGCCGCGGACCTCGCCGGTCAGGCAAGGAAAAGGAGTCCATGACATGGCCGAGTACGGCACAAACGAAGAAGTCATGCGGCGCCTCGCCGAAGACGACTTCGGCGACGACGACTTCGACCTCGACAGCTTCCCCGCCGCCGACTCCGACAGCCTCCTCCCCGTCGAGCAAGCTCACGTCCTCGCCCGTCTCGAGGACGAGCTTGTCGAACTCGGCCGCATTGGTGGCCGCCTTCAGCGTGCCAACGGTACGCCGGAGGCGGAGGCACTCTGGAACATCGCCCCGGAAGGCTGCGTCGTCGGCGGCGCTGTGTGGGACCGGCTGTGGCGCGGCATCCAAGCCGCCTACGCGGAGGGGTGACCCGCCATGTCGAGCAGCGAATGGGAAGAGGGCACGGGCTACGACGGCCTGCCGGTGTTTTGGACGCCCCGCGGTGTCTATCGACTGTCTGTCTGGCCGCGCTCGAACGAGCCTGACGACGGCTGGGATTGGCTCATACACCACATCGACTGTGGCGAGGACGTCTACAGCGGCCACTCAGATGACGAATGGTCGGCGTATGCGGACGTGGAGGCGGCCTACCGCGAGTACGTCGACGAGTTCGGGGAGGACTGATGTGCTTCCGCGGCCCCGCACCCGCCCCACCAGCGAGGCCCTGTACAGGGTCGAGGTCAAGGTCGGCCAGCGGAGCCAAGGCCGTTCTGCCGTCGCGGCAGCGGCCTACCGAGCGGGCACCAAGTTGACGGACGCCAGGACTGGCCGGACGTTCGATTACAGCCGCAAGGACGGGATCACAGCGACCTTCATCGCCGCGCCCGCCAACGCCCCGGCATGGGTCTACGACCGGGCCGAGCTCTGGTCGCGCGTCGAACTGGCCGAGAAGCACCCCCGGGCGGTGACCTTCCGCGAGGTACTTGTCAGCGTTCCGCGAGAAATCCCGCCGGAGGAGCGCGAAGCGTTCATTCGGCGCGCCGTAGAGCCCTACGTCGCCGCCGGGGCCGTGGCCGACGTCGCTCTCCATGCTCCGTCCGCCGCGGACGGCGACGAGCAGCCGCACGCGCATGTCCTTTTGACGCCCCGCGCTCTCGACGCGAGCCGAGAGACGGGGCTCGCCAAGAACAAAAACACGACCCTGGAGGCGATGTTCGAAAGCGGCGGCCGTCACGGGGGCGCCCCGGGCGATGCCCTCCGGCGCGAGCGCCAGCGGTGGGCCGAGGAGATCAATAGCGCCCTTCGCGCTGTCGGCAGTGTCGCCCGTGCCGACCACCGCAGCCGCCGCGAACGCGGCCTCGACGACGCGCCGGAGCCGACCGTCGGCGAGCGCGACACCGCTCGTTGGCGCCGACAGCGGGACGCTGGAGAGCCGCCTCAGCCGTCGCGCCGACAGCAACACGTTGGGGCGGTTCGCGCCCGGCGCCGACTGGAAACCTTTGCTCTCGAAACGGAGGTCGAAATGGCCAAAACTGCCAAGGTCCCGTACAAGGCGAACAAGCAAGAGGTGAAAACCGAGCTCTTGCGTCGCAGGCTCCCCGGCCTGCCTGCCGAGGCGGCCGCAGGCGCGTACATGGTCGATGTGCAGAAGCCCGACGTGACCCGCGTGCAATTTCGCGACGACTCTTGGGTTGAGATCGACCACAAGGGCGGGGCCGTCCGGCACTGGGGCGGCCCCAAGGGCGAGGGTGCCGCCAAGGGCTTCGCGGGGGCTGCCGCCGACTCGCTGGGCTGGGAGCGGGACACCGTCGAATGGCTGCCGCCCGCCCTGCGTTCGGGGCGTGGCCCTGCCCAAGCTCCGACGCCCGAGCAGACGCATAGCCTTGCCGAACGCTGGCGCGAGCGCGGCTACACCGACGTCGTCGAGGGCCATGATGGCGCGTGGGTGTCGCTCGGGCGGAGTCGTCTGCACGATACCGGCAACCGCGTTACGATACACGGCCCGGCCAGTGAGGACGCCCTAAGGGCGCTCTGTCACAAGGCGCGCGATGAGTGGCGCGGCCACATGGAGATCCGGGGGCCGGAGGATTTCCTCCAGCGTGCTTGGCTGGAGGCGCAGCGCCAAGGCGTCGTCGTTACCAACTACGAGCCCCCGGAGCGCGTCCGGCGGGCGTGGGAGCGCGAGCAAGCCAAAACCGCCACCGTCCGCGCCGCCGTCGAGCGCGTTGAGGACAAGGCCGCCACCGCCCGAGCCGCGCTGGCGTACCTGCGTGGCGAGTCCGAAGACCCGCCGAGTCCTGAGATCGGCGCGTATATCGACTCCCTCCCCAAAGCCGACCAGAGCAGGTTTGCGGGACGGGAGCCGTACGAACTTGTCCCGGAGGTGCAGGAGTGGCAGCGCCGGGGCGCCACACTCGCGGCCGAGGACCAGCCAGCAGCCGGTCCGGCCGCGCCGAAACCGTCGGGTCCTCGTCGTCCTCAGGACGCCGAGGAGGACGACGGCCCCCAGCCGCCGGACGGCCCGCCGCCTCCGGCCCCGGGGTCGCCGTGATGCGCGGCGGCCCGGCGCTGTCCGTCTGCCGTCACATCGCCGGTCCTGATCGGGATGCGATCCGGGCCGCGCGGGACGAGGCGGACGGCGTGCCCGACGCCCTTGTCGCCGCAGCGTGCGCTCACGCCCGGGCGCGGGCGCGGGGACTGGAGCGGTCCCCGTGGCCCGCGCACGAGGAGGTACTCGACGCGGCGCCGGACCTCAGGGCGCTGTTCGCAGCCGTCGACAACTGGACCGTTCTGCGCCGGGAGGCTGCGGCCAACCGGCGCAAGGCGGTCAGGCGGTGGCGCGCTCTTGGAGCCGCGCTGCTGGCTGGGTAGCTTCAGCTTGAGCACTCCCGCATACTACTCCACAGTCCGGCTAACATCGTTGCCAACATGTTGACTTCCAAGGATAGTTCGGGCGGCTATTCCGTATCCTAGTCCCCCAACCAACTTTCTCCTTCATCTTTTCTGTTTTTGGCCGAACCAGAGGCCGGTTGGCATCGCCGTCCGTAACACCTCGTCATTTTAAAATGGCCAACCCGCGCTTTTGAAGCGTTGTTGTCGTGGCGCCATGGCGGCGCGGTTGGATTTGCCGCCTCCAGGACTTACTTATGCGGTCCACCTTCCACGGCACGAATTCCCTTGAACGACACGCCCCGCCGCTCCGGCAGCTTTCCCGATAAGGACACGGTCCTTTCCTTCATCCGCTCCAGCACGACGCCGGTCGGCAAACGCGAGATCGCGCGTGCCTTCAAGCTGTCGGGCAGCGACGACCGCGAAAGACTGAAGGAGCTTCTCAAGGAGCTGGAGGCCGACGGTGCCGTGGAACGTGGGCGCAACAAGCGCGTCGCCCCACCGCAGTCGCTGCCGGAAGTCGCCGTGCTGGAGGTGACCGGCGTCGATCCGGACGGTGAGGTCAGCGCCCGCCCGATCACCTGGACGGGCGAGGGAAACCCACCGCGCATCTTCATGATGCCCGAGAAGAAGGGCCATCCCACCCTGGGAACCGGCGACCGGGTGCTGGCGAAGCTGAGCCGCATCAACGACCGGCTCTACGAGGCGCGCACCATCCGGCGGCTGGACGGCACGGTGGGGCGCGTTCTCGGCGTCTATTACCCCGCGGCGGACGGCGGGCGCATCGTCCCCACGGACAAGCGCAACAAGACCGAACTGCTCGTCCTGCCGGCCAACCGCAACGACGCCGAGCCGGGCGAGCTGGTGCTGGCCGATCTGCTGCCCGCGGCCCGGATGGGCTTGCCGCAGGCCCGCGTCGCGGAGCGGCTGGGCCACACGGCAGAGCCGCGCGCGGTCAGCCTGATCGCCGTCCACACCCACGGGCTGCCCACCGACTTTCCGCCCGCCGCCCTGCGCGAGGCGTCGCACGCCGCAGTGCCCGCCCTGACCGGGCGCACCGACTTGCGCAACCTGCCGCTGGTGACCATCGACGGCGCCGACGCCCGCGATTTCGACGACGCGGTGTGGGCCGAGCCGGACCCCGACCCGGCGAACGAAGGCGGCTGGCACATGGTGGTCGCCATTGCCGACGTGGCCTTCTACGTGCGTCCCAATTCGGCGCTGGACCGGGCGGCCTTCGAGCGCGGCAACTCCGTCTATTTCCCCGACCGCGTCGTGCCAATGCTGCCGGAGGCGCTGTCCAACGACCTCTGCTCGCTGCGCCCGCAGGAGGACCGCGCCTGCCTTGCGGCGCATCTGTGGATCGACCGCCATGGCGCGCTCCGGCGGCACCGCTTCGTGCGCGGTCTGATGCGCTCCGCCGGCCGCCTGACCTACGAGCAGGTGCAGGCGGCCCGCGACGGGGCGCCGGACGAGGCGACAGAGCCGCTCATGGAGACGGTCATTGCCCCGCTCTACGGCGCCTATGCTAGGCTTTGGGCGGCCCGGCAGCGGCGCGGCACGCTGGAGCTGGACCTGCCGGAACGCCGCGTCCGGCTGGACGAGCGCGGGCGGGTGGCGGAGATCGCGCCGCGCAAGCGCCTCGACAGCCATCGGTTGATCGAGGAATTCATGATCTGCGCCAACGTCGCGGCGGCGGACAGCCTGGAGCGGGCGGGCATGCCCGGCCTGTTCCGCGTGCACGACCAGCCGTCGCTCGACAAGCAGGAGACGCTGCGGGAGTTCCTGACCGGCATCGGCTACACGCTGCCGCGGGTGCCCCGGCTGACCCCGGCGCATTTCACCGCGATCCTCGACCGCGCCGCCGGAACGGCGGACTCGCAACTGGTCAGCGAGGTCATCCTGCGCAGCCAGTCGCAGGCGGAATACAGCCCGGAGAACATCGGCCATTTCGGCCTGTCGCTCGACCGCTACGCCCATTTCACCTCGCCGATCCGCCGCTACGCCGACCTGATCGTCCATCGGGCGCTGATCCGCGCCCACGGGCTGGGACCGGGCGGGCTGGACGACGCGGCCATGGCCGGGCTGACCGACATCGGTGAGCACATCTCGATGACCGAGCGCCGCGCCGCCACGGCGGAACGCGACGCCATCGACCGCTTCACCGCCGCTTTCCTGGCCGACCGCGTGGGCGCCCTGTTCACCGGGCGGATTTCCGGAGTCACCCGCTTCGGCCTGTTCATCCGGCTCGACGAGAACGGAGCCGACGGCCTGATCCCCGCCAGCACCCTGCCCGACGACCAGTACGAGCACGACGAGCGCGCCCACGCCCTGGTCGGCCAGCGCACCGGCCGCAGCTACCGGCTGGGCGCCGCGGTGAGGGTGGTGCTGATGGAGGCCGACCCGCTGACCGGCAGCACCCTGTTCGCCCTGGCCCGCGCCGAGGGCGAACTGGCCGGAAGCTTGGTTGGCGGCACCGATCATCCGTTGCAATCCGGCCACCCGGATCGCCCCCCGCGAAATGCCCGTTTCGCGGGACGCGCAACCCAAAAGCAACGGAAGCGTGGCCGCTGAGTCACAGTGGTGGACATTCCACGACAAAGAGTCTTGCCCCCGTCTTTTGTCCCGCCAGCCCTCATTTCTGAAGTGCTATCCCTTATCCATTCGAATCCGGCGGGCAACCGTCCGGGTCCGCCTGTGGGAAAGGAGGCCGCGTACGGCGCGCCATGGGCATACGGAAACGAGGATTTTCTCCGCGAGGGCGTCTGTCGGTCCCACTCGCGGCTGCCATGTTCGCCGTTGGCCTCGGAAGCCTCGGCGGAACGCTGCCCCTTCCGGTCGCCGCCGCGACCGAGCCCGCCTTCATCAGCGAGCAGGTCTTCGCCGTCGCGTACGGCAAGATCGCCGAAGTCTATCTTCAACAGGTCGATTTCGGTCGGCTTGGCCTGGACGGGCTGAAGGGGCTCGCGACCATCGATCCAACCGCTCGCGCCGAGCGCCAGGGCAACACCGTACGCCTGTACGTCTCCGGGAGCCTGATCGGGGAGTATGGCGCCCCGTCACTGTCCGACGCCGCCGGCTGGGCCGCCCTGACCACAAAGGCGGTGGAGCGCGCCCGCCTCTATTCCCCCACCCTCTATCAGGCGGTGCCGGAGCGGGTTTATCAGGTGGTCCTGGATTCCGTGATGACGGATCTGGACGGCTACTCCCGCTACACCGGCACCCAGCGCGCCACCAGCGAGCGCGCCCAACGTGAGGGCTATGGCGGGATCGGCCTGTCCCTGGAAACCGCAAACGGGCGCACCCTGATCCGCAACGTGCTGCCGCGCAGCCCGGCCGACCGCGCCGGCATCCGCAGCGGCGACCAGCTTCTGGCCATCGACGGGGATCTGACCGCGCGCCTGAGCGAGGCGGACATGCGCGACCGGCTGCGCGGTCCGACCGGGACGATGGTCCTGCTGACCGTGGCGCGCGACAACACCCCGCCGCGCCGCGCCCCCCTCCGGCGGGAGCGCGTGGTTCCCAACACCGTAAACGCCAGCGTGTCCGAGCAGGTCGGCGTGCTGAAGGTGGACCGCTTCAACGCCGCCACCGCGTCCAATCTGCGCGAGGCCGTGCTGTCGACGCGGCAGAGCATGGGCAAGGGCCTGCGCGGTTTCGTGCTCGACCTGCGCGGCAACCCCGGCGGCCTGCTCGACCAGGCGGTCGCCGTGGCCGACCTGTTCATCGCCCAGGGCAAGATCATCACGACCGAGGGCCGTCACCCCGACAGCCGCCAGCGCTTCGAGGCCGGCCCCGACGACATCGCCGAAGGCATGCCGCTGGTGGTTCTGGTGGACGGGCGTTCCGCCTCCTCCGCCGAGGTGGTGGCGGCGGCGCTCCAGGATTCGGGCCGCGCGGTGGTGGTGGGTGCCTCCTCCTACGGCAAGGGCAGCGTCCAGACGGTGACACGCCTGCCCAACGACGGCGAACTGTTCCTGACCTGGAGCCGCATCTACACGCCCGCCGGCTACACCCTGCACCGCCAGGGCGTGCAGCCGACGGTCTGCACCAGCCGCACCGGCCAGGACGACCCCATCGCCCTGCTGTCCGACCTGCGCGACGGGCGGGCGCGTCCGATGACCCAGTTCGCCGGCTGGCGCGCCCGCGCCGCCGACGATGAGGAGGCGCTGGCCCGCCTGCGCGAAGCCTGCCCCTGGAAGGAGCATGAGCCGGAACTGGACCTGAAGGTGGCGCTGCGCCTCCTCGCCGAACCGGCGCTCTACCAGCGCGCGGTCGCCCTGTCCTCCACCAACACGGTGGCGGAGCGCTAAGTCGTTTTCCGTCCAGAATTGCGGTAAAAAAAAGGACTCGGATCGGCCCTTCCAGCCACTTTACAAAGGCTTGACATCGCGGCTGTAGCGGGTATCTTCCCCCGCTACGACGCCGCCCCGCCGGGCTGGCGGGTCACGGATTTTTAGTCGGGATTGAGATCATGGCGAAGCAGAACACCGTCCTCATCAAGCTGGTGAGCACGGCTGACACCGGCTTCTTCTACGTGAAGAAGAAGAACCCGAAGAAGACCACCGAGAAGCTGTCGTTCCGCAAGTACGACCCGGTGGCGCGCAAGCACGTCGAGTTCAAGGAAGCCAAGATCAAGTAAGGTTTCCCGGACTTCCGGAATCAGAAAGGCCGCCTTCCGGCGGCCTTTTGCTTGTCTGTATGCTGCCTTGCCTCCCCTGCCGGGCCCGGTTCCGTCAGGGTGACATCCGTTAGGGCGGCATCCGTCAGGGCGACAGCAGGGCTTTGGCGGGAGGATCGGCGATGGTGCAGTTGCGCCCGGCGCGCTTGGCCTCGTACAGCGCCTCGTCGGCCCGGCGGATCAGCCCCTCGGCGGTGTCGCCCAGCCGGCCGCCCACCGTCACGCCGATCGACACCGTGACCGGGATCTCGCCCACGTCGGCGGACACCTTGAACAGCGTGTCGGCGATCCGTCCGCGCAGCCGCTCCGCCACCGTCAGCGCCGCTTCGGCATCGGTGTCCGGCAGGACGACCACGAACTCCTCGCCGCCCAGCCGCGCCACCAGATCGAAGGTGCGCAGGTTGCGGCTGGCGCGGTTGGACACCTCCTTCAGCACCTCGTCGCCCACGGTGTGGCCGTAGCTGTCGTTGACGACCTTGAAATGGTCGATGTCGAACAGCAGGATCGCCACCGGCTTGTGGTTGTCGATCGCCCGCTCCAGCAGCCGCGGCAAATGCGCGTTGATGTAACGGCGGTTGAAGACGCCCGTCAGACTGTCGGTCAGCGCCATGGACAGGCTCTGCTCGTAGTTCGCGCGCAGACGCTCCTGATAGCGCTTGCGCCGGATCTGGGTGCGGGCGCGGGCCAGCAGCTCGTTCCGGTCGATGGGCTTGCTGATGTAGTCGTTGGCGCCGAGTTCCAGACCCTTGGCGGCGCGGGTCAGGTCGCCCTCCTCCACCATCAGCAAGATCGGTAGCTGCCGGGTCCGCTCGTGCGAGCGGAGCTGGGAGCACAGCCGCAGGCCATCCTCGTTCATCAGCGTCAGGCTGATCACCACGAGGTCGAGATCGTCGCCCTGCGCGCGCTCCAGCGCCGCGGCGCAGGTGTCGGCGGCCATCACGTGGGCGTGGTCGCGCCTCAGCGTCTCGGTGACCTTGTCCAGATCGAGACGCGAATCCTCCAGCACCAGAACGCGGGCGCTCTCGAAGGACTCGCTGTTCAACGTGCCCGTCGGCTCGAGAACCCCCAGCTGGCCGGAGGTCGTCTCGCGCAGCCGCCATTCGTCCATCATCATTTTCAGGCGGACGAGCGACCGCACCCGCGCGAACAGCGCGACATCATTGACCGGTTTGGTCAGGAAATCGTCGGCTCCGGCCTCCAGCCCGCGCACGCGGTCGGCGCCGTCGGACAGGGCGGTGACCATCACCACCGGGATGTGCATGGTCGTGGGATCGGAGCGGATCTTCTCGCACACCTCGAACCCGTCCATGCCGGGCATCATGACGTCGAGCAGGACGATGTCCGGCGACTCCCGCCGCACCATCTCCAGCGCCTCGGGACCATTGCTGGCGGTGATGACGTTGAAATACTCGCGCGTCAGCTTCGCCGCGAGCAGCTTCACGTTCGGAAGGACATCGTCGACGACGAGGACGCGAGCGGACATGGAACGTGCGACCGATCCCGTAACAGGTTAGCGGAGGAACTTCTGAACGGCTTCCAGGAACTTCGTCACCGAGATCGGCTTGGCGATGTAGTCCTCGCAACCGCCTTCCCGGATCTTCTCCTCGTCCCCCTTCATGGCGAAGGCGGTCACCGCGATGATCGGAATGGACTTGAGCGCCGGATCGTCCTTGATCCAACGCGTGACCTCCAACCCTGACACCTCGGGCAGTTGGATGTCCATGAGGATCAGATCCGGACGGTGCTCCCGCGCCATGGCCAGGGCGTCCATCCCACTGCGGGTCTGAAGCGTCGCGTAGCCGTGCGCTTCCAGCAGATCGTGGAAGAGCTTCATGTTCAGCTCGTTGTCCTCGACGATCAGGACACGCTTCACGGTTCGGTCGTCCATCGGCGCCTTCTTGGGGCTGTTCGGTTCCGCGAGCATCGTGCCACCCGCGCTCCTGCTTGCAGCGACCACACCCGGAGAGACCGGTATAGCCCGTTCACTGTCCCGCCGCGACGGTTAAATTGTCGTTAGCGATACCGCCCGCGATCCGCCGCCGGCCGCGAAGTCCCCATGATTCCACAGATTCCCTCATGCGATCACCCGCTCCGGCGGGAAGTGCAGGTCGATGCGCGTTCCCTGCCCCGGTGTGCTGGACAATGCCAGCCACCCGCCATGGGCCTCCACCAGGGAGCGCACGATGGACAGGCCCAAACCGGTTCCGGCGCCGTTGCGGATGCGTTCGCCCGGCACCTGACGGAAGGGCTCCAGCACGGTGAGGCGGTGCTCCTCAGGGATGCCGATTCCCGTATCGATCACGGCGATGCGCAGGCCGGTTCCAGTCAGATCCTCCGCGCGCGTCACGTCGATGGCGATGCGCCCGCCGGCCGGGGTGAACTTGACCGCGTTGGACAGCAGGTTCAGCAGGATCTGCCGCAGCGATCGCCGATCCGCGCGCAAGCGCGGCAGCGGCCGGGGAAACGAAGCGTCGAAGGTCAGCCCCGCAGACGTCAGCGACAGTTCCTGAAGGGCGTAGACCTCGCCCACCACGACCGCGACGTCCACATCCTCCTCGTGCAACGCGACATGCCCCGCTTCGATCTTCGACAGGTCCAGCACGTCGTTGATGAGTTCCAGAAGATGGGCGCCCGAGGCGCGGATGTTGCCGATGCAATCGCGCTGCCGGTCGGTCAGCGGGCCGATTCCCGGATGAAGCAGGAAGTCGGCGTAGCCGATGATGGCGTTCAGCGGGGTGCGAAGCTCATGACTCATCCCGGTCAGGAAGTCCGACTTGGCCCGGTTCACCTCGGCTTGCCGCGCCGCCTGCGCGATGCGGCGCTCGCGCTCCACGGCGCGTTCGGCGGTGTCCAGCATCAGGCTGAGCGCGTCGGCGGCCATAGCCGCCAGCATCCGCGTGGCCAGCGGCACCCCATGAGGGCGCCGGTGATGACCGGAGATCACCCCCCACGGCTTTCCGCCATGGACGACCGGCACGGTCAGGGCCGCCCCCGCCCCCATCCGCCGCAGGAAATCCAGCCGGGCCGGCGCCGGGCTGCGCAACTGCGCGTGGGCCAGATCGGGCGGCGGAACCGTGGCGTCGGCGTGCAGCAGGGGAACCGGCTCCGCCGCATGATCGGGGATCACGCGCACCCGTGGGCTCGCGTCCGGGGCGCCATCGAGGGCGGCCGCCGGCAGGGCCGCTCCGGGATGGAGGTCCGGGGCGGCCTGGTTCCAATCCGGCGCCTGATCCTTCGCCACCACCTCGCCGTTGCCCGAGGCGTCGAAGCGGCAAACGATCACTCGGTCCAGCCCGGTGAGACGGCGGACGGTGTGGGCGGTGTGGGCGGCGATCGCCTCCAGCCCCGCGGCGTCGCGGAGGGTGGCAAGCCCCGGCATCGGGCCGGGCGGCGGTGCCGCGGCGCCGCGGCTCTCCGGTCCGGCGGACGGCCGCTCCACCTCCAGGATCACCCGCCCGCCATGCTCGTGAAGAAACGCCGGAAGCGATTCCCCACCCGGCGGCGTCACGACCGCATGCAGCCCCAGAGCCCGCAGGCCCGGCGGCAAGGCGGCCAATCCCTCCAGCAGCGCCGCAAGCTCCGGCAGTTCCAGCACGTCGACGCTGCGGCCCAACAGCCGCTCCGGAGCCAAGCCGAGGAATTCCGCCGTGTTGGCGCTGCAGGCCAGGATCGTCGCGCCATCGCTGCGCAACGCCACCAGGGCGCCGTGCGGCTGTATCGCGTCGGCGGCAGCGTGGATGGAAGATTGCTCGGCCGGGGGGTGGGGCGACGGGGGATTCGGGCGATCCGAAGACGTGTTCAGAGCGGGCACCTTTGCGACGGAAAGGTGCAGATGCTGCGGTGGGATCACCGTCCGGTCAAGCGCGGCCTGGGGGGTGCGACAGGCTGACCGATCCGGGGGTCGCGCGCCGGCCCGGCTCAGGCGGTGGCCCGCCGGTTCGCCGTGGAACGCGCGACGGGCTGTCCGGCCTTACGCCCCGGCGAGCGTGGGCGACGTCCGGCCTTGTTGCGGTACATGTGGGAGTCGGCAAGGCGGACCACCTCCTCCTCACGGTCGTCGGCCCCATAGGACTGCACCCCGAAGGAGAAACGGATCGGCAGTTCGGCGTTGCTCCACTGGACGCCGCGCCGGCACGCCGTCGTGGCGATCTGCCGGGCACGGGCGGCGCCGCAGGCCGCGTCGGTGTTCGTCAGCAGCAGGGCGAACTCGTCCCCGCCCAGGCGGGCCACCACGTCCTCCTCACGGACCGCACCGACGAGCAACCGGGCGATCTGGCGCAGATAAGCGTCACCGGCCATATGGCCATGGGTGTCGTTGATCCGTTTGAAGCCGTCCAGATCGATGATGACCAGCACCCCGCCGCCCTTGCCGTTTCCTTTGGCCCGCTGCCGCCGCGCGGCGGCGATCTCGCGCCGGAAATGGCTGAAGAAGCCGCGGCGGTTCAGCAGCCCCGTCAGCTCGTCCGTCATGGACAGGCTTTCCAGATAGGCGATCCGTTCACGCTGCTCGGCGATGGTGGCGCGGGCTTCGGCAAGCTGGCTTTCCAGGGCCGAAGCGTCCACGGTCACGGGCACCGCCGAATGGGCGATGCGGGAGCCACGCAAAGGGGGCATTCGCAGCAGACGGTCGTGGGTCCCACGGTCGAAAGGCAGTCCGTCGTGATGATCGGCGGCAATGACGTCCGGGTCCTGGGTGGTCACGACGGCGCTCATGGGCTTTCTCCACATGATCGGCACTGGCTGCGCCGAATTCACAGCAATCGCCGTGCCATATGAGGATTTCCAGGAGCCTAGGCCTTTCGTCCCGGCAACTTCTGCCGGGCAAGGCCGCCCCCTGGGCAGATTCTGCCCGGAGAACGGCCCATTACGGAAAATTTTATCTATTTTTGATTTATTTTCTCTTTTGAACGGCTTTCGAACAAATGGCCTGTCCGGGATCGGACGGCCCCCCTCGTGACACCCTCACACCACACGGTCCGGCGCCGCCGCCCCGGCGAAGAAGGCGTCCAGATTGTCCAGCGCCTTGAAGCCCATGGCGTTGCGGGTTTCCACCGTGGCGCTGCCCAGATGCGGCAGCAGAAAGGCGTTCTCCAGCCCGCGGTACCCGGCGTGCAGGTTCGGCTCGTTCTCGAACACGTCCAGCCCGGCGGCGGCCAGCCGCCCACTGGCCAGAGCGGCGATCAGGGCCTCGTCATCGACGACGGAGCCCCGGGCGGTGTTGACCACAATGGCCCCCGGCGGCAGGCGCTCGATCCGCTCCGCGTTCAGCCAGTGGGTGGTTTCCGGAGTCGCCGGGAAATGCAGCGACAGCACGTCGCAGACCGCCAGCATCGCCTCGGGGTCGGCATGGTAAACCGCGCCGGCCTCCTGCTCCGCGGGCAGACGGCGCCGGTTGGAGTAGTGGATGTTCATGCCGAAGGCCCGCGCCCGCTGCGCCACCGCCTGCCCGATTCGGCCCATGCCGATGATGCCCAGCCGTTTTCCGCCCAGATGGGTGCCGAGAAGCTGGGTCGGCGTCCAGCCGGTCCAAGCGCCGGCACGGATCATCCGCTCGCCCTCCGACGCACGCCGCGCCGCGCCCAGCATCAGCAGCAGCGCGATGTCGGCGGTCGCATCGGTCAGCACGTCCGGGGTGTTGGTGACGATCAGGCCGCGGGCCTTGGCCGCTTTCAGGTCGATATGGTCGGTGCCGACGGAGAAGGTGGCGACGATCCGCACGCCCTCGGGCAAGGCCGCGATGGCCGCGGCGTCCAGCCGGTCCCCGGCGGTGCACAGGATGCCCTCGGCGCCGGTCTCCCCCGCCAGGGCGGCGATGTCGGCACCGGACAGCGCGCGGTCCTGCGGGTTCAGCCGGGCGTCGAAATCGCGCGTGGCGCGGGCCTCCACCGCGTCGGGCAGGCGCCGGGTCACCAGGAGTGCGGGCCGTGATGCGGGAGAGTCGCTGCGCATGTTTCTGTCCTCAGCCTTCCGTTTATTCGGGGGGTCGGGCCTTCCGCTCCGACGCCGAAACACCCATAATCCATCCGACGCTGCCAATCACCTGTGGATGTCGCTTTGCAGAACCGCCGCTCCGCCGCCCGCCTCGCCCTTTGCGCGACCTTCGGCGCGTTCCTGGTGTCCCTGACTGCCCTTCCCGTCACCGGCGCGGCCCAAGCGGCCCCCGCCAATGCGGCCGGCGCGGCGGTGGGAGCGGCGGCGAACATCCTGCCTCATCGTGCCGTCTACAAGATGTCGCTGCTGTCCGCCCGCAACAGCTCCAAGGTCAGTGACGTGCGGGGCCGCATGCTGTTCGAATGGGCCGACGCCTGCGACGGCTGGACGACGGAGCAGCGCTTCCAGCTCCGCTTCGTCTACGCCGAGGGCGATGAGATGGCGATGACCACCAACTACACGACGTGGGAGGCCAAGGACGGGCAGCGTTACCGCTTCAACGTCCGCAAGCTGATCAACGGGGAGGAGGACGAGGAGGTGCGCGGCGACGCCCGGCTGGCCAAGGACGGCAGCGGCACCGCCGCCTTCTCCAAGCCGGAGCCCCAGGACATGGAACTGCCCCCCAACACCATGTTCCCGACGGCCCACACCCTGGCGGTGCTCGACCACGCCAGCGCGGGTGACACCTTCTTCAACCGGGTCGTCTTCGACGGAGCCGATTCGGAAGGGGCGACCGAGGTGTCCACGGTCATCGGCGCGGCCATCCAGGCCAAGGAGGACGGCGCCGACCCGCTGTTGAAGGGCAAGAAGGCGTGGCCGGTGCGCATGGCCTTCTTCCCGCTGAAAAGCGATTCGGCCCAGCCGGAGTATGAGATGAGCCTGCGGCTGCTGCAGAACGGCGTCGCCGAATCCATGCAGATCGACTACGGCGATTTCACCGTGAACGCCATCCTGGAGAAGGTGGAGGCCCTGCCGAAATCGGGCTGCTGACCGCCGAACGCAAAGGCGCGAATGCAAAGGTCACAGCCCATGGCGCATTTCGTTACAATTCATTTTGCCATCTTTTGAGGAAACTGGCCTAAACTGTGCATGGTGCGTGACCACACCGCCGCGGATTCGTGTCGCGCATCGACAGCAGGATGAGGGTTTTCCTATGGCCAAGAAGCAGGTTTTGGTGGGACAGGTGTTCCAGACCGTTGGCGCGACCAACGGGCGGTCCTGGCGTGTGCGGGAGACCGTGACCCTGTTCGGCATCCCGCATGCTCGCGTGGTCAGCACGGAGGACGAAGGCGACGCGAAGACGCTGAGCTGCCTCGTCCTGGTCGACTCCAACTATTACCGCATGATCGGCTCCGGCACCGTCGCGGCCTGACGTCCTCCCGGTGCCCTGAACAAGAAAGCCCCCCGGCCTCACGGACGGGGGGCTTTTCTGTTGGCCGCCCCCCTCCCCGCCGAAGCGGGAAGGGAGGGAAAATCCCGGACCGTCAGGTGGCGGCCTTCGGCGCCTCGGCGGCGACCTTCGGCTTCGGCAGGTCCAGCTTCAGGTGCAGTTCGCGCAGGCGCGCCTGATCCACCGGGGCCGGGGCCTGCATCAGCAGGTCTTCCGCGCGCTGGTTCAGCGGGAAGGCGATGACCTCGCGGATGTTCGGCTCGTCGGCCAGCAGCATCACGATGCGGTCAATGCCCGGGGCCGAGCCGCCGTGCGGCGGGGCGCCCAGCTTGAAGGCGCTGAGCATGCCGCCGAAGCGGGCTTCCAGTTCCTCCGGCGGGTAGCCCGCGATCTCGAACGCCTTGTACATCAGCTCCGGCAGATGGTTCCGGATGGCGCCCGACGACAGCTCCACGCCGTTGCAGACGATGTCGTACTGGTACGCCTTGATGTCCAGCGGGTTCATCGTGTTCAGCGCCTCCAGGCCGCCCTGCGGCATGGAGAAGGGGTTGTGGCTGAAGATGACCTTGTTGGTCTCCTCGTCCAGCTCGTACATCGGGAAGTCGACGATCCAGCAGAAGCGGAAGGCGTTCTTCTCGATCAGGTCCAGCTCCTCGCCGATCTTCGTGCGGGCGAAGCCGGCCAGCTTGGCCGCCGGACCGGGCTGGTCGCAGACGAAGAAGACCGCGTCGCCGTCCTCCACGCCCGCCGCCGTGCGCAGTTCCGCCTGGGCTGCCTCCGGCACGAACTTGGCGATCGGCCCCTTGCCGCCCGCCGCCTCGAAGATGATGTAGCCAAGGCCCGGAGCGCCGAGACCGCGCGCCCAGTCGTTCAGCTTGTCGAAGAAGCTGCGGGGCTTGTCGGACACCTTCGGAGCGCGGATGGCGCGGACCACGCCGCCCTTCTCCAGCGTCTGCTTGAAGGCGCGGAATTCCACGTCGTCGCGCTTGAAGACGGCGGTGACGTCGGTGATCTCAAGCGGGTTGCGCAGGTCCGGCTTGTCGTTGCCGTACTTCAGCATCGATTCCGCGAAGGAGATGCGGCGGAAGGGCGGCTTGTCGATGGCCGGCGGCGTCTCGCGGCGGAAGCCGCCGAACTCGTCGAAGATGCCGTGCAGCACCGGCTCGATGGCCTCGAAGACATCGTCCTGGGTGACGAAGGACATCTCGAAGTCGAGCTGGTAGAACTCGCCCGGGCTGCGGTCGGCGCGGGCGTCCTCGTCGCGGAAGCAGGGGGCGATCTGGAAGTAGCGGTCGAACCCGGCGACCATCAGCAGCTGCTTGAACTGCTGCGGCGCCTGGGGCAGCGCGTAGAACTTGCCCGGATGGTTGCGGCTCGGCACCAGATAGTCGCGGGCACCCTCCGGCGAGGAGGCGGTCAGGATCGGCGTCTGGAACTCGGTGAAGCCCTGGTCGATCATGCGGCGGCGCGCCGACGCGATGACGCGCGAGCGCAGCAGGATGTTCTCATGGATGCGCTCGCGGCGCAGGTCGAGGAAGCGGTAACGCAGGCGCACGTCCTCGCCGGCGTCGGTGTCCTGGTTGACCTGCAGCGGGATCTGCTCCGCCTCGCCCTGCACCGACAGCTCGGCGATCTGCACCTCGATGCGGCCGGTCGGCAGGCGGTCGTTGATGGTCTCCGCCGTGCGCTTGACCACCTTGCCGGTCACGGTGATGACCGATTCCAGCTTCAGCCGTTCCGCCGCCTGGAAGGCCGGGTTGGAGGTGTCGACCACGCACTGCGTCAGGCCGTAATGGTCGCGCAGGTCGATGAACAGGAGCTGTCCATGGTCGCGCTTGCGGTTGATCCAGCCCGACAGGCGGACAATCTGACCGGCGTTCTCTTCGCGAAGCTGGCCGCAGGTGTGCGTGCGGTAGGGGTGCATGGGTCGAAACACCTTGGAAAAGGTCGGAATCCTGCGCGGAAAGGCGGCCCGACACACCACACCGACAGCGCGGGAATGTCAAGCCGCCATCCGCGTCCGCTGCACGCTGGGAGAGTTGCCGAAGGGCGAGCTTTCGCGCGGACGCGCGCTCGTGTATGAAGCGGCCATGACACTCATCACGACCACCGAAGACCTTGACGCCTTCTGCCGCTCGCTGGCCGGGGTGGACTACATCACCGTCGACACCGAATTCCTGCGCGAGAAGACCTATTGGCCGCAGCTCTGCCTCGTGCAGGTCGGCGGGCCGAACGGCGCGGTCGCCATCGATCCGCTTGCCGAGGGCATCGATCTGGCGCCGCTGTTCCGCGTGATGGTGGACCCGGCGATCCTCAAGGTGTTCCACGCCGCCCGGCAGGACGTGGAAATCTTCTGGCACCTGTCCGGCCAGATTCCCCACCCGCTGTTCGACACCCAGGTCGCGGCCATGGTCTGCGGCTTCGGCGAGAGCGTGGGGTACGAGACGCTGGTCACCAAGCTGGCCGGGGCGCGCATCGACAAGTCCAGCCGCTTCACCGACTGGTCGCACCGCCCTCTGACCGAGCGGCAACTGACCTACGCCCTGTCCGACGTGATCCACCTGCGCCCGGCCTACGAGAAGCTGAAGCGCCGCCTTGTCCGCTCCGGCCGCGCCCACTGGCTGGAGGAGGAGATGGCCGTCCTGACCGACCCGGCCACCTATCAGACGGACCCGGACAGCTCCTGGCTGCGACTGAAGGTGCGGACCAACAAGCCACGCTTCATGGCCGTCCTCAAGGAACTGGCGGCGTGGCGGGAGCGCGAGGCGCAGCGCCGCGACCTGCCCCGTTCCCGCGTGCTGCGGGACGAGGCGCTGCTGGAAATTGCCGCCCACGCCCCGACCAGCGTGGACGACCTCGCCCGCACGCGCGGCATGGGCCGCGGCTTCGCGGAAGGCCGGCAGGGCGCCGACGTGCTGGCCTGCGTCCAGAAGGGGCTGAACCTGCCGGACTCCGAGCTGCCACGCGTCGAGCCGCGCGAGGAGCCCCCGCCGGGCCTGCAACCGATCGTTGAGTTGCTGCGCGTGCTTCTGAAGATGAAGTGCGAAGAGAACAACGTGGCGTCCAAGCTGATCGCTTCCGCCGCCGATCTGGAGGCGATCGCCGCGGACGACGAGGCCCAGGTGCCCGCGATGCAGGGCTGGCGCCGGGAATTGTTCGGCGAGGATGCGCTGGCGCTGAAGCGCGGACGCATCGGATTGGCGGTCCTCGACCGCCGTGTCCGCGTCGTTCCGGCCGGCAATGGAGAGGGGTCGTAGACGGCCCCTTCCAGAATCGTTCCAGAATGGCGCAAGAGTCGGATTGGCCGGTTACAGGTTCGGTCAGCGTCGCGACGTTTAGCCAAAATTATGAAACAATTCATCGCAATTAACAGCGCTTTAAGGCATTGTTAAAAAAGGTCAGGGCTAATAAGTCACGGGCTCCGTATCCATGCCGTGTATCGGTGCGTTGTGGTTCGCGGATGGAATTCTCGCCTATAAGGTGCGCACACGCCCTATGCGCCCACCCGGGGGATTTCGCGTATGAGCAGGTTCGGCGGCAAACCACCCATGGGACGCGACCGCGTCCGCCTCTCCACGACGGAGAAGCAGGCTGCCGTCGCCGCCGCGAAGGACCAGAAACCCGAATTTGACAACGACAAGCTGCTGAATCTTCTCCGCTCTGCGAAATCCGAACTGCAGGGTATGCGACTGATCCACATGCACCTGTCGCTGCTGCGGGACAAGGACCCGTCCAGCCAGATGATCGTCCGCACGATCATCCAGGAACTGGCGAGCAAGGCCTCCTATCTGCAATCCTTCAACATTTCCAACGGCGACGTCATCATCCTCTACAAGGGGCTGAAGCTGACCGGCGTCACCGACGTCTGCCAGAAGGTGGAGCAGATCTTCCTGGCCAAGACGACCCTGACCGGGGCGAACCCCTACAAGGAATTCTCTCTCTATTCGATCATGGAACTGGCGTTGAACTTCATCAACGTCATCCGTTTCATTGAGGAATTGCAGGCCAACGAGACCGGCGATCATTCCAACGAGACGAAGCCGCCGATCACGCTTGAGGAGATGGCGAAGCTCGAACGCTCCATGCAGATGTTCGACCTGTCGCCCTTCCTGTTCAACCAGGCCATCGCCAACATCGGCCGCAACGCCGAAGAGGACATGGCCTATTTCGAGCTCTACATCTCCATCAAGCTGCTTCAGGAACGGCTCTGCCCGGACTACGACATCACGGCCAACAAGTGGCTGTTCAACTATTTCACGGCCAATCTCGACCAGTCGGTGCTGCGCGCACTGAACCACGGCCTCAGCTTCATGCGGGGCCGGCGCATCGGCATCAACATCAACCTGTCCACGGTCATCTCCACCGGCTTCGTGAAGTTTGACGAGCGGCTTCCCCTCGATTTCCGCGGGCAGGTGGTGCTGGAGATCTCCAAGGGCGACCTGATCGAGAATCTGTCGCTGTTCAACGAGGTCGTGGAGTTCGCCCAGGACCGCCGCTATCAGATCGCGGTGGACGGGCTGAATCCTTTCTGGGTGACGAACTTCGATCTGGAATATTTGAACGCCGACTACGCGAAGATCTTCTGGTCCAACGACATGCTGGAGATGGACCCGACCTTCGAGAAGTACTTCATGGAGCGCATCCAGGAGCAGGACCGCTGCAAGTTCATCCTGGCGCGCTGCGACAGCGTGTCGAGCCTCGTCTACGCCCACAAGGTCGGCATCACGATGGTGCAGGGCCGCGCCGTGGACAACATCCTGCGCAAGGGTGTGAGCGTCCGCGAAGCCATCGCCCACGCCAAGGTGGCGTGAGGGCCTTTGCAGTTTGATCCCCTCTCCCGCCCCGGGAGAGGGTGCCTGCGAAGCAGGCGGGTGAGGGCCGTGTGAGGATATCAAGGCACTGATCCTTGAAGGCACCCTCACCCTCCCACCGCTTCGCGGCAGGTCCATCCCTCTCCCGGGAAGGGAGAGAGTTAAAAACCTTTACTCCGCCGCTTGCGGCCTAGCCGGCGGCACGATCTCACCCTTGCGGTTCAGCGCCTTCGCCAACGCGTCCAGGCGCCGCTGCACCGTCTCGCCGGCCGGCACGCTGAAATCGTCCGGCAGGGACAGCACCAGCCGCTCCCCCGACACCTTCAGCGCCGTGCGCTGCAGCAGCGCCGTGGCGCCACCGGTCAGTGTGTGCGCGAGACGCAGCGCCAGTCCCAGAACCAGAGCCTTGCGCGCCTGGGCGTCGCTGAGCAGCGCCCGCGGCCCTGCGGTGACCGAGTTGGGCGTGCCCGGCCCATCGATGGACCCGGCGTAGCGGGCGTAGACGGCCAGCGCCAGGAAGGCCCGCTCGTCATGGTCGATGCCGGGGAAGGGGTAGCGCAGGATGCGCAGGCAGGCGTGCTCCGCCCGGTAGTCGGGATGCTCGGCCCAGCCCACGTCGCTGAGCAGACAGGAGGCCTGCCGCAGCCTCAGAGCCGCGTCATCCTCCCCGGCGAAGAGGTTGCCGGTCCAGGACACCAGAAGAGCCGGATCGCCGATGCGGACGAAGCGCTGCGCCCAATCCTCCACCGCGGCGAGCAGCGGGTCCTGCCGCTGCCCCTCCGGATCGAGCAGCGCGTACAGATGCCCTTCCCGCAACCCGTAAGCCGAAAACACCACGCTGGACGGCTGGACCATCCGCAGCAACCGTTCGAACACCAGCGCTGCGTAGGGCAGCGTGTCGATCCTGCGGCGCGAGCCGGACATCTTCTCCAGCGAGGAGCGGCTCTGCTTGGCGATCAGAGCGGCGAAGTCCCGCGCCTCGGCGAAGGGCACCGTGTAGTGGTGAATGATGTGCAGCGGGTGCTTCACATGCTCCATGTGCAGCTTGGCCAGTGCCCGCCAGCCGCCGCCCACCGGGAAGAAGGGCTTGCCGCGCATCTGGGCCAGCCAGTCCAGCTTCTCCAGATGCTGGTCGATGGCGCGGACCAGCCCGTTCGGCTTGGCGGGGTTCAGCTCCATCAGGCGTAGCGGGCCCAGCGGCATCGTCAGATGCTCGCCAATCACGCCGCGCTCCAGCCGGACCAGTTCCAGGCTGCCGCCGCCGAGGTCGCCGACCAGCCCGTCGGCGGCGGGGGTGCCGGACAGCACACCCATGGCGGACAGCCGCGCCTCCTCCTCACCGCTGATGACGCTGACGTCGAGGCCGGTGCGGTCCTTCACCCGCTGGATGAAGGCCGCCCCGTCCGTGGCGTCGCGCACCGCCGCCGTGGCGATGACGTCCAGCCGCCCGACGCGCATGCCCGCGACCAGCAGGGCGAAGCGTTCCAGGGCCTCCAGGCCCTGGGTCACGCCCTCCGGGTTCAGGCAACCGGTCTTCTCCACCCCGCGGCCGAGCCCGCACAGGACCTTTTCGTTGAAGACCGGCAGGGGCGATCGCTTCAGGGCGTCATAGACGACGAGCCGGATCGAGTTGGACCCGATGTCGATCACGGCGATCCGCTCGCCCTTGTCGACCACCCTCTCGACGGCCTTGGTAGCGACCGTGTGTTCCTGCGCCGGCGTCATAGGCAACCGATGTCCTCAATCAAATGACCGTACGCAGCTTCAACCGCGGCGGCGTCTTTTTGCTGCTGAGCGCGCTGCCGCGCCCCGACAGGCTGGGGTTCGTCATGAAATAGTTATGGGCGCTGAACGCGTCCGGACCAGCCTCCACCCGATGATAAACGCCGTCGGGGCCGAGTTTCCAGGTGTTCGCCTCGTCCTTCAGGTTGGCGACCATGATCTGGTCCAGCACCTGCTCGTGCACCGTCGGGTTCTCGATGGGCACCAGCGTCTCGATGCGGCGGTCCAGGTTGCGCGTCATCCAGTCGGCGGAGGAGATGAAGACCTTGGCTTGCGGGCTGGGCAGCGCGTGGCCGTTGGCGAAACAGATGACGCGCCCATGCTCCAGGAAGCGCCCGACGATGCTGCGCACCCGGATGTTCTCCGACAGGCCCTTGACGCCGGGACGCAGGCAGCAGATGCCGCGGATCACCATGTCGATCTGCACGCCCTTCTGCGACGCCTTGTAGAGCTGGTCGATGATCTCCGAATCGACCAGCGAGTTCAGCTTCACCCAGATGTGAGCGGGCTTGCCGGCGGCGGCGTTGGCGACCTCCGCGTCGATCAGCTGGCCGAGCTTCTGGCGCAGCGTGATCGGGGCGATGGCGATCTTCTCCAGCAGCTTCGGCGTGGCGTAGCCGGTCATGTAGTTGAACATCACCGCCGCGTCGTGGCAAAGCGCCGGGTCGCAGGTGAAGAAGGACAGGTCGGTGTAGACCTTCGCCGTGATCGGGTGGTAGTTGCCCGTCCCAAAATGGACGTAGCTGCGCAGCGCCTTGTTCTCGCGCCGCACCACCAGCGACACCTTGGCGTGCGTCTTCAGATCGACGAAGCCGTAGACGACCTGGGCGCCCGCGCGCTCAAGATCGCGCGCCCAGCGGATGTTGGCCTCCTCGTCGAAGCGGGCCTTCAGCTCGACCAGAGCGGTCACCGACTTGCCGGCCTCCGCCGCCTCGATCAGCGCGGCGACGATCGGACTGTCCTTGCTGGTGCGGTAGAGCGTCTGCTTGATGGCGACCACCTGCGGGTCGCGCGCCGCCTGCCGGATGAACTGCACCACCACATCGAAGCTCTCGTACGGGTGGTGGACGACGATGTCCTTGTCGCGGATGGCCGCGAAGCAGTCGCCGCCGAAGTCGCGGATGCGCTCCGGGAAGCGGGCGTTGAAGGGGCGGAAGACCAGATCGGGCCGCTCGTCGACGATGAGCTGGCGGGTGTCCGACAGGCCGATCAGCCCGTCCAGGACGAACACGTCGTCGTTCGACACGCGCAGCTCGTGGCGTAGGAACTCGCGCAGGTCGGCCGCCATGCCGGCGTCGGTGGCCAGCCGGATGACGCTGCCGCGGCGGCGGCGCTTCAGCGCGCTTTCGAAGGTGCGGACCAGATCCTCCGCCTCCTCCTCGATCTCCATCTCGCTGTCGCGCAGGACGCGGAAGACGCCGTGGGCCTTCACCTGGAACGGCGGGAAGAGCCGGTCGATGAACAGCATCACCAGCTTCTCAAGCTGGATGAAGCGGATTTCCGACCCCGGCAGGCGGATGAAGCGGTCGAGCTGCGCCGGCAGCGGGACCAGCGCGTCGAGATGCCGCCCCTTCACCGGCTCGTGCAGTTGCAGCGCCAGCGAGAAGCCCAGGTTGGGCAGGAAGGGGAACGGGTGCGCCGGGTCCACGGCGATGGGCGTCAGGATGGGGAAGATGTCGTCGAGGAACTTGGCCTCCAGCCAGTCCTTCTCCCCCTCGGTCAGGTCCTCGGCGCCGGCCACCATGATGCCGGCCTCGCGCAGGTCCTGCTTCAGGCTGCGCCACATGGTCTGCTGCGCGTTCATCAGCTCGACGATGCGCTGGTTCACCGCGGTGAGCTGCTGGGCCGGGGTCAGGTTTTCGGCGCTGGGTGTCTTCACCCCCGCAGCCACCTGCCCCTTCAGGCCGGCGACGCGGACCATGTAGAATTCGTCGAGGTTGCTGGACGAAATCGACAGGAACCTCAGCCGCTCAAGCAGCGGATGGTTCGGGTTGGACGCCTCATCCAGGACGCGCTGGTTGAAGGCCAGCCACGACAGTTCGCGGTTGATGAAGCGCTCCGGCGCGTCCGCTTCGATGCAGGTCGCTTCCAAGTCCTGAAGTTCGGTCACAGCAGCCTCGGGCTTTTGCGTGATGGGTGGTGCCGCTACAGTCCGGTCGGGCCGAACCGCCCCGCCGCGGTCGGCGGGCCAAGCAACCTACCCCAACTACGTTACGGTTTTGGGTCAGACAGCATAATACTGCCGCCACGATAATACCGCTGCGAAAACAGTCGCACCCCCGGCGCATCCCGCCGGACCGCGATCCGGACAGGAAGGACCGCCTCGATGAAGACCCTGTATCTCATGCGCCACGGCAAGTCCGCGTGGGACAATCCCTCCCTGGACGACCATGACCGCCCGCTGGCGCCGCGGGGCAGGAAGGCGGCCCGGCTGGTCGGGCACGAGTTGAAGGACCGCGGGGCGCGCATCGGGCTGGTTCTGTGCTCCACCGCCCGGCGCGCGGCGGACACCGCGGACCGCCTGCTGGAGGTGATGGACGCCCCGGGCATCCCGGTGGAGCGCGAGCGCGGCCTCTACCTGTGCGGCGCCGGGGTCCTTCTGGAACGGCTGCGCGACGCGCCCGAGTCTGTGTCGTCGCTGATGCTGGTCGCTCACAACCCGGACCTCCACGACCTCGCCCGCGAGTTGACCGGCAGCGGCGAGGAGCGGCACCGCGCGGCGTTGGCGGAGAAGTTTCCAACCGGTGCCTGCGCCGTCATTCTGTTCGAAGCGGCCCGCTGGGCCGACCTCGACAGCGGGGCGGGACGGCTGGCCGATTTCATCCTGCCGCGGAAACTCTCTTAACGCCCTTTTGCCAAATGGGGTATTTCAACTCCGAACCGAGCAGGCCCGGAACCGAGCAGGAGTCGCCCCCCGTGTCTTCCGCGCCCCAGAACAACGCGCCCCCAGGCGCACCCGCCGCGGTGTCCGCCACGGTGTCCGCCACGCGCGAGGTGGAAATGAAGCTCCATCTCGATCCGCGCGATCTGTCCCGCGTTGCCGACCTGCCCGCGCTGAAGGAGAAGGCGGAGGGCGCGCCGGCCGTCCGCGACCTGCGCACCGTCTATTACGACACGCCGGACCGGCGCCTGTTCCTGGGGGGCGTGGCCCTGCGGGTGCGCCAGGACGGCGACCGCTTCGTGCAGACGCTGAAGACCATCAACGCCGCCACCCCCGGCGATTCGGCCGCGGTGGCCATCCGCAAGAAATGGGACTGGGCCATCCCCACGGCCGCCCCCGACATGACACCCCTCGACGCCGAGGGTGTCGCCGCCCTGGTGCCGGAGGACGCGCGGGCGGCACTGGTTCCGCAGTTCACGACGGAGTTCCGGCGCACCACCCTGCTCGTCCGCCCGGACGCCCTGACCTCCATCGAGGTGGCGGTGGACGAGGGCCAGATCACCGCCGGCAACGCCTGCGCCCGCATCAGCGAGGTCGAGCTTGAGCTGAAGTCGGGCCGCATCGGCCGCCTGTTCGACCTCGCGCTGGCGCTCCAGCGCCGCGTGCCGGTTCGCATCGGGACGGAGAGCAAGGCGGAAATCGGCGACCGCCTCGTCACCGGGCGCCTGCCCGCCCCCGTCCTGCCGGAGCCGCTGGGCCTGACCCCGGTCACCACGGTGGCCGAGGCCTACCGCCACATCGTGCGGCACGGCCTGCGCCTTCTGCTCGCCAACGAGGCCTGCGCCCTGGCCGGCGGCGATGTGGAGGGGCTGCACCAGATGCGCGTCGCGCTGCGCCGCCTGCGCACCGCCATCCGCCTGTTCCGCCCCCTGGCCGGAGTGCCGGATGCCTGCCACACCGGGAACGACATCCGCTGGTTCTCCCGCCAGCTCGGCCCGGCGCGCGACTGGGACGTGCTGCTGTCCCATGGGATCGCGCCCTTCGCGGCGACGGGGAAGGCCCCCGCCGATGGAATCGCCGCGCTGACCGCCGCGGTGCGGGAAACCCGGCGGGCGCCCGCGCTGGCGGCGGTGGAGGCGATCCAATCCCCACGTTGCACCGGGCTGATCCTGGCGCTCGGCGCCTGGCTGGAGGACGGGGCGTGGCAGTCCGGCGCCGCTCCGGAGGTCCGCGCCCAGCTCGACCGCCCGATGGCCGAGCTGTCCGGCCCCTGGTTGGCCGCCCAGCACGCCAAGGCGCTGAAGGCCGGAGCGTTGAAGGCGGGGCGCGACCTGGACGGTGCCGACGCCGCGGCGCGCGACCGGCTGCGCCGCCGCCTGCGCAAGCTGCGCCACACGGCTGAGTTCTTCCGCGGCCTCTACGCCGAAACCGCAACGGTGCCCTTCATCGCCGCGCTGGACACCCTGTTGGGCGCTTTGGACGCCGAGCACGACGCCGCGGTGGCCGGCGATCGTCTGCGCCGTCTGTCGGCGGACCGGCCCGAGCAGCGGCCCGCCGCCGACGCGACCGCCCGCTGGCTAACCAAACAAGCCGACAAGCGCCGCAAGGCGCTGCCGGGGCTGTGGAAAACCTTCCGCGACGGGCCGGTGTTCTGGTGATGGCAAGTTTCCGGGATTCTGTCTGACGGTTCCGGGATGACGGTCATGTCCGTCTGCTTGCTGGCAATCGGCAAACGGGAGGGCGCGTAAGGACAGATCGACCCGGAGCTTTGGTGCGTAGACGGCACCCATGTCGGATGGCAACCAACTACACGGCCATCGAGACGCCCGCGACCGCGTTGCGCAGCCACAGGTGCCCGGGATCGCCGCCGCGCCGTTCATGCCAAACCTGAACGAAGGGAAATGGCGGTATCGGAAATGGCGGCTCGAAGACGATGACGGCCGGGTCATGCTCATAGAGCGCAAGGGCTTTCCGGGCCACGGTCAGAACGAGATCTGTCCCTTGGATCAACCGTGGCGCATTTCCCCAATGCGGCAGCGTGACAGCGATGCGGCGCGTGTGGCCGACGGCGCGCAAGGCCGTGTCGATCTCGGTGTTTGCTTCGTCCTTCATCGCGACGAGCACGTGTGGCCGGGCAAGATAGGCTCCAATATCCAGGCGGTCATGGCTTCCCAGCCCGTCCCGATCCGCAAGGCAAGCGAAGCGCTCGACGAAAAGCTGCTCTGCTTCGATCCGTTCTGGAAGATCGGGAAACACGCCGACCGCCAGATCACAGTCCCCGTCCAACACCTGCCGAAGCATCGCTTCCCGGCTCGATTGGGTTATCACCAAGTCGATCCCCGGCGCTTCGAGGCGCAGCGTTTTCAGCAGACCGGGAAGGACGACAGCAGAGCCATAATCCGACATCGCAAGGCGAAACGTCCGTTTTTCCTTGGCTGGGTCGAAGCCTCCCGGTCCTAGAACCTCCCGCACCTGTCGCAGGGCTTCGGTCAGCACCGGAGCAATTTCAAGCGCCCTTGCGCTCAGCACGAGCTGCCCGTCGCGGCGTATCAACAGGGGGTCATCGAACAGATGCCGCAGACGCCCGAGCGCGTGGCTGACCGCTGGCTGGCTCATGTTCAATCGGGATGCCGTGCGCGACACATGCCGCTCGGTCAGCAGAGCATCGAGGACCACCAGCAGGTTGAGGTCGATGCCACGAAGGGTATTCGTGCTGTGCATGTGAAGGATATTACATCAGAATTTCCATCCACAAAGCGAATGCATCATCTGGTGATGCATGGAGGCTCAACCATGCAAACCAATTCGCTGTTTCTCATCCTGGCCGCGATCATCACTGGTGCGGTTGTTCCGTTTCAAGCCGGGGCCAACGCCGTCCTGGGACGGTCGCTCGGCCATCCGCTGTGGGGGACGGTCGTATCCCTGTGCGTCAGCTTCGCCTGCATCCTGCCCGTCATGGCTTTGGCAAGGGTGGAAGCGCCGACCCTCTCGAATCTGGTACAAGCCCCTCGCTGGATATGGATCGGCGGTGTTGTCGGCGTCGTCTATATCACCGGCGCGCTCATGCTTGCGCCGAAACTCGGCGCCGCCGGATTCATCATGGCGGCCATCGCCGGGCAAATGCTGGCGTCGATCATCATCGACCAATGGGGTCTTGTCGGCCTCCCTCGAAAGCCCGTCTCGCTGTCCCGTCTTGCCGGTCTTGGCCTGATTTTTCTCGGGCTGATCGTGATGCAGTTGCAGACGCTCGGCGTGAAGCCGCCGGCCGGTTCGTGACAGCACGCCGCTCTCGCCAGCCTTTCAAGAAAGATCACCCATGAAACTGCTTCACATCGACTCCAGCATTCTCGGTGAACAATCCGTAAGCCGCATGCTGTCCGGAGCCATCGTCAAAAGATTGAAGGAACACAATCCGGCGATCGACATCATCCATCGTGATCTGGCCGCGGCTCCCGTTCCGCATCTGACCGGCGACCATCTGGCGGCGTCTCCGGCCGTGATGGACGACATCGCGTTTGGCAAAGAACTTCTGGACGAGTTCATCAATGCCGATGTCATCGTCATCGGCGTCGCGCTCTACAACCTGACCATTTCCAGCCAGTTTAAGGCGTGGATCGACCGGATCGTGATCGCGGGGAAGACGTTCCGCTACACGGAAAACGGCTCGGAAGGATTGGCGCAGGACAAGCGGGTGATCCTTGCCGTGGCGCGGGGCGGCCAGTATCGACAGAGCACGGCCCTGGCGTCGTCCGAACACGCCGAAACCTACCTTCGGTCGATGTTCGCGTTCATCGGCGTGACGAGGCTCGATGTGATCGCCGCGGAAGGTCTCGCCATCAGCGAAGCACACCGGGAAAGCGGCATGCAGGCCGCGTTCGAGGCCATATCGGTCCTCGATCCACGTTGCGATTTCTAGCGGGCACTCCGCCAGGTTCTGTCCGACGGCTCTTGGAATGGCGGTCGGACAGGACCCGGCTCAAATCTCACCCAGCCGCCTACAGCGTCCCGGCGTAGGCACCACCGTCCAGCAGCACGTTCTGCCCGGTCATGAAACCGGCGTGGGCGGAGCAGAGGAAGGCGCAGGCCGCACCGAACTCCGCCGGATCGCCGAACCGGCCCGACGGGTTGCCGGCGCGACGGACGTCCATCTCCTCGTCCAGGCTGCGGTTGTTGGCCTTGGCCCCGCCTTCCATGGTGGCGCGCAGGCGGTCGGTCTCGAAGGGGCCGGGCAACAGGTTGTTGATCGTGACGTTGTGGCGCACGGTCTGCCGCGACAGCCCGGCGACGAAGCCGGTCAGCCCCGCCCGCGCCCCGTTGGACAGGCCGAGGATCGGAATCGGCGCCTTGACCGCCGCCGAGGTGACGTTGACGATCCGCCCGAAGCGGCGGCCGATCATGCCGTCCACCGTCGCCTTGATGAGGAAGATCGGGGCCAGCATGTTGGCCTCGACGGCGCGGACCCAGTCGTCGCGCTCCCAGTCGCGGAAATCGCCCGGCGGCGGGCCGCCCGCGTTGTTGACCAGGATGTCCGGCTCCGGGCAGGCGGCCAGAGCGGCGGCGCGCCCCTCCTCCGTCGCGATGTCGCCGACGGCGGTGGTCACGGTGGCGCCGGTTTCCTTGCGGATCTCCTCCGCGGCGGCCTCCAGCAGGTCGCGGCCGCGCGCGGTGATGGTGACCGCCACCCCTTCGCGCGCCAGCGCCAGGGCGCAGGCCTTACCCAGTCCCTTGCTGGCTGCGCACACGATGGCGCGGCGTCCGGCGATTCCCAGATCCATCCTCGTCTCCTCCCTTCCCGGCCTCCAGACCGGCCAGCACCTCGCGGGCCAGCGGCACGGTCACGGGACGGTGCGCGGCCAGCGACGCGCGGTCAAGCGCCGCGACCACCCGCCCCGCCGCCTCCAGCGACCGCTCCATCCGGGCCAGCAGGTAGGTGATGAGGTCCATGCCCGGCCGCAACTGGCGGTCGGCGAACAGCTTGACCAGCACGGCGGCGAGCAGGGCGTCGTCCGGCGCCTCCACGCCCACCGCGGGGGCCGCCTTGATGCGGGAGCGCAGGTCGGCCAGCTTCATCCGCCAGCGCGACGGCGGGCGGTGCGACAGCAGGAGCAGATGCCCGCCCGAGTCGCGGGAAAGGTTGTAGAGGTGGAACAGCGCCTCCTCCCGTGCCGGCGCGCCGGCCACCCGGTCGGCGTCCTCCACCACCACGGCGTTGGCGCGGGCCAGCAGGGCGTGCGGGTCGATCTGGTCCAGCACCTCGCCCATGGCGATGGGCGCGTGGCTGCGCGCCCGCCAGACATGGCCCAGATGCGTCTTGCCGCAACCGTCCGGCCCGTACAGCGTCAGGGCCGGCGCCGGCCAGGACGGCCAACGGTCGAGCCACGCCACCGCCTCGGCGTTGCTGGGCGCGACGAGGAAATCCTCGCAGCCCATGGCGGCGCGGTGTCCGAGGTCGAGCGGTATCTGGGCCGCCAGTGTCATGAAGAGGGAGTACCGCGGTAGTAGGGGCTCTCAAGATAGCGCCCCAACGCGAAGCGTGTCAGCACCCCGATCACCGCCGCCACCGGAACCGCCAGCAGGACGCCGACGAAACCGAACAGCGACCCGCCGGCCAGCAGGGCGAAGATCACCCAGACCGCGTGCAGCCCGACCTTCTCGCCCACCAGCTTCGGCGTCAGAACATTGCCCTCCACCGCCTGCCCGAACAGGAAGATCGCGATGACGATGGCGATTCGCCACGGATCGTCGAACTGCAGCAGGGCCAGCCCGGTGCTCGACACGAATCCGAACAGCGAACCGACATAGGGGATGAAGGAGAGCAGCCCCGCCATCAGCCCGATCACCAGCCCGAAATCCAGGCCGGCCAGCGACAGCGCCACCGCGTAGAACACTCCAAGGACAAGACAGACCAGCGCCTGCCCGCGGACGAATCCGGCCAGCGTCTCGTCAACCTCGCGCGCCTGCTCCCGGATGGTCGCGGCATGGTGCAGGGGCAGCCAACCGTTCACCTTGGCGACCAGGATGTCCCAGTCGCGCATCAGGTAGAAGGCCACGATGGGCGTGATGAACATCACCGACAGCACGTCGAACAGCGCCAGACCGCTGGACAGGATATGCTTCAGCACCCGCCCGACCCAGCCGACCACGTCACCGGCGTAGTTGCCGGCGGCGCCGCGCAGCCGCTCCACATCCTCCGGCGACAGGCGGTGGATCAGCCGGTCCAGCATCGGCAGCAGCCGGTCCCGCGCGGCGTTGGCGTAGTTGGGAAGCACCTCGATCAGGTGGGACACCTGCGACTGCACCAGCGGCAGCAGCAGCAGGACCATCAGCACCAGAACCAGGACGAAGGACAGCAGCACCAGAGTCGTCGCCAGCCAACGCGGCAGGCGCCAGCGCTCCACCCGGTCGACCACCGGGTCCAGCAGATAGGCGACCGCCAGCCCGACCACGAAGGGCAGCAGCATGCCGGACAGAAGCCACAGCACCAGAACGAACAGGCCAAGGCCGATCAGCCAGAAGCGGATCTGCTTGGCCGCCGTCACGGCACCCCTCCGTGCCGGCTGAACAGAAGCCCGCCGCGGTAGACGTAGGCCAGCCCCGACAGCACCGTCGTCGCCGCGCAGACCCAAATCAACAGGGGAACCAGCTCCTGCCCGAACAGGTGGAAGTCGGGCAGGCCCAGCCCCGCCGGGGCCAGCACCGCCGCCGCCAGGGCAAGCTGCACCGCCGTGTTGATCTTGCTGACGTAGAGCGGCTGCATCGCCAGCGACTCCTTCAGCGTGTAGAGCAGCATCACCCCGCCGACGATCATCAGGTCGCGGAACACCACCAGGATGACCAGCCACAGCGGCAGCACGCCGATGTGGCCCAGCGAGACGTAGACGCTGACCAGCAGCGCCTTGTCGGCGATCGGGTCGAGATAGGCGCCGAGCACCGTGCGGGCGCGGAACATACGGGCAACGGCGCCGTCCACGGCGTCGGACACCCCCGCCCCGACGAACAGCCAGAAGGCAACCCCCAGCTCCCCGGCCAGGATGAAGTAGACGGCGACCGGCACCACCAGGATGCGGCCGAAGGTGATGATGTTCGGGATGCTCACCGCGGTGCCTTCTGCCGTTGTCCCTTGCGCCGGCGCCCCGTCAAGGGCCGGTACCGGCCCGTCTGTAACGCTGCCAGACCCTCTGCCGTCACGCCCTTTGCCGTCACGGGCGCGCCGTGCCTGCCGGCAGCGTGCCCAGAATGCGCGGCGGCGCCCCCGGAGCGGCCTGCGGCGCGCCGACCGGCGCCGGCGTCACGCCGGGATAGGCCGACGGCGCGGTGGTGGCCGGAGAAAAAGTGGATGGGGTGGCGGCCGGGACGGACGCCGGCGAAACGGCGGCGGGCTGCGCCAGGGACGACGCCCCGGCGCCCTTCGCCAGCACCTGGAGCTGCCATTCCGGCGTGGGCGCGACCGGCGGAAGCGGCTGGCCCGGAACAGGAGCCGGCATCGGTGCTGCGACCGCCCCGGTGCGGGCGAGGCCGAGGTCGCGGCGGGCCAGCGCCTGGCGCAGCCGCTCGACATCGCCGCGGTGGGTCAGCGCGACCAGCGCCTCGTAGCGGCTGATCGACAGAACGTCGGTGCGGGTCACGGCGTTGACCATGCCCAGCCGCTTGCGCGTCTCCACCCAGTCGTTGAGGCTGGCCAGCGGCACGCGCACCAGCGTCGATTGCTCCGGCCCGCTCGCCACGGTGTTGTCGCGGCGGTAGGATTCGTCGATGGCGGCCGACACGAAGGTCGTCGCGCGGGTCAGGAAGTCGCCGGCCCGGTCGGCCATGTCGGCCTTCACGTTGACCGTCTGCTGGTCCCTAGTGCCGTCGGGGGTGTAGTGGGTCACCTCGACCGTCAGCGGACGGCCGAGATCCAGACCGCCCGCCGGCAGGTCGGTCTTGGCGACGATAATGCCCCCGGCGTTGTAGCGCTGGGCGATGCGGGCCAGTGCCTCGGGATCGCCGGACAGCGCTTCGTTCACGCCGATGGCGGAAATGTCGGCCAACTCGCCGTCCGGAACGACGAGGGGCACCAGCGAGGCGCCGGCCGGACGGCCCTCCCAGGCCTCGCGCCAGTCGGTGCGGTCCTCCCACAGGACGGGGCGCCCATCCACGACGGTGACCGGCAGGATCACGTAGGGCCGGGCCGGCGGCTCGACATACTGCTGGCCGCCGCCGGCCAGCGTCTCGCGCACCGGGTTGGGACGGAAGCGCACGGTGATGCTGCCCACATAGCGGGTGGCCGAAACCTTCTCGTCGTCGATCTCGAAGCCCTGGACCAGCCGGGCGAGTTCGATGTCCGACACCCGCGGCACGCTGGTGGCGGTGGGGACGAGGCGCTTGTACAGCTCCGCCCAGGCTTTCACCTGCGCGTCGCGGATCGCCTGATCGCGGGCGGCGTTGGCGTTGGCGGCGCTGACGTCCACCTTCACTCCGGAGACGGTGAAGGGATCCGCCGCCGGAACCGCCGCGGAAGCCGTCCCAGGCGCTGCCGGGGCCGCCACCGCGGGTGGAGCGGCGCCGGTCACCTGCGCGTCCACGGGGCCGGCCGGAACGGCCAGGGCCACGGTGATGGCGGCGAAGCCCGCAAACAGCGGCGCATGGCGGCGGTGGAGCATTGCAAAGCCTTCCGATTCGAGTATGTTCGGCCCGTTCCCTTATGACCCGGCCCAAAATGACCCGGTTCAGGTGGCCCAGGTATATAGCTCAGCCCAAGCGAGGATACCATCAGCACCCAGTCTAATAACACGTCCGACGCCTACAAGCAGGCCGGCGTGGACATTGATGCGGGCAACGCGCTCGTTGACGCGATCAAGCCGCTCGCCCGTTCCACCGCGCGCCCGGGCTCCGACGCCGGGCTGGGCGGGTTCGGCGCCCTGTTCGACC
This sequence comes from Azospirillum sp. Marseille-Q6669, assembly GCF_965111635.1. NCBI lineage: Bacteria > Pseudomonadati > Pseudomonadota > Alphaproteobacteria > Rhodospirillales > Azospirillaceae > Azospirillum > Azospirillum sp. Marseille-Q6669. The sequence continues at coordinate 2,201,196 of NZ_CBCOOP010000001.1, read as the reverse complement.
TGCGCGCGGCCGGGTATCACGACCCGCTGCTGGTCGCCACCACGGACGGCGTGGGCACCAAGCTGAAGGTCGCCATCCTGGCGAACCGGCACGACACGGTGGGTATAGACCTCGTGGCGATGTGCGTGAACGACCTCGTCGTTCAGGGCGCGGAGCCGCTGCTGTTCCTCGATTACTACGCCACGGGCAAGCTGGACGTCGCCGCGGGCCGCGCCATCGTCGCCGGCATCGCGGAAGGCTGCCGTCAGGCCGGCTGCGCGCTGGTCGGCGGCGAGACGGCGGAGATGCCGGGCATGTACGCCGAGGGCGACTACGACCTCGCCGGCTTCTCGGTCGGTGCGGTGGAGCGCAAGGACGCGCTGACCGGCGCCACCGTGCGGGACGGCGACGTCGTGCTCGGCCTCGCCTCCTCCGGCGTGCATTCCAACGGCTATTCGCTGGTCCGCAAGCTGGTGGAGACGTCCGGCCTCGGCTACGACTCGCCTTGCCCCTGGGACGCCGGGAAGACGCTGGGCGAGGCCCTGCTGACCCCGACCCGCATCTATGTGAAGAGCACGCTGGCCGCGGTGCGTGCCGGCACGGTGCGGGCGATGGCCCACATCACCGGCGGCGGCCTGATCGAGAACATCCCGCGCGTCCTGCCGGACGGGCTGGGCGTCACGCTCGACGCGGCCACATGGCCGCTGCCGCCGGTCTTCAACTGGCTGATGAAGACGGGCGGGCTGACCCCGCTGGACATGGCGCGCACCTTCAACACCGGTCTCGGCATGGTCGTCGTGGTCCCGGCGGACAAGGCGCAGCAGGCGACCGAGATCCTGGCCAAGGGCGGCGAGACGGTCTTCACCGTCGGCACCGTGCATGCGGTCAAGGACGGCGATGCCCGCGTCACCGTCACCGGCATGGACACGGCATGGTCGGCCTGACGCCCAACTCTTTGAAAGTTGGCGTCCTGATCTCCGGGCGCGGCAGCAATCTGCAGGCGTTGGTCGACGCCTGCGCCGCCCCGGGCTTTCCGGCGGGCATCGCTCTGGTGCTCTCCAACAAGGCCGACGCCTACGGGTTGGAGCGCGCCACCGCCGCCGGAGTCCCGGTCGCCGTGGTCAGCCACCGCGACTTCCCCGGCGACAAGCGCGCCTTCGAAGAGGCCATGGACGCGCGCCTGCGCGAGGCGGGGGTCGAACTGGTCTGTCTGGCCGGCTTCATGCGGCTGCTGTCGCCCTGGTTCGTCGAGCGCTGGCACGACCGGATGATCAACATCCACCCGTCGCTGCTGCCTTCCTTCAAGGGATTGGACACCCACCAGCGGGCGCTGGACGCCGGGGTGCGCTTCCACGGCTGCACCGTCCATTACGTGCGCCCGGAGATGGACGAGGGGCCGATCATCGCCCAGGCCGCGGTGCCGGTCCTGCCCGGCGACGACGCCGACCGGCTGTCCGCCCGCGTGCTGGAGGCCGAACACCGGCTCTATCCCCAGGCGCTGCGCCTGATCGCCGAGGGCCGCGCCCGTGTCGAGGATGGCCGGGTGACCCTGTCAGGCCCGGCGGCGGACCTGCCGACGCTCATCAACCCGCCGGCCTGAGTCGCCCCAAAGGCGCCCCTCGGGCAAGCGGGACCCTTGCCGCAACCGTCCGCACTCCCCACATTCTCCGCCGGAACCATAACAGGGGAGGCAGAGGGCGATGGCGGTTACGGAACACGGCCACAATCCGGTCAGCGAGGATGTCGTCCGCCGCCACGAGGCGGGCTGGCACGCCTTCACCCGCTTCTTGACGCTGGCGACCGCGGGCGTAATCGCCGTGCTGGTCTTCATGGCGATCTTCCTGGTCTGATACCGATGGCGCATGAAGGCTTCCATTGCTTGGAATTCATGCGAATTGCGGCCACCAGTGGAACCATGTGGCGGCGCGGATACGGTCGGGATCATCGGCGAGACCGCAGCAGCGATCGGCGAGTGCTTGATCGAGGGCATCGAGATCCTCGAAGTAGGTGTTGGCGATCGTCTCGTTGGTCAGTGGCCAGAGATGCTCGGCGGGCTGCAATTCGGGGGAATACGGGGGTAAGAACTCCAGCGTGATGCTCTCCGGGATGTCCAGCGAGCCGGCGACATGCCAGCCCGCGCCATCGAGGACGATGAGCACCTGCTTGGTGGGCCCGGCCCCGACCTCGCGGGCAAAGGCGTCCAGGATAGCACCGAACATGGGCGCATCGAGGCCATCGACGAGAAACCAGATCACCTGTCCGGTGCTCGGCCGTACGAAGCCCGCGAGATACATCCACTCGAAGCGCTGGTGGCCGCGCGCCACCGGCCGGCGGCCGCGCGGCGCCCACACTCGGCGGAGCACCGGCTTCAGCCCGACGCGATGCTCATCCATCGCCCACACCTCCAAGGGTGTGTCCGGGTCTTCCTGCTGGAGGGCCTGCACACGGCGGCGGAACCGGGCCTTGAAGACCTCCTGGGCCAAGGGATCGGCTTCGGCATGGCGGGGGCGCGGTATTTGGCGGGTGAAGCCGAGCCGGCCCAGATAATCGGTGCCGCGCCGGGGTGAGACGAGCCGGCCAAGCATGCCGGCGATCCACTGGGCGACCGAGTGGCCCGTCCACAAACCGCGGCCGGGCGGCGGATCGGCCAGGCTAGTCCTCAGGCTTTGTCGCTGGTTTTCGTCGAGCAGCGGTCTGGCGCCGGGGTTGAACTGGCGCTGGTCACCCAGCCCCGCAACCCCGGCCTCGTTATAGCGTCCCACGATGACGCTGACCCAGCGCGGCGTGTACCCCGTCACCTCGGCCACGAACTGGGCCGAGCGCCCACTGGTCAGCAGCCAGATGATTTGCAGATGCGTCCGCTCCGTCGCATCCGTCGCGGCCTTGTACAGCCGATGCAGCTCATCGGCGTCAAGGTGATGAACCAGGTGAACCTTGCTGCCCATGCCAAATCAGGTGGATCGGGCTCGCCTCAAAGGAAGCCTTCACACGCCGTCGGTATGACAGCCCGTTCAGGCGGCCAACCGGAATGCTGTGGCGGGGCGCTTACGCCCCGTCCGGCAGACGGCCGAGCAGCAGGTCGCGCATTTCGCCGACCAGCGCGTCCACCTGCTCCTCCCACGTCTCGGTGCCGCCCTGGATGGCGTGCATGACGTGGGTCGCGAGGTGGATCAGCGCGGCGCGCACGCAATCCTCCGCCGGGAAATCCAGCCCCACCGTGTCCTGAAGGAACTGGCCGAGCTGATCGGCGGAATTCCAGGGGTGGACGATCACCGTGTCGAAGCCGCTGGTCCCCAGGAACACGGCGTTCAGGGCCGTGGCCTGCGCGTTGATGGCGTCGATGGCCGCGTCCTGCTCGATGTTGCCGCGCAGCACCTCTTGGAAGGCCGCCAGGCACTGGTCGACGTAGCCCCGCACCAGCAGTTCCACCACGCCCGGATCGCTCAGGTCGTTCCTGCCCTTCACGAGGGGCGGCAGCGGTTCCAGCAGGGCCGCGACGATCGGCTTGACGTGCGGATTTTCCATGGCGGGGGTACTCCTAGCGGTAGAATCCCCGAATACTCGACTTCGCCACGCCTGTCCACGATGCCGTGACCCGGCGCGGGCGACAAGTTGCGGGCGGAAGGTCCTGATTCGCGCTTGAATCGACCCTGAATCGAAAAGGGCCGCCCCGGTCGGGACGGCCCTTCGCACAAGGCTGCGAAGCGGACGAGCCGCGATCAGCCAACCAGCTCGATGCCGGCGAAGAAGAAGGCGATCTCCTGCGCGGCGGTCTCCGGAGCATCCGAGCCGTGCACCGAGTTGGCCTCAATCGACTCGGCGAACTCCTTGCGGATGGTGCCCTCGGCGGCGTTGGCCGGGTTGGTGGCGCCCATGATCTCGCGGTTGCGGGCGATGGCGTTCTCGCCTTCCAGAACCTGGAGCACGACCGGGCCGGAGATCATGAAGGAGACGAGGTCGTTGAAGAACGGACGCTCGCGATGCACGCCGTAGAACTGCTCGGCCTGGGCCTTGGACAGCTGGACGCGCTTCTGCGCGACGATGCGCAGGCCGCCGTCCTCGAACTTGGCGTTGATCTTGCCGGTCAGGTTGCGGCGGGTGGCATCGGGCTTGATGATCGAGAGGGTGCGTTCGACGGCCATGGCGGTGGGCTCCTGCTGGAAATGCGTTATGGGCGCCGCTGGTTTGGCCGGGGCGCCGATTGCGCGGGGTTATATAGGCGCTTTTCGGCCACGGCAACCGGTTCGTGAGGCCGCACCACGTCGCTTCGCGCGGCTGCCATGAAGGGTTGGCCCGCGGGTCCCGCTTCAAATTGCGGTTTCTCCATGGTAAACCGGCGCCGATATGCTGCACATCAACGACCTGACGTTCCGCTACGGCGGACGTGTGCTGTTCGACCGCGCCACCGCGGTCGTGTCGAAGGGCCACCGCGTGGCGCTGGTCGGCCGCAACGGCACCGGAAAATCCACCCTCCTCAAGCTCATCGCCGGCCAGCTCCAGACGGACGCCGGAGCCATCGGCGTGCCCACCGGCACCAAGATCGGCATGGTGGCGCAGGAGGCCCCGAGCGGCGCCACCACGCTGATCGACGCCGTCCTGGCCGCCGACACGGAGCGCACCGCCCTGCTGGCCGAGGCAGAGACGGCCACCGACCCCATGCGCATCGGCGAGATCCACGCCCGGCTGGCCGACATCGAGGCGCATTCGGCGCCGTCGCGCGCCGCCCAGGTGCTCTCCGGCCTGGGCTTCGACGCCGACGCGCAGACCCGCCCCTGCTCCGACTTCTCGGGCGGCTGGCGGATGCGCGTGGCGCTGGCCGGCGTGCTGTTCGCCCGCCCCGACCTGCTGCTGCTCGACGAGCCGACCAACCACCTCGATCTGGAGGCGACCATCTGGCTTGAGGGGTACCTCAAGAACTACCCCCACACGATCCTGCTGGTCAGCCACGACCGCGACCTCTTGAACTCGGTCCCCACGACGACCATCCATGTGGACCAGGGCAAGCTGGTGACCTACGCCGGCAACTACGACCAGTTTCTCAAGCAGCGCCGCGCCAACATGGAGCGGCTGCAGGCCATGGCGACCAAGCAGGAGGCCAAGCGCAAGCACATGATGGCCTTCGTCGAACGCTTCCGCTACAAGGCGACCAAGGCCCGCCAGGCGCAGAGCCGCCTGAAGGCCCTGGAGAAGCTGGAGACCATCACGCTGATGGAGGACGACGCCGAGGTCGTCTTCAACTTCCCCCAGCCGGACGAGATGGCCCCGCCGCTGATTGCGCTCGACGGGGTGACCATCGGCTACGGCGACCGCGCCATCCTGCGCCGAGTCAACCTGCGCATCGACATGGACGACCGCATCGCCCTGCTCGGCGCCAACGGCAACGGCAAGTCCACGCTGGTGAAGCTGCTGGCCGGTCGGCTGGAGGCGATGGCCGGCGAGGTGAAGCGCCCGACCAAGCTGCGCGTCGGCTATTTCGCCCAGCACCAGCAGGACGAGCTGGACCTGTCGCTGACCCCCATCCAGCAGACCCAGCGCATCATGCCGCTGGCGCCGGAGGAGAAGGTCCGCGCCCATCTCGGCCGCTTCGGCTTCCAGCAGAGCAAGGCGGAAACCCGCATCGCCGACCTGTCCGGCGGCGAGAAGGCCCGGCTGCTGCTGGCACTGATGAGCCGCGAGACGCCGCACATCCTGATGCTCGACGAGCCGACCAACCATCTCGACGTGGACAGCCGCGAGGCGCTGATCGAGGCGATCAACGGATTCGAGGGCGCCGTCATCCTCATCAGCCACGACCCGCACCTGATCGAGCTGACCGCTGACCGGCTTCTGCTGGTCGCCGACGGCACGGTGCAGCCCTACGACGGCGACCTCGACGACTACCGCCGCTTCCTGCTCGACCGAGCGCGGGCCGAGCGCGCCGCCGCCAAGGGCGGCGAGACGACGGACGCCGGGGCCAGCCGCAAGGATCAGCGCCGCGCTGCGGCGGAGGCCCGCGCCACGCTCGCCCCGCTGAAGAAGAAAGCCACCGACGCGGAGTCGCAGGTCAACAAGCTGACCGAGGAGAAACGCAAGATCGAGGCGAAGCTGGCCGATCCCGCCCTCTACAGCGGTCCCAGCGACAAGCTGCAGAAGCTCCAGATCGACCTCGGCGTGGTGGACAAGAAGCTGTCCGCCGCCGAGGAGGCATGGCTTGAGCATCTCGAAGCCTATGAGTCGGCGGCGGCGGAGGCCGGCGTATGAGCGTGCCGCGCAACGTGGCCTTCACCGGAGGCGCCTCGCTCCCCGCGACCGTCGCCCGCCGTGGGCGGCAGGACCATGGGGAGGAGCGGACCTCCGACGTTCTGGCGGCCTTCCGCGCCAACCTGCCGGACGGGCGGGTGTCGCTGGGCGACCTGATCCAGGCGCTGGGCGACCGCTCGCTGGGCACCATCCTGCTGGCCCTGTCGCTGCCCACCATCGCGCCGGTTCCGCTGGGCGTGTCCTGCCTGTTCGACCTGCCGATCCTTCTCTTCTCCGCCCAGATGGCCTTCGGCAAGCGCGGCGCCGCCCTGCCCGGCTGGATTCTGCGCCGCTCGGTCAGCCGCTCCCTCGCGGCGCGGATGATCGACAAGGCGATGCCGCGGCTGACCGCCATCGAGAAGATGCTGAAGCCGCGCCACAGCCGCTTCGCCAGCATCGACGGGGAACGCTGGTTCGGCGTGCTGGTGCTGCTCCTGTCGCTGACCTGCGTGGTGCCGCTGCCGCTGACCGGCTGGTTGCCCGGCTTCGCCCTCGTCCTGCTGTCGCTGGGCCTGATCGAACGCGACGGGGCCGCCGTTGCGGTCAGCCTCGCCCTCACCGTGGCCGCCCTGGTCTTCTTCGCGCTGGTCGCCAGCAGCCTGTCCTACGCCGGCCAGACCCTGCTGGCCGCCACGTCATATCCCGCGTTTATGGCATAGCTCCCGCCGCTTCGGCCGGTTGCGGGGGAACCCGGGATGCGACATAAGTGCGCTCTGGGATTGTTAGGTTCGGGACCCCCTGAGGCTCCAGCTTGTTTAGCCCCGGGGTAAAACGCTCAACAGCCAACGGCGAAAGGCCGATCATGACACCAACGGAAATCACCGTCGCGGAGAAGCAGAAAAGCGGCAAGACGCCGCCGGCCGCGTGGCTTTTCTTCCAGCGTTGGTTGGCAAATCCCCTTTCCATGGGTTCCGTTACACCATCCTCGGGCGCGCTCTGCCGGCTGATCGGCGAACAGGTTCTGTGCGGGCCGGATCAGGTCGTCGTGGAGTTCGGCGGCGGCACCGGCGCGATCACCAAGGCCCTGCTCCAGCGCGGCATTCCGGGCAACCGCATCTTCACCTTCGAGATCGACGACCATCTGTCGCGCTTCCTGCGCGGCCATTATCCAGACGTCAACGTCGTCCATGACGACTGCCGCAAGGCCGCCGACATCCTCGGCCCTGAGCTGGTCGGCAAGGTCGGCACGGTGGTCATCGGCATCCCCATGCTGAACCTGCCGATGCGCGCCCAGAAGGAGGTCGTCGAGGCCTGCTTCCGCATCCTGCCCGAGGGCGGGCGCTTCGTTCTCTACACCTACGGCCTCGTGTCGCCGCTGAACCAGCGCGCGCTGGGCGTCAAGGGCAAGCGGCTGGGCTTCACCCCGCTGAACGTCCCGCCGGCCTCCGTCTGGGGCTATTGGAAAGCCAAGCCCTAATCCCCCCGATTATTCCTTGCGCGGCGCCTGCCGCAACAGGACATCCGTCAATCCCACCGGCAGAGCCGCCAGCAGCCACACGGTGGCGGCCATCGGCCAGGGAAAGGCGATGCGCGCCCTGTTGCGGGCAAGCCCGCTCTTGATGACCTGGGCGGCGCGGTCCGTCTCCATCAGAAAGGGCATGGGGAAGCGGTTCACCGCGGTCATCCGGCTTTTCACGAAGCCCGGACAGATCACCGTCACGCCGATCCCCTGCCCCGCCAGATCGCCGCGCAGCGACTCGCCGTAGACCCGCACCGCCGCCTTGCTGGCGCAATAGGCGGGCGCGCCGGGCATGCCGCGGAAGCCGGCCAGCGAGGCCATCAGGGCGATCTGCCCGCGCCGCCGCGCCCGCATGCCGGGCAGCAGCGGGTGGACGCTGTTCAACACACCGTCCACATTCACCTGGAAGATGCGCCGCGCCTGCTCGGCGCTTTCGACCCCGCCCCCGGTGCCGGCGGAGATTCCGGCGTTGGCGATGACCAGATCGACCGGCGCGCGGGTGTCCAGCGCCGTCAGCCACGCCGCCATCGCCTCGCGGTCCGCCGCGTCGACGAGCGCGGTTTCCACCGCCGCCCCGGCGGCGCGGCAGCGCTCCGCCACCGCCTCCAGCCGCGCGGAGTCGCGCCCGCTCAGGGCAAGCATGACTCCGGGGGCGGCGTAGGCGCGGGCCAGTTCCTCCCCGATGCCGCTGGACGCCCCGGTGATGACGATCGAGCGCGGATCGCGCATGCCCCTTTCCCCCTTGTCCCTGACGCTTGTTGCCTTGGCCGCCCGACGCTATAACGTGAGCCTCCCGATCCCACAAATACTCGTCGAGGCCGCTTTGCCCGCCCAACGCTCCGCCGTATCCAGCATGACCGGTTTCGCACGCGTGGACGGGCATGCCGACGGCTACAGTTGGACCTTCGAGGTGAAGAGCGTCAACGGGCGCAACCTCGACATCCGCTGCCGCCAGCCCGCCGGCTTCGACACGCTGGAGGCCGCCGCCCGCGCCGAGATCCCCAAGCGGCTGGCCCGCGGCAGCGTCAACGTGAACCTGACCGTCACCCGCAGCCAGTCGGTGTCGCAGCTCCGCATCAACCGCGAGCTTCTGGCCCAGGTGCTGGAGCTGGCGCGCGAGATCGAGGGCGCCGGGGCCGCCGCGCCGCGGCTCGATTCGCTGCTCGCCGTCCGCGGCATCATCGAGCCGGTGGAGGAGGACGAGGGCGACGCGCGGGAGCGGGTGGAAGCCGCGCTGAAGGCCGACCTCGGCCGGCTGATCGGCGCGCTGGTGACCGCCCGCCTGTCGGAGGGGGCGCGTCTGGTCACCGTCCTGAACGGCCATCTCGACGAGATCGAGCGGCTGATCACCGCCGCCGCCGCCTGCGCCAGCACCCAGCCCGAGGCTTTGCGCGAACGGCTGCGCAGTCAGGTCGCCGCCCTGCTCGACGCCGCGCCGGCCCTGCCGGAGGAGCGGCTCGCCCAGGAGGCGGCCATCCTGATCGCCAAGGCCGACGTGTGCGAGGAGATGGACCGCCTGCGCGCCCACATCCAGGCCGCCCGCGACATGCTGGCGGAGGGGGGCGCCATCGGCCGCCGCTTCGATTTCCTGTGCCAGGAATTCAACCGCGAAGCCAACACCCTGTGCTCCAAGTCCGCCGACGTGGAGCTGACCCGCATCGGCCTGTCGCTGAAAGCCTCCATCGAGCAGCTTCGCGAGCAGGTCCAGAACATCGAGTGATACCCGCCCCATGCCCGAGACCATGAACACGAAGATCGCCCGGCGCGGCCTGATGCTCGTGCTGTCCTCCCCCTCCGGGGCGGGCAAGACCACCATTTCGCGCCGTCTGCTGGACCGCGATCCCGGCATCACCCTGTCCGTGTCCGTCACCACCCGGCCGATGCGCCCCGGCGAGCAGCCGGGCGTCCATTACTACTTCGTCGACATGCCGGAGTTCGACCGCATGGCCGGCCAAGGCGAGCTGCTGGAGCACGCTCGTGTGTTCGGCAACTGCTACGGCACGCCGCGCCACGCCGTGGAGACCGCGCTGAGCGCCGGGCGCGACGTGCTGTTCGACATCGACTGGCAGGGCATGCAGCAGCTGGCGGCCAACGCCCGCGCCGATCTGGTCAGCATTTTCGTCCTGCCGCCCTCGGGCACCGAATTGGAGCGCCGCCTGCACTCCCGCGGCCAGGACTCGGCGGAGGTGATCGCCCAGCGCATGGCCAAGGCGTCGGACGAGATCAGCCACTGGGGCGAATACGATTACGTGATCGTCAACAACGACGTGGACGAGAGCGTGCAGGCGGTTCAGGCCATCCTGCGCGCCGAGCGGCTGCGCCGGACGCGGCAGGTCGGGATGCCGGCCTTCGTGCAGAGCGTGCAGGCGGCGTTGTAGGGGCGTACTGCCCCCACCCTTCCCACGGCTTCGCCGCGGGCCCCTTCCCTCCCCGCTTCGCAAGGGAGGAGATTTGTCCCCTCCCTGCGAAGCGGGGAGGGTTAGGGAGGGGGCAAGGACCTACCTCCCCCGAAACGCCCGCGCCAGCGCCGCGAACCCCGCCACATCCACTTCCTCCGCCCGCGCGGTCGGCTCGATGCCGGCGGCGGCCAGCAGCGCCTCCGCGTTCCCCAAGCTCTTCAGGCTCTGGCGCAGCATCTTGCGGCGCTGGCCGAAGGCGGCGGCGGTCACCTGCTCCAGCGCCTTCCACTCCGCCGGCTCCGGGTTGGCGCGCGGGGTCAGGTGGACGATGGTGGACTCCACCTTGGGCGGCGGGGTGAAGGCCTTGGCCGGCAGGTTGAACAGCACCCGCGCGTCCGACCGCCACTGCGTGATGACCGACAGGCGGCCGTAGGCTTTGCTGCCCGGCTTTGCGACCAGACGATCCGCGACCTCCTTCTGGAACATCAGCGTCAGGCTGACGAACTCCTCGATCCGCCCCAGCCAGCCGATCAGCAGCGGCGTCGCCACGTTGTAGGGCAGGTTCGCCACGATGGCCCGCGGGGCCGGGGCGATGTGAATGGGGTCGACCTCCAGCGCGTCGCCCTCGACGATGGACAGCCGCCCGTCCGCCGCCTGGATCACGTCCTGCAACGCCTCGATGAAACGGTGGTCGCGCTCGATGGCGATGACCTGCTTCGCCTTGGTCGCCAGAAGGGCGCGGGTCAGCCCGCCCGGACCGGGACCGATCTCCACGACCGTCACGCCGGTCATGTCACCCGCCGAGCGCGCGATGCGGCCCGTCAGGTTGAGGTCGAGCAGGAAGTTCTGCCCCAGCGCCTTGCGGGCATCCAGCCCGAAGCGGGCGATCACCTCGCGCAGCGGCGGCAGGGCCTGCGGGTCGAAAGCGGTGGGCATGGGGGCGGAGTCGGGCATGGCGTCGGTCATGGCCGCACTTATAGGACGGCGCGGGCCCGCCGTCATCTGCCGCGCGTCGTTCCTACCCTTCGCTCTTGAGCGCGATGTTCTCCGGCGTGGCGTCGAGGCGGCCCGTGCAGGTGATGCGGCGCCCGTCGTCGAAGGCCTGGGACGGCTTCGGCCCGATGGTCACCTGCAACACTACCTTGTCGGCCAGCTGGTCGCCCAGGTCCTGGGGCCGGTCGCCGCCTTGCGAGTCATGGCTGAACACGCTCTCCAGATACCAGGCCGCCCCGCCCGCCCCCTGCGGCCCGCCGCGGACCAGCGCGCCGGCAAGCCGGGTATAGACGTCCTTGCACACCTCCTCGGTGCGGTTGCGCGGCAGATCGACGAAGTTGGCGTAGGCGACGATCCGCCGATCCTGGAAGCGGTAGAAGACGCCGCTGCGCGACACCTCGGTCCGCAGATCACGGGACAGCCCGTCCACCGTGTCGTGCAGGTCACCGCGCAGCCGGGTCATGCCCCAGTCGAGCAGGGTCACCGGCTCCCGCGACAGCCAGTCCAGCGCGTCGCGGGCCTGAACCGGCCCCGGGATGAAGGGCAGAAACATGAAGGACGGCAACAGGACGAGCGCGGCGAAACACCTCATGGCGTCGGGCCTCCGGACCATCGTTGCGGTGCGACCGTGGCAGCGATGCTATGCCAGGAGCGCGGCCATAGCCAGCCGGATTCCGGGCCGCATGCCGCGCCCAAGCGGAGGTACCCCCGTCAGTCCTCCAGCAGGAAGTCGCGCACCACGGCGATCTGGTCCCCGGTCATCAGCGCCGGGGCGTGGCCGGTGTGGGCGAACTCCACCAGACGGGCCTTGGGGCCGCGGCGGGTCATCTCCTCCGCCGTCTCCGCCGGAAGAATGTCCGAGGTGGCGCCCCGCAGCACCAGCACCGGACAGCGGATGCGGTCCCAGACGGCCCACAGGTCCACGTCCTCCATCGGCTGCGCCTTGAACGCCTCGGCGATGGCCGGGTCGTAGGCGAGGCCGTAGCAGCCGTCCGGACGCAGACGGGCGCTGTGCTCCGCCATGTGGCGCCACGCCTCGTCGGAAAGCCGCCCGAACCCCATCAGGACGAAGCGCAGATAGGATTCGACCGCCGCCAGGTCCTCGAACACCGGGTCCTTGCCGACGTAATCGGCGATGCGCTGCAAGCCCGCCTTCGGGATGAAGGGGCCGATGTCGTTGACGACCAGACGGCGGATCGGACTGTCGGGCTGGGCGGCCAGCAGCATGCCGATCAGCCCGCCCATGGAGGTGCCGACCCAATCCACCGCCTCCACCCCCAGCCGGGCGATCAGCGCCGCCATGTCGGCGCAGTATTGCGGGTAGCCGTAGAGCGTCGGGTTGGCCAGCCGGCCGCTCTTGCCGCGCCCCACCACATCCGGGCAGGCGACGCGGTAGCGGTCGGCCAGATCGAGCGCCAGCGCGTCGAAATCGCGGCCGTTGCGGGTCAGGCCATGCACGCAGACGGCGGTGCGGGCCGCGTCCTCGCGCCCCCATTGGGTGTAGGCGACGCGGTGGAACCCCGCCGCGCTGAGGCCGAGAAAGCTGCGTTCGGACATCGGCACGGGTGGCCCCTCCCCTGTTGGTTCACTCTCAGCCCTTGCCGGGCTTCGCCAGTTCCGCCGCCTGCCGGACGACCATGGGCGACGGGTCCGCCACCGCGGCGTCGAAGGGATGCCGCGGCGCATCGTACAAGCGGCGGATGGAGCGCACGTAGTTCCGCGTCTCCTCGTAGGGCGGAACGCCCCGGTAGCGGTCCACGGCCCGCTCCCCCGCGTTGTAGCCGGCAAGGGCCAGCGTAACGTCCCCCTGGAAATAGGCCAAGAGCCAGCGCAGGTAGCGCACGCCGCCACGTATGTTCTGGGCGGGGTCGAAGACGTCGGACACGCCGAACCGCTCCGCCGTGTCGGGGATGAGCTGCATCAGCCCCGCCGCCTCCTTCGGCGACACCGCGTCGGAGCGGAAGGCGCTCTCCACCCGGATCACCGCCATGACCAGCGCCGGGTCGAGGCCGTACTGGGGCGCGGTCTTGTGGACCAGCGCGATGATCTCCGGCGGCGGGGGCGACGCCTCGCGCAGCGGGGCGGCGCCGGGGCGGCACCAGGGGCGGACATGGCCCATGCGCCCCGGCACATAGGCGACCAGCCGCCGCGCCTCCTTGTGGCCGCGCGACGCCGCGGCGCGCAGCCACGCCGTGCCGACCCGCTGGTCACGCTTCACCCCGACGCCGAACAGGAAGCGCCGCGCCATGCGGTAGGACGCCTCCGGATCGCCCTTCTCCGCCGCCTCGCAGTCGGCCATGCGCGACTCGCGCGAGGAGACGGAGCCGGACTTGCCCGCGGCGAGGGCGGCGGGGGCCGCCAAGGCGACGAAAAGGGCGAAGGTCAGGGGGAGAAAACGCACGGGTTGGCCTTGGAACGGTCTGCAAAACCGCATTGATATGAGGCTGTCCGCAGGACACGGCAAGCGCAGGGCAGGGTTACCCTCTTTTCGACACAGCGCGCAGACGGCTGCGCAGCGACCGCACCCAGCCGCGGACCACCGCCAGCGCCGGACGAATCGCCTCGCGCACCCGTCCCACCATCCGCTTGGCGGCCTGCCAGGGCGGCAAAGCGGTCAGCCAGGCCAGCCAGCACACCACCCGGACGTAGCACCAGGCGAAGGCCGGGATGGTCAGCAGCTTGTCCTTGCCGATGTGGAACAGCCGCTCGACCAGCGTGACCTTGACCAGTTCCACGGCCCCCAGCAGCAGGGCGCCCTGGACCGCGTGCCCGGTCCCCATCAGGTACAGGCCGACCGGCTTCAGCGGCTCCAGGACCACCAACGGAATCACGAACAGCGCCAGCGTCGGATAGGGGCCGAGCCGGCGGATGCGCGCGGCCAGCCGTTCGGCGAAGCGCTGCCGCCCGATCCAGGCGGCCAGCGGGCGCAACGCCTCCAGCGCCACCGCGTCGATCAGGAAATAGACCAGCGCCGCGACGGTCAGCAGAGGGCGCAGCACGAAGCGGCGCAGCAGCCCCGCCAGCTTCCGCCCCAAAATCCGAGAGGAGGAATTTCCGTTCGAGGTAGCCATTAGGTCTTTCGTCAGGCGGACAGGGGCGTTTCGCCGGCTTGGGTTCGCCGCGGATTTCCACTATCTAACGTTTCTGCCATTGCGCGTCCGTCCCCTCGTCCACTCTCGGTGCGCCCCATCGTGCTCGGCCATTACGATCCTTACCTCGTTGCGCTGTCCATTGTCGTGGCCTCTTTCGGCGGCTATGTAGCTCTGGACCTCGCCTCTCACGCGCGGGATGCCGGGCGGGGACGGAACGGCTGGCTGGGCGCCGCGGCGCTCGCGCTCGGGGCGGGGATCTGGTCGATGCATTTCATCGGCATGATGGCGATGCGCATGCCCGTGCCGGTGTCCTACGACATCCTGCTGACCGCGTTATCCTTTCTCCTGGCGGTCGGGGTGTCGGGGACCGGCCTCTTCGCCGTGGCGCACGGCGGGGGCGGCCGGGCGACCCTGGCGGCGGCGGGTCTGCTGACCGGCTTCGGGATCGTCTCCATGCATTACGTCGGCATGGCCGGCATGCGGCTGCCGGTGCCGCTGATCTACGACACGCTTCTGGTCGTCGCGTCGGTGGTCATCGCCGTTGCCGCCTCCACCGCCGCGCTCTGGCTCGCCTTCCGCACGGCCAGCCCCCTGCAGCGCCTGTCCGGCGCGCTGGTGCTCGGCGCTGCGGTGGTCAGCATGCATTACGTCGGCATGGCCGCCGCCAGCGCCGCCGAGAACGCCATGGGCCACGCCATCGGTGTGGGGGCCGTCTCGGCCGGCGATGATCTCGGCCTCGTGCTGTCCACGCCGTCCCTGGCGGTGGGGACCGGAATCGGGACGCTGCTGATCCTCTCACTGGGGCTGCTCTCCGTCCTGATCGACCGGCGCCGCTCGGCGGAGCGCGCGGCGGGGCAGGAGGCGCGCTATCGCGCCGTCGTCGACTCCGCCGTGGACCCCATCGTGGTGATCGACGAGACCGGCACCATCCAGTCCTTCAACCGGGCGGCCGAGACGACCTTCGGCTACGGCGCGGAGGAGGCCATCGGCGCGAACGTCCGCATCCTGATGGCGGAGCCGCACCGCTCCGCCCACGACGACTACATGGCGCATTTCCGCGAGACCGGCGAGCGGCGCATCATCGGCATCGGGCGCGAGGTCGAGGGCCGGCGCAAGGACGGCTCCCTCTTCCCGCTGGAACTGTCGGTGGCCGAATGGCACGATGG
Source organism: Azospirillum sp. Marseille-Q6669 (assembly GCF_965111635.1). Lineage (NCBI taxonomy): Bacteria > Pseudomonadati > Pseudomonadota > Alphaproteobacteria > Rhodospirillales > Azospirillaceae > Azospirillum > Azospirillum sp. Marseille-Q6669. Next base: position 2,185,829 of record NZ_CBCOOP010000001.1, on the reverse strand, counting down.
GCGGCAGCGCCTGTTCACCGGCATCATGCGCGACATCACCGCCCGCAAGGCGGCGGAGGACGCGCTGCACCGCGCCAAGGCGGAGGCGGAACGCGCCCGCGAGGAGGCGCTGGCCGCCCGCGACAATGCCGAACGGGCGGACATGGCCAAGACCAAGTTCCTCGCCGCGGCCAGCCACGACCTGCGCCAGCCCGTGCAGTCGCTGTTCTTCTTCGCGCACGCCCTGTCCGACCGGCTCGACGGCCATCCCGCCTCTCCCCTGCTGGCGAGCATGAGCGAGTCGCTGAACGGCCTCCGTACGCTGCTGGACAGCCTGCTGGACGTGTCGCGGCTGGACGCCGGGGTGGTCACCCCCGCGGTGACGGAGTTCGCGCTGGGTCCCCTATTGCAGCGTCTGGCCGACGAATACCGGGGCCGCGCAGCGGAGGTGGGAATCGCGCTGCACCACGTTCCCACCGACGGCTGGACGCGCAGCGACCCGGCGCTGATCGAGCGCATCCTGCGCAATCTCGTGGAAAATGCCATCCGCTACACGGAGAGTGGGCGGATTCTGATCGGCTGCCGCCGTTCCGGCAGCGGCCTGCGAGTCGAGGTGCTCGACACCGGAATCGGCATCCCCGAGGACAAGCGCGACGAGGTGTTCGTCGAGTTCACCCAGCTCGCCAACCCCGAGCGCGACCGGCGCAAGGGACTGGGGCTGGGGCTCGCCATCGTGCGGCGTCTGGCCGGGCTGCTCGGCCACGAGGTGACTCTGCGCTCCCGGCCGGGACGGGGCAGCGCCTTCGGTCTGACCGTGCCCTCGGTCGCGCCGCGCCAAGTGATGAAAACCTGCCGCCCGGCCGCCCAGTCCGCCGCCAAGCCCGCCGCCAACGGTGGCAAGGGTTTGGTCGTGGTGGTGGAGGACGACGCCATCATCCTCCTCTCCATGCGGACCATGCTGGAGGAATGGGGGTACGAGGTGGTGGCCGCCGTCTCCGCCGACGAGGCGGTGGGCACCCTGACCAGTCTCGGTCAGCGCCCCGACATGATCGTCGCCGACTATCGCCTGCGCGAAGGGCGGACGGGGCTTCAGGCCATCCGCGACATCTACGGTGTCTGTGGGGTGCGGGTGCCCGCTCTGGTGCTGACCGGCGACACCGACCCCGCGCGCATCGCCGAGGTCCAGCAGAGCGGCCACCGCCTCCTGCACAAGCCGGTGGCGCCGGAGGTGCTGCGCAGCGCCCTGACCTCCGCAGCATAGGCACCGCCGCTCCCGGCCAAGTCCCGAGTGTGGTTGAAAGCGCGCTCCGCCCCGCTTATGGTCTTGGAAAGAGGCGCGTTTGCGCCGAAACCACAACCAAAGTCAGGTTCCAGGAGCGCCCCCCATGAAAGCCATGCTGCTCGGCTTCGCCGCCGCCATCGTCATCGCCGTCGGCGCGTCGGTTGCGCTGACCTCCATCGACCACAGCTCGGCCAGCCGCTTCTCCAGCAGTTCGGTCCGCCTCTGACGCTTACCGGCGGTGAAGGTCAGGCGCGGCGGCGGGCGGCCATGGCCTCCGCCGCCGTCAGGGCGGCGATCAGGCTCGACGCGCCGGCCTTGCCCGTGCCGGCGATGTCCAGCGCCGTCCCGTGGTCCGGCGAGGTGCGGACGAAGGGCAGCCCCAGCGTGATGTTGACCCCCGTGTCGAAGTCGATGGTCTTCAGCGGGATCAGCGCCTGATCGTGGTACATGCACAGCGCCGCGTCGTAACCGCGCCGCGCCGCCGCGTGGAACAGCGTGTCGGCGGGCCGCGGCCCCACCGCGTCGATGCCCTCTGCCCGCAGGTCGGCGACCGCCGGGGCAATGACGTCGATCTCCTCACGCCCCATGGCGCCGCCCTCCCCCGCGTGGGGGTTGAGCGCGGCGACGGCCAGCCGGGGCCGGGCGATGCCGAAGTCGCGGGCCAGCGCCGCCGCGGTGACCCGCCCGGCGTGCAGGATCGCCTCCCGCGTCACCAGCGGCACGGCGTCGCGGACGGAGACATGGATGGTCACCGGCACGACCCGCAGATCCTGCGCGGCCAGCATCATCACTGGCTCCTCGGTGAGCCCGGCCAGATGGGCCAAATACTCCGTGTGCCCGGGATGGCGGAAGCCGGCGGCGTAGAGCGCCGATTTCTGGATCGGGTTGGTGACGACCGCCGACGCCTCCCCCCGGCGGACCAGATCGACCGCCCGGTCGATGCTGGCGATCACCGCCGCTCCGTTGGCCGGGTCGGGACGGCCCGGCGTGACCGGCACCGCCAGCGGCTGGGGCAGCACCGGCAAGGCCGTACTGAACAGTGCGGCGCCCTCGGCCATGCTGCCGACTGCCCTGACCGGGACCGGCAGGCCGAGCCGGGCGGCGAGCGCCTCCAAGCGGGCGGGATCGTCCAGAAGGACGAAGGGCGGCACCGCGCCGTCCGCGCGGCCCCCCCCCCTGGCTATCGACCAGGCCTTAAGAGCGATCTCCCCGCCGATCCCCGCCGGCTCGCCCATGGTCAGGGCGAGCGGCGGCCGGACGCCGGATTCGGTCATCAGTTGCGGATCTCCACGAAGGCGGTGCGGCGCAGGTCGCGCAGGTAGCGGCGGGCCAGCAGGTCGGCGCGCTCGTTGATCAGGTCGCGCTCGATCTCCTCGCGCGGCGGCATCTTGATGTCCTTCGGGTCGATCGGCGGCGGGGCCGGGGCGGCCACCGGCTGCGGCTCGGCTTCGGGCGGCGGCTCGATCATCGGCACGTCGCGCTTGCAGACGATCAGGATGACGGCGCCGCCCGGGCTCATCAGCACCGGGCTGGGCTGGCCGAGCGGGATGCCGACGGCGAGTTGCTGGAGGCCCGGCGCGAGGTCCTTGACCCGCAGCGTGCCCATGTCGCCCGACTCCGGAATGCCCATGGCACGCGCCTTCTCGTCGAAGTCGGTGCAGCTCTTGATCGACTTGCGCAGCTTCTCCGCCTGGGCCTGGACCGCCTTCAGCTCCTCCTTCGAGGGGGCCGGGATGACGATCTGCTTCATGTTGACTTTGGCCTTGGCCAGATCGGGCTTCGGCTGGGCGCGCGGACGCGGCGGCGGGGCCGGCGGCGGGGCAGTGGAGGCGTTGCTGCCGAATGGCCGCTGGTCGCGCACCAGCAGGACGTGGTAGCCGGTCGCCGTGCGCACCGGCGAGGAGAGCTGGCCGGCGCGCATGGTGGACAGGGTCTTGTCCAGTTCCGCGTTCAGCTCGCCCGTGCGGACCCAGCCCATGTCGCCGCCCGAGGCGGCGCCGGCGGACTGCGAGAACTGGCGGGCCAGGGCGGCGAAGTTTCCGCCGCGGCGGACCTCTTCGACCAGCCGCTCGGCGTTGCGCCGCACCTCCTCGTCCTGGTCGGGGCTGTCCACGGCCAGGAAGATCTCGGCCACCAGATACTCCGGCTTGCCGATGTTGGCCTTGATGCGCTGCATCACGGCGTCGATCTCCTCGTCGCCGATCACCACCTCCTGCCGGATGCGGCGCTGCATCACCCGCTGCCAGGACAGCAGGGCCCGCACCTGCTCGCGCAGGGTGGAAACCGGGACGTTCTGGGTCTTCAGCAGGGTTTCGAGCTGCGGGCGGCCCATACGGTTCTGTTCGGCGATGCGCCCAATGGCCTCGTCGATCTCCTTGGACGGGACCGAGACGCCGAGACGCTTGGCCTCCTGCAACTGGAGCCGTTCGTCGATCAGCTGGCGGAGCACCTGCGGGGTCAGGCGCTGGCGCGTCTCCGCGCTGTCCTGGGCACCGGCGTTCAGCAGGGCGAGGCGGATTCGCGCGTGCACGTCGGACAGCGAGATGACCTCGTCGTTCACGACGGCGGCGATGCGTTCCGCAGGGCCTTGCGTTCCCGCAGCAGGGCTGTTTGGAGCGTTGGGAGCCCGCGTCTGGGCCGCGGCGGGCGCGCCGGCGGCAAGAAGGGCGCAGGCGGTCGCCACGGCGAAGGCAGACCGGACGGCTCGCAAACTCTGCATGGTGCTCCAGACTCCAGAGGTGGTTGCCGTTTAATACGGCCCCCCCGGGCGCGTGTAAACGGAATCGTGGACCGCATCCTGGAACGGAATTGTGTCCAAAGACCGGGCGGCCGGCGTCAGCCCTGCTCCGGATCCGGCGTCAGCCGTCCTCCAGATGCAGCAGCACCGCGGTGCCGAGCAGCACGCTGACGCAGGCCGGGCTCCAGGCCGCCATGGCCAGCGGGATGGTTTCGGAGATGCCGAAGGTGCGGATCACGTCGGTCATCACGAACAGCACGAATCCGGTCAGAACGCCGCCGGACACCATCGTCATCGTGCCGCCGCGCCGCGGCAGCCGCAGCGAGAAGGCCGCGGCGAACAGCACCATCGCCACATAGAGCAGGGGCTGCGACAGCAGCGACTGGTAATGCAGACGGTGGCGGACCGCCGGGAAACCGGTGGCCTCCAGCGTGCGGATGAACTGCGGCAGATCCCAGAAGGAGATCGTCTCCGGCGCGGCGAAGCTTTCCTCGATGGTGGTCCGGTTCAGCTCCGTCGGGATGACGTAGGTCGGGACCGTCTCCGACTCCTTCTTGCCGAGGTTGATCGTCGCGTCCTGCAATTCCCACTTCCGGTCGCGCAGCACGGCGCGCGGCGCGTCCACCCGCCCGATGTAGGTCATGTTGGTGTCGAAGCGCAGGACGATCACCTGGCTCATCTCGAAGGTCAGCGGGTTCACACCGTCGGCGTGGATGAAATACTGCTCCCCCGCCTCCTGCTGGCGCAGCCACAGGCCGCTGCGCGAGACGTCGAAGCTGCTCGACTTCAGCTTCAGATAGCGGTCCTGAAGCTGGTTGTACTTGGCGATGAAGACCGCGCCGACCGGGTTGATCATCGTCACCTTGACGGCGCCGATCATCAGCGCGGCGATCAGCACCGGGGTCAGGAACTGCCACGCCGACACGCCGACCGCGCGGGCCACCACCAGCTCCGCGCTGCGCGTCAGCCGCCAGAAGGTGAACATGCCGCTGAACAGGATCACGAAGGGAAAGATCTGCTGGCCGATCTCCGGCAGCTTCAGCAGGGCCATGCGCAGGACCAGCCAGAAGGTGATGTCCGGCTTGGTCCCGGCGCGGCGCAGCAGTTCCACGACGTCGAGCAGCAGGATGATCGACAGCAGGATGCCGAGCAGCAGCAGGAACCAGGTGACGAACTGGCGCCCGATGTAGCGCGACAGCGTGGCGGATGAATACATGGGCTCCGGCCTCCCCGGCCGATCGACGGGCGGTACGCGGCGCGCCGGAGGCTTCCACCACGGCGTGCCGGGGCTATGTACTGCGGACGGGCGCGGGAAACAACCGGTCCGCGCCTTGACAGGGCGCACGGGAAGGTCTTTATCCCAGGGTGGTTGCGGATCGATCCCACCCGCCCCGGCGCCCGCGCGCCGGCCGTCCCAGCCGAGAGGAGCCCGAGAGGAGCCGATGAAGTTCGCCTTTGCGAAGCCCGCGCTGCCCAAGTCCGGCACCGTCGCCGTCACCGTCGCCACCGATCGCGCGCTCGGCGCCGCGGGGCGGGATCTCGACCAGAAGACGGGCGGCACGCTGTCCCGCGCCATGAAGGCCAGCCGCTTCACCGGCAAGAAGGAGGAGACGCTGGCCATCCTCGCCCCCGCCGGGGTCGAGTTCGACCGCGTCCTCCTGGTCGGCGTCGGCAAGGGGGAGGATCTGTCCGAGGCCGCCCTCCAGGCCGTCGGCGGCGCCATCGTCGCCGCCCTGGACAAGTCCGGCGAGGCGGAGGTCTCCGTCCTGCTCGACCTGCCGGACGGCGGCACCGTGGCCCCCGACGCCGCGGCGGCGGAACTCGCCTTCGGCGCGCAGCTCCGCTCCTACCGCTTCGACAAGTACCGGACGACCGAGAAGAAGGAGGCCAAGCCCTCCCTCAAGAAGATCATCGTCCTGACCGCGGAGCCGGACGCCGCCAAGCGCGCCTATGGCCGTCTTGAGCCGCTGGCCGAGGCCGTCGCCTACACCCGTGATCTGGTGTCGGAGCCGGCCAACGTCCTGAATCCGGAAAGCCTCGCCGACCGCTGCCGGGACCTGACCGACGTCGGCCTGCAGGTCGAGGTGCTGGACCTCAAGAAGCTGAGGAAGCTCGGCATGGGCGCGCTGATCGGCGTCGCCCAGGGCAGCGCCTTCGAGCCGCGCGTCGTCGTGATGCGGTGGGACGGTGCCCCCGACGCCGAGGACCGCCGCCCGCTCGCCTTCATCGGCAAGGGCGTGACCTTCGACACCGGCGGCATCTCCATCAAGCCCGCCGCCGGGATGGAGGACATGAAGTGGGACATGGGCGGCGCCGCGGTGGTCATCGGCACCATGCGCGCGCTGGCCGCCCGCAAGGCGAAGGTCAACGCCGTCGGCATCGTCGGCCTGGTCGAGAACATGCCGTCCGGCACCGCGCAGCGGCCCGGCGACGTGGTGACCTCGCTGTCCGGCCAGACCATCGAGGTGATCAACACCGACGCGGAAGGCCGCCTCGTCCTGGCCGACTGCCTGACCTACGCGCAGGAAACCTTCAAGCCGCGCCTGCTGGTCGACCTCGCCACGCTGACCGGTGCGGTCATCATCGCGCTGGGCCATGAGCACGCCGGCCTGTTCGCCAACGACGACTGGCTGGCCGAGAACCTTCTGGCCGCCGGCAAGTCGGTGGGCGAGCCGCTGTGGCGCCTGCCGATGGGCGACGCCTACGACAAGGACATCAACTCCGACATCGCCGACATGAAGAACGTCGGGTCGGGCCGCGGGGCCGGCAGCATCGTCGGCGCGCAGTTCCTCAAGCGCTTCGTCGAGGACCTGCCCTGGGCGCACATCGACATCGCCGGCGTCGCCTGGTCGAAGAAGGACACGGCCATCGTGCCGAAGGGCGGCACCGCCTTCGGCGTCCGCCTGCTCGACCGCTTCGTGGCGAACTATCATGAGAGCAAGTAAGGTTTAGCCCTCTCCCCTCCGGGAAGAGGGTGGCCCGTAGGGCCGGTGAGGGGGTTGCGCTTTTGCCGAACGCACTGACACGCATATCCCCCTCACCCCAACCCTCTCCCCAGAGGGGAGAGGGGCATCTCGACGATGAGGCCATGACCGAGGTCCGTTTCTATCACCTCCAGCGGCGCACGCTCGAACAGGCGTTGCCGAAGATTCTGGAAAAGGTCCTGGAGCGCGGTTGGCGCGCCGTCGTCCTGGCCGGCTCGCCGGAGCGGGTGGACGCGCTCAATCAACATTTGTGGACCTACGACCCTTCCTCCTTCCTGCCACACGGCGCGTCCCGCGACGGCTTCGCCGCCGAACAGCCGGTCTGGCTGACCGCCGAGGAGGAGAACCCCAACGGGGCCACCGTCCTGGTTCTGGTGGACGGGGTGACCAGCGACGCGATGGGCTCCTTCGACCTCGTCTGCGACCTGTTCGACGGAAACGACGGCGACGCGGTGCTCGCCGCCAGGGACCGTTGGAAGATCTGCAAATCCGCCGGACACGCCCTCACCTACTGGCAGCAAAACGACCGCGGCGGTTGGGAAAAGCGCGCCTGAAACCAAGGACTGTTATAGGTTTAAAGAATTCTTCGAGTGATACCGCTAACGCGACGTAATATTGCATTCCTTTGTCACCACCGGTCTTGACGGGCCTCCTGTGCGCAAGGTTAATCTAAAACCCGTAAAATCCCGCGGGGCGGCGCACAGGTGGAGGGCAGCATGCAAAGGTGCGTCGGACCGGCAGCGGCGGCACCGCCATGACCCGCAGCGCTCTCGACCCGACGCTCGCTCGCGACGTCAAGGACGCCGCCATTCTGATTGTCGACGACAACGCGTCGAACGTCGATCTGGTGCGCGACATCCTGACCCATGAGGGCTACACCGCCGTGCGGGGGGAAACCGACCCCCGGCGGGTTCCCGCGCTCTGCGAGGCGCAGCGCTTCGACCTTCTGCTGATCGACATCCGCATGCCGCACATGAGCGGCTTCGATCTGATGGAGCGCGTCAACACCCTGTACAGCGACGATTACGTGCCCATCCTGGTGCTGACCGCCCACACCGACCAGGAGACGCGGCGGCGCTCGCTGGAGCTGGGGGCCAATGACTTCCTCACCAAGCCCTTCATCGCCTGGGAGCTGCTGCACCGCGTGCGCAGCGTGCTGGAAATCCGCAAGCTCTACCAGCGCGCCGCCGAGCAGAACCGCGGTCTGGAGCGCCGCGTGTTGGAGCGCACGGCGGAACTCAGCACCGCCCTGGAGGCGGCACGGCAGGCCGACCGGGCCAAGCTCGACTTCCTCTCGGTGACCAGCCACGAGTTGCGGACCCCTCTGAACGCCATCATCGGCTTTGCCGAGGTGCTGTCCAGCGAGGCGCACGGGCCGCTCGGCCACGACGACTACATGGATTATGTCCGGCTCATCGAGGAGAGCGGCAAGGCGCTGCTCGGCATGGTCAACAACATCCTGGACTTCACGCGGGGGTCCGGCGGCATCGACCTTGCCGAGTCGACCATCGACCTGCCCGGCCTGCTGATCCAATGCATCGATCTGCTCGGCGCCAAGGCGCAGGCCAAGTCACAGACCATCACGCTTCAGCCGGGACCGCCCGTCACGCTGCGTGCCGACCAGCGCCGCTTGGCGGAGATGATCGTCCATCTGCTGGACAACGCGGTGAAGTTCGGTCACCGGGGCGGGCGGGTCTCGCTGCGGATCGCCCTGCAGGGCGGGATGGTCGCCGTCGCCGTCGCCGACGACGGCCCCGGAATTCCGCCGGACATCGTCGACCACGTCTTCAGCCCGTTCATCCAGGGCGAACGTTCGCTCGTGCGCCAGCACGAGGGCATCGGGCTCGGCCTGCCCATCGTCCGCCGCTTCGCCGAACTGCACGGCGGTCGCGTGGAGTTGGACAGCGCACCGGGGCACGGCACGACAGTGACCATCCTCCTGCCCGCCGCCCGCCTGACGGCCCCGCCCATCGCCGGCCTCAGGGAATTTCGGGCGTTCTAAAAGTGTCCCCGGTTCCGGATGGGTTGAGCCCCGGCATCGGACGGGTCATTCGGCGAGGCTGGGCTCCTCCAACGGTCCGGCCCCAGCCTCGGCAGGGTTGGCCGGAGCGGATTCCGGCAACCCGAGGAACAGGGCGGCCAGCGCGATCAGGGCCATCGCCCCAGCCGTGAGGAAGGCGGCGGAATAGCCGAAACGATCCACGATCACGCCGGTGACGAAGCCGCTGGTCGCAGCCCCCACGCCCTGCATCGTGGCGACCGCCCCGAAGGCAAGGTTGTAGCGCCCGGTTCCGCGCATCAGATCGGCGATCACCAGCGGCGTCAGGGCTGTGAAGATCCCGGCGCCCACCCCGTCCAGAAGCTGGACGCCAATCAGCCAGGCGCTGTTGTCCGACAGGGTGTAGAGGACGGCCCGCAGGGGCAGGATGGCGAAGCCGACCAGCAGGATCGGCTTGCGGCCCAGACGGTCGGCCGTCCGCCCGACCAGAATGGCGATGGGAAGCATGACGAGCTGGGCGGCGATGATGCAGGACGACATCATGACCGTCGCCCATTCCGGGTGCGCCGCGGCCAGCTTCTGCCCGACCAGCGGCAGCAGGGGCGCGTTGGCAAAATGGAACAGCAAGGCGCAACTGCCGAAGATCAGCAACGGCCGGCAATGGACCAGGATGCCCATGCCGCAAACCTTCTCCCCGTCGGCCGCTCCGCCTTCCGACCCGCCGCCTGCCGGCGCCTCCACCCCGCGGGCTCGGCGCTGGTCGATGGCGGAGGCCGGGATCGACAGGACGGCGATTGATGACAGGACCGCAAACACCGGCACCAGCAGAAAGACCGCCTGCTGGGAGAACAGCCAGCCGACCAGCCCGGCGAGCGCCGCCACGCCGACGTTGCCCGCATGGTCGAAAGCGGCGTTGCGCCCCATCCGCCGGGCGAGCATGCGCTGCGGGACGAGGCCGAGGGTCAGGGCCGCCACCGCCGGACCGAACACGTCCCCGACCACCGCGATCAACGTGTTCGCGATCAGGACCGGCCAGAAGTTGGGGAACAGGTAGATGCACAGCGCCCCCGCGCCGAGCACGGCCAGCGCCAGGACGATGGCCTCGCGCTTGCGGTGGGTGGAGTCGATGGCCGCCCCGATGGGCGTCTGCACGGCAAGCCCGAGCCAGCCGGCCAGACTGGTCACCAGCCCGACCTCCGACTGGCTCCAATGCTGCTGGGTCACCAGAAAGACGTTGAGATAAGGGCCGAGCGCCCCACGCACGTCCGCCAGCAGGAAGTTCACGGCGTCCAGCGACGCCGGCCGGAAGCTGTGACCGGATTCATCCGGAACCACCGCCTCCCGTCCCTTGCTCTCATCGGGCAACCGCGTTCCCCCTTCCAAGGTTCTGGCAGGAAAGACCGCGGCCAGACGCAAAGGTTAGGAACAGCGGGCATCAAAAAATGGCACCGTGAGGCAGGCTGCTCAAGGTGATCGTGAGGGCGTGCTCAGATCACGTCAAAGCCTTATCAAATGATGAGCTGCCAACCCCGTTTGATACCGCAACCGAAAACTGCAGGCCGAGCAATTTTCGAAGGCTCCAGCGTTAATTCGTTTCCTCGCGCATGAGGTCGCCCAGCTTGTCGAGCAGGTAATCCAAATCCTCCGCCGCCAGATCCTCGTACTGGGTCAGGATGCGCTCGATCACCCGACGGCGGTGGCGTTCGATGTCGTGCGCCTCGCCGTCGTAGGGGGTCTCTTTCAGCACGTCCAAGGCGATCCGGCAGGCGGGCAGCAGGGCCGGCGGCTGCTTGGCCTTGTCGTAGATTGACTTCAGACCCAGCCGCCCAGCGTCGTGGATCAGCAGACGGGCGTTGGTCAGAGGCACGTTGGCCAGATGGGACAGCGCCGTCTCGAAGAAGGCGCTGTCGCCCATGCACAGCGCCCGCACCAACAGCGACGGGGTCAGGCGGCCGCTGCGCGACAGCTGCGCGACCAGCCGCTCCAGCGCGCCCTCGTCGCTTTCTCCGGAGAAGAGGGCGACCGTGGCGCGCTCGCGGCTTTGCAGGATCAGGTCGGCGGCGACCTTGGCCGGGAGATCGTGGTTGGCCACCAAATGCTGTTGCAGCTTTTCCGACACCACGGCGACCAGCCGCTCGGCGATGGTGATCGGCAGGCGGGCACGCTGGACCAGCGGTTCCTGCACGGTTTCGCTGTCGGCGAAGCGTTCGATGACACGGCCGAGCGTGCGCTCGCCGAGATCCGCGCTCTCGTTGGCGACCAGCACCGCCACAGCCCCTTCCGATGCGGTGTCGATCAGCGCGTCGGCGACGCTGGCCGACAGGGCCGGACGCTGCGCGATGGCGGTGTGCTTGGCGTCGGTGCCGGTCCGCACCAGTTCGACGAGGTCGGCGTCGGTCAGCACCGTGGAGACGCTGAGCACCGGGATCGCCACGGCCTCCACGTCGCGGGCCAGCATCAGCGCGACGTCGCGCGGCAGCGCCGGGTTGGCCTTCAGGTTCTCGGCCAACGACTGGCGCACGCGCACCACGGCGTCGCGCGCCATGAAACGGATGATGTCCTCGGCGAGCCGGCGCTCGCCGTCCGTCAAGGTGGCGGCGGAGAATTGCTTGGCAACCTTGACCGCCAGTTCGGAACGGCTGTTCGGCGACGGGTCCGACAGCAGTCTGGACACGTCGTCCTTGGTGAGTTGGTCGCTCATGGGTCCCGGACCCTTTCCTGCCCTGCTTCGCCTCCCGCGCTTCGGATTCATGCATCAGCGGGAGCGAATGTATTCAGGTCATGATCGGACCAAAGCATTGAACCTTTGTTAACGACGATTGCCGGGAGCGGGCCGGCCCCGGCCGCCTCTCACCAGCCGCCGTGGCGGTGCCCGCCGTGCGGTTTGTGGTGACGGGGGCCGCCATGATGACCGCCGCGATGGCCGCCATAGTAGGGGCGGCCATACACCACGGGCGGCGGCCCGTAATGGCGGTACAGCGGGCGCTCGTAATAGCCGTACCCATAGGAACGGTGTCCATAGCCATAGACGGGTCCGGGTGTCCCGGCGGCGACGTAGCAGCCGGACAGGAGAAGGGCGGCGAAGGACAGAAGAGACAGCGAGCGGAGCGTCGTCATTGGCGTTCCTGTGCCAGGGGTCGCGGCCCGGCGAGCGGGCCGTACTGGCAGGATGAACGCCTGGAAGGGGGATATTATTCCCGAAGTGGTTCCGCCCTTTCCCGTCAGCGCCGTCCCCGCCGCCCCTGTTTCTTCGGCGCGCCCTCGGGAATGCCGCGGCCCTGGCGGGCGGAACTGATGCCGATGCTGCCCGGCTGCTCCAGCCCGAGGTCCATCGCCTCCAACCGGCGGAGTTCGTCGCGCAGGCGGGCGGCCTCCTCGAACTCCAGGTCGGCGGCCGCAGCCTTCATGCGCTTCTCCATGTCGGCCATCACGGACTTCAGGTTGTGGCCGACCAGTTCCGACGCGTTCAGGCCGGTCTTCACGGTGACGTGGTCGCCGCGCTCGTAGACGCTCTCCAGGATGTCGCCGATGGCCTTTTTCACGGATTCCGGCGTGATGCCGTGCTCCAGATTGTAAGCCCGCTGCCTCTCGCGGCGGCGCGCCGTCTCGTCGATGGCGTACTGCATGCTGCCGGTGATCCTGTCGGCGTAGAGGATCGCCCGCCCCTCAATGTTGCGGGCGGCGCGGCCGATGGTCTGGATCAGCGAGGTCTTGGAGCGCAGATAGCCCTCCTTGTCGGCGTCCAGAATGGCGACCAGCGAGCATTCCGGGATGTCCAGCCCCTCACGCAGCAGGTTGATGCCGACCAGCACGTCGTAGGCGCCGAGCCGCAGGTCGCGGATGATCTCGATGCGCTCCAGCGTCTCCACGTCGGAGTGGATGTAGCGCACGCGCAGCCCCGCCTCGTGCATGTATTCGGTCAGCGCCTCGGCCATCTTCTTGGTCAGGGTTGTGACCAGCACGCGGTTGCCCTTCGCCACCACCTCCTTGCACTCGTGGATCAGGTCGTCCACCTGCGTCTCGGTGGGGCGGATGATCACCTCCGGGTCGATCAGGCCGGTCGGGCGGACCACCTGCTCGGCGAAGACACCGCCGGTGCGCTCCATCTCCCAGGGGCCGGGGGTGGCGGAGACGAAGACCGTCTGCGGGCGCATGCCTTCCCACTCCTCGAACTTCAGCGGGCGGTTGTCCATGGCGCTGGGCAGGCGGAAACCGTATTCGGACAGCGTCTCCTTGCGCATCCGGTCGCCGCGGTACATGCCGCCGATCTGCGGCACCATGACGTGGCTTTCGTCCACGATCAGCAGCGCGTCGCCCGGCAGATACTCGAACAGCGTCGGCGGCGGCTCGCCCGCCGCGCGGCCGGTCAGGTAGCGGGAATAGTTCTCGATGCCGGCGCAGGCGCCGGTGGCCGCCATCATCTCGATGTCGAAGGTCGTGCGCTGCTCCAGCCGCTGCGCCTCCAGCAGCTTGCCCTGGGCGTTGAACTCCTCCAGCCGGAGCTTCAGCTCGCGCTTGATCTGCTCGATGGCCTGATTGAGCGTCGGCTTGGGCGTCACATAGTGGCTGTTGGGATAGATACGCACGGCTTCCAGCGAGGCGATCTTCTCGCCGGTCAGCGGATCGATCTCATGGATGCCCTCGATCTCGTCGCCGAACAGCGAGATGCGCCAGGCGCGGTCCTCCATGTGGGCGGGGAACAGCTCCACGGTGTCGCCGCGCACCCGGAACAAGCCGCGCCCGAAGGCCGCATCGTTGCGTTTGTACTGAAGCTCGGTCAGCTTGCGCAGCAGGTCGGGCTGGGCGACGACCTGGCCCTTGCGCAGATCGACGGTCATCTCCGAATAGGTCTCGACCGAACCGATGCCGTAGATGCAGGACACCGACGCCACGATGATGACGTCGTCCCTTTCCAGCAGCGCCCGCGTCGCCGAGTGGCGCATCCGGTCGATCTGCTCGTTGATCGAGGATTCCTTCTCGATGAAGGTGTCGGTGCGCGGAACGTAGGCTTCTGGTTGATAGTAGTCGTAGTAGGAGACGAAGTATTCCACCGCGTTGTTCGGGAAGAAGGACTTCATCTCTCCGTAGAGCTGCGCCGCCAGCGTCTTGTTCGGGGCGAGCACCAGGGTGGGGCGCTGAACGTGCTGGATGACGTGCGCCATGGTGAAGGTCTTGCCGGACCCCGTGACGCCGAGCAGCACCTGATCCTTCTCGCCGGCGCGCAGCCCCTCGGTCAGTTCCCCGATGGCGCGCGGCTGGTCGCCGGAGGGCTTGAACTCCGACACCAGTTCGAACTTCTTGCCCGCCTCCAGCTTGGGCAGGGACTTCTGCGGGAGGGCAGTCAGGACGGGATGGGACATGCGGGTGCGCTCGCGCCAGGGGTACGGAACGGGAACCGAGTATATGGCCCACCCCACCCCCGCTGTCGAGCGTGGGCTTGTCCGGAGTGCCCGCTCGCGCTTCCCCCTCCCTTTCTTTCCCTCCCCGCTTTTAGCGGACCCATGGTCCGCCTACCGCGTCAGCGCAAAGCTTTGGTTTGCGCGAGAGCTGCGCAAGGGAGGGAAAGAGGGGCGTTCCTTACCCGCGCACCAGCGCGTCGTAGTCCTTCACCAGCGTCTCGCAGACGCGGCCCGGCGTGAAGCGGTAATCGCCGATCTGGCCGACCGGGGTCACTTCCGCGGCGGTGCCGGTCAGGAAGACCTCCTGGGTGTTCGCCAGTTCGTCGGGCTGGATGTGGCGTTCGATCACCTCGATGCCGCGGGCCTTGGCGAGGTCGATCACCGTACGGCGGGTGATGCCGTCCAGGAAGCAGTCGGGCTTCGGCGTGTGGATCTTGCCGTCCATCACCAGGAACAGGTTCGCCCCGGTCGCCTCGGCCAGATAGCCGCGGTAGTCGAGCATCAGCGCGTCCTGATAGCCCTCGGCCTCGGCCGCGTGCTTGGACAGCGTGCAGATCATGTAGAGGCCCGCCGCCTTCGACGCGGTGGGGGCGGTGTCCGGGGCCGGGCGGCGCCAGGGCGCCCAGGTCAGCTTGATGCCGGCCATCTTCGCCTCGGGGCTGAAATAGCTCGGCCACTGCCAGACGGCGATGGCGACGTGGATGCGGCTGGCCTGCGCCGCCACGCCCATCATCTCGCTGCCGCGCCACGCCACCGGGCGAACATAGGCGTCGGTGAAGCCCATCGCCTTCACCGTCTCGTTGGTCGCCGCGTCGATCTCCGCCACCGAATAGGGAAGTTCGAAGCCCAGGATGCGGGCCGAGGCAGCCAGACGCTCGCTGTGCTCGGTCAGCTTGAACACCGTGCCGTTGTAGACGCGCTCGCCTTCGAACACGCAGCTCGCATAGTGCAGGCCGTGCGACAGGACGTGCAGATTCGCGTCGCGCCACGGCACCAGCGCGCCGTCGTACCAGATCACGCCGTCGCGGTCGTCGAAGGGAAGGATGGACATGGCGGCTCCCACCTTGGTCTTTGGCCCGTTGCTCGGGACTTGGAATGGAATTGTCGAAAGCCGCGCTTGTCTCGCGGCCTTTGTTCGTTTATGTCTGGCTTATTGACCCATTTGTAACGAATCGCACCGATCACGTCAACATGGCTGACATAAAAGCGGGCGTGAACCAGCTTTTCCTGCGCGAAGAGGAACTTCGCACGGGCATGGAGCTGCTGTTCTACGCCTACCGGGAATTCACCGCGGAGCCGGACGAGATCCTGGCGCAGATCGGCTTCGGCCGGGCGCACCACCGCGTCATCTACTTCGTCGGGCGCTACCCGAAGATCACCGTGTCGGAGCTTCTGGCGATCCTGAAGATCACCAAGCAGAGCCTGTCGCGCGTGTTGGGGGAATTGGTCCGGCAGGAATTCATCCAGCAGCAGACGGGCGTGCGGGACCGGCGGCAGCGTCTGCTGGAACTGACCGAAAAGGGCGTGGAGCTGGAACGCCAGCTCTCCGAAACGCAGCGGCAGCGGATCGCCCGCGCATACCGCATGGCGGGGGCGGAGGCCGTGGAGGGCTTCCGCAAGGTGATGCTGGGCATGATGGACGAAGAGGACCGGGTTAAGTTCGCTCCTCCGGTGCCGGCCCGGCTCGCCGCCGTGAAGCGGTAGGAACCGGGCCGGAAAGCCGGTCGGGCCAAGCCTTCGGTCAGCTGTCCTTGGCCGGGGTCGCTTCCGTGGTGGTGGCGGCAGGAGCCGCATCCGCCGGCGGGGTGCCGGCGGCGCCCTCCGCCCCTTCCTTGCCCGCGGCGTTCGCGGCGCCGCGGCGGCGGAAGGACGTGCGCTTGTACACCACGCTGTCCGAGGACCCCGGCGGGCACTGAACGATTTTACCCCCCTTCGCAAGAAACTCGCGGGTCATGGAGTCGAGATCATTCCGATCCGCGCTGCGGTTATCGGATGCCATGCATGCCTCCTGTGATCGTCATCGTGCCCCATGGCACCATCCGGGCGGTCCCGGTGGTCCATGGAGCATGCGTTTCTTTTGTGAAGCGGCTGTTACAGGATTGGGGGCAACCGGCCCCTGAAGAGCGGCTCCGACAAAAATCGGAGCTGAAAATCACGCTTCCTTCAGGTTGGCCG
Source organism: Azospirillum sp. Marseille-Q6669 (assembly GCF_965111635.1). Lineage (NCBI taxonomy): Bacteria > Pseudomonadati > Pseudomonadota > Alphaproteobacteria > Rhodospirillales > Azospirillaceae > Azospirillum > Azospirillum sp. Marseille-Q6669. Next base: position 2,169,274 of record NZ_CBCOOP010000001.1, on the reverse strand, counting down.
CGGCGCTCTTGCCCTTCTTGGGGTCGCGCTGGAGTTCGTAGGACAGCTTCTGGCCTTCATGAATGTTGATGCCCGACCGCTCAACGGCGGAGATGTGGACGAACACGTCGGCCGTCCCGTCATCCGGCTGGATGAAGCCGTAGCCCTTGGTGGTGTTGAACCATTTCACGGTTCCAGTAGCCATCTGGTAGTTCCTTGAACGAGGTTTCCCATGGCGCTCGTGCCACGGGTTCACATCAAATCACCGAGGGGAAGGACCAGACGCAGCGATCTGCAAGCGGACCGTAGACCCAAAGAAATTCGACTCTTTTCATGTGGGGATCGCAAGGCCGTGATGCAACCCGAACCCTTCGGGCAAAGCCCTGCGCACTTGCTTCGACTCACGACTCTTGCCTCGTTCGTCGGTGTCGTCCCTGCCCTTCGGCAGAGTTGTCCCCGGCTTGTTGCTTAGCCCATGATTTTGGCAACCCGATTCTTTTGTCTTAGCTTTCCTGAAGGAGCCGGCTGCATGCAGCGTGCCCATCTCGTGGCCGCGTTCCTGACCTTTGCCGCCCTGTGCGTCGGCGTGTCCGCCCTGTCGGTGTCCCGCGACCGCCACGCCACGCTGGAACAGGCCCGCCGGGAGTTCGCCGCCACCGCCCATCTGCTGGACGAGCACGCCAGCCGCGCCATCGAAGCCGGGGACGCCCAGTTGCGCATGCTGCTGGACGCGCTGGAGCGGTGGGACCGCCACGACCGCGCCGAAGGGCAGCGCATCCAGGCGGCGATGCGCGCCCGCGCGGAGCGCCTGCCGCAGATCAACGGCGTCTGGGTGCTCGACGCGCGGGGGCGGCTGATTCTGGACAGCGCGGAGCACCCTCCCCCTCCCCGCGACCTGTCGGACCGGGACTATGCCCAGGTCCATCTGGACTCCACGCGGGGACCGCCGCCGGGCCTGCATGTCGGGTCTCACCTGCCCGGCTCCGGCGTCATCCAGGGACGCTTCACCATCAGCCGCGCCCTGCGCGACGAAGAAGGAACCCTCCAGGCGATCGCGGTGGCGGGCATCCAGAACACCTATTTCTCGCAGATGTACGGCGAGGCCGGATGGGGCGAGGGGGCGCGTCTGGCCCTGTTCACCAGCGGCAAGGAGAAGCTCGCGGAATGGCCGCCGGACAGCGCCGTCGAGCCCCCCACCACCGCTTGGCCCCAGCCCTGGGACCCGCCGGACGGCCCGGCGATCATCGAGGGCACGCAGATCACCGCCGCGCGAATGCTGACCGGTTTCCCGATCGTCGTGGTGGCGAGCCGCCCCCTGGCCGAAGTGCTGGCCCCCTGGCGGGAACGCGCCCTGTGGACCACGGCGGTCAGCGGCGGCATCTTGACCGGGGCGTTGGTGCTGTTCGTCTTCGCCCTGGCCGGCGCCCGGCGGGAGGACGCGGTCCGGGCAGAGCTTCTGCGCGCCAACCAGAGCCTTGACGACCGCGTCCGCCAACGTACGGCGGACCTGGAGAAGGCACTGCGCAGCGCGGAGATGGCCAGCCTCGCCAAGATGAAGGTGCTGGCGACCGTCAGCCACGACCTGCGCCAACCTCTGCAAGGCCTCGCCGCCTTCCACGAGCTGCTGCTGAAGGAGGCGCCGAACCCGACGCTCCAGCAGTTGGGCGCCATGGCCTCGGCGTCGCTCCAGGCCGGGCAGCGTCTGCTCGACGATCTGCTGACCCTGTCGCGGCTGGAGGCCGGCGTGGTGCCGGTGGAGATCAGCGCCTTCCCGCTCGCCCCGCTGCTCGACCAGCTCGCCGCCGAACTGCGGGGGGAGGCCGAGGGCAAGGGCCTGCGGCTGATCGTGATGCCCACCACCGCCTGGGTGCTCAGCGATCCCACGCGGTTGCAGCCGATCCTGCGCAACCTGCTCTCCAACGCCGTCAAGTACACGGCGCGCGGCGGGGTGATCGTCGGGGCGCGGCGGCGCGGCGACGGCTTGCGGGTGGAAATATGGGACAGCGGCCAAGGCATCGCCGCCGCCGAGCTGGGCACGATCTGGGAGGAGTTCTACCAGATCGGCAACCCCGCCCGTGACGGGTCGCGCGGCGCCGGCCTCGGCCTGTCCATCGTCGAGCGCACCGCCCGCCTGCTCGGACACCCGCTGGAGGTCCGGTCGCGGGTCGGCCGCGGCTCGGTCTTCACGGTCACCCTGCCCCGCGTTCCGCCCCCTGCGGTCCCGACGCCGATGGCGGTTGCACGGTCGGCGGACCCCGCCCCCCTGGCTCGCGCCGCCGAGTCCTCTCCCGGCCGTCTGGCCGGACGGCGGGTGCTGGTGGTCGAGGACGATCCGCTGCAGCGCAGTTCCCTGACACTGCTGCTGGAGCAGGCCGGAGCGGGAGTGATGGCGGCGGAGAGTTTCGATTCCGCCCTCGCCGCCGCGCAGGCCACGCTTCAGGCGCCTTCGGCGATCCTCAGCGACTACCGGCTGCCCGGCGGCACCGACGGGTTGAGCGGCATCCAGACCCTTCGCGGGGTGCTGGGACGGGAGGTTCCGGCCATCCTGCTGACCGGGGAACTGTCCGCCGACCTCGTGCGCGCCGCCAAGGACGCGGGCTGCTTCGTGCTGACCAAGCCCGCGGCGCCCAACCGCATCCTGTCCACCCTGGCGGAGCTGACCGCGGGCGCCGATGCGGCGGCTTGATACGGGGCCTGATGCGTGGTCTGGCCGGCGCCGCTTCTCTTGGTGCGGGGGGTGCGGTTGCGCTACAGTCGCGCCATGACCGAAGAAGACCAGCCCCACATCCTGGTCGTCGATGACGACACCCGCCTGCGCGAGCTGCTGCGCAAGTATCTCGCCGGCAACGGCTTCCTGGTGGCCACCGCGAAGGACGCCGCGGAGGCGCGGGCCAAGCTGGCCGGGCTCGCCTTCGACCTGCTGGTCCTCGACATCATGATGCCGGGCGAGACCGGGCTGGAGCTGACCGAATCGCTGCGGCGGGAGCGCGACCTGCCCATCCTGCTGCTGACCGCGCGGGGTGAGCCGGACGACCGCATCGCCGGGCTGGAGGCCGGGGCCGACGACTACCTCGCCAAGCCGTTCAACCCGCGCGAGCTGCTGCTGCGCATCAACTCGATCCTGCGCCGTCAGGCCAGCCGCCCGGCCGACCCGGTGCCGCCTCAGCCGGTTAAGCTCGGCCCGATGATCTACCTGCCCGATCGCGACGAGTTGCGGGCGGGCGAGGAGGTGGTCCGGCTGACCACCGCGGAGGCCGGGCTGCTGCGCGTGCTCGCCGCCTCTCCCGGCACCATCTTCTCGCGTGAGGAGTTGACGGAGCGCAGCAAGGTCGCCGGCAACGCCCGCACCATCGACGTGCAGGTGACCCGGCTGCGCCGCAAGATCGAACCCGACCCGCGGGAGCCGCGCTACCTCCACACGGTGCGCGGCGAGGGCTATGTGTTGAGGCCGGACCCGTAACGGGGGCCGCCGGAGCACCCAGAGGACCCAGAGCACTAGGACCAGGACCATGACCACCGACACCGCCGCCGCACCGATGCCGATGCCGCGCCGCGAGCAGACGGGGCTGCTGAAGCGGTTCCTGCCGCGGACGCTGTTCGGCCGCTCGCTGCTGATCATCGTGACGCCGGTCATCCTGGCCCAGGCGGTGGCCACCTGGATCTTCTACGACCGCCACTGGGACACCATGACGAACCGGCTGGCCTTCGCGGTGGCCGGCGACATCGCCATGGTCATCGGCATGCTGGAGCACGACCCGACCCCGGAGGGGCGCAACTGGACGCTGGCCGCCACCGCGCGCAGCACCGACCTGATCGTGACGCTGGAGCCCGGCAGCACCCTGCCCGACCACCCGCCGAAGCTGCGCGGCATGCTGGAGAACACGCTCAGCAAGGCGCTGCACGAGCGGGTGCGGCGACCCTTCGCCATCAACACCCGCATCACCCGCGAATGGTACGAGATCCGCGTGCAGATGCCGGACGGCGTGCTGTCGGTGATGTCGCCGGAACGCCGCCTGTTCAGCCCGACCAGCTACATCTTCATCCTGTGGATGGTCGGTTCGGCCCTGGTGCTGTTCACCGTCGCCATCATCTTCATGCGCAACCAGATCCGCCCCATTAAGCGCTTGGCCGCCGCGGCGGACGCGCTGGGCAAGGGCCGCGACGTGCGCAACTTCAAGCCGGAGGGAGCGACCGAGGTGCGGCAGGCCGCCGTCGCCTTCCTGCGCATGCGCGAGCGCATCCACCGCCAGATCACCCAGCGGACGGAGATGCTGGCCGGAGTCAGCCACGATCTGCGCACGCCGCTGACCCGCATGAAGCTGGCGCTGGACATGATCGGCGACGGGCCGGAGGTCGAAGAGCTTCTGACCGACGTCACCGAGATGGAGACGATGATCGAGGGCTATTTGGCCTTCGCCCGCGGCGAGGGGACGGAGGCCGTGCAACCGACCGACCTGACCCGCATCCTCAACGAGGTGGTCTCCGGCGTCCGCCGCGAGGGGGCGGAGGTGGCCCTGACGGCACCGGACGGGCTGACCCTGCCGCTGCGCCCCAACGCGACGCGGCGCTGCCTCGCCAACCTACTGTCCAACGCGCGGCGCCACGGCGACCGCATCTGGGTGCGGGCGGAGCGCGAGCACGGTTTCATCGACATCCTGGTGGACGACGACGGGCCGGGCATCCCGCAGGCCTCCCGCGACGACGTGTTCAAGCCCTTCTTCCGCCTGGACAGTTCCCGCAACCAGGCGACCGGCGGGGCCGGGCTGGGGCTGACCATCGCCCGCGACGTCGCCCGCAGCCACGGCGGCGACATCACGCTCAGCGACAGCCCCTACGGCGGCCTGCGCGTGCTGATCCGCCTGCCGGTGTGAATTGCCGAAGGATTCCGCCATGCCCGTCAGTCCCGACGAGTACCGCCTCATGGACGTTCTGCAAGGCGGGCGCTGCTTCTATTGCGGGGAGCCGGTGGGGGCCCAGGCGACCTTCGACCATCTGATTCCATTGGCCTATGGCGGCCTCGACGCGGCGCCGAACGTCGTGCTGGCGCACCGCCGCTGCAACCAGCGCAAGGCCGACCGCCTGCCGACGCCGGAGGAGATCGACCGCTTCGTCACCGAGCGCCGGCGCAGCCGATTGGGCGTCTGGCCGCCGCTGCTGGCCCTGCGCAACGCCGCTCCGGGGGACGAGTGGATGACCGTCGCCCGCGCCATCGCCGGGCTGTGAGCGCTGGGCCAGTAGCGGAGGGCTGTGAGCGCCGGGCCTCCTGAGCCCTCTTGACGGCGGCCCCGCCTTCTGGCCCGATCACCGGAACGATAAACAAGGTTAATTCGGGAGCGTTCGATGGCGGATCGGTACGACGTCGTGATCGTCGGCGGTGGTGTGATGGGCTGCGCGGTCGCCTATTTCCTGGCGAGCGACCCCGGCTTCGGCGGCACCGTCGCGGTGGTGGAGCGGGACCCGACCTACCAGCGCGCCTCCTCCGCCCTGTCGGCCAGCTCGATCCGGCAACAGTTCTCGACGCCGGCGAACATCGCGCTGTCGCAGTTCGGCCTGTCCTTCATCCGCAACGCGACGGAGCATCTGTCCGTGGACGGCGACCCGGTGGATCTGGGCCTGCGCGAGCCAGGCTATCTCTATCTGGCGACCGGGGCCGGGGCGGACATCCTGCGCCGGAACAACGCCATCCAGCTGTCCTGCGGCGCCGACGTGGCGCTGCTGTCGCCGGAGGAACTGACCGCCCGCTTCCCCTGGCTGTCGGTGGAGGGGATCGCGCTCGGCTCGCTCGGCCTGTCCGGGGAAGGCTGGTTCGACGGCTACAGCCTGATGCAGGCCTTCCGCCGCAAGGCCAAGGCGCTGGGCGTCACCATGATCGCGGGGGAGGTCGCGGGCATCGACACCGCCGACGGCAAGGTCACCGCGGTGCGTCTGGCCGACGGGCAGCGGCTGTCCTGCGGGGTGGCGGTCAACGCTGCCGGGCCGCAGGCCCGCCGCGTCGCCACCATGGCCGGGGTGGAGCTGCCGGTGTCGGCGCGCAAGCGCTGCGTCTTCGTGTTCGACTGCCGCGAGGAGCTTCCCGGCTGCCCGCTGGTCATCGACCCGTCCGGCGTGTGGTTCCGGCCCGAAGGCAAGCAGTTCATCTGCGGCGCCCCGCCGCCCGCCGATCGCGACCCGGACACCGACGACCTGACGGTGGAGCACGACCTGTTCGAGGAGATGATGTGGCCGGCGCTGGCCGAGCGCGTCCCCGCCTTCGAAGCGATCAAGGTCACCAACGCCTGGGCCGGCTTCTACGAATACAACGAAATCGACCAGAACGCGATCATCGGGCCGCATCCGGAGCTTCGCAACTTTCTGTTCTGCAACGGCTTCAGCGGCCATGGCCTGCAACAGGCGCCGGGCGCCGGACGCGGGCTGGCGGAGCTGATCGCGACCGGCGCCTACCGCAGCCTGAACCTGTCGGCCTTCGCCTATGACCGTCTGGTGGAGAACCGCCCCCTGCTGGAGACGAATGTGATCTGATGGAACGGGTACGAGCCTGACCGGTTGATGGGGTCACCTTTCCGAACGGAGCAAGAGGCCCCGCAATGAAGCAGCCCCACACCGAAGAGACTGTCAAGCACACCGACGACCAGCAGAACACCGGCAACCACAAGAAGCCGGACGCCCCCGACGCCAAAGGCGCCGACCGTTTCGGCGGCACCCGCAAGGGCGCGGAGAATGTGGAGCCGACCAAGGACTGACGCTGGGGACTGAGGCCGGCCCGAAGGGCTTGCACCGGCGGGGGCGGGCGTGCCACACCCCCTGGCGCGTCCGTCCCCAATCAGGCCCCACCCAGGCCGGGAGCCCCTCCCATGGCTCACGCCATGTTCAAACGCTACAAGATCCTGTTTACGCGCCCCCTGCCCGGCCTGCGTCCGGGCCGGCCCGAGCGCGACGCCATGGTGGAGCGGGTCAAGCGCTTCGCCAGCCAGAACGGCATGGCCGGCGACCTGCACGCGATCGCGCCCAACGCCGGCTTCGGCATCCTGGAAATCCAGTGCACGGACAAGCTGGCCCGCCGGCTGAGCGACCTGTCGGATGTCGAATCCGTTTTGGAGGCGTAAGCGGCTGATGGCACACCCTGTGACCTTATGGCCCCGCGCCACGAACCCCTGCGTTTCATGTGAAGTTCATCACATGTTTTTCGGCTCGGACTCCGCGACGCTTCACACATAAGAGTGCAACCAGTCGCGCAACGGTCCCGCCATGTCATCGAAGAAGCTCAGAAACGTCTATGTCGCCGGAAAGCGCACCAGCATGCGGCTGGAGACCGCCTTCTGGGAAGGGCTGGAGGAAATCGCGCAGAAGGAAAGCCTGACGGTGGGCGAACTGTGCAATCGCCTCGCCGAGCGGGTGGAGGCTGTGGATGCCAACAACCTTTCCAGCGCCGTACGGGTCTACGTGCTGGAATACTTCAGGGCGGCCACGCCAAAACCGCGGGAATCCTCTTACACCCCCTTGGCCATCGCGGCCGAGTAACAGGTGGCATTCCCGGCCGGCCTTGGGAGCGCAAAGGGTGCTCGACGGCGCCCGGAACCGTCCGATGTTGTCCAGGCCCACGGGGCACGGTGCTGGCGCCGTGACCCGTGGGCTTCAACGCGCCAACCATCCATCTGGAGCGTCTAGCTGGAGCCGTCCGTCGATTCTGAGGCGCTCTTCGATGGCCGGCTTGTCCGTTCCGTTCGCCCGCAGGAGAACCGATTCTCCGGACGCCGGGAAGACACCGGTCAGCGCGGTCACAACCACCTGATGCGTCACCAGCACGACCGGAGCGCCATCGGCTGGCAGTCCCGCCAGAAAGCGGCGCAACGAGGCCATCTGTGCATCCTGCTCCTCACGCCGCTCGAAGAACGAGTTGAGCACCGGAAGCTCCCGCACCGCACCGACATCGAGAAGCCGCGCCGTTTCCAGGCATCGACACCATTGGCTTGAATAGACCGTGGCCCCCCCGACAGCGAGGCTGCGCAGCCGATCACCGACCCGCCGTGCCTGCTCGCGGCCGTTCGCGTCCAAGTTGCGCTGGGTCGCACAGTCGCGGAGCTGAAAATTCGGCGGATCGCCGACTCCGGGTGCCTCCGCATGCCTCATGAGGATGATCAATCCCCTTGGATCGACTTTGCCGGGATCAGCGGCCGAACCCACCGAAGCGGAACACGCGATCAAAACGGCAATGGCCACGAGGGCAATGGCGATGAGGGCAAGCGACCTGCGGCGGAACGGCTTCGGCATCGGACCATCGCGGTTGACGGCAAATTGATGAGGTCAATATTGGTCCGGCGAGCCGAAAGCCCAGGCCGCCTTGCGGCCCGCCACTCTGCCACCAGACGGCGTCGCCGTGTCTCGCATCCGGGACGTCCCACCCCTGGAGCGGCTCCCTACGACACGCTTGCCGACAGGGCCCGCGACAGCGCGGCATGGCTGGCGTAGCCGACGTCGCGAGCCGCCTGTTTCAGCGTCGCCCCCTCACCCAGCCGGGCTCTCGCCAATTGAAGGCGCCAGCTCCGCAGATAGAGGCCCGGCGTCATGCCCACCACCTCGGCGAAGGTTTCGGCGAAGACGCTGCGCGACATGCCAGCCTCATCCGCCATGCGTTCCAGGGTCCAGGCTGCCGATGGTTGCCCATGCAGCCGGACCAACACGCGGGACAGCGCGGGATGGGCCAGACCGGCCAGCAATCCCGTGCGGCCGTCCGCCCGTTCAATGGCGTGGCGCAGCACATGGACGATCGCGACCTCCGCCAGCCGATCCAGGACGACCTGACGGCCACACCCCTGCCCTCCCGCCTCGTCGAACAGCAACTCCAGCACCGCGGCCAAGGCCTGCGCCTGATCGAGCGGGACGACCATGACGTCGGGCAGTCCATGCTCCAGCGGGTTGCGCAGGCCGCCGAGGTCGATGTCGGCGCAGACGAGATCCACCGTGGCCGCCTCGCTCCGCCCGTCCGTATCGGTGGTGTCCATTTCGGTGGTCAGGTGATGGCGGTGCGCCCGCGGCAGGAGGATGGCCGCAGGTCCCATCACCTCAAGGAGGCGCCCCCGTCCGCTCTCCAGACCGAGGCGCCCGCCCCGCAGCAGGTGGAGATGGCCGCCGGCGCGCTCGCCCAGCACGGCGCCTGTCCCGCAGAATCCGCCGGCGTGAAACACCCGCGCGGTGATGCGCACACGCTGCAAGGCGGCAGCCAAACGGTCCGGCTGGTTCATGATGGCCTTTCGGACGATCTGCAAACAAAAACGGACGATTTGTTGCGGATCGTACGGCTATCCTCTGCCCATGTCGAGGCGGCATCGGGTCGCCTCACCGATTTGGAAAGACAGACTCCCATGGCCCGCATCATTCCCGTCGACCGCAGCAACCCGCCCGCCGCAGTCGCTCCGCAACTCGCCGCCATCAAGGCGAAGATCGGAAAGGTACCGAACGTGCTGGCCACGCTGGCGCACTCCCCCGCGGCGCTCGGCAGCTATCTGGCCGTCACCGGCGCGCTGGCCGGAGGCGCCTTGTCCGCCAAGGATCGGGAGCGCATCGCGCTGGCCGTCGCGCAGGCGAACGGCTGCGACTACTGCCTTTCCGCCCACAGCCTGAGCGGCAAGGCCGTCGGGCTGAGCGAGACGGAGGTGTTGGTGGCGCGCGCCGGCCAGCCGGAGGACCCGCGCTCGAACGCCATCGTGACGCTGGCCCGGTCCATCGTGGACAACCGTGGGCGCGTCCCGACGGTGGTGCTCGAGGCCGTCCGGGCGGCCGGGCTCGACGACGCCATCATCCTGGAGGTGCTGGCCAACACCGTCGGCAGCGTCCTGACCAACTACGCCAACAACCTGATCGAAACCGACCTCGACTTCCCCAGGGCGCCGGCCCTTCCGTCCTGATCGGCGGTGATCGAGCATCTGAAGGCGCAACCGCGCCATGCCGCTGAAAGCCTTCAGCGTCGAGACGATGAAAGGTCTGGCGACCGACGCCGCGGAGGTCATCGTCGAGGCCATCCGCGACAACCCGGGCGGCGAGCGCACGCTGGTCCACGACGTCAACGCAAGCCTCGCCGCCCCCCCCACCCCTGTTTGATCCCGTCCGGGCTCGCCGATCAGCCTTTCCGTTCTCTTTTATAACGGGTGGCAGCCGCAGCTTTCGCGCGCTGTGGAACTCCGCCGATCCATGCAACCATCGATGTTCCTGAAGCGGGAGCGAAGGCGGCCATGATGGTGGTGGGGACAAGCAAAGCCGCATTCTGGATGAAGGCCGGTCCGGCGATGCTCCTTATCGCCATCGCGGCGGTCGGTGGCCTGGGAATGGCCGGCCCATCCGGCCACCGCGCCCATGCCGCCGACACCGCCCAGAATGCCCCGCCGCCGGTGACGGTCAGCCCGCCGCTGCGCAAGGAGATCGTCGAATGGGACGAGTTCACCGGCCAGTTCCAGGCGGTGGACTTCGTGGAGATCCGGGCACGGGTCAGCGGCTATCTCGACTCCATCGCGTTCCAGGACGGGCAAGTCGTCAAGCAGGGCGATCCGCTGTTCGTCATCGACCCGCGGCCGTTCGAGGCGGCTCTGGCCTCGGCGCGAGCGGAGCAGCAGCAGGCCGAAGCCAAGCTGGACCTGTCGAACCGCCAGCTCGCCCGCGCGTCGGAGCTGCGGCGCAGCGACAACGTCGCGGCCAGCGTGTTCGACGAACGTCAGCAGCAGGTCCGTGTCGACGCCGCCGGGGTCGAGGTGGCGAAGGCCGCCGTCCGGACGGCGGAGTTGAACCTGAACTTCACCCGCATCACCGCCCCGATCGCCGGCCGCATCAGCCGGCGCGAGGTCAGCGTCGGCAACCTCATCGTCGGCGGGGACACCAGCACGACGACCCTGTTGACCACCATCGTCTCGCTCGATCCCATCTACTTCACCTTCGACATGAGCGAAGCCGACTACCTCGCCTACCAGCGGGCGGCGGCGCGCGGCGCGCTGAAGTCGCAACGCGACGGCGGCATCGAGGTCGAGGGCCGCCTGTTCGACGAGCAGAGCTGGCCCCTGAAGGGCACGCTGAATTTCATCGACAATCAGGTGAGCCCCGGCGCCGGCACCATCCGTGCCCGCGCCGTCTTTCCCAACCCGTCGCTGCTGCTGACGCCCGGCCAGTTCGGGCGGCTGCGCCTGCCGGGGTCCGACCGCTACACCGCCACGCTGATCCCCGATCAGGCGGTGGTCAGCGACCAGGCCAACAAGATCGTCCTGACGGTCGCCGACGATGGGACGGTGGTGCCGAAGCCGGTGCGGCTCGGCCCCATTGAGGACGGGCTGCGCGTCGTGCGCTCCGGGCTGGAGGAGACGGACAAGGTCATCATCAACGGCCTCGTCCGGGCCCGGCCGGGTGCCAAGGTGACCCCGCAGGACGGACGGATCGAGCCACCCAAGCCGCCGGCCGGTTGAGCGGAGCCGGGGCCATGAACATTTCGCACTTCTTCATCAACCGGCCGATCTTCGCGGCGGTCCTGTCCATCTTCATCACGCTGATCGGGGTTTTCGCCTATCTGACCCTGCCGGTCGCGCAATATCCGGAAATCGCACCACCGACCATCGTGGTCAACGCGACCTATCCCGGCGCGTCGGCGCAGGTGGTCGCCGACACCGTGTCCGCTCCCATCGAGCAGGAGGTCAACGGCGTCGAGGACATGCTCTACATGGCCTCGCAGGCGACAAGCGACGGGCGCCTCCAGCTTACCATCACCTTCAAGCTGGGCACCGACCTGGACACCGCGCAGGTGCTGGTGCAGAACCGACTCGCCGTGGCCGAGCCCCGCCTGCCGGAGGACGTGCGGCGCATCGGCGTGACCGTGCGCAAGAACTCGCCCGACATGCTGATGGTGATCCACCTGAACTCGCCGGACGGGACGCGCGACCAGCTCTACATGTCCAATTACGCGCTGCTGCAGATCAAGGACGTTCTGGCGCGCCTGGACGGGGTGGGCGACATCCAGGTGTTCGGCGCCCGTGACTACGCCATGCGGGTCTGGCTCGACCCCGACCGGGTGGCGGCGCGCGGCCTGACCGCCGGCGACGTGGTGCGGGCGATCCAGGCGCAGAATGTCCAGGTGTCGGGCGGCGTCATCAACCAGCCGCCGGTGCCGGCTCCCGGCGCCTTCCAACTGAACGTCGAGACGCTGGGCCGCCTGACCGACCCGCGCGAGTTCGGCAACATCATCGTCAAGACCGACGGGGCCGCGGTCACCCGTCTGCGCGACGTGGCCCGGGTCGAGCTGGGGGCGCAGGACTACAACCTCAACGCCTATCTGGACCGTCAGCAGGCGGTGCCGCTGGTCATCTTCCAGAGGCCGGGCTCCAACGCGCTGGAAACCGCCGACCGCATCCTGGCAACCATGGCGGACCTGTCCAAGGGCTTCCCCAGCGGGATGCGCTACGATGTGGTCTACAACCCGACGGAGTTCATCGCGCAGTCCGTGGAGGAGGTCTACAAGACGATCTTCGAGGCCGTGGCGCTGGTCGTCGTCGTCGTCGTCCTGTTCCTCCAGACGTGGCGCGCCTCCATCGTGCCGATCGCCGCGATCCCGGTCTCGCTGATCGGCACCTTCACGGTCCTGGCGGCGCTGGGCTACTCGCTGAACACGCTGTCGCTGTTCGGACTGGTGCTGGCGATCGGCATCGTCGTGGACGACGCCATCGTCGTGGTGGAGAATGTGGAGCGGTTCATCCGCCAGGGCATGAAGCCCAAGGACGCCGCGCACGAGACGATGAACGAGGTCGGCGGCGCGCTGATCGCCATCGCTCTCGTGCTCACCGCGGTGTTCATTCCGGCGGCCCTGGTCAGCGGCATCTCCGGGCAGTTCTTCCGCCAGTTCGCGGTGACCATCGCGACCGCCACGGTGATTTCCTGCCTGGTGTCGCTGACCCTCAGCCCGGCGTTGTGCGCTCTGCTGTTCAAGCCGCACGAGGAGCACCCGCCCAAGCCGTCGCCATTGACGCGCCCGGTCCACACCTTCTTCCGCGGCTTCAACCGGGGGTTCGACCGGCTGTCCAACGGCTATGCCGGGCTGACCGGGCGGCTGGTGCGGCTGCCGGTGATTGTGCTGGCGGTCTACGGCGTGCTGCTCGCCCTCACGGCGTGGCAGTTCAGCCGGGCGCCGACGGGATTCATCCCGAACCAGGACCAGGGCTATCTCATCACGGTGGTGCAGTTGCCGCCCGGTTCGTCGCTGGCCCGCACGGACGAGGTGGTGCGCACCGCGGTCGATACGCTGCTGAAGACGCCGGGGGTGATCCACGCCGTGCCCTTCGCCGGCTTCGACGGCGCCACCTTCACCAACGCGCCGAACGCCGGGGCGATCTTCGTCACCCTCGCCCCATTCGCCGACCGCATCCCGAAGGGCCAGACCGCGGAGTCCGTGCTGGGCGACCTGCGGACCCGGCTGGGCGCCATCGAGGACGCCTTCATCATCACCATCCCGCCGCCGCCGGTGCGCGGCATCGGCAACTCCGGCGGCTTCAAGATGATGGTCGAGGACAAGCGGGGCCGCGGCCTGCCCACGCTTGAGGAGGCGGTGAACGAGCTGTCCGCCGCGGCGAACCGCATCCCAGGCCTCGTCGGCGTGTTCTCGCTGTTCAACACCAAGACGCCGAAGGTCTTCGCGGACATCGACCGCCAGCGCGCGGAAATGCTGGGCGTCACCGCCGATCAGGTGTTCGAGGCGCTGCAGATCTATGTCGGCTCCGCCTTCGTCAACGAGTTCAACCTGCTGGGCCGCACCTACCGTGTGACCGCGCAGGCCGACGGGCGGTTCCGCCAGACCCCACGCGACATCGCCAACCTGAAGACCCGCAACGCGCAGGGCGACATGGTCCCGATCGGGGCGGTGGCGGAGTTTCAGAACATCACCGGACCCTACCGCGTCGCCCGCTACAACCTCTATCCGGCGGCGGAGCTTCAGGGGAACACGCTGCCCGGCTTCTCCACGGGCTACGCGCTGGCGGCGATGGAGAAGGCGGCGGCCGACACGCTGCCAGACGGCTTCGGCTTCGAATGGACCGAACTGGCCTATCAGGAGAAGGCGGCGGGCAACACCGGCCTGCTGGTGTTCGGCCTGTCCGTCGTCTTCGTCTTCCTGGTGCTGGCGGCGCAGTATGAGAGCTGGGCGATGCCACTGTCGGTCATCCTGATCGTGCCGATGTGCCTGCTGGCCTCGGTGACCGGCCTGCTGATGCGCGGGCTGGCGGTGGACATCCTGGCGCAGGTGGGGTTCGTCGTGCTGGTCGGGCTGGCCGCCAAGAACGCCATTCTCATCGTCGAGTTCGCCCGCCAGAACGAGCTGTTCGAGGGCAAGGACCGCTTCGAGGCCGCGGTCGCGGCGGCGCGCACCCGGCTTCGCCCGATCCTGATGACGTCCTTCGCCTTCATCCTGGGCGTCGTGCCGCTGATGATCGCGCAAGGGGCCGGGGCAGAGATGCGCCAGTCGCTGGGCACCGCGGTGTTCATGGGAATGCTGGGGGTCACCCTGTTCGGCCTGATCTTCACCCCGGTGTTCTATACGGTGATCCGCGGCCTGTTCAGCGGGCCGCTGGCCGTCAACCAGCATCCCTCCCCAAGCACGGAAGAGCAGCCTGTCCATCCCCAATCCGGGACGGACACCAACCGGTCCGGAGGGTACCGTCGGGCCGGCGAGGAGGTTCCAGGGACATCCGCTCCCGAGCGGTGAACTGCGCCGGACGGGCTCAGTCCGGCGGAATGCCCAGCCGCAGCAGCATCTCCACGAGGCCGCTTTCCCCAACGGCCAGGGCGGCCTGGGACGGCGTCAACCAACGGCGCTCGCGCTGGCCCTTCTCGGGCCACTCGTCCAGCACCTCGTCGACTTCCAGCAGGAAGACGGTCACCGCGCACAGGACCGACTTGTTGACGCTCAGCCGCTTCATGTAGCGGAAATTGCCGAAGGGCCGGTGATCGACGGTGCCCCGCACGCCGGCTTCCTCGTAGGCCTCCCGCGCCGCCATGGCGCAAGGCTTCACGCCCTCCTCCGCCCACCCCTTGGGGATGATCCACCGCTTGGTTTCCCGCGACGTGACCAGCAGGATTTCCGGCCGGCCGTTGCGAAGGCGGAAAGGAAGGGCGGCGTATTGGGTGGCGGGAGTGCGGCTGCTCATCATGTCCAAGTGGGAAGGCCGGACCCGCGATCCAATTCGGCTGAACGGGATGGCGGGCGATCATTCTTATGACGATGGGCGGCTGTGCTTCGTGCCGCCCATCGTCATCATGATCATCCCCTATTAACGTTACTCAGTGGCAAATTCTTCCGTCAGACGGTCAATAATTTCGCCTACGCCAAACCGGATAGGATCGCTGGCCGGAAGGTTATGGGCCTTGGCCGCCGCCTCCAAACAGGCGCGCGCCTCGTCCTCGCCATAGGCCTTGGTGTTGATGGCGATTCCGACCGGGCGGATGGCCGGGTTGGTCAGTTGCCCGCAGCGGATCGTCAGGTCGATGACCTCCTGGATCGACGGCAGCGGGTGCTGCACGCCGCGCATGGTGGTCCGGGTCGGCTCGTGGCAGACGACGAAGGCGTCCGGCTGGGCGCCGTGCAGCAGCCCCAGCGACACACCCGCGAAGGACGGGTGGTAGAGCGAGCCCTGCCCCTCGATCAGGTCCCAGTGGGCCGGGTCCGCCGCCGGGGCGATCCACTCCACCGCGCCGGAGATGAAGTCCGCCACCACCGCGTCGATGGCGACCCCGCGCCCGGAGATGAAGACGCCGGTCTGGCCGGTGGCCCGGAAATCGGCGTCCATGCCGCGGGCGCGCATTTCCTTCTCCAGGGCCAACGCCGTGTATTTCTTGCCGACGGAGCAGTCGGTGCCGACCGTCAGCAGCCGCCGGCCCGGACGCTTGGTCCCCTTGCCGGTGGCGAAGCGCTCGTCGGAATGGCGCACGTTGAAGAGCTGGCGGCCATGGCGCGCCGCCGCGTCGGCGATGGCCGGGATGCTTTCCAATCGGGTGTGCAGGCCGCTCGCCACGTCCATGCCGGCCTCGATGGCCTGGACGATGACACTCGTCCAATGCTCCGGCAGGACGCCGCCGGCGTTCACCACGCCGACCACCAGCGTGCGGGCGCCCTGCCCCGCCGCCTCCGCGATCGTCATGTCGGGAATGCCGAGGTCGGCCTTGCAGCTTTCCAGCCGGATCTGGCCGAGGCACCAGTCGCGCCGCCAGTCCACGATGCCCTGCGCCGTCTTGGCACCGAGCTGGTCCTGCACATCGCCGAGGAACATCAGGTAGGGATGGGGAATGTTCATGATCGGGTCCTCTCGAAGAGTCCGGTTGTTCTTGTCAGGCGGCTTCGGGGCTCAGGCCGTTTCCGGCGTCAGGCGGCGGGCGGACATCTGGCGGAGCAGGACGGGCACGATCAGCGCCAGCCCCAGCAGCGACGAATACAGCTCCGGCGCGACCAGCAGGATAGCGGCAAACCCCAGCAGCACCCGTTCCCAGGTCCGCATGGTGGTCAGCAGCCAGCCGGTGAGCGTGGCGCCCAGGCAGACGATGCCGACGATGCAACCGAAGAAGGCGATGAGGAAGTCCGGCCAGGTGAAGCCCGGCGCCACCAGAAGGAGCGACGGCGAGAAGACGAAGACGAAGGGCACCAGAGCCTTCGCCAGACCCAGTCGGAAGGCGGTGTTGCCGGTCTTGAAGGGGTCCGCTCCCGCCATGCCCGCCGCCGCGTAGGCGGCCAGCGCGACCGGCGGCGTGATGTCCGCCAGCACGCCGTAATAGAAGACGAAGAAGTGCGCGACGATCGGCGCCACGCCCAGCAGCCCCAGCGCCGGCGCGGCGATGGTCGCCATGATGATGTAGTTGGCCGTCGTCGGGATGCCGCAACCCATCAGAATGCAGACGATGCCCGTCATGATCAGGGTGAACAGCAGCGTCAGCCCCTTCACGTCGGCCAGCCAGCCCGGCAGGAAGGCGCCGAGCACCCCGGCCATCTCGCCGGCGGTGGAGGTGACGATGTAGGAGATCTTGAAGCCGACGCCGGTCAGCGTGACCACGCCGACGATGATGCCCACGGAAGCGGCCGCGGCGCCGACCGCCAGCGCGTATTTGGCGCCGTCGCGCAGGCCGTCCAGAACCTCCCGGATGGTCATGCGCTTGCGCGGGTTCAGCAGGCCGACCGCGATGCACAGGGTGATGCCCCAGAAGGCCGCCAGATAGGGGGTGTAGCCGGCGATCAGGATGCCGATCAGCACCACCAGCGGGATGACCGTCGGCCAGTCGCGGCGGAAGGCTTCCTTCAGGTCCGGCATCTCGTCCGGGCGCAGGCCGCGCAGGCCGTTGCGCTTGGCTTCCAGATGCACCTGAACCAGCACGCCGAAGAAATGCATGAAGGCCGGGACGATGGCCGCCAGGATGATGGTCGTGTAGGGCAGGCCCAGGAACTCGATCATCAGGAAGGCGGCGGCCCCCATGATCGGCGGGGTGATCTGCCCGCCGGTCGAGGCCGTCGATTCCACGGCGGCGGCGAAATGCGGCTTGTAGCCCAGACGCTTCATCGCCGGGATGGTCAGCGAGCCCACCGTCACTGTGTTGGCGACCGACGAGCCGGAGATCATGCCGAACAGCGCCGAGCCGAAGATGGCGACCTTGGCGGGACCGCCGGCGTAGCGCCCGGCCACCCAGGCCGCGCAATCGAGGAAGAGCTGCCCCAGCCCGATGCGCGTGGCGAAGACGCCGAACAGCACGAAATGGAAGACGTAGGTCGCCACCACGCCCAGCGCGATGCCGTAAATGCCCTGCGTCGTCAGGTACAGGTGATCGACGAGCTGCGACACCGTGGCGCCGGGATGCTTCAGCAGCCCCGGCATCTGCGGTCCCCAGATCGCGTAGAGCATGAAGATCGACGCGATGATCGGCAGCGGCCAGCCGACCGACCGGCGGGTCGCCTCCAGCAGCACGATGATCAGGACGGAGCCGAGGATCACGTCGGTGGTGGTCGGGTTGCCGACGCGGAAGGCCAGATCGTCGAGCGGGATCAGCGGGACGTGCATCACCGCGACGACCGCGCCGATGGCCAGCGCCCAGTCCTGAAGGCCGATGCCGAGCGGGCGCAGCAGGGTGCCCATCACCGGTTCGCCGTAGCCGCGCTTGGTGAAGGGGAAGACCAGGAAGACGAGGCCCAGCACGAAGGAAAGATGGATGCCGCGGTGCTCCATCTCCCCCAGCAGGCCGAATCCCGCGGTGTAGTAGTGGAACAGCGACAGAATAATCAGCAGGCCGCCGACCAGATGTCCCGCCAGCGGCGACAGCGGCCGGAAGCGGATTTCGGAGTCGAACTTCTCCTCCAGCTCCCGCGCCTTGGCCTCGTCGAGTTCCATGGACGCGGACTCCAGCCGGATGTCGGGCGGCGGGTCGCGATGGGTATCGGTCATGGATGCTCCAGAATGAATCGGGCGGGGCCGGGGGCTTGCTTCATGACCCCTCAAACCCGAAAACCCTCCAACCCCGGAAGGGGAGGAGGGAATGACCCCACGGGTGGGGACGGGAAAGGGCCGCGCCATGCCGGAACGGCCCCGCCCGGTGCATCGTGTTCAGAGGCGCCTTACTTCAGGACGCCCTGTTCCTTGTAGAACTTCTCCGCACCCGGATGCAGCGGGATGCCGAGGCCCGAGGTGGCGTTCTTCAGCGTGACGAGCTTGCCCTTGGCGTGGCCGGCGTCGAGCGCGGCGCGGCTCTTCTCGTTGTAGAGCGTCTTGACGATGTTGTAGACGAGATCGTCCGGCTGCTTGGCGCTGGTCAGCCACTGGGCGTTGACGGAGATGGTCGCCGTCTCCGGAACGTCCTTGTAGGTGCTGGCCGGAACGGTGTCCTTGGCGAAGAACTGGTACTGGCCCAGCATCTTGTCGACTTCCGGCCCGGTGATCGGAACCAGCGAGATGCCCGACGAGGTCGCGAGTTCGGAGATGGCGCCGGTCGGGTAGCCGCCGACGAAGAAGTAGGCGTCCAGCGCGCCGTCGCGCAGGCGGTCGCCGGCCGGACCCGGCTTCAGATACTCCGCCTTCACGTCCTTCTCGGTCAGGCCGAAGGCGCCCAGCACGATGCGCGCGTCGACCAGCGTGCCCGAGCCCGGCTCGTCCAGCGACACCCGCTTGCCCTTCAGGTCGGCGACCGACTTGATGTTGGCGTCCTTGCGGGCGACCAGATGGATGGTTTCCGGGTAGAGCGTGGCGATGACGCGCAGGTCCTCCACCTTGCCCTTGCCCTCGAACAGGCCGGTGCCGGTGTGGGCCCAATAGGCGACGTCCGACTGCGAGAAGCCCGACTCGGACGAGCCGCCGTTGATCGCGTTGATGTTGGCGACGGAGCCGTTGGAGGCCACGGCGGTGGCCACCAGACCGGGCACGCCGCCGTTGGTGCCGGAGATGACGTTGGCGATCAGGCCACCCACCGGATAGTAGGTGCCGGCGGTGCCGCCCGTGCCGATGCGGAAGAAGGCCGGGGTCTGCGCCACGGCGACGGTGGCGCCGATGGCGACCGCGCCCGCCACGGCAGCGAAGGCCAGACGGCGGGTCTTGGACATGAACTTCACGACAACCTCCCAATTATTTCGCGTCGTAACGAAATCATGCCTTTGGGTAGGAGGCTTGTCGATACGAATGGGTGCCCCGTTCGCACATACGGCCCATTCCGGAGGCGGACGGGCGGTATGTGCGGACGAAACGCGTCAGTCCTTCAGCAGTGCCGCCGCGTGGTGGCGCAGATGGTCGTCGATGAAGCTGGCGATGAAGAAGTAGCTGTGGTCGTAGCCCGGCTGCATCCGCAGGGTCAGCGGGTGGCCCGCCGCCTCCGCCGCCCGCTGCAGGTTTTCCGGCTTCAGCTGCTTCTCCAGGAAGCTGTCGGCATCGCCCTGGTCCACCAGGATCGGCAGCTTCTCGGTGGCGCGGCCCAGCAGGGCGCAGCTGTCCCACTCCAGCCACGCCGCGTAGTCGGTGCCGAAGAAGCGCTCGAACGCCTTCTCGCCCCAGGGCACGCTCGCCGGGTTGCCGATCGGCGCGAAGGCCGACACGGCGCGGTAGCGGCCCGGATGGCGCAGCGCGCAGACCAACGCGCCATGCCCGCCCATGGAATGGCCGGAGATCGAACGCCGGTCGGTCACCGGCAGTTCGGCCTCGACCAGTTCCGGCAGTTCGCGCACCACATAGTCGTGCATGCGGTAATGCTTCGCCCACGGCTCCCGCGTCGCGTTGACGTAGAAGCCGGCGCCCAGCCCGAAGTCCCAGGCGCCGTCCGGGTCGCCGGGCACGTCGGGGCCGCGCGGGCTAGTGTCCGGCGCGACGATGGCGATGCCGAGTTCCGCCGCCATCCGCATGGCGCCGGCCTTCTGCATGAAGTTCTCGTCCGTGCAGGTCAGGCCGGACAGCCAGTAGAACACCGGCACCCTGCCCGATTCGGCCTGCGGCGGCAGATAGATGGCGAACACCATGTCGCAGTCCAGCACCGCGGAGCGGTGCCGGAAGCGCTTGTGCCAGCCGCCGAAGCAGCGGTTCGCCGCGATCTGGGTCAATTGCGACTCCATCCGGTCCTCACGGGTTGTAGAGGATGACGGAACGGATGCTCTTGCCCTCGTGCATCAGATCGAAGGCCTCGTTGATGTCCTCCAACCCCATGGTGTGGGTGATGAAGGTGTCCAGCTCGAACTCGCCCTTCAGGTAGCGCTCCACGTAATCCGGCAGCTCCGACCGGCCGCGCACGCCGCCGAAGGCGGAGCCGCGCCAGACGCGCCCGGTGACCAGCTGGAACGGGCGGGTGCTGATCTCCTCCCCCGCCCCGGCGACGCCGATGATCACCGACTCGCCCCAGCCCTTGTGGCAGCATTCCAGCGCCGCGCGCATCACCTTGACGTTGCCGATGCACTCGAAGCTGTAATCGACGCCGCCGTCGGTCATCTCGACCAGAACCTCCTGGATCGGGCGGTCGTAGTCCTGCGGGTTCACCACGTCGGTGGCGCCGAGCTGCTTGGCGATCTCGAACTTGTCGGGGTTGATGTCGATGCCGATGATGCGCGACGCCTTCGCCATGACGGCGCCGATGATCGCCGACAGGCCGATGCCGCCCAAGCCGAAGATCGCCACCGTCGAGCCCGGTTCGACCTTCGCGGTGTTGCGCACGGCGCCCATACCGGTGGTCACGCCGCAGCCGAGCAGGCAGACCTTCTCCAGCGGCGCCGCCTTGTTGATCTTGGCGACCGCGATCTCAGGCAGCACCGTGTATTCGGAGAAGGTGGAGGTGCCCATGTAATGGAACACCGGCTGGCCCTTCACCGTGAAGCGGCTGGTGCCGTCCGGCATCAGGCCCTTGCCCTGAGTGGCGCGGATCGCCTGACAGAGGTTGGTCTTGCCGGACAGGCAGAATTTGCACTTGCCGCATTCCGGCGTGTAGAGCGGGATCACATGGTCGCCGACCTGGACGGAAGTGACGCCCGGCCCGACCTCCTCGACGATGCCGGCGCCCTCATGGCCCAGGATCGCCGGAAACACGCCCTCCGAATCCATGCCGGACAGGGTGTAGGCGTCGGTGTGGCAGACGCCGGTGGCGACGATGCGCACCAAGACCTCGCCCTGCTTGGGCGCTGCGACCTCGACCTCTTCGATGTCAAGGGGGCGCTTCGCTTCCCAGGCCACCGCCGCGCGTGACTTCACCATCCCACCGTCTCCATGCGTTCGCGTTTCTTTGATGATCGACGTTAGCATTCCGCGCGCGTTGACAACGCTGCAATGTTGGAGAGGATTGTTGCCGTATGGGGATAATCGGCGCGGCATTGGAGGTCTGACGGGTGAGCCGCTGGGATGGCATCGACGAATTCGTGGCGGTCGCCGAGTGCGGCGGCTTCTCCCGCGCGGCGGAGCGGCTGCGCATCTCCTCCTCGCAGGTCAGCCGGCAGGTGGCGCGGCTGGAGGACCGGCTGCAGGCCCGCCTGTTCTACCGCACCACCCGCAGCGTGACGCTGACCGAGGCCGGCCGCTCCCTGCTCGCCCAGTGCCGCCGCCTGATCGAGGAGCGGGACGAGGCGCTGCTCGCCGTCAGCGACCTCCAGGCGGAGCCCAAGGGCCTGCTGCGGCTGACCTGCGCGGTGGCCTACGGCGAGCGGTTCGTCGTCCCGCTGGTCAACGATTTCCTGGAGCGCCACCCCCAGCTCCGCGTCGAGATCGAGCTGACGAACCGCCGGCTGGATCTGGTGCATGAAGGGGTGGATCTCGCGGTGCGGCTGGGGCGCCTGATGGATTCCAGCCTCGTCGCCACGCGGATCGCGCCGCGGGTCATGCATCTGTGCGCCGCCCCGTCCTATCTGGAGCGGCGCGGGACGCCGCGTCGGCTGGCCGACCTCACCGAGCACGACTGCCTGACCGGCACCGCGGACGGCTGGACCTTCGACGCAGGCTCGCTGGAGGATGGCACCTCGGAAGGAAGCGGCCCGGAGTGGCTGTTCCGGCCGCAGGGGCGCTGGCGCTGCAACAGCGGCACGGCGGTGCTGGACGCCGCGCTGCGCGGCTTCGGGCTGTGCCAGCTGCCCGACTACTATGTGGTGGAGCATCTGACGGCGGGGCGGCTGGTCGCCCTTCTGGAAGCCCACCGCCCGCCCAACACCGCCGTCTGGGCCGTCTACCCGCCGCAGCGCCACTTGTCGCCCAAGGTGCGGCTGCTGATCCAGCATCTCAAGGAAGGGCTGGCCCGGCGGCCGGAATATCGCTGACGACACGACACCCGCGCCCAAAGAGAAAATCATTTCACCCGACACCCGTCATGCGTCTTCCCGCCGCAGAACATTTCTCATCAGGAGTGACGGCCGTCACGCTCATCTACCCTGAATTGCCGATACCGTCGCGCGCCGCAGGGATGCGGGTACCGAACAACGATCAATCAGGAGATGAGGATGTCGACGATCATTGGCACTGCGGACGCGGACTCCCTGACGGGTGGATACGATGCCGATACCCTTTCAGGATTGGAGGGCAACGACACCTTGCGCGGTGGGGGAGGCAGCGATCTTCTTGACGGTGGCGCCGGCGATGACTGGCTTTATGGTGTCTCCGGCTCCGACACGCTGCTTGGTGGCGATGGCGACGACCACCTCCATGTCGCGGCCATCCTCTACCATTACAATCAGGTGGATGGCGGAGCCGGCTTCGACACCCTTGTCGTGGAGGGGAGCGGGTCCATCATCGTCGACCTCGCGGCATCACAGATCGAAAGGGTCTATGGCGGTGATGGAAATGACAGCTACAGCAACCACTTCGCCGCCACCGCCGTGGAGATCGACGCGGGAGCCGGCAACGACAATCTGTTCGGAGGCAACGGAAACGACGCCCTGCGCGGCGATGACGGGAACGATACCATCAATGGCGGCCTGGGGGCCGATGTGATCATCGGCGGCGACGGCATCGACTTGGCCTCCTTCATGTACTCCAACGAGGCGGTCACGGTTGACCTTTCCACCGGCATCGGCGTCGGCGGCCACGCGGAGGGCGACCTCCTCAGCGGGATCGAAAATCTCTACGGGTCCTATATGAGCGACACCCTGACCGGGGATTCCGGAGACAACAAGCTGCAAGGGGGGAGCGGCAACGACACTCTTTCCGGCGGGGCCGGAAACGACACCCTTCTGGGCGACTTCGGCAACGATGTCCTGATCGGCGGCGCCGGTGCCGACGCCTTCCGCTTCAACCGGTTTTTCGGAAATGCGGACGTGATCCTGGACTTTGAAAGCGGGGTGGATCGCATCGAACTCGAAGGCTCAAGCTTCGGCCTCCCCGACGGAACGCTTGACGCGGGTCTGTTCGCGCTGGATGCGCCGACGGACGCGGATGACCGCTTCATATTCGACACCGCAACCGGAACGCTGTCCTACGACGCCGACGGCTCCGGCTCCGGCGCCGCCGCCGTGATGGCGACGCTGAATGTGAGGACCCTGTCCGCTTCGGACATCGTGTCCGTCCCTTACCAGCCTTTGTAAAAACTTCGCGTCAGCGACGTGGCGATCCGTCTCCTCGACGGCCCGCCACATCGCTTGTTTCCGATCGGAGCATCCCGCTCAGCAGGCGGTCTGGCGCGGCGTGCGCTCGACCTCCAGGCCGAAGAACGGGCGCAGGGCGGTGCCCAGATAGTTGCCGGCCAGCGCCGCGCCGATCCACACCCAGCCGTGCAGGCTGCCCGACGCGATCCCGCTGAAATAGGCGCCGATGTTGCAGCCGTAGGCGAGGCGCGAGCCGTAGCCGAGCAGAAGCCCGCCGACCACCGCCGCCACCAGCGACCGCAGCGGCAGCTTCCACACCGGGGCGAATTTGCCGGCCAGACCGGCGGCGAGCAGCGCGCCCAGGATGATGCCGAAATCCATCACCGAGGTGACGTCGGCCAGCACGCTCTCCTGCAACGCCCTGGCCTGGGCCGGCGCTTGCCAGAAGGGCCAGGAGGCGACGTCCACGCCCAGCCCAGCCAGCCCTTTGCTGCCCCACAGCGCGAAGGCCGAGGTGATGCCCCACGGGCGCCCGGCCAGCGCCAGCGTCGCGAAGTTCAGCACGGCCAATGCCACCGCTCCCCAGACCAGCGGCCAGGGGCCGCGCAGGAAGCGCCGCAGGCCCTCGGTCTTGGCCGGGGCGCCTTCGATCAGGCGGCCGTGGCGCCGCTTCTCCAGCGCGAGGGTGCCGGCATAGACCGCGGCAAAGAGGACGAGGTTGACCGCCAGCGCCACCGGCCAGCCCCAGGCCGCGACCACCGACACCGGGGCGGCGGTCCATTGCGCCTGCCACCAGGGCAGGTGATAGGCGCCCAGCACCGAGCCGACGATGAAGAAGGCCAGCGTCACGACCATCCGCGTGCTGCCGCCGCCCACCGTGAACAGCGTGCCCGAGGCGCAGCCGCCGCCGAGCTGCATGCCGATGCCGAACAGGAAGGCGCCGGCCACCACCGACAGGCCGACCGGCGACACCAGCCCCTTCACCGGCGTGCCGAACAGCGTCCCCGCCGCCAGCACCGGGAAGAACAGCGCGCAGGCCACGGCGAGCATGACCATCTGCGCCCGCAAGCCCGCCCCGCGCCGGTCCGCGATGAAGACGCGGAAGGCGGAGGTGAAGCCGAACAGCGCGTGGTAGAGCACGAGGCCCATGGCCCCGCCCACCAGATAGAGCGCCGCCTGCCGTCCCGACACGGCGTCGCCGATCCACAGGCCGCCGCCCACCAGGGCGAGCAGCGCCACGGTGACCACCCGCCAGTCGATTCCCGGCAGCAGCGTGGCCGAACCCGCCGCCCGGCCCAGAGTCGTGTCCGTCATCCCGACACTCCAAAACAACAAAAATGAAACGTTGATAAAGGCGATTGCCTGATTGGCTTCAGTAGATAATGGGATGCTTTCCACAGGAAAGGCCGTTCTGCGCATTCCTGTCCTGCGCGGGAGACCTCCATCAGCCCTCGGGGAACAGGCGCCGGGCCAGCCGGCCGAGCGTCAGGCTCTGCACGATGATGGTGAAGGCGACGACGGCGTAGCAGGCGACCAGCAGCAGGTCGCGGTACGGGTTGTCGGGCAGCGACAGCACCAGGGCCACGGCAATGCCGCCGCGCACACCACCCCAGGTCAGAACGGCGGTCGCCGCCGCCTTGCGCTGGCTGCGCAGATGGACGGCGACCACGGGCAGCACGCTCGCCAGCCTGGCCACCAGCGCCAGCAATGGTGCCAGGAACGCCACGACCATCACCGGCGCCTGCCAGGACAGCACCACCGCGGCCTCCAGTCCGACCAGCATGAACAGGATGGCGTTCAGGATGGCGTCCACCATCGCCCAGAAGGCCTTCATGATGAAGCCCGTCCGCTCCGACGAGACATGGTGCTTGGCGGTGTTCCCGATCAGCAGCCCCGCCATCACGACGGCGATTGGGCCGGACAGGCCGAGCCGCTGGGCGAGGCTGTAGGTCGCCGCCGCCAGGGCCAGCGAGATCGACAGCTCCACCGCCGGATCGTCCGCCCGGCTCTTCGCCCAGAA
Source organism: Azospirillum sp. Marseille-Q6669 (assembly GCF_965111635.1). Lineage (NCBI taxonomy): Bacteria > Pseudomonadati > Pseudomonadota > Alphaproteobacteria > Rhodospirillales > Azospirillaceae > Azospirillum > Azospirillum sp. Marseille-Q6669. The sequence goes on along the minus strand of NZ_CBCOOP010000001.1, from coordinate 2,143,265 downwards.
GGCGATCGAGCCGGTCGCCAGCCCGAGCAGGGCGCCGCCGCCCGCCTCCTTCACGATGTCCCAGGCGACGCCCGTCACCGTCAGGTCGGTGTCGGTCCCGGTGGCCAGCCCGAGCAGGAGGGCGAACAGCACCACCCCCATGCCGTCGTTGAACAGGCTCTCCCCCGCGATGGCGGTGCGCAGCCCTTCCGGCAGCGACGCCTTGCGCAGCACGGCCAGCACCGCCACCGGGTCGGTCGGGGCCAGCGCCGCCCCCAGCACCAGGCACCAGATCAGCGGCACCGGCTGGCCCATGGCACCGAAGACCAGCCACATGCCTGAGCCCATGACCCCCGTGGAGATCACCACGCCCAGCGTCGCCAGCAGCGCCACCGCCCAGCGCCGCCGCCACAGCGTGCCGCTGTCCTGCTCCACCGCCCCGGCGAACAGCAGGAAGGCCAGCACCCCTTCCAGCAGCGCTTCGGGCAGGTGGGTGCTGGTCACCAGACGCTCCTCCCAGGCGCGGATGTCGATGGCCGGCACCAGCGTCCCGACCACCGCCGTCGCGAAGGCGAAGCCAAAGGCCAGCAGGAACACCCCCGCCGTCGCCGGCAGGCCGAGCAGGCCGCGGCTGGCGAAGCTGAACAGCGCCGCCAGGGTCAGCAGGATGGACAGCAACTCGAAGGTGCCCATGGACATCCGTCGGCAAAGGGACAAGCCATGCCAACAGGATGTCCGCCGCGTTCCTCTCGCGCTCAGTCTTCCGGAGCGTCCAGCCCTTCCAGGGCCGCCGGGGCGAAGGCGGTCCGCCAGCCCTCCCGGTGCCGGATATCGCCGAAGGCGGGCAGCACCCGCTCCGCCCCCGTGGCGGCCACCAGCGCCGCCAACTGGCGCAGCGTCGGATGGACGTTCCAGCGCCGGTAGCGCGCCCGGCCGGCATCGACCAGGGTCCGCGACGGCGTGCCCTCGGCGAGGTAGCCGGTGAAGACGATGTCCGGCCCGACCGCCCCGCCCCAGCGCTCCACCAGCTCGGCGGCGGCGCCGCTGGTGGCGTTGGGGCCGGCGGCAAAGGTCACGTCGCGTGGGTCGCCCGGCACCTTGGCGCGGTCGAGCAGCCGGCGCAGCCGTTCCTCCGCGCCAGGACGCAGGGCGGTGTCGGCCTCCGCCAGCAGATGGGCGATGGCGGCGAGGTGGGCGTCGTCGATGGCCGGGACGACGCCGTGATCCAGCGCCCACAGGGCCATTTCCGGCCCGCGCCCGTCCGCCGCCACCGGGAACAGCGCGCCGCCCGCGTGCAGGAAGGGCTCCAGCGCGGCCAGCCGCTCGGCCTGCGGGGTGTCGTCCAGCCCGTAGGAGGCGTCGAGGATCACCCGCCGCGCCGGCGGCGGCGGGTCGAAGGGGAACAGGGCCGACTCGTCGGAATGGTCGCCCATGTAGAGAATCCCGCCATCCTCCGTGCCCAGGTGAATCCACACCCCGCCCGGCGCGTGGCCGGACCGCCCGGTGGTCACCGGCACGCCCTGGATCTCCACCGTTCCACGGACCGGCAGGGGATGCGCCGCAACGGTCGGCGGCAGGAAGCGGGCGGCCAGCGGCGTGGCGTAGACCGGCGGACTGCCGACCCGGTGGCGCAGGCGCAGGGCGCCGGCATGGTCACCGTGGGTGTGGGTGATCAAAATGGCGTCCACCCGCCCCGCCCCGCTCAATGGCGGCAGGCGCCCGGCGTCCGGCCCCTCGCCGAGGTCGAGCAGCAGCCGCGCCCCGCCGTCCATCGCCAGGAAGCAGGCCGGCCCCTTGCTGCCCAGCCCCGACAGGGCGCGCAGCCGGACCTTGCGTCCGCGTCCCGTCATAGCCCCCGTCATCGCAGCGTCACTTGACATCACGCCCCCGTTCCGCACTGTGCCTATCCCTCGCCGCCTTCCTGAATAGCGCGACTTCCGGTGCCATGACCACTCAGACGCCTGCTCTCCTGATCGACGACGCCTCCCGCCACTATGCCGGGACGCCCGCCCCCGCGGTGGACGGCGTGACCATCGACGTGGCGGCGGGGGAGTTCCTCGCCCTGCTCGGCCCGTCGGGCTGCGGGAAAAGCACGCTGCTGCGCATGGTCGCCGGCTTCGAGCGGCTGGACGGCGGGCGCATCACGGTCGGCGGGCGCACCCTGTCCGGCCCCGGCACCCACGTCCCCCCGGAGGAGCGGCGGATCGGCCTCGTCTTCCAGTCCTACGCGCTGTGGCCGCACATGACGGTGGCCGGCAACGTCGCCTACCCCCTGGAGACCGCCCGCGTTCCCCGCGCGGAGCGGGAGCAGCGGGTGCGCGCCGCGCTCGACACGGTGGGGCTGTCGGGCTTCGATGCGCGCCACCCCGCCGAATTGTCGGGCGGCCAGCGGCAGCGCGTGGCCCTGGCCCGCTGCCTCGTCATGAGTCCGGAGCTGGTGCTGCTGGACGAACCGCTCGCCAACCTCGACGTGCATCTGCGCGCGGCGATGGAGGAGGAGTTCGCCGACTTCCACGCCAAGACCGGCGCCACCATGGTCTACGTCACCCACGATCAGGCCGAGGCCATGGCGCTGGCGACGCGCATCGCGGTGCTCGACCATGGGCGGCTGGCCCAGGTGGCGGCGCCCCGCACGCTCTACCGCGAGCCGGCGACACGCATGGTCGCCGGCTTCGTCGGCCAGGGCGCGGTGGTGGAGGGTGTGGTGACAGGGCCGGCCGCCGACGGCCGCGCGCGGGTGCGCCTGTTCGGGGCGGAGGCGCTGATCCGCTGCCGCCCTGGCCAGCCGGAGGGGCCGGCGCTGGTCTGCCTGCGCCCTGAGGACCTGGAGCCGGCGGCGGACGGACCCATCGCCGCGACGGTGGTGCGCGCCGCCTACAAGGGCGGATTCGTGCTGGTGGAGGCCGAACCGCAGGCCGCGCCGGGCGTGCGCCTGCTGCTGCGGGTGTCCGGCGACGCGCAGGTCGCGCCGGGCGAAGCGCTGCGCCTCGCGGTGCGCGACGGGTGGGTGGTGCCGGAAGGGGTGTGATCACCCCCGCCAGGGAATGATCCCCGCCGGCAGCCGCCGCCCCAGCCAGCCGACCGCCAACAGCACCGCCACGACCACAGCGATCGTCACCACGCTCAGCGCCGCGGCGAGCGTCGGGCTGCCGCCCTCCTCCAGCGCGTAGACGACGACGCCCAGCGTCTCCCGCCCCTGCGACCACAGCAGGATCGACACGGTCAGCTCGTTGAAGGCGGTCAGGAACACCAGCACCCCGCCCGCCGCTGCCGCGGGCGCCACCAGCGGCGCCACGATGGTGCGCAGGCGGCGCAGCGGGCCGGCGCCGCAGGCGCGCGCCGCCTCCTCCATCGCCGGGTCCAGCGCGGCGCAGGCGGCCTGGGCCGGGCGCAGGGCCAGTGACAGGAAGCGCGCCAGATAGGCCGCCAGGATGATCCCCAGCGTGCCGTAGAGGCTGACGCCCAGCAGCGGCAGCGGCTTCAGGAAGACCAGGATGCAGCCGATGGCCAGCACCACGCCGGGCACCGCGTGCGGCAGTTCGATCAGCACACCGACAGCGCGGACCAGCCGCCCGCCCTTTCCCGGCCCGGCCATCGCGTGGGCCAGCGGGATCGCCAGCAGGATCAGCAGCAGCGCCGCCACCCCCGACAGGACGAACGAGTTGGTGAAGGCCCGCCCCACCTGATCCAGCCCCAGCACCGTCGCGTAATGCGCCAGCGTCGCCGTCTCCGGCCCCAGCGGCAGGCCGTAGACACGGATCAGACTGGTCGAGGCCAGCGCCGCCAACGGCGCCGCCAGGATCAGCGCCACCACGGTCCAGCAGAGGATTTCCAAGGGGCGCCGCGCCCGGCCCAGCCGCAGCACCGCCGCGGGCGCCGAGCCGCCGATCACCCGCGCGTCCACCCGCGCCTGGAGCGCCATCTGCGCGGCGATGCCGACGCAGGCGATGGCGCCGATCAGCACGGCCAGCACCGCGACCTCCGGCAGCACGGACGGCCCGAAGCCCGCCAGCCGCCGGTAGATCAGCGTCGGCAGCACCGGAATTCCCGCTGGGATGCCGAGCAGCGCCGGAACCCCGAAATTGCCCAGCGCCGCGACGAAGGACAGGGCCAGACCGGCGGCCAGACCCGGCAGGCTGAGCGGCAGGACGATGGTGCGCAGCACCCGCCCGCGCCGGGCACCGGCCGCCTGCGCGGCCTCGACCAGATCGCGCGGCACGGCGCGCAGGGCGGCGCGCAGGGCCAGGAAGACCAGCGGCGCGTGCTCGATCCCCATGACCAGGATCATCCCGGCGGAGGAATAGACCGGGTTCGGCGTGCCCGGCGCCGGGGCGAGGCCCAGCGGCTTCAGCAGCGGGCTGCCCGAGCCGGCGAGGTGAATCCACGACAAGGCGACGATCTGCGCCGGGATCATCAGCGGCAGGATCAGGCAGAAGGCCAGCGCCGTCTTGCCTCTCAGGTCGGTCATGCCGCAGAGCAGCGCGAAGGGCACGCCGAGCGCCGCCGCCACGACCGTGGCCCCCGCCGCGATGGCGACGCTGTTGCCGGTGGCGCGCCACGTCATCTTGGACGTCAGGACGCGGGTCAGCGCCGTCAGATCGCCCGTCGCCATCGGCCCGGCAACCTCCCACACCAGCCGCAGGATCGGCAGCAGGACGATCAGCCCGGCCAGCGCGAACAGCAACGGCGCCCCGGAAACGGAAAAACGACCGGCGGCGTGGAAAGGCCGCCGGTCGCTGAAAGTGGCAAGACTCATGTTCAATCGCCGGATGGGCTCAGCCGCCGAAAAGGTCGGCGAAGTCCTTCTTGTTGGCCTCGTCGTCCTTCAGCGCCTTGGCCGGGTCATAGGGCATCAGCGAGATGAAGGAGGTGTCCGGGAAGCCGGCCGGCGGCGCCACCCCCGGCAGCGCCGGCAGGAAGCCCTGGCGGGAGGCCAGCTCCTGCCCCTCCTTGCTCAGCAGGAAGGCGATGAAGGCCTTGGCGGCGTCGGGATTCTTGCTGGTGTTCAGGATGGCGACCGGCTCGGTCACCGCGCTGACGCCCTCCTTGGGGAAGACGAAGGCGACCGGGGCGCCCTTGGCCTGCTCGCGGATCGGCAGGTAATCGACGATGACGCCGTACAGCTTCTCGCCGCTCGCCACCGATTTCAGGATGCCGCCGTTGCCCTTGGCCGCGGTGGTCCCGTTCGCCTGGAGCTTCTCGTAGAAGGCCATGCCGAGGTCCGGCTGCTCCTTCACGGCGGCCATGTGGATGGCCGCGGCGCCGGAATAGAGGGGGCTGGGCATCACGGTGGTGCCCTTGGCCTCCGGCTTCAGCAGGTCGAGCCAGGAGGAGGGCTTCATCGGCGCCGCCGTGTTGTAGGCGATGCCGGTGGTGATCAGCTTGGTGGCGAACCAGGTGCCGTCCGGATCGTGGGTGCCGGGGCGGTAGCCCTGGACCGGCGCGTCCTTGTAGGCCAGCAGGCGCTTCTCCGCCTTCAGCGACTCCATGGTCACCGCGTCGGCGATCAGCAGCAGGTCGGCCTGCGGGCTGCCCGCGGCGATCTCGGCGCGGAGCTTGTTCATCAGCTCGGTCGTGCCGCTGCGGACCCACTCGACCTCGACGCCGGGGTTCTTCGCCTTGAAGGCGTCCACCGTCTGCTTCGCGTCGGCTTCGAGCTGCGAGGTGTAGAGGACCAGCTTGCCGGCCGGCTTGTCCGTAGCAGCGTGGGCGGGCAAGGCCAGCAGAAGCGCGCCGGCGGCGGCGGCGATGGTCGTCCCGATGGCGGCGAACGCCGCGGCGAGGTGTGTGCGCTTGGCCTTCATGTCTCCCGTTTCCCTCTCTGGTCGCGTCTCCGCCGGTCCGAAGCCCCCACTGGATTGCCCCGGCATGCGGACGAAGGCCCTTGTTTACGCCAGAACCATGACAGCCGCGTGACGGCGGCCGTTCCGGACGGTCTTGAGCGTCATACCCGATTGAGGCCGCTCAGGGAAAGGGGACGCCCTGCGGAGGGAGGGTCGACGGAGGCGGATTCCTCCTTGCCGACGGCCAGCGCGTTGCGGGTGGCCTCCAGCCGGTCGGCGGAGCGCGCCACGGCGTTGGCGCTCTTGCGCAGGCGGTACAGGCTGCGCACCATGCTGTCCACCGCCGCACCGCGGAGTTGGGCGGCGCGGGCTGCGGACGCGTTCTCTTCGCCAGGCACGGCGTGCAGGGGTACCGGCTTCGTCACCAGCAGGGTGGAAACCTCAAGCCGCATGGCGTTGTCGCGGACCGCGTGCACGCGGTGGACGAGATCGGCCAAAGAGATGTCGCGGCACAGGCCACGACACCACAGGGCGCCGGTTTCCGACCGCATGCAGAATCCGCAGCCCGTTTCCTGGCGCCACAAGCGCTTTGCGGTGTGTCCCGGCATGCTCCACCTCGTTGGTCCGACCCCAGCAAAGCGCCGGAAGGGGTCATGAAGCAAAGCGTCTTTGGCAATACTGCTCTGTGGGGAGGCCGCAACGCCCCCTCTTCGAACGGAGTCGCGCGAAGGGCTTGGAAGACAAGCCGTTTGGCAGCACCCTTAGGACGACAGCCCAAGCGACAGGAGCGCGGACCGTGACCAGCGAAGCCCCCGAACGGCCCATCCTTCAGATCGAATATTGCCGCCAGTGCCGCTGGATGCTGCGCGCCGCCTGGATGGCGCAGGAGCTTCTGACCACCTTCGAGGAGGAGTTGGGTGGCGTCACCCTGATGCCCGGCACCGGGGGCATCTTCGAGGTGCGACACGGCGCGGCGGTGGTCTGGTCGCGCAAGGCGGAGGGCCGTTTCCCCGACATCACCGAACTGAAGCAGCGGGTGCGCGACCACATCGCCCCGGACAAGCCCCTCGGCCACGCCGACCGCAAGCGGCCGGCGGACCCGTGAGGACAAACGCTTAGCGAACGGCCTTCACGTCGGTGACGGCCACCGTCTGCTTGGGGGGCGCGGCGCCGAAGCCCTGCTCCAGCAGTTCGGCGACCTCGCGGTCACGGGAGGCGGCGGTGGTGCCGCCCAGCACGACGGCGACCAGACGCTGGCCGTTGCGGCTGGCGCTGCCGGCAAGGTTGAAGCCGCTGAGGTTGATGAAGCCCGTCTTGATGCCGTCATAGCCTTCGACCCGGCCGAGCAGCCGGTTGTGGCCGGGCACCACCGTGCCGTTCCAGTCGAAGCGCGTGCGCGAGAAGTAGGCGTATTCCCGCGCCGGGCGGGACACGATGGCGCGCGACAGGCGGGCCATGTCGCGGGCGGTGGTGCGCTGCTCCTTGTGCGGAAGACCGGAGGCGTTGCGGAAGGTGGTGCTGGCCATGCCCAGCGCCTGCGCCTTCGCGGTCATCATCTCGGCGAACTGTTCCTCGCTGCCGCCCAGCGCCTCCGCCAGCACGACGGCGACGTCGTTGGCCGACTTCACCGTCAGGGCGAGGATCGCGTCCTCCACCCGGATGGTCGAGCCGACGGCGAGGTTCAGGCGCGACGGCTTCTGGTTGGTGGCGTGGCGCGACACCGGCAGTTCCTGGTCCAGGCGCAGCGTGCCCCGCTCCAGCGCCTCGAAGGTCAGGAGCAGGGTCATCATCTTGGTCAGCGACGCCGGGTAGGTCAGCGTGTCCGCGTTCTCCGAATCGAGGACCCGGCCCGACTGCGCGTCCATCAACACATAGGCGTGGACCGGCCGGAAGATGGCGGCGCCCGCCACCGTGCCGGCGGCGGCCCCGGCGGCGACGCGCCCCGCGCGGCGCGCCTTGCCGGTGCGATGGACGGCGGCCTTGCGGACGGCGGCCTTCTGGGTGGCCGATTTGTGGACGGCGGCCTTGTGCACGGCCCGGACGGCGGCGGGCTTCGCCGCAGTCTTGGATGCCGCGGCCTTCTGGGGCGCAGCCTTGGCGGCCGTCTTGGCGGTGGGCTTGGGCGCTTGCTTGTGCACCGTCTCCTGGGCCGCCTTGGCGAGGGCGTCCACAGGGTTGAGGGCAACGGGCGTGGCGACGGCAAGGGACAGAAGCAGCGGCAGGACGAAACCGTACGGCGAACGCGGCATGATGGCGACCGGATGGAGAGATGGTCGCCTCCTGTACCCTGAAAGCGGTTAACAAAAAATGTGTCGAATCTTCGGCGCCTTGTGTGATTTTGCGGTCCCGGCGTGAGCGGCGCCATTTACCATTCGATCACGCACGGTTCTCCCATTGCCTGTGTCCCAACGGCAACTCTGCTGTGCACATTGTGGCACAGAAGCATCATCCGGAGCGATGTCACTTGTGCCGCGCCGCCGTGGGCGTCAGATGTCTTATGCCGAAAGGGCGCTGGTTCCCGCGTGTCGTCCATGCGACCTCACGTATGGACAGGGCCTTTCGTTAGCCGTCTGTTCATCGCCGCGTGGGATGCTTCGATTATGCTGACGACCATTCGCACCTGCGCCCGGCCCGCCCTCGGAGCGAGGGTCGCCGTGTGCCTCCTCGCCGGGCTGCTCGCCCTGCCCGCGCAGGCCGCGCCGTCCACCGCTTCGGGCACCTCCACGGGCCGGGATGTCGTGGGAACCTGGATCGCGCGGATCGACCAGCGCGCTGCCGAACTGGAAGCCATGCCCCGCGTGCAGCAAACGCGCGTGGGCTATGGTTCCGTTCTGAAGAAGGGCGACGGCGGCATGGTCGACGTGGTCGCACCCGGCCCCATGCGCCCGTCCGACGTGCCGGAGGGCACCGCCCCCGCCGCCGGGACGGCGCCGACGGTCGTCGTGACTCCGCCCGCCGAACCGATCCCGCAGGCCGATCCGTCGGCAACGCCCGGCAACGCGCTCAGCGGAACGGCGACGCCCGGCACGGTGGTGGAGGTGCTGCCCCCGCCCCCGGCCCTGACCATCCAGGTGCGGGCGCGCACCGCCGACCGCGTCGGCCGTCTGTCCACCCGGCTGATCGAGCTGGGCTTCCTGACCCAGGAACAGTGGACCGAGACCTTCGACGACACGCTCGAAGTGGCGGTCCGCGCCTTCCAGCTGTCCGAAGGGCTGATGCAGGACGGCAAGGTCGGCGAAGTCACGCGCCAGGCGCTCGACCGCACGCCCAAGGAGGCCGCCAAGCTGATGCGCGGCGCCACCGCGTCGATGCGCGCCTTCCAGGCGTCGGTTCCGGACACGGTGATCCTGGTCAACCTGCCCAGCCAGACCGTGTCCTTCATCGAGCGCGGCAAGCTGAACTTCACCATGCGTGCCGTGGTCGGCCGCCCGTCGCGCCAGACCCCGCTGCTCCAGGACCGCGTCACCAGCGTGACGATCAACCCCACCTGGACCGTGCCGCCGACCGTTCTGGTCGAGGACAAGCTGCCGGTGCTGCGCAAGAAGGGCAACACCGGCATCAAGGACGCCGTCGTCTATCTCGACGGGGTCGAGGTGGTGCCGGAAAGCATCAACTGGTGGCAGGTGACGCCGGAGCGCATCCGCATCGTCCAGAAGCCCGGCGACGACAACGCCCTCGGCCGCTTCCGCTTCAACCTGACCAACGGCGACGGCATCTTCCTGCACGGCACCAACGACCCGCGGCTGTTCGAGCGCGACCTGCGCGCCGCCAGCTCCGGCTGCGTGCGGCTGGCCGACGCGCGGATGGTCGCGGAAACCCTGCTGCGCCCCGCCAAGCTCGACTCCGCGGCGATCGAGCGGCAACTCGACAGCGGCAAGACCAAGACGGTCTCCCTGCCCAACGCCGTGCCGGTCCGCTTCGTCTACTGGACCTCCACGGTGGAGACGGACGGCACCGTGCGGGTCCATCCGGGCATCTACGACGACGTCCCGTCCAGCCCGTCCGCTCCGTCGGCCAGCCAGGCCCCCGCCGCCGCGGGAACCGTCTCTGCCCCGCGCCGGGTGGAACCGAAGCCCGTCCGCCCGACCCCGGCCGCCGCCCCGCAGCCGGCCCCGGCGCCCGCCCAGTCCTCCTCCACGGCCACCCCGGCCCGCGCCGCCGACACGCGCAACGGGGCCGAAGCCGTCCGCACGGCAATGTGACGTCGCCGCGCAGGGCCACGCTTCTGAGAACGTAGAAAAGGCGCCGTCTCGACGGCGCCTTTTTCGTACCCATCTTTCCTTATGGCGGCGCTCCGTCCCGCGCCGCGGCGGAGGTGCGTCATGATCCCCTTCCCGGCTTCGGCGCGGCTGTGCGCCCTGCTCCTGCCCGTCCTTCTGATGACCCCGGCTCCGGTGTTCGCCGGCGGCTGGCATGGAGGGAATTTCTTCGGCTTCAGCATTTCGCTGCCGCTGGCCTTCGGCTTCCCGCCCCCCGTCTATGTTCCACCGCCCCCCATCGTCTATCCGCCTGTGGTCTATGCGCCGCTTCCCCAGCCGGTGCCGGCCGCACCGCTGGCCACCCGGACCTCTCCCACCTATCTCGGCCCCGGCGGGCGCTATTGCCGCGATTTCCAGATGCCGGGAATCGTCGGTGGACGCCCCGCGACGCTCGTCGGGACCGCCTGCCTGGACCCGGACGGCCAATGGCGGGTGATTGGTTGAGGGCGGGCGCGGAGCGCAGGCGACTCTATCCGCAATATCGGGATATCCCCAGAAGCTGTGGGTAACTCTGTGAGCGAATCCAGGGGCAACCTGTGAGCACGGCCGTGAATCCACGACCTTGACCAAATTGCCTAAATTTCAGGCACCAATGAAATGCCGGAATTGCCCGGCTTTTGTGGGTTTTAACGGTTCCAAACGAGTCCGGAAAAACAAAAAAGCAACATTCGCAGAGTCAAGGACGCCGTTCAGGTGAATGTGCATAACTCGGGCTAACCCGGACCATTGGCCCCACCCACCGTTTCGACGCGAACACCGGGGAACCGCTGGGGCTCACAGGCATAGGCGGGCCAGCAGATCGGCCAGCCGGTTCCGTTCCTCCGCCGACAGGCGCCCGGTCAGCTCGGCCTCCGCCTGCGCGATGGCAGGCCCGGCCGCCTCCACCACCCGACGCCCGCTGTCGGCCAACCGGACGAGGTTGCGGCGACGGTCCAGGCTGTCGGGGCTGCGCAGGAGATAACCGCGGTCGATCAGCCGCACCACCACCCCCTGCATCGTGGCGGGGTCCATCGCGATGCTCCGGCCCAAATCGATCTGCGACATCGGCCCATGCTGGTGCAGCGCGGCCAGTGCCGCCCATTGCGGCGCCGTCAGGTTGAAGCCGGTCAACGCGTCGCTCAGCATCGCCGTGGCGCGCTGGTGGACACGGCGGATGCGGCTGTGGATGGACTCGGCGGGGACGGTGCAAAGGGCGACGTCGCAACCCTCCCTGCCGTCGGCACCATCGTTGCCGGCCATTTCGGTCGGGAAAGCCATGAACGCGGCGGCCTCGTGTCAATGAAAGACACTTTGGCCTTTAACACCGATCTGTGTCGGTTGTGTTTCAGGAGACGATTACTACGTTACCGTTTTGAAATATGACTAACGTCCAGCTCACTCCGCCGCTTGATGGATCGATGGCGCCGCCCTGTCACGGGCCTCCCGCCGCTCCAGATCGATGAGCTCGACCATCCGGCGCTCCACGGCGACCAGATACTCGCGGGTTTCCAACCCCCGGCATTCCCGGCTGTGCCGGCGCAGCAAGGTGATAGCCTTGTAGGAGGGAGTGCGGCTCCACGGCATGGTCGGCTCGCGCGGATGAGTGGTGGCGGGGGCACCTATTACAATGGAGAAATATTACGCGAATGCGAGAGACGCCATGAAAATTCTTCGTTGCGCACGGGACCCTGCTTTGCTCGGAGCGGTTACGTAAGACGGGCCCGCAACGCATCACGCGCAAGCCTGTCTGCCGCCCGGCCGTTGAAAAGAGAGGCGATGCGCGTGGGCACGTCCGGTGCGTTGATGGCGGTGAGCGCTCTCGCCCTTCTGGTGACGGCGGTGTCCTATGATCCGACGCCCTTGCGCGTCCTCGTGACCACCCTGTGCTGCAGGCTGGACGGCTTCTTTCTGGGTCACCGCTGAGAAGCGCGTCGGTTCCGAAGCAAAATGGAGTTATCCGGTCCGTTAATCATTGCATCTCCGCCCCCGTGTGGCATGAACGCCCTGTGGAGTTTGAAGAACATCCACCGCAGACGGTCCTTGTCCAGCTGCCGCCCGCGCCGGCTCGGCCCGTCCGGGCGCAGGGGCGGCAGCCCTCCTTACATCAGATTTTCTTGGCGATGCCCCATTACCTGCGTCTGTTTCTCTTGCTCGTGGCCGCCGTGGTGCCGCTCGCGGCGCTCCAGTTCATGACGCAGCACAGCCTGCGGCAGGATCGGGAAAACGAGGTGCGGAACGACACCCTGCGCCTTCTCGACCTGCTGGACGTCGAACAGCAGCGCATCGCCGCGGAGGCCCGGCAGGTGCTGGCGACGATCGTCGAATCCGGCGTGCCGCAGGCCGGGCCGCCGGACTGCCAGCAGACCATGGACCGGCTGCGCGCCCGCTACCCCGCCTATCTGTCCGTGGAGGTGGCCGACCGGGAGGGCCGGGTGTGGTGCGCGACCGACCCGGTCTCGCTGGGCGTCGATCTCGGCGGCATCCGCACCTTCCAGAACGCGCTGTCCACAGGCGCCCTGACGACGGGAGAATACGGGCTGCGCTACCCCAACCAGCGCCCCATCCTGCCCTTCCGGCTGGCCTATCCGGCGCCGGACGGCACGCCGGGCGCGCCTCCGGGCGGTGTGGTCACCGTGCTTCTCGACGCCCGCTGGCTCGAGGAGAATCTGGGCAACCGCCCCCTGCCCCCGGGCATGGAGATGGTGATCGCCGACCGCCAGGGCCACACGGTCGCACGCCTGCCGGAGGCACCCGACGTCATCGGGCAGCCCCTGCCCACCGCCATGCTCCAGGCCATGCACGCGGCGCGGGGAACACGGTCGGCGGCCGTGTTCTATACCGACGGGACGGAACGGATGGTGGTTTCCGCCCCCCTCGACACCGGCACCCGCGAATCGATGATCGCCATCGGGATCGACCGCGATGCCGCGATGCGCCCGGTCCGGGACGCCATGGCTTTTTCGCTGACTCTGTTCGGCGGGGTGCTTCTGCTCACCTGCCTGGGTGCCGCCTGGGGCATGCGGCAGTTCCTGCGCGTGCGCGATCGGATGCTGGAGACCGTAGTCGAGAAGGCGTCGGTCCTGGAGAGCACGACGGACGCCGTGGCCGAACTCGACCGGTCCTGGCGGGTCGTCTTCGTCAATGAACGGGCCCGGACCCTCCTGCCCGAGTCCGGCGACGCCATCGGCCGGAACGGACGCCAGACTTTCGCGGAACTGATGGCCGGCGAGTCCGGGCGGACCCTGCAGCAGGCCATGGAGAGCCGCGAGGCGGTGGAGTTCGAGACGCAGGGGCCGCGCAGCGGCGTCTGGTTCGCCGTCCGCGCCTTCCCCTCGCGCAAGGGTTTGGCCCTCTACTTCCGCGACGCCACCGACCGCCGGCGCCTGGAGGACGAGCGCACGCACCTGACCCGGCAGCTCGAAGCGGAGCGCAGCCTGCTGACGGCCATTCTAGACCATCTGCCCTCGGGACTGCTGGTGGCGGAGGCGCCGAGCGGGCGGATCGTCAAGGTCAACGAGACGGCGCTTCGCCTGCTCGGTGGTCCGCCGCCGCCGGTCGCCGGCTGCGGCTGCGGCTGCGGCGGCGCGCGGGCCTGCAACGGGGGCGCCTGCTTCGGCGAAGGTCGCTGCCCGCTGTCCCGCGCCCTGCGGCAGGGCGAGACGGTGGAGCAGGAGGATTTCCCCTACAGCCGGCCCGACGGCGCCGCCATGACCCTGTCGGTCAGCGCCACCCCGGTCCGTGCCCCCGACGGGCGGGTGACCCTGGCGATCTGCACGCTGCGCGACGTCGGGGAGCGCAAGGCCATGGAACTGGCGCTCCAGCGCGCCAAGGAGGAGGCCGACGAGGCCAACCGCGCCAAGTCGAAGTTCCTCGCCGCGGCCAGCCACGACCTGCGCCAGCCGATGCAGTCGATGTTCCTGTTCACCGGCATCCTGCACCGTTTCATCAGCGACGAGCAGGGGCAGCGCAGCCTGGAAATGCTGGAGCGCGGCCTGGACACGCTGAAGGGGCTGCTGGACAGCCTGCTGGACGTCTCGCGACTGGACGCCGGGGCGGTCGACCCGCGCGTGGAGCCCTTCGCCCTCAACAGCCTGCTGGATGAGATCGCCGCCTCCTACGCGCCGATCCTGGAAAGCAAGAAGCTGGCCTTCCGCATCGTGCAGGACCGTTCGGTGACGGTGCGCAGCGACCGCGTGCTGCTCGGCCGCATGGTGCGCAACCTGCTGGAGAACGCCGTCAAGTACACCGAGCGCGGGGCGGTGCAGATCGCCATCCGGACCCAGGATGGGAAGACACAGGACGGGAAGACTGGGGACGGGAAGACTGGGGACGGGAAGACTGGGGACGGGAAGACTGGGGACGGGCTGGCGCGGATCGAGGTCAGCGACACCGGAATCGGCATCCCGCCCGACCAGCTGACCCGGATCTTCGCGGAGTTCCACCAGATCAACAACCCGGAGCGGGACCGGGCGCGCGGGCTCGGGCTCGGGCTCGCCATCGTGCAGCGCCTGTCGACGATCCTCGACCATCCCGTGGAGGTGAAATCCCAGCCGGGCCGCGGCTCGGTCTTCGCCATCACGGTCCCTGTGGCCGCCGTGGAGGCCCCGCCGCCGCCGCCACCGGCCGCCTCCCTCTTCACCGGCGGCCGCGATGCCCCGCGCGCCCTGCTGGTGGACGACGACGCCATCGTCCTGCTGGGGCTGCGCGACATGTTCCGCGAATGGGGCTACGAGGTGCTGATCGCCGGCTCCGCCGACGAGGCCGTGGCGAAGGTCGAGGCGGACGGCCGCATGCCCGACGTGATGCTGGTCGACTACCGCTTGCGTGAAGGGCGCGTCGGGACAGAGGCGGTGGTGCGCGTCCGCGCCATGGCCGGATGGGATGTGCCCGCCATGATCCTGACCGGGGAGGCCGGTCCGGAATGCGAGACGGACGCCGCCGCGCACGGGCTGGAGGTGGTCCGCAAGCCGGTGACGCCGCGCCAGCTCCGCCGTGTCCTGGACCGCGCCATGGCGAAGCAGCCCGGAAGGACGGCTGACAGCATGACCGGTGCGGAGGGTGAGCGTCTGTCGCTGTAGAGGGCTCCCGGCCGCCGGAAAAGAAAGTGGCCCGCCGTCCGGTTGAACGGCGGGCCCTTGAGGTGCAAAACAGGGAGGCACACGCCCTTGGGGCAAGCTGAAGATAGCAACGGCGCCCGCTCCGCGCGAAAGGGGGGAAGTCGTAGCGTTCGGCGTGTTCGGAGTGCACCGAAGGGAGCGGACGCTCTCCCCGAAAAAATGATGGCCTCGAAAGATTTCGCTTGAGCGCCGGCGGCGGCACGGCTATATCAGCGCTCCCGCGTCGCCCCAAGGGATGCGGGACAAAGAGCAGACGATGCGCTTGTGGCGGAATTGGTAGACGCGCTAGGTTCAGGTCCTAGTGGCTGAAAGGCCGTGGGGGTTCGAGTCCCTCCAAGCGCACCAACACTTCTTGTGTTGGTCTGATCGAAAAGTGGGGCCATAGCTCAGCTGGGAGAGCGCTACAATGGCATTGTAGAGGTCAGGAGTTCGATCCTCCTTGGCTCCACCATCATGAAGCCAGCAACCTTGACGGGTTGCTGGCTTTTCCTTTTCTCCGGCCTCCCACTTTCAGGCCAGTGCCGACAAGGCTTCACCGGGCATTTCAGGAACAGGCGCCCCGGTACCGCCTTTGAAAGCATCGACGCCCTCTACCTCCCGTTCAGTTGACGGGACCGCGGCTTGCGGCGGCGGCACAACGGGCCATTTTCAATGTTTTAAAGCACAGATGCCGTCAGGAGCGTGCCTTCATGAATCCCCGGTTGCTCGCCGAGGTGCTGGAACCCGTGCTGAACGCCGCGGAGAAGGATGACGCGGCGATGCTCGACGCCGTGAATCTGTCGGCGGAGGCGCTGGCCGCGCTTGGTGCGGTCATTCTGGACCGCGATGGACGACCGGCCGACGGCGTGTCCGATGAACGCGCGGTGGTCGCCGCGCTCAACACCCACGCCCACACGCTGATGCAGTGCGGGCGGCTCGACGACGTGGTCGAAGCGTTGCAACTGGCCGAACGGATCGGCCGGCTGGGCCGCTTGCCCCACCATCCGCGCATGTCCGACGGCTAGCCACCTACGGTTAGGCGGGAGGAACACCGCACCGCCCCGGTTGTTGTGCGAGCCGTGCCGCCCAACAGGGGAGACGTGTCTTGCCGACAGCGCCCAAATCGAATGCATTTTCCGGCCCTATCGAGGGCGAGGCCCTGTCCCTGCTTCAGGACAAACTGCTTCCCGGCTTCCTGACCGGACGGCGCTGGTACGCCGCCAAGGACGCCGGCACGCCCACCGTGCGCATCGTCGATGCGCTCCCTCTTCCCCTCACTTCCGGTTCCGCCCAGCTCTGCCTGCTGCGGGTGGAGACGCCGGGGCGCGAGCCGCAGCTCTACCAGCTTCCCCTGGTGCTCAACCGCGACGGCAAAGCCGATACCGCCGATCCCTTCTCCATCGCCGGCCCCGAGGCGCTCCCCTGGTCGGGCAGCCTGCGCGACGGCTACGGCGACGAGGAGGTGGTTCGCGCCCTGCTCGACGGCATCCGCAAGGGTGGGGAGAGCGGGGGCCTGCGCTTCGGGCAGAGCCGCGCCCTCGACGCCGTGAAGGGGGCGCTGGGCAACGGCGCGCCGCTGCGCTGGACCGGTGTGGAGCAGTCCAACACGTCCGTCCGCGTCGGCGACGCGGCGATCCTGAAGGGGCTGCGCAAGCTGGAATCCGGCACCCATCCGGAGCTGGAGGTCGGGCGCTTCCTGACCGAGGTCGCCAACTTCCGCAACACCCCCGCCCTGCTCGGCTGGGTGGAGCGCACGGGCGACGGCGAGGCCGCCACCCTGTGCATCCTGCAGGAGCTGGTCCCCGACGCCCGTGATGCCTGGAGCCACGTCACCGCCGAGCTGGCGAAGCGCGTCGAGCGCTTTGACGACGACAAGGCGGACGACGTCGCCTTGATGACCTTCATGCGCCGCCTGGGTCGCCGCACGGCGGAGATGCACCGGGCGCTCGGCACCCCCGGCGGCGGCGACGCCTTCACGCCGGAGCCGGTGACCCCGGCCATGCTGAGGGGCTGGGCGGACGGCGTGCGCACCCTCGCCCGCCGCGTGCTGGGCAAGTTGCGCGAGGCCGCCCCACAACTGAACGCCGACCTCGCCCCCTATGCCGCGTCGCTGGCCGACAGCGAGGCGACGGTGATGCGGCAGATCGAGACGCTGACGCCGCCGCGCGGGACCTTCCACGCCATGCGCCTGCACGGCGACTATCACCTGGGGCAGGTGCTGGCCGGCAAGGACGACCTGTACATCGTCGATTTCGAGGGCGAGCCGATGCGCCCGCTGGCCGAACGTCGGGCCAAGCACTGCATCCTGCGCGACGTGGCGGGGATGCTGCGCTCCATCACCTACGCCGCCGCCGGAGCGCGGGCCGCCCTGCCCGCCGACCTGGACGAGACGGCGCGCGGCGCCCGCACCGCATGGTTGAACTGGTGGGAGGGGGAGGCGGCCTCCGCCTTCGTCGCCGGCTACCGCGAGGCCATCGGCGATTGCCAGGGCTGGCCTGCCGACGCGGCCACCGCCACGCAGCTTTTGAAACTCTTCCTGCTGGAGAAGGCCCTCTACGAGATCGGCTACGAGCTGGCGAACCGGCCCGACTGGCTGGCCATCCCCCTGGCCGGGGCCATCGGCATCCTGGGCGCCGACGCCGGGCCGGAGGTGGCCGACCGCGCGTCCGGCCCGGTCGGGCTGGCCGCCCCCGGCGCCACCCGCCTCGGCGAGGCGCGGGCGCACGCCATGCCCTTCGGCGCGCAGGTGCAGCCCGACGGCTCCGTCCGCTTCACCCTGTGGGCGCCGGGGACCGAGCAGGTGTCGCTGTGGCTGGAGGACACCCAGGCCCTGCTGCCCATGGTGCGGCGGGCCGACGGCTGGTTCGAGTGGACCACCGCCCAGGCCCAGGCGGGCAGCCGCTACCAGTTCGAGCTTCCGGACGGGCTGCGCGTGCCCGACCCGGCCTCCCGCCACCAGCCGGAGGACGTGCACGGGCCGAGCGAGGTGATCGACCCAACCGTCTTCCGTTGGTCCGACGCCGCCTGGACCGGCCGCCCCTGGCACGAGACGGTGCTGTACGAGTTGCATGTCGGCACCTTCACCGAGGAAGGCACCTTCCGCGCCGCCATCGACAAGCTCGACCACCTCGTCGAACTGGGCGTCACCGCCATCGAGCTGCTGCCGGTCGCCGATTTCCCCGGCGCCCGCAACTGGGGCTATGACGGGGTGCTGCCCTACGCCCCGGACGCCGCCTATGGCCGCCCGGAGGATCTGAAGGCGCTGGTCGATGCCGCCCACGCCAAGGGGCTGATGGTCTTCCTCGATGTCGTCTACAACCATTTCGGGCCGGACGGGAACTACCTCCACGCCTACGCCAAGGCCTTCTTCACCGACCGGCACAAGACGCCCTGGGGCGACGCCATCAACGTGGACGGGCCGCGCAACGCCACGGTGCGCGACTATTTCATCCACAACGCGCTCTATTGGATCGAGGAGTTCCACATGGACGGGCTGCGCTTCGACGCGGTCCACGCCATCCTCGACGACAGCGACAAACTGTTCCTTCAGGAGCTGGCGGAGCGCGTGCAGGACGCCGTGCGCTGCCGCCGCCACGTCCATCTGGTTCTGGAGAACGACGAGAACGAAGCCCACCTGTTGGAACGCCATCCCGAGGGTGACCCGCGCTGGCACACCGCGCAGTGGAACGACGACCTGCACCACTGCCTGCACGTCTGGGCCTCCGGCGAGGACGCCGGCTATTACGCCGATTACGCCGGCGACGCGGCGAAGCTGGCCCGCGCGATGGCCGAGGGCTTCGCCTTCCAGGGCCACGCCTCCTCCTATCGCGGCGGCGAGGCGCGCGGCGAGCCGTCGGCGCACCTGCCGCCGACCGCCTTCGTCACCTTCATCCAGAACCACGACCAGATCGGCAATCGCGCCTTCGGGGACCGCATCACCCGCTTCTCGCGGCCCGAGGCGGTGCGGGCGGCGACTTCGCTCTATCTGCTGGGGCCGGGCATCCCGATGCTGTTCATGGGCGAGGAGTGGGCGTCCGACCGCCCCTTCCCCTTCTTCTGCGACTTCGCCGACGAGCTGGCCGAGGCGGTGCGCAACGGCCGGCGTGAGGAATTCGCCAAGTTCCCCGAATTCCAGGACCCGAAGGTGCGCGACCGCATCCCCGACCCGACCGCGCCGGAGACCTTCCAGTCGGCCAAGCTCGATTGGGACGACTGCAACCGGGGTGAGCACGGTGCGTGGCTGGACTGGTACCGCCGCATCCTGGCGGTGCGCCGCAAGGAGATCGCTCCGCGGCTGGAGAACGCGCCCGGCGGGGCGGCCGCCCACGAGGTGATCGACGGGCGGGGCATCCGCGTCTCCTGGCGGCTGGGCGACGGCAGCCGCCTGCATCTGCTCGCCAACCTGTCCGACGCTCCCGTGACGGGCATGGGCGAGGCCGTGGGCCGCGTCCTGTGGACCGAGGGGAAGGGCCTCGATGCCGGAACCATGGCGCCGCTGTCCGTCCTGTGGACCATCGAGGAGACGACGGCGCTCGACCGGCTCGGGGAGCGGATGGGAATCGAGACGCACTACACCGGCGCCTCGGGCGAGACCGTCCAGGCGTCGGAGGGCACCATCCGCGCCCTGCTCGCCGCCATGGAGGTGGACGCCGACGACCCGGAGGAGGCGCTGGCGGTGCTGGAGCGGCGCGAGTTGGCCCGCCCTCTGCCCCCGGTGGCGGTGCTGCGCATCGACCGCCCGCCCTTCTCGGTCACCGTCACCCTGCCGGAAGGCAGCGGGACGCTGCGCTGGACCCTGACGCTGGAGGGCGGGGGCGACCGCAGCGGCGAGGCCGATTTCGGCGACCTGCCGCTGGTCCGCAAGGCGGGTGCCGAGGGTCAGCATTTCGAGGTGCGCCGCCTCGACCTCGGCGCGGCTCCGGCGCCCGGCTACCACCGGCTGCGGCTGGACGTCGACGGCCTGCGGGCGGAGCATCCCGGCCTGGAGACGACGGTCATCGCCGCTCCCGCCACCTGTCACCTGCCCGCCCCGCTCCAGATGGGCGAGCGGATCTGGGGCCTGTCGGTGCAGCTCTACGCCCTGCGCTGCGCCGGGGATTGGGGAATCGGCGACTTCGGCGACCTCGTCAACGTCGCGGAGATGGCCGCGGCACGCGGGGCAGGCATCGTCGGGCTGAACCCGCTGCACGCCCTGTTCCTCGACCAGCCCGATCAGGCCAGCCCCTATTCCCCGGCCAGCCGCCTGTTCCTCAACCCGCTCTACATCGACGTGCTGGCGGTGCCGGAACTGATGGGCTGCGCCGAGACCCGCGACCTGATCGCGAACGAGAGCTTCCTCAGCGCGGTGCAGGCGGCGGGGGCCGCCCCGCTGGTCGACTACGCCGCCGTAGCGGCACTGAAGCTGCCGGTCCTGGAACGGCTGTTCGCCCATTTCCAGACCGAGGGAAGCGCGGAGCGGCGTGGGGCGTTCGCCGCCTTCCGGGCCGAGCTGGGCGAGGGGCTGGACCGCTTCTGCACCTTCCAGGCCCTGCGCGAGCGTTTCGCCAAGGACGGCACGCCCGACTGGCGCCGCTGGCCTGAGGAGTATCGGGACGCCGCCTCCCCCGCCGTCCGCCGCTTCGCCGAGGAGCGGCGGGAGCGCATCGACTTCTTCGTCTGGCTGCAATGGCTGGCCGACAGCCAGTTGCAGGCGGCGGCGGAGCGGGCGCGGGAGCGCGGGATGGCCGTCGGCTTCTTCCGCGACCTTGCGGTCGGGGCGGACAGCGGCGGGGCGGAGACCTGGGCCGACCCGCATGTGGTGGTGGCGCAGGCCCATATCGGCGCCCCGCCCGACCTGTTCAACCCGGCCGGGCAGGACTGGGGCCTGCCGCCCTTCCACCCCCACGCGCTGCGCGAGGGTGGCTACGCCCGCTTCATCGAGCTGCTGCGCGCCAACATGCGCCACGCCGGGGCGCTGCGCATCGACCACGCCATGGCGCTCCAGCACGTCTACTGGATACCGGAGGGGCATCCGCCCTCCGAAGGGGCCTACGTCGCCTACCCGATGGACGACCTCCTCGGAATCCTGGCCCTGGAGAGCCAGCGCAACCGTTGCCTCGTCGTCGGCGAGGATCTGGGCACCGTGCCCGAGGGATTCCGCGAGCGCATGGCGGAGGCGGGTGTCCTGAGTTACCGGGTGATGTTCTTCGAATGGACCGAGGACGGCGGGTTCCGCGGCCCCGACGACTACCCCTACACGGCGCTCGCCACGGTGGGCAACCACGATCTCGCCACGCTGCGCGGCTGGTGGGAGGGGCACGACATCACGCTGAAGGAGGAGCGCGGCCTGTACCCGGCGGAGGGCGAGGCGGAGCGCCAGCGCGACCGCCGCAAGGCCGAACGCGCCCGCCTGCTGGAGGCCCTGGCCGACGCCTTCCTGCCGCTGCCCGCCAGCTTCGGCCCCGACAGCCCCTACGGCGAGGCGTTGGGCCACGCGGTGCACGCCTTCCTGGCCCGCACCGGCTCGGCCATCGCCATGGTCCAGATGGACGACCTGACCGCCGAGCTGGAGCAGGTGAACCTGCCCGGCACGGTGGACCAGTACCCCAACTGGCGCCGCAAGCTGCGCCTTGCGCTGGAGGACATGGCCGACTGCCCGCAGGCCGGCGCCATCGCCGCCATCATGGCCGCCGCCCGGCCGGCCGCGGTGGCCGATGGGAGACGCAACGATAACTCCCTCTCCCCTCCGGGGAGAGGGTTGGGGTGAGGGGGGCCCGCAACTCCCGAACGTCCGGCACACGCACAACCCCCTCACCCTCCCCTCTCCCCAGAGGGGAGAGGGTAAATCTTCAGGAGACCACCCAATGGCGGCGGACGCCGATAAGCCGATCCCCCAGGCCACCTACCGCGTGCAGCTGCGCGCCGAGTTCGGCTTCGACCGCACCGCCGAAATCGCCGACTACATGGCGCGGCTGGGCGTCAGCCACCTCTACGCCTCGCCCTACATGAAGGCGCGGCCGGGCAGCACCCATGGCTACGACATCGTCGACCACAACGCCCTGAACCCGGAGCTGGGCAGCGAGGGGTCCTTCCACGCCATGGTCGACGCGCTGAAGCGCAACGGGCTGGGCCAGATCCTCGACTTCGTGCCGAACCACATGGGCGTCGGCGGGTCGGACAACGGCTGGTGGCTGGACGTGCTGGAATGGGGGCCGGACAGCCCCTACGCCGGCTATTTCGACATCGAGTGGGAGCCCGACCGCCGCTACCTGCACGGCAAGGTGCTGGTGCCGCTGCTCGGCGATCAGTTCGGCGCGGTGCTGGAGTCCGGCGGGCTGGAGCTGCGCTTCGACAAGGAGGCGGGCGGCTTCGCCGTCTGGGCCTACGACACCCACAAGCTGCCCATCCGGCCCGCCGACTACGGCACGATCCTCGGCGACGACCAGCCGGACCTGGAGCGCATCGGCGACGCCTTCCGCCATCTCGATCAGGTGCGCCCGCACCAGATCCGCCGCGCCAACGCCCTCAAGGCCGAGCTGGCCGCCCTGGTCTCTGAGAAGCCCGACGTGGCCGAGGCCGTGGAGCGCCGGCTGAAGCGCTTCCGCGGCGCGGAGGGCGAGCCGGAGAGCTGGCGCCGCCTGACCGACCTGATCGCCGCCCAGAACTGGCGCGCCGCCTACTTCAAGGTGGCGGCGGACGACATCAACTACCGCCGCTTCTTCAACATCAACGAACTCGCCGGCCTGCGCATGGAGGAGCGGGAGCTGTTCGACGTCGCCCACCGGCTGGCCTTCAAGCTGGTCGACGACGGCACGCTGGACGGGCTGCGCATCGACCACATCGACGGCCTCTACGACCCCAAGGGCTATTGCGAGCGGCTGGCCCAGGCGACGGAGCGGCCCTTCTATCTGGTGGTCGAGAAGATCCTGGCCCGCCACGAGCGGCTGCGCGAGGACTGGCCGATCGACGGCACCACCGGCTACGAGTTCGCCAACCTGATGGGCGGGCTGTTCGTGGACCCGAAGGGGGAGGAGGCGTTCACCCGCCTCTACGCCGACTTCACCGGGCGGCGCGAGAGCTTCGACGAGGTGGTCCGGACGAGCAAGATCCGCATCATGGAAAGCGAGATGGCCAGCGAGCTTCACGTGCTGGCCCGGCAGGCCTCGCGCATCGCCCGCGCCAACCCGCGCACCGCCGACTTCACCGCCAACATCCTGCATCAGGCGCTGAAGGAGACCATCGCCCGCTTCCCGGTCTACCGCACCTATGTCGACTGGCGCGGCGTCAGCGAGCTGGACCGGCGGAGCATCGACTGGGCGATCACCCAGGCGCGCAAGGCCGACCCGAACACCGACGCCTCCGCCTATGATTTCCTGCACAGGCTGCTGACCACCGATCTGGTGGCCCAGCCGCGCAGCGGCTACAGCCGCCAACAGGTGCTGCGCTTCGCCATGCGCTTCCAGCAGTACAGCGGCCCGGTGATGGCCAAGGGGCTGGAGGACACCGCCTTCTACCGCTACAACCGGCTGGCCGCGCTGAACGAGGTGGGCGGGCATCCGGAGCATTTCGGGGTCGGCACCGCCAACTTCCACAACGCCAACGCCGAGCGCGCCGCCCGCTGGCCCCACGCCATGCTGGGCAGCACCACCCACGATACCAAGCGCGGCGAGGACACCCGCGCCCGCCTCTACGCCCTGTCGGAAATGCCCGAGGAGTGGGAGCGGCAAATCCAGACCTGGAGCCGCCTGCTGCGCGCCCGCCGCGGCGACGTGGAGGGCACCGCCCCGCCCGACCGCAACGACGAGTATCTGTTCTACCAACTCCTCGTCGGCGCCTGGCCGGCGGAGCTGACCGGGGCGGACCCCGCCAGCCTCGACCCGCAGGCCATGACGGAGTTCGCGGAGCGCCTTGCCGGCGCCATGACCAAGTCGATGCGCGAGGCCAAGGTCCACAGCACCTGGGCCGCCCCCGACGAGGCCTATGAAAGCGCCATGACCAGCTTCGTCCACGACGCGCTGGACGTGTCGCGCAGCACCGCCTTCTTCGACGCCTTCCTGCCCTTCCAGGAGCGGCTTGCCCGCATCGGCATGGTCAACGGGCTGACCCAGACCCTGCTGAAGCTGACCAGCCCCGGCGTGCCGGACATCTACCAGGGCTGCGAGCTGTGGAACTTCAGCCTCGTCGATCCCGACAACCGGCGCCCGGTGGACTACGACGCCCGCCGCCGCCTGCTCGACGAGGTCGAGGGAGCGGAAATCGGCAGCCTGCTGAGCCGCTGGCAGGACGGCGCGGTGAAGCTCTCCCTGACCCGGCGCGCCCTGGCCCTGCGGGCGGCCATGCCCGCCCTGTTCGCCACGGGTGAGTACCTGCCGCTGGAAGCGACGGGCGAGCGGGCGGAGCATGTGGTGGCCTTCGCCCGGCGGCTGGGCGACGACACCGTCGTGGTCGCCGCCCCGCGGCTGGTGGGGGCGCTGGGCGAGACTCCGGACTGGGGCGATACCTCCGTCCCGCTGCCGCGCGGGCAGCGCTGGCGCAACGCGCTGACCGACGGAACGCTGGAGGCCGCGGACGCGGTGACCGCCGCCGACCTGTTCCGGGACTTCCCCGTCGCCCTGCTGGTGCGGGAGGGGTGAGTTCCATGGACCGCAACCCGCCGCCGCGCCGCACGCTCGTTCCCATCGACCAACGGCTGATCGGGAGCGATCCCGGCAAGCCCGCCGTCTTCGGGACCGTGCTGTCCGGCGACCCTCGGGAAAGTTTCCTGAACCTCTACGACGGCGGCGGGGGGCGGTTCGCCTGCGGGGTCTGGCAATGCACGCCGGGCACCATCGCCATGGCCGACTGGCCCTATGAGGAGTTCTGCGTGCTGCTGGCCGGGCGGGTGATCATCACCCCCCGGGACGGCGCGCCGCAGGAGCATGGGGAGGGCGACGCCTTCGTCATTCCCCGGGGTTTCACCGGCGTCTGGGAGGTGCGGGAGACGATCCGCAAGTACTACGCGATCGAGAAGCCGCTCGGCCCCCGCGCCGCCATGGGGCGGATGCTGCGCGCCCCGCTGTCGCTGGCCCGGTGGCTGTGGCGGCGGGGCGAGCCGGCGCTTGCCCGCAGGGGCTTCTGAATCGGGCTGCCTCACAAAATACCCGATTTCTTCGCTCAGGATTGATCGAATCCCTCCGCCACGCGTTATTCCAAAGGACAGGCGCCCGAGCCGAGAAACGAGAGGCGCCTCATCGGACCATTCCTGCACCACGGGACGCGACCACAGACGGACGGGAGACAAGTCATGAGCGATCATCGCCAGTGGGTCGAGCTGGACCCCAGCAACGGCTCCGAAAACACCAAGCCGCAGGACGGGCAATCCGCTGCGGCGCCCGCGCAGAACTCCGCTCAGCCGGCGGAAGCCCCTGCATCGGGCGGTCCGGAAGAGACTCCGGACCGCTGACCAACGGTCATTGTCCAAGGATACTGTTTAAAGCATGCGAAAATGGCAGGGCGGGGCCTCAGGGCTTCAGCCCTGCCGCCGCATGGGCTGTTGTGCGGGTTGCGGCGCTGACTGGGGCGCCGGCTGCGGCACTGCGGCGGACACGCGCTCGGGCCGCCCGAACAGTTCCAGCGCCGGGGGGATGGAGGACGGGCGCAACCCCGCCAGGATTTCCCCGACAGCCCCGACCGCATCGACCAGCGCGTCGGGCATCACCGGCTTGCGCAGCAGGCCGACCGCGAAATCGCGCGCCTCCTCGCCGCGGTGGTCGAAACCGGTGATCAGAAGGGAGGGGATGTTGTGCTCCTCCCACAGCTTGCGGGCCAGCGTCAGCCCGTTCTCGCCTCCGGCCAGATAGACGTCCACCAGGGCAAGATCCGGCTGTTCCCGGACCCCCAACCGCGTCGCCTTGGCGGCGTCGCGCAGAGGGCCGACGACCGTGTATCCGGCATTCTCCATCACGGCCTTGATGGCGGGCCCGATCAACGGGTCGTCTTCGACGACGAGCAACTTCACGGCATCTGTTCCTTGTTGGCGGACGGCGCGGGCCGACGTGGCCCGCAGCGCCCATGTTTGTCGATGCGGTGCATCAATCAAGGGGCTGATTGCGCGCAATGGAGCGAGCCGGCGGGGCACCGAACGGGCAGTGCCATCCGGAGAAGCGAACCCGCCACCCTCTTTGCGTGTTTGAGACAGTCCAAGCGTGATGCAACCTCCGTGGGAGTCCTGCATGAAGTTCATCGAATTCACCGACCACGCCGGAGCGCCGGTTCTGATCAACGCCGCGGGCGTTCTGTACCTGCGCGGGATCGAAGGGGAGCGGACCGAGATCACCTTCGCCGGACGCTCCGAACCGCTGGTGGTCGCCGCCCCGCTGGACGAGGTGGCCCGGACGTTGGAAGACGCCACGCCGATACCGCCCGACCCCACCCTGGCGCTCGTCTCGTGACGGGCCGGCTTCACACGTCGTAGATCGGCCCCGGCGTGGACGTGTTGGCGCCGCCGCGCTTCTGCTCCTCCTTCTCGGTCAGTTCGGCCTCGCCGCCCTGGTCGGGCTTGACGGTGCCTTCACGGGCCTCGTCGATCCGGTCGTCCTTGCGCTGGGGCTCGGTGGCGGGTGTCCGGTCGTCACTCATGACGGTCCTCATGCTGATTGTCGGTTCACTGTATTCAACATTTCGGGGGCCGCGACGTTGCGCCCGTCGCCTGCCCCTTCCGGAGGGCTGATCCGCGCACGGCGCGGGTTGCCTGAAACCGTTCGCTCCATCACTTTTCGGGGCTGGAGACAAACCGGAAGGACCGCCATGATCGACCTTCACTATTGGCCGACCCCCAACGGGCACAAGATCACTCTGTTCCTGGAAGAGGCCGGGCTGGATTACACGATCCATCCCGTGGACATCTCCGCCGGGGACCAGTTCAAGCCGGACTTCCTGGCGATGTCCCCCAACAACCGCATGCCGGCCATCGTCGACCGCGCTCCGGCCGACGGCGGGGAGCCGGTGTCGGTCTTTGAATCCGGCGCGATCCTGATTTATCTGGCGGAGAAGACCGGCAAGTTCCTGCCCGCCGACCTGCGGGGCCGCAAGACGGTTCTGGAGTGGCTGTTCTGGCAGGTGGGGGGCCTCGGCCCGATGGCCGGGCAGAACCACCATTTCGTGCAGTACGCGCCCGAACAGATCCCCTACGCCATCGACCGCTATGTGAAGGAAACCAATCGCCTCTACGGCGTCCTGAACAAGCGTCTGGCCGGCCGCGCCTTCATCGCCGGGGACGAGCTGACCATCGCCGACATGGCCTGCTACCCCTGGGTCGTCCCGCACGAGCGGCAGCGCCAGAATCTCGCCGACTTCCCCGAGCTGAAGCGCTGGTTCGAAGCGATCCAGGCCCGCCCGGCGACCGTCCGCGCCTATGACAAGGGCGCTGAACTGGCCAAGCGTCCGTCGGTCACCGACGAGGGCAAGAATATCCTCTTCGGCCAGACCGCCGCCAACGTCCAGAAGTGACCGTCACTCCCCTCGCGCCCCCAACCGGGCGCGAGGGCAGCAAAGTCCTTACTGTGCGGTCCAGCCGCCGTCCATCAGCAGGCTGGCGCCGGTCATCTGCGCCGCCGAATCGGAGCACAGGAAGACCGCCAGCCCGCCCAGTTCGTCCGGCGTCACGAAGGCGCCGGAGGGCTGCTTGGCGCCGAGCAATTCCGCCTTCGCCTGCGGCTCCGGGATGTTCTTGGTCGAGGCGATCGCGTCGATCTGCTTCTGCACCAGCGGGGTCAGCACCCAGCCCGGACAGATGGCGTTGCAGGTGACGCCGGTCCCCGCCGTCTCCAGCGCCACCGTCTTGGTCAGCCCGACCACGCCGTGCTTGGCCGCGACGTAGGCCGACTTGTTGACCGATGCGACATGGCCGTGCACCGAGGCGATGTTGAGGATGCGACCCCAGCCGCGCCGCTTCATGCCCGGCAGGGCGTGGTGGGTGCCGTGGAAGACGGCGGACAGATTGAGCGCGATCACCGCGTCCCAGCGCTCCGCCGGGAAGTCCTCCACCGGGGCGACGTGCTGGATGCCGGCGTTGTTCACCAGCACATCCACGGAACCGAACGTCTCCTCCGCGTAGCCGATCAGCCCGGCAATCTCCGCCGGCTTGGACAGGTCGGCGCCGTGATAGCCGACGCGCACGCCGAACTCCGCCGCCAGACCGGCGCGCAGTTCCTCGATGGCGGCCGCGTCGCCGAAACCGTTCAGCACCACATCCGCCCCGGCTCCGGCCAGCGCCCGCGCGATGCCCAAGCCGATCCCGCTGGTCGAGCCGGTGACCACCGCGACCTTCTGAGTCAAGGTCATGGCTTATCCTCTGTTGTCTTGTTGGTTTGGGTGCCCTCCCCCCGCCCGGGGGGAGGGCTGGACGCCGGTCAGCCTTCCAGTTCCGGGCGCTCGCGGAACTCGTCGAGCGCCATGGGATTGGCCAGCGCCTCGGTGTTCTTGATCGGGCGGCCGTGTACCGCGTCGCGCACCGCCAGTTCGGTGATCTTGCCCGAGCGCGTGCGCGGGATGTCCTTGACCGCCACGATGCGCGCCGGGACGTGCCGCGGCGAACAGTTCTCCTTGATGCGCTTGCGGATCGTGTCCTCCAGCGCCTTGTCGAGGGTCAGCCCCTCGCGCAGCACCACGAACAGGATGACGCGCACGTCGCCGTCCCATTCCTGGCCGATGCACACCGCCTCCAGGATCTCCGGAAGCTGCTCGACCTGCCGGTAGATCTCCGCCGTCCCGATGCGCACCCCGCCGGGGTTCAGCACCGCGTCCGAGCGCCCATAGATCACCCAGCCGCCATGCACGGTGCGCTCGATGAAGTCGCCGTGCGTCCACACGTTGGGGAAGCGCTCGAAATAGGCCGCGCGGTACTTCGCCCCGTCCGGATCGGCCCAGAAGCCCACCGGCATGCAGGGGAAAGGCCGCGTGCAAACCAGTTCGCCCTTCTCGCCGCTGACCGCGTGGCCGGTGTCGTCGAAGGCCGCCACCGCCATGCCGAGCCCCGCCGTCTGCAACTCGCCCGCCCACACCGGGGCCGTCGGGTTGCCCAGCACGAAGCAGGACACGATGTCCGTGCCGCCGCTGATCGAGGCCAGATGGATGTCGGATTTGATCGCCCGGTAGACGTACGCGAAGTTCTCCGGCATCAGCGGCGAGCCGGTCGAGGCCAGCGCCCGCAGCGTGTCGAGCCGGTGCGTGCGCATCGGCTCCAGCCCCGACTTCTCGGCCTGCTGGATGAACTTGGCCGAGGTGCCGAACAGCGTCATCCCCTCGGCGTCGGCGTAGTCGAACAGGATGTTGCCGTCCGGCGCGAAGGGTGAGCCGTCGTAGAGCAGCAGCGTCGCCCCGGCAGCCAACCCGGAGACCAGCCAGTTCCACATCATCCAGCCGCAGGTGGTGTAGTAGAACACCCGGTCGCCCGGCCTCACGTCGCTGTGCAGCCGGTGCTCCTTGACATGCTGGAGCAGCGTGCCGCCGGTGCCGTGGACGATGCACTTGGGCTTGCCGGTGGTGCCCGACGAATAGAGGATGAACAGCGGGTGGTTGAAGGCCACCCGCTCGAAGCTCGGTTCCGCCGCCGCGAAGGGCGCGATGAAGTCGCCCCAGGTGACGCCGCCGCGGATGGCCGAGACGTCCGGCGTCTCGTTGACGTAGGGGATGATGACCGCGGCCTTGACGGTGGGCAGCTCGGTCAGCACCTGGGCGATCTTGGCCCGGATGTCGTGGCTCTTGCCGTTGTACCAGTAGGCGTCGGGGGCGAAGAGGACGGTCGGCTCGATCTGGCCGAAGCGGTCGGTGATGCCCTGGGCGCCGAAGTCGGGGGAGCAGGAGGACCAGATGGCCCCCAGGCTGGCCGTGGCGAGCATGGCGGCCAGCGTCTCGGGCATGTTGGGCACGACGGCGGCGACGCGGTCGCCCTTGCCGACGCCGGCGGCCTTGAGCGCCTGCTGGAGGCGGGACACCTCGGCCTTCAGATCGGAGCCGGACCAGCGGCGCTTGACCTTGTCCTCGGCCCAGAAGACGACAGCCTCGCCCTCCGGCGCGTTGGCGAGCATGTTCTCGGCGTAGTTCAGGCTGGCCTCGGGGAACCAGCGGGCGCCGGGCATCTTGTCGCCATCGGCCAGGGCCACGCCGCCGAGATCGCCCTTGAGTCCGGCCCACTCCCACAGGAAGCGCCAGAAATCCTCCTTGCCGGCGACCGACCAGTCGTAGAGCGCGTCGTAATCGTCCAGCCGCAGCCCGAAGCGGGCGCTCGCGGCCTGCCGGAAAGCCGTCAGGTTGGAGGCGGCCACGCGCGCCTCCGACGGGGTCCACAACGGCTGATCAGAAAGCGGCTGATCAGAAAGCAATTGACCAGGGGGCGGTTGATCCATCTTGCGGTTCCTGATTTTGGCTTTTTATGCCGTTCGGTTCTTGACGTTCAGCGACGGCCGAAGCGGGCCTGGAGTTCGCCCACGATACCACGGCGGAAGACCAGCACGCAGACCACGAAGATGGCGCCGATCACCACCGGAACCGGCATGCTGGTGGCGGCCAGATAGCTTTCCAGCGTGACGACGATGGCCGCCCCCACCACCGGGCCGAGCAGCGTGCCCATGCCACCGAGCAGCGTCATCAGCACCACCTCGCCCGACATCTGCCACGTCACGTCGGTCAGCGAGGCGAGCTGGAAGACCAGCGCCTTGGTCCCGCCGGCCAGACCGGCGAGGCTCGCCGACAACACGAAGGCCAACAGCTTGTAGCGCTCCGTCCGGTAGCCGAGCGACACGGCGCGCGGCTCGTTCTCGCGGATCGCCTTCAAAACCTGGCCGAAGGGGGAGTGCACGGCGCGCCAGACCACCGCGAAGCCGACCAGGAACACCGCCAGCACGAAGTAGTACATGGCCAACGGCTGGTTCAGGTCGATCACCCCGAACAGATGCCCGCGCGGCACCGCCTGGATGCCGTCCTCGCCGCCCGTGAACTTGAGCTGCAACGCCATGAAGAAGACCATCTGCGACAGCGCCAGCGTGATCATGGCGAAGTAGATGCCCTGACGGCGGATCGCCAGCGCGCCGAAGGCGAGGCCCAGCAGCGCGGAGAAGCCCATGCCGAGCAGGATGCTGACCTCCGGCCCCAGCCCCCAGACCTTGGCGGAATGGGCGGTGATGTAGGCCGCCCCGCCGAAGAAGGCGGCGTGGCCGAAGCTGAGCAGGCCGGCGAAACCGATCAGCAGGTTGAAGGCGCAGGCGAACAGCGCGAAGCACAGCACCTTCATCACGAAGACGGGGTACAGCACGTAGGGTGCGGCCAGCGCGATCAACAGCCCGATGCCGAGGATGATGGCGTTGCGGGTGCTGTCCTGCCCCGGACGGCGCAGCGCGATGGTGGTCGTCTGGGTGTCGGCCGCTTTGATGCCGGTCGTCTTGCTTTGGGTGGCCATGGCTCAGCGCTCCCGTCCGAAGAGGCCCGCAGGCTTGATGAGAAGGACGATCGCCATCACGACGAACACCACGATGTTGGAGGCTTCGGGGTAGAAGACCTTGGTCAGGCCCTCCAGCAGCCCCAGCCCCAGGCCGGTGACGATGGCGCCGAGGATGGAGCCCATGCCGCCGATCACCACCACCGCGAAGACGACGATGATCAGGTTGGAGCCCATCAGGGGCGACACCTGATAAATGGGTGCCGCCAGCACGCCGGCGAGTCCGGCCAGCGCGACGCCGAAGCCGTAGGTGGCGGTGATCATCACCGGCACGTTGATGCCGAAGGCCTGGACCAGCACCGGGTTTTCCGTGGCAGCGCGCAGGTAGGCGCCGAGCCGCGTCCGCTCGATGGCGAACCACGTCCCGAAGCAGACGATCAGCGAGGCGACGACGACCCAGCCGCGGTAGTTGGGCAGGAACATGAAGCCGAGGTTCTGGCCGCCCTTGAGCGCGTCCGGGATCGGATAGGGCTGGCCCGACACGCCGTAGAAATGGCGGAAGGCGCCTTCCATGATCAGGGCGAGGCCGAAGGTCAGCAGCAGGCCGTAGAGATGGTCGAGCTTGTAGAGGCGCGACAGCATGGTCTTTTCGAGAACCACGCCCAGCAACCCGACGATCAGCGGCGACAGGCCCAGCGCCCACCAGTAACCGAGGCCGAGCTTCGTCAGCAGCAGCCACGCCACGAAGGCGCCGATCATGTAGAGCGCGCCGTGGGCGAAGTTGATGACGTTCAGCATGCCGAAGATGACCGCCAGCCCAAGGCTGAGCAGCGCGTAGAAGGACCCGTTGATGAGGCCGAGCAGAAGCTGGCCGAACAGGACCTGGGGCGGCACCCCCAGCAAGTCGAACATGACCGTCCCTCCCTGTGTATCGGACTTTTGATTTTTTGATTGGGTGCTTGGGGTGGGCCCCCACCCAACCCTCCCCCTGCAAAGCGGGGGGAGGCCGGAAGGGGTGCCCGTTTCAGAACCTTACTTCACCAGCGAACAACCGCTCTTGGCCGGGTCGAGGAACGCCTGCTCGGCCGGGATGGTCTTCACGATCTTGTAGTAGTCCCAGGGAGCCTTGGACTCGCCCGGGGTCTTCACCTGGGCCAGATACATGTCGTGGAACATGCGGCCGTTCGCGGCGATCTTGCCGTTCTTGGTGAACATGTCGCTGACCGTGGTCTCGCGCATCTTGGCGGCGACCTTGTCCGCATCGTCCGAGCCGACGGCCTCGACCGCCTTCAGATAGTGGCGGACGGCGGAGTAGACGCCGGCCTGGACCATGGTCGGCTTGCGGCCAGCCTTGGCCTCGAACTTCTTCGTCCACTCGCGAGTCTGCTCGTCCGTGTCCCAGTAGAAACCGGTGGTCAGCAGCAGGCCCTGGGAGGCCTGGAGGCCCAGCGCGTGGATGTCGCTGATGAACAGCAGCAGCCCGGCGAGGCTCTGGCCCGACTGGGTGATGCCGAACTCCGACGCCTGCTTGACGGCGTTGGTGGCGTCGCCGCCCGCGTTGGCGAGGCCGATCACGTCGGCCTTCGAGGCCTGGGCCTGAAGCAGGTAGGACGAGAAGTCGGCGTTGCCCAGCGGATGGCGGACGTTGCCCGCGACCTTGCCGTCGAGCTGCTTGACCATCTTCGAGGTCTCATCCTCCAGCGAGTGGCCGAAGGCGTAGTCCGCGGTGATGAAGTACCAGTTCTTCTTGCCCTGTTCGACCAGCGCGCGGGCGGTGCCGGCGGCCATGGCGTAGTTGTCGTAGGTCCACTGGAAGCCGTAGGGGCTGCAGGACTTGCCGCTGAGGTCGGTCGAGCCCGGGCCGGACATCAGGAAGATGCGCTTCTTGTCCTTGGTGATGCCCTGGACGGCCAGCGCCGCGGCGGAGTTCGGCACGTCGGCGATGACGTCCACGTTGCCGGCGTCGATCCACTCGCGCGCCGTGTTGGCGGCGATGTCGGCCTTGTTCTGGTGATCGGCGACGACGATCTCGATCGGCGCGCCGGCGATCTTGCCGCCGAACTCCTCAGCCGCCAGACGAGCGGCGATGGCCGAGCCTTCGCCGGCGAGGTCGGCGTAGATGCCGGACCGGTCGTTCATCACGCCGATCTTGATCACGTTGTTGGAGACCTGGGCGTGCGCGGCCCCGGCGGTCAGCGCCAGCAATGCGGTCCCGCAAAGCAACGTCTTGAGCATTTCAAACTCCCTTCGATTGGCTTTGTTTTGAGTGTGTTCAGCAGAGGGGGGGGTTAACGGGTCAGACACCCAGATAGGTGTGCAGCTTGTCCATGTTCTGGGCGAGCTGGTCGTTGGGGATCATGTCCACGACATGGCCTTCCTCCATCACGTAATGGCGGTCGGCGATGGTCGCGGCGAAGCGGAAATTCTGCTCCACCAAGACGATGGTGAAGCCGCGCTGCTTCAGCTTGCGCACCGCCACGCCGATCTGCTCGATGATGACGGGGGCGAGGCCCTCGGTCGGCTCATCGAGAAGGATCAGGTCGGCGCCGGTGCGCAGGATGCGCGCGATGGCCAGCATCTGCTGCTCACCGCCGGACAAGCGCGTGCCCTGGGTGGTGCCGCGGCCCTGGAGGTTGGGGAACAGCTCGTAGATCTGCGGCACGGTCATGCCGCCCGACTTCACCACCGGCGGCAGCATCAGGTTCTCGTCCACGCTGAGCGAGGCGAAGATGCCGCGCTCCTCCGGGACATAGCCGATGCCGAGGCGGGGGATCTTGTGCTGCGCCATGCCGATCAGCTCCTTGCCCTGGAAGCGGATCGAGCCGTTGCGCTTGCCGACGATGCCCATGATGGAGCGCATGGTGGTCGTCTTACCGGCGCCGTTGCGGCCCAGCAGGGTCACCACCTCGCCCTGGCGCACGTCGATGTTGACGCCGTGCAGCACGTGGCTTTCGCCGTAGAAGGCCTGGAGGTCGCGGATCTCCAGCATCGCGGTCTTCACGGTCGCACCGTCAGGCATGGCCCACCTCACCCGTCCCCATATAGGCTTCCATGACCTGCGGGTTGCGCGATACGACGTCGTATGCGCCCTCGGCCAGGATCTCGCCGCGGCGGAGCACGGTGATGGTGTCCGACAGGTGGGCAACGACCGACAGGTTGTGCTCCACCATCAGAATGGTGCGGTCGGCGGAGACGCGCTTGATGAGGGCGGCGGTGCCCTCGATGTCCTCGTGGCCCATGCCGGCCAGCGGCTCGTCGAGCAGCATCACCTCCGGGTCGAGCGCCAGCGTCGTGGCGATCTCCAGCGCACGCTTGCGGCCGTAGGGCAGCTCGGCGGCGGTGTGGCCGGCCCAGGGGGTCAGGTTCACCGCCTCGATGAGTTCCTCGGCGCGGTCGTGCAGGTCGTGCAGGCTGGCCTCCGGCTTCCAGAAATGGAAGCTGGTGCCGCGCGGGCGCTGCAACGCGACGCGGACATTCTCCAGGACGCTGAGGTGCGGGAAGACCGCGGAGATCTGGAAGGAGCGCACCATGCCGAGCAGCGCCACGTCGGCGGGCTTCATGGCGGTGATGTCGCGCCCCTTGTAGAGGATCTGGCCGCGCGTCGGCGTCAGGAACTTGGTCAGCAGGTTGAAGACCGTGCTCTTGCCGGCGCCGTTCGGGCCGATCAGCGCGTGGATCGTGCCGCGGCGAACCTGGAGGTTCACCTCCTTCACCGCGATGAAGCCCTTGAACTCCTTCGAGAGTCCGCGCGCTTCCAGAATGATGTCGTCGGCCATGGGTGCCGCTTTTCCCTCCCTGTTCGTCCGCGTCGTCTGCCGGTCCGCGTTTTTGGTTGAGCTGATATAAGCACAGGGCATGCCAATTGCGGGGAAATTCGTTAGTTCATTGAAACTGTTGAATTCATCAAAGGCGGCGACAGCATCGCACGCGGTTCGGAGTGTCAGCTTTCCAGACAGACTGTACCGATCTTCCGACACACCAACGGCGGGATGGGCGGACCGTTCCGGGTTCGATGGCACGCTATCCGGGCGCCAAATGGCCGCTTGCAAATCGGGGGTCCGCCTGCAATTCTGCGCCCCCGACGGTGCCCCGTCCGCCGTGAAGGCGCGGGGATAATAGGGAATGCGGTGCGGATCCGGATGGGGTCCAAGGCCGCGGCTGCCCCCGCAACTGTATGCGGCGAGTCCGCCTCCGGAAATGCCACGGGCCGACAGGCCGGGAAGGCGGGAGGCGCGGCAACGACCCGCGAGCCAGGAAACCTGCCGCCAGACCGAAACTCATCCAATCCGCCGGGTGTGGCGGAGACAGGGAAACCAGATCATGACGCATCGCGCCGCCCTCCGTCCGTCCGCCGGGAAGACCCCGGCCACCGTCATCACCGGCTTTCTCGGCGCCGGCAAGACGACGCTGATCCGCAGCCTGCTGGAGCAGGCCGGCGGGCGCCGTCTGGCGCTGATCATCAACGAGTTCGGCGATGTCGGCATCGACGGCGAGATCCTGCGCGCCTGCGGCGACCCGACCTGCACCGAGGACGACGTGATCGAGCTGGCGAACGGCTGCCTGTGCTGCACCGTCGCCGACGACTTCGTCCCGGCCATCGAGAAGCTGCTGTCGCGCCCCCAGCCGCCGGAGCACATCATCATTGAGACGAGCGGCCTTGCCCTGCCGAAGCCGCTCGTCCAGGCCTTCCACTGGCCGGCGATCAAGACGCGGGTGACGGTGGACGGGGTGGTCGCGGTGGTCGACGCCGCCGCCGCCGCGGAGGGCCGCTTCGCCCCCGATCCGGCGGCGCTGGCCGCCCAGGCCGCCGAGGCCGGACAGCTCGACCACGAGACGCCGGTGGAGGAGGTATTCGAGGACCAGCTCCTCTGCGCCGACCTGATCGTGGTGAACAAGACCGATCTGGTCGAGGCCGCCGATCTGGCGAAGGTCGAGGACCTGATCCGCGCCGCCATGGCAGAGGGCGGCACTGGGCGCGAGGCCAAGATCCTGCGCGCCAGCAACGGCAAGGTCGATCCGGTGGTGCTTCTCGGCGTCGGGGCCGGGGCCGAGGACGACCTCGCCAACCGCCCCAGCCACCATGACGAGGAGGAGGGTCACGATCACGACGATTTCACCAGCTTCGTCGTGGAACTCGGCCCGCAGCCCGACCCGGCGGCGCTGGCGAAGACGCTGGAGCGGGTCGCCGCCGCCCATGGAGTGCTGCGCCTGAAGGGCTTCATCGACGTGCCGGGCAAGCCGATGCGCCTTCTGGTGCAGGGCGTAGGGACGCGCATCCAGACCCATTTCGACCGCTTCTGGAAGCCCGACGAGCCGCGCCGCAGCCGTCTGGTGGTGATCGGCGAGACGGGCCTGGACCGCGACGCCGTGACCGCGGCGCTGGAGTGATTTTTGGCCTTCACAACCCTCTCCCCTCTGGGGAGAGGGTGGCCCGCAGGGCCGGTGAGGGGGGTGCGCTTACGCCGGACGTTCCGCCACGCGCCCCCCCTGACCCTAGCCCTCTCCCCAGAGGGGAGAGGGACATTTCGAAAAGCTCTCGGTCATGCACCTACTCGCCGCCCGCCAGGAAGACCTCGACGCCGGCCCCCAGGCCGTGGATCTGGGGCAGAGTCCGGCGGACCTCGTCGTTCTGTCCTTCTCCGACAGCGACCTGACGGCGCTCGCCGCCTGCTGGAAGCGCCACCGCGACACAATGCCGACCCTCCGGCTGGCGAATCTCGCGCGGCTGGGGCACCCGCTGTCGGTGGATCTCTACGTCGACTCCGTGATCCGCAAGGCGAAGCTGGTCGTGCTGCGCCTGCTCGGCGGGGCGGGCTACTGGCGCTACGGGCTGGACCATGTCGCCGCCGCCTGCCGGGAATCCGGAGTGGCGCTGGCCGTGCTGCCCGGCTGCGCCCAGCCGAACCCCGCCCTGGAAGGCTACGGCACGGTTCCGGCCAAGGCCGCGCAGCGGCTGTGGCGCGGTTTCACCGAGGGCGGGCCGGACAACATGGCCAACCTGCTGGCCTACGCCGCCACTCTGAGCGGGCAGGACCGCCCCTGGCGCGAGCCGGCGCCGGTCCCCCGCTTCGGCGTCTATGAGGGCTGGTCCGGCCACGTCACCGGGCCATGCGCGCCGGTCGTCTTCTACCGCTCCCACCTGCTGGCCGGCGATCTGGAACCGGTGCACGCGCTGTGCGACGCGCTGGCCGCGCGCGGCCTCGCCCCGCTGCCGCTGTTCGTGGCGAGCCTGAAGGAGCCGGACTGCGCCGCCTGGATGCGCGCCACCCTGACCGCCCGCGACGCCGCCGTCGTGATGAACCTGACCGGCTTCTCGGCGGCGCGCGAGGACGGGTCGCCGCTGGAGGCCAACGGCACACCG
Organism: Azospirillum sp. Marseille-Q6669; assembly: GCF_965111635.1. NCBI lineage: Bacteria > Pseudomonadati > Pseudomonadota > Alphaproteobacteria > Rhodospirillales > Azospirillaceae > Azospirillum > Azospirillum sp. Marseille-Q6669. Next base: position 2,105,418 of record NZ_CBCOOP010000001.1, on the reverse strand, counting down.
GTGTTGCAAGCGGTGCTGTCCACCACGCCGGAGGAGGGCTGGCGCGGCTCCGCCCGCGGCATGGGGCCGTCCGACCTCGCCATGAACGTCGTGCTGCCGGAGATGGACGGGCGCATCCTGACCCGTGCCATCGCCTTCAAGGCCGAAGGGGCGCTGGACCCCGACCTGGAGTTCGCTCCGACGCTGATTCGCCCGGTGCCCGACCGGGTGGCCTTCGCCGCCGATCTGGCCGCCGCCTGGGTTCGGCTGGGCGCCACCCCGCGGGCCGGGCGCAAGCTGGCGCTGGTGCTGTCCGACTATCCGGGGCCGGGCGGCGGCATCGGGCACGCGGTCGGCCTCGACACCCCAGCGAGCGTCGTCAGCATCCTGGAGCGGCTGCGCGCCGAGGGCTACGCGCTGGACGGGCTTCCCGCCGGGTCCGCCGCCCTGATGGAGACGCTGACTGGCGGCACGACCGCCGCGCTGAGTTTGGAGGACTACCGCCGCCTCGCCCCCGCCGAGGTCCGTGGCCGCATCGCCGCCACCTGGGGCGACGAGGGGGCCGACCCGCATTCCGACGGCACCGCCTTCCGCTTCACGGTGCTGACCTGCGGCAACGTCGCCGTCGCCGTGCAGCCGAGCCGCGGTCACGGCCCGCTGACCACCACCCAGCACCACGATCCGGAGACGCCACCCAGCCACGGCTATTATGCCTTCCACCTCTGGCTCCGCCATGTTCTGGGCGTCCACGCGCTGGTGCAGGTGGGGGCGCATGGGACGCTGGAATGGCTGCCGGGCAAAGCCGTCGCCCTGTCCGCCGACTGCTGGCCGGAGATCGTCGCCGGTCCCCTGCCCTGCCTCTACCCCTTCATCGTCAACAACCCCGGCGAGGGTGTGCAGGCGCGCCGCCGGCTGGGCGCCGTCCTGATCGGCCATCTGACCCCGTCGCCGGTCGAGGCCGGGCTGCACGGCGACCTTGCCGCGCTTGAAACGGCCATCGATGAATACTCGATGGCGACTGGGCTGGACCCGCGGCGTCTGGGCACGCTGCGGCAGACCATCCTGGACCTCGCCTGGAGTTCCGGCGTCGCCGCCGACTGCAACCTCCGGCCCGACGACGACCCCGACGCCATCCTCAGCCGCCTCGACGCCCATCTCTGCGACATCAAGGAGATGCAGATCCGCGACGGGCTGCATGTCTTCGGCACCACGCCGGAGCCGGAGCGCCGCGCCCGCCTGCTCGCCGCCGTCGCCCGCTTCGGCAAAGCGGAGGAGGTCTCCCCGGCGCTGGACGCCTGCGGCGAAGCCGAGATGGCCGCCTTGCTGGACGGGCTGGACGGGCGCTTCGTGAGACCCGGCCCCGGCGGTTCCCCGGCAAGGGGGCGGGCCGACACGCTGCCCACCGGACGGAACCTCTACGCGCTCGACCCGCGCGGCGTGCCGACGCCGACCGCCTGGACGCTGGGCTGGCAGGCGGCGGACGCGCTGATCACCCGCTACCTGCAGGACCACGGCGACTGGCCGAGGCGGCTGGTGGTGGATTGCTGGGGCACGCCGGCCATGCGCACCGGCGGCGACGAGTTGGCCCAGGCCATGGCCCTGCTCGGCGTGCGCCCTCTGTGGGAGAACGGCTCCGGCCGGGTCACCGGCTTCGAGGTGATGCCGGCCTCCGTCCTCGGCCGTCCGCGCGTGGACGTGACTCTGCGCATCTCCGGCCTGTTCCGCGACGTCTTCCCGCAGCAGATCGCCCTGTTCGATCAGGCCGTCCGCGCCGTGATGGCGGAGGACGAGCCCGACGACGTGAACCCCGTCGCCGCCGCGCTCCGCACCGACCGCGCTGAATTGGAAACCGGCGGCACCCCGGCGGCGGAGGCGGAGCGCTGGGCCAGCGCGCGGGTCTTCGGCGCGGCCCCCGGCGCCTACGGCACGGCGCTGCCCGGCCTGATCGCGCGCGGCGACTGGGCCGCGCGGGCCGACTTCGGCGCCGCCTATCTGGAGGGAAGCTGCCACGCCTACGGCAAGGGGCTGGAGGGCGTGCCGCTGCCCAGCCTGTTCCGCCGCCGCATCGGCGGGGCCGACGCGCTGGTCCACCACCAGGACCAGCGGGAGCACGACGTCCTCTCCACCGACGGCTTCATGCAGTATGAGGGCGGCTTCTCGGCCGCCGCCGCCTTGGTCGACAACGACCCGGCGCTCTATCACCTCGACAGCTCCGAGCCGGAGAGCCTGACCGTCCGCACGCTGGGCGAGGAGATCGCCCGCGTCCTGCGCGGCCGGGCGGCCAACCCGCGCTGGATCGACGGAATGATGCGCCACGGTTACCGCGGCGCCGGGGAGCTGGCGGCGAGCGTGGACACGCTGTTCGCCTTCGCCGCAACCACCACGGCGGTGCGGCCCCATCATTTCGAACAGTTGTACGACGCCTATGTGGACGACCAGCAGGTGTGGGACTTCCTGGCACAGTCCAATCCGGCCGCCGCCCGGCATATCCTGGACCGGTTGACCGAGGCCCTGGAGCGCGGTCTCTGGCACCCACGCCGCAATTCGACGGGCGACGATCTGCGCCGCCGCAAGGAGATGTCCGCATGAGCGCGATCACCCAACGCCGCAATCCACCCCGCCGGCGCGGCACGTGCCCCGGCGTGCTCGCCCCCATGGAGGTCGGCGACGGTCTTCTGGTCCGCGTGCGCGTTCCGGCGGGTGTGCTTCCCGCGGCCTCGGCGACGCGGATCGCGGAACTGGGGCGTCGTTACGGCAACGGTCTGGTCGACCTCAGCCACCGCGGCAACCTGCAACTGCGCGGCGTCGCCACGGCGGACATGGCGGCGCTGATCGCGGAGCTTCGCGCGCTCGGCTACGTCTCGGAGGACGCGGAGAGCGAGGCGGTGCGCAACGTGCTGACCTCCCCGACCGCCGGGCTGGACGGGACGGCGGTGCTGGACGTGCGCCCCTACGCCCTGGCGCTCGATGCCCGGCTGGCGGCCGACCGTGACCTCCAGCGGTTGCCCCCGAAATTCGGCTGGCTGGTCGACGGCGGCGGTCAGGCCACCCTGTCCGACAGCAGCACCGACGTGCGCTTCGACGCGGTGGCCGGGGCGGTGGATGGGGCGGTGGACAGGCCGCTGTTCCGTGTCGGGCTGGGCGGAACGTTGGAGGGTGCCGCGCTGCTGGGCCACTGCCGTCCCGACGATCTGGTCGAGCTTGGGGCGGCGCTGGCGCGGGCCTTCCTGGAGCTTCGCCAGCCTCTGGCCGAGCCGCCGCGGCGCATGGCCGGGCTGGTCAAGGCGCTGGGGGTGGAGGTGTTGCGGGAGCGGGTGGCAGGGCTGCTGTCTTGCCCCTACCCTTCCCATGCTGCGCATGGGCCCCTTCCCTCCCCCGCTGGGCGGGGAGGGAAAATTCTCCCCCGCAAACCTCATTCCCTCCCCCGCCCAGCGGGGGAGGGTCAGGGTGGGGGAAGACGTCGCCGCCCCGACTCTTCCTCGGCCGCCAACCCTCCTGGCTCGGCGTCGCCTTCCCCTTCGGCCGCCTCGACTGCGACAAGCTGGAGGCGCTGGCCGCCCTCACCCAGGAGATCCGCATCACGCCCTGGCGCGCCCTGCTGCTGGCCGCCCCGCAGGAGGGCGCCGCGGAGAAAGCCACCGTCCTCGGTGGCATCCTCGACCACGGTGACATCCGCCTGAAGCTCACCGCCTGCAGCGGCGTCACCGGCTGCGACGTCGGCACCACCGACACCCACGCGGACGGCCTTGCCATCGCCGAGCGCGCGGCGGGCTTGCTGGAGGCGGTGCGGATGGTGCATGTCTCCGGCTGCGCGAAGGGCTGCGCCCATCCCGGCGCGGCGGATGTCACGCTCACCGCGCGGGACGGCGTCTATGACGTCGCGCTGAACGCCGCCCCCGGCGGCACGCCCTGGCGGTCCGGCCTGACGCCGTCCGAGGCCATAAATGCCGTTGCCTCTTTGTCTGGGGCCGATCTGTCTGTTGAGGAGTTGTTCCGTGTCCGCTGAGCCGCTTTACGACTACATCCGCGATGGAGCGGCCATCTACCGCCAGTCCTTCGCCACCATCCGGGCGGAGGCCGACCTGTCGGCGATCCCCGACGACCTGAAAGCGGTGGCGGTGCGCGTCATCCACGCCTGCGGCATGGTGGACGCGGCCCAGGACCTGATGTTCTCCCCCGACGTGGGGACGGCGGCGCGAATGGCTCTGCGTAATGGCGCGGTGATCCTCTGCGACAGCGAGATGGTTGCCCACGGCATCACGCGGGCGCGCCTGCCGGCGGACAACGCGGTCGTTTGCACGCTGCGCGACCCCGCCGTGCCGGAGCTTGCCAAAAAGGTCGAAAACACCCGATCCGCCGCCGCGCTGGAGCTGTGGGTGCCCCGGCTGGCCGGTTCCGTGGTCGCCATCGGCAACGCGCCGACCGCCCTGTTCAAGCTGCTGGAGATGATCCGCGACGGCGCGCCGAAGCCGGCGGCGGTGCTGGGCTTCCCGGTGGGCTTCGTGGGTGCGGCGGAAAGCAAGGACGCGCTGGCCGAGGCGCCCTTCGGCCTGCCCTTCCTGGCGATCAAGGGCCGGCGCGGCGGCAGCGCCATGGCGGCGGCGGCGGTCAACGCCCTGGCGAGCGACGTGGAATGAGCAACGCACCCCATAGCACCGGCACCCTCTACGGCGTCAGCGTCGGCCCCGGCGACCCGGACCTGATGACCGTCCGCGCCATGCGCACCATCGGCGCCTGCCCGGTGGTCGCCTATTTCTGCAAGCGCGGCACCTCCGGACAGGCCCGGCGCATCGCCGACGTCTGCATCACGGCGGAGCACATCGAGCTGCCGATGGTCTATCCGGTGACGGTCGAGTTGCCGCCCAGCCACCCCGACTATGGCCGCCAGATCGAGGCCTTCTTTGACGAGTCCGCCGAGCGGCTGGCCGAGCATCTCGCCGCCGGGCGTTCCATCGCCGCGCTGAACGAGGGCGACGCCTTCTTCTACGGCAGTTTCATGCACCTGTTCCTGCGGCTGGCCTCGCGCTTCCCGACGGAGGTGGTGCCGGGTGTCACGTCGATGATGTGCAGCGCCTCGCTGCTGCCGCGCCCGCTGACGCTGCGCGACGACGTGCTGTCGGTCATCCCCGGCACGCTGGGGGAGGAGGCGCTGCTGCGGGCGCTGCGCAACGCCGACGCCGCGGTCATCATGAAGCTGGGCCAGAACCTGCCGAAGGTCCGCCGCGCCGTCGAGGCCGCCGGGCTGGCCGACCGCGCCTGGTACATCGAGCGGGCGAGCATGGCGGACCAGCGCGTCATGCCCTTCCGCGAGGCACCGGAGACGGCCCCCTACTTCTCGCAGATCGTCATCCCCGGCGAGGGGCTGCGGCGATGACCGCCGATCCGCAGGCCGGATGGTTGAAGGTCGTCGGGCTCGGCCCCGGCACCGAGGACTGGCTGACCCCGGAGGCCCGGCGCGATCTGGCGGAGGCGACCGACCTCGTCGGCTATTTCCCCTATGTGGACCGGGTGCCGCCGGGGCCGCAGGTGCGCCACGCCTCCGACAACCGGGTGGAGTTGGACCGCGCCCGCCATGCCCTCGAACTGGCGGCGGAAGGTCGCCGGGTGGCGGTGGTGTCGGGCGGCGACCCCGGAATCTTCGCTATGGCCGCCGCGGTGTTCGAGGCGCTGGACGACCCCGCCGCGCCCGAGGCATGGCACCGCGTGCCGCTGTCGGTCGATCCCGGCATCTCCGCGATGCAGGCGGCGGCGGCGCGGGCCGGCGCGCCGCTCGGCCATGATTTCTGCGCCATCTCGCTGTCCGACAATCTGAAGCCGTGGGAGGTGGTGCTGAAGCGCCTGCGTCTGGCGGCGGAGGCGGATTTCGTCATTGCGCTCTACAACCCGATCAGCCGCGCCCGCCCCTGGCAGCTCGGCGCCGCCTTCGACGCGCTGCGCGACCTCCGCTCGGCCGAAACGCCGGTGATCCTCGCCCGGGCGGTCGGGCGCCCCGACGAGGCGCTGACCATCACGACGCTGGGCGCGGTGGACGCGGCGCAGGCCGACATGCGGACCTGCGTCATTATCGGCGCGTCGCACACCCGGCTGGTCCCGCGCGAGGGCGCGCAGCCGTGGGTCTACACGCCGCGCAGCTACGGGGTGCGGGGGTGAGAACATTGTCGAAACGGGCCCCCACCCTAACCCTCCCCCGCTGCGCAGGGAAGGGAATCATCTCCTCCCCCTGCTCTCGGCGGACCAAGGTCCGCCTGACGCGTCAGCGCAAGCTACGCTTGCGCGAGAGCGCAGCGGGGGGAGGTCGGGAGGGGGGCTCGACTCTACCGCGCCTCCAGCCATGCCAACGCCGCAGCCGCATCATGCATTTCGGCCACACCATTGCCGGGCGGTCGCTCCACCATCACCACGGGAATCCCCCGGCGGCGCGCCGCCTCCAGCTTCGCTTCCGTAGCGCTCCCGCCGCTGTTCTTGCTGACGATGACATCCACCCGGTGCTTTTCCAGCAGGGCGCATTCCCCCTCCAGCGTGAAGGGGCCGCGGTCGAGGATCAGGCCGTAATCCGGCAGGTTCGGCGCCGGCTCCGGCGGATCGACGGCGCGGATCAGGTAGCGCTTGTCCGGCACCGCCTCGAACGCCGCGACCTCCTGCCGGCCGATGGTCAGGAAGACGTTTCCGCCCAGCGGGCGCAGAGCCTCGGCGGCGGCGGCCATGTCCGGCACGCCGATCCAGCGGTCGCCCTCGCCCGGTTCCCACGGCTTGCGGGTCAGCACCAGCAGCGGCACGCCCACCTGCGCGCAGGCCGCCGCGGCGTTGGCGGAGATCTGGTCAGCGAAGGGATGCGTGGCGTCCACGACCGCACCGACGCCGTTCTCCACGATATGCGCCGCCAGCCCATCCACACCGCCGAAGCCGCCGATGCGGGTCGGCAGGGGCGGCAGAACCGGCTGTTTGGTGCGCCCGGCCAGCGACACCGCCGCGTCGATGCGCGGGTGGCCGCTGAGAAGGCGAGCCAGCGCCGTGGCCTCGGTGGTGCCACCCAGAATCAGCGCCTTCATGCTTGTCCTCCTTGGGGTGCGCCATGACCACCAAAGCCAATAGCACAGGACCGGGGCGTTGGCTGAGCGTCGTCGGTATCGGCGAGGACGGGTGGGACGGACTGTCGCCCGCCGTCCGCGCGCTGGTGGATGGCGCGGACCTGCTGGCCGGCGGCGCCCGCCATCTGGCGCTGGTGCCGGAAACCGCCGGACAGGAGCGGCTGCCCTGGCCCTCCCCCCTGTCGGACGCCTACCCCGCCCTGCTGGCGCGGCGCGGCCAACGCGTCTGCGTGCTGGCGAGCGGCGACCCGTCCTGGTACGGCATCGGCGCCACGCTGTCCAAACTCGTTCCGGTTGAAGAACTTTCCATCGTTCCAGCCCCGTCATCCTTCAGCCTTGCCGCCGCCCGCCTGGGCTGGCCGTTGCAGGACTGCGGCACCCTGACCGTGCACGGACGCCCGCTGGAGCTGGTCATTCCGCATCTGCAACCGGGCGCTCGGCTGCTGGTTCTGTGCTGGGACGGAACGACTCCGGCCAAGCTGGCGGCGCTGCTGACGGCGCGCGGCTTCGGACCGTCGCGCCTGACCGCTCTGGAGTCCATGGGCGGACCGCGCGAGCGCTGCATCGTTGCGACGGCGGAAGAATGGTCGGCGGAGCGGGTGGCCGACCTCAACACGCTGGCGGTGGAGTGCGTCGCCACCCCCGGCGCCCGCGCCCTGCCGCGCACGCCCGGCCTGCCTGATGACTGGTTCGAGCATGACGGCCAGATCACCAAGCGGGAGATCCGCGCCGTCACCCTGTCCTGGCTGGCCCCGCGCCGCGGCGAGCTGCTGTGGGACATCGGCGCCGGCTCCGGGTCCATCGGCGTCGAATGGATGCTGAGCGACCCGACGAACCGCGCCATCGCGGTGGAGCACAAGGCCGACCGCGCCGACCGCATCCCGGCCAACGCTGCCGCCTTCGGCGTGCCGGGGCTGGAGCTGGTGCGTGGCAAGGCGCCGGAGGCGCTGGACGGATTGCCGGCACCGGACGCCGTGTTCATCGGCGGCGGGCTGACCAACGACGGCGTGCTGGACGCCTGCTGGTCGGCGCTGAAGCCCGGAGGACGGATCGTCGCCAACGCCGTGACGCTGGAAAGCGAGGCGATGCTGATCGCCACCCACAAGCGGTTGGGCGGGCAACTGTCGCAGATCGCCGTCAGCCGCGCCGCCCCTATCGGCGGTTTCACCGGCTGGCGCCCGCTGATGCCGGTCACGTTGTGGCTGGCTGAGAAACCGCTGTGACGGCGCATCGCTTCATCGCAGCGGGCATCGGTTGCCGGGCCGGCTGCCCCGGCGCCGAGATCGCCGGGATGCTCCGCGCCGCCTTCGAGGAAGCCGCGCTGGACGAGGCCGCACGCCGCGCCGTGCAACTGGCGGCACCGATGCGCAAGCGCAACGAGGCCGGGGTGGCCGAGGCGGCGCGTCTGCTCGCCCTGCCGCTCCGGTTCGTTGACGATTCAGCGTTGGCGGCGGTTCAGGACCGGGTGCAGACCCGCTCCGCCCGCGTCGAGGCCGCGGTGGGCGTCGCCTCGGTCGCGGAGGCCGCGGCGCTGGCCGCCGCCGGGCCGGGCTCCACCCTTCTGCTGCCGCGCCGTTCCACCCCGCGCGCCACCTGCGCGCTGGCGATTTCTGGGGAAGTTTCCGCATGACCGTGCATTTCATCGGCGCCGGACCGGGCGCCCCCGACCTGCTGACCCTGCGCGGGCGCGACCTGATCGCGTCCTGCCCGGTCTGCCTCTACGCCGGATCGCTGGTGCCGAAGGAGATCATCGCCCACGCCCCGCCGGGCGCCCGGATCGTCGACACCGCCCCGCTGACGCTCGACCAGATCGTCGCCGAGTTCAAGGCGGCGCACGCGGCCGGGCAGGACGTGGCGCGGCTGCATTCCGGCGACCTGTCGGTCTACAGCGCGCTCGGCGAGCAGACGCGGGCGCTGCGCGAACTGGACATTCCCTACGACATCACGCCGGGCGTGCCGGCCTTCGCCGCGGCGTCGGCCGCGCTGGGGCGGGAACTGACCCTGCCGGAGGTCAGCCAGACGCTGATTTTGACACGGACGGAGGGCCGGGCCTCGGCCATGCCGGCGAACGAGACGCTGGAGGTGCTGGGGCGGTCGGGCGCGACGCTGGCCATCCACCTGTCGATCCACGTCATCGACCGGGTGGTGGAGCGGCTGACCCCGCTCTACGGCGCCGACTGCCCGGCGGCGGTGGTCTACCGGGCGAGTTGGCCGGAGGAGCGCGTGCTGCGCGGCACGCTGGCCGACATCGCCGCCCAGGCGGCGGAGTCGCCGATGGAGCGCACCGCCCTGATCCTGGTCGGCCCGGCGCTGGGGGTGGAGGATTTCCGGTGCAGCGCGCTCTATGACGGGTCGCATGTGCGCCGCTACCGGGGGCTGGGCGAGTGAAAAGCTCAGGGCTCTGCCCAGCCGGAACCACCGACGATGGTGCCCTGGCGGTCGGTGACCAGCACCTCGACCGCGACGGGAGCGCCGTCCAGCGTGTCCAGCGCCGTGCGCTGGGCCAGCGCTGCCACGCGGTCGGCCAGCGGCAGGCCGGCCTCCCTGGCGATGCTCAGGACCTGCGCGGCGGTGTTGGCGGCGCGGGCCTCGGCCACGGTGTTGGGGGCAGCGCCCAGCTCGACCATGCGGTCGGCCAGCCAGTCGAGATCGACGCTGCCGCGCTTGGAATGCAGGTCGAGCAGGCCGCGCGCCAGCTTGCCGAACTTGGCGAAGCCGCCGCACAGGGTCAGGCGCGGGATCGGGTGACGCCGCAGGTACTTCAGCGTGCCGCCCGCGAAATCCCCCATGTCGAGCAGCGCGTGCTCGGGCAGGCCGTAGCGCGCGACGACCGCCTTTTCCGAGGTGTCGCCGGTGCAGGCCGCGACGTGGCTCAGCCCCGCCGCCCGCGCCACGTCGACGCCGCGCTGGATCGAGGCGATCCAGGCCGCGCAGGAATAGGGCACGACGATCCCCGTCGTTCCCAGGATCGACAGGCCGCCGAGGATGCCCAGACGCGGGTTCATGGTGCGGCGGGCCAGCGCCTCCCCGTTCTCGACGGAGACTTCGACGACGACGTCGGGAGCCTCGCCGGCCAGCGCCGCGGCCTCCGCGACCGCTTGGCGGATCATCGCGCGGGGCACCGGGTTGATGGCCGGCTCGCCGACGGGGACCGGCAGGCCGGGACGGGTCACCGTGCCCACCCCTTCGCCTGCGCGGAAGACGACGCCCTGGCCCGGTTCGGCGCGGCTGACGCGGGCACGGATCAACGCGCCGTGGGTGACGTCCGGGTCGTCGCCGGCGTCCTTCACCACCCCCGCCGCCGCCCAGCCGTCGCCGCGCTCCGTCCAGGCAAGCGCGAAGGCTGGCGTCTGGCCGCCGGGCAGGGTTACCGTCACCGGATCGGGGAAGTCGCCGGAGAACAGCGCCCCGCAGGCCGCCCGCGCGGCGGCGGTGGCGCAGGCGCCCGTCGTCCAGCCCCGCCGCAGCGCCTTGCCGTCGCCGCCTCCGTCGCCGTTCCTCTCTCCGCCGTCCACACCGTTTTCCGTCGCTGAGTGCTCGTCCATGACCGCAGAGCCGTCGCCCGACTCCCTTTCTCTTCCTCTGGAACTGGCCGACTTCCGGCCCGGCAGCGTGTGGCTGGCGGGGGCCGGTCCCGGCGATCCCGGCCTGCTGACCCTGCTGGCCCTGCAAGGTCTAAGGCAAGCCGACGTGATCGTCCATGACGCGCTGGTCGGCGAACGGATCATGGCGCTGGCGGCGCCCTCGGCAAGGCTGGAGTTCGCCGGGAAGCGCGGCGGCAAGCCCTCCGCCCACCAGGACGACATCACCAACCGCCTGATCGAGCTGGCGCGCGAGGGTCACCGCGTGCTCCGGCTGAAGGGCGGCGACCCCTTCGTCTTCGGGCGCGGCGGGGAGGAGGCGCAGGCCCTGGCCGAGCGGGGCATCCCCTTCCGCATCATCCCCGGCATCACGGCGGGCCTCGCCGGCCCGGCCTACGCCGGCATCCCGGCCACCCACCGCACGGCCAACCAGGCGGTGATCCTGGCGACCGGCCATTCCTGCGCCGGCGGGCCGGACTGGAAGGCCCTGGCCGCGACGGGCGCGCCGCTGATCCTCTACATGGCCTGGAAGGGCCTGCCCGGCATCGCCGCGGCGCTGATGGAGGGCGGGCGGCCCGCCGACACGCCGGTCGGCGTGGTGACCGACGCGACGACCGAGCGGCAGCGCGTGCTGGTCACCTCGCTCGGCGCCTGCGTCGCCGACCTGGAGGCGAGCGGGATGGAACCGCCGGCCATCATCGTGATCGGCGAAGTGGTGCGGCTGCGCCCCGTGCTCGACTGGCTGCCCAAGGAGGCTCCCCATGGCTGAGGCCCCCATGTCTGAGGCTGCACCGCGCGGGCTGATCGTCGGGGCGCCGGCCTCGGGCACCGGCAAGACCACCGTCACGCTGGGACTGTTGGTCGCGCTGAAGGCGCGCGGCCTGCGCGTCGGTGCGGTGAAGGCGGGGCCGGACTACATCGACCCGGCCTTCCATCAGGCGGCGACCGGGCGGCCCAGCGTCAACCTCGACAACTGGGCGATGGGGGCGGACCTGCTGGATTCCCTGGCCCGCCGCGCCGGGGACGGCACCGACCTGCTGGTCTGCGAGGCGCTGATGGGCCTGTTCGACGGGGTGGCGGGCGTCGGGGCGACCGGCACCGGCGCCACCTCCGAACTGGCGGCGCGCACCGGCTGGCCGGTGATCCTGGTGGTCAACGCCAAGGGCCAGTCGCAATCCGCCGCCGCCCTGGTCAAGGGCTTCGCCACCTACCGCGACGATGTGCGGATCGGCGGGGTGATCCTGAACAACATCGCCAGCCCGCGCCACCTCGCCTTGGCCGGCGGCGCCATCGAGGCGCTGGGCATCCCCGTCCTCGGCTCCCTGCCCCGCACCCCCGACGTGATCCTGCCCGAACGCCATCTCGGCTTGATCCAGGCGGAGGAGACGGCAGACCTTCAGGAGCGTCTGGCGGCGCTCGGCCGCTTCATCGCGCAGCATGTCGATCTCGACCGGGTGGCCGCTCTGGCGGCCCCTTCCCGCGCGCCGGAAGGACGTTATGCGCCTGCCCTGCCACCGCTGGGCCAGCGCATCGCCATCGCGCGGGACGCCGCCTTCACCTTCGTCTACCCGCATCTGCTGGAGGGCTGGCACGCGGCGGGCGCCGAGGTGACGCATTTCTCTCCGCTGGCCGACGAGGCACCACCCGACGACGCAGACGCCGTCTATCTGCCCGGCGGCTATCCCGAACTGCACGCCGGACAACTCGCCGCCGCCGGACGCTTCCGCGACGGCATGCACCGCGTCGCCGCCCTCGGGCGCCCGGTCTACGGCGAGTGCGGCGGCTACATGACGCTGGGCGAATCGCTGGAGGACGCGGCGGGCACCACCCACCCGATGCTTGGACTGCTCGGTGTGCGGACCTCCTTCGCCAAGCGCAAGCTGCATCTGGGATACCGGCGCGCCGTCCTGCTGGGCGACACGCCGCTGGGCCGGGCGGGCACCTCGCTGCGCGGGCACGAGTTCCACTACGCCTCGATCCTCGACCGCGGAGCCGACGAACCGCTGGTCACCGCCACGGCGGCGGACGGGTCGGACCTCGGGTCGCTCGGCGGACGGCGCGGCAGCGTCTTCGCCTCGTTCTTCCACGTCATCGCGGCAGACCAATGAGCGATCACGCCTTCGCACCGGAGGAGCGGGACGCGCTCTACAAGGCGATCTTCTCGCGCCGCGACGTGCGCGGGCAGTTCGCCCCCGACCCGGTGCCGGAGGAGGTGCTGACCCGCGTGCTGACCGCCGCGCACCACGCGCCGTCGGTCGGCTTCATGCAGCCGTGGAACTTCATCGTCGTTCAGGACCCGGCGGTGAAGGCGCAGATCCACGCCGACTTCTCCCAGGCCAACGAGGAGGCCGCCGCCCTCTTCACCGGGGAGCGCAAGGCGCTCTACAGCCGCCTGAAGCTGGAAGGCATCCGCGAGGCGCCGGTCAACCTGTGCATCACCTGCGACCGCGAGCGCTCCGGCCCGGTGGTGCTGGGGCGGACGCACATCCCGACCATGGACCTCTATTCCTGCGTCTGCGCGGTGCAGAACCTCTGGCTGGCCGCGCGGGCGGAGGGGCTGGGCGTCGGCTGGGTCAGCATCCTGCACGAGGACCGCCTGCGCGAAGCGCTGGGCATCCCGGAGCGGATCGTCCCGGTGGCCTATCTCTGCCTCGGCTACGTCTCCCATTTCCACGATACGCCGGAACTGGAGAAAGCCGGCTGGCGCAGCCGGCTTCCCCTTGAGGACCTCGTTTTCCGCGACCGCTGGGGCGGGACGACGTAACCGGCGGCCGTCAGGCCCCGAAGCCGCCGTCGATGGTCTGGAACGAGCCGGTGATCATGGCGCCGTGCGGGCCGGCGACGAAAGCGGTCAGTTCGGCGACCTCGCTGGCGTGGGCGTGGCGCTTGATCGCCATGAAGCCGTGCATGGCGGCGGCCATCGGGCCGTCGGCCGGATTCATGTCGCTGTGGGTCGGCCCCGGCTGGATGGCGTTGACGGTGATCCCGCGGTCCCCGAAGTCGCGCGCTAGACCGCGCACCATGCCTTGGACCGCCGCCTTGGTGAGCGCGTAGGCGGCACCACCCGCGAAGGGCATGCGGTCGCCGTTCACCGACCCGATGACGATGATGCGCCCCGGCCCGGTCATGTGGCGCGCCGCCTCGACCGCGGCGTGGTAGGGGCCGCGCACGTTGATGTCGATCATGCGGTCCACCTCGTCGGGGTCGAAGGTCAGCGGATCGCCGATCATGGCGACCCCGGCGTTGACGACCAGCACGTCCAGCGCGCCCCGCCCGGCCACCGTGGCGATCACCGCGTCGCGGTCGGCGCTGTCGGTGCGGATCGCCTCGGACCCGGTCTCTGCGGCCAGCGCCGCGGCGGCGTCCGCCGAGCCGGCGTAGGTGAAGGCGACCTGCCCGCCGCCCGCCGCGAAACGCTGGACGATGGCCTTGCCGATGCCCCGGCTGCCGCCCAGCACCAGGATGTTCTTGCCCGCGAAGTCGCTCATGATCGGTTCCTTGAATTAATGTAGTGACCGCTATATAAAATCACCAAAGGGCATCGCGCAAGGATTTTTTATAGTGGTCGCTACAAAAAAACCGGAGCCGCGCGGACGGCGGCGTTCCTTCGACGTGGACGAGGCGGTGGAAACGGCGATGCGGCTGTTCCACGCCCGCGGTTACGACGCGGTCGGTGTGGCCGAGCTGGGCGCCGAGCTGGGCATCAAGCCGCCGAGCTTCTACGCCGCCTTCGGCAGCAAGGCCGGGCTGTTCGAGCGGGCGCTGCGGCGCTACGCGGCGGGCGAGGCGAACATCTTTGCGCGGGCTCTGGCGGCGGGTGGCGACGTGGCGACGGTGATCGGGCGGACGCTGGCGCTCGCCGCGCAGCTGTATCCCGGCCAGGGTGGGACGGCGGGGTGCCTCGTGCTCGACGGGGCGCGCAACAGCGCCGACCCGGAGGCTCAGGCCCTGGCCGACGCGGCCAAGCAGGAAGGCCGCGCCGCAGTCCGCGACTTCATCGCCACCGAAGCGCCGGACCGCGCCGACGCGCTGGCCGATCTGGTGGTGGTCGCGATGATGGGGATGTCGGCCGCCGCCCGCGACGGCGCGGACCGGGAAAGGCTGGAGCGGGTGGCCGCCATGATGGACCGCGCCTTCCGCCGGGAGCTGTCGGGCGCCTGACGGGTCCCCCCTGCGGAGGAAGGTACAGGATTTCCGTCACGTCTTGGTCCTTACGACTGACCGGCGGGCGGTGCAGGATCAGCGGCAGCCGGGAACCTCCCGCATCCCCACTGAGGACCAACCGCCATGTCCCCGCGTCTCGACTACCACGCAACCGCCCCTGCCGGCATGAAGGCCCTCGCCGACGCGCATGGCTACATCGCCCAGTGCGGGCTTCCGGTCACGCTGATCGATCTCGTGTACCTGCGTGTGTCGCAAATCAACGGCTGCGCCTATTGCATCGATCTGCACAGCCGCGATCTGCTGAAGAACGGCGTCACCATGGACAAGCTGGTGCTGGTGCCGGTCTGGCATGAGGCCGAAACGCTGTTCACCGACCGCGAGCGCGCCGCGCTGCGCTGGGCGGAGACGGTGACGCGGGTGGCCGACACCGCCGTCCCGGATGCGGAGTTCCAGGCGGTGTCGGCCCAGTTCTCCGAGAAGGAAGTGGCCGACCTGACGATCGCCATCGGCCTGATGAACCTCTACAACCGCCTCGCCATCAGCTTCCGCACGGTTCCCGCCGCCGCCCGTTGAGCGCGTTCTTGCAGAGTCAGCCGTGCCGCTTCACCAAGTCGATCAACCGGCGGCAGTCGTCGGACAGGCGCCGTTCCTGCAGATTGGTGATGCCCAGCAGCAGGCCCCGGGGGCGAGCGGCCTCCGGGCCATCGGCGTACCAGGGCGACAGCGGCACCGGAGCGAGGCCGTCCGCCTGCGCCGCCGCGGCGATGGCGATGTCGCGGCTGCCCGGTGGCAAGACCAGCCGGACCGACAGGCTTCCGGACGCCTCCACCGCCATCGGTGACTCCGCCCCCGCGGCGTCGCCCATGGCCGCCAGAAGTGCCTGCTGGCGGACGGCGTAGAGCCGCTTCATCCGGCGCAGATGCCGGAAATAATGCCCGCTCGCCATGAAGTCGGCCACCGCCCGCTGCATCACCGCCGCCGGGGCCGGGGACAGGCAGGCGGCGGCCTCGCCGAAGAGGCCGGCCAGCCCCGGCGGCACCATCAGGAAGCCGAGCCGCAGCGCCGGGCTGATCGTCTTGCTGAAGGTGCCGGCGTGCAGCACCCGCCCATCCCGGTCGAGGGAGGCCAGTGCCGGAGCGGCCCGTCCCTTCAACTGCAGTTCGCTGAGATAGTCGTCCTCGACGATCCATGCCCCGGCTCGCGAGGCCCATTCCAGCAGGGCGAGGCGGCGCTGCAACGTCATGGTCACGCCGAGCGGCGCCTGCTGGCCGGGCGTCACCACGGCCAAGCCCGCCGTCGGCGCTCGTGCGAGTCCCGCATCCACGTCGATCCCGGCGGCGTCCGTCGGCACGGGCACCACGGTCATGCCGGCGAGGTGAAGGGCGCGGCGGGTCAGGGGAAAGCCGGGCTCCTCCATCCAAACGGTGCCGCCGTCCAGCCGCAAGGCCCGAATCACCAGGCCGAGCGCGCCGGAATAGCCCGCCGTGATGCAAATTTGCTCCGGCGTGCAGCGGATGCCGCGGGCGATGGCCAGCACGGCGGCGATCTCGCGCCGCAGATCCGGATGGCCGCGCGGATCGGGATAGCTGACCGGGGCCGCCGCCGCGGCCCGCGCCGCCCGCCCGACGATCCGGGACCACAGCGTGAAGGGAAAGGCGTCCTGCGCCGGCACACCCATCTGGAAGGGCAGCGGCGCCCGCTCGAAATTGGAAAACAGCTCCGGGAAGGACGGGGCCTGGACCGGCCCGCCGGGGGACGGCCCCGCCATGGCCCCCTCGGCCACCCGCGTCCCCGCGGCGCCCAAGCCGACCGCAAGCTGTTCGTCGATCAGCCGCTCATAGGCGTCGCGCACCGTCCCACGGGACACTCCGAGTTGCACGGCCAGATCCCGCCAGGACGGCAACCGCGCCCCTCCGGCCAGCCGGCCATTGCGGATGGCGTCGCGCAAGGCGGCGTGGATTTGAGCGGACAGCGGAACCTTCGCGGTCCGGCTGAGGGCGATATCCAGGGCTTCCGGCGGCGGCAGGGCGGGCATGGGCCGCAGGATAGCGCAAGCTTGCCCATCCGCAATCCACCGCAAGCTTCCTGGATTGCCCGCCGGCAGGCACCCGGGTGTCCGGCGCGCCGTGGACGAAAAAAAGGCCGGAGCAACCGCTCCGGCCTTGAGTCTAGGGAGGAAACGCCCCGAGAATGGGCTGGCGGAGAATAGGGGCACCCCTTTCAAACTGGTATTACCAATCCGGAATGGGTGCGGTGCAGCATCCGCATAGGCCAATAATTCCCTGTGAATAGTATGGTTTTTTTTGGCCTTTCCGCTTTCCCCTATGGTGTCAGTGTGCCGTCCCGTCGTGGAACGGGGCGATTTGTCATCCTCGGTACAGCTTCACCACCGACGCGCGAACGCGCATAATCCGGCGCGGAACCGGGGGTGCGGCCCGCAGCGGCGATGGCCGTGCGGGCGCTGTATGGGGAACGACGGCATGGGATTCGGCAGGGGCGTCTGGCTGCGCCCGGTGGTCGCGCTGCTTCTCGGGATTCTGACCAACGGGATTTCGGCCGGCGAACCCGCGTGGGCGGACCCCACCCGCTTCACCATTCTCTACGCCCACAGCACGACCGAGTTGGAGGACGTGCAGGGACGCGGCGGCATTGCCCGGCTCGCCACGCTGGTCCACCAGGAACGGGCGGCGGGCGCCACCGTGCTGGTCCTGCACGGCGGGCAGGCGCTCGCCCCTTCCGTCCTGTCCTTCTACGACCAGGGGGCGCACGTCATCGACCTGCTGAACGGGGTCGGCATCGACGCCATGGCGGCGCTGAACCGGGAATTCCATCACGGCGACGATGTGCTGATGACACGCGCCTTCGAAGCGAACTTCCCCATGGTCGTCTCCAACGCGGCGGACCGCCAGACCGGCAAGCCGCTGGACGGGCTGGAGGACCGCGCGATGCTGAACGCCGGGCCGGTGCGCGTCGGGGTGCTGGCCGCGGCACCGGCGCGGACGGGAGAGATCACCCGCTCGCCGCGCACCGACTTCCTGCCGCCGGGTCCGGTGCTGGCCCGGAAGGCGAAGGACCTGCGCAACGCCGGGGCCGATCTGGTGGTGGCGCTGACCGGCGATTCCGGCGGCACCCACCGCGACGTGATCGCCTCCGGCGCCGCCGACATCGTGCTCTACCAGGACCGCGGGCGGGTGGTCGCCGTGGAATACGACGGCAAGACCCTGAACGCGACGGTCGAGCCGCAGGCCGCCTGGGTGCTGGCCCTGGACATCACCGCCGAGAAGGTGACCAAGGGCGACGCCACGCGCACGGTGTGGAGCAGCGGCGTGCGCGCCATCGACACCGCCACCGTGGCGCCGGACCCGGCGCTGGACGCGCAGGCCAAGGCCTATCGCGCGCGGCTGGACAGCATGCTGGGCATGCAGGTGGGCCGTCTGGACGCCCCCATCGACACGCGGCGCGAAGCGGTCCGCGCCAGCGAGAACGCCTTCGCCAACACCGTCGCCGATTCGCTGCGCGAGGCGATGGAGGCCGACGTGGCGCTGATCAACGGCGGCTCCTTCCGCGGCGACCGCGCCTATGCGGCGGGCACGGTGTGGACGCGCCGGGACATCCAGACCGAATTTCCCTTCCACGACACCGCCGTGCTGATCGAGGTCACCGGGCAGCAATTGCGCGACGCGCTGGAGTTCGGCTTCTCCGGAATCGAGCAGTTGCAGGGCCGTTTCCCGCACCTGTCCAACGCCCGCGTCATCGTCGACCCGTCGCGCCCGCCCGGCCAGCGGGTAATGGCGCTGACGGTGGGCGGCAAGCCGGTGGAGCCGACGGCCCGCTTCCGGCTGGCCACCGGCAGCTACCTCGCCAACGGCGGGGACGGCTATGCGATGCTGACCACCGCCCCGCGGCTGGTGGACGACCGGGACGCCGATTTCGTCTCGACCATCCTGGCCAGCCGGATCGCCCGCACGGGCAGCTTCGCGCCGCGGCTCGACGGTCGCCTGACGGTTCAGCGGTAGCCGCGGAATGGACGCCACGCCGCCCTCCGCCGACCGCACCGATGCCACCGCGCCCCTGCGCCGGCGCCGTGGTGCGCGCGCCGGCATCGTGCTGCGCATCTCCATCGGCCTGACCATCATGACGATGCTGGTCCTGCTGGTCGGCGTCGTGTCGCTGTCCTCCTTCCAGCAGTTCCGGGGGGAGGTGTCGGTGCTGTCCACCACCACCCTGCCGAAGGTCATCACCAGCGCGGAGCTGCGCGGCTCGCTCCAGAAGCTGGTCGCCCGCCTGCCCGTCCTGGCCGGCGCGGCCACCACCCCGCAGCGCCGGGCCATCTACGACGAACTCATCAGCGAACTGGAGTTCCTGAGGAAGCTGGTGGAGCGCATGCGGGACCTCCACCAGCAAGGCGAGCCGGGCGGCGACGGCGAAAGCGACGAGTTGCGGCTTCTGGAACAGGCCCAGTCCACCCTGCTGATCCTGGCGGCGACGGTGGCCGACCTGAACGCCGAGGTCGGACGGCAGATCGAGGCCGGTGCCCGCCAAGCGGAGGCGATCCGCGCCCTGGCCCAGCTCGCCGACGCGCTGGAGCGATTGCCGGGCGCGGAACCCGGAACCGGACCGGCCACGGCGGCGCCCGGCGGGGGCGGAACGCTGGGAGCCTGGGCGGTTCGGGCGGGCGCGCTGATGGCCCGGGCCGCCGGGGCGATGCAGACGGACCACCTCAACCGGCTGCGGGTGGAGCGCCGCAACGCGGAGCACACGCTGGCCGAGCTGGGCCGCCTGGCGGCCGCCACGCCCGAGCCGGAGGGCTCCGCCATGGAGCGCATCCGGGCCGACCTCGCCGCGATCCTGGTGGCGCCGGAGGGACTGTTCGACAGCTCCGCCGAACGGCTCCAGGCGCGCAACCGCGCCCAGGCGCTGTCCGGCCAGTCGCGCGTCCTGGTGGAGACGGTGGACCGCTTCACGCTGGCCCTGTTCGACGCCATCCACGACCAATCCACCGACCGCACCGGCGATCTGGCGGCGATGATCCAGGAGCGCTCGCGCATGGTGATGGTGCTGGGCGGCGCCTCCATCCTGCTGGCCATCCTCGTCCATCTCTTCTTCCGGCGCTTCCTGACCTCGCGGCTGGTCGCGCTGAACGGCGCGGTGCTGGCCCGGCTGTCCGGCAGCGACGCGACGGTGCCGGTGGAGGGCAACGACGAGATCACCGACATCGCCGCCTCCATCCGCTACTTCATCGACGAGATCGACCGGCGCCAGATGGATCTAGCCGACAACGAGCGGCGGTTCCGCGACCTCGTCGAAGGCTCCATCCAGGGCATCATCATCCACCGCGATTTCCGTCCGCTCTACGCCAACGAGGCGTTCCTGCAGATGCTGGGGAGCAGCCTGGACCGGGCGTTGCGGGTGCGGTCGGTGCTCGACTTCATCGCGGAGGACAGCCGGCCGCTGGTCGAGGACAACTACCGGCACATCGTCGCCACCGGCCTGCCCAGCGAGCGGCGGCGGCTGCGCGCCCGCCGGCTCGACGGATCGGAGCGCTGGATCGAGCTGACCAGCCGCCGCATCGATTGGAAGGGGGAGACCGCCGTCCAGTCCATCGTCGTGGACGTGACCCGCGAGGTCGAGGCCGAAGCGGCGCTCCGCCGGTCCCGCGATTCGGCCGAACAGGCGCTGCGCGAGTTGAAGGAGACCCAGGCCAGCCTGATCCAGGCGGAGAAGATGGCGTCGCTCGGCCAGCTCGTCGCCGGGGTGGCGCACGAGGTGAACACGCCCATCGGCATCACCATCACCGGCGCCTCGCAGCTTGCCCTGCAGTTCGAGGAGCTGACCCGGCAGCTCGCCGCCGGGGCCATCAAGAAGTCGGAGTTCCAGCGCTTCCTGGCCGACGGCGGCGAGATGGCCCGCCTGATCCTGTCCAACAGCACGCGCGCCGCCGATCTGGTGCAGAGCTTCAAGATGGTCGCGGTGGACCAGTCCAGCGACGAGCGGCGGCGGTTCGAGCTGAAGACCTACATCGGCGAGCTGTTGCGCAGCCTGCGCCCGACCTACAAGGACGTCGGCGGGCTGGACATCGTCGTGGACAGCCCCGACGAGCTGGAACTGGACGGCTATCCCGGTGCCCTGTCGCAGATTTTGACGAACCTCGTCCTCAACGCGCTGGCTCACGCCTTCACGCCGCACCATCCGGGCCGGCTGACCATTGCCGCCCGCCTGCTGCCGCAGGATCAGGTGGAGCTGACGGTGGCCGACGACGGGCTGGGCATCCCGTCGGACATCCTGCCGAAGATCTTCGACCCCTTCTTCACCACCCGCCGCGGCAACGGGGGCAGCGGGCTGGGGCTGCACATCGTCTACAACCTCGTCACCGGCACCTTGCGCGGAACCATCACCGTGCAGAGCATCCCCGGCGAAGGCACCCGCTTCACCCTGCGCTTCCCGCGCGTCACCCCGACGGCGGGGACAAGCGTGGGAAAGGCGGAATTGGTGTGATCCGGCGTCGCTCCGGAGATCGGGGTCAGCGCACCTCGCCCTCGAACCAGTGTCGGCCCTTGCGGTCCTCGACCTCGATCACCCACACGTCGGGGTCGTAGCGGGTCTGGCGGGCGATGTAGGCGTCCGCCGTCGCCTCGTCCACCGGTTCGGCACCGGTGCCGCGCGACCAGCGCAGCCGCTCCTCGTCGCGCACCTGGACCAGCACGCTGAAGGTCCGGTCCAGCCGGTTCAGTTTCAGGATGACCGTGCCTCGGCTGGGGTCCCCCTTGCGCAGAACCATCATCGTGACGCCCTCGGCATCGGCGGCGCGGATGTGCGCCATCACCCAGAGGTGAGTCGGCAGACGGTCGTCCATGGAAATCCTCGCTCCGGGAAGGTCCGGGGGCTCGCCTTCGGCAAGGCCCCGGTGTAGACAACGGGCATGGCGACACTCCTGGACGTTCTCGACGCCGCCGTCAACCACCACATGGCCGGGCGCCTCGCCGAGGCGGCGCAGGATTACCGCGTCGTGCTGGCGGTGGAGCCGGCGCAGCCGGACGCCCTGCATCTGCTCGGCGTGGCGGAGGCCCAGCGCGGCGTCCACGCCGCCGCTGCGGCGCTGATCGCCCGCTCGTTGCGGCTCCGCCCCGACGCGGCGGCTCCCTGGGGCAACCTCGGCGGCGCCCTGCGTGCGCTCGGCGCGGCGGAGCGGGCCGACGCCGCGCTGGCCCGCGCCCTGGTCCTCGACCCGGCTTCGCCCGATGCCCTGACGAACCTGGGTTCGGTGCGCCACGCGCTGGCCGATTATCCGGCCGCGCTGGCGTGGCTGGAACGCGCCGAACGGCTGCGCCCCGGCCAACCGGACACCGCGCTCAACCGCGGCGTCGTGCTGCGCGACGCGCGACGCTTCGCGGAGTCCGACACCTGCCTGGACGCCCTGCTGGCCTCCCGGCCCGACCATGCCGACGCGCATCTGGCGCGCGCGGTCAGCCGGCTGGTGCGGGGCGACCTGCGCGCCGGATGGGACGAATTCGAGTGGCGCCCGCGCCGCCTGCCCGCCCCGCCCTGGGCCGGAGAGCCGCTCGACGGCCGGCGCGTCCTCCTGCACGCCGAGCAGGGATTCGGCGACACCATCCAGTTCGCCCGCTACGCCCCGCTGGTGGCGCGCGCCGGGGGCCGGGTGATCCTGGACGTGCATCCGTTGCAGTTCCGTCTGCTGCGCTCGCTGGGACCGGAGATCCAGGTGCTGGTGCGCGGCCCCGCCCCGGCGCCGCACGACCTGCACTGCCCACTGATGAGCCTGCCGCGCGCCTTCGGCACCGATCTGGCGAGCGTCCCCGCTCCTCCCGCCTACCTCGCCGCCGAGGCGGACGAGGTGGAGCGCTGGGGCCGCCGGATCGCCGAAGTTGATACGGGGGCGGGGTCCGGACCACGCGTCGGCCTCGTCTGGGCGGGCAACCCGAACCACCGCAACGACCGCAACCGCTCCATCCCCGTCGAGCGGCTGGCCCCGCTGCTCGACGCGCCGGGCCTCCGTCTGTTCAGCCTGCAGACCGGCGATGCCAAAGCGGCCCGCCCCGCCACCCTGCCCGACCTGACCGCGGGCATCCGCGACTTCGCCGACAGCGCGGCCATCCTGGCCAATCTGGACCTCGTCATCGCGGTCGACACGGCGACCATCCATCTGGCGGGCGCGCTCGGCGTGCCGGCGTGGCTGCTGCTGCCCTACGCGCCGGATTGGCGCTGGCTGCTCGACCGCGCGGACAGCCCCTGGTACCCGTCGCTGCGCCTGTTCCGCCAGCCCAGCCCCGGCGACTGGGACAGCGTCCTGCGCGCCGTCGCCGCGGCGTTGGAGCGGTTCACCGCCGCTCAGTTGGCGCCGCAGAAGCAGTTGTAGGGATCGTCCCCGCTCCAGGCCGGACGGGTGGACGAGAGAGGGCTTGCAACGGGCAACGCCGGCATCTCCGCCGCCAGCAGGGTGGCGTTGAAGGTGGCCACATCGAAGGACTGCGGGTCCGGAAGATCGAAGCGGAGCGGCGCGCCGCTCAGCGCGTGCCCCAGAAGGGCAGCCCCCAGCAACGGTATCAGAAATTGCTCCACACGGTCCAAGCCGCCCTCCCCCGGCGGCCTCACCGCCGGCGTGTGTCCCGTTTGCTCTCCTCCCTTCTACCGCAGCCCCGGTCCGGCCACGCCCTGTCCTTAGGTCATATCGATCGGACAGGAGCTTTCTTCCCTCCCCCGCACAGGCAGCTAGGCCAATTTTTCCCAGCGCGCGGCAAAAAGGGGTCCGGCATGGTCGCTCCGGAGGCTTGTTCATACAAATCAGTGCGTTAGGGAAGAGCCGGAAGTTGGCATCGTCCTTGCTTACCCGAATGGCAACGATTTTTGCCCTTCCGTTTGGAGATCCCTGGCCATGAGCATCTTCGGTTCGATGACCACCGCCGTCCTCGGCCTGAGCGCGCAGTCGAAGGCCCTCGGTCACATCTCTGACAACATCGCCAACGCCTCGACGGTCGGCTACAAGCGGGTCAACACGGCGTTCGAGACGCTGGTGCTGCAATCCAACGAGCGGTTGCACGCGCCGGGCGGCGTGACGGCGGCACCGGTCTTCATGAACAACATCCAGGGCAACCTGACCCAGGTGCAGAGCCCGACCAACGCCGCCATCCAGGGCCAGGGCTTCTTCAGCGTGTCCAAGCTCAGCCGCGGCCTGACCGGCCCCGGCCAGCAGGGCGAGACGGTGCAGACCCAGACCGGCACGCTGAACGCCGACAACGTCTATTACACCCGCGTCGGCGACTTCGAACTGGACAAGAACCGCTATCTGGTGAACAGCGCCGGCTTCGCGCTGAACGGCTGGATCGTCGACGACGTGACCGGCCAGTTGAAGAAGGACGTGGTGCAGCCGCTCCAGGTCAACACCCTGACCGACAAGCCGCAGTCGACCAACAGCATCACGCTGGGCGCCAACCTGCCGGCCACCCCGACGCCGGGCGTGCCGATCCCGTCCTCCAGCATCCAGGTCTACGACACCCAGGGCAACGCCCGGACCATCCAGTTCAACTGGCGCCAGGACGCCGCCAACGCGTGGCGCCTGGGCATCGACGCGCCGGGCAGCTCGACTCAGCCGGTCGCCGGCTCCTTCACCGGCGGCGCCGCCTCCATGGCGGCGGGCAGCCAAGTGTCCGGCGTGACCCCGGTGGCCCAGGTCAGCCAAGTGCTGGTCAACGGCACGACCTCCGTGCCGTCCTCGTCGGTCACCGTCAGCGGACGCACCAACTACTATCCGGACAACACGTCGCAGGACAACATCCGGGTCGGCGACACCTACACCCTGAACATCAACGGCAGCGCCCCTATCACAGTCGCGGTGACCGCCGCAAACATCGCGAGCTTCTCGAGCTTCACGGACGTGGCAAACGCGCTGGCCAGCGCCGTCAACGCGATGGTGCCCGCCCCCTACACCGCTGAGATTGACAGCAGCGACCCGCGTAAGATTCTGGTGAAGAAGCTGGACGGTTCTCCGGTTGAGGTCAGCGGCAGCTTCTCGAACGCAGCGCCGCAGCTCAGCACGGTCAGCGGTCCCTCGACCAACCTGACAGGCTCGGTCAGCGGCGACCAACGCAGCACATTCACCTTCTCCACCGCCGCGATCGACGTGGGCGACGAGTTCCGCATCACCGTAGCGGGCAAGGAGTTCAAGACGCGCGTCACCTCGGCCAACATCGGCGCGCTGGGCAACATCAACGGCGTGGTCGCCGATCTGGCAAGCCAGATCAACGGCGCCGTACCGCCGCTGGGCATCAACGCCCTGATCGGCACGGCCACAGTCCCGGCGGGCACGGCCAACCAGCTCGTGCTGGACGGCACGGTCGCAACGCAGACCTTCACGGCCACCTATGGCGTGACCAACGCGGACAGCCGCAAGAACAACATCACGACCTCCAGCCCGGTGGACTACACGGCGGCCACGATGACCCCCATCCAGGTCGCCACCGCCGCTCTGCCCGAGATCACCCAGGTTACCTTTCCCACGGCGGCGACCCTGAAAGTGCCGGACCAGTACATCGTCAACGTGCTGGGCACCGAGTTCAAGACCACGGTCTCCTACTCCAACATCAACGCGCTGAGCGACATGAAGGGCGTCGTCAACGATCTGATGACGCAGATCAACAACGCCGGCCTTGCCGTGGGCGCCACGGTCAACGCCGCAGGTGATCTGGTCCTGACCGGTACGACGAACGGCACGGCCCTGAACGTCAGCGGCAACAAGCTGGACATCACCGCCACCGACAATGTGCGGGTGGGCGACAGCTACACCGTGCGGGTGGACGGCGTACCCTACGCGGTCTCGGTGACCGCCGACAACATCCTGACCATGGGGACCTACGGCGGCATCGCCAACGCGCTGGCGGCCCAGATCAATTCGGCCCGGCCCCAGGCGCCGGTCATCGCGTCGGTGGTGAATTCGCAGTTGCAGGTCACCGCCCGCAACCCCGGCACGCCCTTCAAGATCGACCAGGAATACACCTCGGGCGCGGCCTCCAACAACCAGGTGAACGGCCCGACGATCAGCGCGCCGACGGACTCGCGCGGCCAGCGTCAGGAATTCTCCTACCCGCAGACGCAGATCGACATCGGCGACGTCTATTCGGTGTCGATCGACGGCACGCCGATCTCGGTGAAGGTGGACAAGTCCAACTACGGCAACTTCCAGGACATCAACGGCGTCCTTCAGGAATTGGCCAACCGCGTCAACGCCGCCAACCTGAACGTCGTCGCCACATCGACCGGCGGCCGGCTGACCCTCACCCACAACACCTCGACCACCGGCAAGTTCGAGGCGAAGGCCAGCATCCAGAACGCCACCGGCAGTTCCGGCACGCTGACCGCCTCCACCACCACCTCCAACGTGGCGGGGGTGCGGCAGTCGGAATCGGTGACGCTGACCGGCACGCCGGGCGACAAGGACGCAGAATACACGGTCATCGTCAACGGCTCGCCGATCACCTACCGAACGACGGGTGAGGAAACCTCGATGGAGACCATCGCGGCCAGCCTTGCCAATCTGGTGAACAAGAACACCTCCTTGCCGGTGACGGCCAGCGCCGAGGGCAGCGTGCTGAAGCTCGTCGCCAAGTCGGCGAGCGGCACTGTGGCCGACCAGTTCACGCTGGAAACCGCCGCCCAGGCCGGCACCACCCCCGCGCACGTCCTGCTGAACTTCGGCACCGATCCCGGCAACGTCGGCACCATCACCAGCGTCAGCACGGCGAAGGTCGGCACCGGCACGGCGGTGACCTCCGCCAACCAGGGGCTGGGAGCGGACGCCAACGTGACCTTCACGGTGGACTACGGCTTCGGCCCGCAGCAGATCACGCTGAACCTCGGCCAGATCGGCAAGTCGGGCGGCGTCACCCAGTTCGCCGGCAGCGAGATCAACGTGCGCGAGCTGGTGCAGGACGGCGCCTCGCGCGGCCAGTACAAGGAGGTGGTCTACGGCGACAACGGCGACGTGATCGTGAACTACGACAACGGCCGCAGCCGCACCATCGGGCGCATCCCGGTGGTCACCTTCAACAGCCCCAACGCGCTCCAGCGCGAGGCGGGCGGCGTCTACATCGAGACGGACGAAGGCGGCCGGCCGAACTTCAACGACCCCGACACCAACGGCGCCGGCGCGGTGGTCGCGAACAGCGTGGAGTCCTCCAACGTGGACATCGCGGACGAGTTCACCAAGCTGATCGTCACCCAGCGCACCTACTCCGCCAACACCAAGATCGTCACGACCTCCGACGAGATGCTTCAGGAAGTCCTCGGGCTGAAGCGCTAGGCGCGGTCCTGATCCAGCGGGCGGGCCGCGTGACCCGCGGCCCGCCCGGTCAACAGCAGACCGCTTTCCCCGTAGACGAAAGGTCCAACGGCCATGTCCCTCTTCGGCGCCCTCGGCAGCGCGACGGCCAGCCTCCGTGCGGTCCAGGCCCAGGTGAAGCTGGTCTCGGACAACGTCGCCCGCGCCGACGACCCCACCCGCACCCGGCACACCGTGTCGAACGTGCTGGATTCCAACGGGTTCGTCCTCACCTCCCAGTACCGCCGCGAGGTCGATTCCGCCCTGCTCAGCCAGGTGCAGGATCTGACCGCGCGCGAGGGCTCGTCGGCCACCAAATCGTCCTACATGCAGCAGTTGGGCGACCTGCTGCGCACGACCAGCGGCAAGCCGCAGTTGAACCAGTACGCCGAAGCCTTCCAGACCGCCTGGAAGGCGGTGGAAACCTCCCCGGAAAGCGAGGTCGCGCAGTACCAGCTGATCCAGGCCGCCGACACCTTCGCGCGCGAGATCAATCGCGTGTCCCAGGGCGTGGAGGACATGGACCGCGAGATCCAGGGGGACCTCGGCCAGTCGGTCGGCGAGGTGAACCGGCTGCTGAAGGAAATCGAAAGCATCAACAACAATATCGTGTCGCTTCAGGGTTACGGCTCGGCCGGCAACGAGGTGGCCGACAAGCGCGACGGGCTGATCCGCGAGCTGAGCACCTATGTCGGCGTGCGCACGATGAACCGCCCGGACGGCCGCATCGCCGTCTTCACCCCCACGGGGCTGGCCCTGGTCGACAGCCAGGCGGCAAATCTTTCCTACGAGGGCGGCAATATCAACCTGACGGTGGGCAATCAAGTCACCAACGTCAACCAGCACCTGAAGGAAGGCAAGGTCGCCGCGCTGATGAACCTGCGGGCCGACGGCTCCACCGCCAACCCGCCGCAGGCGGCCAGCGCCGACCCCACCACCGAGGTGATCCGCAAACTGCGCTCGCAGCTCGACGCCTACGCGCAGATGTTCACCGGCTCCACCAAGCCGGGCGAGCCCACCAGCTTCCGCGACGCCTACGATCAGGCCAAGACGGTCCCGGGCGAGGAAGGCACGCAGTTCTTCATGGGCAACGACCGCTTCACCATCCACGTGAACGAAAACCTGCTGAACAACACCAAGAAGCTGAAGAGCGCGGCCGTCAAGGACGTGGTCACGGCGCTCAGCGCGACGGGCCGCAGCTTCCAGGCCGACGGACTGAAGCTGGAGGGCGCGTCCTTCAGTTCCATCACCAGCAACATCACCGGCGGCTGGATGTCCGCGGCCAAGACCGCGATGGACAAGTCCTCGTTGGACAAGGACTCCCGCCAGATCCTGGAGGAGCGCTACCACGCGACGACCGGCGTCAACATCGACGAGGAAATCGCGAATCTGCAGCAGCTCCAGACCTCCTACGCCGCGTCGGCACGGGTCATGCAAGTGGCCAACACGATGTTTGACGCGCTGGAGGCGATCGTCCGATGAGCTCCGTCACTCAAGTCAGCAGCTACGCCAAGTATCTTGGCCTGGTTCGCAACCTGACCAACGGCCAGAACAAGGTGGACACGCTCTCGGAGCAGTTGACCACCGGGAAGAAATCCACCGACCTGAACGCCTACGGGGCCGAGACGCAGAAGCTGCTCGCCCTGCGCGCCGAGCTGACCCAGCGCGAGTCCTACGTCCAGAACATCAACACCGCGTCGCCACGCGTCAAGGCGACCGACACGGTGCTGAACAGCCTGGAGAAGCTGGCCACGGATTGGCAGAGCAGCAACCTGATGCCGTTCCAGCCGGGGCCGGCCACCGTCACCTCCCCCTTCAACAGCAATCCCGACGCGCTGAAGCTGACGGTCAACGGCGACAAGTCCACCTTCACCCAGAACGCCCGCTACACCGTGACCTCCATCCCCTCGAAGGATGGCGTCAACGGCTCGTTCGACGTGACGGTGACTGACGGGCTGGGCGGCAAGACCACCCGCACCATCAATCTGAAGACCGTGCCCCCCAGCGACGGCGGCGGCTACAACTTCAAGATCGATGGCGGCCCCGGCGAAGGCGCGGTCCTGAACCTCAGCTTCGACCAGCTCACCGCGGCGTCGAGCAGCACCTTCAACGTGAGCTGGCCGCAGGCCAACGACATGCGCGACCGGGTCGAGGGCGCGCTGCGCGACATCCAGCAGCTTCTGAACGAGCAGTTCGGCGACCGCTACCTGTTCGCTGGCTCGCGCTACGGCACGGAGCCGGTCGGCGACCTGCTGGCCCAGCCGCAGTCCACCCGCGTGACGCTGAACGGGTCGATGGTCAACGCCGACGACTACTTCGAGGTGTCGATCGACGGCAAGCCCTTCGGCTATCAGGTCCAGCCGGGCGATCCGAAGACCGTCACCTTCGTGGCCAGCACGCTCAACAGCCTGATCCAGTCGGCCAACCCGAAGCTGCCGATCATCGCCGCCGCCGCCAACGGCGTCATCTCGCTGATCAGCGAGGACCCGAGCCAGAAGTTCGACGTGAAGGCGCGCGTCCAGAACTCGATGAGCATCGACAATTCGATGACAGCGCCGACCACCACCCAGGCGGCCACCCTGCCGGCGCCCGCCGGCACCGGGCTGAAGCAGATCGACAGCTTCGCGCTGACCGGCGATGGCGTGGACATCGGCGACACCTACGAGATCAACGTCACCGTCGGCGACCCGGACGATCCCTTCAACCGGAAATACTACTCGGAACATCCGGACGAGCCCGAGGACCTGCCGCCCTATCAGCAATACACGGTCCGCTACACGGTCACGGAGAAGGACTACAACAACGGCGTCACCGACGTGTCGAAGGTGGCCGACATGCTGCGCGCCGAGTTCGGGAAGACCAGCCCGGTGCCGCCGGTGAGCATCGACGCCGCCGGCAACGGATCGACCGTCCAGTTGACCAGCAACACCACGATGGACCCCAATCATCCGTCGCGCGTGCAGCAGTTCACCACCTCGGTGAGGGCGGTCAATGGCCAGATCGACAACACCATCTCGGTCGCCACCCTGCCGTCGCAGGCCGACGCCCTGACCGACCTGCCCTATGTGGACCCGCCGGACCTGCCCTTCTACGATTCCGAATACATGTCGAACCGGAAGAACAGCAAGGCGTGGGACAAGGCGGCGGTCACCATCGACGACGGCCAGACTCTGACCTACGGCGTCACCAGCGACGACCGCGCCTTCCAGAAGCTGGTCGCCGCCTTCCGCATGGCCCACGTCGCCGCGTCCAATCCCGGCAAGTACGAGGAGTACATCACCAAGTCGAGGGAGCTGATGGCCCAGGCCAAGGACGAGGTGCGCTCGGTCCACTCCAAGGTGGCGTCCGACCTCGCGACGCTGGAGGAGAAGAAGACCGCCCACACCACCGCCTCGGCAACGGTGGTCGAGCGCATCGCCGGCATCGAAGGCATCGACGAGACCGAGGTGGCGGCCCGCCTGCGCACCTCCATGAACGCCCTGGAGGCTGCCTACACGGTTGCCGGTCAGCGCCAGAAGCTGTCATTGCTGAATTACATCGCCTGAAGCGGCGATGGCTCCCTCCCCTGCGACGAGGGGAGGGTACGGCCGCCAAACAAAAAACCGGCGCCCCAAAGGGCGCCGGTTTTTCTTTTGAAGCGCGTGGACCTCAGATCGAGATCCGCAGCGACTGGCGCGGCGGCTGGCCATCCGGAGCGGAAACCGGCGGAGCCATCGGGGCGCGCGCCGCCTGCGGAGCCGGTGCCGGCTGGCCCTGGACGGGCGCATCGGGGCGGGCGGTCAGGCCGCTGGCCACCGAGCGGTTGATGCTGATGAGAGTCTCCAGCTTCGACACGTCAAGGTCGATCAGCCGGGCCATGGTCTCGCGGTCGACCAGCAGCGACAGGGCGGCGATGTTGGTCCGCACCTCCGGCGGGTGGCCGCAATCCTCCTCGGTCATCGCGGCCTGGAAAATCGTCCACAGTCGCTGGTTCAATTGCAGGGCACCGCGGAGCGTCTCTTCGTTCACGGGGCTGCGCCCGGCATCGATCAGGCGTCGCGACGCCTCCGCCAAAGCCCAGGCCTCGACATCGCGGGGATTGTCGGAGGTCGGCTTGTTCGCGTATGTCGGTGTCGGCTTCATTCCAAACCCTCGGGACAGGCCGCCGGACAGAGCAATGCTGAATCAGGTCCGGGCCAAATGGATTGTCAGCGATCCTTCAATCCTTGTCAACTTTAGGGACCTGTCTCCGGTGATTTGCAAGGATTTGTCACGACTTCGCGGCAGTCCGGCATTAGAGGGACCGGCATTGTCGTGTTCGGCGTCGCCGCTTCCAGCAGTTCTCCCGCCGCCAGTTCGACCGCTTCCACGGAAATGCCGTCCATCAGGCCGGTGGCCTGCGGATCGGCCTTCTGACGGGCCAGGAGCTCGGACCGCGGAACCCGGCTGATCACGGTGCGCGCCGCCACGCCCCAAGGGCCGTAGGTCTCGGGAAAACCCGGCCCGAAGAGGCCGACGGTTGGCGTGCCGGCGGCGGCGGCGATGTGCATCAGCCCGGAATCGTTGCCGATGTAGAGCGCCGCCCGGCGCACGCAGGCCGCCGCGGCCATCGGGTCGGTGCGCCCGGTCAGGTCGATGGCCCGTTCGCCCAGCGCCTCCAGGACCGGTCGGGCGCGTTCGCGTTCCGGACCGGCGGCGAGGACGGCGACGCGCCGGCCGGACAGCCGGCCGCCGGGTCCGGTCAGCCGCATTGCAAGTTCGGCGAAGCGGTCCGCCGGCCACTCCTTGCCGGTCCAGTTCGCGGTCGGGCCGATCGCCAGGAACGGCTCCGCGCCGCCGGGAAGCAGCCGGTCGGCCTCCGCCTCCGCCGCCGCGTCAATCCACAGGCGGGGCGACGGCGGCGGCGACAGGCTCAACACCTGCCCGATCTCCTCCACCTTGTGGAAATGCGGGGCGCGGGCGTGGAAGAACCGGCGTTTCGCCAGCACCAGACGGCCGACCGCAGAGTTGCGCAGATCCACCACCAGATCCCAGCGTGTGCCGACGCAGGCCCGCCACAGGTCGACCCAATGCCGCGCCCAGGCCCGCTTCGGCATGGGGATCAGCCGCTCCAGCCCCGGAACGGAACGGAACAGGGGTGCCGGCAGCGGGCCGCAGGCGATGGTCAGCGCGGCGTCCGGATGCCGTTCGCTCAGATGGGCCAGCAGGCCGGTGGAGAGGACAGCATCGCCCAGCCGGTTGGAGGTGATGAACAGGATGCGCAAGAGCCGGCCCGCCTCCTCAGCCCGCCGCCGCTTCGCTGCCGGGCGGCACGCGCCGCCGCAGGTTGCGCGACAGGATCCAGGCCGCCGGCGCCAGGGCCGCCACCGGCAGAACATACATCAGCGGCACCAGCACGGTCACCTTGGCGGCGAGGCTGGACAGGCCGAGGACGGCGGACTGGATCGCCATCACGACCAGAACCGCGGTGGTCACGCGCACCGACTGGCCACGGCGGTTGAATTCGCCCGACAGCAGGCAGGCCAGCGCCACCATGGTGTAGGCCAGCGCCAGCAGGGGCGAGGACAGGCGGTGGTGCAGTTCCGCCAGCAGGTCCCGCATCATCTTCGGGTCCTCCGCCATCTGGGGCGACGGGTGCAGCAACTCGTCGGTGGAGCGTTCGCGGGCGTCCGGATAACGCTCGGCATTTGCGCTGCTCAGCACCTTCAGGTCCACGGCGTAGCGTTCGAAGAAAAGCTGGGACAGCCGGTTGGTCTTGCGGTCAAGCTCCTGCCGGTTGCCGTTGAAGACGACGAAGCGCGCGCCCTCCGACCCAGTCAGCATCACCGCCCGCTCGCCCATGATCGTCACCGGCTTCTCCGGGACCCGCCCGTCATGGATGATCACGTTGTGCAGATTGGCGTCGCTGTCGCGCTCGCGCACGAAGACGCTGAAGCGGTCGCCCACCTCGTTGAAGACGCCTTCGCGCAGGAACAGCTGCGAATAGTCGCTGCGCACGGCGTATTCCATGCGCACCAACTCCTGGTGGGCAGCGGGCGTCAGCCACAGGTTCAGCACATAGACGACCACCGTCACACCGAAGGCCAGCAGCATCGCCGGCGCCGCCAGGGCGAAGGGACCGACGCCGGCGGCGCGCATCACCACCAGTTCGCTGTCGGTCGCCAAGCGGTTGTAGGTGAACAGCACCGCCCCGACCAGCGCCAGCGGCAGCACGATGCCGAGGAAGGTCGGCACCGTCAGGACGAGCAGCCACAGGAACACCCGCATCGGCGCCCCGGCTTCCACCACCATCTCGATCAGCCGCAAGGACT
Organism: Azospirillum sp. Marseille-Q6669; assembly: GCF_965111635.1. Lineage (NCBI taxonomy): Bacteria > Pseudomonadati > Pseudomonadota > Alphaproteobacteria > Rhodospirillales > Azospirillaceae > Azospirillum > Azospirillum sp. Marseille-Q6669. The sequence continues at coordinate 2,071,988 of NZ_CBCOOP010000001.1, read as the reverse complement.
GGCTCAGCCAGATCGTCAGGGTCAGGCCGGCCGTGGAATAGAGAAGGGCGATCAGAAGATTGCGGAAGAGATAGCGTTGCAGTCGGTTCATGTGCATGCGTCACGGGGGAGCCCGGCGAGAAGCTGACGGGCTCGGGCGTCCGGGTCAAGTCCTGATCTGGAAACAGACCCGGCGCACCGAACTTTTGCTCCCCGACACGCCGTCCGCCGCGTCAGGCGGTGCGCACCGCCGACAGGAACACCTCCACTTTGCTGCGCAGCCCGTCCGCCTGATCGGACAGCGATCCGGCGGCCTCCAGCACGTTGCGGGCGGCGCTGCCGGTCTCGCTGGCCGCCCGGTTCACGTCGGCGATGTTGGAGGTGACGTCCTGCGTGCCGACCGCCGCCTGCTGGATGTTCCGGGCGATCTCCCGCGTCGCCGCCTGCTGCTGCTCCACCGCCGCGGCGATGGTCGAGGCGACCTCGCTGATTCGCCCGATGGTGCCCATCACGTCGCCGATCGAGGCCACCGCCCCCTCGGTCTCGCTGCGGACGGAGACGATCTTCGCGGCGATCTCGTCGGTGGCGCGGGTGGTCTGGTCGGCCAGCGCCTTCACCTCCGCCGCCACGACGGCGAAGCCTTTGCCCATCTCGCCGGCCCGCGCCGCCTCGATGGTGGCGTTCAGCGCCAGCAGCCGGGTCTGCGAGGCCACCTGGGTGATCAGGTCGATCACCGCGACGATCTCTGCCGAGGCGGAGGCGAGGCTGCGCATCGCCTGATCGGCGCGCTCAGCCTTGTGCACCGCCTCGTCGGCGATGGCCGTGCTGCTGGCGACCTGCCGCCCGATCTCCTGCACTGAGGCGGCCAGCTCCTCCGTGGCGGTGGCGACGGTCTGCACGTTGGCGCTCGCCTGCTCCGACGCGCCGGCCACGGTCACCGACTGGCGGGTGGTCTGCTCGGCCGTGGCGGCGAGCTGGCTGGCCGTCGCCTTCATCTGCACCGCGGCGGCGGAAACGGAGCCGAGCACGGCCGCCGCCTCGCGGTCGAAACGGCCGGTCAGCTCCTCGATGGCGCGGGCGCGCCGGGCGCGGACGTCCTGCTCCGCATGCTCGCGCGCGGCGGCCTCCCGCGCGGCGATCATGTTGTCCTTGAAGACCAGCACGGCCTTGGCCATCTGGCCGATCTCGTCGCCCCGCCCGGTGGCCGGCACAGGGGTCGCGGAGTCGCCATCGGCCAGCCGGCGCATCGCCTCGGTCATGGCGCCCAGCGGCCGCACGATGGAGCGCGAGGTCAGCAGGATCGCCGCCGCAGCGATCAGCAGCCCCAGGGTCAGCAGAACCGCCTGGATCATCACCAGACGGTCGGCGCCCTGGATCATCCCCTCCGTGTCGGCCTGCAGCAGGGCGCGCTGGCGCGGGATCAGGCCGCTGGCGTCGTTGGAGCGGGCGTCGCCGACCAGCAGGCTCATCACCTGGTTGGCGCGCGGGATCGCGTCGTCGTTCAGCGAGTTCAGCGCCCCCATCTGGTCGCCGATGGTGCCCAGCGATTCCGCCATGTCCTGATCGCGGCGCAGATGGTCGAGCAGCGGCTTCACCGCGTCCCAGGTGGCCCGCACCTGCGGATCGGTCCAGCGCGGCGACAGGCCGTCCATCTCCTGGCGCAGGGCGTCGATGCGGTCCCAGGCGACGTTGCGCTCCTGCTTCAGGTCCTCGCGGTTGGTCAGCAGATAGCCCTGCATGGCCGCGTTGGTCGCGGTGACGGACGCGACGATGCCCTGCCCGGCCAGCGCCGTCGGCATGCGGACATCGGCCACCAGACGGCTGAGCGTCTTCCCGTTGTCGGTCAGCAGCAGGCCGGTGCCGACCGTCACCACCAGCACCGCGATCACCGCCGCGAAGCCGATGGACAGCCGCTGGCCAATCCGCAGATTGCCGAGTGCCTTCATTCGTTCCTCCCGTGCAGCACCCTTTTCGGACGCTTGTTTTCTCGACCAGACGTTGCCGTGTCGGTCGTTGCCCTTATCTAGGAACGAATGATGGGCCAACAAACATTAAAGGAGTGTTTCCAGCGGTGAGGCCGCCTGTTGCGAACACCCGGTCAAATATCCTCGGCACCCAGGTAGGATTCGATCACCTTGGGGTTCTCTACAATTTCCGAGGGCAATCCGTCGGCGATCTTCTCTCCGTGGTCCAGAACGACCACCTGGTCGGACAGGGCCATCACGGCCCGCATCACATGCTCGATCATCAGGATCGTCATGCCCTCGCGCCGGTTCAAGTCGCGCAGCACCTCAACCATGCGGTCGACCTCGGTCGGGCGCAGGCCGGCCAGCACCTCGTCCAGCAGCAGAAGGATCGGGCGGGTGGCGAGCGCGCGGGCGACCTCCAGCCGCTTGCGGTCCGGCAGGGTCAGGCTGCGCGCCGGGCGGTTGGCCTGATCGGCCAGCCCCAGCCGGTCCAGCACCCGCCGGGCCTGGTCGCGCGCCGCCGCGACCGACCGTTCGCGGGCCAGCGCGCCGACGATCACGTTCTCCTCGACCGACAGCTGCCCGAAGGGCTTGACGATCTGGAAGGTCCGGCCGATGCCCGCCGTACAAATCTGGTTGGGCTTCAGCCCGGTGATCGGTGCGCCCTTCAGATGCACCCGCCCCTCGTCGGGCGGGAAGACCCCGGCGATCAGGTTGAAGGTGGTCGTCTTGCCGGCGCCGTTCGGGCCGATCAGCGCGACGATCCGGCCCTCCGGCACGGAGAAGCCGACGTTGGAAACGGCCTTCAGCCCGCGGAACCGCTTGGACAGGCCCTCGACCTCCAGAAGTCCCGCCATCACGCGTCCTCCCCAGGGCGGCGGACGAGGCCAAGCCGGGCGGCCAGCCACGGCCACACCCCGTCCGGGCGGTAGACGACGATCACCACCAGCGCCACCCCGTAGAACAGCTGCTTCAGGCCCGGCAGGTCGAAGCCGGTCACCTCGATCAGGAAGGTCAGCAGCTCGCCCAGCGGGGTCAGGATGAAGGCCCCGAGGATCGGCCCGATCAGCGTGCCGATGCCGCCGACGATGGCCGGCAGGATGATCTCGATGGAGCGGCCCATGGAGAAGACCTGCTCGGGGAACAGGTTGTTGAAGTAGAAGGCCTGGAACACCCCGCCCAGCGCCGTCAGGGCGGAGGACACGGCCACCGCCGCGATGCGGGCGCGGAACAGGTCGACGCCGACCGCCTCCGCCGCCTCCGGCTCCTCGCGCACGGCCAGCCACTGGTAGCCGAGGCGGCTGTGCAGCAGGACCCGCGACAGGGCCAGCGCCACCAGCACCAGCGCCAGGATCACGTAGTAGAACAGTTCCGGCGAGCCGCGCAGGTTCAGCACGTCGTTGCCGGCGTCGCCCGCCACCGGGATGAAGAAGCCGCCCGAGCCGCCGAACCATTGCAGATGGTCGAAGCCGATGCGCGCGACCTCGGCGAAGGCGATGGTCAGCAGCGCGAAATGCACGCCGCGCACGCCGAAGCGGAAGCCCAGGAAACCGATAAAGCAACCGGCGGCTGTCGCCGCCAGCATGGCCACCCACATGCCCGCCCAGGGACCGATCCCGAAATGCACGAACAGCGCCGCGCTGGCGTAGGCCCCCAGCCCGACATAGAGCGCGTGGCCCAGCGACAGCAGGCCGGAGAAGCCCATCATCACGTTCCACGCCTGCCCGACATAGGCGAACCACAGCACCGTGGTCAGCACCGACAGGACGTAACGGTCGGCGATCATCGGCGCGCCCAGCAGCAGCGCGCCGCACAGCGCCAGAAGGACGATCCCGCGCCCCGTCACGACCGTTTCCCCAGCAGGCCCTGCGGGCGCAGCAGCAACACCACGATCAGCACACCATAGCTGAAGAGGGATTTGAGCGAGGGGTCCAGCAGGAAGCCGGCCATCGCCTCCGAAAAGCCGATCAGCATGCCGCCCAGCAGAGCGCCCGGCAGGCTGCCCAGCCCGCCGACGATGACGATGATGAAGCTCAGCAGCGTGTATTCCGGCGCAAGTTGCGGCCGGGAGTCGACCAGCAGAGTCATCAGCGCCCCGGCGATGCCCACCACCCCGGCGCCGATGCCGAAGGTCAGCGCGTAGAGCCCGTCGATGTTCAGCCCGACGACGCGGGCGCCCAGCGGGTTGTCGGCGCAGGCGCGGATGGCCTTGCCGGTGCGGCTGAAGCGGAAGAAGGCGAACAGCGCCACCGTCACCACGATCGCACCGGCCCCGGCGCGCAGCCGCACCGCGTCGAGCAGCAGCGGCCCGATCTCCACCGTGTCGAAGCTGTAGGGCACCATGACGTTGCGCGAATCCGGCCCGAACAGCATCAGCATGGCGTTCAGGATGATCGTCGCAATGCCCAGCAGCAGGATGAACTGCATGTGCTCGGGCCGCTCCACGAAGCGGTTGACCAGCCCGCGCTGGAGCAGCCAGCCGAAGGCGAATAGCACCGCCGCCACGATGGGCGCCGCCAGGATCGGGTCGAGCCCGAGAACGCCGGCCAGCAGCACGGCGCCATACATGCCGGCGACCATCATCTCGCCATGCGCGAAATTGACCACGCGCACGACGCCGAAGATGACCGACAGGCCAAGCGCCGCCAGCCCGTAGACCAGTCCGGTCAGCAGGCCCGATGCGGCGATGTTCAGGTAATAGTCAAACGGCATGCATCATTCGCCCTTGGGAGAGCCCCGGATGGCCAAGCCTGAGCGGCGTAGCAGTCCTTCGTAGTCGTGACAAGTTTCCTGTGCGGATCAGGTGGCGCTCAGCGGCGCTTTGCCTCCTCCAGACGGGCGCTCAGGGCGTCGCGCAGGCAGGCCTCCGCGGCGGCGGCGACTGCCGGGTCCTCCTCCATGCCGCGGCGGACCCAGCAGCGGGCGGTGATGCGGTCGTCGAAGCGGCGCTCCTCCTGGAGCAGCGCGTAGGCCGCAGCGTCGCGGCGCTCCGCCGGCAGGGCGGCGAGGTGGCGCTGGTGCAGCCCGCGCGCTCTCCCGTCCAGCGCGGCGAGGTCCGGCACCGTGCAGATCATCCGGCGCAGCGGCGCGCCGGCCGTGGCGCAGCGCGGATCGGCCAGGATGGGGAGCGGCGGAGGCGCAACCTTCGGAAGCGGGGACGGTGGCGGGGTGGGTGTTGGGACAGCCGCCGGAACGGTAACCGAAATTTTGGGTTGCGGTGCTGGGACGACGGCGAGCCCGGAGACGACTCGGACGGGGGTTCCGACCGGCACCATCTCGAACAGGGCGGCGATGTCGGCAGGCAGCATGCGGAAGCAGCCGCCGCTGGCCCGGCGGCCCACCGAATCCGGCTCGTTGGTGCCGTGGATGGCGATGGCCGTCCAGCCGAGGTCGAGCGCGAACTTGCCCAGCGGGTTGGACGGCCCCGGCGGCACCGACACCGGCAACGCCGGATTCTCCCGACGCTGGTTGGCGGTGGGGTGCCAGGTCGGGTTCCGCCGCTTGCGCAGGACCCGGCTGACGCCCAGCGGAATCGTCACGCCGGGCCGTCCGATGGCGACCGGGAAGGAGCGCGGCGGGCGGCCCTCCTCCAGCAGATGAAGCCGGCGCTCCGTCAGGCTGATGACGATTCGCCGCGCCGGAGTCACCCCGGCGGTTTCGGAGGTGGTGTCGGCATCCTGCGCGCAAACGCCGCCAGGCGAAGCGAGCGCGAGGGCAATCGCCAGGGTTGCCGTTGGGACAAGATGCCACAAGAATGTCGCGGTGCGCTGCATGGGAAAAGTTCAGCGCATCCGCCCTAAAAGCGCGTAAACATGCCGTCAGGGACCAAGCAGCAGGAACGCCGACCATGGACACCATCGAACAGACGCTGGCCGTTGCGACCGAACACCACCGCGCCGGCCGCACCACGGAGGCGGAACGCCTGTACCGCGAGGTGCTGGCGGCGTCGCCCGGCCATCCGGACGCGTTGCACCTGCTCGGCGTCGTCGCTCTGCAAGGCGGTCGTCCGGCGGAGGCGGTGGACCTGATCGGACAGGCGGTGGCCGGCGACCCGACCTCGCCCCTGCTGCACGCCAATCTCGGCCACGCCCTGCACGCCACCGGCCAGACCCGCGATGCGGCGTTGAGCTTCGCCCGCGCCCTGACCCTGCTGACCAACGAGGGCGAAGGCTGGGGCAACGTCAGCGCGCTGGCCGGGCTGATCCGCCGCTACGACGACGAGACCCGCCGCGCCGCGGCCGCCGAGGTCGACGCGGCGTACGCCATGGGCGACGTGATGCGCCGCCATTCGCTGCTGTTCCTGCTCGACGGCGACGTCGCTCATTACGAGGCGCTGACGGACGCCGTCCTGGAAGACCCGATGCGCTTCACCGTGCCATCGATCCATTACGCCTTCTGGGGCATGGCGATGCAGCTGTTCCAGGGCGCGGCTCGGTCCGGCGATGCCGGTGCCTTCCACACCGGGAACCTCACCGACTACTACCGCCTCATGGTGGACGAGACGGCGCTGCGTTTTCACCTGCGCCGCCGCATGAAGCGCGCCACGCCGCGTGGAGAGGTCAGGCGGATCGCCCTGATCACCAACCAGATGCTCGGCGCCGGGCACCAGCCCACCGCGGACGCCTTCGACTTCGCCCGCCGCCTGCAGGACGAGTTCGGGCGCGAGGTGGTCATCATCAACCCGAACGCCATGGCGATCACCGGCGAGAACGGCTTCGTCCCTGAATACGCCTACAACATCACCGAGGAGTATGAGGGGGAGCAGGTCATCGCCGCCTTCGGCGCGCAGGTCCGCATGATGTCCTTCCCACAGAAGCGCTTCGACGAGGAGAAGGTGAACGCCATCGTCGACTATGTGGACGGCTTCGATCCCGACGTCATCGTCGCCTTCGGCGGGTCCAACGTGGTGGCCGACCTGTTCTCCGGCGCGCGCCCGGTGATCTGCCTGCCGACCTCCTCCGGCCTGCCGCTGTCCATGGCCCGGCTGGTCCTGGGCTATGGCGAGGCCGACACCACCCAAGGCTGGCCGGCAGACATGGCGGAGCGTTTCCGCCCCTTCTCCTTCGGCTGGACCCTGCCGCCCACCGGACCGGAGCGCAGCCGCGCCGATTTCGGCCTTCCCGAAGCCGGGCCGGATGGCGGACCGCTGTTCCTCGTGGTCGGCAACCGCCTGGACCAGGAGGCCGGGCCGGAGTTCCTGGCGCTGGCAGATTCGCTGCTCGACCGCCTGCCGGAGGCCCGCATCGCCGTCGCCGGCGGCGTGGAATCGCTGCCGCAGCGGATCGCCGCCCTGCGCAACGCCGACCGCGTCCACACGCTGGGCGACGTCGAGGATGTGCGGGCGCTGCACCGCCTCGCCACCGCCTATCTGAACCCGCGCCGTCAGGGCGGCGGCGGCAGCGCGGCGTTCGCGCTGGCCGACGGGGTTCCGGTGGTGACCATCGCGGCGGGTGACGTGGCGACCGTGGCCGGACCGGCCTTCACGGTGGCCGACGAGGCGGCCTTCCTGGAGCGCGCCGCCGCGCTGGCGAGCGACGCGGCCTTCCGCGACCGGCAGTCCGCCGAGGCCCGCGCCCGCTTCGCCGCGGCCGGCGACCGCCGCGCGTCGGTGGAACGGCTGCTGGCCTACGGGCTCGAAGCCCAGACGGCATAACGGCAAAGGGAGGAGACGCGGCCCCTTGTGACCGCATCTCCTCCCGCCTCACGCTCTCTCGATCAGGCGCGCTTGCCCCAGCCCGGCATCGGGAACACCGGATCCATCTCCGCCGAGCCCTTGGGCAGGACCACGGTCGGACGCAGGTTGCGGTTCTGCAGGCAGGCGGACACGAGCTGGGTGTTCTGCCCCTTCTCGTCGAAGGTGATGGCCGGGCCGACCATCATCTTGTCCTTCAGGTTGGTCTGGCGCAGCGCCTCCAGCAGGGTGGCCGGCTCCGCGGTGCCGGCGCGCTTGAAGGCGTCGGCGGCGACCAGGATTGCCTCCAGCGTGAAGGCGACGTTGAAGGCGTAACCCTCGAAACGGTCGTTCGGATACTGCTTCTTGAAGGCCGCCTCGACGCGCTTGGTCAGCTCCGCCTTGGGATCGTACCAGGGCAGGTTGGTGATGGCGTAGTCGGCGTACTTGCCCAGCACCTTATAGAACTGCTCGTCATACAGGCCGGGCGAGCCGGGGGAGACGATGCCCTTGGGCTCCCAGCGCTGCTTGACCATCTCGCGCACCAGCATGATGGCGTCGTTGGCGCGGGTGGTGACGATGGCGAGTTCGGCGCCGGTCGCCTTGGCCTTGGCCACCTCGACCGCGAGGTCCTGGGCCTTGGGGTCGTAGGAGATGCTGTCGACGATGCCGAAAGGCATGTCCAGCTTCGGGAACAGGGCGTCCATCGCCTGCTTGTTCGCCATGCCGAAGGTGTCGTTGGCGTGCAGGAACACCGCCGTCTTCGGGGTGACGCCGCTGACCGCGAACAGGTCCTTCATCAGCGCCAGCCCGTTGCTGACGAGCATGGTGGAGGTCGGGAAGTTGCGGAAGACGGTCTTGTAGCCCTGCTCGGTCAGGCGGTCGGCGGCGGCGATGTTCATCACCAGGGGCACGCCGCGCTGTTCGCAGACCTGGGCGGCGGCGGCGGTCTGGCCGCTGTCGAAGGCGCCGACGATGACGTTCGCACCGTCGTTGATCAGCTTCTCGGCGCGCGAGCGGGCGACGTCCACGTTCGATTCGGTGTCGGCGGACAGGATCTCGACCTTGTAGCCGAGTTCGCCGAGGATGGCCGGCGCGATCTCGGCGCCGCGCTGGCAGGCCTGGCCCGCCTGGGCGAGCAGGCCGGAGCGGGGCAGCAGCACGCCCACCTTCAGCGCGGCGCCCTGCGCGAAGGCCGGCGCCCGGCCGAAGGCGGCGAGCACGCCGGCCGAGAGGGCGACCGAGGCCGCGGCGGTGCCGAACTGACGGCGGGTGAGTCCTCCCGTGGACCCATTCTTGCTGATGCGATGATCGTTCATTATCGGGTGTTTCCCTGAGGCGTGGTCCCGGAGCGGATGATTTCCCCGCAATTGCCTTTGTGTCAAAGTGGAATCCACCGGAAGGCGACACACGGACGAAACGGACCCCACCGAATGGCGACCATCGAGGAGGCGCTCGGCATCGCGCTCGACCATCTGAAGGCCGGGCGGCAGGCCGAGGCGATGGACCTGTACGGGCGAATCCTGGACGCCGATCCCGACAACCCGGACGCGCTGCACCGGCTGGGCCTGCTCGCCGCGCTGGGCGGCGACCGGGAGCGCGGCATGGCGATGATCGCGCGTTCGGTGGAGCGGGACGGCGGGGACGCCGACGCGCACTTCAATCTCGGCGCCCTGCTCCACGTCGCCTGGCGGACGGAGGAGGCGATCGCCGCCTACCGCCGGGCGCTGGCGCTGCGCCCCGATTTTCCGGACGCCGAATATCACCTGAGCGAGGCCCTGCAGGCCATCGGCCGCATCGGAGAGGCGCTGGAAGTGCTGGACGCGCTGCTGGCCCGCCACCCGCATTTCGTCCCCGGCTGGCGGCAGAAGGGCGACATCGAGGCCGATCTCGGCCGCCCCGGCGCCGCGGTGTCCTTCTACGAGATGGCGCTTGCCATCGACCCGCGGGACGAAGGGGCGCGGGAGCGACTGGCCGCGCAGGCCGCTGCCTACCGCGCCCGCCGGGCGATCCTCGACGGGGCCGGGCCGGACGGGCGCCTGGACCTGCGCGACGTCACCGTCCTGGTCCCCTTCCGTGCCGACAGCGCCGACCGCAAGCGCAACCTGCGCTGGATCGTCTCCTTCCTCCTCAAGCACGCCGACACCACCGTCCTGATCGGCGAGGACAAGGCCGGGCCGAGCGACGTCGCCGACGCGCTGGGGCCGGAATTGGCCGCCCGCTGCCGGCACCTGCATCTGACCGGCAACGACACACCCTTCACCCACAAGGCCCACCTGCTCAACCGCATGGTCGAGGCGGCGGAGACCCCCATCGTCGCCCTGCACGACACTGACGTCGTGGTCGATCCCGTGCAATACGCGCTGGCCCGCGACGCGGTGCGCGGCGGGGCGGTCATGGCCTTTCCCTACAACGGGCTGTTCTTCTGGATTCTGGGGCGGGAGGTCCACCGCTTCGGCCACACGCTATCGGCCGCGCCGCTGAACGCGGTCTGCCCGCGCTTCCCGCTGATGCACCGCGATTCGCCGGGCGGCGGCGCCTTCTTCGACCGGTCGGCGCTGCTGGCGGCGGGCGGCTACAACGAACGCTTCGTCTCCTGGGGCTATGAGGACGACGAGATCGTGGTGCGGCTGCGCCGGCTGGGCCTGCGGGTCGAGCGGGTGCCCGGGCCGCTCTACCATCTGGAGCACGCGCGGCCCGAGAACTCCACCGACCGGAACCCCTTCATCGACGCCAACAAGGCCGAGCTGGAGCGCATCCAGGCCATGGACGCCGCCGCGCTGCGCGCCGACATCGCCGCCGGCCGCCTGCGCCGGCCGCTGTTCTCCAACGCCGGGTAGGAAGGGAGCCGGTCAGCCGGCCTTGTCCGCAGCGAACTGGTCGAACGCCTCCGTCGCCATGGCGGCGTACATCACCGACGGGCCGGCCCCCATGTAGATCGCCATGCCCAGGGTCTCCATCACCTCCTCCCGGCTGGCGCCCTGCTGGACGGCGGCCTGGGCGTGGAAGGCGACGCAAGCGTCGCAGCGCGTCGCCACGCCCATGGCCAGCGCGATCAGCTCCTTCGTCTTGGTGTCCAGCGCCTTGGCTTCCAGCGCCGCCCTGGCGATGGCGGAGAAGCCCTTCATCACCTCGGGAGCGCCGCCGCGCAGCTCCCGCACCGCGCCGGACATGTCCCTCGCCATCTGCGGCCAATCCTTCACCATGGCTCCGACTCCCTTTCTAATTTAGATCTTTCTAATGTATAGAAATCACGTTGTGCCGCAAAGGGAAATGGGGAGCAACCCTGCCCTGCCCGCTGTTTCGGTGTGGCTCTCCTCACCATGCCAGCGACCGATCATGCCTCTGCGCTCCGCGCCCCCTCTCGCCGACAAGGACCCCTTCGACATCGACGAGGCGTTCCGGCGCCTGCGTCAGGCCGTGGCCGGACGCCCGAAGGCCGCGATGTTCGCGCTGCGCGACCGCGGCTACGGCAGCCCCTTCGAGCAGCTGGTCGGCAGCCTGATCTCCGCGCGGACGCGCGACGAGACGACCATCGTGGTGTGCGAGCGGCTGTTCGCGGTGGCGCGCACGCCGCAGCAGATGGTCGCCCTGACGCCGGAGGAGCTGACCCGCCTGCTTGATGGCGCGACCTTCCCCGAGCCGAAGGCCCGCGACATCCGGGCGCTGTCCCGCCGCATCATCACGGAGCACGACGGCGAGGTTCCCGATACGCCGGACGCCCTGATGGCCTTCCACGGAGTCGGCCCGAAGATCGCGGCGCTGACCCTGGCGGTCGGCTTCGGCATTCCGGCGGTGGCGGTGGACGTGCATGTGCACCGGATCGTCAACCGCTGGGGCTTCGTCGCCGCCCCGACGCCGGAGCGCACCATGGTCGCGCTGATGGAGCTGCTGCCCCGCCATTACTGGGTGGAGATCAACGAGCGGCTGGTGCCCTTCGGCAAGTGGATCTGCACCGGCGACCGCCCGCGCTGCTCGACCTGCGCCATGCTGTCCATGTGCCGGCAGGTGGGGGTGACGACCCATCGCTGAGGCGGCGCAGCCCCCAGCTGCCACACTTCGCCGCAGGTCGCGACAATCGGTTGCGATTCATCGCGGTTTTTCTCCATTTTCGACACACCGCCACAGATATGCAGCCAAAGTCTTTTCAAGACCACGGCATGGAGCGCACGCGATGATCGTGAGAAACCGTTTGCCAACGGTGGCCATCCTTCGCACCGCCCTGGCCGCCGCCGCGCTCCTCGCCCTGGCCGGCGGGGCCTCCGCGCAGGACAAGCCAGCGGCGCCGGGGCCAATCGTCAAGACCCTGCTTCAGGCCACGACCACCGCGGACGGCAAGGCCTTCGCCTACCCGGACGGGAAACCTCTGGTGACGGCGCGGCTGGTCGAACTGCCGCCCGGCGGTGAGATCATCCGCCACCGGCACGCTGTTTCGCCGTTCATCCACATCCTGGAGGGCGAGTTGACCATCGCCAGCGACAGCATGCCGACGCAGGTCTACAAGGCCGGCGATTCCTACATCGAGCAGGCGGCGTGGCACAGCGGCCGCAACCTGAGCGACAAGCCGGTGCGGCTGCTGTCGGTCTATCCCAGCGCGGAGGGCGTCGCCCTGTCCGAACGCCCGCAATAGACCCGTTCCCCAGGCCGGAGCGCGGCGGTTTGATTCACGTCATCGCGGGGAGCGGCGAAGCTCGGCCATGGTCGCCACCCCTCCGTTGCCCATTCCACCCAGGAACCCCGCGATGATCCTCTACGCCCTGCGCTGCGCCTGCGGCCACGAATTCGAACAGTGGTTCAAGAACATGGCCGATTACGACACCCGCAAGGCCTACGGCCTGTCCTGCCCGTCCTGCGGCGGGACCGAGGTGTCGAAGGCGATCATGGCGCCGCGCGTCGGCGCATCCAAGCCGTCGCCCGCGCCGATGCCCGCCTGCAACCCGTCCGGCTGTGGCAACGCCATGTGTCCGATGTCGCAGATGGCCTGAGAAGACGGCGTCCTACCGCCGTCCGCGTCCGCCGCTGCTGAGCGGCGGCAGGGCGCCGGTGGTCAGCTCCTCCCGACGGCGGCCGCTGCCGAAGCTCGGCTCGCGGCGCTGGTCGCGCGGGCCGTCGTTGCGCGGCGCCGGCCGCGAGGCGTTGGCCCGCCCGCTGCGCCACCACGCGAAGCCGATGCCGAGCACCGTCGCCCCGATCACCCCCATCACCCCATAGCGGGCGCCGTTGGCGGCCCAGCCCGGCAGCATCGATCCACTGTCCGGCGGCGCCTCGACCACCGGCACCGGCTGACCGGACGGCGTGGTCGCGGTAACGCTGGCCCGCGGCGCGGCTTGCGGCACAGGCCCCTGTGAAGACGCCGTGGCGGAGGTGGCGGGGACCGACGACGCGGGGGCGCCAGACGGGCCGCCCGACGAAGAACTGCTGCTGGTCACGGGTGGGCCGGCGCTGAACTGCGCGCCGCCGCCGACGCTGCCCGTCCCGCTGTCGATCCGCTGGGTGGGAGCGGCGCGGGGCACCACCTCGCGCTGCGGCTCGCGCGGCGCTTGGCCGGGACCGCCGCCGCCGACCTTCTGCTGGGCGAGGTTCCCGACCGTCGCGGGGGCCTTGCCCTCCCGCTCGCCCATCATCTTGGCGATGGTCGCCTTGTCGAGCTGGTTGGTCACCGGCAGACCATGGGCGGCCTGATACTTGCCGAGCGCCGCCTTCGTCTCGGCGTGCATCTGGCCGTTGGCCCGCCCGCCGATGTTGTAGCCCTTGTCCTTCAGGATGGTCTGGGCCCATTGGATGTCCGCCGTCGATTGCGCCCGGACCGGAGCGCCCGCCAGCAGACCCGCCGCCAGAACCGGCACCACCACAGCCAACGCGACCGCGCGGCGCGCGCGGTGCGAACCACCCGTCATGACCATCCTCCGTCCGAAACGCCAACCGACCGTCGCCCGTCCACTATCGTGGATGCGCGATCGTGTTACCAGATTGCGGCGGATTTCCGGGCGCGATTTTTGTGCGCCTGCGTTGCGGCGGCATCAGGTCCCCTCCCCCTTGACGCCCCCGGAAGGACCGGCCCATTCCCCATCCGTTAACCGATGCGTACGCAAAAACGTGGTATAGATCCACACATGGCGCCTTGCGGGGCGCTTTGCGGGAGGCCATGGCATGGCGACCTTGAGACACGCGATCCTGGCGGGCGGCACGCTGATGCTGGCGGCTTGCGGCAGCACCCCGGCCTACCGGGAGTGGACGGCAACGGAGACCACGGCGACCGCCGCCTATGATGAATGCATCGAGCAGGTGGACAACACCATGCGCCTGCGCGGCTATCCCTACCGCCCGCTGCCGGAAACGCCGCAATTCCGCTACCGCAAGGAAATCTTCGCCCTGTGCATGCGGCGCAAGGGCTACACGGCGGACGATTGAGCCCTCGTCACGGCCCCGGCAGTCCGTAGCGCAGATACAGCACCCCGCCGATCAGCAGCCCGGCCAGCACGACCGCGGCGTAGAATTTCAGGGGCAGCGGCACCTTCTCCCGCCGCCGCGGCCTCTTGGCCGCGGTCCTGGCCGTGGCGGAACGGGGCGCCGCCCTCGCCGGACCGGCTTGCCGGCCCGCCCCGGCCGCTCCCCCCTGGTTCGGGTCGTGCAACTCGATGAGCTTCCAGTTGAACTCGATCCCGTCGCCGCCGGCCCCGGCGTTGTGGTCGAGCTGGATCAGGCGGAAATAGGCGCGCGGGTTCACCCGCACCATCAGGTTGAAGCGGGCGCGGGCGTGGTCGAGATCCTCCCCGACTTCCAGCGTCTTCCAGCCCTTGCCGCGCGCCTTCTGGATGGCGAAGCGCGTCGGCTGGCCAGCGGCGACAGGCGCCATGATCGCAACCTCATCCTCTTACGCCGGGTCCCTTACGCCGCGCCTCTTAAGCCGAGGTCGGAACGCCCTTCCTGCGGATCACGTCGGCGTACCAGTGGTAGCTGGCCTTGGGACGGCGCTCCAGGGTCTGGCGGTCCACCTCGATCAGGCCGAAGCGGCGCTGGTAGCCCTCGGCCCACTCGAAATTGTCCAGCAGGCTCCACACGAACCAGCCGCGCAGGTCGACCCCCTCCTCCAGCGCCTGATGACCGGCCAGCATGTGGCGGCGCAGGTAGCTGATGCGATCGTTGTCCTGGACGAAGCCCTTCGGTCCGGTCTGCTCGGGATAGGCGGCGCCGTTCTCCATCACGTAGACCGGCGGGTTGCCGTATTCCTGCTTCAGCTCGATCAGGATCTCGGCAATGCCGTCGGGCTCCACCGGCCAGCCCATCCCGGTCGTCGGCGTGCCCTCCGGCGGGGAGCCGTAGCCGGTGCCGAACAGGCCCGCCGGGTCCGGCTGCTGGTGCATCCGGCTGTAGTAGTTGATGCCCAGGAAGTCGATGGGCTGGCGGATCGCCTCCAGGTCGCCGGCCTTGACCAGCGGGGCGAAGCCGCCGCGCAGCAGTTCCGGATACTCCCCGCGCAGCAGCGGGTCGAGGCAGGCGCGGTTCCACACCGCATCCCACATCAGCGAGGCCGCGTAATTGGCGTCCAGCCCGCCGACCGGCCACACCGGCTGGAGCGACAGCACGGTGCCGAGCTGCCAGCCCTTGCCCCCGCCCGCCGCCCGCAACGCCTTCAGCGCCATGCCCTGGGCGAGGTTCTGGTGGTGGATCGCCTTGAAGTAATTGCCCTTGCCGATCAGTCCCGGCGCGTGCCCGCCCAGCCCGTGGCCGAAGATGGCGTGGACCGACGGCTCGTTCAGCATGGTCCACTGCTTGGCCCGGTCGCCGATCCGCGCGGCGACGATCTGGGCGTAGTCGGTGAACCAGCCGGCGATGTCCCGGTTGGTCCAGCCGCCGCGGTCCTGAAGCGCCTGGGGCAGGTCCCAATGGTACAGGCAGGGCCACGGCGCGATGCCCTTGGCCAGCAGCGCGTCGGTCAGCCGGTCGTAGAAGTCCAACCCTTCGGCGTTGGCCGGGCCGGTGCCGGTCGGCTGGACGCGCGGCCAGGCGACGGAGAAGCGGTAGGCGTTCATCCCCGCCTTGGCCATCAGGTCCACGTCCTCGGCGTAGCGGTTGTAATGGTCGCAGGCCACGTCGCCGGTGTCGCCGTTCGCCACCTTGCCGAAGGAATGGCTGAAGCTGTCCCACACGCTGGGGCCGCGCCCGCCCGCGGTCACCGCCCCCTCGATCTGGTAGGAGGAGGTCGAGGCGCCCCAGACGAATTTGTCTGGGAAGGCGGCCAGCACGTCCGACGGCTGGGCCACCGCGGCGCGGCGCGTGGTCAGAAAGGCCCCGGCCGAGGCCGCCAGACCGGTGGCCGCCGCCGCCTTCAGGAAACTCCGCCGCCGCATACCGAATTCCTCTCGCCGTCCGGGTCGTCCGCGACAATGTAAGAAGACCGGGCGCCAGCGCAACAGGCGCCTCGCATCGGAATGCCCGTGCGACCGGTTTGGCCGGTGTAGGCGTAACCTGGACCGTGAGGTATGATGGCGCCATGAACGGACTCTTCATGTTTCTGCTGATCGTGGCGCTCGGTCTCGTCGTGGCGTCGCTGTTCTCCGGGCTGTTTTTCATGGCGCGCGGTGGGCAGGGCGATTCGCGCAAGTCGAACCGGGCGATGCGGATGCGCGTGGCGCTCCAAGGGGTGGCGCTCGTGCTGTTCCTGCTCGCCATCCTGACCCACGGCTGATTGAGGACACCCACAGGAATCATGGTCAAGCTGACCCGCATCTACACCCGCGGCGGGGACCGCGGCCAGACCTCGCTCGGCGACGGGCGCCGCGTGCCCAAGCATGACCCGCGCGTCGTCGCCTACGGCACGGTGGACGAGGCGAACGCCGTCATCGGGCTGGTCCGCCTCCACACCGCGGACCTGCCGGAGACCGACGCCATGCTGGCGCGAATCCAGAACGACCTGTTCGATCTGGGCGCCGACCTCTGCACGCCGGAGGCGGAGAACCCGGCCTACCCGCCGCTGCGCATCCTGGAATCGCAGGTGGACCGGCTGGAGGCCGAGATCGACGCGATGAACGCCGACCTCGCCCCGCTCACCTCCTTCATCCTGCCCGGCGGTGCGCCGGCGGCGGCGCATCTGCATCTGGCCCGCACCGTGGTGCGCCGCGCCGAGCGGCTGATGACCGAACTGGCGGAGGTGGAGCCGGTCAACCCGGCGGCGGTGAAATACGCCAACCGCCTGTCCGACCACCTGTTCGTGCTGAGCCGGAAACTGAACGCCAACGGAGCGTCCGACGTGCTGTGGGTTCCGGGCGCAAACCGTTGATGCAATTCCGCCTCCTTCGCGCTTGCGGCGTAGGCGGCGTTGACAGCCAAAACGTCAACTCCTATGGTCGCAGCGCTGTCACAAGCTGCCCGATTCGGCGCCAGCGGCGAAGGTGCGCCTGCATAATTCAAGAAAAGGGTGGGATATGAAGGTCCTCGTCCCGGTCAAGCGGGTGGTCGATTACAACGTCAAGATCCGCGTCAAGGCGGACGGCTCCGGCGTTGAGACCGCCAACGTGAAGATGAGCATGAACCCCTTCGACGAGATCGCCGTCGAAGAGGCCGTCCGCCTCAAGGAAGCCGGCAAGGCGACCGAGGTCATCGTGGTCACCGTCGGCCCGACGGCCGCGCAGGAGACGCTGCGCACCGGCCTCGCCATGGGCGCCGATCGCGGCATCCTGGTCCAGACCGACGCCGAGACGCAGCCGCTGGCCGTCGCCAAGGTGCTCAAGGCGCTCGTCGACAAGGAAGGCCCGACGCTGGTCATCCTCGGCAAGCAGGCGATCGACGACGACTGCAACCAGACCGGCCAGATGCTCGCCGCCTTGCTGGGCTGGCCGCAGGGCACCTTCGCCTCCAAGGTCGTGCCGGGCGAGGGCTCGGTCACCGTGACCCGCGAGATCGACGGCGGCCTGGAGACGGTGCAGCTGACGCTGCCCGCCGTGGTCACCGCCGACCTGCGCCTCAACGAGCCGCGCTACGCCTCGCTGCCCAACATCATGAAGGCCAAGAAGAAGCCCATCGAGACGCTGGCCCCCGACGCGCTGGGTGTCGACGTGGCGCCGCGCCTGACCACGCTCAAGGTCGCCGAGCCGGCCAAGCGCAAGGCCGGCGTCAAGGTCGCCGACGTGGCCGCCCTGGTCGACAAGCTGAAGAACGAAGCCCGCGCGATCTGATAGGGAAAGTGATCTGACATGTCCATTCTCGTCATCGCCGAACACGACAACGCCGCGCTGAAGGCCGCCACGCTGAACGCGGTCAGCGCCGCCGCCAAGATCGGCGGAGAGATCCACGTTCTGGTCGCCGGCCAGGGCGCCCAGGCCGTCGCCGAGGCCGCCGCCAAGGTGGCCGGGGTGTCCAAGGTGCTGCTGGCCGACGACGCGGCCTACGCCCACCCGCTGCCGGAGAACGTCGCGCCGCTGGTCGTCAATCTCGCCAAGGGCTACGGCCATGTGCTGGCCGCCGCCTCGTCGGAGGGCAAGAACCTGCTGCCGCGCGTCGCCGCCCTGCTCGATGTCGCAGCGATCTCCGACATCACCGGGGTGGTCTCCGCCGACACGTTCGAGCGGCCGATCTACGCCGGCAACGCCATCGCCACGGTGAAGTCCGCCGACCCGATCAAGGTCGTGACGGTGCGCACCACCGCCTTCGAGGCGGCCGCCGCCACGGGCGGCTCGGCCACGGTCGAAGCGATCGCCGGGACGGGCGACGCCGGTTCGGCCAAGTTCGTCGGCCAGGAGCTGACGAAGTCGGAGCGTCCGGAGCTGACCCAGGCCAAGATCGTCGTGTCGGGCGGCCGCGGCATGCAGTCGGGCGAGAACTTCAAGCTGCTGGAGGCGCTGGCCGACAAGCTGGGGGCGGCGGTCGGCGCCAGCCGCGCGGCGGTGGACGCCGGATTCGTGCCGAACGACTATCAGGTCGGCCAGACCGGCAAGATCGTGGCGCCCGAGCTGTACATCGCCGTCGGCATCTCCGGTGCCATCCAGCACCTCGCCGGCATGAAGGACAGCAAGGTCATCGTCGCGATCAACAAGGACGAGGAGGCGCCCATCTTCCAGGTCGCCGATTATGGCCTCGTCGCCGACCTGTTCAAGGCGGTGCCGGAGCTGACGGCCGAGCTGGGCAAGGCGTAATCGGCCGGTCCTCCTCGGAAGACCAGCGGCCCAAAGACAAGCGGGAAAGCTCATATGTCCACGATCAAGAAGATTGGCATCATCGGTGCCGGCCAGATGGGCAGCGGCATCGCCCACGTCTGCGCGCAGGCGGGGTACGAGGTCGTCATCTCCGACATCAGCCCGGAGATTCTGCAGAAGTCGGTGGCCGCCATCTCCAAGAACATGGACCGTCAGGTTCAGAAGGGGAAGCTGACGGAGGCCGACAAGACGGCGGCGATCGCCCGCATCTCCACCGGTTCCGACCTGTCCGTGTTCCATGACGCCGATCTCGTGGTCGAGGCCGCGACGGAGAACGAAGCGCTCAAGCGCGAGATCTTCAAGAAGCTGGTCCCGAACCTGAAGCCCGAGGCGCTGATCGCGACGAACACCTCGTCGATCTCGATCACCCGCCTTGCGGCCTCGACGGATCGCCCGTCCAAGTTCATGGGCATGCATTTCATGAACCCGGTGCCGGTGATGCAGCTCGTCGAGCTGATCCGCGGCATCGCGACGGACGAGGCGACCTTCAACGCGATCAGCGAGCTGACGGCGAACATCGGCAAGACCGCGGCGGTGGCCGAGGACTTCCCGGCCTTCATCGTCAACCGCATCCTGCTGCCGATGATCAACGAGGCGGTCTACACCCTCTATGAGGGGGTGGGCGGCGTCCAGGCCATCGACACGGCGCTGAAGCTGGGCGCCAACCACCCGATGGGCCCGCTGGAACTGGCGGACTTCATCGGTCTGGACACCTGTCTGGCGGTCATGCAGGTCCTCTACGAGGGTCTGGCCGACAGCAAGTACCGCCCCTGCCCGCTGCTGGTGAAGTATGTCGAAGCCGGCTGGGTCGGCCGCAAGGTCGGCCGCGGCTTCTACGACTACTCCAAGAATCCGCCGGTCCCGACCCGCTGACGCGGCGGATAAGGACGGACGACGCAGCGAAGCCCGCTCCGGGAAACCGGAGCGGGTTTCGTGCTTGTGCGGAACCGCTGCGCTTGCGCTCTGTTCGTCCCGCAGGGGCAGAGGGCGAACAGCGGAAAGGACGGGGGCGATGCGGCGCGGGTTCCTGACGGCGATGCTTGCGGCCTTCCTGTCCGGCCCGGTCCTGGCGCAGGCGCCGGGCTCCGTCCCGGCCTCGCCCTCCACCCTGTCCCGGCAGGAGCGCAATTTCATTGCCGAGGCGCTGGCCGACGGCATGGCCGAACAGGCGCTCGGCAAGCTGGCCCAGGACCGGGCGGAAACCGAGCCGGTCCGCCGCTTCGCCCGCCGTATGGCCGACGATCACGGGCTGAAGACCGACCGGCTGGCCGGCATGGCGCTGCGCCACGGCATCCCCATCCCGCGCGAGCCGGGCCTGTCCGCCCGCGCCCACATGTCCAGCCTGCGCGACACGCCCGATGGCGCCTTCGACCGCCGCTACATGGCCGCGGAGGAAGAAACCCACGCCCGCGCCATCAAGCTGTACGAGGCGCAGGCCGAACGCGGCGGCGAGACCGGCGACTTCGCCCGCGACGCCCTGCCCATGCTGCACAGCCATTTCGAGGAGGCGCGGGACATCATGGCCGACTTGGCCCGCCGCCCGGCCCCGCCACAGACCCAGGCGCCGCCGGGGACGTCCGGATCATCGCAGTGACTTCGAAGCTTTTGATCGGCAGCGCCAAACGGAAGCCGCTCCATGAGAGCTTCAGGGTCGGCTGCCCCGGCTCAGTTGCCAGTGCGCTCGCTCATCATGGATGGAAGCATCTCCAAAAAAGATAGAACCGCTTTTTCGCCGCCGGAGGCCCAAAGGCCAACATGATCGGCCCCCTCAAGCGCGACGAAGGTCTTGGGATTGTTTGCGGCATCGAACAAATGTCTGGAGTGGTCTATCGATATTACCCTGTCGAGAGCTCCATGATAAATCAGCAATGGGGCTTTCACCTGACCGATTTTTGACAGGCTGTCGAACGGGTGGCGGATCATCGAACGCACCGGCAGAAAGGGCAGCAGCCGGCCACCGATCTCCGCGATGCTGGTGTAAGGGGCGGCGAGGATCACCGCCTCGACGCGCCGTTCCGTTGCAAGCTGCACGGCGACACCGCTGCCCAACGAATAGCCGTGCAAGGCCACCCGCGCGCCCGATGCCTCCAGGAAATCCAAGGCGGCCCGCCCGTCCTCATACAGGCCCGCCTCGCTCGGCTTTCCCGGATTCCCGCCGTAGCCGCGGTACTCCGCCATGAACACACCGTACCCGCCGTCGATCAGCGCACGGGCGATGTGGCCGTTCCACGCCACCGTCTCGCCATTGCCGTGGAACAGCAGGAGCGTCGGCCGCCCCGACGCGGCCGGCGCCTTGTGCCAGCCCAGCAGGTCCAGCCCGTCACCGGTGCGCACGGACACCACCGCCATGTCGCCCACGCCGACCTCATCCGGGGTCTGTGCGAGCGGAATGGCCGGAAAGATCAGACGGTCCTGGGCAACATAGGCCAGCAGCAGGACGAGGGCGTAGAGCGTCGCCCCCAAGGCCAGGATCGCGATCAGGATCTTCATGCGGCTCCGGTGGGCTAAGGAGGAGAGCGACGTGAGGCGCACAGTTTCACAAGGCCGGGTCTCACCCGCCCGTCTTTACCACACCGCCGCGGTTGTCGCGGTTCGGGCCGCCGCCGTTGCCCATGTGCTTGCGCAGGAAGGCGATGACCTCCGGTGAATCCCACTCCACCGCCCCTTCGATGCGGCCAAGCTCGCGGCCCTCCTGGTCGACCAGCAGGGTGGTCGGCAGGCCGCGCAGCTTCAGAGTCTGCATGGAGGCGCTCGACGGGTCGAGGTAGAGGGCGAGGTTCTTGACGCCGGTCCGCTGGTAGAAGGGCTGCACCTGGTCCTTGCCGCCGCGGTCCACCGACAGAGCCACGACCTGGAAGCCCGGCCCGCCCAACTGCGCCTGGAGGCGGTCGAGCGCCGGCATCTCCTTCACGCAGGGCGCGCACCACGTCGCCCACAGGTTCAGCAGGACCAGACGGTCCTTGAACTCCGACAGGTCGACCCGGCGCCCCTCCCCGTCCAGGAAGGGCAGCTCCGGCACCGGCGTCAGCGGCTCCATGTAGCGGAACTTGTCGAGACCCACCGCCGTCACCCCGGAGGAGGGCTGGTTGGCCGGCTGGTCCAGTGTCAGCACGGCGGGCGGCGGCGGGGCCGAAGGCCCGGCCAGCGCCATCCACAGCCCGGCACCGCCCAGCGTCACACAAAAGATTGCGGTGGCCGCCAAAGTCCGCATACTCACGCTTCCCGTCCTCCCATCCGTATTGTGTCCGTCATGAGCGCCGAACAGCCCAAGCCGAACTCACAAGACCGTGCCACCCAAGACGGCTCGGCCCCGGCCGCCAGCCAGATGTGGGGCGGCCGCTTCGCCCGCGGTCCCGCCGCCATCATGGAGAGGATCAACGCCTCCATCGGCTTCGACAAGCGGCTGGCCGACCAGGACATCGCCGGATCGAAGGCCCACGCCGCCATGCTGGCGCGCCAGGGCATCATAACCCAGGCCGACGCCGATGCCATCCGCGAAGGGCTGGACCGGGTCAAGGAAGAGATCGACTCCGGAGCATTCACCTTCAAGGTGGAACTGGAGGACATCCACATGAACGTGGAGGCCCGGCTGGCCGAGCTGATCGGCGAGCCGGCCAAGCGCCTGCACACCGGGCGGTCGCGAAACGATCAGGTGGCGACCGACTTCAAGCTGTGGGTGCGCGACGCGCTGGACCGCGCCGACCAGGGGCTGAAGGCGCTCCAGGCCGCCCTCATCAATCTGGCGGAGAAGCACACCGACACGGTGATGCCGGGCTTCACCCACCTCCAGGCCGCCCAGCCGGTCAGCTTCGGCCACCATCTTCTGGCCTATGTGGAGATGTTCGGGCGCGACCGCGGCCGCCTGCGCGACGCCCGCGCCCGGCTGAACGAGTGCCCGCTCGGCTCCGCCGCGCTGGCCGGTACGCCCTACCCCATCGACCGCTTCATGACGGCCCAGGCGCTGGGCTTCGACCGGCCCACCGCCAACTCGCTGGACGCCGTCTCGGACCGCGACTTCGCGCTGGAGTATCTGGCCGCCGCCAGCATCTGCGGCATGCACCTCTCCCGTTTCGCGGAGGAGATCGTGCTGTGGTGCTCGGCCCAGTTCCGCTTCATCAAGCTGACGGACGCCTTCACCACCGGCTCCTCCATCATGCCGCAGAAGAAGAACCCCGACGCGGCGGAGCTGGTGCGCGCCAAGGCCGGGCGCGTCATCGGCAGCCTGAACAGCCTGCTGGTCGCCATGAAGGGCCTGCCGCTGGCCTATTCCAAGGACATGCAGGAGGACAAGGAGCCGGTCTTCGAGGCCGACGACACGCTTGCGCTGTGCATCGCCGCCATGGAGGGCATGGTGCGCGACATGCAGCCGAACGTGCCAGCGCTGCGCGAGGCGACCGACCGCGGCTTCCTCAACGCCACCGACCTCGCCGACTGGCTGGTGCGGGAGCTGAACATCCCCTTCCGCGAGGCGCACCACATCACCGGGCGCGCCGTGAAGGCGGCGGAGGACAAGCGCGTCGGGCTGACCGCCCTGACGCTGGAGGAGTTGCAGGCCATCGAGCCGCGCATCACCGAGTCCGTCTTCCCGGCGCTGAGCATCGAGGCGTCGCTGGACAGCCGGCGCAGCTTCGGCGGCGCTTCCCCCGTCCGCGTGCGCGAGGCTGTCGCGGCGGCGCGGGAGCGTTTCCTGTGAGGCGCCCGCTGCTGATCCTGGCGACCGCCGCCGTCGCGCTGACGCTGGCCGGCTGCGGCAAGAAGCCGAGCTTCGTCGATCCCCCGCAGGGCAAGGAAGCCGACAAGTTCCCGCAGCCCTACCCGAACCCGAAGACCGACCCCAAGCCCGGTCAGCCGTCCTCCGGAGCCCGCTTCCCATGAGCGCCTTCGCCTACCGCAACGGCGTGATGCACGCCGAATCCGTGCCGCTGTCCACCATCGCGGCGGAGGTCGGCACCCCCTTTTACTGCTACTCCACGGCGGCGCTGGAGGCGCATTACAGCGCCTACGCCGGAGCCTTCGCGGGGCAGGACGCCGACGTCTGCTACGCGGTGAAGGCCAACTCCAACCTCGCGGTCATCCGCGCCTTCGCCCGGCTGGGCGCCGGCGCTGACGTGGTGTCGGGCGGCGAGATGCGGCGCGCGCTGGCCGGCGGCATCCCGGCCGGCAAGATCATCTTCTCCGGCGTCGGCAAGACACGCGAGGAGATGCGCGCCGCCCTGGAAGCCGGAATCCACCAGATCAACGTGGAATCCATCCCGGAGGTGGAGGCCCTGTCGGAGGTCGCGGTCAGCCTGGGCGTCACCGCGCCCATCGCCTTCCGCGTGAACCCGGACGTGGACGCCAAGACCCACGCGAAGATCGCGACGGGCAAGAAGGAGAACAAGTTCGGCGTCGACTACGACCACGCGCGGGAGGTCTACGCCCAGGCCGCCAAGCTGCCGGGGATCAAGCCGGTGGCCATCGCCGTGCACATCGGGTCTCAATTGACCGACCTCGCCCCCTTCCGCGCCGCCTACGAGCGGGTAGCGGCGCTGCTCCACGTCCTGCGCGAGGACGGGCACGACATCACCCGGCTCGACCTCGGCGGCGGGCTGGGCATCGTCTACAAGCACGAGGCGCCGCCGGACATCGCCGACTACGCCGCCATGGTGAAGTCGATCACCGGCAACCTCGGCTGCCGCATCTCGCTGGAGCCGGGCCGCTCGCTGGTCGGCAACGCCGGCATCCTGGTGTCGCGGGTGATCTACCTGAAGCAGGGGCTGCACCGCCGCTTCGTCATCATCGACGCGGCGATGAACGACCTGATCCGCCCCACCCTCTACGAGGCCTATCACGGCATCGTCCCGGTGACCGAGCCCGCCAGGGGCGCCGCCACCGAGCCCTACGACGTCGTCGGTCCGGTCTGCGAGAGCGGCGACACCTTCGCGCTCCAGCGCGCGCTGCCGGCCATGGCGCCGGACGAGCTGGTGGCCATCCTGTCGGCGGGGGCCTATGGCGCGGTCATGTCCTCCACCTACAACACCCGCCCGCTGATCCCGGAGGTTCTGGTGAACGGCGACCAGTTCTCGGTCATCCGCCCACGCGTGTCGGTGGAGGAGCTGTTGGCGCTGGACCGCGTGCCGGATTGGCTGAAGGGCTGATCGGCGACGGTTGCCGGCCTGCAATAACCGCTGCACAGAACCACCCGTAAGGCGTATGATTCCCCGTTCGAGAAACGGGCGGGGAACATCATGGAGTGGGACGCGGCCTATGCCATCGGACAGAGCGCTGTGGACGGAGACCATCAGCGCCTGTTCCAGCTGTTCAACCAGTTCAGCGCGGCCATCGCCGCCGGGGAAACGCGGGAATCCGCGAACCGCTTCCTGCGCGAGCTGGCCGATTATTCGGCCTATCATTTCCGCCGCGAGGAAGGGCTGATGCACGCGGTCGGCTACCCCGACTACACCAAGCACAAGACGATGCACGACACCTTCGCCGACTTCGTCCGCCGGCAGTCCGACTCCGGGACGCGCGATCCGGAGGAGGTGCAGTTCCTCCAGAGCTACGTCGAGATGTGGCTGTGCGGCCATATCCTGGTCATGGACAAGTGGTTCGGCGAATGGCTGGACGGGCGGAGCGGGAATCCCCGCGCGGCGGCCCCGACGGCCTGAGGGCCGGGCCGCGGAAGCCCAGCGCTCAGAACCTCCGGACCGGGCGCCGTCTATTTCTTGTAGGGATTGGCCGCCCACGTCTTCAGGTAGGACACGAGTTCGGCGTCTCCGTCATAGTACAGCCACTCGCTTTCCTCCTTCGACAACGGCTTGGTCGGCGACGGCCGATAGAGCTTGTCGTAAGGCACCGAGAAAACCCCCAGATCGGGCGCCGTTTCGAGAATCTTCTTCACCCAGCCCTCGGCCCGGTCATAAAGGGCTTCGTAATCCGTGGCGACGGACAGGAAGGGGTTGTCGTTCGAGTTTTCCGACTGGCTGCCGTACGAGCTTTGCTTGAGCGCCCAGTCGTTCAACACCGAATCGCTGGGTTTGGCGAAGCCGCCGCCGACGGTGTTCCGGCGGCGCGACCTCCAGTCGGTCGCTTTGGCCTTGTCGGCGAACCGATAGACAAGGACATGTCCGGGCTTGGCGGGGTCGAGCGTGTATCGTTCACCGGTGGCGTTCGCGGTCGAGAAAGTCTTGGGGCTTGGCATGGGGCCGCTCCTGATCGGATGCTGTTGGACGGGCGCGATGCGCCTCGCCTTCTGGAGAACGACCCACCGTCCGCGGCCGTGAAATGGGTGGGCACCGCGCCCTGAGTCATCCATTGGCCCGCCATATTTTGGACATGGCCCGATGTTTCGGTAAGGAACCGGCATGCCGGACCGCGACAGACGGCGCAGCCGAGCCTATATCCTGACGATGTTCCGGCGGCGGCTTCTCCTCCCGCCCGGTGCCTGACCTGACGGGAGAGCGGCATGAGCGACAGCAAGGACGGGTTCCGGTTCCCCCTGCGCAAGGAGGCACCACCCGCGCCCGCCCCGCGGGAACCCCGCCTCCGCATGGGGCAGGCCCGCGCCGCCCTGCTGTGGGAACGGCTGTGGCCGGCGCTCTGGGCGCCCATCACCATCGCCGGTGCCTTCCTCGCTTTGGCCCTGCTGAACGTCTTCCTGCTGTTGCCGGGCTGGCTGCACGCCCTGGCCCTGCTGCTCTTCGTCGCCGCCATCGGCTGGACGGGGTGGCGCGGGCTGCGCGCCTTCCGCCTGCCGGACGAGGACGCCGCCCGCCGCCGGCTGGAGCGCGACAGCGGCCTGCCCCACCGGCCCCTCCACGCGCTGCGCGACACGCCCGCCGGCAATGACCCCGTCGCGGCGGAGCTGTGGCGCCTGCACCAGGAGCGGGTGCGCGCCGCCATGCGGCGGCTGCGCGTCGCCATGCCGCTGTCCGACGGCCTCGCCGCCCAGGACCGCTACGCCCTGCGCGCGCTGGTGGCGCTGGTGCTGATCGCCGCGGGCGGCGCGACCTGGGGCGACTGGAAGCCGCGTCTTGTCGCCGCCATCACCCCGCATTTCGGCGGGACGGCGACGGCGACGGTCGCGACGCTCGACCTCTGGGTGACGCCGCCGGAATACACCGGCCTACCGCCGGTCTTCCTGAAGTCGGCCAACCCCGCCCATACGCCGAGCCTTGCCGACCCCGTGCCGGTTCCCAAGGGCAGCCTCGTGCTGGCCCGCGTCACCGGCGGCAGCGGCACGCCGTCGCTGGAGGCCGGCAGCAAGACCACCGCTTTCGAGGCCGTGGACTCCGCGACCTTCCAGATCCAGCAGCCCATCGAGGACGGTGCCCGCATCGCCGTGACCCAGGGGTCCAACCTGCTGGGCGGCTGGAACGTGCGGATCATCCCGGACAACCCGCCGACCATCGCCTACGCCAGCCCCCCGACCAAGGGGGAGCGCGGCGCGCTGCGGCTGGACTACACCGCGCAGGACGACTACGGGCTGGCCGAGGCCAAGGCCGTCGTCCGGCTGGACCTGCCGGAGGGCGAGGCCCCGGCGCTCGACCGCAGCCCGCTGGAGCTGCCGCTGGCCCTACCCGGCGTCCGCCCGCGCGAGGCGCGCAACGCCGCCTTCCACGACCTGACCGCCCATCCCTGGGCCGGGCTGAACGTCACCATCCGCCTGACCGCGCTCGACGGCGCCGGCCAGACCGGCAGCACGGAGGACGTGGCGATGGTCCTGCCGGAGCGCGTCTTCAACCACCCGGTCGCCCGCGCCATCGTGGAGGAGCGCAAAAAGCTGACCCTGCGGCCCCAGCAGCTCCGCATCGAAGTGGCCCGCGCGCTGGCGGAAATCTCGTCCAGACCCAGCCAGTTCGGCGGCGATCTGGTGGCCTTCCTGGCGATGCGCACCGCGGTGAACCGCCTGCTGCTCGACGAGGAGGGGGCATCGGTCCCAGCCGTCCAGCAGCTTCTGTGGGAAACCGCGCTGCGCATCGAGGACGGCGGGCTGTCGCTGGCCGAACGCGACCTGCGCGACGCCGAGAGCCGTCTCGCCGAGGCGCTGGAGCGCGGCGCCGACGACCAGGAGCTGAAGAAGCTGATGGACGAGCTTCAGGCGGCGCTCGACAAGTTCCTCGACGCCATGGAGCAGCAGATGCGCGAGGCGCTGGAGCGTGGCGAGCAAATTCCCATGGTGCCGCCGGAAATGGCCGACCAGATGATGGACCGCCAGGACCTTCAGCGGATGATGGAGCAGATGCGGCAGATGGCCGAGACCGGCGCCCGCGACGCCGCCCGGCAGATGCTGTCCCAGCTTCAGCAGATGATGGAGAACATGCGCAACGGCGCCATGGCCCAGATGCAGCAGCAGGGCCAGAACGAGGCGGCACAGATGATGCGCGAGCTTCAGGAGCTGACGCAGCGGCAGCAGCAGTTGCTCGACCAGACCTTCCGCCAGTCGCAGGAGCAGATGGGCCGGCAGGACGGGCAGCAGGGCCAGCAGCAGGGGCCGCGCAACCGCCAGGGCCGTCCGCAGCAGGGGCAGCAAGGCCAACAGGGTCAGTCCGGCAGCCCGCTGATGCAGCAGCAGGCCGAGCAGCAGGAGGCGCTGCGCCGCCAGCTCGGCGAACTGATGCGCCGCATGGGCGAGCAGCAGGGCGGCGAAATCCCGCGCCCGCTCGGCCGCGCCGAACGGGCGATGCGCGACGCGGGGCAAGCGCTCCAGCAGGGGCAGCCCGGCTCCGCCGTTCCGCCGCAGACCCAGGCGATGGACGAGCTTCAGCAGGGCATGCAGGCGATGGCCGAGCAGATGATGCAGCAGATGATGGGCCAGCAGGGTCCGGCGATGAGCGGGCAGCAGCCCGGACAGGCGCAGCAGCGCCAGGGCCAGGGCCGCAACCGCGACCCGCTGGGCCGCCGCCCCTCCGGCTTCGGCAACTACAACAACGAGGACGTGAAGATCCCCGAGGAGGCCGAACTCCAGCGCGCCCGTGAAATCCTCGACGAACTGCGCCGCCGCTCCGGGCAGTATGGCCGTCCGCAGATGGAGCGCGAGTACATCGACCGGCTACTGAAGCAGTTCTGACCGGCCGCTGAAGCAGTTTTAAGGCCGGGGGACCGGGCGGCTTTACCGGAGGGCGGCGCTGGTGCAGTATCCGCCGCGCAAGGCGCCGCCGCTTGCCTTTCCGGCACGGACGCCCCCGGACACAACGAACGTTTCCTCATGGTCGCGGTCCTTTCGAACCACGGGTCGGGTGGGCTTGCCCCGCAGCGCCCGGAACTGACGCTCGGCAGCAAGTTCCGCATGATCAACTGGGGCCTGGTGCTCCTGGTCTGCATCATCACGTCGGTCGGGGTGGCTCTGCTCTATTCGGCCGCCGGCGGCAACTGGAAGCCCTGGGCACAGCCGCAGCTGGTGCGCGCCGTCCCCGGCCTCGTCCTGATGCTGATGATCGCGCTGATCGACGTGCGGC
Source organism: Azospirillum sp. Marseille-Q6669 (assembly GCF_965111635.1). Taxonomy (NCBI): domain Bacteria; kingdom Pseudomonadati; phylum Pseudomonadota; class Alphaproteobacteria; order Rhodospirillales; family Azospirillaceae; genus Azospirillum; species Azospirillum sp. Marseille-Q6669. The sequence goes on along the minus strand of NZ_CBCOOP010000001.1, from coordinate 2,042,743 downwards.
ATCTGATGAAGTCGGCTTATGCCATCTTCCTGATCGTGCTCTGCCTGCTGGTCGCGGTGGAGCTGATGGGGCGCATCGGCATGGGCGCCCAGCGCTGGATCGACCTGGGATTCTTCCAGCTCCAGCCGTCCGAGCTGATGAAGCCGGCCCTGGCCCTGGCCCTGGCCCGGTATTTCCACGGCATCTCGCTGGACCAGATCGGCCGCCCGCTGCTGCTGATCCCGCCCCTGCTGCTGGTCTTCATCCCGGTGGCGCTGGTGCTGATGCAGCCGAACCTGGGCACCTCGCTGCTGCTGATCATGGGCAGCGGCGCCGTCTTCTTCGCGGCGGGCGTGAGGATCTGGAAGTTCCTGGTGGTCATCGGCGGTGGCCTCTCGGCCATCCCCATCGCCTGGGAATTCCTGCACGATTACCAAAAGCAGCGCGTTTACACCTTCCTCGACCCGGAAACCGACCCGCTCGGCGCCGGCTACAACATCCTCCAATCGAAGATCGCGCTGGGATCGGGGGGGCTGTTCGGCAAGGGTTTCATGTCCGGTTCGCAGAGCCAGCTGATGTTCCTGCCGGAGAAGCACACCGACTTCATCTTCGTGGTGCTGGCGGAGGAGTTCGGGATGGTCGGCGCGCTGATCCTGCTGGCGCTGTACCTGATGCTGTTCATCTACGGCGTGGTCATCGCGCTGAGCTGCCGCAGCCAGTTCGCCCGTCTGGTGGCGGTCGGCATGACCGCGCAGTTCTTCCTCTACGTGATGGTCAACGTGTCGATGGTCACCGGCCTGATCCCGGTGGTGGGCATTCCGCTGCCGCTGGTGTCCTACGGCGGGTCGGCGATGATGACGCTGATGATTGGCGTGGGGCTTCTGCTCAGCATGTCGGTCCACCGCGAGGTCCGCATCCCGAAGAGCGGCGTCACCGAGCTGTGATACCGCTCTTCGGGGCGCATCGTCAGCCCTCCGAGACCTCGCCGTTCTCCTGGATCATCACCTTGTCGATGCGCCGGCCGTCCATGTCGACGACCTCGAAGCGCAGGCCGTTCCAGTGGAAATGCTCCGCGGCGGTGGGCACATGGCCCAGCCGGTCGAGCATGAAACCGGCGATGGTGTGGTAATCGCCCTCGCCCTTCAGACCCCTGACGCCGACCAGCGACTCGACCTCCTCCACCGGGGTCATGCCGTCCACCAGCCAGGAACCGTCCTCGCGCTGGACCGCGAATCCGTCGCCTTCCTGCCCCTGTTCGGGCATCTCGCCGGCGATGGCCTCCATGATGTCGGTGACGGTGGCGATGCCCTCGACGCTGCCATACTCGTCCACCACCACGGCCATGTGGATGCTGGCCTGCTTGAACAGCTCCAGCAGCCGCAGGACGGGGGTGCCGTCATGGACGATCAGCGGCTCCACCATGGCCTCGCGCAGGTCGAAGCTGCGGCCCTGGAGCGCTTGGTTGAGCAGCGCCTTGCTGGACACGATGCCCTGCACCTCGTCCACATCGCCGCGGCAGACCAGGAAGCGGGAATAGCCGCTGGCCTGGATCTCCTTGGCGATGGCGTCGGGCGGGTCGTCGAGGTCGATCCACACGAGGTCCGGGCGCGGGGTCATGATCGACCGCGCTGTGCGATCGGACAGGCGGAACACGCCCTCGATCATCTGCCGCTCGGCAGGTTCGAAGACGCCGGTCTGCGTGCCCTCCTTGATGAGGCTCTTGACCTCCTCCTCGGTGACGGTCTGCTCGCGCGCGGTGGGCAGGCGCAGCAGCTTCATCAAGCCCTCGGTCGAGACGCCGAGCAGCCAGACCAGCGGCATGGCGACCCGCGACAGGACGCTCATCGGGCCGGCCACGCCGGCGGCGATGCGCTCCGCGTTCACCAGGGCCATGCGCTTGGGCACCAGTTCGCCGACGATCAGCGACAGGTAGGTAATCGCGGCGACCACCAGCGCGAAGCCGACCTGCTGCCCGTAAGGGGCGATCCAGGAGACGTTGGCGTCCAGGACCGTGCCCAGCCGGTCGGCCAGGGTCGCGCCGCCGTAGGCGCCGGCGATGATGCCGATGAGCGTGATGCCGACCTGCACGGTGGAGAGGAAGTTGCCGGGGTCCTCCGACAGTTTCAGCGCGGCGCGGGCGCCCTTGCTGCGTGTTTCCTCGGCCATCTGCTGAAGCCGCGCGCGTCGCGACGACACCAGCGCCATTTCCGACATCGCGAAAAAGGCGTTCAGCAGGATCAGCAAAATGATGACCAGTACTTCCCAAATCATGGCGTCGAGCCCGCGGGCGCTCCCTTTTATGAAGACAGTTTGTCGAAGATCAGCATGCCGGCCTGCCCGAAACCGAACAGGATGGCGGCGACGATGACGATGGCGATCAGCCCGGCGACGAGGCCGGCGACGACGAAGGCCCCATCCTTCTCGATCAGCCCCAGCGCGATCAGCGCGATGGCGAAGGCCGGCGGCTGGTTGCCGAAGACGATGGGAAGGGCCAGGATTCCGGCGAGAATCATCACCGCCACGCCGAGCAGCCGTTCCGCCGTCGGGGCGGTCATCGCCGGCAGGCGCGGGCGCAGATGCCGCTCCAGCCGGTCGACATGCGGCTTCGCCTTCGCGATCACCCGCAAAAAAGCGTCCCGGTCCAGCGTAAGGGCGGCCAGCCGGCGCGGCAGCCAGGGGCGGTCGCGTCCGGCGGCGATCTGGGCGCCGATCAGCAGCATCGGCAGGCCCGTCGCCGTGGACAGACCCGGCACCGGCAGGATGTTCGGAATGGACAGGATCAGAAGCAGGGCGCCGAAGGCGCGGTCGCCCAGAATGCCCACGAGGTCACCAAGCGCGATCCGCGCGCCGTGGTCGTGGTTCAGGAAATCGTCCAGCACCGCCGAAGCGGGGTTCACCGGCGGGAAACCGGTGGTCGCGGCATCGCCGCGGTCGACGCCCTCCGGAGCCTGACGGTCCGGGGACGTGTCGGGAGGTCGGCCGTCGCTCACGGCGCTCCCCACGGAGGCCGCCCGAAACGGCGGAAGGGTAAACCCATGGACCTTTCGCGTCGCAACATCGTACCGGCTCCTTTTACAGCATCGCCGGTCGGTGCGCCAGCCCATCTGTGGAATGTGCCGTTTCTCAAGGGGATGATGCCACCAACGGCAGCTCGACGGTGAAGGTCGAGCCGCGTCCCGGCGCCGAATCGGCGGTGATGCGCCCGCCGTGCCCCTCGACGATGGACCGGCAGATGTAGAGGCCGAGGCCGACCGTTCCCTCCCCCTCCGTGCCCAGCCGGCCGGAGCGGGCGAAGGGCTGGAAGAGCTGAGCCAGCTCCGCCGGCGGAATGCCGCGGCCGTCGTCGGACACACGCAGGCGCGCCCAGCCGCCGCCCTCCCCCGGGGCCTCGCTCAGAGCCACACGGACGCTCCCACCGCGGTCGGAGTATTTGATGGCGTTCGACAGGAGGTTGTTGAGAAGCTGGTCCAGCTTGGCCGGGTCGATGTCGGCCATGGGCATGGGCGGTTCGGGCACGGACAGCTCGATGGTTATGGACTTGCCTTCGGCCAACACGCGGTTCATCGAGACGTTCCGGCGGACCAGCGTCATCAGATCGGACGGCCGCCGCGTCAACCGCATCCGCCCCGCCTGGAGCGCCGCCAGGGACAGCGCGTCCTCCACCATGTGGCGCATGGACAGGCTGGATTCGCGGATGCGCTCCAGGCAGGCACGCTCCGCCGCCTCCAAGCGCCCGTCCAGCCTCTGCTCCAGCAGCTCCGCGAAGCCGACGACGACCTGGAGCGGCGTGCGCAGATCGTGGGCCAGCATGCCCATCAGCCGGTTCTTCTGCTCGTTGCTGGCGGCCAGCTCGGCGTTGGCCTTGGCGAGCGCCCGCTGGGCGTTGGCGAGTTCGTTGTTGAGAAGGGTCATTTCGCCGAACAGCGCGTCCAGGGAGGGAACCTCCGGCCCCGGCACCACCTCCCGAAGCGGAACGAGCCGTTGGGCCAGCCGCGGATTCAGCGTCTCCAATTCCTCCATCACGGCGGACAGCCCGCCGGGCGCCCGCGCCACGGCCAGCACCAACCCCTCCGCGTCGCTGAGCCCGCTGACATGGAATCCCCCTATGGGGTCGAGCCGGCTGGACAGGGGCTGGTCGATCACCCGGCCGGATTTCCGCAGGCCGCTGAACAGGTCCAGCGCGCCGGCCACCGCGTCCGGGCCGAACAGAACCGGGAAAGGCGTGCCGGGCTTTCCGGTCAATCCCGGCAAACCAGCGCCCAGCCGGTGCAGGGCGCGCAGCCGTCCATCGTGGTCGCAGGTCAGGACCAGCCCGTCCATGCCCTCTCCCTCAAGCCGCATGGGTCACGGAACACGCATCACGCCACACCGACGGCGCGGTTCGGAGCCGCCGGGCCGATCAGCCGCTCCGCGATGGCGACCGCCTCCTCCGCGCCGGGGGCGAAGGCGTCGGCACCGACCGTCCTCCACAGGTCCGGAACGAGGTTGAAGGGATAACCGCCGACCAGCACATGCGGCTGCTCTCCGGATTCGGCGCGCACCGCGGCGATGAGGGCCGCGACCCGCCCGACATGGGCGGTGATGGTGGCCGACACCGCCAGGACGCGGGCGCCCCGCTCCCGCACCGACCGGACGACGCTGTCCACGGGCGCGTTGGCGCCGAGATAATGGCTGTCCCACCCGGCCATCTCGAAGAAGTCGGCGACCATGCGGATGCCGATCTCGTGCTGCTCCCCGCTGACACAGGTGGCGACCATGGACAGGCCGCGCCGCTCGGCGGCGAAGATCACCGGATAGAGCTGGCCCATGATCGTCTGGGTGGCGGCGGTGGCGAAATGCTCGTGCGCCACGGTGATCGCGCGCGTCTGCCACAGGCGTCCGATCTCGCGCAGAACCGGCTGGAACACATGCAGGTAAAGCTCGGGCACCGTCGCCCCGCCGGCCGCCGAGTCCGTCACCAGCAGCGCCGCCCGGCGCCGGTCACCGGACAACAGCGCATCCAGATAGGCGCGGGCGAGCGCGCCGAGCGGCGCGTCCGACCGGACGAAGGGCGGCACCTCCCGCGGCAGGGCGGGCAAAGCGGCCAGCCCTTCCCCCACGCAGGCGCGCACGCGCGTCGCCGTGGCGGGATCGATCCGGGCAGCCACCACGTCGCGGAGGATTTCCAGGCTTTCGCCCAGTTCCTCGTCGGGGATGCCGATCCCGGCGAAGAGGACCTTGACCCAGGCCACATACTCGCGGAACAGCGCCGGGCTGTCGGCGGCCACGGCCTCCGCAAGATAGAGAAGGTGAAAACCGACATCCTCGACGCACCGTTCCCGCCCGGCCTCGCCGTAACGGGCGTAGAGCGCGGGCCAGCGCTCGAACTGGATCGCCACTACGGCGCGCGCCAATTCGGCGCGGCGGTCCGCAATGGGGTTGGAGGCGATCCGTATCGGGTCCTGGGAAGGCCGGACGGTCTCCGGCATGGCGCGGCGTCTCCGGTCGAGGGGGCGTTCGGATGAAAGGTGCTCCCTCGCACCCGTTCCTGCAACGCCTGACTGCGCCGACCGGTCCAGATTTCAGCAACCGCATCCTATGGTTGTTAATCTTCTGTTCGACGGTTTTGCTAACGGCCTTTCTGAAGAACAAAGGTCAGCCGCTTCACGAGGTCGGCCTTCGACACCGGCTTCACCAGATAGCCGGAAATGCCGTAAGCGATGGCCCGCTTGACCGTGTCGGCCTCGCGATGCGCCGTCAGCACGATCACCGGAAGGTCGGCGAGCGGGTTGCCCGTGGCCGTGCGCAGGGCGTGCAGCAGGTCCAGCCCGCTCATCCGCGGCATTTCCAGATCGCAGATGGCGAGGTCCACCTCCTCCGCATGGTCGCGCAGGATGCCCAGCGCAGCCATGCCGTCCGATGCCTCCCACACATGGCGAACCTTCAGATCCTGAAGCAGGCGGCTCATCAGCCGGCGGGTGAAGTCGTCGTCTTCGATCAGCAGGACACGCAGGTCGTTGATGCTGCGGCTCGGCAGCCCATCCTTCGCATTGTCAGTCAGCATCGGCGCGGCCACCCATATCCGTGTCGTTGCATTGGGCGAATGCAGAAGCACGTTACATCGTCGGACCATGCCGGAAAAGCCGGTAAATGATGCTGATTTTGCAATTTCTTCAACCGCAGGGACAGGAAGGCGACGGGTTGTTGCGGCCGATGGCGGCGATGCGCCGGGGTCCGTTGTCCGCGGGGTCGGCGATCTGCTAAACCCACACCGATTGACGGTCGGGTCCGGCTCCTGAAAGCGGCACCGCGCCCGGCCCGTGGTTCTGGAACAGCGCGATCCATGCAACTCGACCTTCTCAAGCGACCGGACGGACGCACGGCCATACTGATGCCGTCCGGCTTCGTCCTCGATCTTCTGACGCCGGACGCCACCGGCATGCCGATCGAGGACATCGCCCAATGCCTGTCGTCCCAGCCGCGCTGGGGCGGTGCAGCCCGGCCCTGGTATTCGGTCGCCGAGCATTCGGTGATGGTCTCGCGTCTGGTGCCGCCGGCCCTGGCCTACTCGGCCCTGATGCACGACTGCGAGGAATTCCTCGGCGACTGGCCGTCGCCGGTGAAGGTCATGCTGGACCGCGACTACGTTAAGCAGCGGCTGCATCCGGTCAAGGACGCGCTGCGCCGCTGGTTCGGCTTCGATGACGAGGCGCCGGCCATCAAGCAGGCCGACCTCGTCTGCATGGCGACGGAGCTGCGCGACCTCCTGCCCCCGGCTTGGTTGGATTGGGGGCATCTGCCGGCCGCCCACCCGGACAGGATCGTTCCGGTCGGCCCCGACCAAGCTTATGCCCTCTTTCTGAGCCGGTACGAGGAGTTGAAGCACCTCGCCAAGCCCGTGAAGGCAAAAGCCGCGAAGACCACGCGGAGCAAGAGCAAGCCGGAAGCGCGGTAAGGTTTCTATCCCAGCGTCGCGATCCGCCCGGTGTGGTTGCCCAGCGCCTGCAGCGCCGTGGCGACGATGTGACGGGCGGCGAGGCCGGCCTCCTCATACTGCTTGGCCGGGCTGTCATGGTCGAGGAAGCGGTCGGGCAGGACCATCGGGCGGATCTTCAGCCCGCCATCCAGAAGGCCGGCCATCGCCAGATGCTGCAGCACGAAGCTGCCGAAGCCGCCGACCGAGCCCTCCTCGATGGTGATCAGCACCTCATGCTCCAGCGCCAGACGGCGCACCAGCTCCTCGTCCAGCGGCTTGGCGAAGCGCGCGTCGGCCACCGTCGTCGACAGCCCGCGCGCACCCAGCTCCGCCGCCGCCTTGCGTGCCTCGGCCAGGCGCGTGCCGTAGCTGAGGATCGCCACCTTGGTGCCTTCCTGGAGGATGCGGCCCTTGCCGATGGGCAGCACCTCGCCGCGCTCCGGCAGTTCCAGCCCCACCCCCTCGCCGCGCGGGTAGCGCAGCGCCGAGGCGCGGTCGTCGATGGCGGCGCTGGTCGCCACCATGTGCATCAGCTCCAGCTCGTCCGCCGCCGCCATCAGCACGATGTCGGGCAGGCAGCCCAGATAGGCCACGTCGAAGGCCCCGGCGTGGGTCGCCCCGTCCGCCCCGACCAGACCGGCGCGGTCGAGCGCGAAGCGCACCGGCAGGCGCTGCAGCACGACGTCGTGCACCACCTGGTCGTAGGCGCGCTGCAGGAAGGTCGAGTAGATCGCGCAGAAGGGCTTGAAGCCCTCGGTCGCCAGCCCGGCGGCGAAGGTCACGGCGTGCTGCTCGGCGATGCCGACGTCGAAGCAGCGGTCGGGGAAGCGCTGGCCGAACAGGTCGAGCCCGGTGCCCGACGGCATGGCCGCGGTGATGGCGAGGACGCCGGGGTCGCGCTCGGCCTCGGCGATCAGGGCGTTGGCGAAGACGCGGGTGTAGGTCGGGGCGTTGGACTTGGGCTTGGACTGGGCGCCGGTGACGACGTCGAACTTGGCGACCGCGTGCAGCTTGTCGGCCGAGGCTTCCGCCGGGCCGTAGCCCTTGCCCTTCTTGGTGACGACGTGGATCAGGACGGGCTTGTCGTCGCCGGCGTCGCGCACGTTCTGCAGCACCGGCAGCAGATGGTCCAGATTGTGCCCGTCGATCGGGCCGATGTAGTAGAAGCCCATCTCCTCGAACAGCGTGCCGCCGGTGACCATGCCGCGGGCGTACTCCTCCGCCCGCCGCGCCGCCGTGCGCAGAGGACGCGGCATGTGGCCGGCCAGATCCTCCGCGAAGTGCCGCAGGGTCAGGAAGGGTTTGGAGGAGATCAGCCGCGAGAGATAGGCCGACAGGGCGCCGACCGGCGGGGCGATCGACATGTTGTTGTCGTTCAACACAACGATCACCCGGCTGTCGCCGGAACCGATGTTGTTCATCGCCTCATAGGCCATGCCGGCGCTCATGGCGCCGTCCCCGACCACGGCCACCACATGGTTGCGGCGGCCCAGCCGGTCGCGCGCCACCGCCATGCCCAGCCCCGCCGACATGGCGGTGGAACTGTGCGCCGCTCCGAAGGGGTCGTACGCGCTCTCCGTACGTCTCGTGAATCCGCTCAATCCCCCTCCGGTACGGAGCGTACGGATGCGGTCGCGGCGCCCGGTCAGGATCTTGTGCGGGTAGCACTGATGCCCGACGTCCCAGATCAGCCGGTCGGCTGGCGTGTCGAAGACATAGTGCAGCGCCACGGTCAGCTCGACGACCCCCAGCCCGGCGCCCAGATGACCGCCGGTCACCGACACCGCGCTGATCGTCTCGGTTCGCAGTTCGTCGGCCAGTTGCCGCAGTTGGCGTGGTTTCAAGCGGCGCAGATCGACGGGGGTGCGCACCCGGTCGAGCAGAGGCGTCCTGCTGCTCGGGATCTTGGACTTCATGGCCGGTGCCTCCCCCATTATGGGCCCCATTATGGGCCGTCAACCAATGCAGCGGCCGGCGCAACGGTCCCGCGCGCTGTGGTTTTGCGGCTTGCCAAGGATGAAAGGCGGAGCCGGACCACACCAGAGTCCGGCAAGTATCATACAGTAATCTACCTGCCGTGCGTCTCCGGACGCTCCAAACTGGAGCGCGACGCAATTTCAGGGATAGGCGCATGACGGCGATCCACCAGACGGCGATCCACGATGGAAAGGGCAAGGCGTAACCATGGCCGTTCCCGCGATCCAGGCGGCGCTGGTCGGCGCCTATGTCCTGCACCAGCGCCTCAGAGGCAACCGGCGCTTCCCGCTGGTGCTGATGATGGAGCCGCTGTTCCGCTGCAACCTCGCCTGCGCCGGCTGCGGCAAGATCGACTATCCCGACCCGATCCTGCGCCGCCGCCTGTCGGTGGAGGAGGCCCTGGGCGCGGTGGACGAGTGCGGCGCCCCGGTGGTTTCCATCGCCGGAGGCGAGCCGCTGCTGCATCCCGAGATCCACACCATCGCCGCCGGCATCGTGGCGCGCCGCAAGTTCGTCTATCTTTGCACCAACGCCCTGCTGATGGAGAAGCGACTCGACCGCTTCACCCCCAGCCCCTTCTTCACCTGGTCGGTCCATCTCGACGGCGGGCGGGAGGAGCATGACAAGGCGGTCTGCCAACCGGGCGTCTACGACCGCGCCGTCGCGGCGATCCGCGCCGCCAAGGCGCGCGGTTTCCGCGTCAACATCAATTGCACCCTGTTCGACGGGGCGGAGCCGGAGAAGGTCGCCGCCTTCCTCGACGAGGCGATGGCCGCCGGCATCGACGCCGTCACCGTGTCGCCCGGCTACGCCTACGAGCGCGCCCCGGACCAGGAGCATTTCCTGAACCGCCGCAAGACCAAGGAGCTGTTCCGCGACGTCTTCGCGCGGGGGCGGGGCCGCAAATGGCGCTTCTCGCAATCGTCCCTGTTCCTGGATTTTCTGGCCGGCAACCGCACCTACCGCTGCTCACCCTGGGGCAACCCGACGCGCAACGTCTTCGGCTGGCAGCGCCCCTGCTACCTGCTGGGCGAGGGCTATGCCCCGACCTTCAAGGCGCTGATGGAGGAGACGGACTGGGACGCCTACGGCACCGGCAATTACGAGAAATGCGCCGACTGCATGGTCCACAGCGGCTATGAGCCGACCGCGGTGGAGGACACGCTGCGCAATCCCCTGGCGGCGCTGGCGGTCAGCCTGCGCGGGCCGCGCACGGAGGGACCGATGGCGCCGGAGATCCCGCTGGACCGCCAGCGCCCGGCGGAGGAGGTCTTCTCACGCCACGTTGCGGACACGCTGCGCCGGATCGAGGCCGAGCGGACCGCCGCCGAATAGGTCGGCGGGAAAGGCTTGGGCCGCCCCGCGCAGTGACGACAAGGCGCGGCCCAGGTCCCAGGCCAGCCGGCCCAGCGCGACGAGTTCGCGGGGGTCGGCGGCCAGCCGCGCCAGCACGGCGCCGGGGGCCATGCGCCCAGCCCCGTCGAGTCCGGCTAGGGCTGCCGTGGGCAGCGCCCGCCACGCCGGGTCGGCGACCGCGCGCAGCACGGCGAAGGGCCGCCCCCATGCCTGGCAGGCCCGCGCGACGGCAAGGCTCTCCAGATCGACCGCCGCGGCACCGGTCAGAGCGCGCAGCCGCGCCTTGTCCCCGACCGTCGCCGCGGGCATCCGCGCCCCCGCCACCAACGCGGAGCGTGCCTGAGGCAAGGCGTCGTGCAGGCGATTCTGCCAGGGCTGGCAGGTTTCATGGACGGTACCGTCCTCATCGACGACAGCCGTCGCTACAACCAGCGAGCCGGGCCGCAGGTCGGGCGCCAAGCCGCCGGCGATGCCGAAGCTGATGAGTCCGCAGGCTCCGCCTTCCAACAGCCGATGCGCGGCCACCGCGGCCGCGGCGTCCCCCGTGGCGCAGGCGACGGGCAACCCGCTACGCCGGGCGATACGGGCCTCCAACGCCATGCCGGTGAGGATCGCGGCGGCCATCACGCCTCCCTATGGCGATATCCAGTAACGCAGCGTCAACGCCGTTTCCATGCCATCCTCCGCCACCGTCACGGCGGCGTCGCGGAAACTCGGCGGCGCCAGGAGCACCGGGGCGTCGTTGCCGAATCCGAAGCCTTCCCGCGGCACCCCGAGAAGGTTGCGGTCCAACTGACCGTTGCCGTTCTCGTCGTGATAGACGCGCAACGCGTAGGTCCCCGGCGGCACGTCGGGCACGGCGACGCGCACCGCCCCCTCCGTCGCCGGGGCAGCGACCCGGAAGGCGCAACGCCCCGCCGGGTAGGCCGCCTCCTCGCACACGGCGAGGACGATCTGCCCATCGCCGTTGCGCACGCCCTGAACGGTCACGGTCAGCGCCGCGGCCAAGACCGCCGCTCCTCCTCTCACGCCCGCCCCATCACACCCTGAAGGCGCGGTAGCGGGCCAGCGCCCACAGTGGGAAGCTCGCCGCGTAGCCGTGGTACTTCAGGTAGAAGACGCGTGGGAAGCCCACGGCGGTGAAGGGTTCCTCGCTCCACAGCCCTTCGGCGTTGCGGGCCGACAGCAGATAGTCAACGCCGCGGTCGACCGCCGGGTGGTTGCCCTTGCCGGCCGCCATCAGCCCGAGCAGCGCCCAGGCGGTCTGCGAGGCGGTGGAGACCGGCCCCTCGCCACGCGGGTTGCCGGCCCAATAGCTGGCGCCGTCCTCCCCCCAGCCGCCGTCCGCGCGCTGGTGCGCCAGCAGCCACTGCGCGGCGCGCTGCACGGCCGGTGCTGCGTGCGGCACTCCGGCGGCGTTCAGCGCCTCCAACGCCGACCAAGTGCCGTAGACGTAGTTGGTGCCCCAGCGCCCGAACCAGGCGCCGTCGCTCTCCTGCTCGCGCTCCAGGAAGGTCAGGCCGCGGCGGGTCGGCACGGTGTCCCGGCCCTCGCCCAGCCGGGCCAGCATCATGACGCAGCGGGCGGTCACGTCGGAGGTCGGCGGGTCGAGCAAGGCGCCATGGTCGGCGAAGGGGATGTGGTTGAGAAAATCGTGCTGGTTCTCGGCGTCGAAGGCGCCCCAGCCGCCGTTGCGGCTCTGCATGCCGACGATCCAGTCCCGCGCGCGGCGGATCGGTTCGCCATAGCGCTCGGTGTCCAGCCGTTGCAGGGCCATCACCACCATGGCGGTGTCGTCGGTGTCCGGGTAATGGGCGTTGTTGTACTGGAAGGCCCAGCCGCCCGAGGCCAGCCCCGGCCGCTGCCACGCCCAGTCGCCCTCGACATCCAGGATCTGCCGGTCGATCAGCCAATCCGCCCCGCGCCGGGCCGCGGCGCGGGCCTGCGGGTTTCCGGTTTCCAACAAGGCGTTGCAGATGATCGCGGTGTCCCAGACCGGCGACAGGCAGGGCTGGCAATAGACCCGCCCCGGCTGCCGCACCACCAGCCCGCGCAGCGCGCGGCGCGCCGTCGCCGCGTCGGGATGGTCGGGCGGCATGCCCAGGCAATGGAACATCAGCACCGCGTTGACCATCGCCGGGAAGATGGCGCCCAGCCCGTCCTCCCCGTTCAGCCGCTCGGTCACGAAACGCACCGCGCGGTCGATGGCCGTCTGGCGCCCGTTGGCGGGCAGGCGCGGCTCCACCGCGTGCAGGGCGGCGTCGAGCGCGCGGAACAGAGTGGCCCAGCCGCCGCGGCTGTTGTTGCTGTGCCAGTTGCGCACGCGCTCCGGCGGCTCGGTGAACAGTTCCGCGATGCCGATGCCGCGCGGATTGCGGGCCCGCAGCCGGTGCGCCATGACGACCAGAAGCGGGACCACCACCGTCCGCGACCAGTAGGAGATGCGGGAAATGTGGAAGGGCGACCAGGGCGGCAGGTTCATCACCTCCACCGGCATCGCCGGCACCGCCCGCCAGGGGATCTGCCCGAACTGGGCCAGCAGGATGCGGGTGAAGACGTTGCAGCGCGCCGCGCCGCCGCGCGCCAGGATCGCCTCGCGGGCGCGGCGCATGTGCGGCGCGTCGGGGCTGTCCCCCGCGGCCTTCAGAGCGAAATAGGCCTTCACGCTGCAACTGATGTCCATGGCGCCGCCGAAGAACAGCGGCCAGCCGCCGTCCTTGCCCTGCCGCCCGCGGATGAAGGCGGCCAGACCGGCTTCCAGCTCCGGATCGATCTCGTCGAGGATGTGGTGCAGCAGCAGATATTCGGATGGGATGGTGGCGTCGGCCTCCAGCTCGAACACCCAATGGCCATCGGCCTGCTGGCGGCGGATCAGGGCGTCCGTGGCCTCGGCCACGGCGTCGCCCACGGCCTTGGCCGACGGCTCGGCCCGTTGGACCCGCAAGGTTGTGCTTGCGTTGTGGTCTTGCATCGGCGCTCCCGCTTTGCCCCGGTGTTCCCCATGGTGGAGGTATCAGGGTAATGAGGTGCCGCGCTTCGCCCATTGGTTGGAAGTAAGATACGGTAGCGTACGTTGGGTGCCAGAGGTTGTCCTGGCAGACTGCGTACGTTTCAAGGGGAGACGTACAGCGTGACAGAACGGCAAGGTGTCCTGGGCCGGATGGCGGACCTCGGCCGCAGCATGATCGGGGGCCTGGGCGCCCTGTCCTGCCGAAGGCCGCGGGTGACGCTGGCGGTCGGGGTCCTGTTGTCCGTCCTGGCCGGCTGGTATTCCGCCGATAATCTGACGATGAGCACCAGCACGGCGGACATGATCTCGCCGGACACCGCCTTCCGCCAGCACACAGAGGAATACCGGCAGGCCTTTCCCTTCGCCGACGACCAGATTGTCGTGGTGGTGGACAGCCCGTCCCCCGATCAGTCGGACGCCGCCGCCGTACGTCTGGCGGAACGCATGTCCGCCCGCAGCGACGTGCTGTCGGCGGTGGAGGTGCCGTCCGCCGATCCGTACTTCCGCCAGTATGGTCTGCTCTTTCTCGACACGGAAAAATTGCAGGATCTGGCCACCCGGCTGGCCGGGGCGCAGGCGGCGCTGGGCGCGCTGAACGCCGCTCCCAACCTTCAGGGTCTGGCCGACCTGCTGGACCTGATCCTGACCCACGCGGACGAAGGGGCGCCGGCCACCCCCGCCAATCTTCTCGACCGGCTGGCGGTCAGCACCGCGACGGTGGCGGACGGCCGCCCCGTGCCGCTGTCCTGGACCGGGCTGGTGCAGGCCGCGGAAGAGGAGGACCGGGCAGCCAACCGCCGCTTCGTCCTGGCCCGGCCCATCCTCGACAACAGCTCCTTCGGGCGCGGGCGTCCCGCGGTCACCGCGGTGCACGAGGCCATCGGCGCGGTGATGGCGGAGCCGGTCGGGCAAGGGGTCGAGATGCGGGTCACCGGCGCCGTGCCGCTGCGCCAGACGGAGTTGGACACGGTCGCCAACAGCGCCGGTCTCGCCACCATCCTGTCCTTCATCCTGGTTTCGGCGGTGCTGATCGCCGGGATGCGGTCGGGGCGGCTGATCGCCTGCATCATGGTGGTCCTGCTGCTGGGCCTGACGCTGAGCGCCGGGGCGGCGGCGTTGACCGTGGGGCGGCTGAACCTGATCTCCGTCACCTGCGCGGTGATGTTCTTCGGGTTGGGCGACGATTACGGCGGGCATCTCGGCCTGCGTTACCAGGAGGAGCTGCGCCGCGGCCTGCCGCCGCTGGCCGCCGCCATCGAGGCGGTGCGGGCGGTCGGGCCGGCGCTGGTCCTCAGCACCCTGTGCGCCATCATCGGCTTCCTGTCCTTCGTGCCGACCGCCTATCTGGGACTGGCGGAGTTCGGCATCATCTCCGCCGTCGGCATGGTGGTGGCGCTGCTCATCAGCCTGACCCTTCTGCCCGCGCTGATCGTCCTGCTGCGCCCCGGCCCCGGTGTCCCAGCGCCGGAGCGCGAGGACCGCGGCTTCGCCGGCTGGGTCACCCGCCACCACCGCGCGATCCTCGCCCTGGCCGGGGCAAGCGCCGTTTTGTCCATGGCGGCGCTGCCGCTGGTGCGGCTGGACGTCAACCCGCTGAACCTGCAGGACGAGCGGACGGAGGCCGTCGCCACCTACCGCGATCTCGCCACCACACCGCGCACCTCACCCTATTCCGTCAACATCCTGACGCCGGACCTCGCGGCGGCGCAGGCGCTGGCCGACCGGCTGCGCCCCCTGCCGGAGTCGGGCGGCGTGCGCACCTTCGCCAGCTTCATCCCCAAGGACCAGGAGGCCAAGCTGCCGATCCTGGCGGACATGTCGCTGCTGGTCGGCCCCAGCCTCGCCGCACCCGCCACCCCGGCGGCGCTGGACCAGGGTGGGCTGGAGCGCGCCTTCGCCATGCTGAAGACGGTGCTGGGGGGCTATCGGACGGACAAGGGCGACGGACCGCCCGAGTTGCGCGCCGCCGTGCAGCGCTTCGACGGCGCGCTGGCCCGCATCCAGCCGGGGCAGCTCGCCACGCTCGACGCCGCGCTGACCGGGGGCGTGCCGCCGCTGCTCGAGCGGCTGCGCGAGGGCATGGCGGTGGAGCAGCCGGTGACGGCCGCCGATGTGCCGGACAGCCTGCAGGCCCGCTGGATCGCCGCGGACGGACGCGCCCGCGTCGAGGTGCTGCCCACCCACGACATCTCCGACAGCCGCGAAATGGCCGATTTCGCCGACGCGGTGCTGGCCGTGGTGCCCAACGCCACCGGCGCCCCGGTCACGGTGACGGAGGCGGCCAGGGTCGTCGGCTCCTCCTTTCTGGAGGCGACGGCGCTGACGCTGGTGCTGATGGTGCTTCTGCTGGTCGCCGTTCAGCGCTCGGTGACCGGGATGGTGCTGATCCTGGCGCCGTTGGTCCTGGCCGCCCTGTGGACCATGGCAACGGCCGGGCTGCTGGACATCCCCTTCAACTTCGCCAACGTCATCGTCATCCCGCTTCTGTTCGCGCTTGGCGTGTCGAGCAGCATCCACATGGTTTCGCGCGGGCAGGATCTGGTGCGGGAAGGGGCGTCGGACAGCGCCTTCGGCATCGAGCTTCTGGTGACCAGCACGCCGCGCGCCGTCCTGGTCAGCACGCTGACCACCAGCACCGCCTTCGCCACGCTGGCGCTGTCCAATCACCGCGGGCTGTCCAGCATGGGGGTGCTGCTGGCGGTGTCGATCACCTACACGGTCATCTCGTCGCTGGTGGTTCTGCCGGCGCTGATGATCCTGTGGCACCGCTGGCGGCTGCGTCGCAGACCAGCAGTCCCGGCGCGGTGACCGAGCCGACGATCAGCCGCCCGTTCCACGGGAGGGCGACCGTGGCGGCCGAAAAGCGCCGTCCGTCCTCGTCCAGCAGGATCTCCGTCCCGGCGGGGCCAAGCGCCGCGACGCGGGTCGGTGCCGCAGCCCCGCCCGGCCAGCCGTAGCGGTGCAGCGCCAGCCGGAACGGCGACGGGTGCAGCGCCACCAGCAGGCGGCCGTCCGGGGCCATCGTCAGGTTGTCCGGCCCTCCGGAAAGGGCGAGGCGCTCTGGCGGGGCCTTCGGATCGGACAGGCGGTAGACGAGCAGCGCCTCCTCCCGCGTGGCGGCGACGATCAGCCGGTCCTTGGCTTCGTCGGGAAGCAGGCCGTTGGCGAAGCCGATCCCGCCGATCAGGACGCGAGCGTTGTTGTTATCGACGAAGCCGACGAAGCCGTGGCGCCCGCCGAAGACGTTGTCCTCGATCACGGCGCTCCAGCCGCAGCCGCCGTGGCTGCTGGTGAACAGGAAACGCTCCCTGTCGAGGAAGGCCACGTCGTTGGCCCGGCAGAGCAACGGGCTGGTGATGGTGCCTTGGTGGGTCAGGGTGGCGCCGTCCAGGCGGAAACGCTCGACCGTTGCCGTCCCATCGTCGTGACGGCTGATGGCGAGCAGGGAGCGTGCGCCGTCCGGCTCGGCGCGGAGGTCGATGCCCGCTGGGCGCAGGCCGGTGGCAAGGGGGACGACGGCGACGGTCGGCGCGTCGAGGGATTGCAGGTTCAGCAGGTGGAGCCCGCCCGTGGTTCCGGCGCGGCGGTCGTAGGCGGAGAGCACCGCCTGACCGCGCGCGGCGTCGAGCGCCATGTCCTCGATGCCGATGACGGGGGCGTCGTCAGCGGTGACGGAGACGGTGCGGCAGGCGGATTGGGCGGGGTGGGTGAGGAGGGTGATGAGGAGGAAGGTCGTTGCCCCCACCCTCCCCACTTCGTGGGTTCCCTCCTCCCCGCTTCGCAGGGGGGGCCAAATCACGCCACACCGGCCCCCCAGCGCGCGACGAAGGGCGCCCATTCGCGGTCCACCCGCTCCCGCCCCTCGTCGGACAGGCGGTGGCGGTTCTTCGCGTAATCGCTCACCGCCCCCAGATACGCCGCGAAATTCGGCTGCGCCGCCGCGAAGCCCGGCAACTCCAGCGTCTGGTACAGCCGCTCCACCTCCTCCAGCGGCGCGCGCTCGAACCGTTCGAACGGCACCTCGGCGAAGCGGTTCGCCGGCAGGTCGGCCGTGTCGTCGATCAGCGCCTGCATGATGCGCGGGTAATGGTCCAGCACCACCCGCTCCACGTCGATGTGCTCATGCGGCTGGAGCGCCAGCCGTGCCAGCAGCGTGCGGTAGAAGCCGACCGTCGACACGAACACCGCCCGCGGGTCGCGGTGGATGTGGATGAAGCGCGCGTCGGGCCAGATCTCCCGCATCATGGCGACCCGCGCGCTGTAGACCGGGTTCTTCAGCAGGATGCAGCGCCCGCCCTGGGCGATCGACACCTTCTCCAGGAAATAGAGGAAGCGGCGCTTCCAGGCATCCCGCTCCGCCGCCGTGCAGCCGTCGAAATAGAGGCCGCGCCGCAGATTCTCGTCGAACCGCTCCGGGAAATAGAGGCCGTGGTAGAAGGAGACCGGCGACATGTTCGCCAGCGCGATCTCGTCCTCCTGCGGGCTGTCGGCCTTGACCGGCACGTTGTCGATGTAGCGCCGCTCCGGCAGGGCGCGGGCCAGCAGCGGCCGCAGGACCGAGCCCAGCCCCAGCATGTCCCAGGGCAGCCCAACCGCGAAGGGGTCGATGATGCCGAACTGCGGGTCGCGGCTCAGCACGTTGTAGAGATGGGTGGTGCCGCTGCGCCAATGGCCCAGGATGAAGACCGGCGGCGGCAAACCTGCGGACTTCCGGCGCCGCGCCGCCACCCACCCGGCCTCCGCCAGGGAGAAGGGCGCGCGCCCAAGGGCCGAGGCCAGCGCCGCCAGTGCCGTCGGCCAGCCGCGCCCCCGCGGCCCGCCGTTGCGCGTCAACACGGTCAGCAGGGTGATGGCGTCGCAGCCATACAGCGGATGGTCCGGGATCGGCATCCATCCGCTTCCCCTCTTTGCTTGCCCACCCATCCGGACACCTCCCTTCGACAGCGCCGCTCAGGAGGATAGACCGGCCCGGACGCTGTTACATCCCACACGGACGGTTGAATCCGCCTGCCCCGAACGGGCAGATTTCCATCGACTCTTGCCGGAACAGGACGGGGCGCACCGCGATGACTGGGTCTTCCTCACGCCGAACATGGATGCGCG
Organism: Azospirillum sp. Marseille-Q6669; assembly: GCF_965111635.1. Lineage (NCBI taxonomy): Bacteria > Pseudomonadati > Pseudomonadota > Alphaproteobacteria > Rhodospirillales > Azospirillaceae > Azospirillum > Azospirillum sp. Marseille-Q6669. Next base: position 2,024,363 of record NZ_CBCOOP010000001.1, on the reverse strand, counting down.
CCGCGCTCGCGCTGGTCGTCCTGGCGGCTGGCCTGCTGCCGGTCCCCGCCGTGGCGCAGCAAGCCCCCGGCACCGCAGCCGGCACCACGCCGGGCGCCCGCGCCACGGTGGCGCGGCTGAACGAGGCCATCCTGTCCCTGATGCGGGAGGCCGCGGGACGGGAGCCGGCGCGGGTGCGCCTTCAGCGCTTCCTGCCGGTGATGCTCGACACCTTCGACCTGGAAGCGGCGCTCCGCGTCGCCGCCGCTCCCTATTTCGACCAGTCGGCGGAGCCGGAAAAGCGGCAGGCGCTGGACGCCTTCGCCCGGCGCAGCGCCGCCCAGTATGTCGACCGCTTCGACAGCTACGACGGCCAGCGGCTCGAGATCGTCGGCGAGCGGTCCGCCCCGCGCGGGATGCTGCTGGTCGACACCGATCTGGTGCGCGCCGGCAAGACGCCGGTGCGGTTGAGCTACCTGCTGCGGCCGGAGGGTGACCGCTGGCGCATCCTCGACGTGCTGGCGAAGGGCACGGTCAGCCAGCTCGCCACGCAGCGCTCGGAGTTCCAGAGCACGCTGCGCGGCGGCGGGCTGGCCGCCCTGACGCGCGATCTCAACAGCAACGCCGACCGCATCCTCGGCGGGGCCTAGAGGCGGAGGCGGAGGCGCATGGGCATCACCCTCGTCACCGGGGGCAGCGGCTTCATCGGCGGGCATCTGGTGGCGGCGCTGGCCGCGCGGGGCGAGCGGGTGCGCATCCTCGACCGGCAGGAGCCGCCGCATGATCGGCCGACCGGTGTGGAGTTTCACCACGGCTCCATCCTCGATGCGGCGGCCGTCGCCCGCGCGCTGGAGGGGGCGGTGCAGGTTTATCACCTCGCCGCCGTGGCAACCTTGTGGGACCGCGACCCGACCGTCTTCGACCGGGTGAACCGGCAAGGGACAATGGCGGTTCTGGACGCGGCGGCACGGACGCCGGGCTTGAGGCGCTTTCTCCATTGCTCGACGGAAGCCGTGATGATCGGCCACCCCCCGCCCCGCCGGCCGCCCCAACGGCTGGACGAGAGCGCCGATCCGGGGCCGGAGGCGCTGGCCGGTGCCTACTGCCGGGCCAAGTATCTTGCGGGAAAGGACGCGCGGGGCGCCGCGGCGCAGGGGCTGCCGGTGGTGGTGGTCAACCCCACGGCGCCCATCGGCCCCGGCGATCGGCTGCCCACCCCGCCGAACGCCATGCTGCGCCTGTTCCGGCGCGGCGGGCCGCGGCTGATCCTGGATTGCGTGCTGAACCTCGTGGACGTGCGTGACGTGGCGCAGGGGATGATCCTGGCCATGGAGGGAGGACGAATCGGGGAGCGCTACATCCTGGGCGGCACGGACGTCGGACTGGGCGATCTGGCGCAGCGGATCGACCGGCTTTGCGGGCGCCCGCAGCTCCGTCGCTATCCCGTGCCGCCCGCCCTGGCGCTGGGGGCCGCGCGGGTGGAGGAATGGCTGTCCGACCATGTGACCCGCCGCCCACCGACCGCGCCGGTCACCGGAGTCCGGCTGGCGCTGGGCGGCGGCGGGTTCGACAGCGGCAAGGCGATGCGGGAACTGGGCTACACGGTCCGGCCGCTGGACGCGAGCCTGAGGGCGGCGTTGGCGTGACCTCTGCCCGTCAGCCGATCCGCGCGCGCACCGCGGTCAGCAGGCTGCACAGCCCGCGGTCGTGGATGCCGATGGCCTCCAGATGGGCGACCGTGTTGGCGAGGTAGTCCAGGTTCGGACCGCGCTCGCCCCGGCAGCAGGCGATGCGCTCGGCCATGGCGGTCTCGTCCATGCAGCCGCAATACTGCCGATGGCGGCGGTCCACGACGAAGGTGCAGGCAGTGACCGGCGCCCCACCGTCGCGCGGGCGCACCGGCAGCAGCTTCGGCCGGTAGACGCGGTTCAGCATCTCCCGGTCCCACAGACAGTCCAGCGTCTCCGGCACCCGCTCCGCCGCCACGCGGAAGACGATTCCCCGGCAGGAGCCGCCGCGGTCCAGACCCAGCACCAGCCCCGGCCGCTCCGGCGTGCCGCGGTAGCGGTGGGAGGAGACGCAGAAGCGGCGGTGGTAGCCGCCCAGCACCGCCGGATGGCGCTCCAGAAAGGGGAACTCCGGGTTCCACATCAGCGAGCCGTAGGCGAAGACCCAGAGGTCGGCGCCGGGCGTCACGGCGATGTCGGCAGACCAGGAAGAGGCGGATGATGCCGTGCGCTGCGCCGGTGCGATGACCGGAAGCTCGGCAACAGGCGATTGCGTATCGAGCAGCATGACCCTTAAGTAATGCAGCGTGCGCCGACTGGTGGCGACACGGTGAATGCTAGCACGGCCCCTGGCCGCCCGCTATAAGGTGGGTGCCACAAAACGGAAATGCCACAGATGCGCGTTCGGAAGATCTTGGGCTTCGCCGTTCTCGCCCTGGCCCTGCTGGCCGGCGCCTATTCGGTCTGGTGGTGGCAAGCCGCAGCGGCGGTGGAGCGCGGCGTGCTTGCCTGGATGGACGAGCAGCGAGCGGCGGGCACCGTGGTGGCCCATAGCGGGCTGAGCGTCGGCGGCTACCCCTTCACCGTCCGCGCCGCGCTGGAGGCGCCGCACCTCGCCACCCGCGACGTGGAATGGCGGGGCGCTAAGCTGGTGGCGGAGGCGCCGCCCTGGAACCACACGCGCATCGCCCTGTCGCTGCCCGGCGAGCAGCGGGTGACGGTGGTGCAGCCCAGCCAGCCGCCCTTCACACTCATCGCCCGCGACGGCGGCCGGGGTCATGTCGGCCTCACCCTGACCGGCCAGCCGGTGGAGGCGCGGCTGGCCTTCACCAACCTGGTGGCGCAGCCCGAGTCCCTGCCTGTTCCCATCGCCGCCCTGGACCTGACCGCCAGCCAGCCGTCCGAGCCGCCGGCCAGCCACAGCGACACCGGCCTCTCCGTCACGCTGGAAGCCCGCGGCGCCACCCTGCCCGAGGGCGCGCCGGACTCGCTGGGCCGCGAGGTGCAACGGCTCCTGCTGACCGCGCGCGTCCTCGGCCAGCCGCCCAAGCCGGAGCCGGCCAGCCTGTCGGCCTGGAGCCGCGACGGCGGCACGCTCCAACTCGACGGGCTGAATGTGGATTGGGGACCGCTGAAGCTGGCGATGAACGGCACGCTGGCGCTGGATGCCGCCTTGCAGCCACAGGCCGCGCTGACGGCGGAGGTGCGCGGGTATCAGGCGGTGCTGGACGCGCTTCAGGGGATGTTCCGGCCCAAGGAATTGGCGATGGCCCGCACCATGCTGGGCCTGCTGGCCCGCCCCACCGGGCCGAACGGCGAGCCGGTGCTGACCGCCCCGGTCACCCTGCAGAACCGCGGGCTGTTCCTGGGGCCGCTGAAGGTCGCGGCGTTGCCGGCGGTGGTCTGGTAGGGGCGGCGCATTGCCCCCACCCCGGCCCTCCCCCGCTTCGCAGGGGAGGGAGATTGGTCCCCTCCCCTGCGTCAGCGGGAGAGGGTTAGGGAGGGGGCAAGACGTCGCTGCACGACAACCTCACGCCGCCTGCAGCATCCCCTGCATGTCCTCGTAGGACGGCAGATGGTCCAGCTTGCCGACCGCGGACACCGCCATCGGGCCGGCAAAGACGCGGTTGGCAGCCGCCGCCACATCCTCCGGCGTCACGGCGTCGATGCGCTCGAAGATCTGCTCGATGGTCCGTACCTCGCCGGTGCGCAGCAGGGTGCGGGCGAAGCGGTCGGCGCGACGCATGGTCGATTCCAGCGACTTGCCCACCGAGAAGCGCATCTGCTCCTTCGACCGCTCCAGCTCCACCGCGGTCACGCCGTCGCGGGCCTTGCGCAGTTCCTCGAAGAAGACCGGCACCAGCTCCGCCACCTCCTCCGGCCCGGTCCCGGCGTAGAAGCTGAGGGCGCCGCCGTCCGCATACTGGATGGGAGCCGCGTAGACCGAATAGACCAGCCCGCGCTTTTCGCGGATCTCCTGGAACAAGCGCGAGGTCATGCCGCCGCCCAGGATGTTGGCGAGGTGGCGAAGCGCGTAGCTCGCCGAATCCTCGGTGCCGACGCCGGGGAAGGCCGCCATGAAATGCACCTGCTCGGCGTCGCGCTTCAGCAGCGCCGACCCGCCCTTGTTGACGACCGTCTCCTGGAAGGGGTCGTCCTTGGCGGTCAGATGGCCGAACAGCGCCTCCGCCCGGCGCACCACGGTGCCGTGATCGACGTTGCCGGACACCACATAGACCATGCGGCGCGGGTCGTAATGGGACACATAGTCGAACAGATGCTCCCGCCCGAAACCCGCGACGTTCTCCTTGGGGCCGAGGATCGGGCGGCCCAGCGCCTGCCCGTCGAAGGCGGTGCGGCGCAGCGCCTCGTAGACCACATCCTCCGGCTCGTCGGCGTAGCGGCCGATCTCTTGGATGACAACGCCGCGCTCCTTCTCAACCTCCTCTTCCGGGAAGACGGAGTTGAGGACGATGTCGCCGATGATCTCGCAGGAGACGTCGACGTGCTTGGCCGCCATCTGCGTGTAATAGGCGGTGACGTCGTAGTCCGTGTAGGCGTTGAACTCGCCGCCGCGGTTCTCGATCTCCAGCGCGATGCCCAGCGCGTCGCGGCTTTCCGTTCCCTTGAAGATCATGTGCTCCAGGAAATGGGCGATGCCGTTCACCGCCGGCCGTTCGTTGCGCGCCCCGACGCCGACCCAGACGCCGCTGGTCACCGTGCCGAGATGCGGCAGGTGGTCCGTCAGCACGCGGAATCCGTTGGCGAGGGTGGTCAGTTGGATCGTCACACAGGGTCTCCTGGTAGGGCACGGGATCGCCCGGAACATCGGGGGCGTTGCATTGACGTGGGGCGCCGCCCGCGCAGGAACAACGCCCCGCGGTTTGGGGTCAAGTGCGTCGTCAACCGCGCGGCGGCGCCAAAGCGGCGCTGAGGGCGCGGCGGTTGCGGTGGGCGCGCATCAGCAGCGGCGCCGGAACGTCGCCCGGCACCAGCAGACGCCCGCCCGGCAGCAGCCGCACGCCGTGCCGTTCCAGTTCGTTCAACAGCTCCGCCATGGACCTGCGCATGGTCGTCCTCCACCGAGCAGACTTTCACCGCTCGCATCATGGCGGAGAACTTCGATAGGATCGATACGGATCATCCTATCTCACCGATAGGATGATCCTATTCATTCCTCAATGCCGGCTTTTCAATGAGGCGAGACGGTCGGACAGGCTGCTGGGCGCCGGCTTCGCTCCGGTGGCTGCATCGAGCGCCGCCTTGATGTTGGGATCGTCCTCTTCCGGTTTGGACGGCTTCAGCAGGCGGGCTTTGGCGCTGGACGCCTCCGCCTGGGCAAGATCGCGGGCCGCCGCGTCCTGCATCGCCTTCAGCGCCGTACCGAGGCTGGAGGTGGCGCCGCTCAGCCCCGCCGCCTGCCGGGCCGCCTCCGCCCGCTGCTCGGCCATGTCGCGCTGCTGGGCGGCGCGGCCCATGTCCCGCTCGGCCCGCTGCAACGCGCTGCGGGCGGCCTTCAGCTTGCCGCCGGCCTCGGCGTAAGTCGTCTCCAGCATGCCCAGGAACTCGCGCGCGTCCACGGCGTCCTGCTCCTCCCGGTCGATGTCCGGGGCCATCTGCTCCAGCATCCCCACCAGTGTTTCCAGGCTCTTTTCGAGCTGTGCCTTGCGGCCGGCGTCGGTTTCCGCCTCCATCTGGCGCTGCAGATGCTCGGCGGCGGCCATGCGCTGGCGCGACAGCTGGAGGATGGCCTCGGCCTCCTTCTGCTCCTTCTCATAGGCGGCGCGGGCCTGCGCGACCTGAAGGCCGAGGCTGTCCAGATGCTCTTCCATCGTGCGCAGTTCGGCCTCCGTCGCGGCCTTCGGGTCCCAGCGGACCAGCGCCTCCACCGCCGACTGGACGGCCTGATCGGTCTTCACCCCGACGAGGTTGCGGATGAACGAGATCATGGTTGCGGTTCCTCTCTGGTTCGGCGGGTCTGTCTGGATGGGTCTTCAGCCCGCCATGGCTCCGGCGTTCAGCAGCGCGATGGCGATCTGGAGTCCGGCCAGCGCCGTGCCCGCCGCGACGTTGCCGGATTCGATCATCGTGCGCAGGTCGCGGAACAGCCGGATGGCGATCAGGAAGGTAATCAATTGCAGCGCCAGCGCAACGGCTCCCCAGATCAGGATGTCCACCAGGACGAGGCTGGTCGCCAGCGTTGCTGCCAGCGGAATCGCCAGCGCCACCATCGTGCCGCCCAGCACCAAGCCGGCGGCCTGGTTGCCGCTCGCCAGCAACTCACGCTCGTGCAGCGGCGTGACCGCGATGTAGACGGCCACCCCGATCAGGAACAGAGCCAGGGTCGCTCCGAAATGCAGAAGCAGCAGCGGCAGGCCGGATTCAAGGCCCTGCAGGATTTGCGCAACGCTGGTGTCCATGGTGTCTTCCGTAGGGGCTGGCGGGATCAGGCGGAAAACCTGGGTGGGGCCTCAGGCGAGGGAGAGCGAGGCGGGGTTGACGTCGACGCCGGCGCGGACCTCCACCCACGCCTCGCCGCCGTCCTCCACCGCCGCGACCAGCACATACTCGGTGCGGGGCGCGGGGTCCGCGGCGCCGGTGGGGGCCGCGTAGAGCATGGCGGTCAGGCGGCGGGTACGGCTGCCGCGGTGGTCGGTCAGCGTCTCGTCGAAGGTGATGGGGGCGATGCGGGACGCGCCGGGTGACCACAGCCGCCCGTACAGCTTGCCGTCCTTGGTCTGGAACTGCGGGTAGCCGATCATCCCGTCGGCAGGGTCCAGCCAGAAGCCCCATTCGTCGTTGTCGGTGGGGTGCACCTCGTCCAGCACTGAGAACCAGCGGCATTCGTCCGGTGTTCCCCCGGCTCCCAGATGAAGCTGGTAGAAGCCGCTCCCGCCCGGAAGATAGAGCCGGTGCAGGGTCACGCCGCCGCCCGTCAGCGTGCCGACGGCCTCCACGCTGACCATCGCGCCGGCGCCCTGCGGCGCCGCGGCCTTGATCGCGCCGCCACCCAGCAGGAAGGGCGTGGGATCGGGCGTCAGCGTCATGCCCACGCGGAACAGCGACGGTTCGTAGGACGCGCCGGTGGCCTTGGCCTTCACGATGCCGGCGGCAGTGCTCCAGGGAGAACGGGTCATGGCGGAACCTCCGGAGCGGGAGCCCGACGAGCGGCGGCGCAGGACGGTCACGGCCACCACCATGCCCCCGACGAGCACAATCAGAAGAAGCAAGGTGCCCAAGCCCCCTCCGGAGCCCCCATCGGACTCGGCCGAGGACGACGGCGTCTCCGGCGCGGCCTGCGCGACGTCGCGCGGAATGTCGGGCGGCAGGTAGCCGGGGTCGCGCGGCCGGTCCTCCTGCGCGCGCAGTCGGGTGTCGAGATCGTCCAGGCGCTGGCGCAGGTCGGGGTCGCTCTGCGCGCGCCGCTCCGCCTCCGCACGCCATTCCGCGTAGCCGGGATCGCCCTGGTGGTTGTGGAACCAGTCTGCGTAGCCGGGGCGCGACAGGTTATCGAGCAGGAACCACAGGAACAGCCCGTTCCACAGGCCGAAGCTGGGACGGCTGCCATAAGCCCAGCCCGGCGGGCGCCAGCCGCCGTACCATCCGCCCGGCCCATAGCCGCCGGTGCGCCGCTGCCCCCAGCCGGCGCCGGAGCCACCGCCGCTCTGCCATCCCCCTCCCCAGCCGGACCCGGAAGCGGAGCCGGACCCGGAACGGGGAGGCGGCGCGGCGACCGGCGGGGTGCGTTCCCGCTGTTGCTGCTGCGCCCGGTAGCGGTCCAGCGCCTCGCCGCTCGACCGCCGCGACACGCCCAGATCGCCGCCGCCGGAGGGCACCCCGCCGGGAGAGCCGAAGGACGGCCCGCTTTGGGGACGGCTGTAGCCGCCGCTGCCGGTGGACGGCGCGCGCGACGGGGCGGAGCGGGTGGAGAAGGACGGGGTGCGCACGGACGGGCGGCTGTACCCCCCGCTGGAGCTGCGGCTTCCGCCGGCCCGCGCCTCCGCCGCCTGCGGCCAGAGCAGCGCGGCACTGGCCGCCGCCAGCCCGGCGGGCACCGCCGCGGGTGCGGCGGCGGGCAACGGTTGGAGTGGCGCCAGAGCCAGAAGAACGCTCAGGAACCAGGCGGCGATCCGGTTCCGAACGGGCTTTGTACCAGTGGGATTGGGGCCAGAGGACATGGGGCCTGGGGGCATGGAGCCTGCGCGGTGCCGTGGATGCCGGCCAGAACACCCTACATGCCCAATTGTTCACCATCAACCTCTTCACCAGCGGGTTAGCCATGGTGATGCGGCGGTCCGCACAGAAACCCCACCGGGGCGTTCATTGCAAAAACCATGAGGAATTCAGGAAATCGCCGCCCCTCCACAGGGCCGGCGGGAGCAAGTTGTAATACCACTTCTATGGCCGACGCCTGAAAACGTGTCGCAGGCGGAGCGTTGACTTGACGACTCCCAAGGCCGCGACGTAAGACATCTCCGTTCCGCGGAAGTTCCTTCCGGAATGGTAGGACCAGCGGCGTGGCAAGACGCCGCAAGGGCAAAAAAGCCGGGTCCGCGAGCGCGCCCCCGGGTCGGGGAATCGGACGACTGTTGAGCAACCTTGGATGAGAGGACCGCACCGTGCTTGAAGCTTACCGCCAGCATGTCGCTGAGCGTGCCGCGCTCGGAATTCCCGCCCTGCCGCTTTCGGCCAAGCAGACCGAGGAGCTGGTCGACCTTCTCCTGAACCCGCCGCAGGGCGAGGAAGCCTTCCTGGTCGATCTCATCACGCACCGCGTCCCGGCGGGCGTGGACGACGCCGCCAAGGTCAAGGCCGCCTTCCTGGCCTCGCTCGCCAAGGGCAACGAGACCTCGCCGCTGATCTCCAAGGTCAAGGCGACCGAGCTGCTGGGCACCATGCTCGGCGGCTTCAACATCAAGCCGCTGATCGACCTGCTGGGCGACGCCGAGTGCGGCGAGGCCGCCGCCGCCGGTCTGAAGACCACGCTGCTGATGTTCGACTACTTCCACGACGTCAAGGAGCTGGCCGACAAGGGCAACGCCAACGCCAAGGCGGTGATCCAGTCCTGGGCCGACGCCGAGTGGTTCACCTCGCGCCCCGAGGTTCCGGCCAGCCTGACGCTGACCATCTTCAAGGTGTCGGGCGAGACCAACACCGACGACCTGTCCCCCGCCCCGGACGCCTGGTCGCGCCCGGACATCCCGCTGCACGCCCTGGCCATGCTGAAGAACCCGCGCCCCGGCATCGTGCCCGAGGAAGCCGGCGTCCGCGGCCCGATCAAGCAGCTTGAGGATCTGAAGGCCAAGGGCAACCTCGTCGCCTATGTCGGCGACGTCGTCGGCACCGGTTCCTCGCGCAAGTCGGCCACCAACTCCGTGCTGTGGTGGACGGGCGAGGACATCCCCTACGTCCCGAACAAGCGTTTCGGCGGCGTCTGCCTGGGTTCCAAGATCGCCCCGATCTTCTACAACACGATGGAAGACGCCGGCGCCCTGCCGATCGAACTCGACGTCTCGCAGATGGAGACGGGCGACACGGTCGAGCTGCGCCCCTACGAGGGCAAGGCGCTGAAGAACGGCGCGGTGATCGCCGAGTTCACCGTCAAGTCCGACGTGATCTTCGACGAGGTCCGCGCCGGCGGCCGCATCCCGCTGATCATCGGCCGCGGCCTGACCGCCCGCGCCCGTGAGGCTCTGGGCCTCGCCCCGTCGACCCTGTTCCGCCTGCCGTCCTCCCCGGTCGACAGCGGCAAGGGTTTCACGCTCGCCCAGAAGATGGTCGGCCGCGCGGTCGGCTTGGCCGAGGGCCAGGGCGTGCGTCCGGGCACCTATTGCGAGCCGAAGATGACCACGGTCGGCTCGCAGGACACCACCGGCCCGATGACCCGCGACGAGCTGAAGGATCTGGCCTGCCTCGGCTTCTCCGCCGATCTGGTCATGCAGTCCTTCTGCCACACCGCGGCCTACCCGAAGCTGGTGGACGTCAAGACCCACCGCGAGCTTCCGACCTTCATCTCGACCCGCGGCGGCGTCGCCCTGCGTCCGGGCGACGGCGTGATCCACTCCTGGCTGAACCGCCTGCTGATGCCCGACACCGTCGGCACCGGCGGCGACAGCCACACCCGCTTCCCCATCGGCATCAGCTTCCCCGCCGGCTCGGGCCTCGTCGCCTTCGCCGCCGCCACCGGCGTGATGCCGCTGGACATGCCGGAATCGGTGCTGGTCCGCTTCAAGGGCGCGCTGCAGCCGGGCGTCACGCTGCGTGACCTCGTCAACGCGATCCCGCTCTACGCCATCCGCCAGGGCCTGCTGACGGTGGAGAAGAAGGGCAAGAAGAACATCTTCTCCGGCCGCATCCTGGAGATCGAGGGTCTGCCCGAGTTGAAGGTGGAGCAGGCGTTCGAGCTGTCCGACGCCTCGGCCGAGCGGTCCGCCGCCGCCTGCACCGTCCGGCTCAACAAGGAGCCGATCATCGAGTACATGCGCTCCAACATCACCCTGATGAAGTGGATGATCGCCAACGGGTACGAGGACGCCCGGACGCTCGGCCGCCGCATCAAGGCGATGGAGGACTGGATCGCCAACCCGTCCCTGCTGGAGCCGGACGCCGACGCCGAGTACGCCGCGGTGATCGAGATCGATCTGGCCGACATCAAGGAGCCGATCGTCGCCTGCCCGAACGACCCGGACGACGTGAAGCTGCTGTCGGAGGTTGCCGGCGACAAGATCGACGAGGTCTTCATCGGCTCCTGCATGACCAACATCGGCCACTTCCGCGCCGCCGGCAAGATCCTGGACGGGAAGACCGACATCCCGACCCGCCTGTGGATCGCCCCGCCGACCAAGATGGACGCCCAGATCCTGACCGAGGAAGGCTATTACGGCGTTCTCGGCAAGTCGGGTGCCCGCATGGAGATGCCCGGCTGTTCGCTCTGCATGGGCAACCAGGCGCAGATCCGCAAGGGCTCGACGGCCATCTCGACCTCGACCCGCAACTTCCCGAACCGCCTGGGCATCGACACCCGCGTCTATCTCGGCTCCGCCGAGCTGTCGGCCGTCGCCGCCCTGCTGGGCAAGCTGCCGACCCCGGCCGAGTATCTGGAGCAGGTGAGCGTCATCAACCAGAAGGCCGGCGACATCTACCGCTATATGAACTTCGACCAGATCAAGGAGTTCCAGGACGTGGCCGATACGGTCGCGGCCTGATCCACTCTTCCCCTCCCCCCGCCCAGCGGGGGGAGGCCGGGAGGGGGCCAAGCACGAGAATTTCTGCGTTAATGAATAGCCCCGCCGGAATCGCTCCAGCGGGGCTTTTCTTCTTTGGTCTCGGCATTTGAACCACAGAGATACAGAGAGCCTCAGGCCGAACGTTCCGCGCCATGAGCACCAGCCTGCGCCAGATACGCGCGCGGTGACGCCCCCAGCGTCCGCTTGAACATCGTCGTGAAGGCCGCCGGGTTGTCGTAGCCGAGGTCCAGCGCCACCGTCGTCACCGGAACCCCCGCGACCAGTCGCGGCAGGGCGGACACCAGACAGGCCTGCTGGCGCCATTCCACGAAGCTCAGCCCCGTCTCGCGCCGGAACAGCCGGGTGAAGTTGCGGCGGCTCATGCCCAGACCGCCGCTCCACGCCTCGATCGTCGCCTGGATCGTCGGCTCCTGCAGGAACCGCCGGCAGCGCTCCGCCAGGGCAGCGTGGGCGGGAAAGGGCAGCGACAGCGGCTCCACCGGAAGCCGTCGCATCTCGTGCAGAAGCAACGCCATCACCGCGCCGTCGTGGCTCTCCGGGTCGTAGTCCACCGGCACGTCGATCGCCCGCCCGATCAGGCTGCGGAAGAAGGGCGACAGCGCCACCACCTCGCAGCGGCCCGGCATGGTGTCGGCCAGCGCGGGGGCCAGATAGAGGCTCCGCGTCATGACCATCCCGATCATGCGGACCTCGTGCGGAACGCCCGGCGGAATCCACAGCCCGCAATGGGGCGGCATCACCCAGCGCCCCTGGGCGGTGGACAGCAGCAGCGTCCCCGTCGCCCCGGACAGCAACTGCCCGCGCCGGTGCGTGTGGGCGGCCAGCAAGGTGCCGTCCGCGTGATCCTGCCCCAGGGCGATCAGCGGGCTGGGCGACTCCTCGACCGTGTCGATGCGCAGGTTCCGGACCATGGCCCAGTCTCGTAAGAAATCGGCCTGACCGCGGTGGCAGGCCGTCGCGGCTCACCATAGGCTGTTGCTCCACACCAAGCAACGCGCCGCCCGCCAGCCAAGCGCCAAACCCGGCCAAGCGCCAAAAAAGGCTTCCTTCCGTGACCGACACCACCCTGTCCCGGCCCAAGGCCGGGGGGACGGCCCTGCCCGTCCTGGGGACGATCAGCGTCTGCCATCTGCTGAACGACCTGATCCAGTCCCTGCTGCCCGCGATATACCCGATCCTGAAGGGCGGATTCGACCTCAGCTTCGCGCAGATCGGCCTGCTCACCCTGACCTACCAGATCACCGCCTCGCTGCTTCAGCCGATCATCGGGCTCGCCACCGACCGGCGGCCGGCACCCTACTCCCTGACCATCGGCATGGGGGCGTCGCTGGTCGGGCTGGTCACGCTGGCCTTCGCGCCGAACTACGCGGCGCTGCTGATCGGGGCGACCCTGCTGGGCTTCGGCTCCTCGGTCTTCCACCCCGAGGCGTCGCGGATCGCCCGACTGGCCTCCGGCGGCGCGCATGGGCTGGCGCAGTCGCTGTTCCAGGTGGGCGGCAACGCCGGCTCGGCGCTGGGGCCGCTGCTGGCCGCCTACATCATCCTGCCGCGCGGGCAGGAGAGCCTGTCCTGGTTCGCGCTCGCCGCCCTGGGCGGCATGGCGCTGCTGACCGGCATCGGACGCTGGTACGCGCGCAGCGACCACGCCCGCCCGATCCGCCGCGGCGCGGCGATCCGCCACCCTGGCTTGACCCGCGGGCAGGTAAACCGGGCATTGGCCGTGCTGATGGTGCTGATCCTGTCCAAATACGTCTATCTGGCCTGCCTCACCAGCTACTACACCTTCTTCCTGATGGAGCGCTTCGCCCTGGCGCCGGACTCCGCGCAGCTCTGCCTGTTCATCTTCCTGGCGGCGGTGGCGGCGGGGACGATCATCGGCGGACCGGTCGGCGACCGGATCGGGCGCAAGACGGTCATCTGGATCTCGATCCTCGGCATCCTGCCCTTCACGCTGCTGCTGCCCCATGTCGGGCTGACCGCGACAGTCGCGCTCAGCGCGGTGATCGGGCTGGCCCTGGCCTCGGCCTTCCCGGCCATCATCGTCTATGCGCAAGAGCTGATGCCCGGCCGCGTCGGCATGGTTTCCGGACTGTTCTTCGGTCTGGCCTTCGGCATCGGGGGCATGGCCGCCGCAGGGCTCGGCGTCCTGGCCGACTGGAAGGGCATCGGCTTCGTCTTCCAGGCCTGCTCGGTCGTTCCCCTGCTCGGCCTGTTCGCCGCAATGCTGCCCAACGTCTCCCCGCACAAGGCCCCCTGAACCGCAAGCGAGCCGACGTGAGTCCGCCGGACGGGTCTCCACTCCACCATCCGGAAAAAGGTTGTTTCGGCCTCGACAGGCCGGGCCGCCGTCGTCCAGACTGCCTCCCCAAATAGAATGGAAAACAACCAAAGGGAGGCAGGGATGGCGGCGGCTCCGTCCGGGATGGTGTTCGAGAATCCCACAAACGGCCAGCGGGAGGCGGTGACCAACCGTGAGATCCTCTGGGCCTTCCTGCTCGGTCCGGTCTACTTTGCGAAAAAGGCCGAGTGGCTGCACGCCGCGATCCACGCGGCGCTGATCCTCATCTCCATCCCGCTGTGGCCGGCCGGCGCCCTGATGACGCTGGGCGTCTGGGTCGGCTACGCCTGCGCGGCGCCGACGGTCCTGGAATACCGGTACCAGAAGATGGGGTGGGAGAAGGTCGCGGGCTGATCCCTCCTCATCGACGGCGCCCGGTCCCGTCGGGCGAGCGGATCGGCAAAACCGTCAGTATCGACGCGACACAGGCGTCGACCGCGCGGCCCGCCGTGTCGACGACGACCGCCGGCCCGTCCCACGGCTCGTAGGTCCGGCCCATCACCGCCGCCCAGGAAGGCGGACGGTGCCCGGCGATGTCGCTGTGACGGGTTTCGACCCGGTGGCGGTGCTCAAGCGGGTCCGAGCACACGACCTCCACCTCGACCAGCGGCACCCCGGCCCGAAGCGCCGTGGCACGCCACGCCTCGCGCGTGATCTGGATGGGGTTGACCGAATCCGCGACGACGGTGGCGCCAAGCCGAAGATTGTCGCCAGCTACGGCGTAGGCGACCACATAGCCCTGCGGGCCGATCGAATCGTCGGCGCCGCCGGTTGCGCGAATCGCCTGCTCGATCGTGTCGATCCTCAGATAAAAGGCGCCGAGCCGTTGCGCCAACGCACAGGCAATCGTCGTCTTGCCGGTTCCGGGCAGCCCGCCGAAGACGATCAACATGCGCCGCACTCCTCTTGGCCGGGCTTGATGGCAGGGTCACAGGGCCGGGCCATGGGGCCTTTGCCTGTCCCGTTCCATACCTGTCACGCGACGGCGCCGAACTCCTCCGGAGTCAGCACCAGCACGCCGTCCTCGTCGGCGAAGACCAGATCACCAGGATTGATCCGGATGCCGGCCAGCGTCACCGGCAGATCCTTCTGCCCCTCGCCGTTGCGGACGGTCTTGCGCGGAATCGCCGCCAGCGCCTTGATGCCCAGATCCAGCGTGGCGAGCACCGCGGCGTCGCGGACGCAGCCGTGAATGACCACGCCCTCCCAGCCGTTCTTCACCGCGTCCTTGGCGATCAGGTCACCCATCAGCGCAGCGCGCAGGCCGCCGCCGCCGTCCACCACCAGCACCTTGCCCCGACCCGGCGTGCCCAGCGTCTCCTTGACGCGGGAATTGTCCTCGAAGCACTTCACGGTCACCGCGGCGCCGCTGAATTTGCAACGCCGGCCGAAATCGCGGAAGACGGGGTCGGCGACGCGGACGGTCTTCTCGAACCGGTCGTAGAGGTCGCAGGTGCTGTCGAAGTCGGTCATGCGCTTTCGCTCCCCTTCTTTAGGCATTGGCGGCAGAATACCCACAGATCAACGGTGGTCAATCCTCCGGGGCGGCGATGGCGCCCGTGCTGGTGCGCTCCAGGATGGCGCTGCGGCGGAAGCGGTAGAGTTCGGCGGGGCGCCCGCCGGTCTGGCTTTCATACTGGCCGGTCGGTTCCACCAGCCCGCCGGAGATCATCAGGCGGCGGAAGTTCTGCTTGTGCAGCCGCTCGCCCGACAGCGCCTCCACCACCTGCTGAAGCTGGTGCAGGGTGAAGGTCGGGGGCAGCAGCTCGAACACGATGGGGCGGTATTTCAGCTTGCCGCGCAGCCGCTCCAGCGCCGTCGCCAGGACGCGGCGGCCGTCGCGGGCCATTGGGCGGCCCAGCGCGCGGGGCATCTCCAGCCGCACCGTGCGCTCCTCCACCCCCGCCCGGCGGGCGAGGTCATGGTCGCGGAACGCCTCCACCACCAGCCCGGCCTCGTAGAGCAGTTCGTAGCGCTCCAGCACCCGTTCAGAATCCCAATCCCCGCCATCCAGGGCGAAGGCCATGCGGGCGCGCTCGCCGCGGCGGGCGCGGGCGGGCTCGTCCGGCGCCGCGGCGACCCAGCGGGCCAGCGCCGGGCGGATCACCGAATCGAGCAGCGCCGGCGGCGAATCGCGCCAGTCCTCCCAGGGGAAGAACTCATACAGGCCGCGCCACTCCGCACCGTCGATGCGCAGCGGCGCCTCGCGCAGCAAGGCCAGATAGCCGACCACCAGCGAGCGCGGGCCGCCGAACAGCTCGTGCGGGTCGCGGTAGCGGTCGCCGAAGCTGTAGAGCTGTTCCACATAGCGCAGGGTCAGCCCGGCCGCGCCCTCCGCGACCGCGCGCAGGCCGTCCTGAAGGGTGCGGAAGCGCTCGGGATCGAAGGGGGCGCCCGGCAGCGCGTCGCGGTGGGGCGGCGGCTCGTCGCCGCGGCGGTGCGATTCGGGGATCTCGAAGCCGCTGCGCACGGTCACCACGCGCGGCTCGGCACCATTCGCCGGGGACACGCCCACCGAAACGATGGCCGCCGTCAGGCCGATCTGAGTTTCCGAGCCAATCCGTGTTTCCGAGCCGTTCCGTGTTTCCCCTGCCACGCGCCACCCCGTTGCCGATCCGTCGGCGGCAGGATAAGCGGACCGCCGCGGCAAATCACCGGTCTTTCCGCCGGCCACCCCCGTGAAATCTCGCCGCAAGCCGGCCCGGCATGACACTTTTGTGACTCCCCACGGGCGCCGGGGATGTTACACCAGCCGCGACGCTGAGGCTCGCGCGCGTCCGTGCGGGTCCCCAGCACTGCAGGCCGGCGTAAGTTGGAGAACCACGCATGCTGAATTTGTTCCGGGCCCTGATGCCGCGCGAAGAACGGTTTTTCGACCTGTTCGCCGAGCATGCCCGGACCGTCGCCACGGGCGCCGAGGCGCTGCGGGCGATGATGGCCAGCGGCCAGGACCTGGAGGAGCGGTTCCAGACCATCCGCCGGGTCGAGAGCGAGGCCGACGCCATCGAGAAGGAGATCCAGCTCGCCGTCCACCGCACCTTCATCGTGCCCTTCGACCGTTCGGACATCCAGGAACTCGGCAAGCGGATGGACGACGTTCTCAACCTCATCGAGGAGACCGCGCGTCACCTCGTGGAGGCGGGCTTCACCGACTACACGCCGGAAATGCACGCCCAGGCCGACGCCATCGTGCGCTGCACCGCCCGGCTGAGCGCGGGCATCCCCCTGCTCCGCGACATCCCCAAACACGTCGAGCAACTCCACGCGATGACCGCCGAGGTCTCGCGGATCGAGAGCGAAGGCGACCGGCTCCTGCGCGAAGCCAAGCACCGGCTGCGCGACGAGAGCGGCGGGCTCGACGCCCCCATCACCCATCGCCACGCCCTTCAACGCGAGATCATCGAGCTGCTGGAACGCGTGCTCGATGCGTGCGAGGACGTGGCCGACACCATCGACGGCATCATCGTCGAACAGGTCTGATCCCATGGAAGCCGCTACCCTCGCCCTGCCCATCCTCATCGGGCTGATCGGCGTCGCCCTCCTCTTCGATTTCCTCAACGGGCTGCACGACGCGGCCAACTCCATCGCAACGGTCGTCTCCACCCGCGTGCTGTCGCCGCGGACCGCCGTCGCCATGGCCGCCTTCTTCAACTTCATCGCCTTCCTGTTCTTCGGGCTGCATGTGGCGACCACCATCGGCACCGGCATCGTCGGGGCGGGGGTGGTGGACCCGCACGTCATCTTCGGCGCGCTGATGGGCGCCATCGTCTGGAACGTCTTCACCTGGTGGCTGGGCATCCCGTCCAGCTCCTCCCACGCGCTGATCGGCGGCCTCGTCGGGGCCGGCGTGGCGAAGGCCGGGCTGGACGCCGTGGTGGTGTCCGGTCTGGCGAAGACCGCCGCGGCCATCGTCGTCTCGCCGGTGGTCGGCTTCCTGCTGGCCAGCGTGATGATCGTGGCGGTGTCCTGGATCTTCCGGCGCAGCACGCCCTTCGCGGTCGACCGGCTGTTCCGCCACATCCAGATCGGCTCCGCCGCGCTCTACAGCCTGGGACACGGCGGCAACGACGCGCAGAAGACCATGGGCATCATCGCCGTCCTGCTCTATTCCCAGGGCCTGTTGGGGGAAACCTTCCACGTGCCCTTCTGGGTGGTCATCACCTGTCAGGCCGCGATGGGGCTGGGCACGCTGTTCGGCGGCTGGCGCATCGTCAAGACCATGGGGTCCAAGCTGACCGATCTGAAGCCGGTCCAGGGCTCCTGCGCGGAGACCGGCGGGGCCATCACGCTGTTCGTCGCGACGTGGCTCGGCGTGCCGGGCAGCACGACCCACACCATCACCGGGGCGATCATCGGCGTCGGCGCCGCCCGCCGCACCAGCGCGGTGCGCTGGGGTCTGGCGCAGGGCATCGTCATGGCCTGGGTCATCACCCTGCCGGCGACGGCCGTCGTCGGCGCGCTCTTCTACGAGCTGTCGCTGGCGCTGTGGTGACAGACCTAAAGCGAACTTCCGTTCGCTTTAGACTCATATCGCCTCATTCGCCGGCGGGCTCCGGTCGCATGTGCGACCGGGACCGCCGTCGCGGTCCAAAGCGGATTGCAATCCGCTTTAGCGGGGCCGGCGGGCCGAAAGGCCCGCCACCGGCTTCCGCCCCGGCGCCCCAGCGCAGCGACACGGCGCAAAACGCGAAAAGGGCGGCCCAAGGCCGCCCTTTTTCGTACCATCCGCGCTGAAAATGGAGCGGGCGAAGGGATTCGAACCCTCGACCCCAACCTTGGCAAGGTTGTGCTCTACCCCTGAGCTACGCCCGCGCCGCTCCAGCGGAGGAGCGCCCGTATACGCCCCGGCCGCGGCCAAGGCAAGCCTATTTTTTCACGCGACACCAATCCGTGCGTCGAAGGAGCCGCGGCACGGCAGGAATGCAGGCGGGCAGGGGCCGCCGCTTGCGGATTGCGCGATAAAACATACCAACATATGTTACGCTGCCTCGTTCAGAACGGAATTACCCAACCGTTGTTTTGAATGTCTGCGCATTCGAAATTGTTTCCTCTAACATGCCGATGACGCTCCGCAGGGGGGCTTCGATGGCCGGAACGGATATGGACCTGGGCGAATCGCAACCGATGCCCACGGCGGCGCCTCGGAAGGCGTCCTGCCGGCCCATGCCCGCACCCGACGCCACGCGCCCTCCGGATTCGGCGGATGGCGGAGCGGCCCGGCGCAACAGCGCGGAACGCAAGGTCGTCACCGTTCTGTTCGCCGACATCGTCGAATCCTCCAGCATGGTGTCGGGCCGCGACCCGGAGGAGGCCGACCAGACCCTTCTCACCATTCTGCAAGTCCTCACCGACTCGGTCGAGCGCTACGGCGGCACGGTGGCCCAGGTGCTGGGCGACGGCATCATGGCGGTGTTCGGCGCGCCCTCCGCGCAGGAGGATCACGCGTTGCGCGCCTGCCTCGCCGCGCAGGACATCGCCCGCTCGGCCATCGATTCGGACGAGTTCAAGATGCGGGTCGGCATCAGCTCCGGCGAGGTGGTGGCCCAGATCATCGAGACCGGGGTATGGACCGATTACCGCACCGTGGGCGAGACGGTGCATGTCGCCGCCAAGCTTCAGCAGCGGGCGCACCCCAACAGCGTGCTGCTGAGCCGCGAGACGTTGGACCTCGTGCCCAAGGGCCTGAGCGTCCGTCCGGCGGGAACGCTGCGCCTGTCCGCCACGGCGGAGCCGGTGACCGCCTTCGCCCTGGAAGCGGCGCGGGCGATGCGGCGCACGGCGATGGATCTGCTGTCAGCCGAAGGCACCCTGTTCGTGGGGCGCCAACCGGAACTGGCCATGCTGACCGGCGCGCTGCGGCGAGCCGAGCGGGGCCGCGGCGCCTGCGCCATCCTGATCGGAGAGGCCGGCATCGGCAAATCCCGGCTGACCGGCGAGCTGATGCGCAGCCCGGAGGCCGCGGCCTTCACCATCGCCATCTGGCCGCAATTCCCGATCCGCCGCCTGGGCGACCCCGACGATCTGGAGGCGGCGGCCCGCTGCCTCGCCCTGGCGGTCTGCAGAGCGGCGGACGGTCCGGCGATGGACGGCTCCACACTGGATGGCCCCGCACGGGACGACCCGACACTGAATGGTCCGACGGTGGCCCGGCTGACCGCCGCCGCGGCGCGCAACGGCGGCGAACTGGCCGGCGAAGCGATGCGGGAACTGCTCGGCCAGCCCTCCGTCCATCCGCTGTGGCAGGGGCTCGACCCGGCCCAGAAGGCCGATTTCAGCATCGAGGGGCTGGTCGCGGCGATCCGCGAGCTGTCGGTGGAGCGCCCGCTGCTGATCCTCGTCGAGGACGCGCACTGGACGCGCGGGCTGACCAACCGCCTGCTGGACGCCCTCGCCGAAGGGGTGGAGGACGCCCGCGTCTTCGTCCTGGCCACCTCGCGTCCGGATTCGCCGGGCGGCTGGACCGCGCCCGACTCCGTCCATGCCCTCGCGCTTGAACCGCTGGAGCCCTTGCAGGCCGACGAGTTCCTCGACCACTGGCTGGGCCACAGCCCCTCGCTGGCCGACCTGAAGGCGCGCGTCGCGGCGCAGAGCCAGGGCGTGCCGCTCTATCTGGAGGAGTCGCTGCGCACGCTGGAGACGACCGGGGCCATCGTCGGCAGTCCGGGCCGCTACAGCCTGGGCAAGGCCGACGCCCGGATGTCCCTGCCGGCCACGGTGCACGGCCTGCTCGCCTCGCGGATCGACGCGCTGGAGCCCGGCCCGCGGCGGGTGCTGATGCATGCGGCGGTGATCGGCACATCGGTCGATCTGGGCCTGCTGCGCGCGGTGTCTCCGATCCCCGCCACCGAACTGCCCTCGGCTCTGGCCCGGCTGGAGCAAAGCGGCTTCTTCGCGCGCACCCGCCTGCTGCCCAACCTGGAGCTGACCTTCCGCCACGCGCTGGTCCAGGAGGTCGCCTACGCCACCTTGACCAAGCGGGAGCGCCAGCCGCTGCACGGGCGCGTTCTGCACGCCCTGCGGCGGCGGTCCGACCGCAACCTGCCGAACCGGGCGGAGCTGATCGCCCATCACGCTTTCTACGCCGAGGACTGGCCGCTCGCCTGCGCCTACGGCCGACGGGCCGGGCGCCGGGCGGAGATGCGCTGCAAGCATTTCGACGCCGGGCGCTTCTACGAACAGGCTCTGAAGGCCCTGGACCATCTGCCGGACACCCGCCGCAACACCCAGCGGCGGATCGACCTGTGGGTCGGCATTCCCCTCGTCCTGCTGCCCCAGGGGCGCCAGTTGGCCGGCGACCCGCTGGAGGAGGCGCGGGACATGGCGCTGGGCATCGGCGACCGCATCCGCTACGCCCGCGCGACGTCGCTCAAGGCGTCCTTCCAGTGGGTCTACGGCGTGCTGGACGGGGCCATCGCGCTCAGCCGCAGCGCCCTCGACCATCTGGGCAACCAGGGGACGATGGAACTGCGCATCCAGGGGCTGATGCGGCTGGGCGGCATGCTGGTGGACAAGGGGCATTTTCCGGAAGCGCAGGAGAAGCTGGAGCAGGCGCGCAGTCTGGCGCTGGCCAATGCCCCGCGCGCGCGGTTCGGCCTGACCGCGGTGGCGGTCGCCATCACCGCCGCCTATCAGGGCCGCTGCCTCGCCGAGCTGGGGCGGGACGACGAGGCCGTCCGGGTGATGCTCCACGCGCTCGACATCGCGGAGGAGGTCGGTCACGCCTTCTCCGTGTCGTCGGTGAAGGTCCATCTGGCGCTGGTCCACATCATCGGCGAGCGCTTCGCCGAGGCGCTGCCGCTGCTGAAGGACGCCGTGACGATCACCGAGGCGACGCGCCTGCACATCTTCCAACCGATCACGCTGGGCGCGCTGGGCTACGCCATCGCCCGCACCGGTGGCGCTGCGGAGGGGGCGCGCCTGCTGAACGCCAGCCTGGAACAGGCGCACATCTTGAATCACTCGCTGCCCAGGCCGCGGATTCTGAACTGGATGTCCGATCTGGCCCTGGAGACGGCGCAGCACGACACTGCGATCGGTTGCGCCGCCAAGGCGCTGAGCATCGCGACGGACGCCGGGCAACTGTCCGAGCAGGGCTGGTCGCACTTCGCCCTGGCCCAGGCCTTCACCGCCACCGGCCAGCATCGCGAGGCCGTGGAGCATCTGGCGGCTGCCGAGACGATGAGCCGCCAGTTGTCCATGATGCCGCTGTCCGACCGCTGCCGGACCTTCCGCCGCTGCCTCGCCGCGTCCGGCCCGGTGACCTGAACGGGTGTAGGAGCGTCAGGCCACCAGCGTGGTGCTGCCCGCGGCGGTGCTGCGGAAATGGTTCAGCACATAGACCCGGACGCTGGTGGCGAAGGGGATGCCCTCCGTCCGGCTGTCGTGGATGTCGGCGCACAGCGCCTCAAGCGACTTGCCTTGGGACTTGGCGATGTCCTTCAGCCCGTCCCAGATCGTCGCCTCCAGCCGCAGGCTGGCGCGGCGCCCTCCGATCGTCAGCGAGCGCGTCACCACGGCGGGCGGAGCCGCGAGCGAGCTGAGGTCGGCCATCTCGTCGAGGCTGCGGGGAATGCGGCGGTCCAACTTCATCGGTACGCTCCTGTCTCGGCTGGCCGGTTCTCGGCTTGGCGAATTTTTCCCAGATCACCGGAATTTTTCCGGGACTAAACATGCGTGTGTGCGCGTGTAGGCGATTTTTACCCGGAGCGGGGGTGTCCGGCATGTGAAGTTCTTCACAGTCCGGACGGCTCACAGCGGCCAAGGTTTCGACATACCGCAGTATTCGCGGTTCCTCGAAACCCACGCCCAGGAGCTGTTCCCATGACCGCCATCATCGACCAGTCCGCCCTCATCCGTGGTGCCGACGGCCGTCTCTTCGCCGTGACCGCCCAGGGCGTGACCGAGGTTGCCGAGCAGTCCGCCGCCCTGACCGCCGCCGCCCGCATCGGCGACCGCCGCGCCTTCAACAGCGACGACCACGAGGCCGCCCGCCACGCGATCACCCCGGGCCTCTGATCGGCGGGGCGACCCTGCCAAGGCCCGCCGTCCGGGCCTGCTCTCCGGGCCGTGGCGACCGGTGTTTCCCTGGCCGGCCTGCCACGGTCCCCGCCCGCTCCCTCGTCCTTCGCCGGTTCCCATCCGGCTCGCCACGGGCATTCCACGGCGGAGACCCTCTCCCATGCCCCTTGATTTCGTCCGCGGCATCGCGCGGGATCCGGCCATGTCCGACCAGCCGCTGAAGGTTCACACCACCGGAACCCACCGGATCGCCACGCCGGACCAGACGCTGGCCCGCGTCGCCCCCTTCCTGCCCGTCATGGGCATCACGCGGGTGGCGAACGTCACGGGGCTGGACCATGTCGGCATCCCGGTCGTGATGGTGACCCGGCCGAACGCGCGCTCGATCTCCGTCGCCCAGGGCAAGGGCGTGACGCTGGACGCCGCCAAGGCGTCGGGCGTCATGGAGTCGATCGAGAGCTACCACGCCGAACGCATCACCCTGCCGCTGAAATACGCCAGCTACGACGAGTTGCGCTGGACCCACCGGGTGGTGGACGTGACCCGCCTGCCGCGGCTGTCGACCAGCGCCTTCACCCCACACACCCCGATGCTGTGGATCGAGGGCGACGACCTGCTGGGCGGCGGGCGGACGTGGGTGCCGTTCGAGACGGTGCATCTGAACTTCACGCTGCCGATGCCGCCGGGCTCGGGCTGCTTCCTGGCCGGGTCGAATGGTCTGGCCTCGGGCAACAGCCTCGCCGAGGCGACAGCGCACGCCATGGCCGAGCTGGTCGAGCGCGACGCCGCCACACTGTGGCGCCTGGCCTCTCCGGAGGCCCAGGCCGCCACCCGCATCGATCCGGCCAGCGTCGCCGACCCGGTCTGCCGCTCCCTGCTCGACCGCTTCGACGACGCGGGGGTCGCGGTCGGCCTGTGGGATATCACCAGCGACATCGGCCTGCCGGCCTTCCTCTGCCGCATCGCGACGCGGGAGGACGCACCGCAGCACAGCATCCGCCCGGCCATGGGCATGGGCTGCCACGCCGCGCCGGAGGTTGCGCTGTCCCGCGCGCTGACCGAGGCGGCGCAGAGCCGGCTGACCTTCATCGCCGGCGCGCGCGACGACATGCCCCGCTCCGAGTACGAACGCCACCTCGACCCGGCGCAGCACGCGCGCTGGACGGCGCTGATCACCGAGGGGGCCGGGCGCCGCGACTTTGCCGCCATCCCCAGCCTCGCCGGGCGCACCATCGAGGAGGACTTGGCAAGCCAGCTCGACCGGCTGCGCGACGCCGGCATCGAGGAGGCCGTGGCGGTGGACCTGACCAAGCCGGAGTTCGGCATTGCCGTGGTCCGTTTGGTCATTCCCGGCCTGGAGGGGCTGGATTCCTCCCCGGACTACGCGATGGGCGCGCGGGCGCGTGCCGTCGCCGGCCTCTGATACCTACCTCTGATACCGGCCTCTGATGCCGGCCTTAAGATTAAGAGAGCGAAGGCGGAGACTCCCATGCAGACGCCGGACGGCCTTTACGTCTTCCTCGGCCCCACCCTGCCCCGCGCCGACGCGGCGCGGTACCTGGACGCCACCTATCTGCCGCCGGTCGCCCAAGGCGACGTCATCCGGCTGTGCGAGCGCAAGCCGCGGGCGATCGGCATCGTGGACGGCTATTTCGGAAACATCCCCTCCGTCTGGCACAAGGAGATCCTGCACGCCATCCACCAGGGGATCGCGGTGTTCGGGGCATCCAGCATGGGCGCCCTGCGCGCCGCGGAACTGCATCCCTTCGGCATGATCGGTGTCGGCGCCGTCTTCGAAGCCTTCCGCGACGGGCGGCTGGAGGACGACGACGAGGTGGCGGTGATCCACGGCCCGGCGGAACTCGGCTATCCCAGCCTGTCCGAGGCCATGGTGAACATCCGCCGCACCCTGGCCGACGCCGCGCAGGAGGGCGTCGTCCCCACGGCCACGGCGCGGCGGCTGGAGGCCATCGCCAAGGCCCTGCCCTATCGCGAGCGCGGTTTTGGCCGGGTGTTCCGCCTCGCCGCCGCCGAGGTGCCGGAGGAGGAACTCGCCGATCTCCGCAACTGGCTGCCCACCGGACGGTGCGACCAGAAGCGGGAGGATGCGCTGGACCTGCTCCAGACCATGCGCCGCTGGGCCGCGGGCGGCGCACGTGCGCCGGAGGCGCGTTTCCATTTCGAGCACACCGTCCTGTGGGACCGCGCCCTGCGGGATGGCGGGCGTTGCCAGACGGGGAATCCGCTGGACTGATCGTCCACCGGGTGCCATCAACGGTTCGACGGCACTCAACCGGGACCGCGAACGCCATGGCCTTACTGAAGGACGTCGCCGGCATCCTGCGGCGCAACCGAATGTTGGGCGTTCTCGACGACGTCCGGATGCAGGAACTGGTCGCGCTGGGCCGGGTGTCGCGGTTCAGCGAAAACCAGACCGTGTTCAGCAAGGGCGATCCCGGCGATTGCCTGTACGCCATCATGAAGGGGCAGATCGCCGTCTCGACCTCGTCCGAGGACGGCAAGACGATGCTGCTCAACATCCTGAACCCCGGTGACGTGCTGGGGGAAATCGCCTTGATCGACGGCAAGGACCGCACCGCCGGAGCCACCGCGCTCCGCCCGGCGGAACTGTTCCGCATCGACCGTCCGGAATTCATCTCCTTCCTGGAACGGCATCCTTCCCTGTGCATCCGGATGATGGGCGTGCTGTGCGAACGGCTGCGCTGGGTATCGGAGAACATCGAGGATGCGGTGTTCCACGACGTGCCGCGCCGGCTGGCCCGGCGTATCCTGTTGCTCGGTGACACCTATGGGCAGAAGACCCCCGCGGGCTTGCGGATCAACCAGCCCGTGTCACAAGAAGCCCTGGCGGCAATGTTGGGTGTTACCCGCGAGATGGTGAACAAAAGCCTGCGTGCATTGCGCAACTCAGGCGCTATTACCTATAACAAAGGTTTTATTGTCGTCACCAATCTGTACATGCTGAAGGATATGGCGGGAGAGTCGGGTGACGTGCCGTAAGGCCACCCTGCACGTCTGGGGAGTTTTATCGTCGCAAATTTTTTCAATCGCGCTATATTGGCTGTGTGACTTAAAACACGGCTGACATTCAAGGAATACAGGGCTATGTCGGGTCAGGATTCACGGGCGTCCAACGCACCATCGCCGCTGAGCGCCATCCCGCTGGTGGCGCGCACCGTCAAGCTGTTCGGACATCCGACGCAGCTTCGCCTGGAGCCCTCCTACTGGGAAGCGTTGGACGACATCTGCCACCGGGAAGACCTGACCGTGGATGAGTTGTGCAGCGATCTCAAGGACCGCCTTGATTCGCAGTCCAAACGGTCGCGCGGGGTTGCCGTTTCGCTGGCCAACGCGGTCCGTGTGTTCATCGTCGGCTACTACCGCAAGGCGGCAACCGAGAAAGGTCACGACCGCGCCGGCCATGGCCGCGGCGATCCCTTCGTCAGCACCCCCTTCGACCTGCCTCCGACCCAGCCGGCCAAGGAAGGCTGATTCCCTGGCGGCATCCCGCTGAACCCCGCGCGTGCCGACAACGGGACGGTTTCAACAACGCGCCTGTGAGGAATCGCCGCGTCCGATTGAACGACGCAACGTCTGGCTTGCACCGCGACGGGATTTGGTGTGTTGATCGGTCCAGCGGCATAGCCATGGTCGGCTGACCGGGCCATCCGTGGGCCGCCCCTCCCGTCCACCGCGGAGCCGACCGTTCATGAGCGGGACCCAGCCGTCCGCCATCAGACCGACGTTCACCCGCTGGCTCCGGGACCGTTCCTTCCTGTCCGGCCTGACCGCTCTGCTGATCCTGATGGCGGTTCTGGGCACGGTGATGCGCCACAACTACCTGCTGTTCCATCTCTGCGCAGAGTTGTTCGCCGTCGCCGTCGCCATGACGATCTTCACGATCGCCTGGAACACGCGGGACACGAACCAATCGCCCTTCCTCGCCTTCGTCGGCCTGTCCATGCCGGGCATCGCGCTGCTGGACCTGCTGCACGCCATCGCCTTTCCCGGCATGAACGTCATCGGCGAGGCCAGCGCCAACCAATCCACCCAACTCTGGATCGCCGCCCGCGGCCTTCAGGCCGCGGTCTTCCTGGCCGCGCCGCTGCTGACGGAGAAGCGGCTGCGCACGGGCGACGTGCTGTTGATCCAGGCCGCGGTCGTGGCCTGCACCCTGCTGTCGATCTTCACCTTCGACATCATGCCGGACAGCTTCGTTCCGGACGTCGGGCTGACCCCCTTCAAGGTGGGCGCCGAATACGCGTTCAGCGCCGCGGCGGTCGTCGCCTGCCTGCTGCTGTGCCGCAAGCGCCGGCAGTTCGAGCCCAGGGTGTTCGGTCTGACCTTCGCCGGCATCGCCCTGCTGGCCCCGCAGGAACTGATCTTCACGCTCTACACCGATCCCCACGGGGCGATGAACGCGCTGGGGCATTTCATCAAGATCCTGTCCTTCTACCTGCTGTACCGGGCGATCATCGTCACCGCCCTGCAGAATCCCTACGATCTCGCCTTCTACCGGATGCGCCGCAGCGAGGAGGCCCTGCGCGATCATCTGAGCGGACTCGAATCGCTGATCGCCACCCGCACCGCCGAGCTGCGCGAGAGCGAAGCGCGCTGGCGGGCGCTTCTGGAATGCTCCAACGACTGGTTCTGGGAAACCGACGAGCGCGGGCGCTTCACCGCCCTGTCGCCGCGCGCCCAGGAATCCACCGGGCGCGGCGGGTCGGAGCTTCTGGGCTTTACCCACGCCGATCTTCTGGACCGCAATCGTCCCGAGGAGGATTTTCCCGCCCTGACGGAGGCCCTGCACCGGCGGGAGCCCTTCCGCCGCCTGTCCTTCCCGCTGGCCTCGCCGGGGGGGAGCGCGCGCTGGGTGATGGTCAGCGGCACGCCGCGCTATGATGGCAACGGCGCCTTCCTCGGCTACCGCGGCACCACCAGCGACATCAGCGCGCGGCGCCAGTCAGCGGAAGCGGCGCGGCAGAAGCAGACCATGGCGGCGCTCGGCAGCCTCGTCGGCGGCCTCGCCCACGAGATCAACAACCTGCTGCAACCGGTCATCAGCCTGTCCGATCTGGCGCGCGGCCGCGCCGGAGAGGATCGCAAGCTCCACACCTATCTGAACGCCATCCACGACAGCGGGGTGAAAGCCCGCACGATCATGCGCGACGTCCTTCAGTTCGCCCGTGTCGAGGTGGCCGAATCGCCGCCGGGCAACCTGGAGGAGGCCGTGCATTCCGCCCTGGAACTCGCCGCCCCCTCGATGCCGGCGTCCATCGAGACCCGCACGCGGCTGGAACCCGGCCTGGACGCGGTGACGATCACGGCGACCGAGCTGACCCAGGTCCTCCTCAACCTGATCCAGAACGCCCGCGATGCCATGCCGCAGGGCGGCACCCTGATCATCGGCGCCCGTTCCCTGAGCCTGAGGGAACGGGACGCATCCCGCCGCCAGCTCGGCGAGGGCGACTATGTGCGACTGACCGTCGCCGACACCGGCACGGGTATGGACGAGGCGACGCGCCAGCGCGTGTTCGACCCCTTCTTCACGACCAAGCCGGTCGGCACCGGGACTGGGCTTGGGCTTTCGGTGGTATATGGTATCGTACGGAACGGGGGTGGCGACATTCTGGTGGAGAGCGCCCCCGGACGCGGGACGTCCTTCATCATCGACCTGCCCACCGCCCCGACCGGCGGACCGGGCCAAACGACACATGGGATGCTGGTTCATGGCGAAGGTGCTGGTCGTTGAGGATTCGGCCGCCGTGCGGCTGGCGGTCACCGAAGTGATCGAACAGGCCGGCCACGAGGTCGTCGAGGCGGAAAACGGACGCGTCGCCATCGGTCTGCTGGACGGCGGCGCGGTCTTCGACCTGATCGTCACCGATGTGCTGATGCCCGAGGCCGACGGGGTGGAGGTCATCAAGGCCGCGCGCACCCGCAACCCCGGCGGCAAGGTGCTCGCCATGTCCGGAGGGGCGCCGAACCTGCCCGCCGGTTACGCCCTGAAGATGGCCGAGATGTTCGCGGCGGACGCCGTGCTCTACAAGCCCTTCCTGAACGAGGAGCTGCGCAAGGCCGTGGCCCGCCTGCTGTCCACGGCGGGCGAGTCGGAAGCCGGCTGAAAGGGACCGGGTGACAGCCGGTCCATGTCTCCGCTGTTGCTCCGGACACACGGCGGCATTCCTTCCGCCCCCCGGCGGCCATCGGTCCCCTTGACCAAAGTTATCCACAAAAAAGTGCATAACATGGTGGATAAGGCTGTTGAACCCTCGGTTCCGCCTGCCCGCCGCGGGGGTGCCGGAAAAGGCCTCTGAAACGGCGCCGATTCGGGATGCGCCACCACGAACGGCCAGGAACGGCGCACCCCTTGCGCCCTTCGCTACCCCTAAGATGGGCTGGTCCGTCCCGCCCCGCCTCGCCACTATGGCACCATGCATTGCGAAGGTGGAAAGGACGGCGCATGGCCCATTTTCTCGTGACCGGCGGCTGCGGCTTCATCGGATCGCATCTGGCCGACCGATTGATCGGCGATGGGCACCGGGTCACCATCCTGGACGACATGAGCACCGGCCGGCTGGAGAACAAGCCGCTGCTGGCGAAGCTGATGGTCGGCGACGTCGCCGATCCGGATGCGGTCCACCAAGCGATCCAGGGGGTGGACGGCGTGTTCCATCTGGCCGCGGTCGCCTCCGTCCAGCGCTCACGCGAATTGTGGGCGGAAACCCACCGCACCAACCTGTCGGGCACCGTCACCGTCTTCGAAGCGGCGCGCAGCGCCCGCAACGGCAACCCGGTGCCGGTGGTCTACGCCTCCTCCGCCGCGGTCTATGGCGACAACACGGCCACCCCGCTGCGCGAGGACGCCACAACGCGCCCGCTGTCCGCCTACGGCGTGGACAAGCTGGGCTGCGAGCTGCACGCCAACGTCGCCTGGGACATCCACGGGGTGCCGACGACGGGCTTCCGCTTCTTCAACGTCTACGGCCCCCGGCAGGACCCGTCCTCGCCCTATTCCGGTGTGATCTCGATCTTCGCCCGGCGGGTGGCGCAGAGCGAGGACGTGACGATCTTCGGTGATGGCGAGCAGGTGCGCGACTTCGTGTTCGTCGGCGACGTCGTGCGCTTCCTCGTCAAGGCGATGGAGCGCCAATCCCAGGGGGCGGAGGTCTTCAACCTGTGCACCGGCCGCCCGACCTCGCTCCTGATGCTGCTTGAGGTGTTGCAGGAGCTGTGCGCCAGCCGGGTGCGCCGCCTGCACCAGCCGGCGCGGGCGGGCGATATCCGCGTGTCCATCGGCGACCCGGCCCGGCTGCGCGCCACCTTCGGCGAAGGCTGCCGGTTCGGCCTGCTGCAGGGGCTGAGCGCGACCCTGACCGGGGAGATGCCGCGGTAAACCTGCGGCCCTCTCCTTAGACGTCGCGGCTTTCCAACCGGGGCAGCCCGACGACCTTCAGGCGGCTTTCGCGGAGTTCGCCCACCTGATCGAGGATCGGCAGGGCGACCGCGGCGACGTGGGCGTTGATGCGCTTCAGGTCGCGCAGGATGTCCAGCACCAGGGCGCTGGTCTCGATGCTGGCGGCGTCGCCGCGGCGCACGCGGTCGAGGTGGCGGGCGGTGGCGGTGCGCTCCAGCGCCCGCACCGCATCCTTGCCGGCGATGAGCTGCCGGGCCAGCCGCCGATCCTCGCCGATCAGGATGCCGAGCGCCGTGCGCAGGTTCTCCACCGTGCGGCGGTGCAGTTCCTCCACCTCCCGGAAATCCTCCGGCGCGAAATGCAGGTGGTGGCGGATGCGCTTGGCGGCCAGATCCATCAGGCTTTTGTCGATGATGTCGCCGATGTGCTCCAGGTTGATCGCAAAAGCCATCAGGTCGTCGACCCGCCGAGTCTCCTCGGCGTCGAGGTGACGGCGCCCCAGCTTGGCGAGGTAGAGCTTCAGCGCGGTGTGCAGCCGGTCCACCCGGTCGTCAGCGCGGCTGACCTCGGCGATCGGGCGTTCGTCGTTCTGGCGCAGGGCGGTCAGGCTGCGGCGCAGCATGTCCTCCACCAGATCGCCCAACCGCAGAGTTTCGCGCACGGCGCCCGCGATGGCGACGGTGGGCGTTTCCAGCGCCGATTCGTCGAGATGCCGGGGCGTCGCCGCGTCCTCGCCCGCGTCCTCCGGCTCGGGCAGAAGCCTTTCGGTCAGCCGGGCGAGCGGCGTCACCAGCGGGAGGAAGAGCAGGGCCAGCGCCGCGTTGAACGCGACATGCGCGCTGACCACCGCCGTCAGCGGGGCCATGCCGGCCAGGAAGGACGCCGCTGGCGGCACCAGCGGCAGGGCGAGGAGCGCCCCGGTCACCCGGACCAGCAGGTTGCCCAGCGGCACCCGCCGCGCCACCGCGCCGTCCGCCGACGTCGCCAGCACCGCCGGCACGGCGCCGCCGAGATTGGCGCCCAGGACCAGCGCGACCGCCGTCTCGGTCCCGATCACCCCCGCGCTGGCCAGGGATCCCGCCAACATCACCGTGGCGAGGCTGGAATGCACCGCCGCGGTCAGCGCCGCCGCGACGATCAGGGCGAACAGCGGCTCGCCGCCCAGCGCCTCCAGCATCGCCTGGACCAGCGCCGATTCCCGGACCGGCAGGGTGGCCGCACCGAGCAGCTTCAGGGCGAGCAGCATCAGCCCGATGCCGACCAGAATGCGGGCCAGCGCCCGCCGCCCGCGATGCTCGCCGCCCAGCGCGTGCAGCGCCCCGCCGAACAGAAGCAGGCAGGGCGACAGCCAGTGCAGGTCGACGGCGAGCAGCCGGGCGACGAGACTCGTCCCGACATCAGCTCCCAGCATCACCGCCAGCGCCATGGAGGTGGTCATGAAACCCTGCCCGGCCATCGAGGCGGTCATCAGCGCGGTGGCCGTGCTGCTCTGCACCGCGATGGTGGCGGCGACTCCGGCCAGGAAGGCGGCCAGCCGATTGCGCGTGCCGTAGCCGACCCAGCGGCGGACCGCCGCCCCACCCCACCGGAAGACGCCCGTCCGCACCAGCCGCAGCGCCCACAGCAGCAGCGCCACGGCGCCGAGGATGTCGATCAGGACCAGGGTGGGCGAGATGGCGGCGGTCGTGATGGCGGGCCTCCCGGCGTGTGGGCCTCAACAGCAGGACGATGGAGAGTGGGGCGTCATGAAAACGTAACAATCGCAGGGCGCAACCTGATCCCCCGCGAAAGACGTATCCCTTTTGCCGGGATGCGACCCTTACCCCCGAGTCACCAACCGGATGCCCAGCGCCACCGGCAGAATGCCCAGCAGGTCCCAAGGCTGCACCGTTTCACCCAGCAGCGCCCAGCCGAACAGCATGCCGAGCGGCGGCATCAGGAAGTGATAAGCGCTGGCCTCCGTGGCGCTCGTCCGCTGCAGCAGGCGGAACCACAGCAGGTAGCCGCCGATCGACACCACCAGCGCCTGATAGACCAGCGACCCGGCGAAGCCGGCGGTCAGCCGGATCGACCCCGCGTCCTCCAGCAGCAGCCCGAGGGGCAGCAGCGCCAGCCCCGCCGTCAGCACCTGCACGCCGGTTCCGGCGAGCAGGCCCGTCCGCGGCGCCAGCCGCTTGAACAGCAGCGTTCCCGCCGACAGCGCCACCAGCGCGCCGACCGCCAGCACGATGCCCAGCGGCGCGTCCGTCCCGCTGCCCAGCCGCCCGCGAACCACCAGCGCCACCCCGGCCACTCCCAGCACCAGCCCCAGCGCCTTGCGCCGG
The DNA here is from genome assembly GCF_965111635.1 of Azospirillum sp. Marseille-Q6669. Taxonomy (NCBI): domain Bacteria; kingdom Pseudomonadati; phylum Pseudomonadota; class Alphaproteobacteria; order Rhodospirillales; family Azospirillaceae; genus Azospirillum; species Azospirillum sp. Marseille-Q6669. The sequence goes on along the minus strand of NZ_CBCOOP010000001.1, from coordinate 1,992,012 downwards.
TTCATTGACTCGCCCAGCAGCAGGGCGGCCAGCGCCGCGGTCAGCACCGGGTTGGCGCTGACGATCAGCGCCGTCAGGCCGGAGGACACGTAGATCATGCCGCTGTAGCTCAGCCCCAGATAGAGCGCGTGGTTGAGCAGGCCGAGCAGCGCCAGCAGGCCGAGCGTCCTTCCGGCCATCCCCCGATACTCACCCCGCCACGCCGCGACGGCGGCGAGCAGCGCCCCGGCGATCAGGAAACGGAAGGCCAGCAGCAGCAACGGCGGGCAGTCGGCCAAGCCGATCTTCCCCGCGGCGAAGGCCGAACTCCAGGCGAGGCAGAAGGGCACGACCAGGACGAGCGGCGCCGCCCGCGGGTCGGTCAGGGGTAAGGGGTGCGTGGCGGCGTGTGTCATGGCCGGTCCTCTCCCATGCGGAATGGTGCGCGTTAGGGAGAGGATGACGCGGAGCCTTTCCATTTGGAAATTGGATGATATCATTCATTGCATTCGAAACCTGAATGGTTGGTCCGATGCGCGAGATGGATCTGGGGCTGCTGCGCACCTTCGTCTCCGTGGTGGACGCCGGCGGCTTCACGCGAGCCGGCGAGCGGGTGCACAAGACGCAATCGACGGTCAGCCAGCAGATCCGCCGGCTGGAGGAGCAGGTCGGCCTGCCGCTCCTCGACCGCAACAGCCGCGCCGTCGCGCTGACCGACGACGGCGAGCGGCTGCTCGGCTACGCCCGCCGCCTGCTGGCGCTGAACGACGAGGCGAACGCCGTGCTGTCCGGGCGCCCGGCGGCGGAGGTGGTGCGGCTGGGCGTGCCGGAGGATTACGCGGTGGAGCGGTTGCCCCGCCTGCTCGCCGACTTCGCGCGGGCGAACCGGCGGCTGCGGCTGGACGTGCGCTGCGACCTGTCGGTGCGGCTGCGCGCGGACGTGGAGTGCGGCGACCTCGACATCGCCCTGGTCAAGCAAGAACCCGGCCGCCCCGGCGCATTGCGCGCGTGGCGGGAGCCGCTCTGCTGGGTTGGCCCGGCGGCGGAGGATCTGCACCGCGAGGACCCGCTGCCGTTGGTGCTGTTCCCCCAGGGCTGCGTCTACCGCAACCGCGCGGTGCATGAGTTGGAGCGCGCCGGGCGGCGCTGGCGGGTGGCCTACTCCAGCCCCAATCACGCCGGGGTGCGCGCCGCGGTGTCCGGCGGGCTGGGCGTCAGCGTGCTTCCCCACAGCGCCCTGCCTGCCGGAGCGCGCTTCCTGGGCGTGGCGGACGGCTTGCCCGCGCTGCCGGAGACGGAACTGGCGCTGCTGACCGGAGGCGCGGCGCGGGGTGGCGGGGTGGAGATGGTCACCGGTCTGCTGATGGAGAGCCTTCCGGAGCCGGTGTGGGCGTGACGGGGCTGCCCGGCACGACCACTCCTCTCGCACCGTTGCGCCACGTCCCCAAAGCGCCATAGAACAGCCCAGGAACCATATCCAGGTATGGCGAAGAACAGGGTTGAGGGACCAGGGGCATGGCGCGACGGAGGAGCGGAGCACCGCGGGGCGGCCGGAGGGGCCGTCCGCTGACGCTGGGCGGGCTGGTCGCCGTTCTGCTGGTGCTGGCCGCGGTCTATGCGGCGGAGCGCTTCCACCTCGTCCCGCCCGGCACGCTGGATTCCATCTTCGGGGAGGAGAAGACCCAGCGCCAACGGCCCATCCCCCGTCCCGTCCCTGACACCAGCATCGACTACGCCGCGGTCGCCGCCCAGCTCGACCGCATCCGGGTGGAGGAGGAGCGCCGCCGCGGCTATGTGCGGGACGAGTGGCCGCACTGGCTGACCATCGACTCCAAATGCCTGAACACGCGCGAGCAGGTGCTGATCCGCGATTCCGCAAAGCCGGCGAAGCTGTCGGCCAACGGCTGTTCGGTGCTGTCCGGCGTGTGGAACGATCCCTACACCGGCGAAACCTTCACCGAACCGAAGCAGGTGGACATCGACCACCGCGTGCCGCTGGAGGAGACCTACGCCAGCGGCGGCTACGACTGGCCGCGGGAGAAGCGCGCCGCCTACGCCAACGACCTGAGCGACCCGCTAACCCTCGTCACCGTCTCGGCCGCGGCCAACCGCGCCAAGGGCTCGAAGGGGCCGGAGGACTGGCTGCCGCCGCGCGAGGAGTACATCTGCGCCTATGTGGCGGGCTGGATCGCCGTGAAGGCGCGCTGGGAGCTGACCATGGACGAGCGGGAGCGCGTCACCGTCGGCAACATCCTGTCCGACTGCCGCCGCACCGCCGTGGGGAACCGGCCGGCCCGCTGACCGGCCTTTCCAAGAATTCCATGCGCCGGTATGCGCAGCGTTCCCTGATGTCGCTTTTGAAACTTGGCTGAACTTGATAGAACCTTCGTATGCGGTCTTCCTGACGGAACGGCGGCGGGGTGTCGAAGGGAGCGGCCGGGCGTCATGGCGAGGGAACGCGGTCTGCGGACGACGGTGGCTCTGACCGGCGCCGTTCTGGTCCTTGGCGTCTCCGTCGTGCTGGCGGCGCTGACCGGCCTGCGCTCCCGCGAGCGGATCGAGAGCGAGATCGGGCACTCGCTCGCGGAGGCCGCCCACAACATGGCCGACCGGCTGGACCGCTCCATGTGGTCGCGGGCCAGCGAAATCGGCATGCTGGCCAAGCTCGGCATTACCCCCGCCATCGACGATCCGGTCCGGCTGCGCTGGCTGCTGGAGCAATTCCAGGAGTTCTTCCCGACCGTCTCCTGGATGGGCGTGACCGACACCAAGGGCAAGGTTCTGGCCGCGACCGGCGGCTTGCTGGACGGCGTGGACATTTCCAAGCGCCCGGTCTTCCAGAACGGACAGAAAACGCAGTTCGTCGGCGACGTGCACGACGCGGTGATGCTGGCCTTCCTGCTGCCGAACCCGACGGGCGAGGCCATGAAGTTCGTGGACATCTCCACCCCCGTGCACAACGAGCGGGGCGAGGTCGTCGGCGTGCTGGCCACGCATCTGAGCTGGGAATGGACGCGCGAGATCCGCCGTTCCCTGATGGACACCATGCGGGGCCGCGCGGAGCTGGAGCTGATCGTGGTCGCGGCGGACCGCACGGTGCTGCTCGGCCCCCGCGAGTTGCTCGGCACTCCCCTCGACATCGAGGCGGTGCGGAGCGCGCAGAAGAACGAGAGCGGCTGGATCGTCGAACGCTGGCCGGACGGGCAGCGCTACCTGACCGGCTACGCCTACGGCAACGGCTATCTGAGCTATCCGGGTCTGGGCTGGAGCGTGGTGGCCCGCCAGCCTCTGGCCGTCGCCTACGCCCCGGCCACCGCCCAGATGGTCGAGACGGTGCTGGCCGGCGGCGCCATGGTGCTGCTGTTCAGCGTGCTCGGCTGGATGGCCGCCGGGCGGGTCACCCGGCCGCTGCGCCGCATCGCCCAGGCGGCGGAACGCATCCGCAGCGGCGAGCGCGGGGCGGAAATGCCGGTGCTGGGCGGCAGCGCCGAGATCACCTCGTTGTCGGCGACTCTGCGCGATCTCGTGGACGGGCTGATCCATCGCGACGCCGCCCTGGTCCGGCTGGAGGACATCGCCTATCAGGACCGGCTGACCGGCCTGCCGAACCGCCGCTATTTCGAGCAGTATGTGGAGGCCACGACCGCCGGGAACGGCTCCGCCGCCTTCCTCTACATCGATCTGGACGGCTTCAAGCCGGTGAACGACCGGCTGGGCCACGATGCGGGCGATCTCGTGCTGCGTCAGGTGGGGGAGCGGCTGGCCGCCTGCTTCCGCGGCGACGACGTGGTGGCCCGGCTGGGCGGCGACGAGTTCGCCGCCGTGCTGCCGCAGCGCGCCGGCGCCGAGCCGCCGGACCTGGACGGGCTGGCCCGCCGCATCATCGACGCGGTGAACGAGCCCGTCAGCGTCCAGGGCGAGGCGGTGCGGGTCGGCTGCTCCCTCGGCATCGCGCTGTGGCCCGAGGATTCTCCCGACGTGGCGGAAACCCTGCGCCGCGCCGATCAGGCGCTCTATCAGGCCAAGCGCGCGGGCCGCAACCGCGGCATCCGCTGGTCGGCCGACCTGCCGCCCGCCCCCGCCGAGAGCCAGGGCATAGCCGGCGAGGCGGCGAAGAACCCGGCGTCCTAGGCCCCGCGGCCAAGCCTCCGCCAAGCGGGGAACCGCATCCGGCGGGCGTCCGGCCAGCGGTGGGTAAGGCCGTTGCACGCTGGAGCCTCGGCCCTTTTCTGCCGTTTCATGTCCATCGGAGCACGACTCGGACGGCCATGGCGGGAGATTGGAAGATGAGCCTCGACACCAAGGGACAGCGGGCCCGCATGCTGCGTCTGCTCGCCGTCGTCGAGCATTACGAGCGCAACAGCGCGGCCGGCGCGCAGCTGATGCGGGGCACGCGCTACGAACTGGCCGTGCAGGCCACCGACGTGAACGGCGACCGCTGCCTGTTTCCCGCCTGCAACTGCGCCCAGGCCGACTGCTCGCGCCAGCCGCCCGCCGGCCCGCAGCTCAGCTGGTGCGGTCCCCGCGGCGGTTGGAAGATGCGGTGAGCGTCCGCAAGGGATGATCAGTAGTGGGGCGGGGGCGGCTCGTCCTGCGGCGCGCGGGGCACGCCGGACTCCAGCTCCGCGATCCGGTCGCGCAGGCGGCGCATCTGCGCCGTCATGAGATCGATGGTCCGCCCCTGCTCGAACAGGACGGCGGACATCTCCTCGGCCATGCGCTCGTGATGGGCAAGACGGGTTTCCAGCTCGGTCAGGCGGTTTTCGGCGTCCATGAATGGCCCTGCGGGTCGCGGAAGGGAAAGACCTTTAGAACCGCTCCGCTCGCCAAGGCAAGATCAATGCTGCATCAATGCAGCCGGCCTTGGGCGACCACCCAGCGCTCGACGATCTGAAGCGCCTGCGGCACGTCCAGTTCCGGATGATGCCAGCGCAGAACCACCGTTGCCGCCTCCAGCGCGTGGCGGTCGGGGCGCCCGCAATCGACCAGCTCGCGGTAGGCGCGCTCCACCACCGGGCGGCAGCCGCAGACCGCCGCCTCGCAGGCGGCGAAACGCTCCGCCGGATCGCGCTCCGGCCCGCTTCTCCGCTCCGCCGCCATCAGGCCGTCTCCGGACCTTTGCGCTGGATGCGGCGCCCGAAGATCTCCAGCCGCTGCCCGATCATGTCGAAGCCGAGATGGCGGGCGATGCGGGTGACGGCGGCCTCCAGCTCCGGGTCCTGGAACTCCACCACCTCGCCGGTCTCGATGTCGATCAGGTGGTGGTGGTGGTCGCCGCGCGCCTCCTCGTAGCGGGCCCGCCCGTCACCGAAATCGTGGCGCTGGATGATCCCGATCTCCTCGAACAGCCGCATCGATCGGTAGACGGTCGCCAGGCTGATCCCGGCGTCGATCGCCGCCGCACGGCGGTAGACCTCCTCCACATCGGGGTGATCGGCGGCTTCCGACAGGACGCGGGCGATGATCCGGCGCTGGCCGGTCATCTTCAACCCCCGCTCGGCGCAGGCGCGTTCCAGACGCGACGGCAGGGCTTCTTCGGGCGTGGTCACGGGGCCGGTCCTTTCCGATGCCTAACCCATGGACTCCAAGAGATGGAGAGGAAAGTCCGCAAGGACAACGGTCTTCCGTAAGAGCGGCCGTAAGACCTGCCTTTGGACCTGGACCAATGGCCGACACCCCGGCCCATGGCATCGGGCGGAAAGTCATCCGGGGGCAGACGGACACATCCATTGCGCCGCCGCATCACCGCCCGATACCCCGGATGACCCGGACGGGTTCCCCCACCGGGACGCCGCAACCCACCTTCCGCCACCGCGTTTTTTGCCACAGTCGTCCGTACATGATGCAGACGCAGAAGCACAGGATAGATCGGATGAGATCAAAGTTTTCGAGACGTCGATCCAATCCCATTTTTTTTACGTAGACATTTGAAGCCGCCCCTTCATCAACATCCCCCAGGGAAGACCGAGCCCATGGACATGAGGACTCTTGTTGAGGACGACGGCGACACCATCGACATCACGTTGCAGCCTTTAGAAAATCCCAGAAAACTTGAAGAGCTTTGGACCGATCTCGAGCGCCGCGCCGACGGGTCCTTCTTCCTGGGCTGGCAGTGGATCGGCAACTGGCTGGCCTCCCTGCCCCGCGGCACGCGGCCCCACGCGCTGGTCGCGCGGCGCGGCGAGCAGGTCGTGGGGCTGGCGCTCCTCTGCCCGCGCACACAGTGGCGCTTCGGTTTGCTGCGCACGCGCTGCTGGCTGCTGCACGAGACGGGGGAGCGGACCTTTGACCGGCTGTTCGTGGAGTACAACGGCATCCTCGCGGACCGGAACTGCGCGGACGCGGTGCTGGCCGCCTGCTTCGACTGGCTGGGGCAGCGCCTGACCAACTGGGACGAACTGGTGCTGGGCGGGCTGGAGCCCGAAGCGGAAGCGGCGGTGCGGCTCGCCGCGGCGCGGCAGGGCCACGCGCTGCAGGTCCGGGTGGCCGACAGCTGCCAGTGGGTCGATCTGGAGGGCGTGCGCCGCCAGGGCGCCGGTTATCTCGCCAGCCTCGGCAAGAACACCCGCGCCGCGGTGCGCCGGGCCATGCGGCTCTACGCGGAGCGCGGCCCGCTGACCTACCGCGTCGCCGCGACGGCGGACGAGGCTCTGGAGGACTTCCACGCCATGGAGATCCTGCATCAGGCGAGCTGGAACGCCCGCGGCCAGTCCGGCGCCTTTTCCAACCCGGCCTTCCGCCCCTTCCACGAGCGGCTGATCGCCGGCGGCGTGCCGGCGGGGACGGTGCGGCTGTGCCGGGTCAGCGCCGGGGACACGGTCATCGGCTATCTCTACAACTTCGTCCATCGCGGGCGGGTGATGAACTACCAGGGCGGTTTCGCCTACGAGGCCGACAACCGGCTGAAGCCCGGTCTGGTCGCCCACGTCCTGGCCATCGAGGACACGCTGGCCCGCGGCGAGGACTGCTACGACTTCATGTCCACCCCGGCGGGGCACAAGCCGCTGCTGTCCAACACCGAGCAGCCGATGAACTGGATCGCGCTCGGCCCCGACCGGCTGAGCCGCCAGATCGACACCCGCCTGCGCCGCGTCAAGGCTGGGCTGGCTGACCGGATGAGGCGGCTGATCCGCAGCCCGCTGCCCCTGATGAACCGCTGACGCCGCCGGAACCGAAGCCGCAACCGCAGGGCCGCCGACCGGGCGGTTGGAGGATGCCGAGAATGAAGAACACTTCCGCCGCCGCTGAGACTGCTGCCAACTCTGCCTTGGCCTGCGTGATGGGCGATATGGACATGGTGCGCCCGCTGGGGCTGGCCGGTCTGCGCTGCGCCGTGGTCACCCATCCCGGCGCTGCCGCTCTGCATTCCCGCTTCACCAAGGACGCCATCCTGTGGGACGACCCGGCGCGCAACCCGGACGGGCTGGTTGAGGTGATGATGGCCTTCGCCAAGGACCAGCCGGAAAAGCCGGTCCTCTACTATCAGGACGACACCCAGCTCCTGCTCGTCTCGCGCAACCGCGACCGGTTGGCCGAGGGGTTCCGCTTCACCATCGCCGACGCCGAGCTGGTCGAGGATCTGGTGGACAAGGGCCGCTTCCAGGCGCTGGCCGAGCGGCTGAACCTGCCTGTCCCGGCGACCCGCCGTCTCTATCCGACCCGCGAGGCCGCCCCCGACGTGGTGGACCTGCGCTTTCCCCTGATCGTCAAGCCGCTGACCCGCCGCCGGGTGTGGGACGAGGCGGACGGCTTCGCCAAGGCCATCCAGGTCGATTCCGCGGACGAGCTGCGCGCCCTGTGGCCTCGGCTGGCGACGGTCGGGCTGGACCTGCTGGTTCAGGAGATGATCCCCGGCCCGGAAACCCGGATCGAGAGCTACCACGTCTATGTCGACGAGCGCGGCGGCGTGGCCGGGGAGTTCACGGGGGCCAAGATCCGCACCTACCCGCTCGCCTACGGGCACAGCACCGCCCTGACCATCACCGACGCGCCGGACGTGGCGGCGCTGGGCCGCTCGCTGACCGAACGGCTGGGCCTGCGCGGCGTCGCCAAGTTCGATTTCAAGCGCGCCCCGGACGGCTCGCTGCATCTGTTGGAGGTCAACCCGCGCTTCAACCTGTGGCACCATCTGGGGGCGGTGGCCGGAGTGAACCTGCCGGCGCTGGTCCACGCCGACCGGCTCGGCCTGCCGCGTCCGGCGGTGGGCATGGCGCGGGCCGGAGCGCGCTGGTGCCACATCACCAAGGACCGCTTGGCCGCCCGTGACAGCGGCCTGTCGATGGCCGCGTGGCTGCCCTGGGTTCTGGGCTGCGAGGCCAAGGCCATCGCGCTAGACGACCCCATGCCCTTCCTGCACAACCAGTTGGCCCGTTTCCTGCCGTCGCGCGCGCCGCACGACGCGCCCGACGGCGCCATGAAAGCCCAGTGAGGGTGCCGCGGCGATGAGGATCGGTATCCTGTCGGACATCCACGCCAATCTTGAGGCGCTGGAGGCCACGCTGGCCGACATGAGCGGCGCCGGGGTGGAGCGCGTCGTCTGCCTGGGCGACGTGGTGGGCTACAACACCGACCCGTCGCCCTGCATCGCCCTTCTGCGCGAGGCCGGCGCGGTCTGCGTCGCCGGCAACCACGACCGCGCGGTGACCCGCCAGATCCCCACCGACGGCTTCAGCGTCCGCGCCATCCGGGCCATCGCCTGGACGCGCAAACGCCTGCCGCCGGAGGACGTCGCGTGGCTGTCCGCCCTGCCGCTGAAGACCAATGTCGGCGAGCATCTCGTCGCCGTTCACGGGGCGCTTCATGTGGACCGGGGCTGCGAGTTGGTCCGGCTGAACAGCGACGACCGGATGCGGCGCACGGCGCAGGCCCTGCTCGCCCACCCCTCCGGCGCCCGCGTCTGCGCCTATGGGCACACGCACCGGCTCGGCATCCACGAATACCGCAATGGGGAGCTGTGGGAGCACGATCCCGACAGCGAGGTCGCCCTGCGCGGCGGCTCCTGTTACCTGCTCAACCCCGGCACGGTGGGGGAGCCGCGGAGCGACGAGCGGCGAGCGACCTGGATGCTGTTCGACACCGGCCGACGGACGGTGAGCGTGCGGCGGGTCGCCTACGACGACCGCGCGGCTTTCGACAAGACGCGCCGGGCGGGGATCGAGCCGCGGCGCCTGCTGTCCATTCCGGCGCCGTTGCGCTCCGCCCTTCAGGGCGGGCTGCGACGGATGGGGATTTACGAGATGGTGCGGCGGGTCATCAACTCGTGACCCATTTCCTCGCCGGCTCGGATCACTGAACCGTCGCCAGCATCAGCAGCGACGCGCCGAGCGGCAACAGGGCGAGCAGCAGCTTGAGCATGGGTCCAGCCATCGGGGTCTCGCAAGGGGGCTTCAAACGCGCGCGACTTTAGCCGGACGGCGGGCAATTATCTGTGACAAATCCTTCAACCCAGCCATCCCTTCCCGCGTCCTGAAAAATTTTCCTTTTGATCCAATCTCTCGGAAAATCCGTATCAACTCTTTGGTGCTATCGTCGGTTCCGCCGCAGGGCAGGCTTTCGGCAACCGGCGGCATCCAACGAGTCTTCGACGACACGGACCGGCGGGAGTGTGGACAATGAATTGGTTCCGAAACGCCAAGGTCGGCCTTCGGCTGATGCTGAGCTTCTCCAGCATCCTGGTTCTGATGATCGCCCTGGCGGCCATCGCCATCTACAAGGTCAACAGCATCAACGACAGCCTTTCCACGATCAACGACGTCAACAACGTCAAGCAGCGCTACGCCATCAACTTCCGCGGCAGCGTGCATGACCGGGCGATCAGCCTGCGCGACGTCACGCTCCTGTCCGACGCCGCGGCGCTCAAGGCCGAACTCGCCACCATCGACCGTCTGGCCGCCGACTACGCGCGCTCGGCCGAGCAGCTGGACCGCATGTTCGCCGTCGGCACCCATGTCACCGCCAAGGAGCGCGAGATCCTCGCCTCCATCAAACAGACCGAGGCCAAGACCCTGCCGCTGGCCCGCGGCGTCATCGAGGCGCGCCAGGCCGGCGACACCGCCCGCGCCGTCAAGATCCTGGTCGAGCAGGCCCGCCCCGGCTTCACCGAGTGGCTGGCCCGCATCAACGCCTTCATCGACCTTCAGGAAGCCGAGAGCCAGGCGGTGGCGAAGCACGCCCGGACGGTGTCCGAGAGCTTTCAGGTGCTGATGATCTCGCTGTGCGCGGTGACCGTCCTGCTCGGCGTTGGGCTCGCCTGGTGGTCGATCCTGACGGTGCGGCCGCTGCGCCGCCTGACCGACACGACGCTGAAGCTGGCCGAGGGCGACCTGACCATCGAAGTGCCGCAGGCGACCAGCCGCGACGAGGTCGGCGAGATCATCCGCGCCGTGCAGGTCTTCAAGGACAACATGGTCCGCGCCCGCCGCATGGAGTCGGAAAAGGAGGAGACGGAACGCCGCGCCGAGGCCGAGAAGCGCGAGGCGATGAACGGGCTGGCCGACCAGTTCGAGCGCAGCGTCGGCTCCATCGTCGAGCTGGTGTCCCACGCCGCCGCCGAGTTGGAGGGCGCCGCCCAGACGCTGAACGCGACCATGGAGCGCGCCAACGATCAGGCCGGCACCGTCGCCGCCGCGGCGACCCAGGCGACCGCCAACGTGGAATCGGTGGCCACCGCCTGCGGGGAACTCGCCGGGTCGGTCAGCAGCATCGGCCAGCAGGTCCGCCAGTCCGCCGACATCGCCAACCGCGCCGTCCGCAACGCCGAGGACACCCAGGCGACCGCAGAAGGTCTGGTCAGCACATCGCAGAAGATCGGGGAGGTCGTGCAGCTCATCAACTCGATCGCCCAGCAGACCAACCTGCTGGCGCTGAACGCGACCATCGAGGCGGCGCGGGCCGGGGAGGCCGGCAAGGGCTTCGCCGTGGTGGCGAGCGAGGTCAAGAATCTCGCCAACCAGACCGCCAAGGCGACCGAGGACATCACCGCCCAGATCGCCGGGGTTCAGGACGTGACCCTGCGCACCGTCCAGTCGATCCGGGAAATCGCCCAGGTCATCGGGGAGAGCAGCCAGATCGCCGACGACATCGCCCAGGCGGTGGAGCAGCAGGGCATCGCCACTCAGGAAATCGCCCGCAACGTCCAGCAGGCGTCGGCGGGCACCGCGGAGGTGTCGGGCGCCATCGTTCAGGTCAGCGGCGCCGCCTCGCAGGGCGGGACCGCCGCGGGCCGCGTGCTGGGCAGTGCTCAAGAGCTGAGCCGCTCCGCCGCGCGTCTGCGGACGGAGGTCAGTGGCTTCCTCGCGAAGGTCCGCGCGGCGTAATGAGGCGACAGTATCCCCTCTCCCCCCTGGGGAGAGGGTTAGGGTGAGGGGGTTGCGCATGGCGCCACGTCCGGCAAAAGCGCACCCCCCTCACCGGCTCTCAGCGGATGCCATAGGCATCCGCCTGCCGCCGTCAGCGCTGGCCTATGGCCAGCGCGAGAGGCCCTTCGGGCCACCCTCTCCCCGGAGGGGAGAGGGCTATATCGGACCTCACGCCGGGGAGCGGTCCTTGTACTTCACGATGACGTACAGCGCGTGGATCATGCCCGGAATGTAGCCGAGCAGGGTCAGCAGCACGTTGATCCAGAACTGGGCGCCAAACCCCACCTGGAGGAAGACGCCGACGGGCGGCAGCAGAAGCGCCAGGATGATGCGTATGATGTCCATGCCGCGATAACGCTCCCGCCCCGCCCCCGGTTCCATCCACCCTTCGGTGATGCTCAGCCCAGCAGGCCGATCTGGTCGAAGGGCAGAGGATCGAACCCGTGCTGGTACACCGCGGAGCCCGCCACCGGCGTGAAGTTGTCGTGCGCGGCGTCAGTGAACTGCGGGTCGAAGGTGAAGGACCCCTTGTCGTAGCCGGCGGCCTGCCACTGCGCCAGCGTGCCCGTGGCGCCGTTCGCCATCACCTGTGGCCAAGCCTGGAACAGCGCCTCGTTGGGGTCGAGGTCGGCGTAGAAGTTGCCGGTGAAGGTCCCCGCCGTCCTCGGCCCGTCGAGGGCCACCGCCCGCCCGTCGCCGGCGTCCACGATGTTCTGGGTGATGGTGTTGTTCGCCATCGGCGTGCCCTTCCAGCCGCCCCAGCCGACGCTCTGCTGCAGGCCGATCTGGGTGCCCAGATTGTCGGCCAGGATGTTGTCGGTGACCGTGTTGTTCCAGCCGCCGTGCAGGAAGATGCCGCCGACGTTGTCGTGGACGACGTTGCCCTTCACCGTGGTGCCGCTGGTCCAGTCGTCCAGATAGATGCCCCAGCTCACCAGCTTCGTCGGGTCGAGGAAGGTGGGGGAGACCTTGCCGTCCCAGGTCACGTTGCCGAAGGCGGTGGTGCCCGACACCTCGTTGTAGGCCACCGTGTGCCCGGCCAGATCCTGCTGGCGGTTGATCAGGTAGATGCCGCCGCCGTCGCTGGTCTCCTGGTTGGCGCCGACGATCTTGTTGTGGGTGATCGTCGCCCGGTAGGTGGCGTCGCCCGAGGCCTGGACGGAGCCGACCGCGATGGCCTTGCCCGGCGTGTCCTCGATCTGGTTGTGGCTGATGGTGACGTCGTTGCTGCCGTTCACCCACAGCGCGTCGCCACCGTGGTCGACGGCGCTGGCGTGCTGGATCAGGTTGTCCGACACCTTGGTGAAGTTGGACCCCGCCTTGACGTAGACGGCCTCGCGCCCGGTCTCGGCGAAATGGTTGCCGGAGACGGTGCTGTTGGCGCTGCCCTCCACCGTGATGCCGTAGCCGGTGTTGGTGACGGTGTTGTTCTTGAAGGTCAGGCCGGCGGCGTTGTTGGCGTAGACCGCGTGCCCGTCCGGCGTGCCGTCGGTCAGGGTCAGCCCCTCGATCGTCACGTTCTTCGCACCGCCCAGCCCGATCAGCACGGGAAGCTGTGCCGCGACCACCTTGTGCCCGGCGACCGCCCCGCCCTCCGGCTTGAACAGCACCTGGTTGGACGCCTTGTCGAAGAACCACTCCCGCGGGGCGTCGAGCTGGTCCTTGCCGTTGAACAGGTAGAAGCGGCTGCCGGCGCCGAGCGCGTCGTAGGTGCCCTGGGCCAGCGTGATGGTGTTGCTGGCGTAATCGATGCTCTTCACCGGCACGGTCATGTTGTCGTAGCCGTGCTGGCTGAAGACGCTGACCATCAGCCCGTCCGTGCTCGAATAGGTCGGAATCGCCCCCGCCTTGAAGCCGAACTGGGTGTAGGCGTTGGCCCCTGCCTTGGTGGCGATCAGCCAGCCGCCGTCGATGGGGTGGCTGGGATCGGCGTTGGGCGTGCGGGCCACCGTCTGCCGGTCGCCGTCCATTGACAGGTCGAGCACCGCCTTGGAACCGCCGGGAAGCTGCGCGCTGTAGAGACCGTTGCCGCGCGACACCCAGTTGTCGACCAGCGAGCCACCGTGGAAGACCGGCTTCTCGCTGCCGTAGGCGGCGAAGCGGACGCCGCTGTCCTGGCCGTCCAGCCAGAGCATGTCCTTCATGTAGTAATCGCCGCCGCGGACGTAGGTCACGTCGATGTTCGGATCGGCGCGCATGGCGTCGCGGGCGGCGGTCAGCGTCGCCTTCGGCCCGTCGGTGCCGTTCGCGTTGGGCGCGGCCAGCTTGCCCGACCATTTGTCGTTGCCGTTGGTCGCCACGAAGAAGGCCGGCCCGGTCGGGGCGGGAGACGGCGTGGGGTTCGGTGTCGGGGCCGGCGTGGACCCGCCGGTCGCGAAGAAGCTCTTGTCGGCGTCGACGACCAGCGTACCGTTCCACCACATCCCGGACTGGCCCTTGACCATGTCCTTCCCGTCCAAGGCACCCTTGTCGTAGGTGACGATGCTGTCGGTGGCGGCGACGGACTTGCCGTTGATGGTGACCTTGTTGACGATCAGCGAGCGGTCCTGCCCGTTCACCACGGCGTCGTTGTCATACTGGATCTGCACCTTGTGCGCCTGGTCCGGTGCGACGTTGGCGGTGAAGCTGTAGTCCTTGGCCGCGGTGCCGACCGTGCCCTCCCCCACCTTCTTGCCGTCGACCATCAGATTGAAATGCGCGTTGGTGCCGCCCGCCGCGATGCCCTGCGCGTTCACCACGAAGGTCGAGGTTCCGGCGACCGGCGCCGCCGGGGCGGCGGGGAAGTCGGAGGCCGGGGTGTCGACCACCAGCGTGCCGTTCCACCACATCCCGGATTGGCCCTTGACCACGTCCTTCCCGTCGAGCGCGCCCTTGTCGTAGGTGACGTTGGCGTCGGTCGGCTTGTGGGTCTTGCCGTTGATGGAGACCCCGCTGACGATCAGCGAGCGGTCCTGGCCGTTCACCACGGCGTCGTTGTCGTATTGGATCTGCACCTTGTGCGCCTGCGCCGCGGTGACCGGCACCGTGAAGCTGTAGGCGGTCGGGCTGGTGGCGTTCACGGTTGCCTGGCCCACCTCGACGCCGTCGATCAACAGGCGGAAATGCGGCCAGATGCCTCCGGCGGACTGCCCATAGGCACTCACGACAATCTTGGCGTCGGTCTTGCCCGTGGTGGTCGATGCCATTGGATGGTTCCCTCGCTCTTATGCTCAACGGCGGCGAGCATGGCGGGGCCGGCCGGACATTTGTGCGCCATTTTGATAACAGGCGAGGGCCACCGGGTCCGTGCTTGTATCCGCCACCGCCTATGACGGGAGAGGCGGTTGAACGGGAGTGATACGCACCAAAGCGCAGGCTCCCCCGGATTAAAGCGAAGCCTTACGTGTTGATGGCTTATACGGAACCAAGAGGCAGAGACCCTATGAAGAAGATCGCTGTTACCGCCTTCGTCGCCCTGTCGCTCGCCGCCTGCCAGAGCGGCGGCAGCGGCATCGGGACCAAGCAGACGGTCGGCGCGCTCGGCGGCGCGGCGGCCGGCGGCGTGATCGGCTCGCAGTTCGGCGGCGGCACCGGCAAGCTGATCACCACCGGTGTGGGCACGCTGCTCGGCGCCTATCTCGGCAGCGAGCTTGGCCAGTCGCTCGACCGCGCGGACGAGGGCTACGCCCAGCGCGCCGCCACCCAGGCCTATGCGGCGCCGATGGGCTCGACCATCCAGTGGAACAACCCGGAATCGGGCAACCGCGGCACCATCACCCCGATCCGCGACGGCCGCGACAACTCCGGCAATTATTGCCGCGAGTACCAGCAGACCGTCTATGTCGGCGGCAAGGCCGAGCGGGCCAACGGCACCGCCTGCCAGCAGCCGGACGGCAGCTGGCGCATCGTGTCCTAACACCCGGCACGCCCCCTGCCCCGGCCGTCCCCTCCGCAAGCCGCGGGGTCGGCGGCCGGGGCGGGAGCCCCGTCATGACGCGGGAAGAGCGGTCAGCCGAATCGCCACCTGCTTGGTGTGCGGGCTGACGGCGATGATCTCCCAGGCCGCACCGGACTCGGCCGCATACTCCATGAAGGCGCGGTACTCGTCCTCGCGCCACGTCCGGTTCCCGATGAACTCGTCGAAGACCAGCACCGTCCCCGCCTGGAAGCGTGGCGCCAGGGCGGTCAGCACCGTCCGCGCCGACGAATAGATGTCGCTGTCCACATTGACGAAGCGCACCGCGCCGCCGTGGGCCGCCAGGAAGGGCGGCAGCGTGTCCTCGAACCAACCCGCGTGCAGCACCGCGTTGTCGCGCACCGGCGGCTGGCTCTTGCCCGTACTGAGCACGCCGCGCGGCGCGTTGACCCAGCCCTCCGGCAGCCCTTCGAACGAATCGAAACCGTGCACGGTCTGCGCGGCCACCGCGGCGATCTGGTTCAGCGAGGTGCCGCGGCGCACGCCGAACTCCAGCACCAGACCGGGCAGCTCCGCCCGCTCCAGCGCGAACCGCAACAGCTCCGCCCCCACGCCGAACAGCCGCAAGTCCGGAGCGAGGTGCGGGCGGATCGCCGTCACCGCCTCGACCAGCGGCAGACGCTTCGGCTGCCCGGCCAGCTTCGCGCGGTACAGCGCCCCGGCCTCCGCGTCGCGGCCCAGCAGCAGCAGATAGGCGCACAGGAAGCCCCAGTATTTGCCCGCCGCCCCCGGACAGTCCGCGGCACGGCGCAGGCGGCGCAGCGCGTCCTCGACACCGTTCAGGCCGAGCGCTGCGGCGTGGCTGCCGAACCACGCGGCGGCGTGCTCCGGATCGTCGGCCAGCCGCTCGTCGAAGATGGCCAGCGCGCCCGCGGCGTCGCCGAGATGGGCGAGGCTGACCGCCCGCTCGTAGAGGATGTCCGCCGACCGGTTCCCGGCGGCCAGCGCCTCCCCGGTCACCCGCAGCGCCTCCTCATAGAGGGCGTCGCGGCGGTAGACGCCGGCCAGCGCCTCAGGGAGGCCGGGGAAGGCGGGGTCGGCCACAGCCACCCGCTCCAGCCAGCGCACCGCCTGCAGGCGATCCCCAGCGGCCAGCACGGCCTGGGCAATATGATAGAGGGTTTCCGAGTGTCCCGGATCGCGCGCCAGGGCACGGCGCAGCGCGGCGGTGGCGGCCGCGGCGTCGCGCCGGCCGAGAGCGGCCATGCCGGTCAGCCGGTCGCGTTCGGCCCGGTCGTGTTCGGCGGAGCCGCCGGACTCCGGCGCGGTGTCCCGCAGCAGGCGCACCGCCTGCCGGTAATGCCGCGCCGCGATCAGGCGGCGCGCCTCGGTCAGAACCTCATCCACGAGAAAACCTGTCGGTCGGGCATGGTCGGAATGGGGCATGAGATGCCCCGCGAAAGCGGCGGGATGCAAGCGCCGCCTGCGGCCGTCGCGGGGGTGAAAAGAAAGAAATGCCCCCTTCGATATTTTTCCCTTTGACAGGGGGCGGCCTGGATTGCTATTCACCCGCTCCCGCCGGACGCTGCCGTAGCTCAGTGGTAGAGCACTCCCTTGGTAAGGGAGAGGTCGAGAGTTCAATCCTCTCTGGCAGCACCATGGGGCCGTAGCTCAGATGGGAGAGCGCCTCGTTCGCAATGAGGAGGTCAGGGGTTCGATCCCCCTCGGCTCCACCAACTTCTTCGGCGGTTGGTTGGTTGACTTGAGTAAGTTGGGTAAGGTTGAATTTAGTGCTTGCTTCGGCGGTCTTTGTTCTTTAGAAGGTCGCCTACGACGCGGGTGTAGCTCAGTTGGTTAGAGCGCCGGCCTGTCACGCCGGAGGCCGCGGGTTCAAGTCCCGTCACTCGCGCCACGTTTCTTGTGGTTAGGTTAAGTATCTCGCGGTTTGGTCCTGTAGCTCAGCGGGAGAGCACTACGTTGACATCGTAGGGGTCACTGGTTCAATCCCAGTCGGGACCACCATTGGGGGATCGTCTAGCGGTAGGACTCCAGACTCTGACTCTGGCTACCTAGGTTCGAATCCTAGTCCCCCAACCAAACCACCTTTCTCTCCCCCCACAACACACCGCCCCAACATCGCGGTTCGCCGCCCCATTCCGATGCCTCTTTTTGTTGCTCGTCCGTTGACGGCAACCCGAGGTAAGGTTTCGTTAACGAAACACGGGATGCGGGGGTTGCAACCATGCTGCGACTGGGCACGAAGGTCCGGCATCATGGGCAGGACGCCATGGTGATCGCGCGGACCTTGGGTGGGCATCCATCCTATGATCTGCGGCTGGCCGACGGCAGCATCGTGAAGTACGCCCAAGAGGCGGACTGCGAGGCCATGCTGTCCGATGGCGGATTCCGGCCGGCTGCCGGCACCGGGGCGGCGGAAGGCCGCCCCGGCTGAACTCCGGGCGAGAGCACCGCGAAACAGCGCCGTTGCCGAATCCCCTCCGCCCGAGCAATATCGCGCAATGGAACGGTTGGAAGACGATGGCAACTGCCCACGGCGGCGCTGGCGGGTGATCGAAGGGGGCGGAACGCCGGTGGAGGTGACCGGAACGTCCCGGAATGGCGACGCGCGCCCGGACGGCGCCGCGGAGGCTGCGGCGCGACCGGTCCCTGAAGATTACGGCCTGACCCGGGACGACTTGCGGATCTGGTACGCGCCGGGCCGTGTCGGGGTCCTGCTCGCCCTGGCGGCCACACTGGGGATGGCGGGTCTGCAGGCCTACGACGCCGGGCGGCTGTCCGATCCCTGGATCCTGGGCGCCCTGCCCGGCCTGCTCTCGGGCACGCTGATCGGCGGCTTCGCCGGGATGGGGCTGATGGTGCTGGTGCACTGGTGCGACCCGCTGGTCGGCATGGCCTGGCCGACCTACGCGCGGCTGCGCCGCTACCGCGACGCCTTGGCCGCCGCGGTCGCCGCTGAACGGAGCGTCAACGAGCGGATGCCCTGAGCGCCGGAAGGACGCCACCGCCGCTGCCACCAGCGGTAGAAATGCAGGGCCTATCCCATTCGAACGATGGTGCAGCGGCGCGTCGACCCAATCTGCTTAAGAGCAGACAGGAGAAACGCAGTGAACCGATTCGACGAAAAAGTCTATCGCGTGACGAAGCGCCGCGACGGGCCGAGCCTCCCGGAACAGAAGAATCAGCTGCTCCGCCTGAAGCAGGATCTCGAACAGTTCAAGTCCCGTCAGGCGGGTGCTGCGGTCGTCGGCAGCCTGCAGGCGCGCATCCGCGAACTGGAATCCTCGATCTCCCGCGCCGAGGCGGCCCGGGTGACGGACCGCGAGTCCCGTCGCCCCCGCGACGATGACGAGGACGCGGAATCCGGCGCCGTGCCGATGGCGGACGGCACCATGCGCGCCACCTCCAGCCGCTTCCCGCCGCGCGGACGGCCCGGCCGGACCCTCTGAACCTCAGCGAAAACATGCCTCACGGCCCGGACCACCCTCCGGGCCGTTGCTCTGTCCGGCCGCCCCATCGCCGGACCGATGCCGGATCCGGTTGATCCAGATCAGGGCGGGCCCTGGTCATAGCTCATACCTTTGGCTCGGTTCCAAGACCTTAGTCTGATGCTTCGGTCTGGGCCGGACGTCCTAAGCGAGCGCGCCGTTCCGTGGCGCCGAAGCGAGACAGCCCAGGGGTACAGCCATGACCTTCTCCGTCGCCGCCGCCACCACCGCAGCCATTGTCCCGCCGCCGATTTCCGCTCCGCCGACGCGGGCAGCGGAGACGGTGACCGGCCGCTGCGCCGGCTGCTCGGCGCGGAGCAAGGGGCTGTGCGGCGCCCTGACCGCCGGGGACCTGCCGGACCTGTCGACGACGTCCCGCCCGCTGGACCTGCTGTCGGCGACCCCCGTGGTGATGGAGGGGGGGGAGGCCGAGGCCGTCTTCACCGTCATGTCGGGCATGCTGAAGCTCTACAAGACCCTGCCGGACGGGCGGCAGCAGATCACCGGCTTCGCCACCGCGGGCGACGTCATCGGGCTGGCTGTGGGCACCGGCTACGCCTACACCGCCGAGACCGTCACCGCCTCCACCGTCTGCCGCATGTCGCGGACGGCGCTGCGCCGCCTGATGGAGCGGCACCCGGCGGTTCAGGGCCGGCTGCTCGCCATGACCTCGGTCGAGCTGTCGGCGGCACAGGACCAGATCCTGCTGCTCGGCTGCAAGACGGCGGTGGAGCGGGTGTCCAGCTTCCTCCTCGCTTTGTCGCGGCGGTCGCGGCCCCTGGCGGACGGCACGCCCAGCGTCTTCCTTCCCATGCCGAAGGTGGACATCGGCGCCTATCTCGGCCTGCGCCCCGAAACGCTGTCGCGCGTGCTGCGCAAGCTGGAAGTCGCCGGGGCGATCACCCGCCTGACCAACGACCGCATCCGCATCGAGAACCCGGCGGTGCTCGAAGCCGCCGCCTGATTCCCCGCTCCATTCCGTTTCAGGCCCGGCCCGCCACCGGATAGCCCTCGCCGCCGAACCCTGCCGCCACGTCCTTCACGAAGGCCTGCCCGACCCGGCGATAGCCCAGCCGGCCGAACAGGCCCGCGGCGTCGAGCTTCGGCGCGGTCGCCGCGACGACGCAGCCGCGCTCGTCCACCACCACCGACGAGCAGCCCAGCTTGCGCGCCAGAAGGTCGATGCCGTCGGCCTGCGCCGCCGAGGTCACCGCCGCGTCGAACAGCCCCACTGCGATGAAGATCGGCACCGTCAGCACGCGGATCATCCCTTCGGCGCTGACGCGGTAGCAGAACAGGCCGCGGATGTGGCCGTCGCTCATCTCGCAGGCCATCACCCCGCCGTCGCCGCCGTCCTGCAGGAACAGGGCGGCCACCTGCCGCCACTCGTCCAGCGTCATGTCACGGTGCAGGGTCTGGACGACGGGCAGCGCCTGATCGGCCTGGGTCTTGGCAAGGGGAGCGAGAATGAAGCTTCTGGGCATGGGCGGGCGATCCTTTCGCGGGCATTGTCCGCGATGATCCGGGCCGCCGCTTTGATTTTGGTCATGCGCCGCGCTGGTGGAGAAGCCGATGGAAAAACCAGTGGAGCGATTGCGCAGAGGCGGTGTTTCAACAGGACCGCCCCACCCCATCACCGGAGACCGGACATGAGCCCCTACCCGCCGCCCCGGCAGGAACCCGACGTGCCGATCCCCATGCCGCTGCCGCCCGACGCCCCGCCGGACGAGCCGGTGGAGGCTCCGCCCATGCCCGGCGAGCCGCAGGAGCCCGTGTAGCGAGTCCTTGAGGTCAGGACTTGCGGCGGTAGAGCGCCATCGCGCGCTCCAGGATACCCGGCGCCGAATAATCGCCAAGGAACAGGTCGCCCAGCGCGCGGCGCATCCGCGCCCGGATGCGGGAGCGGATGGCGTTGCGCAGCGCCTCCTCCTGCATGTGGCAGCGGCGGCAGAGGTTCTTTGGGCGGGCCTCCGGGTTGCCGGAAGGGCGGACCGGGCGGACGACGACCTGCACATCGCGGGTCTCGGCATACTCCACCACATCGGGCCAGGCCGCCCGCCGCCCGCGTCCGTCGCGCCAGGTCTGGTCGGCGGCGTCGTACCAGCGGCCGTCCGGCAGGCAGCGCACGACGGCGCCACCGGGCCGCCCGCAGCAGCGGCAGCGGTTCTCCCCGCTGGCGCCCTTGCGGTGGGCCGGATCGAGGTCGGGTCGGAGAATCTTTGCGCGGAGCGGTCTGGTCATGGCTTGATGCCTGCCTCGGGGCCGGGACTGCCCCTGCGGGACGTGGCTCATGACATGGATGGCCGCGGACCGCCAGTGCGAATTTGTGAAAAGTTTTCCAGAGACCGCGCCCTATGGACATGACCTCTCCCGACCCTTCCCACGCCGCCTCTTCCGGAGATGGCGAGTCCGCCGACCCGCATCTGGTGCACGAGCTGGCCAGCGCCCACCCCGACGTGGTCACCGCCGCCGCCGCGGGCGTGGCGCGGGTGGCCCATGGGGAAGGGCTGGGGCTGGTGCCGCTCGGCCTGCCGCTGCCCAAGGGCAAGCGCGACCTGCTGGTCCCGGCGGAGCGCCGCGAGGCGGTGCTGCTGGAAATCCAGGGCACGCTCGACCGCGCGCGGCGGCGCAACGCCCTGCTCGCCCAGGGGCGCCGCGCGCTGGAGGGCTGGTCGACCAGCCTGCACCCGGCGGATGACCGCACGCGGGTCCGGGCGGTGCGCAGCGACGACCTGCCCTGGCCCGGCTTGCCCGCCCCGGTGCGGCTCCAGGTCTCGCGCGTGCTCGACGCCATGGAACTGGCCGACCTGACGGACGACGATCTGGCCCTGCGGCTGGAGGGCGACCCGGCGCTGGCCGCCGCGCTGGAGGACGCGCTGTCGCGCGCCGCCGCCCGGCTGCACCGCTACGCCGGGGAGGCGGACGGTGCGGACGATGCCTGGACCTTCGCGTCTTTGGCCGACCGGCTGTCCCGCGCCGCCCGCAACCGCCATGGGGTGGACGAGTTGCTGGAGCGCTGGGACCGCGAGTTCGCCGTGTGGCGGCGCGAGCGGGCCGAGGCGCGCGGGCGCGCCTACGTGGACCGGCATTTCGACCTCGCCCGCTTCGAGAAGCTGTTCCCGGTGGCCCGTGGGCTGGGGCGGCGGCTGGTCCTGGTGGTCGGCCCGACCAACTCCGGCAAGACCCACCACGCCATCGAGGCGCTGAAGGGCGCCTATGACGGCATCTATCTGGCGCCGCTTCGCCTGCTGGCGCTGGAGGTGATGGAGCGGCTGAACGCCGAGGGCACCCCCGCCTCCCTGCTGACCGGCGAGGAGGCGATTGCGACGCCCGGCGCCCGTCACACCGCCTCGACCATCGAGGTGATGGACCCCGACCGCCCGGTGGAGGTGGCGGTGATCGATGAAATCCAGATGCTCGCCGATCCCGACCGCGGCTGGGCTTGGACGGCGGCGTTGATGGGCGCCCCGGCGGAGACCGTCTACATCCTGGGCGCCCCGGAGGCCCGCCCGCTGGTCGAGCGGGTGGCGGCCCATCTCGGGGAACGGCTGGAGGTGATCGAACTGGAGCGCAAGGTGCCGCTGACCCTGATCGACCGCCGCCTGAACTGGGAGGAGGTGGAGCCGGGCGACGCGCTGATCGCCTTCTCCCGGCGGGAAATCCATTCCGTGCGCGACACGCTGCGCGCCAAGGGCCTGTCGGTCGCCGCGGTCTACGGCGCGCTGGCCCCGGAGGTGCGGCGGCGGGAGGCCGCGCGCTTCCTGTCCGGCGAGGCCGACGTGGTGGTGGCAACGGACGCCATCGGCATGGGGCTGAACCTGCCCTGCCGGCGGGTGCTGTTCACCGCGCTGGAGAAGTTCGACGGGACCAGCGTCCGCCCGCTGAGCGCGACGGAGGTCAAGCAGATCGCCGGCCGCGCCGGACGATTCGGCAAGTTCGAGTCGGGGGAGTTCGGCGTGGTCGGCCGCGGCACGCCGCAGGCCCTGCGCACTCTGCTGGAGAAGGCGGACGGGCGGCTGCGCGCCGACGCTCCGCTGACCGTGCGGCCGACCCGCGCCATGCTGGCCCGTCTGGCCGATCACATCGGGACGGAGGAGACGGTCCTGCTGCTCGACTGCGTCGCCGACGCCCGCACGGCGGGGTCGCCCTACCGGGTGGGCGACCTGTCGGGGATGCGGCGGCTGGCGGTGATGCTGGACGAGCGGCGGCTGACCCTGCCCGCCAAGCTGGACCTGCTGCTGATCCCCGCCGACCTGGAGGACGAGGCGGAGGCGCGCATCCTCGCCGCCATCCTCGGCACGGTGGAGGCCGGGGAGCCGTCTCCCCTCGGGCGCTTCGTCCCGGCGCGGTTGGACGGGCTGGACGGGGCGGCGCTGGAGGGGCTGTCGCGGGCCTGCGACCTTTATTACTGGGCGGCGCGCAAGTTCCCGTCCCTGTTCCCGGAACGGGAGGCGGTGCGCAGCCGCCGCGGCGAGATCAGCCGGCGTCTGGCCGACCTTCTCGCCACACGCGGGGCGCGGTCCGCCGGGCAGCGGCGCGAGCCGCCGCCCAAGGCCGGTTTCCGCGGCGCCCCGCGCAAGCGCTTCGGCCCGCGGCGGTAAAGCGGCGGCAGAAGCGGGACCTTACATCCCGCCCGGATAGTTCGGGCCGCCGCCGCCCTCCGGGACGACCCAGTTGATGTTCTGGGTGGGGTCCTTGATGTCGCAGGTCTTGCAGTGCACGCAGTTCTGCGCGTTGATCTGCAGGCGCGGGTCGCTGCCGTCCTCCGCCCGCACGATCTCGTACACGCCCGCCGGGCAGTAGCGCGTCTCCGGCGCGTCGTAGAGCGCCAGATTGACCGCGATCGGCACCGACGCGTCCTTCAGCGTCAGGTGCGCCGGCTGGTCCTCCTCGTGGTTGGTGTTCGACAGATACACCGAGGACAGCCGGTCGAACGACACCACGCCGTCCGGCTTGGGATAGGCGATCTTCGGCATCTCCGACGCCTTCTTCAGCGTCTCGTGGTCGCCGTGCCGATGGTGCAGCGTCCACGGCGACTTGCCCTTGGTCGCCGTCTCGTAGGCCGCGTTGGCCAGACCCGCCCACAGCCCCTTCTGGAAGCCGGGGCGGATGTTGCGCACCGCATGCAGTTCCGACCACACCCAGGACGCCTTCAGCTTCTCCGGATAGGCCACCGCCTCGCGCGCCGCTGCCTCGGCGGACAGCAACTCATGCACCGCCTCGGCCGCCAGCATGCCTGACTTCATCGCGGTGTGGTTGCCCTTGATCTTGGGCACGTTGAGGAAGCCCGCCGCGTCGCCGACGATCACACCGCCGGGGAAGGTCAGCTTGGGGATCGACTGGAAGCCGCCTTCCGACAGGGCCCGCGCACCATAGGCGATGCGCCGCCCGCCCTCGAAGGTCGGGCGGATGGCCGGGTGGGTCTTGTAGCGCTGGAACTCCTCGAAGGGCGACAGGTGCGGGTTCTCGTAGTCGAGCCCGACCACGAAGCCGACCGACACCAGGTTGCCCTCCATGTGGTAGAGCCAGGAGCCGCCGTAGGTCTTGGGGTCCATCGGCCAGCCGATGGTGTGGACGATCAGACCGGGCTGGGATTTCTCCGGCGCCACCTCCCACAGCTCCTTGATGCCGATGCCGTAGGTCTGCGGGTCGGCGTCGCGGCGCAGGTCGAAGCGCTCGAACAGCGTCTTGGTCAGCGAGCCGCGGCAGCCCTCGGCGAAGATGGTCTGCCGGGCGTGCAGCTCCATGCCCGGCGTGTAGTTGGCGGTCTTCTCGCCGTCCTTGCCGATGCCCATGTCGCCGGTGGCCACACCCTTGACCGCACCGCTGTCGTCATAGAGCACCTCCGCCGCGGCGAAGCCGGGGTAGATCTCCACACCCAGCTCCTCGGCCTGCCCGGCCATCCAGCGGGCGAGGTTGCCGAGGCTAATGATGTAGTTGCCGTGATTGTGCATCTGCGGCGGGGCGAAGGGCGACTTCAGCGCCTTGGTCTCGGTGAGGAAGAGGAAGCGGTCCTCGCGGGCCGGGGTGGTCAGGGGCGCGCCCTTCTCCTTCCAGTCGGGGATCAGCTCGTCGAGCGCGTGCGGCTCGAACACCGCGCCGGAGAGCAGATGGGCGCCGACCTCCGAGCCCTTCTCGACGACGCAGACCGACAATTCCTGTCCGGCCTCATTGGCGAGCTGTTTCAGGCGGATGGCCGCGCTCAGGCCCGACGGGCCGGCTCCGACGACAAGGACGTCGTACTCCATCACCTCGCGCGGATCGCGATCCATGGTCCCCATGCCTCCCGCTTGATTGAAGCGCCGGGGCCATTTCCGCAGGGTCCGGCGGCTTTCGGAACGGCGTATGCCTTTCGCACCCGCCAAAAAGGATATCTAAGCCCATGTAAGACCACAGGAGCCGTGGTAAGGTCAAACGATGATTGACCAATCCGACATCCTCGCCGCCCTGCGCTGGCACGTCGACATCGGGTGCGACGAAGCGATCGGGGACGAGCCTTTGGACTGGGCGAAGCTGGCCGCCCGGCCGGCGGTGGCGCGTGCGCCGGCCGGCGCATCGGCGCTGCCGCCCGCCGCGGCGCGCCCCGCCCCGGCGGCGACGCCACGGTCGGCGTTCGGGGGTCCCTCCGGCGCGTCGATGTTCGGTGCGCCCGTCACGGCGGACCTGCCGCTGGGCGCCAGCGAGGCCGGGGCGAGCGCCCGCGCCCGCGCCGCCGAGGCGCGCAGCCTGGAGGAGCTGGAGTCGGCGCTGCGCGCCTTCGACGGTTGCCCGCTGAAGGCGACGGCGATGAACACGGTCTTCGCGGACGGCAATCCCGCTGCGGACATCATGCTGATCGGCGAGGCGCCGGGCGAGGACGAGGACCGGCAGGGCAAGCCCTTCGTCGGGGTCAGCGGCAAGCTGCTCGACCGCATGCTGGCCCAGGTGGGACTCGATCGCAGCACGGTCTACATCAGCAACATCCTGCCCTGGCGCCCGCCCGGCAATCGGTCACCGACCCAGGCGGAGATCGCCGCCTGCCTGCCCTTCCTGGAACGGCACGTCGAGCTGATCGGGCCGAAGGTGCTGGTACCGCTGGGCGGCACCTCCGCCAAGACTTTGCTCAACCGGGCGGAGGGCATCACCCGCCTGCGCGGCCGCTGGTTCGACTACGCCTCCCCCGGCCTGTCCGGCCCGGTGCCGGTCCTGCCGATGCTGCACCCGGCCTATCTGCTGCGCAATCCCATCGCCAAGCGCGAGGCGTGGCGTGACCTGCTGACCCTGCGCCAGCGCTTTCCGGGTTGACCAACCGCGATCGTCGTTTTGCCCCCACCCTAACCCTCTCCCGCTGACGCAGGGGAGGGGGGCAAACCCGCCACCGCAGTGGTTAATGACGCCCATTTCCTAAAATGCCTCTCTTATTGCGTCTATTCTTGCGCTGTCATTCGAACATTCGACATCCATAGATATTCCAAACATTACTCAAGTACTTCGAAAGATCGGAGTGGTTTACCAAGTCGCCGCTATGCCGTTGCGCCAAATGGCACAGAAAGACCCATGACCTTGCGCCAAAAGGGTCTTCCCACTGGGCTAGGGCCATTTTTCCACTCCCACTAAGTTGCTGAAAATCCTTGTTAACAGGCCGCATTGACCGCTGTTGGGGAATCATCTTCTTGCGATTCCCGTCCAGTGCGGTTATTCGAATATCATGTTCCGGATATTGTGCAGCGCAGCAAACACCGTCTCGCTGCGGCGGAAGGTCCTGGGAATGGCGGGGGTGGCGCTGGCGCTGTGCGCGGCACCCGACCCGACGGGCGGCTATCGCCCAGCCCAGGCTGGCCTTGTGATCCACGCGCCGGATGGACGCCCCGTCGTCCCGCCGGGATTTGATCGTGCCGAGCAGAACCTGCTTCTGGCGACGGACGCCGACGCCCGCGCCGTCCAGCTGACGGAAGAGGACGCCCGCCATTACCGGCGCATCTTCGCGCTCCAGGAGCGGGGCGAGTGGGAAGGCGCCGACTGGGAAATCCGCCTGCTGCGCGACCGCCGCCTGATGGGCCATGTGCTGCGCCAGCGCTATCTGCACCCCGACCGCAAGGCCAGCTACGACGAGTTGGCCGGCTGGCTCCAGCGCTACGGCGACCTGCCGGGGGCCGAGCGCATCCACGCCCTGGCCCAGCGCCGCGCCCCTGCCGGCCAGCAGCGCGCCCTGAAGCCGCCGCGCGGCAGCGACGGGGAGCGGCTGACCGGATCGCTGGAGCGGTTGGGCGGACTGCGCCCCGAACCGCTGCCGGAGGCCGTCTCCGACGAGGACCAGTCCGACCCGGACAAGAGCGCCGAGGTCGCCGAGGACAAGACCAAGCTCACCGTCGCCCCGCGCAGCCGCACCGCCAGCCGCACCACTCACACCACCCCGTCCCGCGTGACCGACTTGCTGCGCGCCGGCAAGCCGGGGGCGGCGCTCGCCCTGCTCAACCAGGACGACTTCGGGCGCAGCCTCGATTCGGTGCAGTATGACCAGGCGCGGGCACGGATCGCCGCCTCGCTCTATTATTCCGGCGACGTGACGCAGGCGTTGTCGCTGGCCTCGGCCAGCGCCGCCCGTTCCGGCCCGGCGGTGACCGAGGCGCATTGGATCGCCGGCCTCGCCGCTTGGCGGCTGAAGCAGTACGACCGTGCCGCCCGCCACTTCGCCAATCTGGCCGAGGCTGGACCGCGATCGCCCTGGCTGGCCTCCGCCGCCGATTTCTGGGCCGCCCGCGCCCACGCCCGCCGGGGCCGCGAAGAGCAGGCCCGCGCCCATCTGGCCGCAGCGGCGCGCTACCCGCACACCTTCTATGGGCTTCTCGCCCACCGCAAGCTGGGCGGCTCGGGCGACCTCAACTGGCGCACGCCGGAGCTGACCGGGGACCATCTGAAGGCGTTGTCCGCCCTGCCCGGCGGCACCCGCGCCATCGCCCTGATCCAGGCTGGACAGCGCGAAACGGCGGAGCTGGAGCTGCGCCGCATCCACCCGCGCGGCGACGCGCTGGCCGAGCAGGCGCTGGTGGCGCTGGCCGACCGCGCCGGGTTGCCGGGGCTGGCGCTCCAGGTCGGCAACGCGGTGGCCGGTCCGGACGGCGCGCCCTACACGGCGGCCCTCTACCCGGTGCCGCACTGGAAGCCGCGCGACGGGTTCGCCGTGGACCGCGCGCTGGTCTTCGCGGTGATGCGGCAGGAATCGCGCTTCGACCCGCGGCTGGTCAGCTCCGCCGGGGCCACCGGTCTGATGCAGATCATGCCGGCCACCGCCCAGCACGTGCAGGAGCGCAACGCCGACATCGGCGAGGCCGACGCCGCCCGCACCGGCCTGTTCGACCCCTCCACCAACATGGAGCTCGGGCAGCGCTACATGGCGGAGCTTCTGAACAGCCAGGACATCGGCAAAAACCTGTTCCTGCTGGCCGCCGCCTACAACGCCGGCCCCGGCACGCTGGCGCGCTGGCGCCGGGAGCTGTCGGACATCGGCAACGACCCGCTGCTGTTCATCGAGAGCCTGCCCTACGCCGAGACGCGGAACTACGTCGAGAAGGTCGTCGCCAACTTCTGGATCTACCGGCTGCGGCTGGGGCAGGAAATCGAATCGCTGGACGCCGTTGCGGCGGGCGGCTGGCCGGTCTATATGCCGGTGGATGTCTTCCCGGCGGCCCGGTCCACCCAGGTCGCGCAACACGCCGAATCCGCCGATGCCGAAAATTGACGAAACCCGCCCGTTCCTGCCCGTCAACATCGCCGTCATGACCGTATCCGACACGCGCACGCTCGCCGACGACCGCTCGGGCGACGCGCTGGCGGAGCGGCTGACCGGCGCCGGCCACCGGCTGGGCGCCCGCGCCATCGTGAAGGACGACGTCGCCGCCATCCGCGCCCAGGTCCAGGCCTGGATCGCCGATCCGGAGGTCGACGTCGTGCTGACCACCGGCGGCACCGGCGTGACCGGCCGCGACGTGACGCCGGAGGCGGTGGAGGCGCTGTTCGACAAGGCGATCCCCGGCTTCGGGGAGCTGTTCCGCCAACTCAGCTACGCCAAGGTCGGCACCTCGACAATCCAGAGCCGGGCGACCGGCGGGGTCGCCAACGGCACCTACATCTTCGCCCTGCCGGGTTCGCCCAGCGCCTGCCGCGACGCCTGGGACGACATCCTGGTGTTCCAGCTCGACAACCGGCACCGCCCCTGCAACCTCGTCGAACTGATGCCGCGCCTGCGCGAGCATCAGGTGTGACCGACACCGCCGGTCTTCACGGTGCCCTGACGCGGCTGCCGACCTTCGCCGGTTTGCCTTCCGGGGCGCTGGAACCGATGCCGCGCCGGGGCGTGGCGCACGACCATGTGCGGCTGTCGGGAAAGGGCTTGGTCGCCCGCGTCCCGCGCTGGAGCCAGCTCGGGCTCGACCCCTTCGCCAATCTGGAACAGCAGGCCACCGCCTTCCGCCGCGCCGCCCCCGGCGGACACACTCCGGAGCTGGCCGCCGTCCTGCCGCCGGGGCCGGAGCTGCCCATGGGCGCGCTGGTGGTGACGGAAATCGTCGGGCGCCCGCCGCGCCTGCCGGGCAACATGCCGGCCATCGCGCGGGCGCTCGCCGCCTTGCATGCCCTGCCCCTGCCGCCGGACGGCGAGCGTCCCCCTGCCCGCCCCTGCCGACCCGGTGGCGGCGACCCTGGCCCAGGTGGAGCGGCAGGCGGTGTGGTTCGAGCGCGCCGGGCTGGCGCCGAACGCCCTCGCCCTGCTGGAGCGGGAACTCGACGACGCCCGCGCCTTCCGCTGCGCGGCGCCGGTCCCCATCACGCTGGTCGGCAGCGACGTCCACCCCGGCAACTTTCTGATCGACGCCGCCGGCAAAGCGTGGTTCACCGATCTGGAGAAGGCCCAGTACGGCCACCCGGCCATCGACCTCGCCCACGCCAGCCTCTACACCTCCACGATGTGGGAGCGGGAGGTCGCGGCGGTCCTGGCGCCGGACGAGGTCGCGGCGTTCCACGCGGCCTGGGAGGCCGCGGTGCCGCCCGCGCTGGCCGAGGCGGTGCGCCCGTGGCGCCGGCCCTTGCGCCGGCTGACCTGGCTGCGCACCTTGTCCTGGATGGCCCGCTGGCGGGTGGAGGGGCGGCCCTCTCGCCGGACATGCCGGACTCGCTGGCGGCCCACATGGACGCCCACGCGGTCGACGTCCTCCGCCCGGACGTCATCCGGCGTGTCGCCGCCGAATGGCGCCAGGACGGGGGCATTGAGCGGCCGAGACATGCGATGGATCGGGCCGCAGCGTGGTTAACCCTTGCCGGCGGTTGGTGTTAGACTGAGGAATCGAGTTTCAGGCTTTCCTGATCCGGACTCCGTAGGCGTGCAGGTGGACGCGGCATGATGACATTCCGATTTGGCCGGGCCCGATTTGGTCGGACGGCGTTTGGCGCCTTGCTCCTTTCGACGGCGGGCCTCCTGCCGGCCGGCAACGCCGTCGCCGCGGCCCCGGCGGCGACGGAACGTCCGTCGCTGACCTCGGCGACGGGCAGCTATCTGGCCGGGCGCTTCGCCCAGCGCCAGGATGATTGGGCCGCCGCCGCCCTGTTCATGGCGCACGCCCTGTCCGCCGACCCCGGCGACCTGACGCTGCTGCGCCGCACCTACCTGCTGAAGCTGGGCGAAGGGCAGTTCGACGCTGCCATCGACCTCGCCAAGCGGCTGCTGGAACAGGACAACGACCCGCAGATGGCCATCGCCCTGCTGGCCTCCGACAATCTGGCCCGCGGCAAGTTGAAGGAAGCCAAGGCCATGGCCGCGCGCATGCCCAAGGAGGGCATGGCGAAATACATCGGCCCGCTGATCGACGCTTGGCTGGCCGCCGCGGAGGGCAAGACCGACGCGGCGCTGAAGGCGCTGGAGCCGCTCTCCACCGCCAGCGGCTTCGCCGCCCTGCACGACCTGCACGCCGGTCTGCTGCTGGAGTTGGGCGGGCGCAAGGACGCCGCCGGGGAACGCTTCGCCCGCGTGCTGGACAAGGAGGCGCCGCTGCGCGTCATCCAGATCGTCGGCAGCTTCTATGAGCGCAGCGGCCGCAAGGATGAAGCCCGCAAGCTGTACGAGTCCTTCCGCGCCGGCAACCCCGACAGCCTGATGGTCGAGCCGGCGCTGAAGGCGCTGGACGAGGGCACGGCCGCCGCCGCGGTGGTGTCCGACGCCAAGCAGGGGCTGGCGGAGGCCCTGTTCGACCTGGGCAGCGCCATCCATCACGAGGGGGCGGAGGAAACCGCCCTGCTGTTCGGGCGGATCGCCCTTCATCTGCGCCCCGACCTGTCGCTAGCGCGGCTGATGATCGGCGACATCATGGAGAACCGCGACCACCACGCCGACGCGCTGGTCGAGTTCCAGGCGCTTGAGAAGGACCCGGTGCTGGGCTGGACCGCCCGGCTGCGCGCCGCCGAGAGCCTCGCCCGGCTGGAACGCACCGACGACGCCATCGCCGCCTTCTCCTCCCTGTCCGCCGAGCGTCCCGAGCGAACCGACGCGCTGATCCGGCTGGGCGACCTGTACCGCGTCGCCAAGCGCTACGGCGAGGCCGCCGACAGCTACAGCAAGGCGCTGGAGCGCATCGGCACGCCGGAGGAGCGGCATTGGGCGGTGCTCTACGCCCGCGCCATGTCCTACGACAAGGTGGATCGCTGGCCGGACGCTGAACGCGACCTGCGGGCGGCGCTGGCGCTGAAGCCGGACGAGGCCTTTCTGCTGAACTATCTGGGCTACAGCTACGTCGACCGTGGGCTGAACCTGGAGGAGGCCAAGAAAATGATCGAGAAGGCCGTCGCCCTGCGCCCCAAGGACGGCTACATCGTCGACAGCCTGGGCTGGGCGCTCTACCGCACCGGCGATTTCGAAGGGGCGGTGGAGAAGCTGGAGCGCGCGGTGGAGCTGAAGCCGACCGACGCCACCATCAACGACCATCTGGGCGACGCCTACTGGCGCGTCGGGCGCCGCAACGAGGCCCGCTTCCAATGGACCCGCGCGCTCCGCACCGCGGAGGAGGAGCCGCAGAAGGAGGACATCCGGGCCAAGTTGGACAAGGGCCTGATCGACCCCAAGGCCGCCGAGGCGGCAGCGCCGAAGGTTCAGTAAGCGGCGCCTGCATAGGCTCTGGCGCTCACCGCGCCCATGCCGCATAAAGCCCTTCTTCCCCATTCGGGAAGAAGGGCTTTTCGTTTCCGGGGACCCGACCATGAGCGCCATCGCCGAGGCCGCGCCGGCCAAGCTGAACCTCTATCTGCATGTGGTGGGCCGCCGGGACGACGGCTATCACGAGTTGGACAGCCTCGTCGCCTTCGCCGACGTGGCGGACCGGGTGACGGTGCAGCCGGGCGTGGCGCGGATCGCGCTGCGCGGGTGGACCTGCCGCCGGTCGGGCCGCGGCTAGCCATCTCCGGCCCCTTCGGCCCGGCCTTGATGGGGAGAATCCGGCGAACAACCTCGTCATCCGGGCCGCCCACGCGCTGGCCGCCCGGCTGGGGCGCGAGGCCGACGCCATGATCGCGCTGGAGAAAGTGCTGCCCATCGCCTCCGGGATCGGCGGCGGCTCGGCGGACGCCGCGGCGACGCTGCGCGCCCTGGCCCGCCTGTGGGACGTGCCGGTGACCGACCGGCGGATCTACGAGGTCGCGGTCTCGCTGGGCGCCGACGTGCCGGTCTGCGTCGCCGGGCGGAGCTGCTATTTCGGCGGCGTGGGAGAGGTGCTGGAGGAGGCGCCGGCTCTGCCGGAAACCCATGCGGTGCTGGTCAACCCCGGCGTGCCGGTGCCGACCCCCGCCGTGTTCAAGGCGCGCAAGGGCGCCTTCAAGAGCGCCTTCTCGGCACCGGCCCGCTTCACCGAGGCGCCGGCCGACGCTGCGGCGCTGGCCGCGCTGCTGAAGGAGCGGCGCAACGACCTGACCGAACCGGCGCTGACCGTCGCCCCGGTGATCGCCGACGCGCTGGCGGCGCTGGAAGGCACGGACGGTTGCCTGCTGGCCCGCCTGTCGGGCAGCGGTGCGACCTGCTTCGGCCTCTATGCGGATGCGGAACAGGCCGCCGCCGCCGCCCGGTCGATCCGGGCGGCGCGGCCGCGCTGGTGGGCGAAGTCCGCGCGGCTCCTGCCGACCCCGGCGGACGCGCCGCCGCTGCCCAAGGGATTGGTGGCACCGTCCGCGCTCACCACCGCCCCGGCGCCGCCGGTCCCCTTCCCGGACACCGGCGGCTGGGGCGTCGGCTGAGGGATCAGCAACCACCGCTGCGGGTTATCGCGCCACCCAGCATGGCGCCGCCCAGCGTGCCGGCGGCCGTCGCCGCCAGCTTGCCGTCGCCACGCCCGAACTGCGAGCCGACCAGCCCGCCGACCGCGGCCCCGCCCAGCACGCCGATCAGGTCGCCATCGAGTGGCCCGCACTCCACGACCTGCGGCGCCGCGCGGACCACGCGCGGGCGCTGCTGGACGATCACTGGCGGCGGCTCCTCGATGTAGACGGGGGCCGGAGCATAATGCACGACCGGCGGCTCCTCATAGACCACCACCGGCGGGGGCGGCGGACGATCACCACCCGCCCGTCGCCATAGCCGCCGTCGATGTAGCCGTGCTCGTAATACCGGCCACGCTCATGGCGCTCACGGTCATGGCGTTCGCGCTCATGATGGCGCTCCTGCTTGGCGCGCCAGCCATGGGCCGGGGCCCAGTCCAGCGGATCGGCGAGGACCGGGGACACCCCCGCGCCCAGGGCCGCCACACCGGCCAGCAGCGCGACGGCGAGGGATTTGGGGGTGAAGCGGATGTGCGTCATGATGTCTCCAGGGTACGTCTCACCCGAATGAACATCCGGGGCTGGAGTCTTCATCCATCCGACAACCGGGAAGCGCGTGACAATTTTGAGAGTGCGCGAAGGGGGTGGGGCAAGAGCAACCTCACCCCACCGCCGGCAGCCGATCCAGGAACTTGTCCAGCGTGATCGGGTATTCGCGCACCCTCAGGCCCGTCGCGTTGTGGACCGCGTTGGCGACCGCTGCGCCCACACCGCACAGGCCCAGCTCGCCCACCCCCTTCGCCTTCATCGGCGAGGAGATCGGGTCGGCCTCGTCCAGGAAGATCACCTCCTGGTGCGGGATGTCGGCGTGGACGGGCACCTCGTAGCCGGCGAGGTCGTGGTTGACGAAGAAGCCTGTCCGCTTGTCGAGCGCCAGCTCCTCCATCAGCGCGGCGCCGACGCCCATGGTCATGGCGCCGATCACCTGGCTGCGCGCTGACTTCGGGTTCAGGATGCGGCCCGCCGCACAGACCGCCAGCATCCGCCGCACGCGGATCTCGCCGGTCGCGGCGTCGACCGCCGCCTCCACGTAATGGGCGCCGAAGGTCGACTGCTGGTATTTCTTGTCGAGGTCGCCGTATTCGATGCCGTCCTCGGCGGACAGGCCGTCGGCGCCCGCCGCTTCGGCCAACGGGACCCTGCGGTTGCCGGCGACGACCTGACCGTCAACGAACTGCGCGTCGGCGGAGTTGACGCCCAGCCGCTGCGCCACCGCCTCGCGCAGTTTCACGCAGGCGGCGTAGACCCCGGCGGTGGCGTTGTTGGCGCCCCATTGGCCGCCCGAGCCCGCGGACACCGGGAAACTCGAATCGCCGAGCCGCACCGCCACCTTGTCCAGACCCACCCCCATCATCTCCGCCGCGGTCTGGGCGATGATGGTGTAGCTGCCGGTGCCGATGTCGGTCATGTCGGTCTCGACCGTGACGATCCCGCGCTGGTCCAGCCGCACCCGCGCCGCCGATTTGGTCAGCAGGTTGTTGCGGAAGGCCGCCGCCATGCCCAGCCCGACCAGCCAGCGCCCGTCGCGCACCTGCCCCGGCTTCGGGTTGCGCTTGGCCCAGCCGAACCGCTCCGCCCCCAGGCGCAGGCACTGCACGAGCTGGCGCTGCGAGAAGGCCCGGTTGGGATCGGCGGGGTCGGTCTGGGTGTCGTTGCGGATGCGGAACTCCACCGGGTCCATGCCCAGCGTCTCCGCCATCTCGTCCATGGCGACCTCCAGCGCCATCATCCCCGACGCCTCGCCCGGCGCCCGCATGGCGTTCCCTTCGGGCAGGTCGAGCGTGGCGATGCGGTTGCCGATCAGGCGGTTCGCCCCGGCGTAGAGCAGCCGCGTCTGGTCGGTCGCCGTCTCCTCCGAGCCGCCGGGCAGGTTGCCCGACCAGCTTTCATGGGCGATGGCGGTGATCGTGCCGTCCGGCATGGCGCCGATGCGGACGCGCTGGATGGTGGCGGGGCGGTGCGTGGTGTTGTTCATCATCAACGGCCGCGACAGCCCGACCTTGACCGGCCGCCCGGCCTCCCGCGCGCCCAGCGCCGCCAGCAGCGCGTCGGCGCGCAGGAACAGCTTTCCGCCGAAGCCGCCGCCGATGAAGGGGAGATCACGCGCACCTTGTCCTTCGGCATCTTCAGCGTCGCCGACAGGTCGGTGACCATCCAGTCGATCATCTGGTTGGAGGTCCAGACGGTCAGCCGGTCGCCCTCCCAGGCGGCGATGGTCGCGTGCGGCTCCATCATCGCGTGGCTTTCGTCCGGCGTGGTGTAGGTCTCGTCGAGCGTCACGGGCGCCGCCGCGAAGGCGCCGGCGAAATCGCCGACCACCGAATCGCCGTCCTTGGTCTTCTCCGCCTTGTCCTTGACCGCCGCCAGATCATAGGCGCCGTCCGTGGCAGTGTAGTCGATGCGGACGAGCCCCGCCGCGGTGCGCGCCTGCTCGAAGGTTTCCGCCACCACCAGGGCGACGGCCTGCTGGTAATGCTCGATCTCCGGCCCGCCGAGCAGGGTCGCGGCGTTGCGCTTGCTCTTTTCGAGGGAGCCGGCGTTCTCCGCCGTGACGATGGCGACGACGCCGGGGGCCTTTCGCGCCGCTTCCAGATCCATGGACGCGATGCGCCCCTTGGCGATGCCCGAGCCGATGACCCAGCCATAGGCGACGTTCGGCGCCACGTCGTGCCATTCATAGGCGTAGGTGGCCTTTCCCGTCGTCTTCAGCGGCCCGTCGATGCGGTCGGTCGGCTTGCCCACCACCTTCAACTGGTCGATCGGGTTGGTGGTCGCGGGAGTGTCGAACTTCATGTCTCACCCTTTCGCTTCGGCCAGCACCGAGGCGAGCGTCCGCTCGACCAGGGTCAGCTTGAATGCGTTATCGTGCGTCGGCTTCGCATCGGCCAGCAGCCCGGCGGTGACCGCCTTGGCGCCGCGCGGCATCTCGGCCTCGGCGGCCTCGACGCGCCATGGCTTGTGCGCCACGCCGCCAAGCGCCACCCGGCCGCTGCCGTCGCGCTGCACCACCGCCGCGACGGAGACGAGCGCGAAGGCATAGGACGCGCGGTCGCGCACCTTGCGGTAGACGTGGGTGCCGCCGACCGGCTTGGGCAGCGTCACCGCGGTGATGAGTTCGCCGGGAACCAGCGCCGTCTCGATGTGCGGCGTGTCGCCGGGCAGCCGGTGGAACTCCGCGATGGGGATTTTCCGCGTCGTCCCGTCGGCCCGCACCGTTTCCACCGTGGCGTCCAGCGCGCGCATGGCGACGGCCATGTCGCTGGGGTGGGTGGCGATGCAGGCGTCGCTCGATCCGACCACGGCGAGCTGCCGGCTGTAGCCGCCGATGGCGGCGCAGCCGCTGCCGGGCTGGCGTTTGTTGCAGGGCTGGTTGGTGTCGTAGAAGTAGGGGCAGCGCGTGCGCTGGAGCAGATTGCCCGCCGTCGTCGCCTTGTTGCGCAGTTGGCCCGACGCCCCGGCGAGCAGGGCCCGCGACAGCACGCCATAGTCGCGCCGCACCCGCTGGTCGGCGGCCAGCGCCGTGTTGCGCACCAGCGCGCCGATGCGCAGCCCGCCGTCCGGCGTCGCCTCCACGGTGTCGAGCTTCAGCCCGTTGACGTCGATCAGATGGGCCGGCGTCTCGATCTCCAGCTTCATCAGGTCGAGCAGGTTGGTGCCGCCCGCGATGAATTTGGCGCCCGGCCGGCGCTCGACGGCCGCCGCCGCCGCGGCGGGGGAATCCGCCCGCTCGTAGGTGAAGGGTCTCATGCCTCCTCCGTGCAACGTCCGAGATCGCATCGACGATGTTGGAATAGGCGCCGCAGCGACAGATGTTGCCGCTCATCCGCTCCCGGTACTCATCGACCGTAGCCTGCGGTGCGGCGTTGAGGTCGGCGGTGACGTGGCTGGGCACGCCGGCCTTGATCTCGTCCAGCATCGCCACCGCCGAACAGATCTGGCCCGGCGTGCAGTAGCCGCACTGGTAGCCGTCATGCTCCACGAAGGCCGCCTGCATGGGGTGCAGCCTGCCGGGCAGGCCCAGCCCTTCGATGGTGGTGACGCTGCCGCCCTCGTGCATCACGGCGAGCGTCAGGCAGGCGTTGATCCGCTGCCCATCCACGATGACCGTGCAGGCGCCGCACTGGCCGTGGTCGCAGCCCTTCTTGGTGCCGGTGAGGTGCAGATGCTCGCGCAGCGCGTCGAGCAGCGTCGTCCGCGTGTCGAGTTCAAGGTCGCGGCGCTGCCCGTTCACGGTGAAGGTGACCTTGGACAGGACGGGCGACAGAGTGGACGCTTCGGCTCCGGTCGCGGGGGTGGCATGGCGGTCTCTCCAACGGTGGCCGCCCGCGCCGGCGCCCGGAACGGCGCCGCCGTCAGCGCGGCGGTGGCGGCGGTCCCAAGCAGGAGGCCGCGCCGCGTCATGTCGAGGTCGCCGGAATAGTGCATCGGTGGAATC
This sequence comes from Azospirillum sp. Marseille-Q6669, assembly GCF_965111635.1. NCBI lineage: Bacteria > Pseudomonadati > Pseudomonadota > Alphaproteobacteria > Rhodospirillales > Azospirillaceae > Azospirillum > Azospirillum sp. Marseille-Q6669. The sequence continues at coordinate 1,954,512 of NZ_CBCOOP010000001.1, read as the reverse complement.
CTCTTCCCTTCCTGGCTGTGACCCCGGCCCCGCGGGGCGGGGCGCAGGCGTGCGGACGGCTCATCCGCTTGTGCGGATGGGGAAAAGCTAGGCCGTGCCGGTCCGTGGATTACCCGCCGGTCTCTGATAAGTCTTATGAAACGGATCAATGGAACGCAGCGGCCCTGTGGACGGTTGAACCGGGTTTGCCCGGCGCTTTCTCATGCACTCGCCTTGATCCGCTTGCGACGCACCGACATGATTGGCCGACGCCGGGGCTCATCGCCCCACGGCAAAGGGCTGAGCAAAGGAAGGTGAGCGTTGGATCTGCGTCAGTTGCGGTATTTCATCGGCATCGTCGATGAAGGCTCCTTCACGGCCGCGGCTCAGAAGCTGAACGTCGCCCAACCGGCCCTCAGCCACAACATCCGCAATCTGGAGGCGGGCCTCGGGGTCAAGCTGCTGACCCGTGGCGTCCATGGGGTCAAGCCGACCGCCGCCGGCACCCGGCTGTACGAGCACGCGGAGATCATCTTGCGCCACGTCGCCCAGGCGACCGAGCAGGTGCGCAACTGCTCGGGCACGCCGAGCGGGCTGGTGACCGTCGGCTTCACCTCCTCGGTGGCGCTGGTGGCGGCGGTTCCCCTGGTGCAGGCGGTCCGCGCCGAGCTGCCGCAGGTGTCGCTGCGGGTGGTCGAGTCCTTCAGCGGGACGATCCTGGAATGGCTGAACGACGACCGGCTGGATTTCGGCTGCATCTACGACGTGACGCGGTCGCGCACGCTGCTGGCGGAATCGCTGGTGCGCGAGGACCTCTACCTGATCGGGCCGCCGGGCGGTGACGATGGCGAGATCGCCTTCGACGAACTGGCCGGCAAGGACCTGATCCTGCCGAGCCGCCCGCACAATCTGCGCGACCGCATCGAACGGGTGGCGCGCGAGACCTGCACGATCGTCACCGTGGCGGTGGAGATCAACGGGCTCCCTCAGATCAAGGCGCTGGTCGCCAAGGGGGTGGGCTATTCGGTCCTGCCGATCTCGGCGGTGAGGAGGAATGGCGGACGGGCCAGGTCTCCGCCCGGCTGATCGTCTCGCCGTCGCTGCGCCGCTCGGTCCATCTCTGCCGGCCCCGCGGCGCCCCGGTGACCGAGGCTGCGGCAGCGGTGCGCGAGACCTTCCTGCGGGTGGTGCGCGATCTGGTCGGCGGCGGCGACTGGCCCGGCACCCTCCTGCTGGACGAAGAAGCGGCGTCCTCGTAGCCGCCTCGGCCTCATAGCGCTTCGTTATGCGATGCATGCCCCATCTGTATTGGATCGGGGCCGGTCCGGCTGTTTACCATCCCGGTCACGGACGATCGGCACAGGCCCACAGCGGAGGCTTTCCAGAATGACTTTACCTCTGTCGGGACGGCTCGTCGTCTCGCTGGAGCAGGCGGTGGCGGCGCCGCTCTGCACGTCGCGCCTCGCCGACGCCGGGGCGCGGGTCATCAAGATCGAGCGGCCGGAGGGCGACTTCGCCCGCGGCTACGACGCCGTGGTCCACGGGCAGAGTTCCTATTTCGTCTGGCTCAACCGCGGCAAGGAGTCGGTCGTCCTCGACATCAAGACGCCCAAGGACGCCGAGCTGCTGGAGCGGCTGATCGCCCGCGCCGACGTCTTCGTGCAGAATCTGGCGCCGGGTGCTGCAGAGCGGGCCGGCTTCGGCTCGGACGCGCTGCGCCGCCGCCATCCCCGGCTGATCACCTGCGACATCTCCGGCTATGGCGACGACGGCCCCTACCGCGACATGAAGGCCTACGACCTGCTGGTGCAGAGCGAGACCGGGCTGGCCTCCATCACCGGGTCGCCGGACCAGCCGGGGCGCGTCGGCGTGTCGGTGGCCGACATCGCCTGCGGCATGAACGCCTACACCGGCATTCTCCAAGCGCTGCTGGAACGCGAGCGCAGCGGCGAGGATCGGCGGTGGCCGTCTCCCTGTTCGATCGCTGGCGGAGTGGATGATGGTGCCGCTGATGCACCACGACCATGGCGGCAAGGCGCCGGGTCGGGTCGGGCTGATGCACCCGAGCATCGCCCCTATTCCGCCTTCGCCCTGGCCGACGGCCGGCAGGTGGTGCTGTCGATCCAGAACGAGCGCGAATGGGTGGCCTTCTGCGCCGACGTGCTGCTGCGGCCGGAGCTGGCGACGGACGAGCGCTTCTCGACCAACAACCGCCGCGTCGCCAACCGGCCGGAGCTGGACGCGCTTGTCGCCGCCATCTTCCGGACCATGGACCACGCCGAGGCCGTGCGCCGCCTCAACCGCGCGCGCACCGCCTTCGGCTCGCTGAACGAGGTGGCGGACCTGTCCACCCACGCGCAGCTGCGCCGCGTGACCGCCGAGACGCCGGGCGGACCGGTCGAGGTGGTGGCGCCGCCGGTGCAGGTGCGCGGCCGACCCTACGCCTCCGGCGCCGTTCCGGCGCTGGGCCAACACACCGACGCCGTCCGGCGTGAGATCTTCGAATCGACGCCGTCCGGCGTCAAACCGTCGAACAATAAGGGGGAACATGAGCATGGACCATTTGCGCGATTGGATCGGCCGGTCGGAAGGCGCCGAGGACGTCGCGGCGCCGGTGGCGCTGACCGGACTGGCGGCGATGCTCGACCACGACACCCCGCCCTGGCCGGCGGGCGAGGTGCCGCCGCTGGGGCATTGGCTGTATTTCCTGCCGAAGGCGCTTCAGCGCGACATCGCCGAGGACGGCCACCCGCACAAGGGCGGCTTCCTGCCGCCGGTGGAACTGCCCCGCCGCATGTGGGCCGGCGACACCCTGACCTTCCACCGCCCCATCCGCAGCGGCGAGGCGATCACCCGCCGCTCGACCATCGAGGAGGTCACCCCGAAGGAGGCCGGTCGGGCCGGATGGTCTTCGTGAAGGTCCGGCATGAGATCAGCACCGCCGCCGGCGTCGCCATCACCGAATTCCATGACATCGTCTACCGCGAGGCCGCCAAGCCCGGCGACGCCCCCGTCCCCGGCGAGCGCCCGGCGGGCGAGGCGGTGTGGCAGCGGCGCATCCAGCCCGATCCGGTGCTGCTGTTCCGCTATTCGGCCCTGACCTTCAACGGCCACCGCATCCATTACGACCGCGACTATTGCCGCGACGTCGAGGGCTATCCGGGGCTGGTGTTCCACGGCCCGCTCAGCGCCACCATGCTGATGGACCTGTTCCTGCGTGAAATCCGGGGGCGCGGGTGACCGGCTTCCGTTTCCGGGCGAAGCGGCCGCTGTTCGACATCCATCCGCTGACCCTGTGCGGCGCCCCGACCGCCACCGGCGCCACGCTGTGGGTGACCGACCACGAGGGCTTCGTGGCGATGTCCGCCGAGCTGGAGGCCGAACGGTCATGACGGCGGCGCATCGCGGCACGGTTGGAGGAGGCGTCTGATGTCCCTGCCGTATCAATCCTACCTCTTCGTCCCGGCCGACAACACGAAGCTGCTGGAGAAGGCCCACCAGCGCGGGGCGGACGCCCTCATCCTCGACCTCGAGGACGCGGTCCTGCCCGCCGGCAAGCCGGACGCCCGCCGCGGGCTGCCTGCGCCGATCGACCGGCTGCACGGGCTGGGCGCGCCGGTGCTCGTGCGGATCAACAGCGGCTGGCGCGACGCCGTCGCCGATCTGGAGGCCGCGGTGCGTCCCGGCGTGGTCGCCCTGGTGGTGCCCAAGGCCGAGGACGCCGGGGCGCTGCGCGTCCTCTCCGCCATGATCGCGGAGTGGGAGGCGGAGCGCAGCCTGACGCCGGGTGCCATCGGCCTCGTCGCCCTCGTCGAGAGTCCGCTGGGGCTGGAGCGGCTGGGCGAGATCGCCGCCGTCCCGCGCGTGGCGGCCCTGGCGCTGGGCAGCGAGGATTTCGCCCTGACGCTGGGGGTGGAGCCGACCGAGGCGCTGCTCGCCCTGCCCTGCCGCCAGATCGCGCTGGTGGCCGCCGCCCGCGGTCTCGCGGCGATCGGCCTGCCCGGCTCGCTGGCCGAGTTCCGCGACCTCGACGCCTACCGCGCCATGGTGGCGCAGGCGCGGGCCGTCGGGATGACCGGCGCGCTGTGCATCCACCCGGCCCAGCTGCCCGTCGTCCGCGACGTCTTCGCCCCCTCCGCCGCCGACATGGCCTGGGCCGGGCGGGTTGTCATGGCGTGGGACGAGGCCCAGGCGGCGGGGCGCGGCGCCGTGTCGGTGGACGGGCGCATGGTCGACCGCCCCGTCGCCGAGCGGGCGAAGGCCATCCTGGCGCGCACCACCGCTACAATCAAAAACGCAGGGTGACGAGACATGAAGACCAGCATCGGTCAGGGCTTCGACGAGATCCGCGACGCCGTGCGCGCGCTCTGCGCCGAATTCCCCAGCGAGTACCATCGCCGCATCGACGAGGAGCGCGGCTATCCCGAGGAATTCGTGGACGCGCTGACCAAGGCCGGCTGGATGGCCGCCCTGATCCCGGAGGAATACGGCGGTTCGGGTCTCGGCCTGACCGAAGCCTCGGTGATCATGGAGGAGATCAACCGTTCGGGCGGCAATTCCGGCGCCTGCCACGGCCAGATGTACAACATGAACACGCTGGTCCGGCACGGCTCGGAGGAGCAGCGCCGCCGCTACCTGCCGAAGATCGCGGCGGGCGAGCTGCGCCTCCAGTCGATGGGCGTCACCGAGCCGACCACCGGCACCGACACCACCCGCATCAAGACCCGGGCGGAGAAGAAGGGCGACCGCTACGTCATCAACGGGCAGAAGGTGTGGATCTCCCGCGTCCAGCATTCCGACCTGATGATCCTGCTGGCCCGCACCACGCCGCTCGATCAGGTGCGCAAGAAGTCGGAAGGCATGTCGATCTTCATCGTCGACATCAAGGAGGCGATGCAGAAAGGCATGACCGTCCAGCCCATCCGCAACATGGTCAACCATGAGACCAACGAGCTGTTCTTCGACAATCTGGAAATCCCCGCGGAGAACCTGATCGGCGAGGAGGGCCAGGGCTTCAAGTACATCCTGACCGGCCTCAACGCCGAGCGGGTGCTGATCGCGGCGGAATGCATCGGCGACGGCTACTGGTTCATCGACAAGGTCTGCGACTACACCCGCGACCGTCAGGTGTTCGGCCGCCCGATCGCCCAGAACCAGGGCGTGCAGTTCCCCATCGCCGAGAGCTTCATCGAGGTCGAGGCCGCCAACCTGATGCGCTTCGAGGCCTGCCGCCTCTACGACGCGGGAGAGAGCCCTGCGGCGCCCAGGCCAACATGGCGAAGTACCTCGCCGCCAAGGCCTCGTGGGAGGCGGCGAACGCCTGCCTGCAGTTCCATGGCGGCTTCGGCTTCGCCAGCGAATACGACGTGGAGCGCAAGTTCCGCGAGACCCGGCTGTATCAGGTGGCGCCCGTCTCCACCAACCTGATCCTGGCCTATGTCGCGGAGCATGTCCTGGACCTGCCGAAGTCCTACTGACCGGACAGGTGTTCCCGGGCGCAATTCCTCATCGGTGCCGGAGGTGGCCTGAAAGCCGCCTCCGGGTTTGAGCTGATCCGCCGCCCGAAAAGGAAAAGGTGGGTGACGGAGCCCGGAAGGCCCCGTCACCCGCCTTGTTTTTGGAGTGCGCTCCGGCCCCGCCGCCTCAGCCGAACCAGCCGGCGGCGTTGCCGGTCTGGCCGAGGATGGTGATGCGGTTGCCTCCGCCGATGTCGAGGGTGGTGTTGCCGCCCTCCACCCGGGCCGAGCGGATCACCGCGCCGAGGTCCATGCTGGCGTCGTAGAGCGCCAGACGGTCGACCCCGACCTGGAAGTCCATCACCACCGATCCGCCCGACGCCCGCCCGAAGGCGAAGACGTCCGCTCCGGCGCCGCCCCACAGCGTGTCCGCACCGCCGTCGGCGAACAGCACGTCGTTGCCCGACCCGCTGTTCAGCAGGTCGTTGCCCGCCCCGCCGAACAGCGTGTCGTTGCCGTCCTCGCCGAACAGCGTGTCGTCGCCGCCGTCGCCGCTGGCCAAGTCGTCGCCCGCGCCGAGACCGATCAGGTCGCGCCCCGCCCCGCCCAGCGCCACGTCGTTGCCAGCCCCGCCGCTGATCGTGTCGTCGCCCGCGTCGCCGATCAGGAAGTCGTTGCCAGCCCCGCCGAACAGCAGGTCGTTGCCCGCCCCGCCGGACAGCGTGTCCTCGCCCTCCTCGCCGGTCAGCGTGTCGTCGCCGTCCTCGCCGAACAGGATGTCGTGGCCCGTCCCGCCGAACAGCGCGTCGTTGCCGACGCCGCCGCCGACCAGGTCGTTGCCCTCGCCGCCGAACAGCCAGTCGTCGCCCTCGCCGCCCATCACCACGTCGTCGCCGTCGTCGCCGTACAGCGTGTCGTTGCCGCCGGCACTGGCGATCGTGTCGTTGCCGCCGCCGCCGTGCAGGATGTCGTCGCCGGCCCCCAGGTACATGTACTGCTGGTGGTCGTCGCCGTAGACGATCTGCTCGCCGTCGCCGCCGACCAGCGTGGCGTTGCCGACCACCGCCGCGAATTCGACGTTGTCGAGCTGGATGGTCACCGGACCCGCCGCCGCCGAGGTGTTGAGCACCACCGCGGTCGGCGCCGTGCTGGCGACCCCGGTGCCGCCCAGCGTGTTGCCGGTCACCTTGGTCTGCACCGCCTGGCCGGCGGTCGCACCCGGCGTGCTGAAGTCGATGGCACGCACCAGGAGCTGGGCCTGGGCGGAGAGCACCGAGAGGAAGCCGTCGCCGCCGCCGGTCAGGTTGCCGCGCGAGGCCGTGCCGGCGTCGGTGCGCGCCTCGATGGCGGCGATCAGACCGGTCAGCCCGGTCTGCGCCTCCGCGGCGGTCTGCCGCTCGGCGCTGCCGCTGGTGGTGACGGCCACGCCGTTGGAGACGCTGACCGTCAGGGTGGTGACGGTGGACACCGCACCGGTCTGCCGGTCGACCACCTGCTCGCGCACCACCGGCACGTCGGCGAGGTCGGCGTTGGCGGTGCTGGTGTCCTCGACCCGCTCCCCGTTGCTGGCCGCGATGGTCACGGTGGTGACGCGCTTGCCGTCGTCGCCGGTGGTGATCGAGCCGTTGACGGTGGCGCCGTCCACGGTGGCCGTCGGCGGCGGGGCGACCGGGGCGGGCTTCTCCGCGGTGGCGGTGAGCTTCTGCGTCGCCGCGGTGAAGGGCGGCGAGGCGTTGCCCGCCGGGTCGGTCAGGCCGAGGGTCAGGGTGAGCGTGCCGTCGCCCAGGCCGGAGAGGTCCAGCCCGGTCACCCGCATGGTCGGACCGCTCATCACGCCGCTGCCGGTGACCTGGCCGCCGCCGGTCGAGGTGATCGTCCAGGTGAAGCTGGTCCCGGCCTCGCCGCCGCTGATGGTGAAGGCGGCGCTGGACTGCTCGATGGCGTCGATGCTGTCGTCCTCGAACAGCACGGTGGCCGTCGGCGGGGTGGTGTCGACGGTCAGCGACTGCGTGCCAGGGATCGAGGTGTTGCCCGCCGCATCGGTGGCGGTGGCCGAGACGGGGTTGGCGCCGTTGGCGTTGAGGCTCAGCGTGCCGGTGACCGGTGTGGCCGTGGCGAGGTCGAGGCTCCAGGCGCCGCCGTTCGTGGCGGTGGTGGTGTAGGTGGCGCCGCCCACCGTGACGGTGACGGTGCTGCCGGCCTCGGCCGAACCGGTGAGGGTCGGCGTCGTGCTGTTGCTCAGCGCCGCGCTGGTCACCGCCGGAGCATTCGGCGCAGTGGTGTCGATGACCAACGACTGGGTGCCCGGCGCCGAGACATTGCCCGAGGCATCGGTCGCCGTCGCAGAGATCGGGTTGGCACCGTTGGCGTTCAGGCTCAGCGATCCGGCGGTCGGCGTGTCGGTAGCGAGGTTGATGGACCAGTTTCCACCCGTCGCGGTGGTGGTGTAGGTGGCGCCGCCCACCGTGACCGTCACCGTCGCCCCAGCTTCGGCCGTGCCGGCGAGGGTCGGCGTCGTGCTGTTGCTCAGCGCCGTCGTGACGGTCGGAGCGTTGGGCAGTGTCGTGTCGATGGTCAGCGACTGCGTGCCCGGCGTGGAGACGTTGCCCGCGGCGTCGGTGGCGGTGGCGGAGACGGGGTTGGCGCCGTTGGCGTTGAGGCTAAGCGCCCCGGCGGTCGGCGTGTCGGTGGCGAGGTTGATCGACCAGTTTCCACCCGTCGCGGTGGTGGTGTAGGTCGCCCCACCCACCATGACGGTGACCGTGCTGCCGGCCTCCGCCGTGCCGGTGAGGGTCGGCGTCGTGCTGTTGCTCAGCGCCGTCGTGACGGTCGGAGCGTTGGGCGGGGTGGTGTCGATGGTCAGCGACTGCGTGCCAGGGCCGGACACGTTTCCGGCGGCGTCGGTGGCCGTCGCCGAGACCGGGTTGGCGCCGTTGGCGTTCAGGCTCAGCGCCCCGGCGGTCGGCGTGTCGGTAGCGAGGTTGATCGACCAGTTCCCACCCGTCGCGGTGGTGGTGTAGGTGGCGCCGCCCACCGTGACCGTCACCGTCGCCCCGGCTTCGGCCGTGCCGGCGAGGGTCGGCGTCGTGCTGTTGCTCAGCGCCGTCGTGACGGTCGGAGCGTTGGGCAGTGTCGTGTCGATGGTCAGCGACTGCGTGCCCGGCGTGGAGACGTTGCCCGCGGCGTCGGTGGCCGTCGCCGAGACCGGGTTGGCGCCGTTGGCGTTCAGGCTCAGCGCCCCGGCGGTCGGCGTGTCGGTAGCGAGGTTGATGGACCAGTTTCCACCCGTCGCGGTGGTGGTGTAGGTCGCCCCACCCACCGTGACCGTCACCGTCGCCCCGGCTTCGGCCGTGCCGGCGAGGGTCGGCGTCGTGTTGTTGCTCAGCGCGGCGCTGGTCACCACCGGGGCGTTGGGCAGCGTGGTGTCGATGGTCAGCGACTGCGTGCCGGGACCGGACACGTTTCCGGCGGCATCGGTGGCGGTGGCTGAGACGGGGTTGGCGCCGTTGGCGTTCAGGCTCAGCGCCCCGGCGGTCGGCGTGTCGGTGGCGAGGTTGATCGACCAGTTTCCACCCGTCGCGGTGGTGGTGTAGGTCGCCCCACCCACCGTGACGGTGACCGTGCTGCCGGCCTCCGCCGTGCCGGTGAGGGTCGGCGTCGTGCTGTTGCTCAGCGCCGTCGTGACGGTCGGAGCGTTGGGCGGGGTGGTGTCGATGGTCAGCGACTGCGTGCCAGGGCCGGACACGTTTCCGGCGGCGTCGGTGGCCGTGGCCGAGACCGGGTTGGCGCCGTTGGCGTTCAGGCTCAGCGCCCCGGCGGTCGGCGTGTCGGTGGCGAGGTTGATCGACCAGTTTCCACCCGTCGCGGTGGTGCTGTAGGTGGCCCCACCCACCGTGACGGTCACCGTGCTGCCGGCCTCCGCCGTGCCGGCCAGGGTCGGGGTGGCGCTGTTGGTCAGCGCCGCCGAGGTCACCGACGGAGCGGTCGGAGCGGTGGTATCGACCGTCAGCGTCTGCGTGCCGGGAGTGGACGTGTTGTTGGATGCGTCCGTGGCGGTGACCGAAACCGGGTTGGTTCCGTTGGCGTTCAGGCTCAGCGACCCGGCGGTCGGCGTGGCCGTGGCGAGGTTGATGCTCCAGGTCCCGCCCGTCGCGGTAGTGCTGTAGGTGGCCCCACCCACCGTGACGGTCACCGTGCTGCCGGCCTCCGCCGTGCCGGCCAGGGTCGGGGTGGCGCTGTTGGTCAGCGCCGCGCTTGTGACGACCGGAACCGCGGGAGCCGTCACGTCGGCCACGTTGACCACCGCGCTGACGCCGGAGATGGTCGCGCTTCCGGTGGCGCCGCCGCTGTCGGTCAGGCCGGCGATGGCCACCGTGCGGTTGCCCAGCGTCGCCGTCGCGCTGGTGTTCTTGTAGGTGACGCCGCCAAGCAACGCGTTCATCTGCGCGTCGCTGCGCTCCAGCCCGCTGACCGTCACCGTGGCGACGCCGCCGACCACCGACACGGTGACGCTGGCGTTGCCGCCCGAAGCGCCCAGGCCGGTCAGGGTGGCGGTGGCGCCGTTGGTCAGGGCGACATCCGTGCCGCCGATGGCCAGAACCTCGGTGGCGTCGACCACGCCGCTGACGGTGAACACCGCGCCGCGGAAGCTCTGCCCCGCCTCCACCGTGGAGGCCGCCACGCCGCTGAACAGGCTGGTCGACGCATCCACCCCGACGCCGAAGGTCTTGCTACCGCCGGTCGCGGTCAGGGTCGGCACGGCGTCGACGGTGATCGTCACGGTGGCGCTGCCCGTGCTGTAGGCGTCCGTGCTGGTGTCGGCGGTGCTGCCCGCCGTGCCGCTGGTCAGGTCCCACGCCTTGAAGGTCAGGCCGCCGGTGTCGGTGTTGGTGAAGCCCGACCCGCTCGGCACGAAGCGCACGCGGTCCGACCCGGCGAGCAGCAGCGCCGAGCCGTTGGACGAGCCCGTGGGAATGTCCGTCCAGGCGCCGGTGCCGATCTTGTACTGCCAGGTGCCGTTTGTGTTGGTCACCCCGGTGACGGCGATGCCCAGCGGAACGACGGTGACGAGCGGGAACGGGCTGTTGTATTCCGCGTCGGTGGCGGTGCCGGCGGAGGCCAGCAGGGCGGTGACCGTCGTCCCGGTGTTGGCGGCGTCGGCGATGCCCTGGTCGATGGCGGTCAGGCTGCGGACGTCGTTGGACAGGATCGGGCTGTCGTTGGCGCCGGTGAAGTTGAGGGTGAGTTGCTTCTCGACGGTCCGGTTGCCGTCGGAAACGGTGAAGGTGCTGGTGCCCTGCATCGGCCCGGCGGGTACGCCGTTGAGGAAGGCGGCGTCGAACACGTAGGCGTAGTGGCCGGTCTGGCTGTTGACGTAGGAGGTGCCGCCCGGCCCGGTGGACCAGGTGTCGTAGGTGACACCGTTGCTCAGCGTGACGCTGCCGTACTGGAGCGGGGAGGCCTGCGATCCGGCGATGGAGTAAGTCAGCGTGTCACCTTCCAAATCGGTCGCGGAGAGCTGTCCGTCGATCAGCGGGAAGGTGTCGTTGGCGGCGGTGTCGACGAGGGTCGGCGGGATGGTGGGGACGGCCAGGACCGGCGGAGCGTTGGTGTCGATGCGGTCGTTGTTCTGGCTGATCGGGGTGGTGTAGGGGGTGTTGGCGTTGCTGGCGCTGTCGACCAGGACGATGTTGACCGGGATGTCCTGGTTGGCGGCGAGGTTGCCGGTGCGCTGGCCGTCAGCGGTGACGGTGAAGGTGGCGGTGTAGGTGGTCGCGCTGAGCCGGGTCAGGTTGCCGAGCGCGAAGCCGTTCACCGTGCTGCCGTTGCCCAGCGTGTAGGTGTCGCTGTCCGACGCCACGGTGATGGTCACCGTCACCGTGTCGCCGACCTTGGCTGGTTGGTTGGGGATGGTGACGTTGGTGATCGACGGCGGCGTCGCGTCGGGCGCCGGGGTGCTGTTCGTCACGGACTGGTTGGTGACGCTGGCCGGAGCGTTGCTCGCGGTGTCGGTCAGGGTGCCTGTGCCCGGGTTGTAATCGAGCGTCACCGTCTCGCCGTGGGTGACCGCCGAGGCCAGCGTGAAGGTCAGCGTGGCGGTGCCGGACCCGCTGGCATAGGTGGCGACGCGGGTCTGGCCGGCGACCGTGACGGTCAGGCCGGCGGCGCTGCTCGCCGACATGGCTTCGGCGAAGGTCACCGTCAGCGTCGTGCCGTTCACCGCCGCGGAGGCGATGGTCGGCCGGTTCGCATCGATGCGATCGGCGCCTTGGCTGATCGCCGTGGTGTAGGGAGTGTTGGAGTTGCTGGCGCTGTCGGTCAGCACGATGTTGACCGGCACGTCCGAACCCGCCGCGACGTCGGTGCCGCCGCTGGTCACCGTGAAGGTGGCGGTGTAGGTCGTCGCGTCGACCTTGGTCAGGTTGCCGAGCGCGAAGCCGCCGACCGTGCTGCCGGTGCCCAGCGTGTAGGTGTCGCTGTCCGACGCCACGGTGATGGTCACGGTCACCGTGTCGCCGATCTTCATGACCGCGTCCGGGATCGACACCGCGGTGATCGACGGCGGTGTCGTGTCGGTGGCGACCGGCGGCAGGGAGACGTAGGTGTCCGTACCGCTCAGCGTCAATGTCTGATAGGGCGTGTAGATGGTCTCGACACCGGACACGAAGACGGTGCCGGCGGTATCGGTGATGGTCACCACATCGTTGCCGGTGCCGCCGATCACCGTTTCCAGCCCCTCGACCTGGACCGTGTTGCCGCCGGCGCCGAGTTGGATGACGTCGGTGCCCGCGTTTCCGACGATGGATTCGACGGCCGACACCGTCATGGTGGTGCCCTGGCTGGTGCGCACCGTCACCACGTCGGTGCCGGTGCCACCGATCACGGATTCCAGGGACCCCACTTGGATCGTGTTTCCGCCATTGGCGAGTTGGACGACGTCGGTGCCGAGCCTTCCGACGACGCCTTCGATCGCGGAAACCGCGAGAGTCATGCCATCGTTGTTGAGCGCGACCAGCACGTCGTCGCCGGAGGTGCCGATGATCGTCTCGAGCAGCGACACCAGCATCGTGCTGCCGGTCGTGTTCCAAGGGATCGGCCCATTGCCGACGACGGCCGTCCCGTCCCGGAGCGTCATGTTGACGACATCCTTGCCGCCGCCACCGATCAGGGTGCTGAGGCTCGCCACCGTGATGGTGTTGCCGACGTCGAGGAGGATGGCGGTGTTTCGGCCGCCGGTTCCGCCAACGATCGTTTCGATCGACGACACGGCAAGTGTGCCGGCAGTGGTCTGGAGATCGGCCGAGCCGGTCTTGAAGGACATCGTCACGACATCGTTGCCGCTGCCGCCCATAAGGGTCTCAAGGAAGGCGACGCCGATCGTGTTGCCGCCGCTGGCCAGATGGACGACATCATTAACGGAAGCGCTGGCGTTCCCCAGGACGATCTCGATGCCTTCCAGGAACATCGTGTTGCCGCCGGTGCCGCCTATGGTGGCGACAAGGTCCAGGCCGTCGGTCCCGATCAGCGTCTCCATCAGGGCCACCGCCATGGTGCTGCCGACGGAGCCTGCGGCGTTGATGTTGATGACGTCCTTGCCGGCGCTGCCGACCATCGATTTCAGATAGCCCACCGACATGGTGTTGCCGGTGGTGCCGGCGAGCGTGATGAGGGCGGTGCCGGTGTTCGTGCCGAGGATCGTCTCAAGCGATTCCACCACCATGGTGGCGCCGGTGGACGTCAGCAGGACCCGGTCGTTGCCGGAACCGCCGATCAGGGTTTCGAGGGCCTGGACGGTGATCGTGTTGCCGGCCGTACCGGCCAGCGTGACGACGTCCTTCCTGGTGCTGGATGTGCCGCCGATGAGGCGATCGAGGTTGGAGACGGTCAGGGTCTGCCCCTGGGTGTTGAGCCGCACGCCTTGGGTGCTGCCGTTGCCGACGATCCCTGACCAAGCCTCCGTCGAAGAGAACACATAGTCCGAGCCGCCCGCGAGCGTCAGTGTTCCACCAGCAGCCATCTCATCCCTCTTGCATCGGCGTTTTGGCTCCGCAGCCGTGGCAGCAAGAGCGTGGCAGTCTCCACAGACTGGCCACTACCTCTTAAAAGCGGGTAAATAAAGTTAATGCTTTATCGGCGTCAGCCTGCCCAAAACCCGAATTCCTGTGGTGGCATTGATCCTGCCGGCCAAATCCAGTTTGGCGCGTTGATGACACAGCACTTCAGCTTCACGGGACAGGACGGTTATGAATCACGATCGTTTGCCCATGCCGCTCCTCACTTGTCGCGTCTTAGTTGACCTGTTCTGGAGATAGGCAAGTCATTTTGTAACGGCGTATTCGTAAAAATGGCTATTGATTACAAAATGCATCAGTATGAATCCAAAGATTGCGTTCATGCGTGCGATTGCCCGGTCACGGCATCGTCCACCGGGGCGGGAGGTTGACAGTCACGCGATCAAACGAGTCTATGGTCGCAAGCGTGGTCTGGCGGTCCGGCCACGGCCAGCCGGGGGGGACGGGGATGGATCATGCGCAGGCCACGACCAGTCTGGAGGCCCTCCTCGCGGCCAATCCCCGTGACGGCGCCGCCTGGAGCATGCTCGGCCACCTTCTGCGCCGTGCGGGAAAACTGGACGGCGCCATCGCCTGCCACCGGCGGGGCTTGGAGGTCGCGCCGGAGAACGCCAGCATCTGGAGCAATCTGGGCAACGCCCTGGTGGAGGCCGGCCGGTTCGACGAAGCTTTGGCCGCGCATGCGGAGGCGCTGCGGCTTGAACCGCAAGCCCCGGCCTTCCTCTTCAACAGCGCCGTGGCCCTGCGCAAGGCGGGGCGCTTCAAGGACACGCTCGCGATGATCGAGCGGGTGGCGGCGAACGGGACCGCCACGCCCGAGTTGCGGTGGGAGCGGGCGCTCGCCCGGCTCCAGATCGGCGACTACGTCCACGGCTTCACGGATTACGAGGCGCGGCGCGGGCTCGCCGCCTATCATGGCCGGCCACCTTCGGAACAGGCCTGGAACGGCGGATCTCTGGATGGGCGCACCCTGTATCTGTTCACCGAGCAGGGATTCGGCGACGCCATCCTGGCGGCGCGCTACGTGCCGCTGGTCAGGGAGCGGGGCGGCCGGGTGCTGTACGACTGCCATCCGGAGTTGCGCCGGGTGCTGTCGGGGCTGGGCGTGGACGCCGTCCTGCAACCGGGAGCCCCGCCGCCGGCCTTCGACGTCGAGGCGTCACAAATGAGCCTGCCGGGCCTGTTCGGTACCACGCTGGCCTCGGTCCCGCCGCCGGTGCCCCTGACCGTTCCGGACTCGTCCCGCGCGAAGGCCGCCCATCGGCTCGGCGCGCGGGAACCGGGCACGCTGCGCGTCGGGATCGTGTGGTCGGGGCGGGTGACCTTCGGCGACAACGGCCGGCGCGCCACCAGCCTCGCCCGGTTCCTGCGCTTCGCCGAGGTGCCGGGCGTGCGGCTGTACAGCCTTCAGAAGGGGCCGCCCGAGGCCGAACTGGCGGACAGCGGCGTCGCCGGACACCTGGTGACGCCGCTCGGCCCCGACCTGGACGATTTCGCCGACACGGCGGCGATGCTGGAACAGCTCGACCTCGTCATCATGACCGACAGTTCGGTGGCGCATCTCGCCGGGTCCCTCGGCAAGCCGGTCTGGAACCTCGTGCAGCACGTTCCCTATTGGATCTACGGCTTTTCCGGTGATCGCACGCCGTGGTACCCGACGATGCGGCTGTTCCGCCAAGGCCCTGACCAGGATTGGGAGCCGGTGTTCGCCCGGGCGGCGGACGCCCTACGCGAGGAGGTCCGCCGCCGCACCGGCCGGTGATACGGCCGGCGTCGGGCGCTCAGCATTCCGCCGCCGCGCCCCGATCACCCCCGAGCCAGAGCCTCCACATGTCGCGGTAGGCCGCCTCGACCGCTGCCGCGAAGCCGCGATGGTCGCTGAGCGCCGAGCGTTCCATCCGTTCCCTCATGCCGCGGCGCAGCGCGGTCAGGCGCCCGGTGTCCCCGGCCAGGGCGACGGCCGCCTCGATATAGCCGGCCTCGTCCGTGGCGATGAACGCGTCCAGCCCGCATTGGGACAGCAGGCTGGCGCCCACCCGCGCAACGTGATGACGGCCGGCGAGCGTGACCACCGGCACCCCCATCCACAACGCCT
This sequence comes from Azospirillum sp. Marseille-Q6669, assembly GCF_965111635.1. Lineage (NCBI taxonomy): Bacteria > Pseudomonadati > Pseudomonadota > Alphaproteobacteria > Rhodospirillales > Azospirillaceae > Azospirillum > Azospirillum sp. Marseille-Q6669. The sequence continues at coordinate 1,938,910 of NZ_CBCOOP010000001.1, read as the reverse complement.
CGCAGGTGGTGGTGGTGCCGTTGTAAGGGAAGGGATCGAGGCCGATGTCGATCCGGTCGTAGGCCTGCAGGTGATGATCGATCACATCCATCGGGGGAAGCAGATCGACACGGCCGGGGTCAACGCCGTTGCCGGCGAACTGCCGGAGATAGCGTTCCCGCGTCGGCGTGTCGGCGAAGGCGCGGCTCTTGAGGATCAGGCGGGCGGACGGCACGCGCGCCAGGATGGCCGACCACACCCGCACCACCTCCGGCGTCACCTTGGCGGCGTTGTTGAAGGACCCGAAGGTCACGAAGCCGTTGGCCAGCGCCGGCGGTTCGTCGCGCGCGGTGACGAAGCGCAACGGCTGAAAGGCGAGAAACCCCTTGGGCAGGCGGACCAGCCGCTCGGCGTGCCAAGCGTCGGTGAGGCCGGGCGGGTCGGCAACCGCGTCGGTCAGGCGGTGGTCGATCGCCGGCATGCCGGTGGTGTCGGGATAGCCCAGCCAGGCGACCTGGATCGGGGCCGGCTTGCGGGCGAACAGCAATGGCCGGCTGTGCGCCGTGTGGCCGGCCAGATCGACCAGGATGTCGATGCGGTCGCGCTCGACCAGCGCGGCGGCGGCCGTGTCATCCAGGGCGGTCAACGACCGCCAGCCGTCGGCCAGACTCCTCATGTGTTCGGTGATCGCGTCGTGATGGTTCGAGGTGGCGTAGCAGAACACCTCGACCGCACCGCGGTCGTGCTCGCGCAGCAGGGGCTCGATGAAATGGGCGCAGGCGTGGGCGCGGAAGTCGGGCGAGACGTAGCCCACCCGCAGCCGGCGGCCGGGGTTGCGATCGTTGAGGTATCCCCGGTCCAGCGGCATCAGCGGGCGGGCGTGCCGCTCGTTCCAGTGCGCGTGGGCGCGGGCGATGACCTCGGGCGGCACCCAGGGCGTGTAGTGCAGCGCGAACAGCAGGTTGGAATGGAGCAGGGCAAGATCGGGATGGCGTTCGACGCCGCTTTGGAAGACCGCGATGGCCTCGGTGATCCGTCCTTGCTCCTTCAGCGCCTCGCCGAGGTTGACGACGGGTTGCGGCAGGTCGGGCTGCGCCTGCATCGCCATCCGGTAGCAGTCCACGGCGCGGCTCGACTCCCCGAGGTCGCGGTGGACGTCGCCCATGTTGCTGTGGGCCCCGCCCATGCCGGGCTTCAGCCGCACCGCCCGGCGGTAGGCGGCGATCGCCCGCTCGGGCTGCCGCTCCGTCTTCAGGAGGTTGCCGGCGTTGAACCAAGCGTCGGCGTAGTCCGGGCACAGGGACAGCGCCACCCGCACCGCCGCCAGCGCCTCCGCCGGCCGATCGAGGTCGGCCAGCGCGCAGGAGAGGTTGCTGCGGATCGGCGCGTCGTCTGGCAGCGCCTCGACGGCCCGGCGGTAGCAGGCGGCGGCCTCCTCCCACCGCCCCGTGCCGCGCAGCAGGATGGCCAGATTGTTGTTGGCATGGGCGTGTCCGGGATCGTCGCGCAGGATCGCCCGGTAAGCGGCCTCGGCATCGGCGTGCCGGCCCGCCCGGTGATGCTCCAGGGCGGCGGCGAAGCGTTGGAGCGCCATTCCGGCCGGGTCCTCCATCAGCGCAGGCCCGCGTCGTCGAGGATGGCGAGCAGCCGGTCCGCCGCGCGGCTCCAGGGGAAGCGTTGCACCAGATGGTCGCGGGCCGACGGATGGCCGATGTCGTCGCCGCGGATGATGGCGGTCAGGATGTTCGCCGCCGCGTCCTCGTCCGGGTCCCACCAGTCGAGCCCGTGGAACGGCGGGTAGGCCTGCTCGCTGTAGGGCAGGCGCGCGGGGCGGACGGCCGCCGGGATCAGGCGGGCCACCCGGTCGTCGAGATAATCCACATAGGCCGAATGGCGCGGCGCGATCAGGCTCAAGCCCATGGCACCCGCCTTGGAGAGGGGAAGGTCCCAGCCCTCGCCGTGCGACATGCTCCAGTAATGGTTGGCCGCCCGCATCAGCCCCGTCATGTCGGCGTCCGACAGGAGCTGGTTGATCAGCACCACCGGCGCCGCGTCGGCCATCCGCTTTCCGACGGCGGCTTCCGTCCGCCGGACCAGATCGCCGAGTTCCGCGCCGAACGCCGGGTTTTTTCCGTTGCCCAGCTTCAGGATGAGCACCGCATCGTCGGCGGGCGCCGTTCCACGCAGCCAGACCCGCAGCAGCCCGTCGATGTTCTTGCGGGGAATGAAATCCGAAACGTTGAGGAAACGGTGCCGGTAGCTGGAAACCCGACGCCCGCGCGTATCGACCAGGGTCGGCACGGGGCCGTCGGCGGCGCTGTCCTCCGGGTCGACCCCCAAGGGGCAGACCCGCAGGCGATCCTCCGGGAAGCCCTGCGCCGCCCAGGCCGCACGGGACGATTCACTGGGCACGATGATGAGGTCGCTGTGCTCGCTCTGGCGCCGCCATGCCGGCGGTATCCGGGTTCCCTCGAACATCGTGAAGGTCACCGTCGCCAGGCCGGGCACCCGCTCGACCGCCAGCGGGATGAGGAAGTTCACCAGGGCCTTGGCGGGAGCCGGCGGGCCGAGATCCTCCTCCCAGGACTCCGGACCGAAGATCCCGATCGCCTGCAGGGGCACGGTCCGCCGGCGCAGCGTCCGGATGAAGCGCTGGCAGAAACGGCCGTAGCCCGTGGCGCTTGTGAAGGCCCCCCGGACCGCCAGCCCCGATCCGGATACGTGCGCCGCCGATCCGATGACGCGGTAGCGCGTGCAGCGCGTCAGACCATTGGCCGCCTGGGAGGCGGTCGGGTCGAGCCGGAGCGCGCGGCCGAAAACCCCGGCGGCCTCGTCCACCCGACCGAGCCTCAGCAGCGTTTCGCCAAGCTGGACCTGAGCGACGGCGCCCTCGGGCGCGATGGCGACGGCCCGGCGCAAATCCCGGGAAGCCGCCGCCAAGTCACCGGCGAGCATCCGGATCAGGCCGAGATTGTGCCATTGCACGCTCGGGCCGGGATCGAGGCGCGCGGCGCGCAGCAGGAACCGGGCGGAACCGTCCAGGTCCCCCATTTCCTGCGACACCGTGCCCAACCGGCTGCAGACGACCGCGGACTCCGGCTGCACCGCCACCAGAGTGCGCAGCGCGCGGGCAGCAGCGGGCCACTCCCGGCGATGTTGCAGGACGATGCAGAGGTTGGTCAGCGCGGCGGCGTGACCCGGAACGATGCGAACCGCGTCGCACAACGCCTCCCTGGCGGCGCCGTCCTGGCCGGTCGAGAACAGCGCGGCGCCGAGCAGGTTGAGCGCATCGAAACGCCCCGGTTCCACCGCCAGCACGGCCCGGCAGGCGTCGATGGCCTCCGTCAGCCGCCCGGCGCCGTAAAGCCGGGACGCCCCTTCGATCCTGTCCGTCATGACACCCCCACGGCGCGGCGGGCGACCACGGCGGCAATCTCGGCAGCGATCCGGGCCATCACCCCGTCCCAATCGTTGCGGCGCGTCATGCGGAACAGCCGGGTCTGCGGGTACCAGGGCGTGTGGTCGGGGAGGCGCATCCAGCGCCAGTCCCCCAGCCACGGCAAGGCGAGGAACACCGGACGCTCCATGGCGCCGGCGATGTGGCCGACCACGGAATCGCAGGCGACGATCAGGTCCATGCCCTCGATGATCGCGGCGGTGTCGACAAACCCCTCATCCTCACCTTTTCCATCCCGGTCCGGCAGCGAGACGATTCCCAGCCGGTCGTCGGGCCGCTCCCATTGGCCGGGTTCGTCCGCCTTTTGCAGGCTGTACAGCCGCACCCCGGAAAGGTGCGACAAGCGCGCGAAGCGTTCCAGCGGAATCGAGCGGTCGGCCCCCGCGGCGCGCCACTGGATGCCCACCCGGAAGTCGCCCGGCCGCCCCGCCTCGGCGATCCGCCGGCGCCAGAACGCCGCCCGGTCCGGATCGGCCCGCAGGTATGGAACGCCGCCGGGGATCGTCGCCACCGTCGTCCGGCAGCGATTGGGCAGGCTCATCAGGGGCAGGAGGCAGTCGGCCTCGGGAAGCGGTTCGCCGCGCGCCACCAGCGCGTCGATGCCCGGAACGCCGGCGAGGAGGCGCTTGAGAGGCGGCTGGCATTCGAAAATGGTGCGGGCGCCCATGGCCTTGAGCACGGCCATGTAGCGGATGAATTGCACGGTGTCGCCGAGCCCCTGCTCGAAATGGACCAGGATGGTCTTGCCGGCAAGCGGGCCGCCGTCCCACAGCGGTGTGCCGGGACGGTCGCGGTTCCATTGCCAGACGGCTTGGCGGGTGCGCCATTCATACTCGGCCGTGCCCTCCGCGAAGTTTCCGGTGGTGAGCAGGCTGACGCCGAGATTCTTGTGATGCTCGGCGGAGCCCGGCTCAAGCCGGACGGCCCGCCGATAGCTCACGGTGGCGTCCTCCGGCCGTCCTTGCGACAGGAACGCCGCGCCCCGGTTGTTGTTGGCCGCCGCCGCGCCCGGTTCCAGCAGCACGGCCAGCCGGTAGGCGGCCTCGGCCCGTTCGGGCTCGTCCACGGCCATCAGAGCGTTGCCGAGGCTGAACGCCGCGTCCGGGTAACCGGGCCGCAACGCCACGAGACGGAGAAGCGGCGCCACCGCCTCCCCGGTCCGTCGGCATTCGATCAGCAACGACGCCCACTGGAACAGCGTGTCGGCGTCGTCCGGGCGCAGGCGATGCGCGACCCGCAGCGCCACCGCCGCGCCGTCCCCGAGCCCCAGGCCGCGCAGCACCAGCCCCAGGACGAACCAGACCACCGGATGCTCCGGCCGGATCGCCGCCGCCGTTCGGAAGGAGCAAGCCGCCGCCTCCAGTGATCCGGCGTCGACATGACGCAGGCCGGAGCCGAAGCACCGGTCGAACGCTTCGCCGGACCCGTCGAACGTCGCCTCGATCACCCACCCTCTCCATCCAATCGGTCGACCCGGCAAATGGGTTTGGAATTGCCGCGCCCAATGGTAACCCTTTGCCCGATGATTTCACGCTTAGCACGCCTCCATGATGGTCCGGGAGGGGCGGCGGCACCGAGGGGAAGCATGAGCACGGCCCGGCATTTCGCGTCCCCCGCCGAAGCGCTGGGCTACGCCCTGACGCTGCATCAGAACGGCCGGCACGCCGAGTGCAGCGCGGTGTGCCGCGCGATCCTGGCGGTCAAGCCGGACCATCATGGCGCGTCCTTCCTTCTCGGCGTCGCCGCCTTCACGCTCGGTCGGATTGAGGAGTCGCAGCGCCACCTCGCCGTCACCATCGCCCTGAAGCCGGATCTGGCCGACGCCTGCTTCAATCTGGCACTTCTGCTGCGCCGCCGGGGCCGTCTTGCCGAGGCGGCGACGCTTCAGGCGCGGGCGATCCGGCTGGCTCCCGGACAAGCCGATGCCGGGCAGAACAATGCCGGACCGATCACCACTCTGGGCGAAATGCTCCGCGAGCTGGGTCGGATCGCGTCGGCCCGCGCCGTTCTTCGCCGGGCGGTCGCGCAGGCCCCGGACGACGCCGAGGCGTGGCGCGAGTCCGGCCACGCGCTGCGCGATGCGGGCGAACCGGGCGCGGCGGCCGTCGCCTACGGGCGGGCGTACCGGCTCGACCCCGGCCGCACCGAATCCCTTGGCGACCGGCTCCATGCCGCCCTCTCGCACTGCGACTGGAGCGGGTACGACGCTCTGTGCCGGGAGGTCCTGGCGGTCATCGACAGCGGCCGGGGCATCGCCCTGCCGCTGCTCACCCTGCTGATCGACGCGAGCCCAGCGCAGCAGGACCGCGCCGCCCGCCACTTCCACCGCGCGGTGGTGCAGCCGGCGGCTGTCCCGCAAGTCGCTGCGGTCCCCGTGGCGCCTCCCCTCGGCTCCGATGGCCGGCTCACCGTCGCCTACCTCTCCGCCGACTTCCACGAGCACGCCACCGCCTATCTGGCGGCCGAGCTGTTCGAGTTGCACGACCGCGACCGCTTCCATGTCGTCGCCTGTTCCTATGGTCCCGACGATGGCGGCCCGACGCGCCGCCGCCTGGAGGCCGCCTTCGACGCCTTCCACGACATCCGCGGCTGCGATGCGGAGCAGGTGCAGGCGATGCTCACGGCCGAGGGTGTCCACATCCTGGTCGATCTGAAGGGCTACACGCGGCACGTCCGCTTCGACCTGCTGGCGCGCCGGCTGGCGCCGGTCCAGGTCGCCTATCTCGGCTATCCCGGGACGATGGGCAGTGACGTCATGGATTATGTGATCGGCGACCGCTTCGTCACGCCTCCGGAGCATCAGCCGCACTATCGGGAGCGGCTGGTCATCATGCCGGACTCCTATCAGGTCAACGACCGGCGCCGGCCGCTGGACGCGCCCTTGCCGGACCGTGCTGCCTGCGGCCTGCCCCCGCACGGTTTCGTCTTCTGCGCGTTCAACGCGCCGTTCAAGATCACCCCGTCGCTGTTCGGGCTGTGGATGCGCGTGCTGGCGCGGGTGCCGGGGAGCGTGCTGTGGCTGCAGCACCCCGGCCGTGAGGGAGCGGACAACCTGCGGCGCGAGGCCGCGCGGCGCGGAGTCGATCCCGGCCGTCTGGTTTTCGCCCCCCACAGGCCGCAGGCCGAGCATCTCGCCCGCTACCGCTTGGCCGACCTGTTCCTCGACAGCTTTCCCTACACCGGCCACACCACCGTTTCGGACGCCCTGTGGATGGGCCTGCCGGTGGTGACGCGGATGGGCGACACCTTCGCGTCGCGCGTCGCCGCCGGCCTGCTGAACGCCGCCGGCCTGCCCGAGACGGTCACCACCAGCTTCGACGGCTACGAGGCGCTGGCGGTGCGGCTGGCCGGCGATCCGGCGACGCTCGCCGGCTACCGCCGCCGCCTCGCCGCCGCGCGGGCGACGGCCCCGCTGTTCGACATCCCCCGCTTCACCCGTCACCTGGAGCGCGCCTACCGGACGATGTGGGACCGCCACGCCGCCGGCCTGCCGCCCGCGTCCTTCACGGTGCCACCCCTGTAGCCACCAGCCGTTCCAGCGCCGCCCGCACCTCGGAGACGACGGACGTCCAGTCGCCCGGCGCCGCCTGACGGAACAGGCGCATGGTCGGATACCAGGGGGAGGTGTCGCCGCACTCCAGCCAGCGCCAGTCGGCGATGTCCGGCAGCAGCGTCCAGACCGGCCGGCCGAGCGCCCCGGCCAGATGGGCCGGCGCCGTGCAGGAGCTGATGACGAGGTCGAGGTTTTCCATGATCGCCGCGGTGTCGGCGAAGTCAGCGATCTCCGCGCCGAGGTCGATGAAGGACGGTGGCAGCGGTCCGCAGGTCTCCAGGTCCCTCCGTCCCGCACCCTTCTGCAGGCCGAAGACCGCGACGCCCGGAACGTCGAGCAGCGGCCGCAGGGCGGCCAACCCCGGCGAGCGTCGGCGGTCGTCCTTGAATTCGGGGTTGCCGGCCCACACCAGCCCCACCCGCAGCCCCGTCCGCGGCCCCAGGCGCGTCGCCCAGCGCGTCACCAGCGCCGGTTCGGCGCGCAGGTAGGGAATCTCGGCCGGAACGGTCGCCAGCGTGGTGCCGAGGCGGTGCGGCAGGCTGAGCAGAGCGGCGTGGGCGTCGTGCTGCGGCGGCGAGTCGGACCGTCCGACGACGGCGTCCACACCGGGGAGCGTGGCGAACAGGCGGACGAGCCGGTCGTCGCACTCGACGATCACGCGGGCGCCCCGGCGGCGCAGCAGGGGTGCGTAGCGGGCGAACTGGATGCCGTCGCCGAGCCCCTGTTCGTCGTGCAGCAGGATCGTAAGGCCGTCCGGGTTTCCACCCTCCCACACCGGAGTCGGCAAGCCGCGCGGCGTGACCTGACGATCGGCCAGCCGGGTGCGCCACTCGTATTCACGGAACCCCGCCTCCAGCTCGCCGCGCAGCAGCAGACAGGTGCCCAGCAGGGTGTGCGCCTCGGCGTTGTCGGGATCGCGGTCGAGGATGCGTCGGCATTGGGCCTCCGCGTCCCCCATGCGCCGCAGCTTGCTGAACACCAGCCCGAGGTTCAGCCGGGCCGAGGTGAAGTCCGGGTCGATCGTCACCGCCCAATGCAGCGCGCGGGCCGCCTCCTCGTCCCCACCGGTCCGCAGGGAAAGGGCAAGCCCCAGGTTGCTGAGCACGCCGGGTTCGGCTGGGGCCAGCGCCAGCGCCCGGCGTCCGGCGCTGACCGCCTCGTCGTGGCGGCCCATATTCTTGAGCGCGATGCCCAGGTTGGCGCGGGCGCGATGGTCGTCGGGGGCGAGGCGCACCAGCTCCCGCAGCACGCCCTCCGCCTCGCCGTAGCGTTGGCGCATCAGCAGCGCGTGGGCGAGATGGAAGCGGTGGAAGGTGCCGAAGGGATCGAGGACGACGCAGCGGCGCAGCGGTCCGTCGGCCTCCTCCGGCGCGTTGCGGCCGAGCCGCTCCATCGCCAGGGCATGGAAGGCGTCGATGGAGGCGGGGTCGAGGACCACGGCACGACGATGCTCCGACCCGGAGTCCGCGATCGGCTCCTCCGGGACCGGCGGGCCGGTGTCCGGCGAGATCCAGCCGAGCGCGCGGAAATGCTTGATCCGCTCGCGGATCAGCCGGGGGAAGCCGGCGTCGATGGGGACGGGTGCCAGGGACGTCCACATGCCGGGAACGGCACCGCCGTCGAAGCGCCCGGTGGCGTAGAAGCGGTCCAGCCGTTCGCGGTTCGCCGCCGGGTCCTGATCGAAGGCTGCGATCATCTCGCGATGGGCAAAGGCCTGCAGCTTGGCGCGGAAGCGCTCGATCCCGCCCATCCAGGTGAAGTGCCAGCCGGCGTCCGGGACGACCCGCCCATGCCCCAGCTTGGTCAGGTAGCGGGCGCGGTTGGCGCCGATCCGGCGGATCAGCTCCCACGGCGCGGCGGCCACCGACACCCAGGGATCGGGCGATTTGAGGTCGAGGAAATAGAGAAAGATGTCGAGGTGCGGCGCGAACAGGGAGCGGCCGTCGTCCGGCTCCCGGCGCAGCCGCTCCATCACCCAGGGCCGGAGGATTTCGTCGACGTCCGAGACGACGATCATGTCCGTCGGGTCGCAGCCGTCGAGACCGCGGGTGATCGCGTCGCGCTGGTGGGCCTCGCGCTGCCACGCGAAGCCGCCGGGATCGTCATTGACGACGACGTGGATGATTTTGTCGGCGTAGGCCGCGAAGCGCGCGCGGTTCTCCGCGTAATGGAGGGGCTTGGAATCGCCGGCGTGGGTGAAGGTCGCCTCGACCAGGACGAAGCGGTCGACCACCGCGTCCAGCTCGGCCAGCCGCACCTCCAAAAGGTCCAGCTCGTTGTAGAACTGGAAGCAATCGTAGATCCGCCGCCCGCCGGGTGGCGGGGCCGCGGGCGGCGGCGTATCCGTCAGCGTCGTGACGTAGGCGAACCAGGCGTCGAACCCGCGCAGCGTCGTCCAGACGGCCGACCGGTTCTCCTCCGTGTTGTGGTCGAGCCGCAGCGAACCCTCGATCAGCGCGATCAGCGCCCGTGCCTCCGCCCGCCAAGCCTGCTCCTCTTTGGCCGGGGGGCGGGCGTTCAGGTGGGCGCCCAGCGCGTCCAGCAGGCGCTGCTGCGCGTCGGCCAGACTGGCGGTGACGGCCGACGTTGCCATGTCCGCAGCGGCCCTCCGGTCGCCTCTCAGCTCGTCGAACCACGCCAGCCAGTCCCCGGCCCGTCCGGCCCAGCTCATTTCGGTGGTGACGTGATCGACCTGTTCGCGAAGCCGGCGGGCGGTGGTCGCGCCCTCGTCGCGCCACTGGAGCAGGGCCGTCCGGGCGGTCTCGGCGAAGCGGACGGCGTGTTCCGCCGGGTCCTCCGGAACCGGGATCAGCCGGGCGAAGCCGGCCGTGGTTTCCGGCAACGCCGCCAGCGCGCTGGACAGGACGAGGCAGCCGGCGGCCAGCGCCTCCATGACGGCGATGCAGGAGGTCTCGGCGAAGCGGTTCGGGTAGGCGAGGCCGGTCGCGCCGCGCAACGCCTCGGCCAGAGCACCTTGGGAGACCGCCCCCACATAGTCCACGCCCTCGGTCCCGCGGCAGCGCCGGTAGAGGGCGCCGTAGGGGTCCCGTTCAGCGGGGACCTGATAGCCGTCCAGGCTGGAGAACACCCGGACGGTGGTTCCGGGAATCGCCGCCCGCAGGCGGGGAACGCTGTCGAGCAGCACGTCGAGGCCGCGGAAGGGCGTGCTGGTGTAGGCCAGGACCGGCGGCCAGTGCTTCACCGCCCTGATGTCGGCCCCCGGCGGGAACAGGCCGGAAAAGGCCGGCGCGATGCCGTTGCGGAGGATCCGGCAGAGCCGACGGTCGAGGCCGAAGGCAGTAAGATAGCCGTCCATCTGCCAGCGGCTGACGAAGGCGTAGCCGTCCCAGCAGGCGCGCGCCTGGGGCTCCGCAAGGCATTGGGCGGCGGGCTGGTCGATGGCGTGCTGCATCCACAGGATCAGCTTCCGCCCACCGTCGAGGGTCGCGCGCAGCCGGGTCAACGCCTCCGTCGGGCAGCCGTTGAGCAGCACCACGACGTCGAAGGCGCGCATACCCTCCCAGGACACCGCTCCGGCGGGAAGGCAGCGCACCCCGCGCACCAGACCGGGCGTCCGGGTGCCGTTGACCAGCGTGACCTCAAGCCCGGCGGCGGCCAGCGCCTCCGCGAGGTAGCACAGGGCCGATTGCGAACCGCCGAGCGGGTGCAGGCGTGGCGTGTCCGGCGTGTAGTCCCCACCCGCCGGGTCGAGAAAGGCGATCTTGACGGTCATGCTGGCTCGGGCTGGCTGGCTGGCGCTGAACAGCGGCTCACGCTGTGGATCGGCGCCCGCGTTCTGCTATCCTACCATCCAAGGCCATGGGCAAAAAGGATGTGCGGCGCGTGACGGAGTTGGCGGCGGAGGGCGTCGGGAAGCCGTGCGCGGAACAGAATCTGGCACTGACGTGGCAGCTTTCGGAGATCCACGGCTGGGGTCTGGTCGGTGTCCACACGGCGCTGCACCTGATCGACCGGGAGCGGCCGCCGCTCCTGCTGGAAAAGCCGCTTCTGTCCACCCTGCGGCCGGAGAACCGGAAAAAGCTGGAAGCCCTGCTGGACGGCCATCGGCAGATCACCGCCATCGCCGAGCGGTCGGGCAACCGGATGCTCGGCCTCAACGACTGCACCGTCCTGCACGCGCTCGGCAACGGCTTCGTCGCCGGGCCGCTCTCCGCCCGGTTCCGCGGCAGCCGCAACGTCGGGGTCATCGCCTTCGAGGACACCCGGTTCGACGAGGACACGCTGCGCCGCGCGCGGAGCTACGACAAGCTCGTGGTCCATTCCGAGTACAACCGGGCGCTGCTGGCCGAGCAGGGCATCACCGACGTCGGCTGTGCCTTCCAGGGCGTGGACCCGGACGAGCTGGCGCCGGTTCCGCCGTCCCGACGCTTCGGTGACCGCTTCGTCGTCTTCTCGGGCGGGAAGGTGGAGTTCCGCAAGGGGCAGGACATCGTGCTCGCCGCCTTCCGCCGGTTCCATGAACGCCATCCCGACGCGCTGCTGGTCACCGCGTGGCACAACCCCTGGCCGCACACCTCCGCCGACATCGCCGAATCCCCGCTGGTGCCCTCCGCCCCCACCGTTGGCGACAATGGCAAGCTGCGCATCGTGGAATGGACGATGGACTGCGGCGTGCCCCCGGAGGGCTTCGTCGACATGGGCTTTCTCGGGCGCGGCCAGATCGCCGCGATCCTGGCGGACTGCCACGCCGCCCTCTTTCCCAACCGCTGCGAAGGGGCGACCAACCTCGTCGCCATGGAAGCGATGGCCTGTGGCGTGCCGGTCATCCTGTCGGCCAACACCGGTCATCTCGACCTGATCCGCGACGGCAATTGCCTGCCGCTGCTCCGGCAGGACCCCGTCACCGATCCCGAATCAGGTCAAGGTGGCCGGCGCCGCGGCTGGGGAGAATCGTCCGTCGAGGAGGTGGTCGCCCATCTCGAAAGCCTCTACACCGACCGCGCCGCCGCCCGCGCCCGTGCCGACACGGCGCGGGCCTTCCTGCGCGGCGAGCGGACGTGGCGCGCTTTCGCCGAGACCTTCGTGGCGGCGGTGGCCTAGGAATGGCGCGGGATATCAAGGATTCCGAAGGCTCCCCATTACACCGGCCGGCGCTCTCGGTCGATCCGGCCGATGCGGTGGCGTGGCAGCACGCGGCGCTCGCCGCCCGAGCGGCGGGCGACGACCTGCGGGCGATCACGCTGTTCGTCCGGGCCGCCCGCCTGCACGGCGACCTCGAAACGCTCAGCCGGCAGATCGGCGAGCCCCTGAGGCTCGCCGCCAGCCGGGCCTTGATGCGCGTGCAGGACGGGGCGGTCGACGAGGCGGCTGCGTTGCTGGAGCCCTTGGCGCGCCTCATCCCGCCACAGGGCGACCTCGCCCGTGCCCTGGGTGTCGTGCGCCTCGTCCAGGGCCGAGATGCGGAGGCGGAACAGCTGCACGCGGTCGCGGGCTCCGGGGATTGCGGACCGGGAATCGCCCTGCGGGGGATCGCGCGCCTCAAGGCCGATACCGATTTTCTCGGCACCGTGGTGATCCCCGCGCATCGGATGGAGGACACCATCGAGCGGGCGCTCGGCAGCGTCGCCGCCGCGGCCCGCGTCTACCGCGAGACGCTACGGGACCCACGGGCGCAGGTCCATATCTGCGTCGTCGACGATGCCTCCCCCGACGAGACGGCGTCGCGGGTCCTGCGCTGGGCGCGGGCTCATCCGGAGCAGAGCGTCGCGCTGATCGCGAACAACCGCAACCAGGGAGCGGGCCGGTCGCGCAACATCGGCGCCGCCGCGGGGCTTGGCCGGTACATCTGGTTCCTCGACGCCGACGATTACTTCTTCGAGCGGCATTTCGTGCTGACGGCGACGGCGCTGGACCACACCCCCGACGCCGGGTTCGTTCGCACCGGGATGCAGTTCGACAGCATCGACCATGAGATTACCCCTGCGTGGCGTGAAGCGTCGGTGCTGAGCTACCCGTGCAACCTCTGCGTCCGGCGCGTCTGCCACGACCTGATCGGCGGCTTCCCGGAGGAGGCGCCGTTCCACCCGGCCGTGGCCGACGACGTGGCCTACGGCCGGGCGCTCCACAGCATGTTCGGCGGAGTCCGGATCGCGGAGAAGACGGTCCATTACACGATGCGGGCGGACAACGCCCTGGCGCGGCAGCGCCAGACGATGACCAGCGGCGCCAAGCCGACGGAGCAGGTCACGTCCGCCCCCCGTTTCGTCGCGATCGAGATCCTGACCCAGCGCCGCCTCCACGCACTGAAAGCCAGGAGAGACGCGCTTCTGCGCGACGGCCGCTGGAGCGGACCGCCGTTCCTGAGGGCAGAACCCGAGGGTCCGCTCCCGGCCCCGGCAACGGCCCCTTCGGAAACGTGGGACGCCCCGCGCGCCATCGACCTCCTCGCTGTGGCGAAGGAGGCCATCCAGGCCGGGCAGCCCGACCGCGCCGTGGCCGCGCTGACCCGCGCCGCCGCCGAGGACCCCGGCCGCACCGAAGCCTGGTTCGAGTTGGGGTTGCTCGCGCACCGGCTTCGGCGCGACCGGCTTGCGCTGACGGCCTTCCGGGCCGTGACGTGCCTTCATCCCGGCGCGGCGGCCGCGTGGTGCAATCTCGGCTCCATGCTGGTCGACGCCGACGCCCATGCCCAGGCTGCCCCCCGGCTGCGCCGCGCCCTGGCGCTCCAGCCGGGCCTCATCAACGCCCAGCACCTGCTGGGCCGCACGAACCGGCGGCTCGGGCAGGACCGGCAGGGGGCACGGGTGCTGGAACGCGCGCTCCGGCTGGACCCGATGCGGCCCGAACTCAACGCGGACTGTGCGGAGGCCGCGCTGGCCCTCGGCGACGCGCCGGGCGCGGCGGAGCACGCCCGGCGAGCGCTGCGGCTCAGCCCGGAGCTGTACGGCGGCCACGCGGCGCTGGCCGCAGCCCTGGAATCGCTCGGCCGTCCCGACGCGGCGCTGGCGGCCTGGGAGCGGGCGATCCGCTGCAACCCTGGATTCGGCGAGGCCTTCACGCGCCGCGCCCTGTCCCTGGTGACGCGGCGGTGGGGGCCGCCTCCGGCACCCGCCCCGGCGGGCGGGCCGGGGCGGCGCCTCGCCTCGACCGTCCTCGGGCGCAACGGGCGGTTCGCCAACCAGCTTCTCCAGTACGGCGTCCTGCGCCTCTACGCCGCCCGGCACGGCCTCACCCTGGAGGTCCCTCCCTGGCTCGGCCGCCACCTGTACGATCACGACGATCCCCTGCCCGGTCCGGCGCTGCCGCGCGTGGCGGAGGCGGAGGCCGCCGTAATGGCCTCCTTGCTCGGCGGGCGCGCGGGCGTGCTGGCGGACCCGGAGTTGGCGGACCGCGACGTGTCCGGCTATTTCTGCGGCGACACCACGCCCCTGGCGCCGTTCAGGGAGGAGTTCCGCGCGCTGTTCACGCCGGGTCGCCACCTCCAGCCCCACGCGGATGCGCTGCTCGGCCGCCTGCGCGACGCCGGGCGGACCATCGTCGCGCTGCACCTTCGGCGTGGGGATTTCGGCTGGGGGCGGTTCTGGATCGCCCCGGTATCCTGGTACCTGGATTGGCTGGAGACCGTCTGGCCGACGCTCGACCGGCCGGTCCTGTTCATCGCGACCGACGATCCCGCTCTGCTGCGGGAATTCGCCGCCTACCGCCCCGTCACGGCCCGCGATCTCGCCGAGCCGATCGCGGGCGCGGAGTTCTTCACCGACTTCCACGTCCTCTGCCACGCCGACCAGGTCGCCATTTCCAACAGCTCCTTCTCCTTCGTCGCCACCATGCTGAACCGCTACGCCGGCGGGTTCCATCGGCCGGACCCGGCGCGCCGGGCCCTGGTTTCCTACGATCCCTGGGCATCCCCGGTCCTGATCTGATCGACGTTTCGAAAGCACACACGCATGGCCTTCCCCAGCAAAGCCACCCTGGATCGACCCGACCCCGCGGCGCTCGTCGCGGCGGGTCTTGCCCATCACGGGGCCGGCCGGCTGGCCGAAGCGGAGAGCGCGTACCGGCGGGTTCTCGCCGATCATCCCCGCCACCCGGATGCCCTGCATCTCCTGGGCGCGCTGGCGCTGCAGTGCGGCAAGCTGGCGGAGGCCGTGGGGTGGATGAGGCAGGCCATCCGCTCCGCCCCCGACAACGCAGCCTGCTTCTCCAACCTCGCCAGCGCGCTGCGGCGGCTCGGCCGGCGCGACGAGGCCCTGGCCTGTGGCCGGCGCGCCCTGGCGCTGGACGCCGGCTCCGCCGACGCGCTCAACAACGTCGCGAACGTGTTGTCGGACCAGGGCCGGCACGGCGACGCCGCGACCGCGCTGCGCCGGCTGCTGCGCCTCAAGCCGCAGCTGACCGACCAGCGGCTGCTGCTCGCACAGGCGCTCATCCTGGACGGCCACGCCGAGGCGGCGATCGAGGAGCTGATGGTCCTCCTCGGCATGGCGCCGTCGTCGGTCGCCGCCTACGCCAACCTGGGCATGGCCTACCGCCGTCTCGGCCGGGCCGAGGAGGCGGTCCGCTACTACCGCTGCGCGCTGGGCTTCGCGCCGGGCGATCCCGGCGTGCTCAACAACCTGGGCGTCACGCTTCAGGATCTCGGGCGGCTCGACGAGGCGGTGACCTGCTTCCGGCAATCCATCGCGATGCAGCCGGACGCCGCGCACACCCACCTCAACCTCGGGCTGTCGGCCCGCGACCTGATGCGGATCGACGAGATGATCGCCCTGACGCGGGCCGCGGTCCGGCTCGACCCCTCCCTGGCGGAGGCGCACACCGCGCTGAGCTTCGGGCTGCTGATCAAGGGCGAGTTGGAGGAGGGGTTCGCCGAGTATGAATGGCGGTCGCGCATGGCCGACTTCCCGTCCCCCCGACGCAGCTTCGCCTCACCCCCCTGGGACGGCTCCGACCTCACCGGACGGACCCTTCTGGTCCATGACGAGCAGGGGGTGGGCGACACCATCATGTTCGCCCGTTTCGCCCAGCAGCTTCAGGCGCGGGGTGTGCGCGTCGTCATGGAGTGCAACAGCCAGCTCGTTCGCCTGCTCTCCGCCATGCCGGGCGTCGAGGGTGTGGTCAGCCGCTTCGACCCGCCGCCGCCGCACGCAGCGCACGCCGCCCTGGCCAGCCTGCCGCACCGGCTCGGTACCATGCTCTACACGATCCCCGCCGACACCCCTTATCTGCGCGCCGAGCCGGCGCTGGTGACACGCTGGGCGACGCGCCTGGGGCCACCGCCCGGTCAGCGGACGGGGCTGCGGGTGGGTCTGGTCTGGGCGGGAAACCCGGGATTCAAGGCCGACCGCATCCGTTCGCCGCGCCTGAAGGCGTTCCTTCCGCTGCTGCACGTTCCGGGCGTCACGGTCTTCGGCCTGCAGAAGGGGGCGGGACGGGAGGACCTGGAGACCTGCGGGCCGCTGCCACCGTCCTTCATCGACCTCGGCGCGGAGATCGCCGACTTCGCCGACACCGCGGCGATCATGGAAAACCTCGACCTCGTCATCAGCTCCTGCACGGCGCCGGCCCATCTGGCCGGGGCGCTCGGGCGCCCGGTCTGGACGGTGTTGCCCTTCGCCCCCGACTGGCGCTGGCTGGATCAGGGGATGTGCACGCCGTGGTACCCGACCATGCGCCTGTTCCGCCAGGACCGGCGCGGCGAGTGGGCGCCCGTCGTCGGCCGTGTCCGCGCCGCTCTCCAGGCCCTCGCGCGGTCCCGCCCGTAACTCATGGCTCAGGGCTTCATGGCGTCCAGGGTTCGAAGGGCCGGATGCGGCGGGCGGCGACGTCCGGCTCGACGAACAGGCGGGCGCGGGTGTTGAGGCGGGCGGCAAGCGCGCTGAACCCGCTGGCGGCGCTGGTGCCGACCACGTCGGCATTCATCAGCACGTGGAAGTCCTGAAGGAAGTCCAACCCCGCCCATTCCTCCACGACGTCGGCCCGCGTCAGGGGATGGAACTCCGCGAAGGCGTGGCGGACCGCCGCGACGTCGTCGCTGGCCACATAGAGCACTGGCCGGTCGAGGCGCGGCCACCAGTCGCGCAGCCAGTCGACGTACCAGGCGGTCTCGGTGATCGGGTAGTTGGACGTCACGAAGTCGCCGCGCCGGATGTGGAGCGCGACCACCGTGTTTCCCGCCGCCCGCAACCGTTCGACCGCCGGGGCGAGTTGCGGCTCCCAGACCCGACGCGGCCTCAGCCACGATTGGACACGCTGCCGGTATTCCTGCTTGTGCTCGAACAGAAACAGGGGGGAGAGGATGTCGCGGTCGGCGATCGGCGCCCGCTCCGCGCTGCCGCTCACCAGATCGTTGAGAATGCGGCGGGAAAACAGCAGCGGCGGCAGCGGACCGCTCTGCGGCGGATCGTTCAGCTCGAAGAAGGCGCCGCCCACCCAGTCGGGAGTCTCCAGCACGAAGCCGTGCTTCTCGGCGTAGAGCCGGACCAGGATGTACTCCAGGACGGTGTGGGCGAAGCGACCGCGGGTGGCCAGGGACGACGAGGTCACGCGCGGGGGCCGGTGCCCGCCGTCCGCCGTTACGGGGGCGGGGCGGACCAGTTGGAGCCCCTGATCGGCCAGGGTGGCGCGCAAGGCGGCGAGTGACTTCACGGTGAAGAACCAGCCGTTGTCGCCGCGGACCGGAGCCAGCCGGTCGCGGGCGGCGTGTGGGGCGCCGTCCCGCAGATCGAACGCGGCGAGCGCGGTCAGGCATTCCCCGCGATAGACCACGCCGCCGAGCGGCGTCGAGGCCAGCCGGGTGAAGAACGCCCGCCCTTCGGTCCGCCGGTCGCTGCGCAGGAAGAGGTTGCTCAGCAATTCGATGCTGAGGGACACATCGACGCCGGGGATCGGCAGGCTTTCGATCAGTTCCGCCTGGGCCTCCGCCAAGCGGCCCAGATCGCTCAGCACCGTCGCCACCCGCAGATGGGCGAGGGCGAGCCCCAGCCGCGCCGACCGCCGGTAGGCGCGCAGAGCCCCCAGGGGATCCTCATGGGCGTACAGGGCGTTGCCGAAATTGTACCAGTATTCCGGACTGGCCGGGCCGAGAGCCAGCGCGCGCCGCAGGCTGGCCTGGGCCGCGGCGTCATCGCCGCGCTCGAGCAGGGTGTTGCTCAGGCTCATGTGGGCGGGCGCCAGATCGACCCTGACCGCGATGGCGCGGATCAGGCTGTCCACCGCCTCATCGAGTTGGCCGGCACGGCGGAGCACCACCCCCAGATCGTGGTGAACCTCAGCCAAACCGGGGTCGAGGCGGGCGGCATGGCGCAGCGCTTGAATGGCTTGCGGTGTCCCGGCGTCGCCCTGGGCCTGGAAGGCGTCGCCGAGATTGCGCCAAGCCTTCGGCTGCCCCGGATCGAAGAGGGTCAGCCGCCGCCAGTCGGCGGTGGCCTGTGCGGTATGGCCGGCCTTCTCCAGGATGATGGCCCGGTTGACGCGCGCCTCGATCCAGCCGGGACTGAGCCGAAGCGCGCGCCCGATCAGAATCAGGCATGGCGCTGGCTGGCCGCTCTGCCAAACGGCCATCCCGAGCAGATACAAGGCGTTGGGATTCGCCGGGTCGGCTTTCAGGACCCGGCGATAGAGAACGGCCGCCTCGGAAACGCGGCCGGCGCGATGCTCGTCGAAGGCGATGGCCAGGACTTCACCGATCGTGGCCATCACCCCGTCTCCCTCGACCTTCGAAGCGCGACCCGGATTTCAGACGCGTGTCCGGGCGGCCGAAGGTAGCCCAGCGACGGCCGCCCGATCAACTCGGAGCGGGCCGGATCGCCCCTGTGCAAGACGGAACGGTCAAAACATGGTCAGTTGATCGCCAAGTGCTGGAGGGGGCTTGAAGTCGGCACAGTTGAGGGCGGCGTCGCGGACGTTGAGCCCCAGGCGCCGGCAAGCCAGCTTGAAACGCTTCGACAGCAGCTCCGCCACCGGGCCGGAGCCCTTCATGCGACTGCCGAACTGGGACTGGTACAATTCCCCCTCGCGGCACTGGCGGATCAGGCTGAGCACCCGTTCGGCGCGGTTGGGCGCGTGCTCGCGCAACCATTCCTCGAACAGATCGGCGATTTCCAACGGCAGCCGCAGGAGGATGTAATTGGCCTGCGTCGCCCCGGCCTCCGCCGCCGCCGTCAGGATGGCTTCCAGCTCATGGTCGGTGAGCCCCGGGATCATCGGGCTGGCCAGCACCGCCACCGGCACGCCGGCCGCCGTCAGGTCGCGCATGGCGGCGAGGCGCCGTTGCGGCGTGCTGGCCCGTGGTTCCATGCGGCGGGCGAGGTCGCGGTCGAGGGTGGTGACCGACAGCGCGACGTTGACCAGCCCCTTGGCCGCCATCGGCGCGAGGATGTCGAGGTCGCGCAGGACCAGCGCCGACTTGGTGATGATCATCACCGGCTGGTTGAAGTCGCGGCAGACCTCCAGCACGGCGCGGGTGATGCGCTGCTCCCGCTCGATGGGCTGGTAGGGATCGGTGTTGGCGCCGAGCGCCAGCGGCTGGCAACGGTAGGACTTGGCTCGCAGTTCCGCCGCCAGCAACTCCGCCGCCCGCACCTTGCGGAAGATCTTCGTCTCGAAATCCAGCCCCGGCGACAGGCCGAGATAGGCATGGGTGGGGCGGGCGAAGCAATAGATGCAGGCGTGTTCGCACCCCCGATAGGGATTCACCGACCGTTCGAAGATCACGTCGGGCGACGTGTTTTTCGACAGGACCGAACGGGCCGTGTCGTCGAAGACCTGGGTCGGGACGGTCTCCGTCAGCGCTTCGTTCTCGCCCCAGCCGTCGTCGGCCAGCACCCGGGTCTCCCGCTCGTAACGGGAGGTCACGTTGCTGATCGCCCCCCGTCCTTTCAGGGCCTGCCGCGGAATCTCGTCCATGGGAGGAGAATAGCGGCGCGGAAATAGAACGTAAAGCGAACAATCATCCTTCCTTTGGACGCGGGTGGGAACCGATCGCCCTTGACGGCCTGCCCCCGCACGCCTAGCTTCCCGGTCATGACGACGCGCACGCACCACTTCAGCCGCTATTATACGCTGCTCCCATAGGGCGGCGCGTTCAGTCTTGACCATATGAACCATGCCGCCGCTGACCGGCGGCATGTGCTTCGACAGATGATCCCCGGGACGCGGCCCTTCCCTTCCGGAGATCAGCACCATGGCGACCCCCGCCGCTTCCAGCCCCTTCCAGTCCGACTTCCTGCGCGTGCTCGACGAGCGCGGATTCCTGCACCAGGGCAGCGACCTGTCGGGCCTCGACGCCCTGCTGTGCCAGGGGCCGGTGGGCGCCTACATCGGCTTCGACGCCACGGCGGACAGCCTGCATGTCGGGCATCTGGTGTCGATCATGGTGCTGCGCTGGTTCCAGAAGACCGGCAACCGGCCCGTCGTGCTGATCGGCGGCGGGACCACGCGCATCGGCGACCCCAGCTTCCGCGACACCAGCCGCCCCATGCTGGACGACGCGCAGATCGCCGCCAACATGGCTGGCATCGGCCGGGCCTTCGCCCAATACCTGTCCTTCGGCGGCGAAGAGCCGAACGGCGCGGCGATGGTCAACAACGCCGATTGGCTGGACGAGCTGCGCTACATCCCGATGCTGCGCGACATCGGGCGCCATTTCACCGTCAACCGGATGCTGAGCTTCGATTCCGTCAAGCTGCGGCTCGACCGCGAGCAGCCGCTGACCTTCCTGGAGTTCAACTACATGATCCTCCAGGCTTTCGACTTCCTGGAGCTGTCGCGCCGCCACGGATGCCGGCTGCAGATGGGCGGGTCGGACCAGTGGGGCAACATCGTCAACGGGATCGAGCTGGCCCGCCGCGTCGACGGGACGGAGCTGTTCGGCCTGACCACGCCGCTGCTGACCACCGCGTCAGGCGCCAAGATGGGCAAGACGGCGGCGGGGGCGGTGTGGCTGAACGCCGACCGGCGCAGCCCGCACGACTTCTGGCAGTTCTGGCGCAACACGGAGGATGCGGACGTCGGCCGCTTCCTGCGCCTGTTCACCGAGCTGCCGCTGGACGAGATCGCCCGGCTGGAGGCGCTCCAGGGATCGGAGATCAACGAGGCCAAGAAGGTCCTCGCCCATGAGGCGACATCCCTCTGCCATGGCGCAGCGGCCGCCGCCGAGGCCGGGGAGACGGCCCGCCGGGTCTTCGAGGAGGCCGGGGCCGGCGGCGGCCTGCCGACGGTGGAGGCCACCCATGCCGACCTCACCGTCGGCGTCCGACTGGCCGACCTGCTGGCCGCCGCCGGGCTGGCCGAGTCCAAGGGCGCGGCGCGGCGGCTGATCCGCGACGGCGGGGCGCGGGTGAACGGCACCCCCATCACCGACGAGGCGGCGCTGCTGACCCTGGCGGACCTCGACGGCACAGACCAGGACGGGGACGGGCTGATCCGCCTGTCCGCCGGCCGCAAGCGCCACGCGCTGGTCCGGGTTCGGTGAGCAGAGCCGGAGCCGGGCGTCCTCAGCGGCCCCCGGCTTCGGCCACCACCTGCTTCAGGTGATGGGACGACACCGGCTTGTGCAGGATGGCGAAGCCGCTGCGTTGGGCCTCGACGATGCGTTCGGGGGCGGTGTCGCCGGTCAGGATGATGCTGGGAATCGACGCCCCGCAATGGGCGTGGATGGCGCGCAACGCCTCCGGCCCGGTCTTGCCGTTGCGCAGCCGGTAGTCGGCCAGAATGACGTCCGGCCGCCGCCCGGCCTCGTCGAGCAGGCGGATCGCCTCGTCCCCGGCGGTGGCGGCGATGACCTCATAGCCCCAGCCCTCCAGCATGGCGCGCAGCCCCATCAGGATGATCACCTCGTCGTCGATGATCAGGACGAGCCGGCACCCCCCGCCCTTCGTTCGGCCGACGGCGGGAACCGTCGTCACGGCGGGCCGCGGCGGCTCGGCGGTGGGCACGGTGACCAGGAAGGTCGATCCGCTGCCCGGCCGCGACCGCAGGGCCACGGAATGGCCGAGCAGAGCGCACAGCCGCCGCACGATGGCGAGGCCGAGGCCCAGCCCCTTCTCGCGGTCGCGCTCCGGGTTGCCGAGCTGGGTGAACTCTTCAAAGATATCCTCCTGGCGGTCCGGCGGGATGCCGGCGCCGCTGTCGCACACGGCGATGTGGAAGCGGCGGCGCGACCGCCGCACGCCCAGCAGAACCCCGCCGCGTCCGGTGTAGCGCAGCGCGTTGTCCAGCAGGTTGCGGATGACCCGCTCCAGCAGCATGGGGTCGCTGCGCGCATGGAGCGTGGTCGGAACAACGCGCAGGGTCAGGCCGCGCCGCGCCGCCTCCGGCGCGTATTCGGCGGCGAGGCGCTCGAAGAGGGGCTGGATCGCCACGGTGGTGGTCACCGGCTCGACCACCCCGGCGTCGAGCTTGGAGATGTCCAGCAACCCGTCGAGCAGGCGCTTCAGCGCCTCCAGCGCCTGCTGCATGGTCTTCAGTGTGTCGTGGCCCGCCCCGCCCCGTGTCTGCTCGCCCAGAGCCGAGGTGAGGAAGAACAGCGACTGCACCGGCTGGCGCAGGTCGTGGCTGGCGGCGGCGAGGAAGCGCGACTTCGCCCGGTTGGCCCGCTCCGCCTGGTCCTTGGCGCGGCGCAGCGCCGATTCGGTGCGCTTGCGCTCGGTGATATCGCGCAGGATGGCGGTGAAGAAGCGGTCGCCGCCGTCGCTCCAGGCCGACAGCGACAGCTCCAGCGGCACCGCCAGCCCGTCGCGCCGCCGCCCTTCGACCTCGCGGGCGACGCCGTCGGCCAGCCGGTCCGGGCTGAGGGGCTCAGCAATCAGGCCGCCGGGGATCAGGCGGCACACGTCCGTCCCGACCGCGTCGGCCGGGCGATGGCCGAAAATGCGCTCCGCACCGCGGTTGTAGGTGTGCACCGTGCCCTTGGCGTCCACCAGAAGGATCGCGTCGGCGGCGGTTTCCAGCAGGGAGCGGTGACGCTCCACGGCCCGCCGGATCGCCCGTTCGTCCTCCTTGCGGCGGGTCACGTCCTGGGCGTAGACAGCCAGCCGGTCGCCGGTGGCGAACAGGCGCAGGGCGTACCAGTCGCCACCGGCCCGTTTCTCGTCACCGACCAGCCGGATTTCGAATTCCACCGGCTCTCTCCGGTCCAGAGCGTCGCGGAAGCGCGCGGTGAAGGGCTCGGCCACGCCGGGCGGCAGCAAAGCCACGAAGACGTGCCCCACGAGGTCCCCGCCGTCGCCGAACAGGCGCGCCGCCTTCTCGTTGGCAAAGGTCACGCGGCCCTCATGGTCCAGCTCCACCACCGCGTCGGTGGAGGCGGCGAGGATCGCGGCCATGCGGTGTTCGGCGGCGTGGGCGGCGTCGCGGGCCTGCTCCCGCGCCTGAAGCTCCTGCGCCATCGCGTCGAAGGCAAGGCCCAGCGCACCGATCTCCGAACGGTCGCCCGGCCGGCCGATCCGCGCGCCCCGGTCCCCGGCGCTCCAGCGTTCCACCACCCGCTTCAACCGGGCCACCGGGCGCAGCACGAACAGGCGCGCGCCCATCCAGGCCGCGGCCAGGGAGAGCGCCGCCGCCAGCGCCAGCAGGAAGGCGCTCCGCTCGGCCGCGGCGGTGACCGGGCGCAGCGCCTCCGTCCGGTCCAGCCCGACCGCCAGGAACAGCTCGCGGACCTTCTGGTCCACCGGGGCATAGGCCAGGATCCGCGGCTCGCCATCCAGGCCGGGCATTTCGGCGACACCTTCGGACGGTGCGCTCAGCAGGGCCATCAGCGGTCCGGGCAGCGGCTTGCCCACCCGCTGGTCGTCGCTGTCGGGAAAGCGGCCCAGCACGGTGCCGTTGCGGTCGGCGAGCACCAGCATGGCGTTTGGCGGCAACGGTTTTTCCGCCAGATACTCGCGCAGCCATCCGGCGTCGAGCGCGATGGAGACCACCCCCGCCATGCGGCCCGTCCCGTCGGCGTAGGGGGCGGCGAAGGGCAGCACGGGGCGTCCGTCCAGCCGCCGCACCGCATAGTCGCCGACGACGAAGCCCTGCCCGTACAGCGCCATGCGGATGTGCGGCAGCGCCGCCACCATCAGGCCGTTCAGCTTGGCGTCGCTGGCGCAGCGGACCGAGCCGTCGAGATCGGTCAGGGCGATGCCCTTCACACGCGGCAGCCGGCCGCGCAGGCGGTTCAATGTCGTCGAGCATTGCTGCGGGTCGGCGGCCAGCCGCGGCGCCATTTCGGCCACCGTCACCAGCACGCCGCGCATGCCCTCCACGACCCGCTGCTGCTCGTCCTGGATCAGGGTCAGAAGGCGGCGGGCCTCGGCCTCGGCCTGCCGCTCCCCCGCCTCGATGGCGGTCAGGCTGTTGTGGGCCAGGATGCCGATGGCCGGCATGCTGGCGAGGAGAACAAGCAGGACGAGGCGTGTGAGAATGCTCATCGGCAGCCCGGGAACAGCACGGCGGAAGGGAACGGCACAATCCTGCACTTCCCAAGGGACGGACGGCACCCCGGGTCCGACGCACGCCGTCGTATCCGCGGCAGCGGTGTCCCGCTACCCCGCCGGCCACATCCTTACCTTGCGTTTACCAAAAGGAGGGGCTGCGCTCAACCGACTATTTCGCATACGAATTATAAAGGCGCCGGAGGAACGGGTGCCCGATGCCCCGGCGCCGCGGAATTTTTCCGCCCGTCCTCAGGCGGATTCGGCGATGGACTCGACGCTGCCGTCGAGCGACATCAACAGCAGTTCCACCTCCAGACCGGGATGCCGCGCCTTGATCGCGGCGCCCAGCGCGCGGAGTTGCTCGGCGTGGGCGGCGGTTTCCTTGTCCGGGTCCGCCGCGACGTCCGTTTTCAGGAAGACCCGGTAGGCGCCGCAGTCGCGGTGGTCCATGACCATCACGCGCTTGATCCGGTGCAGTTGCCTGGCGACCGCCACATGGTCCCAGAAGGCCTCGCCCCACGCCTTCTTCTGGTCGGTCAGGGCGCCCAGCGACGCGCCGGCCAGGATCACATGGTCGTAGCGGTTGGTCAGTCCGCGCCCGTCCATGTAGCGGCCGATGTCGTCGATCAGCCGGTAATCCATGCAGGAGAGCAGAAGCGCGTCCACCTCGCCGTCGGGCTGGGCGGCGCCGGCGGCGCCAAGGGTCAGGGGGGCCATCAGCGCAGCCCCGGCGCCCAGCGCGGCGATCTTCAGGAAGGTCCGGCGGGAGTCGTGCCGAAGGCCGCCGCAACAGGTCGAGCCGAAGTCAATTCCGGCGCTTTGTCGGTACTGCATGAGGTCTCCACGTCGTTGAGGTTTCGTGGGGCCGAACGCCCATGGAGACCGCAGTACAGCACCGCTTCCGAGACCGCATTATTCGTGAACGAATCTTTCACGGACCAGAAGAGCACAGCATGATGACAGGACTATCTGGACAAACTGGAACGAGAACCTTCGGCCCGTCCACCGGACGCCAAAAAGAAACGGGCCGCTTCCCAGGTGGGAAACGGCCCGTTCGGCATGGTGCTGCCGGTGTTGCGTTGCTGGTATCAGCCGCGGGTGCTGCCCGAAGCCCGGTCGCCGGTGGCGACCGTGTCGCTGGCCGGCTTCTGCGTGCCGGCGCTGGCGCTGTGGCTGGAGGAGCAATCCGCGCTGGCGACCCCCGCCGTCAGGAGGGCGGCGAGACCGAACAGAACGGCTACCGGCTTGGCTCCATGAGACATTGGATCACCTCCTTTCAAAACTGTTGAACACCGCAACAGCATGTGAGGACGATCCGGCGCGAGTCAACGCCCTATACCGCCCGTACAGGGTGCGGCCGAATCGGACGCCAGGGATCAGGTTCCGGTCTCCAGCGCCTCGCGCATGGTACGGAACAGCTCCGCCTTGTCCTCGAAGCCGATGCCCGGCAGATCCGGCAGGCGGACGCGCCCGTCCTCGACCGCGATGCTGTCGGCGAAGCCGCAGAAGGGCTTGAACACGTCCGGGTAGGACTCGTTGCCGCCCAGATGCAGGCCGGCGGCGATGTTCAGCGACATCTGGTGACCGCCGTGCGGCACGACGCGGCGGCTCGACCAGCCGTTCTCCGCCAGCATGTCCAGCGTGCGCATGTACTCGACGAGGCCGTAGCTGAGCGCGCAGTCGAATTGCAGCCAATCGCGGTCCGGGCGCATGCCGCCGTGGCGGATCAGGTTGCGGGCGTCCTGGTGGCTGAACAGGTTCTCGCCGGTCGCCATGGGACGGTCATAATGGTTCGCCAGCTCGGCCTGGAGCGCGTAGTCGAGCGGGTCGCCGGCCTCCTCGTACCAGAAGAGATTGTAGGGCTTCAGCGCCTCGGCGTAGGCGATGGCGGTCTTCAGGTCGAAGCGGCCGTTGGCGTCCACGCAGAGGTTCCGGCCGTCACCGACCACCTCCAGCACCGCCTCGATGCGGCGCAGGTCGTCCTCCAGCGAGGTGGCGCCGATCTTCATCTTCACGACCTTGTAGCCGCGGTCGCGGTAACTGCGCATTTCAGCCTGGAGCGCCTCCACCCCCTTGCCGGGGTAGTAGTAGCCGCCCGCGGCGTAGACCCAGACCGACTCGTCGGCCACGCCGCCGCGGTAGCGGTCGGCGAGCAGGCGGTAGAGCGGCTTGCCGGCGATCTTCGCCACGGCGTCCCACACCGCCATGTCGATGGTGCCGACCGCGACCGAGCGTTCGCCGTGGCCGCCCGGCTTCTCGTTGGTCATCAGCCGCGCCCAGATCCTGAACGGGTCCAGGTTGCCGTTCGCCTCGTCGATCAGGCTGTCGGGGTCGGCCGAGGTCAGGCGGGGGATGAAGCGTTCCCGCATCAGGCCGCCGGCGCCGTAGCGTCCGTTGGAGTTGAAGCCGTAGCCGATCACCGGCTTGCCGTCGCGCACCACGTCGGTGATGACCGCCACGGTGGAGCAGGTCATCTGGCTGAAGTCGATGTAGGCGTTGGCGATGTCGGACTTGATGCCGACGGTCTTTTCCCGGATCTCCACGATGCGCATGGCGCTGCTTCCCTTTGGCTTTTCCGATGCCCTGGGCCGCAGGATAGGGATGGACGGGACCATCGGGCCAATGCCAGTTTCAAATCGCGTGATGCGCGTCCGGCATGGGCTAACGGAATATTGGCTGGCGGAACAGCGATGGAACTGAACTGGCTTGAGGATTTCCTCGCCCTGGCGAAGTGCGGCAACTTCTCCCGCGCGGCGCAGCGGCGCAACCTGACCCAGCCGGCCTTCAGCCGCCGCATCCGCGCGCTGGAGGACTGGACCGGAACGCCGCTGTTCGACCGCAGCACCCAGCCGGTCGGGCTGACCGAGGCCGGGCGCCGCTTCCGTCCCTTCGCCGACGAGACGGTGCGCCGCCTCCTGCAAGGGCGGGAGGAGGCCCGGCTGGCCGGCGGCGCGGCGGCCACGGCGCTGCGCTTCGCGGCGACCCACGCGCTGTCGCTGACCTTCTTCCCGACTTGGCTGAGCCGGTTGGAGGGACAGGCACGGCTGGGCGCCATCCATCTGCTGTCCGACAGCATGCAGGCCTGCGAGCAGGTGATGACGCAGGGGCAGGCGCAGTTCCTGCTGTGCCACGCCCATGCGGCGGCCCCCTCCCGGCTGGAGGCCGGGGCCTTCCGCTCGGCCGCGGTGGGAAGCGACCGTCTGGTGCCGGTCTGCGCCCCGGACGAGTCCGGTCGTGCACCCCGGCACCCTCTGGTCGGCGGCGGGGCCGCCCTCCCCCACCTCGCCTACAGCCCGGAATCGGGCATGGGGCGCATCGTCACGGCGGCGCGCGGCGGCTTTCCGGCTCCGCTGGCGCTCGATACCGTCTTCACCTCGCACCTCGCTGCGGTGCTGCGCACGCTGGCCCGCGACGGGCGCGGCGTGGCATGGCTGCCGGACAGCCTGATCGGCGAGGATCTGGCGCAGGGACGGCTGGTGCGGGCCGGCGAGGCGGGTTGGGAAATCCCGGTGGAGGTGCGCCTCTACCGCCCCCGTGCGCGCCAGAGCCCGGCGGCGGAGTCCTTCTGGGCTTTGGCGGCGGAACAGACACCCCAAGACGGGAGGGAGCGGGAATGAGCGGAGCGGGTTACAGGCTCTACGGAGTGCCGGGCTGGGGATCCGTCCTGGCCGAAGCGATGCTGGTCCAGTGCGGCGCCCCCTTCGTCTTCGAGGACGTCGCGGGCTTCGACGCACCGGGCGAGGCGCGGCAGCGGCTGCTGGCACTGAACCCGCTGGGGCAGATCCCCACCCTGGTCCTGCCGGACGGAACGGTGATGACGGAAAGCGCGGCCATCGCGCTGCTGCTGGCCGAACGGCACCCGGACGCTGGACTGGCCCCACCGCCGGACGCACCGGAGCGCCCGGCATTCCTGCGGCTGCTGGTCTGGCTGGTGGCGAACGTCTACCCGACCTTCACCTACGGCGATTACCCGGAGCGCTGGGTGATGGAGGCTCCGGAAACGCTCGGCGCGGCGATGGTGGAGCAGCGCAAGACGCTGTGGCTCTGGCTGGAGTCGCAGTTGGGCGACGGTCCGTGGGTGCTGGGGGAGCGCTTCAGCGCGCTCGACCTCTACGTCGGGGCGATGGTGCACTGGCGGCCCCGCCGCGCCTGGTTCGCGGAACATTGCCCGAAGCTGTCGCGCGTGGCGGGGCGGGTGCAGGCCCTGCCGAACCTGGAGCCGGTCTGGAGCCGGAACTTCACGCCGGCGTCCTGAAGCTGGAAGCACCGAGTTCATACAGCACGGGGGCGGCCGCTGGGCCACCCCCGTTCAACAATCAGCGCTCGTGACTTAAGACTCGCAGATCAACGCTCGTTGATGGCGCGATACACGATGTAGGCCGGGGTCGCGCGCAGCCAGGCGGCGAAGAACTCGCGGACGGCCTGGAGGGCGGAGGACGGGGCGCGGTCGCTGCCGATGTGGGTGTAGGTCGAGCTGTTCATGATGGTCTCCAATCGTTGGGAGGCGTTATCGGGGGCGTTGTTCGTTGAGACCAATATGCTCTGGTATACCCAATACCACACGCGCGCTTATTGCAGGGCAGACCCCAAAAAACGCAACGCTTTCAATGCTTTACCTTGCAAGCATTCAGCGCCGCGAACTGCTTCCATAACGGATGTCGAATTCTTGCCGCATCGCGGGAAGCGGTGGTCTAGCCAAAGCCGCCCCACAACCCCACTTCTCGTGTCATGCCGCGCGACGACAGCCAGCCCCGCTTTCCCGCCGTCCCGTCCGACCATTGGGACGGGCGCCGCTTCTTCAACCCGCACGCCGACACGGACAAGGGACCGCGCGAGCTGTGGCGGCTCTACAAGGCGCGCGGTCCGCGCTGGACGCCGCCGGACCCGGAACCTCCCCGCCCTTTCCGCGCCGTCACCCCGGCGCGGGGCGAAGTGGCGGTGACCTTCATCGGGCAGGCGACCTTCCTGATCCAGATCGGCGGGGCGGCCTTCCTGACCGACCCCGTCTATTCCGACCATGCCGGCCCCTTCGGGCGGTTGGGGCCGAAGCGGGTGCGCCCACCCGCGGTGCGCATGGAGGATTTGCCGGCCATCGACGCGGTGTTGCTCAGCCACAACCACTACGACCACCTCGACGCCCCGACGCTCCGCCATCTGGCGCGGCGGCGCGGCGTGCCGCAGGTGATGACGGGGCTGGGCAACGGCCCGATGATGCGCCGCGCCGGCTTCGACGCGGTGCACGAGTTGGACTGGTGGGACAGCCTGCCCGGTCCGCACGGCACCCGGATCACCTTTGTCCCGGCGCAGCACTGGTCCGCCCGCAGCCCCTTCGACCGGCGCCGGACGCTGTGGGGCGGCTTCGTGGTCGAGACGCCGGAGGCCGCCGTCTATTTCGCGGGCGACAGCGGCTATTGCCCGCATTTCAAGGAGATCGGGCGGCGGTTCGGCGCCATCGACGTCGCCCTGCTGCCGATCGGCGCCTACGAGCCGCGCTGGTTCATGGCCGCCCAGCACATGAACCCGGCCGACGCCGTGCGGGCCCACCGCGACCTGGGAGCGCGGCGCAGCGTCGCCATGCATTTCGGCACCTTCCAGCTGACCGCGGAGGGCATCGACGCCCCCATCCGGGCGCTGCACCACGCCCTGGCCGAGCAGGCTGTCGATCCCAGTCGGTTCGCCATCCCCGGCTTCGGCGAACCCCTGCGCTTCCGCCGCCCTTCGGCCTAATGGCGAAGGGGAGGATTCGCCCAGCGGCCTATGGCGCAAGCGTCATGGACGGGACCGCGCGGATCGGGGTAACGCCTTGAGGGACAGCACCCACCATACAGGCGGAGCCGGGCGTAAATGCAGTTGGAAATCAGTGCCTTCGTCAGTTCCCTCGGCAGCGAATCGGACCACGGCCCCGACGCGCTGGAGCGGGTGCGGGACAGCATGCGGTCCCTGGCCGACACGCTCGCCGCGCTGAACCTGGGCATCGTTCTGGAAGTGCGCGACGTGCAGCGTCTTCAGACCGTCGCCCGCATCGTCCAGGCCGACGCGCCGAACCGCTAACCGCCCGCTTATCGCCGCAGCGGGCAGGCCCGGCGGGCCAGCCGGGCGTTCAGGTCGCCGGTGTCCACCACCGGCTCGCCCTGGCTGCGCATGACGAAGCCGAAGGTGTCCATCACGCGGTCCAGCACGATTTCCTGGTCGTCCGGACGGCGGCTGACCATCACCACGGCGTAGGCGGCGGAGCGGGCCACCGCCGGCTCCCCGCGCAGCCCGCGCACGCCCCACCCGGCCAGCGCGCCCTTGCAGCGGAACAGCTCCACCGACAGGCTGGCGCCGCCGGTCGCCCCGGCCACCACATAGCCGGCGGCCACCGCCAGCGGGGCCAGCAGCCCGTCCCAGTCCAGACAGTCCTCCCGCGACACCCACATGCCGCCGACCGAGCAGGGGGCGGCGCCGATGGCCTCGCCCAGCCCGGCGCGGAAGGCGCGCAGCACCTCGACCGCCTCCGCCGCGGGCATCGGTTCCACCCGGTTGCCGTCCGGCATCAGCATCAGGCGTCCGGCCCACTCGGTCGAGGGGGGAAGCTGTTCGGTGAGGCGGGCGAGGAGAGCTTCGCGCGCCTGGGCGAAGGGAACGACCTTGGACATGGGGAACGGGGACCAGCGGCAGGTGACGGGAACCGGGGCCGGAAGGAAGCGAAAGCCACGCCCGCTGTCAACCGGCGCGCGAGCGCCTTCGCCACATTTCCGCCCCATTGTCACGGCCCTGCATCGCCACCGCGGGGGTGGCGCGGAAAATCCCACCGACAGGTCGTTTTCCCCTTGCCAGCCCCCGGAAAGGGGCTTATAAGCCGGCCTCCGTTCCGGATTAGCTCAGTCGGTAGAGCAGCGGACTGTTAATCCGCGTGTCGCTGGTTCGAGTCCAGCATCCGGAGCCATATTGCGGGTGTAGCTCAGTTGGTTAGAGCGCCGGCCTGTCACGCCGGAGGCCGCGGGTTCAAGTCCCGTCACTCGCGCCACCTTCCCTCATGGGTGGCTTTCTCCTCTCCCCTCATCGCATCACGGTGACCGTGGCAGCCTCCGTCCGGCTGATCACCACCTCGTCGCCGGGCTTCACCGTTTCCAGCCCCTGCACGTCCGGCGGCACCGGAACCGTGCGCGTGCGCCCCTGCGGCCCGCGCAGCGTGACCATCCGCCGGTTGAGGTCGATGGCCTCGACGACCTCCGTCACCTGGGTGGTGGTGATCGCCGACGCGCGCGGCATCTCGCCGACCGCGGCGCGGTCCGTGCTGCTCCGCTGAATGGCGCCCGGCCCGCCGCCCGGCGGCTGGGTGACGATGTTGGTCAGGCGGGAATACTCGATCTGCACGGTGTCGCCCACTTTGATGCGATCGAAGTTCCGCACCCCGCTTCCGGCGGTCACCGCCTCTTCCCGCCCGTCCTGGAATTGCAGGATCACCGTCCGCGCCGCCTTGTCGACGCCGCGGACCTTGGCGGTGGAGCGGACATTCTCGACCATGGACAGCCGCGGCGTCGGCTCGACGCTCGCCGGGGCCAGGACGGCGGACGGCGGCGCGGTTTCAGACGCCGGCGCGCATCCCGCCAGGACCGCGCCGGTCAGGAACACCGCCAGGACGGCACGGGTTTGCTGCTTCATGGGATCGCCTCCACCTCTTCTGGGACCGGCTCCCGGGCGTATGTCCGGTTCGCTTGGGTCCGGTTCGGGCGCAGGAACGGCACCGTCGCACGGATGTTCCGCATCCCCACCCTGGCCGACCCTGGTGGCCGGTGCAACTTACCGTAAGTTCGCCCTTCGACCCGTCCGATGGGTGGAAACCGTCACCCGGAGGGGTCAGAATTTGAACACCGCTTCCAACCCGACGAAGTGGATCGTCTTCGCGGGGCCGGTGTCCTGAAGGAAGGAACCGGGCCGGAACAGGGAGTAGGACAGCAGCCCCTCGACCGTGCGCCCGGCGGCGTAGGACAGAACGAGTTCCCCCTGCGTGCCGATGTAATGCGAGCGTGATTCGGCGCCGGAGCGGAGCAGGTTCCCGGACAGGTCGTAGACGCCGTCCTCCAGGCTCATCCGCCAATAGGCGATGGCCGAGGCGGACAGGCTGAATTCGTCCGACAGTACCAGATCCACGGAGGGATGCAGGTTCATCAGGTTCAGCGGCCCGACCGGAGTCAGCTCCCCGAAATACTTGGCGCGGGGGAACAAGGGGTTGAAGGTGCCCAGGCGCCCGTCGTCGGGATCGCGGTCGCCGCTGGCGATGTTGGCCTTCAGCCCGAGCCGCGGGCGCAGCGGGACGCCATCCCAGCGGTGGCCGGTGTCGCTGGCGACCGACCATGCGGCGATGGTGTCGCCGTCGATCCGGCCCGTCTGGAGCATGGCCTCCCAGTTCCAGTCCCAGCCATCGGCCTTTCCGAACAGGCGGGTGCCCAGCGTGTGCCGCTCCTCCCGCCCCTGCCTGCCCTCGAAGGACGCCGCCCGGTTGCCGTAGCCAATGTAGTAGGCGTCCAGCCCCGTGCCCCAGCCCGCCGCCGCGCCGTGCGTGGCGTACAGCCCCCAGGTGGAGCGCCCGCCGTCGCGCCGGTCGTCGAACAGGTCGGGCGACGCGCGGACCGGGCGGCCGAGGAAGCCGTCCACCCGCCAGGGACCGGATTGCACGATGCCCGTCACCGCGTCGAAGGCGCGCGGCACGTTGGCGCCGTAGCGCAGGCTGATCAGCCGCTCCGACCCGTAGGCGAGCATCTGGCGCCCCGCCCGCAGCGTGCCCTGCACGCTCCCCAGCGGGACGGACAGATCGGCGAAACCCTGCAGCAGGTCGGTGCGGTCGATGTCCGGCGCCCCCTCCGGCCCGAGCTTGCCCGCCGAGCCGGCCATGATCAGTTGCCCGAAGACGCGCAGGGCCGGACCCGCGCGCAGGTCGGCGTAGGGCAGCAGGCGCCACAGGCCATAGGCGTCGTTCCTCGGCTCATCCTGCCCCCAGCCGCTGTTGCGCACGGCCTCGCCGCGCAGCCGCGCCTCCAGCCCGGTGGACAGGGAGAGCGTGCCACCGGGGGTGAGCGGGATCGCCTTGAAGCGCTCCCAGAAGGCGCCGCTCCCCGCCGCGGGGTCGAGGAGGTAGCGGTAATCCTCGTCGTAGCGGCTGTTGGTCAGCGGCGGGGGCGTCTCCGCAAGGGTCTCGGCGGGGGCCGGGGCGGACTGGAGCAGCAGAGCCGCGACCAGCGCCCCGCGCCACCGCCTCACGACGCCGGCCCCGCGCCGTGCTCCAGCGCCAGGAAATGCGACACCCGCGGCGGCCCGTCGCCGCGGTGGAAGGCCAGCGCCTCCTTCTGCACGTCCGCGTCGGCGTGCGATACCCGGCGGTGCTGGCGCTGGTGCTCCGCCCAGGATTCCACGAAGAACCATTCCAGCACCCGTTCCGGATCGCCGGAATCCTGGCTGACGCCCCAGGCGTAGGCGCCGTCCCGCCGCCGCGCCTCCGACAGGCGGCGCAGCGCGGCGTGAAAGGCGTGCTGGTCGGCGGCGGCCACCCGGTACTCGATGGTGATCAGCACCGGGCCGCGGTCGTTGCGCACCGGCTCGGCGGTCAGCGGCTCCGGCCAATGGTTGGACGGGGTGAGGTCGGCCTCGCCCTCCGGCAGCGGCACCGCGCGGGACAGCACCGCCACGGCCAGCAGCCCGGCGGCGCTGACCCACAGGGTGGCCGGCACGCCGATCGCATCGGCCAGAGCGCCCCAGCCGAGGCTGCCCGCCGTCAGGGCACCGTTGAACACGGTCAGGTAGAGCGCCAGCCCACGCCCGCGCACCCAGTTGGGCAGGATGGCCTGGGTGGTGGCGCTCAGCGTCGTCAGCACGGCGATCCAGGCCGCACCGGCGCCCAGCAGGACCGGCAGGGCCAGCCAGCGCGGCGGGGCCAGGGCCAGGATGCCCATGACCACGGCGGTGACCAGCGCGGCGGCCAGCATCGGGCCGCCCGCGCCAGGCCGCGCGCGCGGGCGCGGCGGGGCGGCCGCCCCGCCGATGGCCCCCGCCCCCACGGCACCCAGCAGCAGGCCGTAGAAGCCCGGCCCGCCGCCCAGCATCGGCCCGGCGACGATGGGCAGCAGGGCCCACAGGGCGCTGGCGCAGGCGAAGAACAGGCCGGCGCGGATGAAGACGCGGTGCAGCTCCTTGCTGGCGCGGGCGTAGCGCAGCCCGGCGCGCAAAGCGCCGCCGAACTGCTCCGACAGATCGTCGCGGGTGTCGGGGGTGCGCCGCCACCACAGCAGGGCGGCGATGACGATGATGTAGGAGGAGACGTCCACCGCGTAGGTGGCGGCCGCTCCGGCGGCGGCCAGGATGGCGCCGCCCGCCGCCGGGCCGATGGCGCGGGCGATGTTGATGCCCAGGCTGTTCAGCGCGACGGCGCCTTTCAGCTCGCCGCGCGGCACCAGCTCCGGCACGATGGACTGCCAGACCGGCGCCATCAGCGCCGCCCCGACCCCGCCGAGGAAGGTCAGCCCGGCGATGGAGGCGACGCTGGCGACGCCCAGCCACGCCTGGATCATCAGCGCGGCGCTGACGCAGGCGAGCAGGCACTGGATGACGATCAGCATCCGCCGCCGGTCCATGATGTCCGACAGCACCCCCGCCGGGATCGCCAGCAGGAAGATCGGCAGCGAGCCCGCCGCCTGGATCAGCGCGACGGTGGACGGCGACCCCGACAGGTCGAGCACCAGCCACGCGCTCGCCACGTCGCGCATGAAGGTGCCGACGTTGCCCAGCACGGCCGCCACCCACAGCACGGCAAACAGGCGGTTGCTCAGCGGCGCGAAGGCTCCAGCCGGCTTGTGTGCGGCGGGCTTATGTCCGGGCGGCTGTGCGCCAGGGGTTGGGACGGCCTCGGCGGTCATGCGCGCCCTCCCCGGCGGTGGGCGTTGCGGTGGGTCAGCACCGCCGCCGCCGCGAAGCCGCCGACGATGGCCAGATGCTCCAGGAAGGTGGCGGTCTGCCGCGCGCGGTCCGGCCCCTCATAGGTCCAGAAGGCGTGGGCGAGCAGGGTGGCGACCACCGTGAAGCCGGCGAGGATCCCGGCGCCGAGCCAGCACCAGCGCCGTGTCAAAAACAGCGCCGCCCCGCCGAGCTGGGTGACGATCACCGCCACCGCGACGAGGACCGGCAGGCCGAGCCCCAGCCCCGCCGCCTCGGCCACCGCGCCGTTGAAGTCCGTCAGCTTGACCAGTCCGCTGACCACGAAGGGCGCCGCCAGCGCCAAGCGGGCGAGCCAGGCGGTCCCCGGCCAGTCGAGCAGGGCGGCGACCGGCGCAGCGGCGGCGTCCTTGCGCGTGGAGAGGGTGTCGGCCATCGTTGCGCTCCCCCTCACACCGCCCAGCAGCCGCAACCGAACACGCCCCAGAAGCTGCGCGAGTCGGACGAGGGCACGTCGGCGCCCAGCGCCGCCGCGTGGTCGTGGCCGTGCACCGCACAGCCGGAGTGGCAACCGCACTCCGCCGCCTGCCGCTGCGCCGTCCTGGGATCGCGATAATAGCCGCCGACCGTGGCGACCGGCGACCAGTCGGGCATCGGCTTGGGCAGCGGCGGGGCGAGGGTGTCGTAATCGCCCTCGCCATGCACCACGGCGCCGCCCAGCAGGGTCAGGACCGAGCGGATGTGGGGGATGCGGTCCTCCGGCACGGCCATGTAGTCGTCGCTGAGCAGCGCCGCGTCGGCGAGCTGCCCGCCCTCGATCCGGCCCTTCTTGCCCTGCTCGTTGGAGAACCAGGTGTTGGCCTCCGTCCACAGGCGCAGCGCCGTCTCGCGGTCCAGCCGGTTCGCCATCGGGTAGAGCGACAAGCCGCCCACCGTCTTGCCGGTGACCAGCCAGGACAGCGAGACCCAGGGGTTGTAGCTGGCGACGCGGGTGGCGTCCGTCCCCGCGCCCACCGGCACCCCGGCGGCCATCATCTTGGCGATGGGCGGCGTGGCCTCGGCGGCCTTGGCGCCGTAGCGCTCCACGAAATACTCGCCCTGATAGGCCATGCGGTGCTGCACGGCGATGCCGCCGCCGAGCGCCGCGATGCGGTCGATGTTGCGCTCGCTGATCGTCTCGGCGTGGTCGAAGAACCAGTTCAGCCCCTGCAGCGGGATGTCCCGGTTGACCTTCTCGAAGACGTCGAGCGCCCGCCCGATGGTCTCGTCGTAGGTGGCGTGCAGCCGCCACGGCCAGCGCCGCTCGGCCAGCAGGCGGACCACCGGCTCCAGGTCCGTCTCCATGTTGGGCGGCATCTCGGGCCGGGCGACGCGGAAGTCCTCGAAGTCGGCGGCGGAATAGACCAGCATCTCCCCCGCCCCGTTCAGGCGGTAGCGGTCGTCGCCGTCGCCCGGCTTCACCGTGTCCGACCAGGTGGCGAAGTCCTTCAGCTCCTCCTTCGGTTTCTGGGTGAACAGATTGTAGGCGATGCGCAGGGTCATCTCGCCGTCGGCGTGCAGCTTCTCGATGATCGCGTAGTCGTCGGGGTAGTTCTGGAAGCCGCCGCCGGCGTCGATCACGCTGGTCACGCCCAGCCCGTTCAGCTCGCGCATGAAGTGGCGGGTGGAGTTGACCTGATACTCCTCCGGCAGCTTCGGCCCCTTGGCGAGGGTGGAATACAGGATCATCGCGTTGGGCAGGGCGAGCAGCAGGCCGGTCGGATTGCCCGCGGCGTCGCGCTGGATCTCGCCGCCCGGCGGGTTGGGCGTGTCCTTGCCGTAGCCCACCGCCCGCAGCGCCGCGCCGTTCAGCAGCGCGCGGTCGTAGAGGTGCAGGATGAAGACCGGCGTGTCAGGGGCGGCGGCATTCAGTTCCTCCAGCGTCGGCAGGCGCTTCTCGGCGAACTGGTGCTCGGTGAAGCCGCCGACGACACGCACCCATTGCGGGGCCGGCGTGCGGGCCACCTGGGCGCGCAGCATCGCCATGGCGTCAGCCAGAGTCGGCACGCCGTCCCAGCGCAGCTCCATATTGTAGTTCAGGCCGCCGCGGATGACGTGGATGTGGCTGTCGATCAGGCCGGGGATCAGGCGGCGTCCCTTGGCATCGATCACCGCGGCGTCGGGGGCGGCGGCGGCGCGCACCTCGGCCTCCCGCCCCACGGCGAGGAAGCGTCCGTCGCGGATCGCCACGGCGTCGGCCTGCGGGTTGGCGCGGTCGAGCGTCGTGATCTTTGCGTTGACGATCAGAAGGTCGGAAGACGGCATGGCGGCATTCCCAAGGCGGGTGAGCAGGGGCGAGGCGAGCAGGGTGGCGGCGGCGCTGCCGGCGATGGCGCCGCGGCGACCGATACCGGGGCGACCGTTTCCGGTGTGGCCGGT
Organism: Azospirillum sp. Marseille-Q6669; assembly: GCF_965111635.1. NCBI lineage: Bacteria > Pseudomonadati > Pseudomonadota > Alphaproteobacteria > Rhodospirillales > Azospirillaceae > Azospirillum > Azospirillum sp. Marseille-Q6669. The sequence goes on along the minus strand of NZ_CBCOOP010000001.1, from coordinate 1,901,217 downwards.
CATGCCCGGCCCCGCGGGGGTGCGTCCGCGGCCGGGGCCGGCGGATTAGCTGCATCGGGAGCGGCATTGCCCGCCTGCGGCCCCAGGATGTGGCGCGCGCAATCGTTCTGGATGAAGGCGAGAACCGGCTGCCCGGCGATCAGCCGCTTGACCACCGGCACCGCCTGCTCGCCGACCAGCATGCCGAGCAGGCCGATCAAGGCGATGGTGGGCGGTGCTGGGGAGCGGACACCGAGCAACGCGTAGAGGACGCCGACCAGGATGCCGGCGCCGAGGGAGAGCAGATAGGGCATCATGGCGTGCCTGTTCTTCGTCCGGATGGGCGGGAAGAGGCGGACCGGCCCCGGGGAGGGTCCGGTCCGGTCCGCCGCGGCGCAGGGCATCGGGCGCCGCAAAGCAAGTGCCTCAAACCAAGCGTTGCCGGTCAGGCGGCGGCGCTGTGGCCGCCTTCCGACGCGCCGAACATGGTCTTGGCGTAGATGATGCCCAGGCCATAGGCGCCGCCGTACTTCTTGGCGATGCCGGTGGTCATCTCGTAGGTCTCGGTGCGCGCCCAGTCGCGCTGCAACTCCAGCATGTACTGGAGCGAGGTCATCGGGCGGACGCCGGCCTGGACCATGCGGTCCATGGCGCGCTGGTGCGCCTCGACCGAGACGTCGCCGCAGGCGTCGGCGATGACGTAGACCTCGAAGCCCTGGTCCAGCGCCGACAGCGTCGGGCCGACGATGCAGACCGAGGTCCACAGGCCGCAGAAGACCAACCGGGTCTTGCCCAGGCCGTTCACCCGCTTGATGACGTTCGCGTCCTCCCAGGTGTTCATGGAGGTGCGGTCGGTGACCTCCGCCCCCGGGAAGGCTTCGGTGATCTCGGAGAAGATCGGGCCGGAGAAGCTCTTTTCCGCGACCGTGGTCAGGATGGTCGAGACGCCGAAGCCGGCGGCGGCGTGGGCGACCAGCGCGGTGTTGGTGCGCAGCGTCGTGGCGTCGATCGAATGGGTCGCGAAGGCCATCTGCGACTGATGATCGATCATGATCAGCGCGTGGTCCTTCGGCGAGACGAGCAGTTTGCCGGGAGTCGCGGTGGCGGTGATGGTCATGTCTCTATCCCCGTTGTTTTTGGCGCCGGTGCCAATGGCGTTGCCTCTGACGATGTCTGTGGCCCGGCGGTGTGTCGAAGCATCGGTCAGGGACGGAGGACGGCGACATTGAACTTGCGTTTGCGGGTCCTATACCTTGGTATATCAGGCCAAGGCGCCGCTCGCCGCCGGTGCCGGTCAGGGTAAAGGGACAGGACAAAGGGACAGGGTTGAGGGAAGACGTGACCCGACGGCCAGGCGAGCGACGGTGATGCGCACGAGGGATGTCCCCGGAGACCAGCGGTTTCTTCTGGCAACCCTGCCCCCGGGGGCGGGTCAGACGCGGCTGGCCATCGGCACGGTGGCGGGGCTTCTGGTCGCGCTGGCGATCGCGACCCCCTTCGCCCGCCTGACGCTGGACGGCACGGCGGTCCTGCTGCCCGCCTACGCCACCGCGGTCCTGCTGACCGAGCTGATGACCGCCGTCCTGCTGTTCGCGCTCTACGCCACGCAGCGAACGCCGGCCCTATTGGCGCTGGCCGCCGGTTATCTGGTCACGGCACTGCTGATTGTTCCCTGGGCGCTGACCTTCCCCGGAGTCTTCGCGCCGACCGGGCTGCTCGGCGCCGGCCTGCAGAGCACGGCCATCGTGGCCGCCGGGCGCCGCGTCGGCCTGCCGCTGTTCATCCTGGCATACGCGCTGCTGAAGGCCATGGAGGCCGGCCCACGCGAGGCGCACCGCCCGGCCCTGCCCGCCATCGCGGGCGGCGTGGCGCTGGCGGCGGCGCTGGCCGGAGGCCTGACGGCCTTCGCGCTGGCCAACGACGCCGTTCTTCCCCGGCTGATGGTCGACACCATGCGGGAAACGCCGCTGTGGCGGGTCGTGCCGGTGACCGCGCTGGCGCTCTGCGCCGCCGCACTGGCCGTCCTGTGGCGGCAGCGGCGCTCCGTTCTGGACCTCTGGCTGATGGTCGTCCTGGCCGCCTGGGCCATCGAGACCTGCCTGCTCAGCTTCATCAGCGGCGGGCGCTTCAGCGCCGGCTGGTGGTCGGGGCGGCTGTTCGGGCTGGCCGCTTCCAGCGTCGTCCTGCTGATCCTGCTGGCGGAGATGACGACGCTCTATGGGCGGCTGGTCCGCTCGGTGGCGGCGGAACGGCGGGTGCGCGACGCGCGTCTGGCCAGCCTGGAGGCGCTCTCCGCCTCCATCGCGCACGAGGTCAACCAGCCGCTGGCGAGCATGGTCACCAACGCGGGCGCCGGACTGCGCTGGCTCGACCGCCCGTCGCCCAATCTGGTGGAGGTGCGGGCGGCGCTGAGGCGGATCTCCGACGACGGCCACCGCGCCGCGCGGGTGATCGCCTGCATCCGCGATTCCTTCCGCAAGGCGCCGCCCCAGCGCAGCCGGCTGGACATCAACGGCGTGATCCGGAGCGCGCTGGACCGCACGGAGGGCGAGCGCCGCCTGAACCGGATCGCCGTGCGCACCGACCTTCAGCAGAGCCTGCCGCCGGTCAACGGCAGCCCGGTGCAGCTCGAGCAGGTGCTGCTGAACCTGATCGCCAACGCCGACGACGCGATGGGCGCGGTCGCCGACCGTCCGCGCGTGCTGAGCATCCGTTCGCGCCGCCGCGGCCTCGCGGACGTCCTGGTGTCGGTGGAGGACACCGGCACCGGGTTGCAGGCGACCCAGGAGGAGCGGCTGTTCGAACCCTTCTTCACCACCAAGGAGCATGGAATCGGTATGGGGCTGACCATCTGCCAGTCGATCGTGGAGGCCCATGGCGGCCGGCTGTGGGTGGCCGCCAACCAGCCCCACGGCGCCGTCTTCCGCTTCACCCTGCCCGCCGACGACGAGCCGGAGCGGCCAGCGGCGGGCGCCGCCCTGGAGCGGACGCGATGACCGACCGCACCGTTTCCGACCGGTCCCCCGCAACCATGGAAACGCCCTTCGTCGCCATCATCGACGATGATCCGTCGATCCGGGAATCGCTGGTCAGCCTGCTGCGCTCGGTCGGGCTGACCGCCCTGCCCTTCGCCTCGGCGCAGGACTTCCTGCAGCATCGCTGGCCCGACGCGCCGGGCTGCCTGGTGCTGGACGTGCGGCTGCCCGGCCAGAGCGGCCTGGAGTTCCAGCGCGAGCTGACCGGGGCGGGCATCCATCTGCCGGTCGTCTTCATCACCGGCCATGGCGACATTCCCATGTCGGTGACGGCGATGAAGGCCGGCGCCGTCGAGTTCCTGGCCAAGCCCTTCCGCGACCAGGATCTGATCGACGCCGTCCACACCGGCATCGAGCGCGACCGCGACCGCCGCCGCGCCGTCGACGCCCTGTCCGATCTTCAGGAACGATTCCGCAGCCTGACCCCGCGCGAGCGGGAGGTGATGCAGCTCGTCGCCGCCGGGCAGCTCAACAAGCAGATCGCCGCCGAGCTGCAGCTCAGCGAGATCACCGTGAAGGTCCACCGTGCCAGCGTGATGCGCAAGATGCAGGCGCGGTCCTTGCCCGATCTGGTGCGCATCGCCGACAAGGTGACCCCCAACGGCGAGTCCTGACCGGTCCTTGCTTACGATCCTTTGATGAAGGCCAGCACGTCGGCGTTGAAGCGGTCCTGATGGGTGGCCGTCAGCCCGTGCGGCGCCCCCTCGTAGACTGTCAGCGTCGCCTGCGGCGCGATCTCCACGGCGCGGCGGGCCGCCGCGTCGATGGGCACGATCTGGTCGTCGTCGCCGTGGACCAACAGCGTCGGCACCGCCATCTTCCTCAGATCCTCGGTGAAGTCGGTTTCCGAGAATTGCTGGATGCAGTCGTAGGCGCCCTTGATCCCGGCCATCATGCCCTGCAGCCAGAAGGATTGCCGCAGCCCCTCCGACACCTTCGCCCCGTCGCGGTTGAAGCCGTAGAAGGGCATGGTCAGGTCCAGGAAGAACTGCGATCGGTCGTCGTAGGTGCCCTTGCGGATGCCGTCGAAGACCTCCATCGGCAGGCCGCCGGGGTTGGCGGCGGTTTTCAGCATGATCGGCGGCACCGCTCCGACCAGCACGGCCTTGGCGACCCGTCCGGTGCCGTGCCGCCCGATGTATCGGGCGACCTCGCCACCGCCGGTAGAATGGCCGATCATCACCGCATCGCGCACGTCCAGCGCGTCGAGCAGCTCGGCCAGATCGTCGGCGTACTGGTCCATGTGGTTGCCGGTCCAGGTCTGGTCGGACCGGCCGTGGCTGCGCCGGTCGTGGGCGATGACCCGGTAGCCCTGCTGGCCGAAGAACAGCATCTGCCCGTCCCAGGCGTCGGCGCTGAGCGGCCACCCGTGCGAGAAGACCACCGGCTGTCCGCTGCCCCAGTCCTTGTAGAAGATGCGGGTGCCGTCCTTGGTCGAGATCGTGCTCAAAACCCCCTCCATTTTTCGGGCGCGCGAAAGATCCGCGGCGCGAGGGGAAGGCGGACACCGGCCTTTCCATGGGCAGCGCGGAACCTCGTCGGCGTCACAACAGTGCCGAAGGCTGTCCTGCCTGGAAACTATACGGAGGTATCGGTGGCCTGCCCGTGTGTATGGCAAGCCGATGGAGAGCGGAGCCGCTGAATCACGGGCGGGGAGCCGAGAACGATAAGGCGCGCGAACCAGCGGCGCCACTGTTCGCCCACCGGTGGAAATATTTCGTTTTTTCAATCAGTTCCGGTGCTTTTGTCGGGGATTTAGCTCCCTTTGCGTCTTCCGGATGGGACCGGCATCGTTTATCTTCGGGCAACGGTGGGCAGGAAGCCTATCCATCTGGGAAATGAGCGGACGGTTTCTTGGAGGAGCAAAGCTTGCGAATGCTCGTCGCGGTGGTTGATGAACTGCGCCGGCAGAGCCGCAGCGTCATCGTACGTCTTATGCTGTTTGGACTAGTTCTGGTCTTTGTCGGCGCCTGCGCGCGCATCTGGGTCCTGTCCTCCTTCTTGGAGGACAAGATCAACAACCTGACCTCGTCCCAACAGCAATCGACCGCCTCCTATGTTGCCCACGACATCGACGAGAAGATCAAAGCCCGGCTCGACCTCCTGCGCCGCGCCGCCGGAAGCCTGCCGTTGATGGCCCTCGACGATCCCACGGCTCTGCGCGACTGGCTGAAGACGCATCACGAGATCGCGCCACTGTTCTCGCGCGGTCTGATGATCGTCCAGCCGGACGGCCATGGAGTCTTCGCGGATTATCCGGAACGGCACCGCCCGCCCGATTTCGACGTTTCGGATCGCGACTGGTTCCAGGCGGCGCTGGCGTCACGCGAACCGGTGATCGGGCGGCCCGCCCGCTCCGCCATCGACGGAGAGCCGATGGTGGTCATGGCGATGGCGGTCACCGACGCCGCCGGAACCCCGGTCGCGGTCCTGGCCGGCGCCACCGCCCTGTCGTCGCCCGGCTTTCTCAATCTGGTCCAGGGAAACCGCATCGGGCGCAGCGGCGGCTTCCTGCTGGTTTCCCCCCGCGACAGGCTGTTCGTGTCGGCCAGCGACCACGGGATGATCCTGACCGCGACCCCGCCGGAGGGGGTGAATCCGCTGCACGACCGGGCCATGGCCGGTTACCGCGGCACCGGCATCACCGTCAACGCGGCGGGGGTGGAAGAGCTGTCGGCCATCGCGGCGGTGCCGACGGCGGGTTGGTTCCTGGTCGCCCGCCTGCCCACGGCGGAGGCGTTCGAAGGGGTGCGCGACCTGCAGACCTTCATCGCCACCAACAGCCTGATGATCGCCGCCTTCGCCGTGACCGTGCTGTTCTTCGGCATGCGCCGCTTCTTCCGCCCGCTGACCCAGGCGGCGCGGCGGATGCACCAGATGGCCGACGGGCATGTCGAGCTGTCGCCCCTGCCGGTCCACCGCATGGACGAGGTCGGGGAGCTGGCGCAGGGCTTCAACTATCTGCTGGGCAAGCTGAGGGAGCAGGAGGCCGCCCTGCGGGCGAGCGAGGCGCGCATGGCCCACATGGCCCACCACGACGCGCTGACCGAACTGCCGAACCGCACCATGTTCCACGACCGGCTGCAACAGGCCATCGACCGGGCGGAGCGCGGCGGCACCCTGTTCGCCCTGCTCTACATCGACCTCGACGGCTTCAAGCCGATCAACGACACCCACGGCCACAGCCGGGGCGACGAAGTGCTGCGGGTGGTGGCGCGCCGCCTGTCCGGCCTGCTGCGCAAGTCCGACCTGATCGCCCGCATCGGCGGCGACGAATTCGCCATCATCCTGGAGGTGGAGGTGACCCCCGCCGGGGCGGAAACCGTCGCCGACAAGTGCCGGACGGCGTTGGCGGAGCCAATCCTGATCGACGGGCTGCGGCTGCGGCTCGCCCTGTCGATCGGCGTCGCCGTCTACCCGCAGGACGGGCGGGATGCCCAGCAACTCATCGTCCACGCCGATCAGGCGATGTACGCGGTCAAGAGGGGCGCCGCCCGCGTCCCGGCCCTGTAGGAGCGCCGGCTCAGTGGCAGCTTGAACCGCCACCGGCCGGGCCGCAGCCCGTGCACCTGCCGCCACAGCCAGACCCCTTCGGCGCGGCCCTGCCCAGCAGGCGAGCGCGCAGCCCGGCCGGCAGGATCACCCGCCACAGCGTCCACGCCGCGGCCAGCGCCACCACCACCGCGACCAGCAAATCCTGCCACATGGCCGTGCCCTCCCCTTCCTTCACAGCAGCGCAGACGCGAGGCGGTAGGTGATGAAGCTCGCCCCGTAGGCCAGCGTGATCATGTAGGCGAACATCACCGCCGGCCAGAACCAGCCGTTGGTCTCCCGCTTCACCACCGACAGGGTGGCGACGCATTGCGGGGCGAAGACGTACCAGGCGAGCAGCGACAGCGCGGTCGGCAGGCTCCAGGAGGCGGCCAGAGCCCCGGCCAGCGAGGATTGCAGCGCGTCGCCGCTCTCGCTCAGCGCGTAGATCGTGCCCAGCACGCCGACCGCCACCTCGCGCGCCGCGATGCCCGGCACCAGCGCCACGGCGATCTGCCAGGTGAAGCCGATGGGCGCCAGCAGCGGTTCCAGCGCGTGGCCGATCATGCCGGCGATGGAATACTGGATGGCCGGCTCGGTCGCCCCCTCCGGCGCGCCGGGGAAGCTCGCCAGGAACCACATGACGATCATCAGGGCGAAGATCGTCGTGCCGGCCCGCGCCAGGAAGACCTTGGCCCGCTCGAACAGGCCCAGCGCGATGTCGCGCGGGTTGGGCAGGCGGTAGGCTGGAAGCTCCATCAGCAGCGGCTCGCGGGCGCCCTTGAACACCGTGCCCTTCAAAACGAAGGCGACGGCCAGCGCCGACAGGATGCCGGCGGCGTAGAGCGCGAACATCACCAGCCCCGGCAGCCCGACCAGACCGCCCAGCAGCGGACGGTCCGGCACGAAGGCCGCGATCAGCAGCGTGTAGACCGGCAGCCGGGCGGAGCAGGTCATCAGCGGGGCGATCATGATGGTCGCCAGCCGGTCGGCGCGGTTCTCGATGGTGCGCGCCGCCATGACGCCGGGCACCGCGCAGGCGAAGCTGGACAGCAGCGGGATGAAGGCGCGCCCGTGCAGCCCCACCCCGCCCATCAGCCGGTCCAGCAGGAAGGCGGCGCGGGCGAGATAGCCGGTCGCCTCCAGCACCAGGATGAAGAAGAACAGCACGAGGATCTGCGGCAGGAAGATGACCACGCTGCCCACCCCGGCGATGATCCCGTCGGTCAGCAGGCTGCGCAGCGCGCCGTCCGGCAGGGTGGCGGCCACCCAGTCCTTGAGCCCGCTGACCGCGCCGTCGATCAGGTTCATCGGCGCCTCGGCCCAGGCGAACACCGCCTGGAACATCAGGAACAGCACGAGGAACAGGAAGGCCAGCCCGAACACCGGGTGCAGCAGCACGGCGTCCACCCGCCGGGTCGCCAGCGGCGGCAGGCCGGCATCGGCCACGCAGCCGGCCAACAGCCTTTCGACCTCCTGATGATAGGCCCGCAGGTCGCGCGAGGACGGCTCGCTCCAGCCGCAGGAGGCAGGATTCTCCGCCGCATCGGCCGCCATGGCCATGGCCCCGTCGATCTGCTCCAGCAGCGGCTGGACGCCGCCGCGGCGGATGGCGACGGTCGGCACCACCGGCACGCCGAGCGCGGCCGACAGGGCCGCCGCGTCGATGCGGCAGCCGCGCTTCTCCGCCGCGTCCATCATGTTCAGCGCCAGGATGATCGGGCGGCCCAGCCGCTTCAGCTCGACCACCAGCCGCAGGTTCAGGCGCAGGTTGGTGGCGTCGGCGACGCAGACCAGCAGGTCGGGGCTGTCCTCGTGCGAGAAGCGGCCGAGCACGACGTCGCGGGTCACCTCCTCGTCGGGGGAGCGGGCGCGCAGGCTGTAGGTGCCCGGCAGGTCGATCACCTGAACGCGGCGGCCGAGCGGGCTGACGAAATGCCCAATCTTCCGTTCCACGGTGACGCCGGGGTAGTTCGCCACCTTCTGGCGGGAACCGGTGAGCGCGTTGAACAGGGCGGTCTTGCCGCAGTTCGGGTTGCCGACCAGCGCGATGCGCGGCGGCAGGGCGGAGTCCAGGACCGACATGGCCGGATGTCCTTGCAGGGGGTCGCTTTGAAGGAGGGTGGCGGCGCCGCGCGTCAGGCGGCGGGCGCCACCAGCACGGCGCGCGCCTCGGCGCGGCGGAGCGCCAGCGTGTGCTCATTCACGCGGATGGCGATGGGGTCGCGGCCCGGAAAGGCTTCGTGCAGGACCTCGACGTGGGAGCCTTCGACCAGCCCCATCTCGATCATGCGCCGCTCCAACTCCCCTTCGGGAAGGGTGGTGACGACCCCCCGCTCATCGACGCCGGTCACGCGGGCGCGCTCGCCCTTCTTCAACTCGCCCAAATGCCGTCCGCCGGGGGACTGGCCCGTTTCGGGGGTGGGATGACCGCTCATGGCTGCACCTGATCGCACCGGGAGGTGGGGGGCGCGTTCCTGTCCGCCCCTCTTCGCCGCGGATGATCCTGCGAAGCGTTCGCATCCGTCCAGTCGGCTAAATGTCGCAGGAGCCTTGTAAAATGAGCGCAATGCCCCCAATACGATTAGGGCTTTACGGGGGCCGCCGGCCCCTTCGCGTCGCCTTTGACGGTGGGCGCCGGCGCCCTGGCGGAGCGGTCGAGGTTGGCCTGCGCCGTCTTCGCCGCCGCGCTGTTCGGCGTGTTGCGGACGATCTGGCTCCAATCCTCACGCGCGCCGGGCAGATTGCCGGCCTGCGCCTTGATGTTGGCGCGCAGCAGCAGGGCGTCGGGATCGCCGGGGCGCAGCTCCAGCGCGCGGTCGATGTCGGCGACGGCCTGCCGGTCGTTGGCGAGCGCCTTGTGGGCGGCGGCGCGGTAGAGATAGGCCTCGGGCCGCCGCGGGTCCTTCTTCAGCGCCGCGTCCAGGTCGGCCACGGCGTCCCAGAAGCGCTCCGTCTCGGCCCGCGCGATGGCGCGGTCGATCAGCAGGTCCACATCGTCCGGCTGGAGCGCCAGGGCGCGGCTGTAGGCCCGCTCCGCCCGCACATTGTCGCCGGCGCGCAGCCACGCCCAGCCCGCCCGCCCGAGGATCGAGGCCCCGGCCTTCGGGTCGTCCTTGCCCAGCACCGGGGCCAACTCCTCCAGCCGCGCCCCGGCGGTGGTGAAGTCACCCTTGTGGAACAGCGCCAGCGCCTGGCACAGCCGGGCATGGTCGCCGCCGCCGCGGTTCAGCCAGGTCTGCGCGCTCTCCAGCGCTTCGGCCGGGCGCTTCTCGGCGAGCATCAGGCAGGCCTGGAACTCCCGGTTGTGATCGATGGCGGGAGCGGCCAAGGCGGGGCTGACGGAGAAGAGCGCCAGCGCGGCCGTGATGAGGTAAGCGTTGCGTCGGTTCATGGCGGCCTTACACTCCGCCATTGCCGCTTCCGACGCAAGGACCCCGCAAGACATGGCTTCACCCCGTCTGTTCGTCTTCGGCCTGGGTTTCACCGCCCGCGTGTTCGCCGACCGGCTGAAGGCCGAGGGCTGGCGGATCGCCGCCACCTGCCGCGGCGAGGACAAGCGCGCCGCCCTGGAGGCGCAGGGCATCGAGGCGTTCCTGTTCGACCGGGGCCGCCCACTGGAGGACGCCCGCGCCGCCCTTGCCGGCACCACCCATCTGCTGGTCAGCGTGCCGCCCGACGAACGGGGCGACCCGGTGCTCGACCAGCACGCCATGGATCTGGCGGACCTGCGGACGCTCGACTGGGCCGGCTATCTTTCCACCACCGGAGTCTACGGCGACACCAAGGGCGACTGGGTGGGCGAGGCGGCGTGGCTGCGCCCGACCGGCGAGCGGCAGAAACGCCGCGTCGAGGCGGAGCGCGGCTGGCTGAACCTCTACCGCCAGTATGGCGTGCCGATGCATCTCTTCCGGCTGGCGGGCATCTACGGGCCGGGGCGCAGCGCGCTGGACAACGTGCGCGACGGCACCGCCCGGCGGGTGGACAAGCCCGGACAGGTGTTCAGCCGCATCCATGTGGAGGACATCGCGGCGACGCTGCGCGCCTCGATGGACAAGCCGACGCTGGGCGCGGTCTACAACGTCGCCGACGACCTGCCCTCCCCCTCCCACGAGGTGGTGAGCTACGCCTGCGGCCTGCTGGGGGTCGAGCCGCCGCCGCTGGTGCCCTTCGAGGAGGCCGGGCTGTCGCCGATGGCCGCCAGCTTCTACACCGACTGCCGCCGGGTGAAGAACGACCGCATCAAGCGCCAGCTCGGCGTGACGTTGACCCACCCGGACTACCGCGCCGGGCTGGACGCGCAATTCGCCGCGGAGAGCGGGCGGTAGAGTCGCGGCGGCGCGAATCGCGCGTCCTCCCGCCCCGGCCGCATCCCCCTACGGCAGCACCCCGCGGGGGCGTCACGGGCCTCCGGATGGGCCGGAATCGGCGTTTCCGGCGAGCGCCCGACCGCGCCGAACGAATTTGGTTCGGCAAAACCGACGTTGTGGTATCATGCGCGCCCGTTCCGGCCCGCTGGATTGTGGCCGGACCGGCATGGGTACGCCTGCGAATCGCAAAAAACACGACCTGCCGAGACGACGACCAGCATGAACATCATCATCGAACGCGCCGCCCTTCTCCGGTCCCTTGGTCATGTGCAGAGCGTGGTGGAGCGTAGGAACACCATCCCCATTCTGTCCAACGTGCTGCTGCGGGCGAGCGACGGCGAACTGTCGCTGGCCGCCACCGACATGGACCTGGAGATCGTCGAGACGGTCCCGGCCACGGTGACCCGCGCGGGCGGCACCACCGCCCCGGCCCACACGCTGTACGACATCGTGCGCAAGCTGCCGGACGGCAGCCAGGTGGAGCTGGACATCGGCGGCGACGGCACGATCCTGACGCTGCGCGCCGGCCGGTCGCAGTTCAAGCTGTCCTGCCTGCCGGTCGACGATTTCCCGCAGCTCTCCGGCGGCGACCTGCCGCACCGCTTCGACCTGACGGCGGGCGACCTGCGGGCGCTGGTCGACCGCACCCGCTTCGCCATCTCGACCGAAGAGACGCGCTACTACCTCAACGGCATCTACCTGCACGCCGCCAAGGCCAAGGCCGGCGGGTCCGAACTGCCGGTGCTGCGCGCCGTGGCGACCGACGGCCACCGTCTGGCGCGGGTCGAGATGCCGCTGCCGGAGGGGGCCGCCGGCATCCCCGGCGTCATCGTTCCGCGCAAGACCGTGAACGAGATCCGCAAGCTGATCGACGAGGCCGCCGACCGCATCGAGCTGTCGCTGTCGGACAACAAGATCCGCTTTGCCTTCGATTCGGTGGTCGTGACCTCCAAGCTGATCGACGGCACCTTCCCGGATTACGAGCGGGTCATCCCGGTCGGCAACGACAAGACGATGGAGGTGGACGCCAAGCTGTTCGCCGCCGCCGTGGACCGCGTCGCCACCATCTCCACCGAGAAGAGCCGGGCGGTGAAGCTGTCGCTGACCCGCGGCACCCTGACCCTGTCGGCCACAAGCCCCGAGGCCGGCAGCGCCACGGAGGAGCTGGAGGTCAATTACCAGGAAGGCCCCCTGGAAATCGGCTTCAACTCTCGCTATCTGCTTGATATCACGCAGCAGATCGAGGGTGAGGGCGCACGCTTCTCGCTGGCCGACGCCGCGTCGCCGACCATCGTGCGCGACGTCGCCGACCCCACGGCCCTTTACGTGTTGATGCCGATGCGTGTGTGACCGGTCCGGACGGATCGGCGCTTTTCGGGCCGGTGCGCTCCGGACCCCGTGTTTGACGGGGTGCGGCGGCCCGGTCCCCGCATCCCGGATCGGACGCTTTGCTCGACGCCAGACAGACTTCGCCCTGCCCCGCCCCCGTGGTGGACACTCCGGCCGCTTTGGCGGTGACGCGCCTGACCCTGACCCGCTTCCGCGGCTATGACAGCGCGCGCCTGGAGCCCGACCACCGCCCGGTGGTGCTGACCGGGCCGAACGGCGCCGGCAAGACCAACCTGCTCGAAGCGGTCAGCTTCCTCGCCCCCGGACGCGGGCTGCGCGGCGCCAAGCTGGCGGAGGTCGAGCGGATCGGCGGCGGCGCTGGCAATGGCACCAGCGCCGGCTGGGCGGTCGCCGCCGTTCTGGACACCCCCACCGGCCCGGTGGAGATCGGCACCGGCCGCGAGATCGGCCCCCAGGCGGCGTCCGGAGCCGAGCGCGACCGCCGCGTCGTCCGGGTCGACGGCCACCCCGCCAAGGGCCAGACCGTGCTGGCCGAGCATGTCGCCGTCGTCTGGCTGACCCCGCAGATGGACCGGCTGTTCCTGGAGGGCTCCAGCGGGCGCCGCCGCTTCCTCGACCGCCTCGTCTTCGGCTTCGACCCTGCCCATGCCGGGCGGCTCAGCCGCTACGAGCACGCCCTGCGCGAGCGCGCCCGCCTGCTGCGCGAGGGGCATCGCGGCTGGAACGGTGACGAGGGCTGGCTGAGCGGGCTGGAGGACCAGATGGCGACCACCGGAGTCGCCGTGGCCGCCGCCCGCCGCGACGTGGTGCAGCGGCTGCGCGCCGCCTGTGGGCGGGCCGTCGGCCCCTTCCCCGGCGCCGACCTGACGGTGCAGGGCGCGGTGGAACGCTGGCTCGACGACGGTCCGGCGCTGGCCGCCGAGGACGCGCTGCGCCGTTCCTTGCGTGACAGCCGGCGGGCCGATTCGGACAGTGGCGGGGCCACGCTGGGGCCGCACAAGAGCGATCTCGCGGTGCGCCACGCCCAGAAGGACATGCCGGCGGCGCTCTGCTCCACCGGAGAACAGAAGGCGCTACTGATCGCCATCATGCTGGCCAACGCCCGGCTTCTGGCGGCGGAGCGCGGGGCCGCCCCGCTGCTGCTGCTGGACGAGGTGGCCGCCCATCTGGACCCGCAGCGGCGCGAGGCGCTGTTCGACGAGATCCTGGCGCTGGGCGCCCAGGCCTGGATGACCGGGACCGACGATTCGGTCTTCGGGCCGCTGGGCGGTGCGGCCAAACGCTTCCACATCGAGGATGCGACCGTGACCCCGGCCTAGCGCTCAAAAAAGGGCTCAAAAGCCCGGAAAATCACCGACCGAAGTACGGTATTCCGCCGAAACCCAACGCAGTCTGCTATAGTCGAGCCATGGCACAGGAAGCACTGAAGAACGACCTCCCGCAGCAGGATTACGGCGCGGAATCGATCACCGTCTTGCGCGGGCTGGACGCCGTGCGCAAGCGTCCGGGCATGTACATCGGCGACACCGATGACGGCTCCGGACTGCACCACATGGTCTACGAGGTCGTGGACAACGCGATCGACGAGGCGCTGGCCGGCTACTGCGACGCGGTCGTGGTGCAGCTCAACGCCGACGGGTCGGTCACGGTGCGCGACAACGGGCGCGGCATCCCCACCGACATCCACTCCGAAGAGGGCGTGTCGGCGGCGGAGGTCGTGATGACCCAGCTCCACGCCGGCGGCAAGTTCAACCAGAACTCCTACAAGGTGTCGGGCGGCCTGCACGGCGTGGGCGTGTCGGTGGTGAACGCCCTGTCGGAGACGCTGGAGTTGCGCATCTGGCGCAACGGCCGCGAATGGTTCATGCTTTTCCGCCACGGCGTTGCCGATGCCCGTCTGGCCGATGTCGGCCCGGCCCCGATGGTCGACGACGGCAACGGCGGGCAGAAGCCACTCTCCGGCACCGAGGTCACCTTCCTGCCGTCCAAGGACACCTTCACCAACACCGAATTCGACTTCGCGACTCTGGAACACCGGCTGCGCGAGTTGGCCTTCCTGAACTCCGGCGTGCGACTGGTGCTGACCGATGCCCGCGGGGTGGAGCCGCGGGTCCAGGACCTGCATTACGAAGGCGGGCTGGAAGCCTTCGTGAACTGGCTCGACCGTTCCAAGGTGCCGCTGCACAAGCCGGCGATCTCGATCAAGGCGGAGCGCCCGACCGAGCATGGCGGCGTGGTCACCGTGGAATGCTCGCTCCAGTGGAACGACAGCTACCACGAGACGACGCTCTGCTTCACCAACAACATCCCGCAGAAGGACGGCGGCACCCACCTCGCCGGCTTCCGCGCGGCGCTGACGCGGGCGATCAACAACTACGCCAACGAGTCGGGCATCGCGAAGAAGGAGAAGGTCAACCTCTCCGGCGACGACGCGCGCGAGGGGCTGACCTGCGTGCTGTCGGTGAAGGTCCCCGACCCGAAATTCTCCAGCCAGACCAAGGACAAGCTGGTCTCCTCCGAAGTCCGTCCGGTGGTCGAGGCGGTGGTGGGCGAATGCCTCGCCCAGTATTTCGAGGAGCATCCGGCGGACGCCAAGCGCGTCGTCCAGAAGGTGGTCGAGGCCGCCGCCGCCCGTGAGGCCGCCCGCAAGGCGCGCGAGCTGACCCGGCGCAAGGGTGCGCTCGACATCGCCTCCCTGCCCGGCAAGCTGGCCGACTGCCAGGAGCGCGACCCGGCGCTGTCCGAACTCTTCATCGTGGAGGGCGATTCGGCGGGCGGTTCGGCCAAGCAGGGCCGGTCGCGCCAGTTCCAGGCCATCCTGCCGCTGCGCGGCAAGATCCTGAACGTGGAGCGGGCGCGCTTCGACAAGATGCTGTCCTCGGCCGAGATCGGCACGCTGATCGCGGCGCTGGGCACCGGCATTGGGCGCGACGAGTTCAACCCGGACAAGACGCGCTACCACAAGATCATCATTATGACCGACGCGGACGTGGACGGCAGCCACATCCGCACGCTCCTGCTGACCTTCTTCTTCCGGCAGATGCCGGAGCTGATCGAGCGCGGCTATCTCTACATCGCCCAGCCGCCGCTCTACCGCATCAAGCGCGGCAACGCGAAGGAGCGGTACCTGAAGGACGACCGGGCGCTGGAGGAGTATCTGATCGAGGCGGCGCTGGGCGACCTGTCCGTGCGCCCCGCCGACGGCTCCCTGCTGACCGGCGAGCCGCTGCGCGAGATGGTCGAGCAGGCGCGCGGCGCCCGCCTGCACATCGAGACGCTGGCCCGCAAGGCCGGCAACCTGTCGGTGGTGGAATCGGCGGCGGTGAGCGGCGCCTTGTCGGTCGCGCTGTCGCAGGACACCGCCCAGGCGCAGCAGGCGGCCGAGACGGTCGCCGCCCGGCTGAACGCGCTGGACGTGGAAGGCGGCTGGCGCGGCGAGAGCCTGCTCCAGGGCGGTTACGCGCTGGTGCGGACGCGCCGCGGCGTGACCCACCGCCACCATCTGGACGCTGACCTGCTGAAGAGCGCCGAGGCCCGCAAGCTGGATGCCATCGCGGCGGACCTGAAGCGCGTCTACGCCGAGCCGGGCCGTGCCTTCGAGAAGCAGAAGGAGAGCCGCAGCCTGACCGGCCCCGTCGCCCTGTTCGACACGGTGATGGAGCTGGGCCGCCGCGGCGTGACGATCCAGCGCTACAAGGGGCTGGGCGAGATGAACCCCGACCAGCTCTGGGAAACCACTTTGGACCCGACCAAGCGCTCGCTGTTGCAGGTGAAGGTCAACCACGCCGATCAGGCGGAGGAGGTCTTTTCCACTCTGATGGGCGACATTGTGGAGCCGCGCCGCGAGTTCATCCAGGAGAACGCCCTGAAGGTCGCCAACCTGGACGTGTAAACGGCTGTTGTCGGCTTCCGGATAACCATCCACACTGAACTATATAGAGGTCCAAAATTGAATTTTTGGGCCTCTTTCTTTTTCTACGTGCGCGCGGCATACGTGTTTAAGGTATATTATCCTATTAAGGATTTCTCAGGTTTCGTGCGCTGGCGCAAGGAATTCTCTGTTCGCGGTCGTCGGCGTGCCGGGAACCGGCCGCTCTTCGGTGCCTCGGGAGCGCCCCCACCTTCAGCCGGTGTGTCGGCAAGCACGCCGAACGGCGGCTCAGCCCGCCGTAGCGGCAGGCCACCAGACCTCCCGCACCCAACCCGCTTTATAGTTGACAAGGAGAAGCCACGCAGTAAATCTTGCATCATTCGCAGGATAACCCGTGACACTTTTACTTTTCCTTCGACCTAAAAGGCAAAATCTAAATAAACGTGCAGGAAATATCTGCTGACCCTGTGATTTCAAAAAATATATTCTTTGACTTCTTTGGCGGGTGCCGACTAGCACTTCTTTGGCAGTTCTACTCCCGCCTGTGCGGGACGAGCCAGCATCGACAGCAGAGACATCGGATCGGTGCAGTCTGACGAATGTGCGCGAGAATGGCTCGGCGGACAGCGGGGAGCGTCGGCTGCGCGGGTGGCCCGCTGCCCCCATCGTCCTTTTTTCTCCCGCTCCGGCGCGGCGGCGAGCCGAAGGTGCTGGAGGAACGCCAAGGCGATCATCACCAAGAGCGCATGATGATGCAGGCCGGGCCAGTTCCGGCCCTCGAAGTGATCGAGCCCCAGTTCCTCCTTCATTTGCTGGTGCGCTTGTTCACACACACCCAGCGCGCCTTGATCCAAGACGCCAGGGTGCGGAGTGGCGTGTCCGGAGGCAAGTTGCTCAGGTAATATTTGGTTTCGCCGGAGCTGCGGCGTTCGCCGACCAACCACACCTCCTCGCCCGGCTGATGTTTGCCCGTGCGCATCGCTGGCCCATCGGCCACGCGTACCCGCATCGCGGCAAACCGAGCACTCAGCGCCCCTTTGGTCCCGGTGCGCCACGTGAGCCGCCGCCACGTCGTTTTCTGGAGCATGACGGCGGCGGAGATCGGATCCTCACTGGGCATCGGATGCTTGCGGGGGCGCCCCGTAGCCGCCTTCGGCCAGGAGAGGGTCACGTCTGGCGTGTAGACATTCTGGACGCACACCGTCCCAACCGCCCACCGCAGTCCCCGCTCACTCAGCGCGCGCCGGAACGCCGCGCTGATGCCATACCCGGCGTCGGCGACGACGCAGCCAAAGCGCACACCGACGGCCAGCACCCGGTCCAATTCCTCGATCGCCAGCTCCGGCTTGGTCCGCGCCTTCTGCTGGGCTTCCGGCACCTGCCCGCGCCGGCACCGATCGGGCTTGCTCGTCCACTCCTCGGGCAGGAGCAGGCGCATGACCATCGGGACCGGCACCTCGCGGCGGGCCAGGGTCAGGGTGACCAGGACCTGACAGTTGGCGTTCTTGCCCACCACGCCGGCATACTGGGGAGCGACGCCCACGGAGTGCTCGCCCTTCTTCAGTATGGCGGTGTCGTCGATGGCCAGGATGGCATCCGGGCCACCGACCAGTTGGTCAGCCGTTTGCACCAGGATCGCTTCGAGCGGCGCCGTGTCCCAGGAGCGGCTGGCGATGAAGTTGTGCAGTTGGTCGTCGTCGCCGGGCGTCACCTCTGCGGCGATCGGCTGGACGCTCGTGCGTTCCGTGCGCCCGTACAGACCACGGATGTAGACCGGGGCCCAGCGCCGTCGGGCCTTGTGGCCCAGAGCGTCCAGAAACGGCTCCAGCCAAACGTCCAACTCGGCTTCCCAGGTCCGCACCTCCAGCATGAGCGCCTCCAGCGCCAGTCACCCCCTGAACTGTACAACAGCCCTTACCTCGCGCCCTCACCCAGGAACTGCCAAAGTAGTGCTAGGCAGAGCAAGGGCGTGGCGGGCGGCACCGTTCTGCGGATTACGCCGCCAGTGACGCGCCGGCGACCTCGGCCCAGACCTGGAATGCCTGGGCGCGGGCATTGCGATAGTCGGCGACGGAGCGGTGGTCGCGGCGGAGATGGAACAGGTTGACGATCGGATCGTGAATGGCGAGGAAAGGCTGGACTTGAGCGGGGTCTTTGAAGCGCTTTCTTTGCCGTTCACGCCGACAGGTGGGTTGGTGGGAGTTCTCGGCCCGGTTGTTCAGTCCCTTGTGCTGGCGGTGCTCCACCCTCGGCATGATCGCCCGCTTGGTGGCGGCGTAGGACTTCAGCTTGTCGGTGATCAGCACGCGCGGCGCCCGGCCCTGCTTCCTCAGCAGCTTGCGCAGCAAACGCTTGGCCGCCTTGGCGTCGCGCCCGCCTCCGTCGACCATGGCAACTGAGTGGTCGACAAGTTGACAATGCCGGTTCAGGACGTCTTGTCCGCCGTCTGGCGCCGGTATTCCTCAACCGGCAACCCGCCCATGCCCCAGTTCTCCATGGGAACCTCGTCGATTACGACGAAGGTCGCCGCGTGCGGCTTGTTCAGCACCTCGAACAACAGGTCGCTGACACCCTTGATCAGGGTCGCCTTCTGCTCCGGCGTCGCGCCGGTTGCGCCGGGGCTCGTGCCCTCGCGGGTGATCTGGATGTTCACGTACGGCATCGGGTGTTCCTTTCCGCTTGATGGCGTTACCGCCAGGGCCTTACCAGCGACCGGCGTGCTGGCCACCGTCGACGTGCAGCGTTTCGCCGGTGACGAAGTTCGCGGAGTCCAGGTAGAGCACCGCGTCCACGATGTCCTGAATCTCGCCCAGGCGGCCGACCGGGTGCAGAGCGGCCAGGAATTCGTGCGTTTCCGGGGCGTGCATCGGCGTCTTGATGATGCCCGGCGACACCGCGTTCACGCGGATGCCCTTGCCGGCGTATTCGATGGCGAGCGAGCGGACCACCGCGTCCAAGCCGCCTTTGGTCAGGGAAGCCAGCGCCGCGGGCACGCTGGCCAGCGGCTGTTCCACCAGCGTGGTGGTGATGTTGACGATGTGCCCGCTGCCCTGGTTCAGCATCTGCGTCGCGACCAACCGGGACACATGGAAGAAGCCGGTCAGGTTGGTGGCGACGACCCCCGCGTAGTCGGCCGCGGTGTATTCGGTGAAGGGCTTGGCGATGAAGATGCCGGCATTGTTGACCAGCGTGTCGATGCGCCCGAAGCGTTCGCGGGCGGTCTCCACCAAGCGCTTGGCGGTCTCCGGGTCGGCGACGTCGCCGCCGACGGTCACGACGTTCGGGTCGTCGCTGGCCTTGATGGAGCGGGAGTTGGCGACGACCGCGAAACCGCGCTGGCGGAAGCCCGCCACCAGACCCGCACCGATGCCCTGCGACGCGCCGGTGATCAGCGCAACCTTCTGCGTGCTCATGATGGATCCTTTGGGTTCGAACAAGGGTCGTGTGTGGATGGCCCGCCACTCGCAGGTCGTTTCACGCCCCTTGGCGTGGATTGAAACGATGAGAATTTCTGTTGTGAGGCGGGAACCGGAGGACCGTCGAAACTTGCGACCGCCCTGTCTTGCCGCTCCGCTTTCGCATTGAAAAATGCCGCAGGACGCGTAGAACGGCAAACGAGCTTTCCTCATCGAATCGACAAGGTGGATTTGTCGATGTCGCGACCGTTGCTGCCCCTCAGCGGGTTCCGCGCCTTCGAGGCCGCCGCCCGCCACCTCAGTTTCGCCCGGGCCGCGGACGAATTGCGCGTCACCCCGGCGGCGATCAGCCATCAGGTGCGGACGCTGGAGGATTATCTCGGCGTGCCGCTGTTCCGACGCAGCGGCCGGCGCGTGCTGCTGACGGAGGCGGGGCAGATCCTGCTGCCGGACCTGCGGCGCAGCTTCGACCTGATGGAGGCCGCAATGGGGCAGGTCAAGCGGCTGGCCGCGGGCGGCATCCTGACGGTCAGCATGTCGCCGTCCTTCGCGGCCAAATGGCTGATGCCGCGCATCGAGCATTTTCGGACGCGCCACCCCGACATCGATCTGCGCATCGACGCGGACGTGCGGCTGGTGGATTTTTCCGCCAACGAGGTGGACATCGTCATCCGCTATGGTCCCGGCTCCTACCCTGGCCTGAAAAGCATGCTGCTGTTCGAGGAGGAGCTGTTTCCGGTGTGCAGCCCCCGGCTGCTGTCCGGCGCCGTTCCGTTGCAGCGCATCACCGACCTGCGGCAACACACGCTGCTGCACGACGAGACGATCAATTTTGCGGGGCCGATCCCGTCATGGCGGGTCTGGCTGCAAACGGTCGGGCTGGAGCAGGCCGTCGACCTCAACCGGGGACTGCGCTTCAATTCCTCGGTGACGGCGACCCAGGCGGCCGTCGATGGGCATGGGGTGCTGCTGGGGCGCAGCCTGATCGTTGCCGACGATCTCTCGGCCGGGCGGCTGGTCCGCCCCTTTGCGGAGTCCTGCCCGGCGGGGTTCGGCTATTACCTCGCGTATCCGCCCCAGGTCGCGTCGCGAGCGAACGTCCACGCCTTCGTCGACTGGATCATCGAGGAAGCGGCCGGGGAGGAAACCGGCGGAAAGGGGTGACGGGGGGCCGTCACTCCCCTTTGCTCACCTCCAGCAGTGTGTCGCGCAGGTTCGCGACGGCCTTTTGCAGCTTTGCAAACTCATCGGGCGGCAGGCCGGTCTGCTTGACGAGGGTCATGTTCAGGCCCTTCTCACGCAGGCGGCGGCCGGCGTCGGTGAGGCCCACCCGGACCTGACGTTCATCCTCCGGATCGCGCTGCCGGGTGACGTAGCCCATCACCTCCAGCTTCTTGAGGATCGGTGTGAGCGTGTTGGATTCCAGGAACAGCTTTTCGCCAAGCCCCCGAACCGTCAGGTTGTCTTCCTCCCACAACGCCACGATGGTGATGTACTGGAGATAGGTGAGGCCGAGTTCCTCAAGGATTGGCCGGTAGGCCCGCCCGTAGGCGAGGTTGGCCGAATAGATCGCGAAACACAGAAAATCAGCCAGTTTGGGGCTCGCCGGGTCGTCTGGCGTCATTGGGGGAGTCATCGTCATCCTCTCCAGCACACGAAAATGTGAAGGGCCTGGAGCCTATATAACTCGCATCCGATGAAATCGTAAGGTTGACTCTCCCGCGCCCTCTGCGTAGATTTCAATCGTATCCGATTCGATCGGATACGGTATAAAAATAGCTTTTTCCTCAAGGACACCACCATGCCCCAGCTGACCAAAGTGATTTACACCGGCCGGACCCACACCTCCGCCGGGGGACGGGACGGCACCGCCCGCAGTGACGACGGCCGCCTGAACATCGCCCTGTCCTCCCCCGGTTCGTCGGGTGGCGGCACCAATCCGGAGCAGCTGTTCGCCGCCGGCTGGTCGGCGTGCTTCATCGGCGCCATGACGATTGCCGCCCAGAAGATGCAGATCACGCTTCCAGCGGACCTCGCGGTCAACGCGGAGGTGGATCTCGGCACCACCGGCACCGGCTACGGCCTCGCGGCCCGTCTCAACGTCAGCCTGCCGGGGCTCGACCGCGGAACCGCCGAAACCGTGGTGCAGACCGCGCACGGAACCTGCCCCTATTCCCTGGCGACACGCGGCAATATCGACGTCTCGATCACCGTCGTCTGAGAACGCGCCCACGGTCCAGGATCGAAGACGGTCAAATCGGAACGCTGTCGCGTGAACCGATCCGCAGTGTGAAATCGCATGCGATTTAATCGTTTCCGCTTTCATGCCTCCCTCAGCCCCATTGCTCCATCCCACCGGAGACAGACAGATGCCCGAGGCCATCAACCGCGACCGCCGCCGTTTTCTGGGCACAGCGGCCATGACTCTTGCCGCAACGCAGATCGGCCTTTCCGGGCCAGCCACCGCGCAGGCCGCCGAAGCGAAGCCGACGACGCGCCCCGTCAAGCCGGGAACGAACACGCCGTTCGGTCCGCTGAAGCAGATCGACGCGAGCGTCCTGAACATCGGCTATGTGGACGCCGGCCCTGCCGATGGCCCTGTGGTCGTCCTGCTGCACGGCTGGCCCTACGACATCCACAGCTTCGTCGACGTCGCGCCCGCGCTGGCATCGGCGGGCTACCGGGTGATCGTGCCCTATCTGCGCGGCTATGACACGACGCGGTTTTTGTCCGGCGAGACCTTCCGCAACGGTCAGCCGTCGGCGCTCGCCCTCGATACCATCGCGTTGATGGACGCCCTCAGGATCGAGAAGGCAACGCTCGCCGGCTTCGATTGGGGCGCGCGGACCGCCAACATCGTCGCGGCGCTATGGCCGGAGCGGACCAAGGCCATGGTATCGGTCAGCGGCTACCTCATCGGCAACCAGGAGGCCGGCAGGAAGCCGTTGCCGCCGGAGGCCGAACTCGAATGGTGGTATCAGTTCTATTTCGCCACGGACCGCGGCCGGGCCGGCTATGACCAGCACCGGCACGACTTTGCCAAGCTCATCTGGCGGCTCGCCTCGCCAAAGTGGGAGTTCGACGACGCCACGTTCGGCCGCTCCGCGGCGGCCTTCGACAACCCCGACCACGTTGCCATCGTCATCCACAATTACCGCTGGCGGCTTGGCCTGGCTCCGGGCGAACCGAAGTATGACGAACTGGAAAAGCGGCTTGCCGCAGCTCCGGTGATCGCCGTGCCGACCATCACCATGGAAGGCGACGCCAACGGCGCCCCCCACCCGGACGCCAGCGCCTACGCCACGAAGTTCTCAGGCAAATACGCGCACCGGCTCATCGCCGGCGGCACCGGCCACAACCTGCCCCAGGAAGCCCCGCAGGCCTTCGTGGACGCGGTCGTCGACGTTACCAAGCTCTGACCGGTTCTGGCGCACGCGTTCCCCCCGCCATCACCCCTTCACCGGAGGCGAGCGGCGCAGGCTGCCGCTCCCCCCAAGGAAACGATGATGACCCTTCTGGTTGTTGCCTACCTCGGGGGCATGCTGACCATTGTCAGCCCATGCATCCTGCCGGCTCTTCCCTTCGTCTTTGCGCGCGCGGAAAAGCCGTTCGTCACGAGCACTCTGCCGATGCTGGCCGGCATGGCCATCACCTTCGCCGCGGTCGCAACGCTGGCGGCGGTCGGAGGCGGCTGGGCCGTCCAGGCCAATGACCTGGGCCGCCTCGTCGCGTTGGCGCTGCTCGCCGTGTTCGGCGCAGGGCTGGCCTCCCCGCGGGTCGCCGGCATCCTGACACGGCCGGCCGTCGCCTTCGGGAACCGCATCCTGCATACGGCAGGCGAGCCCGGTTCCGCCCCGACCTTCGGCGGATCGCTTCTGATCGGGGTGGCGACCGGGCTGCTCTGGGCACCCTGTGCCGGGCCGATCCTCGGCTTCGTGCTGACCGGTGCGGCCCTGCAGGGCGCCAACGTGCAGACCACGCTTCTCCTCCTGGCCTACGCGGCCGGGGCGGCCACGTCGCTGGCGCTGGCGCTGCTGGTCGGCGGCCGGCTGTTCGGTGCCATGAGGCGGTCGCTCGGCGGCGGAGAATGGGTTCGCCGGGGCCTTGGCGTGGCTGTCATCGCGGGGGTTGCCGCCATCGGGCTTGGCCTCGACACCGGGCTTTTCACCAACCTGTCGAGCACCAACACCGACCGGATCGAGCGCGCCCTGCTCGGCAATTTGGGTTCGGAGGATCAGGAGTTGGGCCAGGAATTTGGAATGAGCATGGTGGCGAGCGACGCCGTGGTCCAGACGGCGGGCAGGCCGTTCCAGAGCGCCCTCCCGGTGAAGGGAACGTTCCCGTCGCTCGACGGAGCGGCAGAGTGGCTGAATTCGGCGCCGCTGTCGACGGAAGCGCTGCGGGGCAAGGTGGTCCTGGTGAATTTCTGGACCTACTCGTGCATCAACTGCATCCGCGCCCTGCCCTATGTCCGCGCGTGGGCGGACAAGTACAAGGATCGGGGGCTTGTTGTGATCGGCGTGCACACGCCCGAGTTCGCTTTTGAACGAAACGTCCAGAACATCCGGAAGGCGCTGACCGATTTCCAGATCGACTATCCGATTGCGGTCGACAGCAATTTCAAGGTCTGGCGCGCCTTTCGGAACAGCTATTGGCCAGCGCTGTACTTTATCGACGCCAAGGGCCGCATCCGGCACCACGCGTTCGGCGAGGGCAACTATCAGGAATCCGAAAAGGCCATCCAGGAGCTTCTGGCGGAAGCCGGCGAACGCAGCGCGTCCAACGACGTCGTGACGCCCGACGCCAAGGGCGCCCAGGCAGCGCCGGACCTTGCCCACATCCGATCCTCAGAAACCTACATCGGTTATCAGCAGGCGTCGAACTTCGCCTCCCCGGAAGGGATGGGCGGCGACCGCGCCCGAACCTACACGACCAAGCCTCTGAGGCTCAACCAGTGGGGCTTGGCCGGCAACTGGACGGTCGGTGCCGACCAAGCGACCCTCAACCAAGCCGGGGGCGGGATCACCTATCGATTCAGCGCGCGTGACCTTCACCTGATCCTTGGGCCAGACGCGGATGGCCAGCCGGTCCGTTTCCAGGTGACCATCGACGGCAAAGTGCCGGGCGAGAACCATGGCGCCGACATCGACGCCGAAGGGCATGGCACCGTCACCCAGACCCGCCTGTACCAACTCGTGCGGCAGAGCCGCGACATCGGGGAGCGCACGTTCGAAGTCCGCTTCCTGGATCCGGGTGTCGCGGCTTTTGCCTTCACCTTTGGCTGAGCGCCGCGCCGATGGAGATCCTGAAGGAGATTTCCGCCATGATGAAACTCGCTATCATCCTCGTCCTCGGGCTGTCGGTCCTGGCAGTCCCTTGCGTCTATGACACCGACCCCCGTGAGCCGTCACCGTTCACGGCCTTCTTCATCCGGAACTGATGGTCCTGCCGCAGGGCTTCGTTGCAGACGCACCTCCACCTGCCGGTCCATGACCGCGGCGGTCTGCTCATCACGACTGCACCGGAAGCCGGAGAGAATGCAAAATACAAGTTTCCGGCACCATCCCGAACCATCAGCAGCCAATGTAAACCGGCTTGCGTTTTTCCGGCAAAGGCCTGCCGCCCCTCGCGGCGGTCAGCCGTGTCGCGCGACGTTGGCGCCTAAATCATCGGAGGCTGGCGGTGTCGAGGGTTTGGCGAGTATAGGGTCGCCGTTGGCGTCGCGGCCCTCAACCGTATGCTCGACCTTGGACGCCCTGAATCCGTTCGCGTTGCCTGAGCGCCAACGGGGGTGGGGCGATCTCTTGCTCCGCTCACCTCGCTGCAGCACGCCGTTGGTAGCGCCAAAGCCAGTCACCTCAGGAGGATGAGACCAATCCCGGTGCCGATCAAAGCACCCGCCCACACCAGATCGAAATTCACCCAGCCACGGCGCAGGATACCGAGCCCGACGGTCTCGAAGACCACCAGCCCCACGATCGCGATTACCACCAGCATGGCCGCCATATGCACCAGGACGACAGCCAGCCCGGCAGCCGCTGACCCGAGTGCGGCAATCATGCCCGTCATCTCGGCTCCCGGTCCACACAGCGACAGCGCCATCAGTTGGGCCGGCGCGAGCATGCCCAGCAGCAGGGGCAGGATCATCAGCCCGGCCCCGTGCGCCGATGCCATCAGGAACGACCACAGCGCCAGCCCGGCAAAACCTGTGCGCATGCCGACCCGCACCCGATGCCGGTAGCCACGCACCAGCCGATAGCCACCAAGGCCGATCAGCACCGTCACCGTGGCCGGCTTCAGGAGATCTGGCGGGATGACCAGTTGGACCATGGTAAAGCTGATCACCACCACCAGCACTGACAGCGCGTGGCCCAGCGCGATGGGCGGCAGCGCCTTGACCACCGCCCCGCGGCGGCCTTCCTGAAGTCCGAGAGCTACGGCGAAGAGCCACCCCATGGCCGGGTTGACTCCGTGAAAGGCGCCGAGGCCGATCAGCGCCAGCCACTGCCACGCATCGCTCATGGATAGCAGTACGAGTCCGAGGACGCGTCGCCGCCTTCCAGCCGGATCTGGTGTCCGCGGAAACCGTCGTCGAACCGCAGGAAGAACCGCTCGTCGATGCTCAGGCCACCCTCCGGGGAGGCGTCGAGCTTGACCATCCAACTCTTGATGCCCTCGGGATAGAACTGCTCATCCCAGCTCCGGTACAGCGAGTTGGTGAAATAGACCCGTTTGCCGTCACGGCTGACCTCGACCATCTGGGGGCCGCCGTTCAGGTCTCCTTCAGCACTTGGATGTCGGCTGCGCCCGACGATCCCGCCCAACCGGACCGAGCCGGTCAGTTTGGGTCGGAAGGGGTCAGAGACGTCGTAGCGTTGCATCTCTCCGGTGCCCCAGCACGACACGTACAGCCAACGGTCGTCCAGCGACAGGTCGATGTCGGTGACCAGCGGCGGCACCGCCTTGAAGCCTTTGAGAATGGGCGGCAGTTGATCTGGATCGGCCGGTTCAGCCGGGATGTCGATGACTTTCCGCATTGCCCACTGTTCGCCGTCGCGATGCCACAGCCAGATCGACGAGGAGAGATCCTTCAGATTGACCACAGCGTTCATGAAGCCATGCGCCTTGGTCGGATCGTGCGCCGGGCGCAACTCCAGTGCCAGCTGATACTCCGGACCCAAATCGATGGTCTGCCGGTGCCGGCGGCGGTGCAGGTCCCAGAAGTGGACTCGTCGACCATACTTCGCACCCAGCAGAAGTTCCGGGTTGAGGCCGTCCTCGATCATGTCGGGCGTACCCCATTCGCTGGTGATCATCGTATCCTGGCCGAGATGCCACCAGACGTCGTAAGAAAGGAACTGCGGGCCGCGGTCGATCTCCCATTGGCCGAGCACGTCGAACGTCTCATGGTCGATAAGGAATACACCGCCCGGCCCACCGCCATTGCCCCCGCCGTTGCCGAGCGCGCTGACATAGATGCCCTCGGGACCGCAGTGCAGCGTGTGGGGGCGGGAATAGTTGGCGCGGGAGGCCAGTTGTTCCGGCTCGATCACCTTGGCGATTTTTGGATGGGCTGGGTCCGCCTTGGTGTCCACGATGTGAATGCGCGAGGACCGCAGCCCCGGTACGATGAGGTAGCGGCGCTCGACGTGCGGATGAGGCGCATAAGGGCACAAAGCGGAACTGCAGGCGTTCCAGCCGAAATGATGCAACTCGTCACCGACATTTGGCATGTCGAGGCGGCTGATGATCCGGCCGTACCCCGAAGAGCCGGGATCGACGTCGACGACACCGAGGGCATCCGGGCGGGCGGCGGTGTCCGTGTTCAACATCGCCACATAGGCCAGCCGCTCCGGGGGAGCTTGCATCGCCATACGTGGAGACGGATAGAAGCTGGGATCGGGGGTCCAAGTGGCCATGGAGGAACCTCTCAAGTCGCCACGCGCCTAACAAGGAGGGTATCGCGACACGGAGGTTCGTGATGCGAAGGAAAGGGGCTTGTCGGTTCTTCCATAAGTGGGTTTAGTCATCCCTATTTTGGTTCAGAATAATTGGGATAAACGCATGGTGGTCAGGTGGTGCTGGAACCCTGGCGCGTCTTATGCGCCATCCACATCCATAGGTCCCACGCCGATGGCCTGATCTGCGGGCTCCGTGAACGCGAGGACGGCCTTTCCATACCCATCCGCGCTGCGGACTTGCCGCATCCAGAGGCGTATTTTGGCACCTTCGCACCTTAACTTTCCCATGGAGGGGTGCCATGACCACGTCGGCAGCGAAAACCATCGATTTCAGTGACCTGAAACGAGCCATCGAATGCAGCGATGCCGACACACTGGTCCAGTTTTATACCGATGATGCCGAGATGATCATCGTCGATCGCAACCGTCCGCCCAGCGCGCCGATGACGCTGTTGGGCAAAGAAGAAATCACGGCATTCTGGCGCGATGTCTGCTCCAGGAACATGACGCATCGTGTCGGTCGAGAGGTGATTGGGGCGGACCGCGCCGCCTTCGTTGAGGAGTGCGCCTACCCTGACGGGTGCCATGTGATGTCGGCGATGACCCTCGAGCTGCGCGACGGTCGGATCGCCCGGCATCTTACTGTTCAAGCATGGGATGAGGTCAGCTGCGCGCCTGCTCGAACTTCCTGAAGCCTCCCTCCTATCCCATTGAGGGTTCCGTCAGCTCTACGCCAGGGCTGGCGAGTGGGCGCAGGGCGGCCGGCCACCGGCGCGGTTGGTTAGGCGACGGCGAGCATGTCGCGCAGAGCCGCGACTCTCCGGACATAGACGGCCCGTCGCCGGGCGGCCGGGACGTGCTGCTTGCGCTTGGTCGCCGGCCGCAGGACGTTGCACCTCATCATGAACGCGGCAGAAGCGGTGAGCGCTGTTCGGCTGGTGGAAGCCGCGCATCGGCCGTGCGCGCCCTTTCAGCCGGCGGTGATGTTGCTCCAAATGGTTGTTTTGCACTTGGGGGCGGTTGAGCGGTCGGCGACGCCGGGCGATGACCGCCAGGTCGTCGGGGCCGAGGGTGTCATGGCGGCTGAGGCTACTGGTGAACTCAGGGCGCGCGGCGGACTTCCCCCGGCGGCCCAGGCGGCATGGTCACAAACGCTCGGCGTGTAGGCTGAGCCGTCCACCAGTGTCAGCAGGCATGTCATTGCCCATCCTCCCTCAATGGGCCGGCAGGCGCTCCATGGCACCCGGTTTGTCGTGAATCGCCAGCTTGTCCACGATGGTTTCACTGGCATGGTTCAGGCCGACGATTTCGACCTCGGCCCCTTCCCGGCGGAACTTCAGCACCACCATGTCGAGCGCGGAGACGCTGGAGATGTCCCAGATGTGGGCGCGGCTGACGTCGATGGTGACCGTCTCCAGTGCCTCGCGGAAGTCGAAGGCGGCGGTGAAGCTCTCGGCCGAGGCGAAGAACAGCTGTCCCTCGACGGTGTAGGTGCGTGCGGTGCCGTCATCCGACAGGACGGAGGTGACGCGGAACAGTTGGGCCACCTTGTCGGCGAAGAACAGGCCGGACAGCAGAACGCCGATCAGGACGCCGATGGCGAGATTGTGCGTCGCCACCACACCAACGACGGTCGCCACCATGACGATGCTGGAACTGCGCGGGTGCGTCCTCAGGTTCTTCAGCGAAACCCAGCGGAAGGTGCCGATCGATACCATGATCATGATGGCCACCAGCGCCGGCATGGGGATGAGGCGCACCCAGTCACCCAGCGCGACGATCAGGAACAGCAGGAAGACGCCGGCGCAGAAGGTGGAGAGCCGCCCCCGGCCGCCCGACTTCACATTGATCACCGACTGGCCGATCATCGCGCAGCCGGCCATGCCACCGATGAAGCCGGTGGCGACGTTGGCGATGCCCTGTCCGATGCACTCGCGGTTCTTGTCGCTGCCGGTATCGGTCAGATCATCGACGATGGCAGCCGTCATCAGGGATTCAAGCAGCCCGACCACCGCGATCCCGGCGGAATAGGGCAGGACGATCCACAGTGTCTCGAAGGACAGCGGCACCTGGGGCAGCAGGAAGACCGGTAGGGTTGAGGGCAACTCGCCCATGTCACCCACGGTGCGCACTTCGAGGCCGAACGCGACCGACAGCGCAGTCAACACCAGAATGCACACCAGCGGCGATGGGACCGCGCGCGTCACCCGCGGCACCAGATAGATGATGGCGAGGCCGCCAGCGACCATGGCGTAGGTAAGCCAAGTGACACCGATAAGTTCCGGCAACTGAGCCAGAAAGATGAGGATGGCCAGGGCGTTGACGAAGCCGGTCATGACCGATTTCGACACGAAGCGCATGAGGACGCCCAGCCGCAACAGGCCGCAGCCGACCTGCAGCACGCCGGCCAGCACGGTCGCGGCCAACAGGTATTGCAGACCATGGTCCTTCACCAGGGTGACCATCAGGACCGCGGTGGCCGCGGTTGCGGCGGAGATCATTCCCGGCCGGCCACCGACGATCGCGATGATCACGGCGATGGAGAAGGAGGCGTAGAGCGCGACTTTGGGATCGACTCCTGCGATGATGGAAAATGCGATGGCCTCCGGGATGAGGGCCAGGGCGACGACCAGCCCGGCAAGCACGTCACCGCGCACGTTGCCGAACCACTCCGTACGGAGTCGTTGCAAATTGAATGTCATGAAGCTCGTGGAAAAGGAGGGGCACGGCGGCTCCAAAGAAGCCAGCCGGCATCACGGCAGGATGTGTGAAGGCGCAACGCCCGCCACATGACGATCATCCCCAGGCGACCCAGCGGGGTCGGAGGACACTAAAGCGGATCGGTCAAGGCGGCGTATTGCGGTGCAGCATGCACCTTCCCTACCAGATCACGCTGATTGGGGCAACCAGGGACATGAAAGGATTACTGTGTTTCGACACTCCGCAGGAGCCCGACCCCGCTTGGGATGTCATCGGACGAAGCCTTCCGTTGCGGTCCGGCACAGCTTGGAGGACAGCGGCTCTTGGTTTGCCCCATTAACGTATAATCATGCCTGTCCTATGGCGCATCCCCATTACGGGCCATACACAATATTAAAATTACAAAGACTATAAAAATGAAATAACCTAACTATGTTTAGGGTGCGTTCATCCCAAAATTGTCATTCTGCAACATGCAATCTTCTGATCAATGCTTCATCCGATTGGAGGGGGCATGTCACTAACGAAGATCGCTGTCTTCACAGCCACAATGCAAAACACGGGCGCTGAACTTTGGGTCACCGACGGCACGCCGTTGGGAACGCGCCTTATTGCCGACATCAGACCCGGCGAGGAGGGAAGCGCTCCCCAGGACGCTGTCGTTGCCGGCGGCAAGGTATTCTTCACCGCCGACGACGGCCTGCACGGACGCGAACTCTGGGTCACGGATGGCACCAGCAGCGGGACCCGGATGTTCGACGCTGCGGCCGGTGCCGCATCAGGCACCCCGGACGACCTGACTGTGGTCGGCAACCGGCTGTTCTTCACTGCGGACGATGGGATCCACGGCCGTGAACTGTGGGTGAGCGACGGAACCGCGTCGGGGACGCGGATGGTCGCTGACCTCATGCCGGGGATACAAGGGTCCTCCCCATCGGCGTTGACAGCTGCACACGGCCGGATCTACCTGCACGCAGACGGTGACACTCAGGATGGGATCTGGAGTTCCGATGGCACCGCCGCCGGAACTCTCCTCTTCCATGAGATGGCGCCGCTGCCCTCCTGGTCCTACGGCATAACGCTGGTCAGCATGAATGACGGAGGGGTGGCCTTTCACGAGGGGACGGCGTCCTGGCCTTCCAAGCTCACCTTCGTCAATGCCAACGGCACCGCGACGGCATTTGCGAACCTCATCCCCGACAGCGGGGCCGTCCGCTATTCCTCCTCGCCCGAGGGGATCGTGGTGTCAGTTACGAATGTGATCGACTGGACCGGGAGCATGGAGTGGCCTACCGCCGTCCGTCATTCAACCTTCTGGGTCACCGATGGCACGTCCGAGGGCACGCGCTACCTTGGCGACCTGACCATGCAGGGCTGGGACCTTGAGCGGATCGCCGGCGTGCGTAACGGCCATGTGGTGTTCACAACCGACATGGATACCTACCGGGTGGAACAAGGTTCTGCCTCGCTGATCGGAATTCTGGAAGAGGCTACTGGCAAGGTAAGCTTTCTGCCGAGCCAGGAACTCGCCAACCCGCTCGGATGGCTCGATACGGGACTGCCCGGCGATGATGGAGATCGCCTTCTCTTCTTAGACGAAAGCTATTGGTCGGGCTCGCAACGCCTGCTGGCGAGCGATGGCACACTTGGGGGCACCGCCGAACTTCATCAGAACGATTGGATGTACCAGGACATTGAGATTGCCGGCGGCCGGGCCTTCTTTCTGACGGACCAGAGCGGGGCCAATCCCGCTGCTCTGTGGGTGACCGATGGCACGCCCGAAGGCACACACAAGGTGCAGAACACATCGGGGGGAGGCTTCGGCGACAAGCTCCTCGGGGATCTTGATGGCCACATGCTGGGGTTCGATCGTGATTACGTCGCCAAAACCGATCGGTTCTTCCTGTCCGACGGCACGACGGACGGCACCATCGTACTCGCGGAGCTTCCCCCTGGAATAGGGAACGACTATTGGGATCACACGGCCAAGCTGCTCGGTGTCATCGCAGCACCGGACGGTATCCACCGAGGATCTGAAGGCAACGACACGTTGCTGGGCGGAGATGGTGCAGACCGGATTCATGGATTGGGTGGTGACGACCACATCTTGGCCGGTGCCGGGGACGATCGGTTGAACGGCGGCGCCGGAGCAGACTTCATCGACGGGGCGGAAGGTGCCGATCGCCTTTATGGCATGTCCGGGCGGGATGTCCTCGTGCCGGGGGCTGGGCGGGACATCGTGGATGGTGGTGTCGGCGATGATGTGCTGCTTGCCGAGCGGGACGGCGAGAGCGACCAATTCTTCTTCGCCCCAGGCAGCGGCGCTGATGTGCTGACTGCCCTTGACCCGCTGCTGGACGTCATCATTCTGAAGGGATTCGAGCAGGACATCGGTACGGCGGCATGGCGGGCAGAGCACGTTATCGAATTGGGGGGAAGCGTGCATGTCGATCTCGGAGGCGGAGACAGCATCCTCGTCCTGGACGCGATGGCACAGGACCTCCGCTTTACGGTCATCGACCCAAGCCTCGAACTGTAGTAGCCCGAGATCTTTGGCGGTCGGACCCGAGATTCTGGCCCGTTCTGGGACCGGATTTCCTGAGACGGGAAAGGGGCTCCGGCTCACATTTGGTGAGACGGAGTGTTGGTGCACGGAGGCGAGCCGGACCGGTTGGCGGGGTCGAACGCGCCGTGGAGAAGGGCGGCCCCGTTGTCCTGACCACCACCGCGGCCGGAGGCGCTTCGCAGGTCGGCCCGTTAATCGAGCAGACCCATGTCGGCGAACGCTGAGGCGCCCTGACCACATGGTGCGGACGACGCGCGAACAAACGGCTCCAGTCGGCAACGCTTGTTGAACAAATCCATTGCGCCCGATCCGTTGTTTCCTGTTCAGGGCGTAGATCCACACAGCCAACCATCAGGAGCAGCCATGACCATTGCCGATGTGCGGACGATGACGGTCCGGCGTTGCGGATGTCTGGCGGCCGTTGCCGTCCTGACGGGGTCTTGCGCCAACCCGCAGGCGGAGCTGGCGTTGCGCGCCCCAACGGCCATGGTCGGCATGAGCAAGGGGGATCTCATGGCGTGTGCCGGCGTACCGGAACGCATGACCGCCGGCGGCGACGCCGAGTTCATGGTCTACAGCCGGCAACAGACCCTCATCGACCGCGATGTCGATTGGGAGCCCAATCCATGGCTGGGACCACGGGGACCGCTGCTTTGGGAGCCCGACGTGACGACCTATGTCCGGACCTACCGGTGCGAGGCCACGGTCGTTCTTCGTGAGGACCGCATCGTC
Organism: Azospirillum sp. Marseille-Q6669; assembly: GCF_965111635.1. NCBI lineage: Bacteria > Pseudomonadati > Pseudomonadota > Alphaproteobacteria > Rhodospirillales > Azospirillaceae > Azospirillum > Azospirillum sp. Marseille-Q6669. The sequence goes on along the minus strand of NZ_CBCOOP010000001.1, from coordinate 1,867,706 downwards.
GAGGTCCGCTACAACCAGAACCGCGACGCCACCCTCTGTTACCAGATCGTCGGCAACTGCGTGCGGTAAACGCGCAAGATCAGCGGTGTCGGATTGGGCCGCGCTTCATCCGGCCAAGCCAGAGATCGTCTCGGTCCGCATGCGCACGTTACTCAACATTCAGTATGCCAAGACGCCCGGCCGCAAATAGGTTTTCAGCATTTCCCCGTGACGATGCCGCTTGGACCGTGTTCTGGCGTGAGGAGAGGAGGCACCATGAAGTCTCACCGGCCCGCACCCCGGACCTTGTCACCATTCGCCCGCCCTGATGGGACCTGCGTTGGCCGCCCTCCGGAGGAGGACGATGAGGAGCCCGTCCCCACCGCGCCAGCGGAACCCGAGGACGCTGCCGTCCAGCCTGCCGAGCCAATGAACCCGGCTTGACCCAAAGCGGGTCTTCTCCGCAATGGGTTGGAGGTGCGCCTCATGCTGCCCAGGCAGCGTGGGCTTTTTGAACCAGGCCAAGGGGAACGCGGATGAGTCCATGACCGACCTGGTGTGATTGGGTAAGCGGGACGAGCGTTCCATCCATTCGGCCGACCGGCACACCAGCATCCAAAGAGACGATCCCCGGCAGCATCCGTTTACAGGGCGTAGGTTGCCGGCTTCGGGCTCGACCATGAGCTGGGGAATGAACCATGCTGTTTCGCGATGTCGGCAAAGATGTGATCGCCATCCCACAGCCGAGCCATGCCTGGTTGTCGGGCCAACTGCTCCGCGCCTGGGGCAATGGGGTCTTCGCTCCGCCCGTACCCTACGAGGAGGTCTGCCTCGGGGCGGAACTGCACGACATCGGTTGGCTGTCCTGGGAAGCCTCCCCGACGCTGAACCCCCGGACCGCGCGCCCGCACAGCTTCCAGGAACTCGGCGCGGCCATCCATACCAGCCTTTGGACGGACGGGGTGCGCCGCGCGCTCGCGTTCGGGCGCTATCCGGCCCTTCTCGTCTCGCTGCACGCCGACACGATCTACGGCAGCTTTTTCGATTTCGCCAAGGCGCCGCCGGAGGATGCCGCGCTGGTTCGCCGCTTCCTGGACGACCAGCACCGCTTCCAACGCGCCTGCATCGAGGCGCTGTCGGGCAACCCGCGTTACACGCCAGCTCTCTCCCCGCCAGCGATCGAGCGCAACCGATTGCTTGTCGCCGCTGTGGACCGCATGTCCTTGCAGATCGGATGGGGTCACACCAGCGAAGCGTGCATTCCCAATGTTCCGACCATCGGCGAGGCCCGGACGGAGATCCACCTCCGTTCACCGTCTGGCGACCCGACGGAACTGGCCGTTGACCCTTGGCCCTTCGCTGCCGACCATGTCGAGGTGGTCTGCGAGGGACGGCTCCTGCGCGGCCGTTTCACCGACGAGCGGGCGATGCGTCAGGCGCTGAACGATGCGGAGCCCGTCACCATCTCAACTGTGTTGAGGCATCCGTAACGTCGGTTTATCCGCTCGGGCTGGAGCCATATAGAGTATTTGGCGTGATGGGTGCGCCGACCCGCAGCAAGTTGCCATCCGGATCAATGTAGCGTTGGTGCACGGAGGCGGTCGGTCGGTCTGTTCGTCCTTTCTGCTGCCAGTTACGCCTTGCGAACCGAAACCGGGCGTCCTGCCTCGAGCATGCGGTTCAGGGCGGCGACGCCGATCATGGCCTCGGCTTGCTGGGCGGGCAGTGTCCGGGCGTGCAAGCGGTCACCGAGGATGCCCTTGTCGCGCGCCATAGCCGTTTCGCCACTGGACCGACGGCCGTATTTGACCTTCATCTGCCAGCCCATGCGTCCGGTTTCGGCGATCCGTTGGATGTGACGATCGCGCTGTGTCGGGCTGTTGGCAGCGGTGTCGCTGGGCACCGCGGTGGCGCGTGGAGGAATGACCGTATGCTCAAGCAAGGGGCCGACCTGCGAAGCGTCGCCGGCCTCGGTGGTCGTCAGCACCGCACCCACGATGCTCAAGAACGCTGCGTCCACATACAGGTGCAGCTTTCGCCAACGCCGCGGCTGCCGGGCGCCACGCTTGACGGTCGGCCACTCGCCCGCGCCGTAGACCTTCAGGCCGGTGCTGTCGAGAACCAGGTGCACCAGCCCGTCCGGCAGCGCGGCCCGCAGGATCGGTGTCAGTATGGCCGAGCGCCGGCTCACGGTCGTGTGATCGGGCACCGGCAGGTCGAGCCCAAGCAGGTCCAGTAGAGACCGGAGCAGCCCCTCAGTCCGGCGGAGCGGTTGGTGGAACACCACGCGGACCAAAAGGGCGGTTTCTATGGCGAGGCCCGCGTAACGTGCCTGACCACCCGGGATGGTCCGAGGAGCCGCCCGCCAGCCGGCAAGCGCGGCCTCATCGCAGAAGGTCAGGCTGCCCCGCCGGCGCAGCCCCGCCTCATAGGACGACCAATTCGTCACCCGGAACGTCATCTCGGGGATGCGGTGGCGATGGGCAGCGTTGTGCTTGAAGGGCATGGCGGACGCGGTGGTCAGAACGAAAAGGCCGCCCTTCTTCACGGCACGTCCGCCCCGCCAACCGGTCCGGCTCTCCTCTGTGCACCAACGCCAATCAGATTCTGATCATTCTTTGAGTGAATGAAGCCTCCATTTATCAAATTTTGCGCTAGAAGATTCTCATTCGGAATGATACCGACGGCGTGTGAAGGCTTCCTTTGAGGCGAGCCCGATCCACCTGATTTGGCATGGGCAGCAAGGTTCACCTGGTTCATCACCTTGACGCCGATGAGTTGCATCGGCTGTACAAGGCCGCGACGGATGCGACGGAGCGGACGCATCTGCAAATCATCTGGCTGCTGACCAGTGGGCGCTCGGCCCAGTTCGTGGCCGAGGTGACGGGGTACACGCCGCGCTGGGTCAGCGTCATCGTGGGACGCTATAACGAGGCCGGGGTTGCGGGGCTGGGTGACCAGCGCCAGTTCAACCCCGGCGCCAGACCGCTGCTCGACGAAAACCAGCGACAAAGCCTGAGGACTAGCCTGGCCGATCCGCCGCCCGGCCGCGGTTTGTGGACGGGCCACTCGGTCGCCCAGTGGATCGCCGGCATGCTTGGCCGGCTCGTCTCACCCCGGCGCGGCACCGATTATCTGGGCCGGCTCGGCTTCACCCGCCAAATACCGCGCCCCCGCCATGCCGAAGCCGATCCCTTGGCCCAGGAGGTCTTCAAGGCCCGGTTCCGCCGCCGTGTGCAGGCCCTCCAGCAGGAAGACCCGGACACACCCTTGGAGGTGTGGGCGATGGATGAGCATCGCGTCGGGCTGAAGCCGGTGCTCCGCCGAGTGTGGGCGCCGCGCGGCCGCCGGCCGGTGGCGCGCGGCCACCAGCGCTTCGAGTGGATGTATCTCGCGGGCTTCGTACGGCCGAGCACCGGACAGGTGATCTGGTTTCTCGTCGATGGCCTCGATGCGCCCATGTTCGGTGCTATCCTGGACGCCTTTGCCCGCGAGGTCGGGGCCGGGCCCACCAAGCAGGTGCTCATCGTCCTCGATGGCGCGGGCTGGCATGTCGCCGGCTCGCTGGACATCCCGGAGAGCATCACGCTGGAGTTCTTACCCCCGTATTCCCCCGAATTGCAGCCCGCCGAGCATCTCTGGCCACTGACCAACGAGACGATCGCCAACACCTACTTCGAGGATCTCGATGCCCTCGATCAAGCACTCGCCGATCGCTGCTGCGGTCTCGCCGATGATCCCGACCGTATCCGCGCCGCCACATGGTTCCACTGGTGGCCGCAATTCGCATGAATTCCAAGCAATGGAAGCCTTCATGCGCCATCGGTATGAGAGAGCAATATTGACGCCATTGAATTTCAAGACATTCACTTATCATTCTTTGGCTGAAGCACCACGTGCAACGTGAAACGGGCGGAGTCGAAAGGCTCCATCCGTTTTGTATCTCGGACATCCATGGCTTGGGAGTGGGGCATCAATGATCCGCATACGACCGGCAACCCCATGCGATGCCCCCGCCCTGCCGGGGATCGAGCGCAGTTCCGGCGTGATCTTCCGACAATGGGCGGGGCTGGAGTGGATTGCCGACGACGACGTCCAGTCGGAGGAGCGGCATCGCGCCCTGATCGCCGACGGCGTTGCATTCGTCGCTGAATTGGCAGGGTATGGACTCGCCGCCTTCCTGAACGGCACGGTGACTCCCGATGCCCTTCACCTTTGGCAGGTGGCCGTCCACCACGACCAGCAGGGCCATGGCCTCGGGCGGCAATTGATCGAAACGGCCCAGCGCCACGCCGCCGGCCATGGCATCCCCTCCCTGACCTTGACCACCTTCAGGGCCGTGCCGTGGAACGAACCCTACTATCAGAGGCTTGGCTTCGTCACACTGGATGACGGGCAGCTCGGGGCCCGTCTGCGCGCCGTTCTGGACGCGGAGGAGCGGGCCGGGCTCCCCATCGCACAGCGTTGCGCCATGAGGAAAATGCTCTGATGGCGGCTCGCTGTGCGCCGCTCCGGGGTCCATGAAGAGTGCATGAAATATTTTATCTTCCAACAATTCGCCGGACAGATGCTTGAGTTGGCTGTAATTTTATTGCCTCGCTGCGTTGCACACTCTGCGTATCTGGTATTTGGTATGCCAGTGTAAGGTCGTCTCCATCAGACATGAGGGAGATGCACCATGGCCTACACCACCGCTTCGCACACCGATCACGACGGTCTTCTGTCGGGCATCGTCAAGGGCGTCCGTGAGTTCGTGAGCGCTTGGTTCGAGGCTTCCGCCGCCTATACCGTCTATTGTGAGCTGTCGGCTTTGAGCAGGGCCGAACTGGCCGCGCGTGACCTGCGCCGCGAGGACATCGGCCGCGTCGCCATGGACCTGCCGACGCTGATGCGCGAGTAACCCGTGCACGGTCTTCTCCAAGCCGGGAGAGCGCCGAACGCGTGACGGGTCAGGAGAGTGCCTTTTGCAGCTCCTCCTTGCTCATGCGGGACCGGCCGGGCAGGTTCCGCTGCTTTGCCTTCTCGTAGAGGGCCGCACGGGTCGCGTTCTCGTCGGCATGGTGCCGGAACGGCGCCGTCTTCCGGGCAACGTCGTCCGGCTGCTTGGAGAATTGTCTGCCCTTCTTCGTGTCGGCGCGCTTCTTGTCGCTGGTGCGCCGGTAGTCCGCTTTGGACAGGTGCTCGCGGGCCTGCCGGGGGAGGTAACGTTCCCCCGTTTCCCCGCTCGGCTTGCCTGAGCCCGTGCCCCACTCCTCGTCGGTCCACTGCCTCAGGCTGTTGTCCGCGCTTTTGGACCCCGCGTAGCCGCCGCCGCACCGCTTGTATTCCTGAACGGCTATCTGAGCCTTGCGGGCGGACCACTGGCCGGGCTCGCCGCCCTTGCCGCCTTTCAAGATGCTTGCCTTCACCGTCTCCCACAAACGGGGGTCGGTGCGCTCGGCGCCCGATGCCATGTCGCCCTCCTGCCTGTGACTCACGTCCACAAACAGGCCGACGGAGCGATGGTGCCGCGCCGAGGAGCGTTTCCGCCCCCCGGGAGGCGGCGCGATCAGCCGCGCGCCGCCAGCTCCTCGTGGGTGATGCGCTGAAGCCCGCCCTCGGTGCCGACGACATAGACCTCGTCGGCGTTGCGGATGGTCGCCAGGCGGTGGGCGATGACCAGGGTGGTCCGCCCCTCCGCCAATTCCATCAGCGACTTCTGGATCTCCCGCTCGGTCTGGGTGTCGAGCGCGGAGGTCGCCTCGTCGAGGATCAGGATCGGCGGGTTCTTCAGGAACATGCGGGCGATGGTCAGGCGCTGCTTCTGCCCGCCGGACAGCTTCACGCCGCGCTCCCCGATGACGGTGTCCAACCCCTCCGGCAGGGAGGCGATCAGCCCGTCGAGATGGGCCCGCTGCGCCGCCTCCATGATCTCCGCGTCGCCGGCACCGAGACGGCCGTAGGCGATGTTCTCGCGGATCGTGCCGCCGAACAGGAACACGTCCTGCTGGACGATGCCGATCTGCCGGCGCAGCGAGGCCAGCGTCATGGCGCGGATGTCCAGGCCGTCGATGGTGATGCGTCCCGCCATGACCTCGTAGAAGCGCGGCAGCAGCGAGCAGATCGTCGTCTTGCCGGCACCCGACGGCCCGACGAAAGCGACGGTCGACCCGGCCTTGATCGACAGGTCGATGCCCTTCAGCACCGGGCGCGCCGGGTCGTAGCCGAAGGACACGCCCTCGAAGCGGATGTCGCCCTTCAGCGGCGGGGCCGCCACGGCGCCGGGCGCGTCGGCGATGTCCGGCTGGGTGTCGAGCAGCTGGGTGTAGCGGCGGAAGCCGGCGATGCCGCGGGGGTAGGTCTCGATGACCGCGTTGATCTTCTCGATCGGGCGGAAGAAGGTGTTGACCAGCAGCAGGAAGGCGAAGAACCCGCCCTGGGTCAGCTCGCCCACCAGCACGAAATGGGCGCCGGTCAGCATGACGACGATCAGGATCAGCCGCATGCTCATGTAGCTGAGCGTCGTCGAGGCCGCCATGATCTTGTAGGCGGCGAGCTTGGTGGTGCGGTAGCGGTCGTTGTCCTCGGCGAACAGCTTGCGCTCGTGGTCCTCGTTGGTGAAGGCCTGGACCACGCGCATGCCGCCGACATTCTCCTCGATGCGGACGTTGAAGTCGCCGACGCGGGAATAGAGCGACTGCCAGTTCTTCGTCATCCGCCCGCCGTAGCGGCTGGTCACGAAGGCGATCACCGGAACGATGGCCGCGGTGATCAGCGCCAGCGGCAGATGCACCACCGCCATCAGGATGAAGGCGCCGACGAAGGTCATGATTGCGATCAGCAGGTCCTCGGGGCCGTGGTGCGCCACCTCGCCGATCTCGTCCAGGTCGCGGGTGACCCGCCCGACGAGATGGCCCGTCTTGTTGTTGTCGTAGAAGCTGAAGGAGAGCTTCTGCAGATGGTCGAAGCTCTTGCGGCGCATCTCCGTCTCGATGTTCACGCCGAGCATGTGGCCCCAATAGGTCACGATGGCCATCAGCCCGCCGTTCGCCATGTAGATCGCCAGCAGCGCCACCGTGGCGGCGACGATCAGCGGCCAGTCCTGGGTCGGCAGGAGCTGGTCCACGAAGGCGCGCACGGCCATCGGGAATCCCAACTCCAGCAGGCCCGACAGGACGGCGCAGACGATGTCGAGGACCAGCAGGCCGGTGAAGGGGCGGTAGTAGGAGAGGAAGCGGCGAAGCATGGCTCTTCTCATTGCGGAACGGCAGAGGGGTGAACGGGACGGTTCACGGGGTGCGGGCGTCGGACCGGCCGAGCAGCCAGACCAGATAGGGGCCGGCGAGCAGCGCGGCAAAAAGACCAAGGGGCAATTGATAGGGGAAAGCGACGGTGCGGGCCAGCCAGTCCGACACCACCATCAGCCCGGCGCCGATCAGAACGGCCCCGATCCCCTGCTGGAGCGGGCGGCCCAGCCCGGTCAGCCGGGCGAGATGCGGCGCGATCAGTCCGATGAAGCTCAGCGGCCCGACGAACAGCGCCGCTGCCGCGGTCAGCAGCCCGGCCAGCAGCACCAGCAGGACGCGGCAGCGCCGCACCGGCAACCCGACGGCCCGCGCCGTCACGTCGCCCAGCGGCAGAATCTCCAGCCACTTGGCGGTCAGCGGCAGGGTTGCCAACAGAAGCACCGCCACACCGGCGCAGAACCAGGCGTCGCCCGGACCGGCCTCGTTGGTCGAGCCGCTCAGCCAGCGCAGCAGGGCGAAGGCCTGCGGCGTGCCCGTGGCGATGACTGCGGTCAGGACGGCGCTGCACAGGGCGCTCATGGCGATGCCGGCCAGCAGAAGCCGCTCCGGACCGAAACCGGCGCGCAGCGACAGGGCCAGCATGGCGGCCAGCGTCAGCACCGCCCCCGCCGCCGACGCGGCGAGCTGAACGCTGAAGCCGGGTGCCGCGACGAGGAACAGCGCGGCGGTCAGCCCGACGCCGGCCCCGGTGCCGACGCCGAGGATTTCCGGGCTGGCAAGCGGGTTGGCGGTCACCCTCTGCAACACCATTCCGGCGGCGGCCAGCATCGCCCCCGCCGCCGCGGCGACCGCCACGCGCGGACCGCGCCAGCCCAGCAGCGTGTCGAGCAGCGGGCCGGTGGACAACGTCCAGCCGCCCGGCCCGTAGCCGACCGTGAGCGCGAGGCCCACGGCGACGGCGCCGAGGACGGCGAACAGGGCGATCAGCCGGTACGGGTGCGGGCTGCGGCGCGACGGCGCGGGACGACTGTTCAGCGACGGCCATTCGAACATGCGCAGGCGCGGCAGCAGCCAGAGCAGCAGCGGGCCGCCGAGCAGCGCCGTCGCCGCCCCGGTCGGCACCCGCTCCCCGTCCACCCCGGCCAGAAACTGCACCAGCCCGTCGGTCAGCCAGAGCAGGAGCGCGCCGATCAGCGGGGCGGCGACCAGCCTCTGGCCCTGGGTCCGCGCGCCGCTGAGATGGGCCAGCGCCGGGGCTGCCAGACCGACGAAGCCGATCACCCCGACCTCCGCCGTCACGCTGGCCGCCAGCCAGACCGCGACCCCGATGACGCCGAAGCGCGTGGCGTTGAGGGCGACGCCCAGGCTGCGGGCGCTGGCGTCGTCCAGCCCGAGGATGGCCAGCGGGCGCATCAGCAAGACGGCGGCGCCGACGCCGATCAGCAGCCGGACGGCGATGGTCAGCGTCGGCCCCCAGCTCTGCTGGGCCAGCGCCCCGCCGCCCCAGATGAAGATGGAGAAGAGATAGTCGCCGTTGGCGAGGATCAGCGCGGCGCTGCCCATGGTGGCGGTCAGGGCGACCATCATGCCGGCCAGCACGACGGCCACCGGCTCCAGCCCGCGCCGCCACGTCATGGCGAGAATCAGCCCGACCGCCGCCAGTCCGCCGGCCAGTGCCACCCCCTCCCGCGCGTGGTCCATCAGCGCCGGGGCGTAGAGCATCCCCAGCGTCAGGGCGAGCTGGGCGCCCGCCGACACGCCGAGCGTCGAGGGCTCGGCCAGCGGGTTGCGCAGCACGCGCTGGAGCAGCAGCCCCGACAGGCCGAGCGCCGCCCCGGCGACCAGCGCCACCGCGATCCGCGGCAGCACGCTGTGATAGAGGATGACACCGTCCAGCCAGGCGGCGTCCGGCGGCAAGGGAATGGATGGCGCCGCGGCGTGCCCGGCGACCTGCCAGACGGACAGCGCGGCGGCGGCCAGCGCCAGCCCGCTCCACAGCAGAATGCGGTTGAATGCCATGCGCTCAGCCATGCCGCGCGCCTTCCAAACGGAGCAGGGCGGCGGTGACGAGGCGGGCGAAGCGCAGGGCGGCCGGAAGCCCGCCGAAATGGTTGACCGGCTCGATCACGCTCACCCGCTTCTGCCGCACCATCGGCAGGGCCTGCCACAGGGCGCTGTCGTCCAGCCCGCGCACCACGTCGGAGGGCAGCGGCGGAACGACGATGGTGATGGCGTCCGGCATGCGGGCCAGCGCCTCGATCCCCAGCGGTGCCGCGGCGCTGTAGCTCGATTGCGACGCCCAGGCGTTGCGCAACCCCAACCGCTGGAGCACCGCGCCGAACATGCTGTCGTCGCCGAAGGCGCGGACATGGCGGGCATCGCCGAAGTTGATCGCCAGAACCGGGCGGCGGACGCCGCCGCGCAGGGAGTTGCCCAGCCGGGCGATCTCCGCGTCGGCCCCGGCGACGAAGGCGCGGGCCTCCGCCTCCCGACCCAACGCCCGGCCGAGGGTCAGCGCCGCTTCGGTGGCGAGCGTGTAGGGCGGCACGCCCGGCTGGTAGATCGGCAGCGACAGGGTTTCCGCCACCCGCTCCAGGCTGGCCCGCTGCCCCTCATAATAGTTGGAGGTGAGGATGAGGTCCGGCCCGGCCAGCGTCAGCGCCTCGTAATTGGGGGTGCCGCGCAGACCGAGGTCGATCACCGAGTCCGGGACCCCCGGCTCGACGACGACCTTGCGGAACTGGATCAGTTCGGTCGCGGCGACCGGCACGATGCCCAGCGCCAGCGCCGTCTCCAGCCCCGCCCAGTCGATGGCGGCGACCCGGCGCCCGGACGCGGCGTGCCCGAGGCGGGGCAGCAGCACCGCTCCGGCGGCCAGCCCCAGCGCGTGGCGGCGGGTGATCGTCGCCCGCCCCGTCACAGCACGCAACCGATCGGCTTGCCGGTCACCGGGTGCGGGACGGTCGTCATGGCGAGGCGGTAGATGGCCCCCAGCGTCTCGCCGGTCATGATGGTGTCCGGCGTGCCCTGGGCGATCAGCGCGCCGTTGCGCATGGCCAGGATCTCGTCGCAGACGCTGGCCGCCATGTTGATGTCGTGCAGCACGATGACCGCGCCGATGCCGCGCGCCCGGCTCAGCCGGCGCACCAGCCCCAGCAGTTCCACCTGACTGGCGATGTCCAGCGCCGAGGTCGGCTCGTCGAGCAGCAGGCAGCGCGTGTCCTGTGCCAGCATCATCGCCAGCCAGACGCGCTGCCGCTCGCCGCCCGACAGGCTGTCGACCAGCCGGTCGGCAAAGGCATCCAGGTGGGTTTCGGCGATGGCCTCCGCCACCTTGGCGGCGTCCTCCGCCCCGAAGCGGCCGAGCGCCCCGTGCCAGGGAAAGCGGCCGAGCGCCACCAGCTCCCGCACCGTCATGCCCTCGGCGGGCGGGGTGAATTGCGGCATGTAGGCGACGGTGCGCGCGAAGTCGCGGTCGCCGATCCGCGCGAGGTCCGTCCCCAGGCAGCGGATGCTTCCGCCGCCCGGCGGCTGCTGGCGGGCGAGCAGGCGGATCAGCGTGCTCTTCCCCGACCCGTTGGGGCCGACCAGCCCATAGATCCGCCCCTGCTCCAGCCGGAGCGACAGTCCCGACAGGATCGCCCGTCCGGCAACGGAGAAGCTCACGCCTGCGAGGTCGTAGAGGGGTTGGGTCTGGTCCGGGCTCATCGGTCTTTCTGAATGTTCCTACTGGAAACCCTCTCCCGTCCCGGGAGAGGGGGATTCAAGTCACCACGTCATGTTGACGGTCAGCAGGGCGGTCCGACCCTCGGCGTAGCCGCAGGAGAACTGGGTCTGGCAGCTCGCCACATACTCCTTGTCAAACAGGTTGGTGACAGCGAGATTCACGCCCCAGGCGGCGGGCTTGTAGCCGATCCGCGCGTCGAAGACAGTGGCGGCGGGGACCTTCAGCGTGTTCTCGTTGTCGGCCCAGGACGAGCCGACGTAGCGCACGCCGCCGCCCACCGACACGCCGTCCAGCGCGTTTTCCCGGAAGGTGTAGTCGAGGAAAGCCGAGCCCTGGATCTGCGGCACGATGTAGGGGGTCTTGCCGATCAGCGCCGGGTTGGCGTCCTTCTTGATGTCGAGGTCGAGCGCGGTGAAGGAAGCCACCGCCTTCAGATTCGGCGTGATGTTGGCCTTGGCCTCAAGCTCGATGCCGCGCGAATTGACCTCGCCCAGCTGCGTCTCAGCGTTGAAGGGACCGGTCACCACGTTGGTGCGCGTCAGGTCGAACAGGGCCGCGGTGAAGATGGCGTCCATCCAGGCCGGGCGGTACTTCACGCCGACCTCGTATTGCTGGCCGGTTTCCGGCTTGAACACGCCGGCCACCGCCGACGATCCCAGCACCGGGTTGAAGAAGGTCGAGGCGCTGACATAGGGCGTCACGCCGTTGGCGAACTCGTAGGCCAAACCGGCGCGCCCGCTGAACTTCCCGTCCTTGCCGTCGTAGGCGGGGGTGCCGTCGGCGTCGGTCGAGGCGATGTCGTAGCGCCCGTTCAGCGTCACCAGGAAGCCTTGGCCGAAGCGCATCTGGTCCTGGAGATAGACGCCGAGCTGACCCATCGTCAGCTCCTGGTCGATGTAGGAGAAGCGCGGACCCTGCGCGGCGCCGTAGACCGGGTTGGTGGCGCTGATCGGCGTGGCCGAGCCGGACGCCTGCACCTGATCCATCTTGAAATACTTGTAGTCGACGCCGACCAGCGCCGTGTGGGCGACCGGTCCGGTCTGCCACTTGGATTCGAGCTGGTTGTCGATCAGGAAGGCGTTGACCTTGGTCGTGTGCTCGAAATTGATGCGCGACAGCAGGTTGTCCGGGTCGGTCGGCACCGCCGAGAAGCCGTTGTAGCCGAAGGGATAGACCGTGACCTCGTGGACCCGGCTGTAGCCATAGCGGGCGTTCTGGCGGAAGGTCAGGTCGTTGTCGAAGCGGTGCTCGAACTCGTAGCCGATGGAAGCCTGACGGCGCCGGTAGGTGTCGATGTCCGGCTCGGTGAAGTTGGCCTTGCGGTCGATGCGCCCGAAGGGGGCCGGCTTCACCGTGCCGACATAGGGCAGGAAGGCGCCGCCGTTGTGCGTCTCGTCGATGTCGGTGTAGTTGCTCAGCACCGTCAGCGTGCTGCGGTCGTTCGGCGACCACTTGAAACTCGGCGAGATGGTGCCGCGGAAGCCGTCCGCGAAGTCGGTGTAGCTGTCGCCGCCGGCGATGCGGCCGGTCAGCCGGTAGCTCAGCGTCGGGTCGATGGCGCCGCCGACGTCCAGCCCGAGATGGGCGGTGCCGTGCTGGTTGATCCCCGCCTCGACCGAGCGCACCGGCGTGTCGCCGGGCCGCCTGGAGACGTAATTCACCAGACCGCCGGGATTGCTGCCGCCGTAGAGGACGGAGGAGGCGCCGCGCAGCACCTCGATCCGCTCCAGCGTGTAGCTGTCCACGAACTGGCCGCCGAAGCCGTAGCTGTAGAGCTGGAGCCCGTCCTGGTAGATGCCGGTCTGCGTCGCCTGGAAGCCGCGGATGAAGATCCAGTTGGTGTCGCTGTCCGGGCCGAAGGGCTGGCTGAAGACGCCGGGGGTGTAGCGCAGCGCCTCGTCGACCTTCTGCGCGCCGCGGTCGTCCATCTCCTCGCGCCCGATCACCGAGACGGACTGCGGGACCGCCTCAAGTGGGATGTCGGTCTTGGACCCCGTGGCCGTGCGGCCGGGCACATAGCCGCGGACCGGGCTGGTCGCGGTGTCGGCGGCCCGGTCGCCCTCCACGGTCACCGGCGCCAGGACCGCCGGAGCGGTCGTTCCCTGCGCCTGGGCGAGCGCCGGCACCAGCAGGGCGGCGAGCGCCGTGCTGCTCAAAAGGAGGCGGGTCAGTCGCTTGTTGGAAATATCACTCATCGCAATCGGCCTCGGACTGTATGCGGCATCCGCGAAACGCCTTCGGACCGGCGGGTCCCGAAGCGCCCTCGTTGTTGCGAATGATTAGCATGTGCATGAAGCGGCGCGATTGAACGGTCTTTGGATGGGTTGGACGATCTTCCGGCATTCGTCGCTTCCAGGGTACGTCGGGCGGTGCGCCGGGCGATGCCCCGGCTCAGCCGGTCTGGTTGCGCAGCCACGCGGCGGGCGTGGTGCCGACGATCTGGCGGAAGACGCGCGTCAGGTGCGCCTGATCGGAGAAGCCAGCCGTCACCGCGGCGGCGGCCAGCGTCATGTCCGATCCGGTCAGCAGGCTCTTGGCCCGCTCCACGCGGACCCGCATCTGCCATTTGTGGGGCGGCAGGCCGGTCGAAGCCTTGAAGGCGGTGCAGAAATGGGTGGTGGACAAGCCGGTCAGTTCGGCCAGTTCCTGCAGGCGGATGGGACGACTGCAATGCTCCTCGATGTAGTCGGTGACGCGCCTCAACTGGCGCGGCGGCAACTGCCCCCGCTTGCGTTCGGCGACGGGCTCCGCCTGCGCGAGGCCGACGAACAGCGCGGCCATCAGGCTCTCGCCATAGAGGTCGTGCAGGTTCGCCGACGTCCGGCATTCCGCCGCGATCAGGCGGGCCAGCGCGAACAGCCGCTCATCCGCGAAATTCAGACGCGGCCGTTCCATGCCCCGGACATCCAGCCCGTCCACGAAGCGGCCCCCCAGCACGGACATGTCGAAATGGAGATCGAGATGGGTGAGCCGGCGGACGTTCACCGTGCGCGACCACACCCGCAGACCGGCGGGCACATAGCTCAGCGGCTCGCGCCGGCTGAGCCGGCCGGACTCGCCCCGGCCGGGCGAGGCGGTGACGTGCAGCCCGCCCTCCCCCACCTGATCGAGGACCACCACCAGCCGCGGGGCTTCGGAGACATACTCGCCCTGGCCGTTCTGATCGCAGGCGACGTTCCAGACGTCGGCGATCATCCCGTTCCAGGCGCGCCACTGAAGGTCCCCGAGGATGGTGAAGCCTTCCGTGCTGCTTTGCATTCTGGGATGGAACGGCATGGATCGGCCTCCCAGCCACCGGATTGAACAGATCCCCGGAATCCTCCCCCGAGCCGCCAGACCTATAGGGCAATATGCAATTGCGAACAAGTCGCATTCTTACTTGGTGCTTTGCCACACGGGCGAAGTGTGGTGGGGGGGGACGGCTGGGTAATGTGTAGATTGACCGGCAGGAGGCGCCGAGGCGTGGGGCAGGGCGTCAAAACGCAAGATTATGGGTGGGCTCTGGGGTCCGGTGATGGCGCTTTTCAGACATTCGGCACCCTCCACTGTCGCCTCCTGCCACCCAATTCCCGCTTGTCAAATGATGCCGCCCCCCGCCGACTCACGGCAAGCGCCATGCACCACCCCGCGCAGCCAGCGGTGGGCCGGGTCGGCGTCTTGCCGAGGATGCCACATCTGCGTCACCACGACCTCATCCAGGGCAATGGGAAGCGGCAGGGTGCGGACCCCGGCCACGCCCGCGGCGACCTGACGCTCGGACACCAGGGCGGTCAGGTCGGAGGCGCGGACGATCGCCAGGGCCGCCGGGAAGCTCGGCACGACCGCCGCCACCTTGCGCGCGAGGCCGAGGGCGGCCAGCGCCTCGTCCATCCGGTCCCGCACCAGCCCGCGCCGCGAGGTCAGCACATGCCCGCAGGCGGCGTACTGTTCCGGCGTCACCGTCCCCAACCGGGTCAGCGGATGGTCCTCCCGCACGGCGGCGACCAGCCGGTCGCGGAGCAGGCTCTGCACCTTCAGCTCCGGCGTGGTTTCCGAATGCACCCCGATGTCGAGGTCGATCAGCCCGTCGCGCAACGCCTGCGCGTCGCGGTTCCCCCGCGGCGCGAAGCGCAGCAGGACGCCGGGGGCTTCGGCGGCGACGCGGCCGACCAGCCGGGCGGCGTAGACCTCGATGAAGCTCTCGCTGGCGCGCAGGGTGAAGCTGCGCTCCAGCCGGGCGATGTCGATGACCTCCGCCGGACGCAGCACCGCGCGGACCTCCTCGGCGAGACCGGGCACCCGCTCCCGCAGCTGGATGGCCCGCGGCGTCGGGACGAGGCCGCGTCCGGCCCGGACGAGCAGCGGGTCCCCGGTGACCTCGCGCAGGCGCGCCAGGGTGCGGCTCATCGCGGAGTCGCTGAGGCCGAGCCGTCGCGCCGCCTTGACGACGCTGCCCTCCGACAACAGCGCGTCGAGCGCGATGAGCAGGTTGAGATCGGGATCGGCCATGGAGCGCGAGGCTAACACATGGCGTTCGATGCAGGAATAACCTGCACAGGCGGCGTCTTCCGCCATGCCACGCGGAGAGCGAGATTGATCCAACCCCTGTTGGAGACGCCGATGCCCCGTTCCCCCATCGCCCGAACGCCCGAAACCATGCACCCGAAAGGCCCGCATCCGGACGGGCTGCCCATGCCCCGCCGCGCCGTGGCCGGCGCGTCCGTCATCGCCGCGATCGTGCTCGTCGTGCTCGACGGCGCCATCGCCAACATCGCCCTGCCGACCGTCGCCGGCACCCTCGAGGTTCCGCCCGCCGACACCGTCTGGATCATCACCGCCTACCAACTGGCGCTGGTGATCGCGCTCCTGCCCGTCGGCGCCCTCGGCGAGAGTCTCGGGCACCGCCGGGTGTTCACCGGCGGGGTGCTGCTGTTCACCGCGGCCTCCGCCGGCTGCGCCCTGGCGCCGACGCTGCCCTGGCTGATCGCCGCGCGTTTCGTGCAAGGGCTCGGCGGGGCGGCGGTGATGGCGCTGGGCGTCGCGCTGCTGCGCTTCGTCTATCCGCAGCGGCTGCTCGGCGCCGCCATCGGCTGGAACGCCCTGGCCATCGCGCTGGCCTCGGCCGCAGGGCCGACGATCGGGGCGGGCATCCTCGCCGTCGCCCCCTGGCCCGTCCTGTTCGCGATCAACATCCCGGTCGGGATCGTGGTTCTGGCGACCGCCCGCGCGCTGCCCGCCGTCGCGGGAACCAAGCGCCGCCTCGATCCCGCCAGCGTCGCCCTCAACGCCGGATTCTTCGCCGCCCTGGTGATGGGGGCCGAAACCGTCGCGACGCAGCCCCTGCGCGGGGGCGCGCTGCTGCTGGCCGCGGCGCTCTGCCTTGCCGGGCTGGTCCGGCGCGAAAAGGAACGCGAGGCGCCGCTGGTGCCGCTCGATCTGTTGCGGGTGCGCTCCTTCCGCCTGTCGGTGGTCGCCTCCGTCCTCTGCTTCACCGGCCAGATGGCCGCCGCCGTGGCCCTGCCCTTCTATCTGCAGCACGGGCTCGGCCAGGACATCGTCACGGCGGGGCTGTTCCTGGTGCCGTGGCCGCTGGCGACCGCCGTCGCCGCACCCATCGCGGGCCGGCTGTCCGACCGGGTGGGAACGGGTTGGCTGTGTGCCGTGGGCGGCCTTCTCCTCGCCGCCGGCCTTGCCCTGACGGCGGTCTGGCCGCTCGGGCAGGACCCGCGGCCGCTGCTGGCCTTCATGGTGATGTGCGGTTTCGGCTTCGGGCTGTTCCAGACGCCCAACAACCGCAACATGCTGCTGACCGTGCCTAAGACGCGCAGCGGCGCCGCCGGAGGGATGCAGGGCACCGCGCGTCTGGTCGGGCAGACCGCTGGCGCGGTGCTCATGACCGTGCTGTTCTCACTGCTGTCCGGTCCGGAGGCGGCGCCGCGCCTCGGCCTCGCCGTGGCCGCCGCCCTCACCCTGGCGGGCGGGCTGACCAGCCTGCTGCGCGTTCCCCCGCGCGGCGCGGCGGAGGCCGTGGAGGCGCCGGCCCCCGGCCGCTGAGTCCGGCCGGTGATCCTTCTCTTCGGGGATCGTCAGCCGCGCCGCGCGGCCTCGATCGCAGCGACGTCGATCTTCGTCATGCCCATCATCGCCGCGAAGGCGCGCCCGGCTTCGTCGCCGCCGGCCGCCAGCGCCTCGGTCAGCACGCGCGGCGTGATCTGCCAGGAGACGCCCCAGCGGTCCTTGCACCAGCCGCAGGCGCTTTCCTGCCCGCCGTTGCCGACGATGGCGTTCCAATAGCGGTCGGTCTCCTCCTGGTCGTCGGTGGCGATCTGGAACGAGAAGGCTTCGTTGTGTTTGAACGTCGGCCCGCCGTTGAGGCCGAGGCAGGGAATGCCGGCGACCGTGAACTGCACCGTCAGCACGTCGCCCGTCTTGCCGGACGGGTAATCGGCGGGAGCGCGGTGGACGGCCCCCACCGCGCTGTCGGGAAAGACCGTGGCGTAGAAGCGGGCCGCGGCCTCCGCGTCCGTGTCGTACCAGAGGCAGATGGTGTTTTTGGCGGTCGTCATGGCGTGTCCCTTCCCTGTCGGTGCGTTGCCGATGCGCGTGAGGATACGCCGCCGCCCTTGTTGACGGGAAGGTTGCAATCCCTTTCCCAGAGGTGGCGCATGAGCGACCCGAAGAAGCCGGACGACACCGCCGTCCATCCCCCGCGCAGCTACGACCCCGACAGCCAAAAGCCGGCGAGCGACCGTGACGAGGCCGCGCCCGGCACGCCGGGAACCGGCGAGGACATCGACCCCAGGACCGGCGAGACCTTCACCGAGGGCATCGGCGGCGCCTGACCGCCCTTATCGCCCAGGCATTATCGTCCGGCGGCTAAAGCCTGCATGGTCACGCGGGCGGCGCTGGCGATGTGCTCGTCGTAGAGCTGGCGCGTGCGCACCGTGTCGCGGGCGGTCATCGCCTCGAATATCTCGCGGATTTCGCGGATCGTGTTGGGCAGCCGCCCCGGCTCGGCCAGCGACACCCCGCGCAGCAGCTGGATGCGGTTGTGCAGCGCCTTGAGGATCTGCGCCATCGTCGGGTTGCCGCAGCCGGCGATCAGCGTGTCGTAGAACATGGTCTTCGCCGTGCGGATGCGCGACGGCACGCCTTCCGCCGCCGCCGCCTCGAAGGCCGCCATGGCGTCGGCGAGGATCGCCCACTGCTCCGGCTTGGCCTGGGCGATGAACTCCGCCGCCGCCAGGCTCTCCAGCGCCCCGCGCACCTGATAGATCTGCCGGACATCTTCCGCCGTCAGGGTCACCACCTCCAGCCCGCGCTGGGGCACGTTGTGGACCAGCCCCTCCGCCTCCAGCTGGCGCAGGGCCTCCCGCAGGATCGGGCGGCTGACCTGCAACGTCTCGCACAGCTCGCGCTCGACCAGCCGGTCGCCGGGCGAATAGCGCCCGTCGGCGATGGCCGCGCGCAACAGGTCGATCACCTGCTGACGCAGGGGAGCGGCGACGCGGACAATATTTATCGGCAAATTTGACATAAAGTTTCTCTTCTTGTCAGACAGTATGACGATATGCTTGCGCCACACTACCACCTTCGATTAGCATACGTATCAACGACGGTCCAAGGCGGCGGCCCAGAGGGCCAAACGCCACACCCACCACACCATACCATCACCTCGCACACAGGAGGCAGGCGTGCAGCGGAGTGCACAAGCGAGCGCCGTTTCAAAAAGCGCCGGCGAGCCTGAGGCCGCGTCCGACCCCAACCGGCAGAGGCGCCGCGAGCGGCTGCTTCAAATCGGCACGCTGGTCCTGCTGCTCGCCGTCTGGGAATTCGCGGCGCGCGACGCGAACAAGCTGCTGGTCGCGGTGCCCAGCGACATCGCCGTGGCGACCTGGGAGCTGCTGCTGAACGGCGAACTGCTCTCGGCGACGCTGGACAGCATGTCGACCTTCGTCCTGGGCTTCGTCATCGCCTCGGTCATCGGCATCGTGGTCGGCTTCGCGATGGGCACGAACCGCACGGTGGAGGTGATCCTCGATCCCTACATCAACGCGCTCTACGCCATGCCGCTGGTGGCGCTGATCCCCATCCTGATGCTGTGGGTGGGCATCGGCTTCCTGGCCAAGATCACGATCATCATCCTGTTCGCGGTCTTCCCGGTGATCATCAACACGGTCACCGGCGTGAAGAACGTGGACCGGCACTATCTGGACATCGGCAAGGCCTTCATGGCCTCGCGGTTCATGGTCTACCGCCAGATCATCGCGCCCTACGCCCTGCCCTACGTGGCGAGCGGCCTGCGCATCGCGCTCGGCCGCGGCATCATCGCGATGATCGTGGCGGAGTTCCTGACCTCCATCTCCGGCCTCGGCGGCCTGATCATCAACTACACCAACGCGTTCGAGACGGCCAAGGCCTTCGCCCCGGTCCTGGTGGTGGCCCTGCTCGCCAACGCGCTGACGGTTCTCGTTCAAAAGGTCGAAGAGCGTTTCGGCCGCTGGCGCCGCCGCTGACCGGCCCGCCTCCCCCCCGCACCACACGCGCCCCACACCACACCGGATTGAGGAAGGAAGAGGGATCATGAGCATGATGTCCCGTTCGCTGAAGGCCGCCCTGCTGGCGGGTGCCTTCTCCGTGGCGATGAGCACCGCCGCGCTCGCCGCCGACGCGCTGAAGATCGGCATGCCGGCCAAGATGTTCCTGAACCTCGTCGAGTTCGTCGCGCAGGACCAGGGCTTCTACGAGAAGAACGGCCTGACGGTGGAACTGGTGCACATCGCCGACAGCTCCATCCCCGTGCGCTCGCTGATCGCCGGGGAACTGGACATCAGCCAGGCCGGCATGTCGGAGACGCTGGCGGCGGCCGACAAGGGCGGCACGCTGAAGACCATCGGCGGCGTCCACACCGGCCTGCATTACGCCTTCTACGCCAACGCCGCGTCGGGCGTGAAGGACGTCACCGACCTGCCGGGCAAGAAGGTCGGCATCTCCTCCCCCGGCTCGCTGCCGCACGTCGTCATCACCGCCCTGATGCGCCAGGCCGGCATGAGCGAGGACCAGATCAAGTCGGTGCAGTGGGTCTCGCTGAAGGGCTCCTCGGCCCGCATCAACGGCATCCTGACCGGCACCATCGACGCGACCGTCTCCAACTACGACCCGAAGGCCGCGCACGACAAGAACGCCAAGGTGCTGTTCGTCGTCTCCAAGAAGCTGCCCAACTACGTGATGACCCCCTGGGACGTCAACGACCAGACCATCGCCAAGAAGCGCGACGTGCTGAAGCGCTTCGTCAAGGCGGAGCTGGAGGCGACCCGCTGGATCTTCGACAACGAGAAGGGCGCGCTGGACGTCGCGAAGAAGCACTTCGACTACAACGACGAGCAGCTCGCCGAATTCTACGAGTTCTACAAGGTCGGCGGCATCTGGAACCCGAACGGCACCGTCACCGCCGATCAGGCCAAGTACATGCAGGAGCTGAACGTCGAAGGCGGCCTGCAGAAGGCCGTCCACCCGGCCGAGAAGGTGCTCGACACCAGCATCGTCCAGGAGGTGCTGGCGGAGATCGGCACCTACAAGCAGCCGTAATCCCGTCGGGGCCGGCGTCGCACCGCCGGCCCCCTCCCGCGCTTTGCCCCATTCCGCCCGCCGTCCCGCTTCAAGACCCGGTGCCGTCCCATGCCCAAGCTGTCCGTCCGCAACCTGACCAAGCGTTTCCCGGTGTCCGGAGGGCCGTCGATGACGGCGCTCGACGGCGTCGACCTGGACGTGGAGGAGGGTGAATTCATCGCCTTCGTCGGGCCCAGCGGCTGCGGCAAGACCACGCTGCTGCGCATCATCCAGGGCCTGGAGACGGCGACCAGCGGCGAGATCCGCATCGACGGCAAGCCGGTCACCGGCCCCGGCCACGACCGCGGCTTCGTCTTCCAGCAATACGGCCTGCTGCCCTGGCTGACCGCTGCCCAGAACATCGGCTTCGCGCTGGAAGCCAAGGGCATCCCGCCGAACCGCCACAGCGAGACGACGGAGCGCGTGCTCGCCACGGTCGGGCTGAAGGGCTTCGGCGACCGCTTCCCGCACCAGCTCTCCGGCGGCATGCAGCAGCGCGTCGGCATCGCCCGCGCCCTGGCGATCGAGCCGGAGATCATGCTGCTCGACGAGCCGTTCGGCGCGCTCGACGCGCTGACCCGCGAGATTCTGCAGAACGAGATGCTCGGCCTGACCGAGCGCATGGGCAAGACGATCCTCTTCGTCACCCACAGCGTGGACGAGGCCGTCTGCCTCGCCGACCGGGTGGTGGTCATGTCGCCCCGCCCCGGCCGCATCCGCGAGATCGTGCCCATCGACATCCCGCGCCCGCGCGCCAGCCTGGGCGAGGCGCTGCGTGACACGCCGGAATACGTCGCCAAGCGGCACCAGCTGTGGACCCAGCTGATGGATCTGGTCTGAGCGCCCCCCTTCTCCGGAACCCAGGAGGTCCCATCGTGTCAGTCGTTCCTGACGATCACGAGTGGCAGTACAACCCCCGCCATTCCGTTCCCGACTTCGCGCGCCACGCCGAGCGCGCCGCCGAGCTGAGCCGCGCCGCTCGGGAACGGAACGCCGGACGTTACGACATCGCCTATGGCGACAGCCCGCTCTCCACGCTCGACGTGTTTCCGGCGGCCGCGCCCGGCGCCCCGCTGCACGTCTTCCTGCACGGCGGCTATTGGCGCGGGCGCGACAAGGCCGACTACAGCTACGTCGCCGACGCGCTGGTGCCGCGCGGCGTCACGACCGTGGTCATGAATTACGACCTGTGCCCGGCGGCGACCCTGCCGGAGATCACGCGGCGCACCCGCGAGGGGCTGCGCTGGATTCACCGCAACGCCGCCTCGCTGGGCGGCGATCCCGACCGCCTCACCGTGTCGGGCCATTCCGCCGGGGCGCATCTGATCGCCATGGCGCTGTCCGACGACGCCGGGGCGGACCGGCTGGAGGACGGCGCCGTCAAGGCCGCCGTCCTGATCAGCGGCCTCTACGAGCTGGCGCCGGTGCTGGACATCACCGTCAACGAGACCATCGGGCTGCGCCCGGAGATGGTCGACGGGGTCAGCCCGATGCGCCACCCGCCGTCCACCGCCACGGCCCTGACGGTCGTCGTCGGTTCGGCGGAGACGCCCGCCTGGATCGCCCAGTCGCGCGACTTCGCCACGCTGTGCCAGTGCCGCGGCTCACGCTGCACCTATCACACGCTGGCCGGGGAGGATCACTTCTCGATCATGGCACGGATGGAAAGGGCGGACGACGCGCTGGCGCGGCTGGTGCTCGACGCCGCGGGAGTAAAAGAATGATCGTCATCGATGAAAACGCCGCCCGCCGTCTGGTGTCCCCCGCCGACGCCATCGACGCCATGGACATGGCCTTCCGAGAAGTCTCCCGCGGGCAGGCGCGCAACTTCCCGGTGGTCCGCGAACGTCTGCTGCCGGGACCGGACGTCTACGGCATCAAGGCCGGCGGCGACCTCGCCATCGGGCTGCTCGGGCTGAAGATCGGCGGCTACTGGACGGGAAACCGCGCCCGCGGCCTGACCAACCACCAGTCCACCACCGTGCTGACCGACCCGGAGACCGGCTGCCCGACGGCGCTGGTCAGCTCCAACCACCTGACCGGGCTGCGCACCGCCGCCGCCTGCGCCATCGGCATCCGCGAGCTGGCCCGGCACGACGCGCGGGTGCTCGCCCTGATCGGCACCGGCGGGCAGGCGGCGCACCATCTGGAGGCGGCGCTTCTGGTGCGCCGCTTCGACCGCGTCCTGGTGGCCAACCGCGACCGCGCGCGGGCCGAGGAACTGGCGGCCTCCTTCGCTGGGCGGCTGTCCGTCGAGGTCGTGGACGCCGAGACCGCGACGCGCAACGCCGACGTGCTCGTCACCCTGACGACGGCGCGCGAGCCGGTGGTCCAGGCCGGCTGGGTCCGCCCCGGCACGCACATCTGCGCCATGGGCGCCGACACCGCCGGCAAGCAGGAGCTGGACCCGGCGATCCTGCTCGGCGCCGCCGTCTGGGTGGACGACTGGGCGCAGGCCTCGGCGCTCGGCGAATGCCAGCACGCGGTGGCGCATGGCCTGACCCGCGAAACCATCCGCGGCACGCTGTGCGACGTGCTGGAGGGCAAGGCGCCCCGCCGCGCCAGCGCGAACGAGATCACCGTCTTCGATTCCACCGGCATGGGCATCCAGGATCTGGCGATCGCCGCCTGGGCCGTCCGCGCCGCCGATAGCGACTCCGGTACCCAGGCCGGCTCCACCATCCACCGCATCGATTTAGCGCGTTAACACCCAAACTGGGCGCCGCCCGAGGCCGACATGCAGTTGAAGAATGTGCGCATCGCCGGGAAGATTCTCGGCATCGTCGTGGTGTTGGGAACCGTTTCGGTGTCCACCGCCCTGGTCAGCGGCTACGGCCTCGCCACGCTCGGCGGGGAGTTGAACCGGGTCGAGGAGGCGGGGCGCGAGGCGACGCAGGGCGCCCGGCTGAACCGCTATCTGGTCGAGCTGAGCCGCGCCGAGTACCAGATGGGCGCCAACCCGGCCAGCGTCGCCACCATCGAGGCGGTCGTCGCCGACCGCAAGGCCGAGGTCCGCGCTCATCTGGAGCACGCCCGCTCCGCCGCCGACGCGCAGCAGCGCCCGCTGCTGGACGGCATCGAGACGCAATACGCCGCCTATGTCAGCAGCCTGGACGCCACGGTGGCGGCGGCGAAGAAGCACGCCGACATGGGCATCACTTACGCCCGGCGCGAGGTGCTGAACAACGTCTCCGGCAGCCAGGAGCAGGTGGAGGCGCTGATCCGCGCCGTCCAGGACTACAACGGCCTCACCGTCGCCAAGACGGCGCGGATCTCCGAGGAGGCGGAAGCACTGGCCGACCGGACCACCTGGCTGATCGCCGCGGTCGCCCTGCTCGGCATCCTCGCCAGCGGGCTGATCGGGCGCTGGCTGTCGGCGCGCGGCATCGTCGCCCCCATCGTGGAGGCGGTGTCCTGCCTGCGCCGTCTGTCCGGCGGCGACCTGACGGTGGTCATCACCGGCGCCGACCGCCGCGACGAGGTCGGCGACATCGCGCGGGCGCTCGCCGTCTTCAAGGACAACGCACTCGACCGCCAGCGCATCCAGGCGGAGCAGGAGGCCGAGGCCCGGCACAAGCTCGACCGCGCCGAGGCGGTCGGCGCGACGATCCTGCGCTTCGACCGCGAGGTCGGCGAGGCCCTGCACGTCATGAAGGACGCCGCCGCCGCTCTGGAGGCCACCGCCAACTCCCTGTCCGCCGGGGCGGAGCAGGCGTCGGAACGGATGACCGTCGTCGGCGCCGCCGCCGAGCAGACCGCCGCCAACGTCCAGACGGTCGCCGCCGCGACGGAGGAGATGACCTCCACCGTGCAGGAGGTGTCGCGCCAGATGAACGAGGCGCGCGGTTTCGCCGACGAGGCGACGCGGCAGGCCCAGCAGGCCCAGGAGCGGGTCGGCGCCCTGACCGAATCCGGCCAGCGCATCAACGAAGTGATCGACCTCATCCAGGGCATCGCCAGCCAGACCAACCTGCTGGCGCTGAACGCCACCATCGAGGCGGCCCGCGCCGGCGAGGCCGGCAAGGGCTTCGCCGTGGTGGCGAGCGAGGTCAAGCAGCTCGCCAACCAGACGGCGCAGGCGACCGACGAGATCCGCAGCCAGGTCGGCTCCATGCAGGAGACCATCGGCGGCGCCGTGTCGGCCATCCAGACCATCGCCACGGTGATCTTCCGCCTGAACGAGATGGCCACCGCCGTCGCCGCCGCCGTCGAGCAGCAGGGGGCCGCCACCGCCGAGATCGGCCGCAACGCCGTCCAGGCGGCGCAGGGCACGGCGGAGGTGACCGGGACCATCGGCACGCTGCGCGTCGCCTCCGAATCGACGGCCGCCGGATCGGCGCAGGTCCTGCAATCCGCCCGCGAGGTGGCCGGCCGCGCCGTGGCCCTCAAGGGCAGCGTCGACGCCTTCATCGCCGAGGTGAAGACAGCCTGATCCCTCCCCCAATCCATCGGCCATAACCAATCGGCCCTGATCAATGGGCCATGATCAATGGGTTGAGCGCCGCGCCGGCAACCGCCAGAATGCGGCGGGCGAGACGACCGGCGGCCTCCGCCGGTTTCTCTCTTGTGTGCATTACCGCAGGACCGGTTGGGAGAGGATCACGATGACGGTTGACGGCGCGGCTCGGACCCTGAGCTTTGGATCACTCTACCGCCATGGGATGGCCCGGGTCGCCGCCTGCACGACGCCCTGCACCATCGCCGACCCCATGGCGAACGCCGCGGCGGTGCTCGACAGCGTGCGGGAGTGCGACGAACAGGCGGTCGCGGTCGCGCTGTTCCCCGAACTGGCGCTGTCCGGCTACGCCATCGACGACCTGTTCCTCCAGGACTGCCTGCTCGACGCCGTGGAGAGCGCCGTCGTCCACCTTGTGGAGCAATCGCGCGACCTGATGCCGCTGATCCTCGTCGGCGCGCCGCTGCGCCACGCCGGCCGAGTCTACAACACGGCGGTCGCCGTGCATCGCGGCCGGCTGCTGGGCGTGGTTCCCAAAGTCCATCTTCCCAATTACCGGGAATTCTACGAGCGCCGCCATTTCGCGTCCGGCGCCGGCACCGAGGGCGGCACGATCCGCATCGGCGCCCACGAGGCCCCCTTCGGCCCCGACCTGCTGTTCCAGGCGGACGACATCGACGGGCTGGTGGTCCACGCCGAGGTTTGCGAGGATCTCTGGGTCGCCGTCCCGCCCAGCTCCGAGGCGGCCCTGGCCGGGGCGATGGTCCTGGCGAACCTGTCGGCCAGCAACATCACCATCGGCAAGGCGGAGACCCGCCGCCTGCTCTGCAAGTCGCAATCGGCGCGCTGCATCGCCGCCTATCTCTACTCCTCCGCCGGGGCCGGGGAATCGACCACCGATCTGGCCTGGGACGGGCAGGCGTCGATCTTCGAGAACGGCGAGACGCTGGTCGAGACCGAGCGCTTTCCCAAGGGCGCCCAGATGGCCGTCGCCGACGTCGACCTCGACGTGCTGCGCCAGGAACGGCTGCGCATGGGCACCTTCGACGACAACCGCCGCCTGCACGGGACGGCTTTCCGCCGGGTCGCCTTCCGCGTCGATCCGCCCGGCGGAGACATCGGGCTGCGCCGCAACGTCCCCCGCTTCCCCTTCGTGCCGGCGGTGCGGGAGCGCCTGGAGCTCGACTGCTACGAGGCTTACAACATCCAGGTCGCCGGGCTGGTCCAGCGGCTGCGGGCGACGGGCATGCCGCGCATCGTGATCGGCGTGTCGGGCGGGCTGGATTCCACCCACGCCCTGATCGTCGCCGCCCGCGCCATGGACCTGCTCGACCAGCCGCGCACCGACATCCTCGCCTTCACAATGCCGGGCTTCGGCACCAGCGACAAGACCAAGGGCAACGCGCTCCGCCTGATGAGCGCGCTCGGCGTGTCGCACCACGAACTCGACATCCGTCCCGCCGCCAACCAGATGCTCAAGGACATGGACCACCCCTTCGCCCGCGGCGAGGCGGTGTACGACGTGACCTTCGAGAACGTCCAGGCGGGGCTGCGCACCGACTATCTGTTCCGCCTCGCCAACCAGCGGGGCGGCATCGTGCTGGGCACCGGCGACCTGTCGGAGCTGGCGCTCGGCTGGTGCACCTACGGCGTCGGCGACCAGATGGCCCATTACAACGTCAATTCAGGCGTCCCGAAGTCGCTGATCCAGCATCTGATCCGCTGGGTGATCGGCTCCCGCCAGTTCCAGGACGAGGTTCTGCACACGCTGGGCGACATCCTGGCGACCGAGATTTCGCCCGAGCTGGTCCCCGCCGGCAGCGACCGCGCCCTGCAGAGTTCGGAAGCCGTCGTCGGCCCCTACGAGCTTCAGGACTTCCACCTGTTCTACACGCTGCGCTACGGGCTGCGCCCGTCGAAGATCGCCTTCCTCGCCCTGCACGCCTGGTCCGATCCGGCGCGCGGCGACTGGCCAGCGGGCTATCCGGTCGAGAAGCGCAGCGCCTACACGCTGGCCGAAATCCATTCCTGGCTGCGCGTCTTCATCCAGCGCTTCTTCGGCTTCAGCCAGTTCAAGCGCTCGGCCATGCCCAACGGGCCGAAGGTGACGGCGGGCGGCTCCCTGTCGCCGCGCGGCGACTGGCGCGCGCCGTCCGACGGCAACGCCCGCATCTGGCTGGAGGAGCTGGAGCGCGAAGTCCCCAAGGAATAGCCGCGCTACTCCGCGGCGCCGGTCCGTTCGTTCATCACCAGCCGCCCGGCTGGCCAGGAGCGGACCAGTCCGGCGGCGCGCAGCTCCGGCAGGGCGCGGGCCACCGCGTCGTGCGACAGGCCGGTCGCCTCGACCAGCGCCGGCCCGGATTTCGCACCACCCTCCAGGGCGTGCAGCACCGCCGCGGTCGGTGTTCCGGCCTGGGCGAGCACCACCTCGCTGCGAGCGGGCCGGCTCGCCCGGCCGGCGGCGACCAGCGCGGCGATGGCACGGAGCTGCCCAAGCCGGTGCATCGCCTCGGGGCCGCGGTCCTCGCGCAATGTCAGCGCCGTGTGGCAGCGGGCAACCTCCCGCGCCAGAGCGGCGAGGTCGGCGGCGCGATCCTGCACGAGGCAAAGAGCCGCCTCTTCCGCAAAGGTATCGATATCCGTGTCGGCCTCGTCCCAGCGGCCGGCCGCGATGGCGTCCCGGATATCGTCGGCCAGAGCCCGATACGCCTCCCCGCTCATGGACAGCCCTCCGTGTTCAGCTCCGGCCAATGTTGTGGCTCCCAGCGCGCCGCGACGCAAGCAGGCTCCGGCGCGTCGATGGGAAGCGACAGCCGCCGGATGCGCGAACTCTGCGCCGGGTCGGCGCGCGGCTGGAAGAACAGCGCGACCCCGCAGTCGGTGATGCGCTTGTCATCCTCCCCATTGGCGTCGCAGACACGGTTGAAGCGGTGCGAGAAGGACATGCTGTTCGCCACCACCACCCGGCACGACCCGGCGCGGGAGGACTCGTCGCCGGCCTGGGCCTGCCACCGCTCCTCCGTCAGGCCGGCGTCCATCACCGGGGTGACGATCCAGTCCAGCAGCTTGGCCCGGCACAGCCACGCCGCCGGCTGCTCGCGCCCGAGATCCTCGCAGATCATCACCGCCAGCCGGCCCATGTTGGGCAGCTCGACGATGGTGACGCCGTCCCCCGGCGCGATGAATTCCTTCGCCTCGTCGAGCAGCCGGCCGTCCGGGCCGCGCACGTCGTAGGAGCGGCACTGGTCGGCGTCGAGGTCCCAGCAATGCAGCTTGGTTTGGCAAAAAATCTCGGCTCCCATCCGGTCGAGCAGGACCGCCGTGCTGCGCGGCTTGCCGCCCTCCTCCCCATCCCGCCGGACGCCGACGAGAACGTAGCGAAGCGGGCCGTCCACGGCGTGACGCCGCACCGCCGCCTTGATGGCGTCGAGCGTGGCAGGATCGGCGGTCACCTCGGGAAAGACGACGATGGTCGCGCCTTCGGCGGCCAACGCGTCGATGGCCGACGCCGCACGGGCGCCGAGGTCACCGGGAACCGCGGCGTACCAGTCCGCGCCGTCCTGGGAAAAGGTCCGGATGGCGAGGTCGTCCTCGGCCAGGGCGAGCGGGACGACGCCGACGACGGGTGCCCAATCGGGATCGCTGGGACACTGGTCGGCGACCTCGGCGACGCGATGGAAGGCCAGCGAGACGGGCCGTTCGCCGTCCTCTCCGTGGGGGCACTCCGCCGCGAGGGTCGGCGGCAGCAGAAGCAGGGTGTGGAAGAGGTCGGCCACGTCGAAGGTTTCGCGCAGGGGCGTGACCTCCCGGATGTTCACCGAGCGGTCGAACAGGCCGGGCCGCAGGATGAGCTGGCCGTCGGCGGCGTGGCCGTTGAGGCGCCCGTGCCGCTTGTACCATTGCCGTGCCCGCAGATGACCGTCAGACACTGCGCTTCGCGGCAGGAAGCGCGAAGCCAGCGGCGCGAACCACTGGTCGATGGCCTGGGCCGCCAGCACGCGCCGGTCCAGCGGCGTCCACTCGTCGGACGTGTCGACCCAAGACTTGAGCGGATCGGCGCCGTCGTCAGCCTCCAACAGCGCCATCAGCCGGCGCAGCACACCACCCGCATCATCCGGTGCGAATTCCAGGCGCTGCGCCGCGCGTTCGGTCTCTTGCGGATCTCGATCCAGTTGGTGCCGCAGCGCGACGAACAGATCAGCCAGATGCATGCCTTCAACCACGCGAAGCGACGGGATGGACGAGCGGGCGCGATCGGCATCCCGTCTCCCCTCCGGGGAGAGGGCTGGATCACCTGAAGCACCCGCATGCGTCCTGTTGAACAGCACAACGGCGGCTTGGTTTCGCGGTTGCGTTGTCGGGTGATCGCGCGCCGGACCTCCCCACGCCCCGACGCCGGCGGACAGCAGCCACATGACCAGAAAGGCCAGCGCCCCACCCATTCGTCCGTATTCCGAAAACAGACGAGCCCGGCAACGCATTCCTTTTGACGAGGAGCGAAGTGGGATTAGCCGCCCTCTCGCTTAGCGATGCATTAACCATGATCGCCGGACCATGGCTCCCAGACAGAGCGCCTTGACGGCGCAAACCAGGGGAGCGTGGCTCATGACGGGACGGGTGCTTGGCGGAGTGTTGGCCGCTTGGGTCTTGTGGAGCGGTGCCGCCGCCGCGTCGGCGCTGTGCCCGGTCCCGCCCGGCGCGGATTCAGCCGCCGCCGGACTGACGCACAGCCGGTCCGCCCTGGCCGGCGGGCAGCCGCTGACCGTCGTCGCGATGGGGTCGTCCAGCACGGAGGGCGTCGGGGCCACCGGCGTCGCCGCCACCTATCCCGCCCAGCTCGACGCCATTCTGGAGCAGCGTCACGCCACCTCGGCCATCCAGGTCCTGAACAAGGGCATCGGCGGCGAGACGGCGGGGGCCAACCTCGTCCGCTTCGACAAGGACGTGCTGGCCGCCAAGCCGGACCTCGTGGTCTGGCAGGTCGGGACCAACGACAGCTTCCAGAAGGTGCCGCTCGACGCCTTCGCCGCCACCCTGCGCGACGGCATCGCCCGCATCCGCAAGACCGGCGCGGACGTCATCCTGATGAACCCGCAGTCCTTCCCCGGCGAGGTCAAGGTCGACTCCTACCCCGCCTACGCGGCCACCGTGGTCGCGTTGGGCCGCGAACTCGACGTTCCGGTGCTCGACCGCTACCGCATCATGGCTTGGTGGCTGGAAAGCCGCCACTTCGCCGCCGATCAGGTGCTGAGCAGCGACGGCCTTCACCTGAAAGACCTCAGCTACCGCTGCCTGGCGGAGTTCGTCGCCGACATGATCGACACCCCGCGGGTGGTGAGCGAGAAGACCGCGGCGCGCTGAGCCTGTCTGAGAGTCCCTCTCCCGCCCCGGGAGAGGGTGCCCGCGAAGCGGGCGGGTGAGGGTCGCACGAAGATCGGGGATTTATCCTTGTCGACACCCTCACCCTTCCCACGCCTGCGGCGCGGGCCCCTTCCCTCTCCCGGGGCGGGAGAGGGGATATCCCCACCCGTCAGACGACCAGTTGCGCCCCGAGGAACTGCCGGAGTTCCGGGGTGCGGGGGTTGCCGAAGACCTCCTCGGGCGGGCCGATCTCGTGCACGCGGCCCTGGTGCATGAAGACCACACGGTCGCAGACCTCGCGGGCGAAGCGCATCTCGTGGGTCACCATCATCAGCGTCATGCCGTCGGCGGCCAGCTCCTTCACCACGGCCAGCACCTCGTTCACCAACTCCGGGTCCAGCGCGGAGGTGATCTCGTCGCACAGCAGGGCCATCGGCTGCATCGACAGCGCCCGCGCGATGGCGACGCGCTGCTGCTGCCCGCCGGAGAGCTGGTCGGGGTAGGCGTCGAACTTGTGGCCCAGCCCCACCCGCTCCAGCATGCGGCGGGCCATCGCCTCCGCCTCGCCCGCGGGCGTCTTCTTGACGACCATCTGCGAGAGCATGACGTTGCGCCCCGCCGACAGGTGCGGGAACAGGTTGAACTGCTGGAAGATCATGCCGACCTTCAGCCGCAGCGCCTTCAGGTGGAGGTCGTCATTGATGAGCTGGGCGCCGGCCACCATGATCGAGCCGTCGTCAATCATCTCCAAGCCGTTGACGCAGCGCAGAAGCGTGCTCTTGCCCGAGCCGCTCTTGCCGATGATGGCGACGACCTCGCCGCGCTCGACGTCCAGATTGATCCCCTTCAACACCTCGACGTCGCCGAAGCGCTTCTTCACCTCAGTGATTGCGATGAGCGACATTGAGCTTCCTTTCCAGAATCTGGCTGCTCTTGGACAGGGGCCAGCACAGCGCGAAGTAGATCAGGGCGACCAGCCCGTAGACGGTGAAGGGTTCGAAGGTCGCGTTGGTGACGACCGTGCCGGCCTTGGACAGCTCCACGAAGCCGATGATCGAGGTCAGCGCCGTGCCCTTCACCACCTGCACGGAGAAGCCGACGGTGGGCGGGACGGCGACCCGAACCGCCTGGGGCAGGATCACGTAGCGCATCTGCTGGACGTAGCCCATGCCGAGGCTGGCCGACGCCTCCCACTGGCCGCGGGCGACCGATTCCACGCAGCCGCGCCAGATCTCCACCAGGAAGGCCGCCGTCCACAGGATCAGCGCCAGCCCGGCGGCCAGCCAGGCCGGAACGTCGATGCCGAACAGCCCCAGCCCGAAGAAGGCGAGGAAGAGCTGCATCAGCAGCGGCGTGCCCTGGAACAGCTCGACATAGCCCTGGACGAACATCCGTCCGGCCCGCGCCTTGCCGATCCGCAGGTAGAGCAGCGCCATCCCCAGCAGCCCGCCGCCGATGAAGGAGACGAGCGAGAGGACCACCGTCCAGCGCGCCGCCAGCAGCAGGTTGCGCAGGATGTCCCACAGGGTGAAGGTCATCATCGCGCGGCCCTCCGCGGGAACAGCATCCGCCCGACGCCGCGCAGCGCCTGCCGCAGCGCCAGCGCCAGCAGCAGATAGAGGCCGGTGGTCAGGAAATAGCTCTCGAAGGCGCGGAAGGTCCGCGACTGGATGAAGTTGGCGGCGAAGGTGATGTCCTCCGCCGCGATCTGCGACACCACCGCCGAGCCGAGCATGACGATGACGATCTGCGACGACAGCGCCGGCCAGATCCGTTGCAGCGCCGGGATCAGCACGACGTGGCGGAAGGTCTCGAACCGCGTCATGGCGAGGCTGGCCCCGGCCTCGAACTGGCCGCGCGGGGTGGCCTCGATGCCGGCGCGGATGATCTCGCCGCTGTAGGCGCCGAGGTTGACGACCATCGCCAGCACCGCCGCCTGGAACTCGGTCATCTGCACGCCGAGCGACGGCAGGCCGAAGAAGATGAAGAACAGCTGGATCAGGAAGGGCGTGTTGCGGATCAGCTCCACATAGGCGACGACCGGCGGGCGCAGCCAGCGCGGGCCGAGCGACCGCGTCCAGGCGCAGGAGATGCCCAGCGCC
This sequence comes from Azospirillum sp. Marseille-Q6669, assembly GCF_965111635.1. Taxonomy (NCBI): domain Bacteria; kingdom Pseudomonadati; phylum Pseudomonadota; class Alphaproteobacteria; order Rhodospirillales; family Azospirillaceae; genus Azospirillum; species Azospirillum sp. Marseille-Q6669. Next base: position 1,835,267 of record NZ_CBCOOP010000001.1, on the reverse strand, counting down.
ACCCCGAACAGCGTGCCGATCAGGGTCAGTTCGACCGTCGTCAGCAGGCCCTTCAGGATGACGGGCCAGTATTCGGCGATCCACGAATAATCGAAGCGGTAGGTCATGCGGCCCTCCGGTCAGCCCCCCGTACGCCGGGCCGCCGTGGGGGTCGAAGCCACCCGCGGCGTCCCGGCTCCATCGTCGTCAGAGGTCCTTCGGCAGGTCGGCGGACAGCCACTTCTGCGCGATGGCGTTCAGCGAGCCGTCGGCCTTGGCCGCCGCCAGAATGCCGTTCAGCTTCTCCAGCAGGGCCGGCTGCTCCTTGCTCAGACCGATGTAGCAGGGGGAGTTCTTGATGAGGAACTTCAGCTCCGGCCGCTTCGGCGGGTTGCGGGCGAGGATCGCCGCCGCCACGACGTTGCCGGTCGCCACCACCTCGACCTGACCGGACAGGAAGGCGGAGATGGTGCCGTTGTTGTCCTCGTAGCGCTTGATGACCGCGTCGGCCGGGGCGATCTTGGTCAGCTCCAGATCCTCGATGGCGCCGCGGGTCACGCCGACGGTCTTGCCGGCCAGATCCTCCGGCTTCGCGGCGGTGACGCCGGCCGGGGCGAAGACGCCGTTGAAGAAGGGCGCGTAGGCGTCGGTGAAATCGATGACCTTCTCGCGCTCGGCGTTCTTGCCGAGGCTGGAGATGACCAGATCGACCTTGTTGGTCTGCAGGAAGGGGATGCGGTTGGCGCTGGTCACCGGCACCAGTTCCACCTTCACGCCCATCTTGGCACCGATCAGCTTGGCCACGTCGATGTCGTAGCCGAGCGGGGTCATGTCCGGGCCGACCGAGCCGAAGGGCGGGAAGTCCTGCGGGACGGCGACGCGCAGCGTGCCGCGCTTGGTGATGTCCTGAAGGGCGTCGGCCCGCGCCGCGGGGGCCTGGGCGATGGACAGGCCGGCGACGGCGGCGACGGCCAGGGCGAGCAGGGTCCTGCGCTTCATGTCTCTAACTCCTCTTTGGCTGGTTCGGCCGGTTCTGGATGGAATGGTTTGTGTGAAAGGGTCAGGCGGGGGCGCCGGGCGAGAGGATCTCGCGCAGGCCGGCCAGGGGATCGGGGGCGGCGGCGAGGTCGAGGCCGTCCTCGACACGCCGGATGTGTTCGTCCATCAGCCGCGCCGCCCCGGCGTAGTCGCCGTCGGCCAGCAGCGTCACGATGCCGGCGTGGTCGTCGCTGGACGCCGCGGCGTCCTGGTCGGACTGGTAGAGCATCGAGACCAGCGTCGTGCGCGCGGTCAGGTCGCGCAGGATGTCGGTCAGGAAGGCGTTGCCGAAGGCGTGGGCGAGGTGGATGTGGAAGTCGCCGAGCAGGCAGGTGCGCGACCCGACATGGCCGGTGTGCAGCGCCTCGCGCTCCTCCTCGACATGGGCGCGCAGGTGAGCGACGGCGTCCCCTGGAAGCGTGTGCAGATCGCGCAGCATCCCGGTCTCGATCACACGCCGCGCCTGGAAGGCGGCCCGCGCCTCCGTCGCCGAGGGTTCGACGACGAACCAGCCGCGCCGGGCGCTGACATGGACGATGCCGCGCGTCTCCAGCCGCATCATCGCCTCGCGCACGCGGGTGCGGGACACGCCGTAGACCTCGGCCAGCTTCGCCTCGCCCAGCCGGGTGCCGGGCCGCAGCCGGCCGCCCAGGATGGCGGAGATCACGCTGTCTTCGATGCTGTCGGGAAGCTGGGTCATCAGGCTGCCGCACCAATCTTGTATACAAGACTGTTGAGCAAGCGGCGTGCCAACCGGAACGGCGCGGAAACGCTGGGGCTCGTCCCTTGGTGCGATCAAAAATTGAGCATGCAGCTGACCTGATTAAGCCTTGTGCACCTTTCTGCGGCACCGCTTCGTTGCGCTTGCCCTGGATGGCGAGGACGGCGGCGGAAAAGGCGGAACCAACAGCTGCCATCTCCAGTTGGGCTGAGGGACTCTCCCGCTTCGCAAAGAGGACCGTTCCCATGGCTCGCGCAGCCACCCGTTCCCTTGCCATCGTCACCGGTGCGTCCACCGGCATCGGCCTCGAACTCGCCAAGCAGTGCGCCCGGAATGGCTTCGACCTCCTGATCGCCGCCGACGATCCGGCCATCGAGGAGGCCGCGAAGGAACTCCGCTCCCTCGGCGTCACGGTCGAAACGGTGCAGGCGGACCTCGCTACCCTCGACGGCGTCGACAAACTCTGCGCGGCGGTGAAGGGCCGACCGGTCGACGCCCTGCTCGCGAACGCCGGCCACGGGCTGGGCCACGGTTTCCTCGATCAGGACTTCCAGGAGGCCCGGCACGTCATCGACACCAACATCACCGGCACGCTGTATCTGATCCAGAAGGTCGGGCGCGGCATGCGCGACCGCAAACAGGGCCGCATCCTGATCACCGGCTCGATCGCCGGCTTCATGCCCGGCACCTATCAGGCGGTCTACAACGGCACCAAGGCCTTCATCGACTCCTTCTCCTTCGCGTTGCGCCACGAGATCAAGGATTCCGGGGTGACGGTCACCTGCCTGATGCCCGGCGCCACCGACACCGAGTTCTTCGAGCGCGCCGGCATGGAGGACACCAAGATCGGCCAGGGCAAGAAGGACGACCCGGCGATGGTCGCCAAGGTCGGTTTCGACGCGATGATGCGCGGCGACGGCGACGTGGTGGCCGGCTGGAAGAACAAGCTGCAGACCGCCATGGCCGCCGTGACGCCCTCCGGCGTGCTGGCCGAGCAGCACCGCAAGCAGGCCGAGCCCGGTTCCGGCCATCACTGACCGCAGGTTTCCCGCCCACCTTCCCTACCACCCGTTACGGAGGAGCCCCGCATGAAAGCCCTGGTCTGGCACGGCACCGCTGACGTCCGTTACGACACCGTCCCCGACCCCGAGATTGAGCAGCCCCGCGACGCCATCGTCAAGGTCACGTCCTGCGCCATCTGCGGTTCGGATCTGCACCTCTACGACCATTTCATGCCCGGCATGGAGAAGGGCGACATCCTGGGTCACGAGTTCATGGGCGAGGTCGTCGATGTCGGGGCCGAGGCCAAGAGCGCCCTGAAGGTCGGCGACCGCGTGGTCGTTCCCTTCACCATCTGGTGCGGCGAGTGCGACCAGTGCCGCCGCGGCAACTATTCGGTCTGCGAGCGCTCCAACCGCAACAAGGCGATGGCCGACAAGCTTTTCGGCCACACCACGGCCGGGCTGTTCGGCTACACCCACCTGACCGGCGGCTATGCGGGCGGGCAGGCGGAGTATGTGCGTGTCCCCTTCGCCGACCGCACCCACGTAAAGATCCCGGACGGACTGACCGACGAGCAGGTGCTGTTCCTCGGCGACATCTTCCCCACAGGCTGGCAGGCCGCGGCGCAGTGCGACATCCAGCCGACCGACACGGTGGCGATCTGGGGCTGCGGCCCGGTCGGGCAGATGACGATCCGCAGCGCCATCCTGCTGGGCGCCAAGCAGGTCATCGCCATCGACCGCGTGCCCGAGCGCCTGTCCATGGCCAAGGCCGGCGGCGCCATCACCATCAATTTCGAGGAGGAAAGCGTCGTCGAGCGGCTGAACGAGCTGACCGGCGGCAAGGGTCCGGAGAAGTGCATCGACGCCGTTGGCATGGAGGCTCACGCCACCGCCACGCTCGATTCCATGTACGACCGCGCCAAGCAGGCGCTGGCCCTGGAATCCGACCGCGCGCATGTGCTGCGCGAAATGATGTATGTCTGCCGCCCCGCCGGCACGCTGTCGATCCCCGGCGTCTATGGCGGGCTGATCGACAAGGTCCCCTTCGGCATGTCGATGAACAAGGGCCTGACTTGGCGCATGGGCCAGACCCACGTCAACCGCTGGACCGACGACCTGCTGCGCCGCATCCAGGAGGGCCAGATCGACCCGTCCTTCGTCATCACCCACACCGTGGGTCTGGCCGACGGGCCGGGCATGTACCAGACCTTCCGCGACAAGCAGGACGGCTGCATCAAGGTCGTGCTCAAGCCGTAACAGGGAGGCGCAGAATGGCGTATTACCGCAGGAATTCGTCGGCGGACCGGATGGCCCGTGGTTTGGGCTGGTTCAGCATCGGGCTGGGTGTGGCCGAACTGGTGGCTGCCCGGCGCCTCGCCCGCTGGATGGGGATGGAGGAACAGGCCGGGTTGATTCGCGCCTACGGCGCGCGCGAGGTGGCGACCGGCGTCGGCTTGCTGGCGATGGGCGACGCCCGGCCCTGGATGTGGGGGCGGGTCGCCGGGGACGCGCTGGACCTCGCCACGCTGGCGTCGGCGCACCACGACGGCAACCCGCGCCGGGAGAACGTCGCCACGGCGCTGGGCGCGGTCGCGGCGGTGACGGCGCTCGACGTGCTGTGCACGGCGATGCTGCACCGGGAGGAGGCGACGGCCTGGACTCCGCCCCGCGACTACAGCGACCGCAGCGGCCTGCCGCGCCCGCCCGCCGCCATGCGCGGCGCGGCCAAGGACGCCCCGATCCCCGCCGACATGCGGACCCCGGCCATCCTGCGCTTCCAGCCGGCCTGAGCGGCTCGGTCATAGCCCTCTCCCCTCCGCTCACGCGCAAACTTCGTTTGCGCTGACGCGACAGGCGGACCTTCGGTCCGCCGAAAGCGGGGAGAGGGTGGCCCGGAGGGCCGGTGAGGGGGTTGCGCTTTTGCCGGACGTAGCGCCACGCGCAACCCCCTCACCCAAACCCTCTCCCCGGAGGGGAGAGGGGACAACACCCCCTCAGCAACACCCCGCCTTGCCAGAGCCGTAACGGGCCTGCAGACGGTTGTCGAGGAACTCGGTGTAGGTCATCGCCGGCTGGTCGGGATGCCGGGTCCGCATGTGCTCCAGATAGGTGTCGTAATCCGGCACCCCGATCATGAGCTTGGCCGTCTGCTCGAAGTAACCGCGGAACCGGCTGAGGTTGCTTTTCAAGCCGCTCATCCGTCGTCCTTTTCCAATAGACCGTTCCCTCACTCCCGAAGGAGTGAGGGAACGGTGTTCCCCTACTCAATCCCCCGCCCGCGCGGTGGCGCCGCTGGTCGGGATTTCCCGCGTGGTCGGGCGGTCGCTGCGCAGCGCCTTCAGGCAGGACAGGACGCCGAAGACCAGCACCGCCAGCACCACCAGAACGAACAGCGACGCCAGCGCCGCGTCCAGGTAATCGTTGAAGATCACCTGCCGCATCTGCTCCATCGACGTCGCCGGGGCGAGGAGCCGGCCCTCGTTGGCGGCGGTGCTGAACCGCTCGGCGTGGGCGAGGAAGCCGATCGCCGGGTTGCTGTGGAAGACCTTCTGCACACCCGCGGTCAGGGTGCAGATCAGCAGCCACGCCGCCGGCACCATGGTCACCCAGGCGTAGCGTTCGCGCTTCATCCGGAACAGCACCACCGTCGCCAGGATCAGCGCGATCCCCGCCAGCATCTGGTTGGAGATGCCGAACAGCGGCCAGAAGGTGTTGATGCCGCCCAGCGGATCGACCACCCCCTGATAGAGGATGTAGCCCCAGGCGGCGACGCACAGCCCGGTGGCGATCAGGTTGCCGGCCCAGGATGCGGTCCGCTGCAACGGCTTGAAGAAGACGCCGAGCAGATCCTGAAGCATGAACCGCCCGGCGCGGGTGCCGGCGTCGACGGCGGTCAGGATGAACAGCGCCTCGAACAGGATGGCGAAATGGTACCAGAAGGCCATCATGCCCTTGCCGCCGAACAGCTCAGAGAAGATCTGCGCCATGCCGACCGCCAGGGTCGGCGCGCCGCCGGCCCGCGACAGGATGCTCACCTCACCGACGTCCTGCGCCGTCTGGGTGATCATCTCCGGCGTGATGACGAAGCCCCAGTTGTTGATGACTTGGGCCGCCGACTCCGCCGTGGTGCCGAGCAGAGCGGGCGGGCTGTTCATGGCGAAATAGATGCCCGGCTCGATGCAGGAGGCGGCGACCAGCGCCATGATGGCGACGAAGGACTCCGTCAGCATGCCGCCATAGCCGATGAAGCGGGTGTGGACCTCGTTCTCCACCATCTTCGGCGTGGTGCCGGAGGAGATCAGGGCGTGGAAGCCCGACACCGCGCCGCAGGCGATGGTGATGAACAGGAACGGGAACAGGCTGCCCGACCACACCGGGCCGGTGCCGTCGACGAAGCGGGTGACGCTCGGCATCTTCATCGGCGGCGCGACGAGCAGGATGCACAGCGCCAGCATCACGATGGTGCCGACCTTGAGGAAGGTCGACAGATAGTCGCGCGGGGCCAGCAGCAGCCACACCGGCAGCACCGACGCCACGAAGCCGTAGCCGATCAGGATCCAGGTGATCTGTACGCCGGTCAGCGTGAAGACCGGCGCCCACGTCTCGCTCTGCGCGACCTGACCGCCGAGCAGGATGGCGGCGATCAGCAGGAAGAAGCCGATGATGGAGATTTCGCCGATCCGGCCGGGGCGCAGGAAGCGCATGTAGATGCCCATGAACAGGGCGATCGGCACGGTGGCGGCGACCGTGAAGAAGCCCCACGGGCTGTTGGTCAGCGCCTTGACCACGACCAGGGCCAGCACCGCCAGGATGATGACCATGATCATGAAGGTGCCGAACAGGGCGATGACGCCGGGGATGTCCCCCAGCTCGGCCTTGATCAGCTCACCGAGCGACCGCCCGTCGCGGCGCATCGATACGAACAGGATCATGAAGTCCTGGACCGCTCCGGCGACCACCACGCCGGCCAGAATCCACAGCATGCCCGGCAGATAGCCCATCTGGGCCGCCAGCACCGGGCCGACCAGCGGGCCGGCGCCGGCGATGGCCGCGAAATGGTGGCCGAACAGGACGTACTGGTTGGTCGGGACGTAGTCCAACCCGTCGTTGTGGCGCATCGCCGGCGTCGGACGCGCCGGGTCCAGCCGCATGACGCGGGTGGCGATGAATAGGCTGTAGTAGCGGTAGGACACCAGATAGGTGCAGACGGCGGCCACGACCAGCCAGAGGGCGTTGATGGTCTCGCCGCGCGCCAGGGCGACGGTGCCGAGCGCGAAGGCGCCCAGCACGGCGAGGACCAGCCACGGCGCGTGATTGAGGATGCGGGGCATGCGTACTCCTCCCAAACGATTCGCAATCGTTGAAAAGCACGATGAACCTGATGAAAACGATGGAGAATCATCCTCCCATCACGCCCGAACGGGAAGAGCAAACTCGCCGGTCGCGACAAAATGGGTCAAAAATAAGGCGTAGCCTCAATTTGGGCGGGCAGCCCGCCGCCCTTGGACGATCAGGGCGCCATGGACGATTCCGGCGCCCAGGCTGGTGTGGCCGCTGAACATGACGAGGCCGAGTCCCCAGCCCTGCCACGTCACGAGGAGGCCCAAAGCCCCCAGCAGGGAAACCGCCCCGCCGACGCGCAGGGCGGCCGTCGCGGGGGCCGGCAGGGACCGTCCGAGCAGGTCTTGCTGCGGGCGGTCCATGGCGAAGGCCAGCGCGGCGAACCCCGTCAGGCACAGGATGAAAGACGACAGATGGATCATGCTCATCCCTCGCGCAGCACGGCGCCGCCGGCGGGTTTGTTGACGGGTTGGTGGACGGGTTTGCGGGCGGCCCGCGTCTTGGGCTGGTGGCGGAGCGTGCGGACCGCCAGGACGGCGTGGAGCGCCGCCAGCGCCCAGCACATCAGGTCCATGCCGATGAACACCCAGTCGCCTTCGGCCAGGCTGCGCCAGAGGGGCCGCTGCGTGGTCGCGGCGTTGAGCACGGGCAGCAGAGCCAGCAACGCCGCGGCCAGCCACAACTGCTCGACCCAGGCCTTCTTCGCCGGGCGCAACACGCCGTGCAGCAGTGTCAGCGCCCAGACGATGAAGAAGCTGTGGATCTCCCAGTTGGCGCGGTCCGCCAGGGTCTCCGGCAGCAGGCGGTTCGCCCACAGGAAGGCCGCCATGGCGACCGACAGACCGGCGATGCTGGCGATGTTCAGCCGCTCCACGACATGGAAGCCGACATGGGGCCGGGCCGGATCGGGCAGCTTCTGCCGGCGCTTCACCGTCCACATCACCAGACCGGTGCCCACCATGGCGGTGCCGGCAAGGCTGACGAGGAAATAGAGCCAGCGCGTCACCGAGTCGCTGAAACGCCCCAGATGCAGGGCGTAGAGCACGCCGCGGGTCTCCGCCGCCGGCCCCACGCCTTCGTGGACGGCCAGCAGTTCGCCGGTGGTGCCTTCGAACTCCAGATATTGCGGACTCATCGAGACGCGCCCGCCATCGCCGCGCGCCACCGCCACCCGCGCCGCCGCGTCGCCGGGATGCGTGACGGTGACCCGCCCGACGCCGTCGCGGCCCCAGCGTTCCTGGGCCTCCCGCACCATCGCCTCGATCGAGGCGAGCGGCGCCGCCTCGCCGCTGGGCTTGCCCGGCTGGATGAAGGCGCTGAGTTCGGCGTTGAGCTGCTGGCGATCCGCCGCGGTCTTGATCCCCGCCTGCTGGCCCCAGGGCATGTAGAGCGCCATCAGAGTCACCAGCCCGGTGTAGGTGATCATGGCGTGGAACGGCAGCCCGAACACCGACAGCGCGTTGTGCGCGTCGAGCCAGGAGCGCTGCCCCTTGCCCCAGCGGAAGGTGAAGAAATCGACGAAGATCTTCTTGTGCGTGATGACCCCGCTGACGATGGCCACCAGCATGAACATGGCCGCGATTCCCGCGATCCAGCGCCCCCACACCACCGGCATGTAATGGAACTGGAAATGGAAGCGGTAGAAGAAGTCGCCGCCCAGCGTCGCGCGCGACGACACCGTCTGCCCGGTCGCCGGGTCGAAATTGCCCTCGCCAAAGCCGCGCTGGCCGGGAGCCGCCCCGGCGGTGCGCCAGAAGGCGTAGACGCTGTTGTTGCGGGCGTCCGGCAGGCGGAGGCTCCATTGCGGGCTGCCCGGCACCAGGGCGACGAGTTCGTCGGCCACCCGCTGCGCCACCACCGCCTGATCCGGCACCCCGCTCTGCGCCGGCAGTTCGGGGCGCATCCATTGCGACAGCTCGTCCTTGAAGTAGGACACCGTCCCGGTGAGGAACATCGCGTAGAGCACCCAGCCGAGAAGCAGCCCGACCCACGTGTGCAGGTCGGACATGCTCTGGCGGAGGCCGCGGCCGTCGGGGCGCGCTTGCTGGTCCGTCGTCACGCTCGGCTCCCCATCACCAGACCGACCACGCCGCCAGCAACAGCGGCGCGGCCACGACAAGAAGGCCCGCCCAGGCGCGCAGCGCGCTGCGGACCGCGAAGACCCAGATCACGGCGGCGGCGTAGATGACGAAGCTCGCCAACTGGCCGGTGAGCACCGCCTGCGGCGTGCTCATGGGAAGCGCCAGCACCGCCACGCTGGCGAGTGCTGCCAGCGCATAGCCGCCGAACAGGGCGGCGGCTATGCGCGAGACGAGCGGGCCAACAGAACGGACCCGTCCGGCCACGGAGGTCATTTGTTGGGCGTCGCCGCCGGGCCGGCGGGGACCGGCGCCAGACCGTCGGGGTGGACGTAGGTCACCGTGGTGACGTAGCTGACGCCGTCATACTTCTCGGCGCCGTTGGCGCCTTGGCGCTCACCGGGGGTGCGCTCGTTCAGGCTGACCTCGGCCACGTAGGTGCCCTTCCACGGCAGGTCGAAGGTGACCAGACCCTGCTCGTCGCTGTGCTCCTCCTTGGCCCAGCCGGACTGGGTGACCAGCATCACCTTGGTCTTGGCTTTGGGTTGGCCCTGGAAGACCAGCTTGAACTGGCCGGGCTTGCCGGTGGGCACCAGATCCAGCGTCAGCTTCGGCGCCTGCTCGGCGAAGCCGGTGATCAGGCGCGCGGCGGGATGGAACCAGTTGGTGGTCTCCTTGTCGCCCTGCTTCCACGTGTAGAGCGGGTAGAGCGTGTCCTCGGCGACAATGCTCTCGCCGTTGGCGGCCTTGAAGGGTAGCGCGAAGCCGTCCGCGGTCTTGGCGGCCTCGGCCTTCTGCTCGCCCTTGGCGGAGAGAAGGGTGCCGGCCGGCTTGCCGAACTTGTCGAGCAGGCCGGGCGAGATCTCGCGCAGATTCTCGCCGAACTCCCCGAAGCGGATCGTGGCGTTGCCCTGGTCGGGCTGCTCGATCCAAATCTGGTGGGCCTGGGCGGGCATGGCGAAGCCCAGCGCGGCGATGAGGGCGAGGGACAGTTTGTTCATGACGAATTCCAAAAGGGACGTGAGGGATCAGAAGTCGACGGTGGCGGACAGCAGCACGGTGCGCGGCGACCCGACGGTCACGTAGGTGCCGGTGGTCAGCCAGTACTCCTTGTCGAAGAGGTTCTCGACGCTGGCGCGCAGCACGACCGGCTTGCCCGACACGTCGGTGGTGTAGCGGGCACCGATGTCGAAGCGGGTCCAGCCGTCGAAACGCAGCGTGTTGGCGTTGGTCAGGTAGGATCCGGAGGTGTGGATCACCCGCCCGTTGAGGGCGAGGCCCTCGACCCACGGCGTGTCCCAATCCAGGCTGGCGGAGAAGCTCTTGTCCGGCACGCCGGCGGCATCGTTGCCCTCTTCCGAGGCGACGGCGGTCTTCGTCAGCTCCGGCTTCAGGAAGGTCGCGCTGGCCATCGCGCGCAGGCCGGGGAGGATCTCGCCATAGGCGGACAGCTCCAGGCCGCGGTTGCGCTGCTCGCCGTCGTAGGCCAGCTCGTTGGACGCGGTGCGGATCGAGCTGGGGCGGGTGATCTGGAACACCGCGGCGGTGGTCGTGATGGTGCCCCAATCGACCTTGACGCCGCCCTCGAGCTGCTTCGACTTGTAGGGTTCGAGCACCGCGCCGGTGTTGGCGTAGCCGGCGCCGACGATGGTGCCGCGCGACAGGCCCTCGGCATAGTTGCCGTAGACCGCGACGTTCTCAAGCGGCTTGACGACCAGACCGGCGAGCGGCGTCGTGGCGCTGGCGTTGTAGTTGCTGGTCTGCGCGCCGGTCGTCGTGCTGTAGCCCTTCACCTTCACCGTCTGGTCGCGCACGCCGAGCGTCAGCAGGACGCGGTCGTTGACAAAGGACAGCGTGTCGGCGATCGCGATGCTGCTCAGCGTCGTCTCGGCCGACTTGCGCGGATCGGTGCGCGGCGCGGTGATGACGGGCAGCGGCGCCGGGTTGTAGATGTTCGACGGGGCCGAGCCGGCGGCCTGGATGTAGGCGTTGCCCTCTTCCCGCTGGAAGCCGGTGTAGCCGATGTTGACCTGATGGCGGACGGGACCCGTCTCGAAGCGCAGGCGCGCACCGGCCGTGCCGCTGACCGTCTCGCTGTAGGAGTCGTAGTAGGAGTTGCGGACCGTGAAGTTGCCGAGCGCGTTCACGGCGGGGTTGGACTGCGGGAACACCTGATCGTTCGTGCCGTCGCGGTAGCCGATGCCGGCGTAGGCGGTCAGCCAGTCCGTCACGTCGAACTCGATGTTCGAGGCGATGGTCTTGTCCTTCTGGACCAGCGTGGTGTTCGGGTACCAGTTGCTGCGCGCGTCGGGCGGCGACGGGATGGCCGTCGTCGTGGACAGGATGCTGATCTGCGGGCGGAAATTGTCGGTGTCGTCGCGCTGGATGATGCCGTCGAGCGACCAGCGCAGCCGCTCGCCCCGGTAATCCACCGCCAGCGAGCCGAGGCCGGTCTTGACGTCGCCGTCCTCGATCGAGGCTTCGCCGCCGCGCAGCAGGCCGTTGAAGCGCACGCCCCAGGCGTTGTTCTCGCCGAAGCGGCGCCCGGTGTCGACATGCACGCCGAAATTGGCGTCGCTCTGGTAGAGCCCGGTCACGCGGGTCAGCGGCTGGTCGCCGGCGCGCTTGCTGAGGATGTTGATGCCGCCGCCGATGCTGCCGTTGGGGGCGATGCCGTTCATCAGCGCGCCCGGTCCCTTCAGCAGCTCGATCCGCTCGATGATCTGCGAGGGCACGCGGTTGGAGGACACCAGCCCGTACATGCCGTTGAAGCCGACGTCGCCCGACGGAACGGCGAAGCCGCGGATCTGGAACGTGTCGTCGAAGCCGTTGCCGCCGGTGGTCGTGCGCACCGACGAATCGTTGATCAGCGTGTCGGCCGCGGTGCGCGCCTGCTGGTTCTCGATCAGCTCGGAGGTGTAGTTGGTCGTGCTGAACGGGGTGTCCAGCGTGTTCCTGGTGCCCAGCAGGCCCAGCGATCCACCGCGCGCCACCTGACCGCCGGCGTAGGGCGGCGGCGGCTCGCCCGGCAGTGCGCCGGCGCTGGCCGACACCTGGACGGAGGGCAGCACCGTTGCCCCGGCCGGGGCGTTCACAACCGGCGAGGACCCTTGCGCGACGAGGCCGTACCCCGAGGACGTGGCTGCGAGCTGATAACCGCTGCCGTCCAGCAGGCGGTGGAAGCCGTCCTCGACCGTCGTCGTTCCGCGCAGCCCCTGGGAGGTCTTGCCCCGGACCTGCGCCGGGTCCACGGCAATGCTCACCCCGGCCTGGGCGGCGAAGCTGCGCAGCGCGGCGTCCAGCGGCCCCGCCGGCACGTTGGCGTCGACCGTGCGGGCCGCCGCAGTCTGGGCCTGCGCGGCCGGCGCGAAGGGAAGGCCGCCCGCGAGGACGGCGCTGGCAAAACAAACGGCCATGGCGACCGGGCGCAGACCCGGTGCGAAGACGTCATGCGCGGCGCCGCGGCGGCGGACGGTCAAGCGCAGAGCGTCCTTGCCGCAAGATTGAGACATTGAGCCAGTTCCTCTACCAAAGGGTGTATATGTGGCGTAGCGTCAGCGACCGGCACCCTGTCCGTTTCAAATAAGCCGAACATCTGCGCTGATCGCCTGAATGCGAATGATTTTCATTCTAAGCATCAGCCGACGGATTGCGCAAGGGGGCAACGTCACCGTCCTGGTGATCGTTTGCGCCTTTATGTCCGTGAATTCTCTAGGGGAATTTCGCGGGCGACGTCAGCGCCCGCATGCGGGCGCGAGATGCGGGAGAAGGATTGACCGCCGCGCCGACAGGCTCAGGCGCTGCCCCGCACCAGCAGTTCGAATCCCACGTCCTGGGTGCGGTTCTCCACCTCGCCGCCCTGCATCCGCCGCAACAGGAGGTTGGCGGATTCCGTGCCGATCTTGCGGCTGGCGATGGCGATGGTGGTCAGGCCCGGCGTCAGTTGCCCGGCGATGTCGTAATTGCCGAAACCGGTGATCGCCAGATCCTTCGGCACCGAGATTCCCAGGCCGCTGCAGGCCAGCAGGGCGCCGGAGGCCAGCACGTCGCTGACGAACACCACCGCGTCGGTGTCGGGATGCTGTTCCCGCACCAGCTTCAGCAGCTCCACGCCGGTCGCCATCACCATCGGTCCGCTGGCGACCGTGACGACGCGCGGCGTCACGCCCGGAAAATGACGCTCATGGGCGTCCTGGAAGCCCTTCAGACGCTCCTTGGCGCGGTGGTCGCCCGGCTTCATGACGCCCGTGAAGGCCAGCCGGCGGTAGCCGCGCCCCACCAGATGGTCGACCACGCTCATCAGGGCGGCGTGGTTGGAGAAGCCGACCAGCATGTCGACGGGACGGTTCGTCCAGCTCCAGCTTTCGACCACCGGCACCCCGGTGCGCTTCAGCAGGGCGGTGGTTTCCTGGGTGTGGCGGGTGCCGATGATGAAGAAGCCGTCGGGACGCCGCCCGCTGAAGCTGCGGACCAGCGACTCCTCCCGCCCGGCCATGTAGTCGGTGTGGCCGAGGAAGACCTGATAGCCCTCCGGCAGCAGGACGTCGGTCAGGCCCTGGATGGTTTCCGCGAAGATCGAGGCGGAGATGGTCGGGATGATCGCCGCCACCGTCATGCTGCGGTTGGAGGCGAGGTGGCTCGCCGCCAGGTTCTGCACGTAGCGGGTTTCGCGAACCGCCTCCTCGATGCGGGCGAGCGTGTCCGGGCCGACGCTGCGCGGATCGCGGAGCGCGCGCGAGACCGTCTGCGTGGAGACCCCGGCGGCCTGCGCCACATCGGCCATCGTCACCGCGCGGGTCGCGGAGCGCCGCCGTGACTCCGCCTTCCTAAGCGAAAGCTGTCCTTCGTCCGACACCTGGGATGACCTCTTTCCTGCCTCCGCCGGCCCGCCTTCCAGCAGCGACCGGCCGCCTTCTTGTGCATGGCCGCGCCCGCCGTTGCAAGCCGGGTGCAGCCCCGTTTCCACAATCCATAGCCCATTTCATGTTAGCGGTCACGCGAACGCTAACGTTATTGCTCGCCGAAGATGCTTGATTGCCCCAACCAATCATGTTACCGGTCACGTTAGCGGTCACTCGAAACGAACGCGAAGGCGGACGATCCGGGGGACGCTGGGAGGGACACCGCGGCGGCCCGATGGCCGGACGGCGGGCAAGCAACAATGACAAGCAACGAAGCAGGCAAGACATGAGCGTTCTTGCGGACAGCGTCACCTGGGTCACCGGCGGCGGCAGCGGAATCGGGGAGGCCGGCGCGCGGGCGCTGGCGCAGGGCGGCGCCACCGTCGTCCTGTCCGGACGGCGCGAGGACGCGCTCGACCGCGTGGCGGAGTCCATCCGCGCCGCCGGCGGCAGGGCCGAGACCGCGGTCCTCGACGTGGCCGACGAGGCGGCGGTGCGGCGCGTGGCGGCGGCCATCCTCGACCGCCACGGGCGAATCGACACGCTGGTTGCCAGCGCCGGGATGAACCTGCCCAACCGCAGCTTCCGCGACCTCGGGACGGAGGGCTGGCGGCGGCTGGTCGACGTCAACCTCAACGGCACCATGCACGCCATCCAGGCGGTGCTGCCCGCCATGCGGGAGCGCCGGTCCGGCACCGTCATCATCGTGTCCTCCTGGGTCGGGCGGCACGCGCTCGTCCTCGGCGGCCCCGGCTACAACGCGACGAAGCAGGCGCTGGTGACTCTGAGCCACAGCCTGAACATGGAGGAATGGCGCAACGGCCTGCGCTCCTGCGTGGTCATGCCGGGCGAGGTGGCGACCGACCTGCTGGGCCAGCGCCCCTCCCCGCCCCCGGCGGAGGAGATGGCGCGCCTGCTCCAGCCCGACGATCTGGGCCGCACCATCCGCTTCGTGGCCGAGATGCCGCCCCACGCCTGCGTCAACGAAATCCTCATCAGCCCCGTCTGGAACCGCGCCTTCTTCACCGAAGCCCCGGCGATCAACGGCTGACCGAATTCATCCTTCCGCCATGGCCGGCGGACCCACGGCAACAAGACCCGGACATCATGGACAAGAAACGCAACATCCTCAGCGGCTACCGTGTGCTCGACTGCTCCATCGCCATGGCCGGCCCGCTGGCGGCGCAGCGCCTGGGCGACCTCGGCGCCGACGTGGTGAAGGTGGAGCCGGTGACCGGCGAGTGGCAGCGCCACACCGCGGCGGGCGGCATTACCGGCAACAAGGTGAACGTCTCCTTCCTGTCGCTGAACCGGAACAAGCGCTCGCTCGCCGTTGACCTGAAGAACACCGAGGGCAAGGCCCTGCTGATGGAGCTGGTCAAGACCGCCGACGTCTTCCTCCAGAACTACCGGCCGGGCGTCGCCAAGCGGCTGGGCGTGGATTATGAATCGCTCTCCGCGATCAACCCGCGCCTGATCTACCTGTCGATTTCCGGCTATGGCGAGACCGGCCCCTACGTCCAGCGTCCGGGCCAGGACCTGCTGTTGCAGGGCATGTCCGGCGCCATGCTGTCGGCGGGCCGCGAGGGCGAGGCCCCGACCCCTGCCGGCCAGTATCTGGTGGACGCGATCACCGGCTACACCGCCTTCGAAGGCGTGCTGGCCGCCCTGCTCCACCGCGAGCGCACCGGCGAGGGCCAGCTCGTCCAGGTCAACATGCTGGACGCCATCACGACGATCCAGATGCAGGAGCTGTCGGTCTTCACGGTCGGCGGCAAGCCGCAGACCCGCTCCGCCGAGCCGCACGCCCACGTCTACATCCGCGCCCCCTACGGCGCCTTCGCCACCAGCGACGGCTTCATCATCGTGGCCTTCCCGCCGCTGAAGCTGCTGGGCGAGCTGATCGGCGAGCCATCCTTCCTCGACATGGAGGACGAGACCGACAGCTGGTCGCGCCGCGACGAGATCTTCGCCAAGACCCGCGACCGGCTGACCGCGAAGACCTCTGCGGAGTGGTTGGAGCTGTTCAACGCCGCCGGGGTGTGGGCCGGGCCAGTCTACGGCTACGCCGACCTCGTGAACGACCCGCAGATCAAGCACAACGGCACCTTCGTCGAGTACGACCACCCGACCGAAGGCCGCGTCAAGACGCCGGGCTTCCCGATCAAGTTCTCCAAGACCCCGTCGGAGGTCGAGCGTGGCGCGCCCCTGACCGGCGAGCACACCCGCGAAGTACTGGAGGCCGCCGGCTTCACCGCCGAGGCTGTCGACCGCCTGCTGGCCGCCGGCGTCGTCGCCGCCACCGAGCCGGAGGCGGAGGAAGAGGAGGTTCGGGCATGCGCTACCGCGCGCTGACCTGGGACCACCCGCGCGGCTACAACGCCTTGGCCGCCGCGGTGGCCGGGCTGGACGAGGCGCGCGACGGGCTTGCGATCGATTGGGACAAGCAGCCGCTCGAAGGCTTCGAGGCCCATCCGATCGGCGACCTCTGCGCCCGCTACGACCTGATCGTCCTCGATCATCCCCATGTCGGAGAGGCGGTCGCGGAACGCGGCCTGATCCCGCTGGAGGACCTGTTCACCGCCGAGGACCTCGCCGGCTGGCAGCGCGACAGCATCGGGCCGAGCCTCGCCAGCTACCGCTTCGCGGACCGGCACTGGGCGCTGCCGCTCGACGCGGCAACGCAGGTCACGGCCTGCCGCGCCGACCTTCTGGACGGGCCGGTTCCGGCCAACTGGGCGGAGGTGGCGAGCCTGTCCGAACGGGCGCCGGTCGCCCTGTCGCTGGCCGGGCCGCACGCCTGCCTGACCTTCCTGTCCATGGCCACGGCCTTCGGCGATCCCCCCGCCGTGGCCGATCCCGACCGGCTGGTTTCGCCGGAGGTGGGGGCGCAGGTGCTCGACCTCATGGCGACCCTGGCCGGGCGGATGCCGGCGGCGGTGCGCGGGCTCAACCCCATCGGGCTGCTCGGCCACATGGCCCGCACGGATGAGGTCGCGCTCTGTCCGCTGGTCTACGGCTACGTCAACTACGCGGCCCCGACGGCGGCGGAAGACAAGCCGGTCACCTTCGCCGACGCGCCGCGCGCCACGGCGGACGGGCGTCCCGGCTCGACGCTGGGCGGCACCGGCATCGGCGTCTCCGTGCGCTGCGAGGTGACGCCGGCCCTGCTCGACCATTTGCGCTGGCTGCTCGGCGCCGAGGCGCAGCGGAGCTTCATCCCGGCCCACGACGGCCAGCCGAGCCGCCGCGACGCCTGGGCGGACGAGGCGGTGAACGCCCGCTGGGGCGGCTTCTACCGCAACACCGCCGCGACGCTGGAGGCCGCCTATGTCCGCCCGCGCCACGCCGGCTACATCGCCTTCCAGGCCGACGCCGCCGCGATGATCCGCGACGCGCTGGCCGAGAGCACGCCGCACGCCGCCCTGCTCGACCGCCTGCAACACCGCTACGCCGCCAGCCGTCCGGCTGCTGGCGCCGAACGATAAGGCCCATCCCATGGACTCGCTCAACACCCCCGATCCGGCGCTCGGCGCGGTCACCGTCACGGTGGACGGCTTCGTCGCCACCATCACGCTCGACCGCCCGCAGAAGCTGAACGCGGTGACCCCGGAGATGGCCGCGGAGCTGGTCGCCGCCGTGGCGCGCTGCAACGCCGACGACGACATCCGCTGCGTCGTGCTGACCGGCGCCGGGCCGCGCGCCTTCTGCTGCGGTTCCGACATCCGTGAGCTGGACCGCTACGACACCGCCTGGAACTTCCGCAACCGCGAGGACTATTGCGACGCCATCCGGGGCCTGCGCAAGCCGAGCATCGCCGCGGTCAACGGCTACGCCTTCGGCGGCGGGCTGGAGACGGCGATGAGCTGCGACATCCGCATCGCGTCGGAGAACGCGCAGTTCGGCGCGCCGGAGATCAAGCTCGGCTGGATCGGCGGCGGCGGCGTGGCGGCCTTCCTGTCGCACTCCATCGGCACCTCCAACGCCGCGATGATGATCCTGACCGGCGACCCGATTCCGGCGGACAAGGCGCTGGCCTGGGGTCTCGTCAGCGAGGTGGTGCCCGCCGACCGTCTGCTCGCCCGCGCGCAGGAGATCGCCGCCATCGTCGCCAGCCGCGCGCCCATCGCGGCGGAGACGGCGAAGCTGAACCTGAAGGCCGCCCACACCATGCCGGTGGAAAAGGCCATCGAGTACGAGCGCGACCTGCAGACCATCTGCTTCGCCACCGCGGACGCCGCCGAGGGGCGCGCCGCCTTCAAGGAAAAGCGCAGCCCGGTCTTCCGGCGCAAGTAAGACGAGGAGCGGACACCATGAGCAAGCGACCCCTTCCCCTCGACCCCGCCGCCGCCCTGCCGGCGGACGAGGGCGCGCTCCTGGTCGGGCGCGCCTGGCGCCCCGGCGTCGGCCCCTCGGTCATCGCCGTGCGCGGCCGGAACGTCTTCGACATCACCAGCCGCGACGCGCCCACCGTGCGCGATCTGGTGGAATCCGGCGCCGCCGCGGCCATCGCCCGCGACATCCCCGGTGAGTGGATCGGCACCGCCGCCGCCATCCTCGCCAACTCCGACGAGGACCGGCGTGATCCGGAGCGGCCCTGGCTGCTGGCCCCCATCGACCTTCAGGCGGTGAAGGCGTCCGGCGTGACCTTCGTGGTCAGCCTGCTGGAGCGCGTCATCGAGGAGCAGGCGCGCGGCGCCCCGGAGAAGGCGCTGGCCATCCGCGCCGACATCGACGCGCTGATCGGGCGCGACCTGTCCAGCCTGAAGCCCGGCTCGCCGGAGGCCATGGAGGTCAAGAAGGCGCTGATCGCCCGCGGGGTGTGGTCGCAGTATCTGGAGGTCGGCATCGGACCCGACGCCGAGATCTTCACCAAGGGCCAGCCGATGTCGGCGGTCGGCACCGGCGCCCATGTCGGCATCCCGCCCTATTCGGTGTGGAACAACCCGGAGCCGGAAATTGCCGTCCTGGCCTCCAGCCGCGGAGACATCGTCGGCGCCACGCTCGGCAACGACATGAACCTGCGCGACGTCGAGGGGCGCTCCGCCCTGCTGCTCGGCAAGGCCAAGGACAACAACGCCAGCGGCTCCATCGGCCCCTTCATCCGCCTGTTCGACGACCGCTTCACGCTCGACGGCGTGCGCAGCGCCGAGCTGGGGCTGGTGGTCGAGGGCAGCGACGGCTTCCGGCTGGAGGGCGCCAGCTCCATGTCGCAGATCAGCCGCGACCCGGTGGAGCTGGTGGAGGCCACCATCGGCGAGAACCACCAGTATCCGGACGGCTTCGTCCTGCTGCTCGGCACCATGTTCGCGCCGGTCGAGGACCGCGACCGGCCGGGCGAGGGCTTCACCCACAAGCTGGACGACGTGGTGACCATCACCGCCCCGGCGCTGGGCAGCCTGACCAACCGGGTCCGCCATTGCGCCGACTGCGCGCCGTGGGACTTCGGCGCCGCCGCGCTGATGCGGAACCTCGCGGGCCGCGGCCTGCTCGGCTGATCCCGCACCGAGACCAAGAGCTGCGAGAGCAAGAGCAGCGAGAACAAGAAAGGACCCGCCCGTGACCCTCACCGGCATGATGCTGATCGGCGCCGAGAGCCACCGCGGCCGCAACGGCGAGATCCACGCCATCGACCCGTCCACCGGGGCGACGCTGGAGCCCGCCTTCGGCGGCGGCGGGACGGCGGAGGTGGACCGCGCCTGCCAGCTCGCCTGGGACGCCTTCGACCGCTTCCGCGAAACCGCGCCGGAGGACCGCGCCGTCTTCCTTGAGGCGGTCGCCCGCAACATCCTCGACCTGGGCGACGCTCTCATCGTTCGCGCCATGGCCGAAAGCGGCCTGCCGCGCGCCCGGCTGGAGGGGGAGCGGGGCCGGACCGTCGGCCAGCTCCGCCTCTTCGCCGCGGTGGTGCGGGAGGGCAGCTGGATCGGCGCCCGCATCGACCCGTCCCAGCCGGAGCGCGCCCCCCTGCCCCGCCCCGACCTGCGCCAGCGCCGCATCCCGCTCGGCCCCGTGGCGGTGTTCGGCGCCAGCAACTTCCCGCTGGCCTTCTCGGTGGCCGGGGGCGACACCGCCTCGGCCTTCGCCGCCGGCTGCCCGGTGGTGGTCAAGGCCCACTCCGCCCATCCCGGCACGTCGGAGCTGGTCGGCCGCGCCGTCCAGGCCGCCGTCGCCGAATGCGGGCTGCCGGAGGGCGTCTTCTCGCTGATCTTCGGCGCCGGTTCGTCGGTGGGCACGGCGCTGGTCGCCGACCCGCGCATCAAGGCGGTCGGCTTCACCGGGTCGCGCCGCGGCGGCGTGGCGCTGATGGAGGTGGCGGCCAAGCGTCCGGAGCCGATCCCCGTCTACGCGGAGATGAGCAGCATCAACCCGGTCTTCCTGCTGCCGGCGGCGCTCGCAGCACGGGCGGAGGCTCTGGGCCAGGGCTTCGTCGCCTCGCTGACCATGGGCGCCGGGCAGTTCTGCACCAACCCCGGCATTCTGCTGGCGGTGGACGGGCCGGACCTCGACCGCTTCGTGACATCCGCCGTGGAAGCTCTGGGCGGCAGCGCGGCGCCGACCATGCTGACCCCGGGCATCCACGCCGCCTTCGACGCCGGGGTGGCGGCCCTGGCCGGCAACGCCCGCGTGGCGACGCTGGCCCGCGGGCTGGACGGCGACGGCCCCAACCGGTGCCGGGCGGCGCTGTTCGCCACGACCGCCGAGGCCTTCCTCGACGACCCGGCCCTGCGGGAGGAAGTGTTCGGCGCCGCCTCCCTGCTCATCCGCTGCCCGGATCTGGACAGCTTGCGCGCCGTGGCGGAGCGGCTGGAGGGCCAGCTCACCGCGACGCTTCAGATGGACGCGGCGGACACCGAATCCGCCGCGGTCCTGCTGCCGACGCTGGAGCGCAAGGCCGGCCGCATCCTGGCGAACGGCTGGCCGACGGGCGTCGAGGTCTGCCACGCCATGGTGCATGGCGGCCCCTTCCCGGCCACGTCGGACGGCCGCACGACCTCGGTCGGCACGGCGGCCGTCGAGCGGTTCCTGCGGCCCGTCTGCTACCAGGACATCCCGGCCGACCTGTTGCCGGAGGCCCTGCGCGACGGCAACCCGCTGGGGCTGTGGCGCCGGGTCGACGGAGCGTTGGGCCGGCACTGAACCCCGACCACCGGCCCGCATACTCTGGTATGGTTCCCGGATTGCGGGCCAAACCAACCAAAAAAGACAGCAAACGAACAAATTCAGAGGAGGACGCAGCATGAAGCCGTTTCTGAGCGCAATCACGGGCATCACCCCGATCCTGGCCGGCGGGCTCGCCGCCGCCCTGGCGCTGGGCACCGCGTCGGTCGCCCTGGCCCAATCGTCGGGCAAGACGGTGGTGACCTTCGCTGCGTCCCACTTCGCCGAGGTCGGCCGCGGCGACCGGCTGAAGGCCTGGGTGGAGAAGTTCAACCAGTCCCAGCCCGACATCGAGGTGAAGCCGGTCACCATCCCCTTCTCCTCCTTCGCCACCACCATCTTCACGCAGATGGGCGGCAACGGCGGCCCCGACGTGATCCGCTTCGACCTGCCGGAATTTTACGCCGCGGTGGCCGCCAAGTCGGTCCTGCCGATCGACGACATCGTGAAGGACGGTGCCCACAACTTCACCGCCGCCGACCAGTACATGAAGGTCGAGGGCAAGCGCTACGGCTTCGCCTTCGACACCGCCAACTACGCGATGGTCTACAACGCCGCGCTGCTGCCCAACGGCACGCCGCCCAAGACCTTCGAGGAGTTCGTGAAGCTCGGCAAGGAGGCGACGAAGGACGGCAACTACGGCTTTGCCTTCCGCGCCACGATGGCCGAGCGCGGCGGCGTCTGGTACGACCTGACCAACTTCGTCTACGGCTTCGGCGGGCGCTGGTCCAAGCCGGACGGCACGCCGACCTTCAACAGCCCGGAGGTCGTGGCGGGTGTCGCCGCCTACAAGACCGTCTATGACGCCGGCATGATCCCCAAGGGCACCGACGCCGCCACCTACCGGCGGATGTTCTGGGAAGGCAAGGTCGCCATGGAGATCGACAACGGCGGCGTCGCCACCATCCTGACCTCGCAGGGCAAGGCGCACCCCATCGCCGCCGCCCCGTCGCCCTTCCCGCACAAGGAGCAGGGCATGATCCTGGCTCCGGTGACCATTAACGCCAACACCAAGGTGAAGGACGCCGCCGGCACGTTCCTGCAATGGGCGCTCCAGCCCCAGCAGCAGCAGGAACTCCAGACCCTGCTCGGCGCCGCCAACGTCGCGACGACGGTGGAGCGCACGCCGGAGGAGCTTCAGGCCATGCCCTGGCTGAAGGTCTACGACGCGCAGACCCCGAACAGCGTGCCGGCCCTGCCGCAGGGGCTTGAGACCAAGGCGCCGGAGATCCAGCAGATCATCGTCCAGCAGCTCCTCAAGGTGCTCCAGGGCGGCGTCGCCCCGCAGACCGCCATGGACGAGGCGCAACGCCTGATCACCGCCCGCGTGCTCGCCCAGAAGTAACGCCCGCACAACTCCAGGGCGATTGCCTTCGTCCATCCTTAGCCCTCTCCCCTCTGGGGAGAGGGTGGCCCGAAGGGCCGGTGAGGGGGTTGTGCATGACCGTACGTCCGGCAAAAGCGCAACCCCCTCACCCTAACCCTCTCCCCAGAGGGGAGAGGGGATAACGAATGCGATCGTCTTGGTCCCAACTCCGGATACCGCATCATGATGAGCAGGACCGTGAGCCAGCCCAGGGCCGCCGCGCGGCGCGCGCCGATCGACCATGGCCGCTGGGTTCCCGCACTCTTCGTCGCCCCGGTGGCGCTCTATCTCCTGGTCTTCCAGGGTTACCCGCTGGTGCAGGAATTCCTGCTCAGCGTCACCTCCACCTCGCTGCTCTCGCCCGGCCAGCAGACCTACGTCGGGCTGGACAACTACCGCGAGCTCGTCTTCGACCCGGAGTTCCATCAGGTCCTGCGCGTCACCGCGGTCTACACGCTGGTCTGCGTGGTCGCCTCCATCGGGCTCGGCCTGCTGGCGGCGCTGCTGCTCGACGGCACCTTCCGGGGGCGCGGCATCGCCCGCGCGCTGGTCACCATTCCCTGGGCCGCTCCGCCGGTCGCCGCAGCGCTGATCTTCGTGTGGATGTTCAACGCGCAGTACGGCCTGTTCAGCCACCTCGCCCAATTCCTGGGCCTCGCCGAGGGCGGGGTGAACTGGCTGGACGAGCCGTCCTTCGCCCTGCCGGCCATCCTCATCACCACGATCTGGCAGATCTTCCCCTTCTCCTCCGTGGTCATCCTGGCCGCCCTCCAGGGCGTGCCGTCGGAGCTGCGCGAGGCGGCGGTGATCGACGGGGCCGACCGGCTCAGCATCTTCCGCGCCGTCACCTGGCCGACCATCCGCCCGTCGGTGGCGCTCCTCACTCTGCTCATCACGGTGTGGTCGCTGCGCCGCTTCGACGTGATCTGGCTGATGACCCAGGGCGGCCCGCTGGGCGAGACCAACACGCTGGTCATCGACCTCTACCGCCGCGCCTTCGTCTATCTCGACCTCGGCCGGGCGGCGGCGGTCGGCATCATCGGGCTGGTCGTCGCGATCCTGGTGACGCTGGTCTATTTCTGGCTGTCGACGCGGGCGGAAAAGGCCGCCGGGAAACGGTGATCCCCATGAAGCACAATTCCACGGCCCGCACGCTCGCCGTCCTGGTCCTCCTCGGGGTGGCGGCCTTCCCGCTCTACTGGATGCTGGTGACCTCGCTCACCCCGTCGGAGCGGCTGTTCGACGACACGCCGAACCTGCTGCCGACGCTGTCGCAGATCGGCACCTACGCCGCCGCCTTCACCGAGACCTCGCTGCGCCAATGGCTGGTCAACAGCCTGATCGTCGCGGTCGGCACGACGGTGCTGAGCATCCTGCTGTCGGTGCTGCCGGCCTACGCGCTGTCGCGGCTGACCTTCAACGGCAAGCTGCTGCTCGGCTTCGCGCTGTTCATGACGCAGATGCTGCCGGAAGCGATGCTGGTGGTGCCGCTCTACGACATCTTCACCAAGCTGTCGCTGCTCAACACGCTGCTCGGCCTGATCCTGGCCAACACGGCCTTCACGGTGCCGGTGGTGACCTGGATTCTGAAAGGCGCCATCGACGGCGTGCCCTCGGAGATCGAGGAGGCCGCAAGGGTCGACGGCTGCTCCCGCCTCGGCATCGTGCTGGCGGTGGTGGTTCCGCTGATCGCGCCAACGCTGGCGGCGGCGGCGGTGATCGCCTTCTTCCACGGCTGGAACGAGTATGTCTTCGCCCAGACCTTCATCAGCGACGACGCCCTGCGCACCGCCTCGGTCGGCCTCGCCAGCTTCGTGGGCGAGTTGAGCACGCCGGTGCACACGGTCATGGCGGTCGGCTTCATCTACACGCTGCCGGCGGTCGTCTTCTACCTGTTCGTCCAACGCTACGTGGTCGCCGGCATGACGACCGGCGGCGTCAAGGGCTGACCGTGGGCCGATCCCGCCCCCCTTGCACCGACACGCCCGAGAGATAAAAGGGAAAAGCCCATGGCTATCAAACTGCAGAACGTCACGAAGTCCTTCGGTTCGCTGACCGTGATCGACAACGTGAGCCTGGAGGCCGGCGACGACGAATTCCTGGTGCTGCTCGGCCCGTCGGGCTGCGGCAAGTCCACCATCCTGCGCATGATCGCGGGGCTTGAGACGGTGAGCAGTGGCGAGATCCATCTCGGCGGCAAGCGGGTGGACGAGCTGCCGCCCAGCGACCGCGACATGGCCTTCGTCTTCCAGTCCTACGCGCTCTACCCGCACATGACGGTGCGCCGGAACATCGCCTTCCCGCTGATCATGCGGCAGTTCCGCTGGTGGTTCCACATCCCCTTCATCGGCGACTATTTCAAGCGCCGCATCGAGAACTCGCCGGAGGTGCGCGACCTCGTGGAGCGCACCGCCGACACGCTGGCCCTGACCAAGGTGCTGGACCGCCACCCGCGCACCCTGTCGGGCGGCCAGCGCCAGCGCGTGGCGCTCGGCCGCGCCATGGTGCGCGAGCCGTCGGCCTTCCTGATGGACGAGCCGCTGTCGAACCTCGACGCCAAGCTGCGCACCGCCATGCGGGCGGAGATCACCCAGCTCCACCAGCGGGTCGGCGGCAACTTCGTCTACGTCACCCACGACCAGATCGAGGCGATGACCATGGGCACCCGCATCGCGCTGATGCGCGACGGGCACCTCCAGCAGTATGGCACCCCGCGCGAGATCTACGAGAAGCCGGCCAACACCTACGTCGCCCGCTTCATCGGCACGCCGCCGATGAACCTGATCGACGCCGAGGTCGAGGGCATGACCGTGCGCATCGGCGCCAGTGTCCTGCCGCTGCCCGACAAGGCCGAGCGGCCGGGCGGCAGCAGCCGCATGAAGGTCTGGCTGGGCCTGCGCCCCGGCGCGCTCGCCGTCGTGCCGCCGGGTCAGGGCAAGAGCCTGCCGGGCACCGTCACCCTGGTCGAGCATGTGGGGGCGGAATCGCTGATTTCGGTGAAGCTGTCCGGAGTCCACACCGCCCACGACGACGACGGCGGCCTGACCGACGAAGTGATGGTGTCCGTCCCCGGCTACAGCGAGCTGCGCGTCGGCGAGGCGGTCGGCATCGACTGCCTGCTGAAGGACTTCTCCCTGTTCGAGAAGGACAGCGGAGTCCGCGTCGGCGGGCGGGCCGCGGAGGACTTCCTGGCCGGGGGACGCGTCGGCACCATCCGGACGGCGTCCTGACACGATCCGTACCGACGGCGCCGCCTCTGCATCCCCAGGTGGATCGACAGAGGCGGCGCTGTTCCTGAACACCACTTTTCAGAAAGGCACTTTCGCCTCTTTCACAACCGATGTCTCAAATGTATCAATAATCGACAATTTGCTTCTGCATGAGCCAAAATTCATGCAGTAACCATCCCCGCCCTGCGGGGATTTCGTTGTTGTATGACCACCGATCCAAGCAAAATTAACTTCCGATCGGCCAAAAGACCGGCAGCGTTCAGAATTTCTTTAACAAATCACTTTGTTATTGGCCTTCCCGATACGCGACCGCCGCGATGGCGAGAGGGCCACTATGCCGGACACCCTGGACGCCACCGCCCCGCTCCTGACCATCCCCGATGCCCTGGCGTCCGAAGCGGCGGCGGTACTGCTGGGCGGCGATCCCGGCGCGCTGAAGGCCGTGCAGGAGAAGCTGGCGGCGGCGCTGACCGGACAGGGCTTGCCAGAAGGTGCCGCGGGCAGCGTGGCTGACGGCTGGATGCGCGACGTCGCGGCGGGGGTCGGCGCCAGCGCCACGCCCGACGACGCCATTGCGCAAGCGAGCCGGATCGCCGCCGGCACGGCGGCGCGCATGGCGGAAGCCGCCCAGGAAACCGCGGCGCTGACCGGGGAGCAACGCCTGGCCGTCGCCCTGGCCCAGGGACAAGGAATCGGGTCGGGCGGCGCGAACGATCCCAAGACGGCGTCCGACCTGTCCGCGGCGCTGTTCAGCGGGGTGATGGACCCGGCGGCCCGCCCCGCGGGCGCCGCCGACCCGATCGCCGCCCTGTCGCAGGCTCTGACCGCTTCCCCCACCGCCCCGGCGATGCTGGACGCCGTTCCCGTTTCGCCGTCCGACAAGCTCGCCGCGGCGCTCGCCTCCGGCGTGGGGGTGCAGGATGCGGTGACGGCGCTCGGCCCCGCTCCGGGCGGTCACTTCGCCGAAGCGCTGGAACATGCCCTGTCCAGCGGCGCCGACGCCGCCGGTGCCATTGCCGAGGCCCAAGCGTTGAACGCCGCCGGCACGGTTCAGACCAATTCCGTCGCGGTCGAACAGACCGACGGCGCGCGCCTGCTCGGCGCCCTCGCTGCCGGAAAGACGGATGGCGCAAGCGGCGCGCTGGCTGGCAACCCCGCCTTCACCAGCGTCCTGAACGACGCGCTGGCGCAGGGCGCGCAACCCGACGCGGCGCTCGGCGCCTCGACCCGGGCGCAGACGGACATGGCGGCCCGGCAGGAGGCCGCCGCCGTTCCGGCGAAGCCGGCGGACGCGCTGGTCGCCTCGCTGTCGTCCGGCCAGAATGTGGCGGCCACCGTCAAGACCTTCGCCGCCGCCGCCGGGCTCGACGGCGCGGCGGCCGGCGGCTTCGGCGAGGCGCTGGGGCGGGCCCTGTCCAGCGGTCAGGAAATGTCCGGCGCGCTGGGATCGGCGCAGCAGACCGTGTCCACCGCTCTGGCCCTGTCCGCCGAAACCGCGAAGGGCGTCAAGAGCGACGGCCTGATCGCGGCGCTCGCCAGCGGGCAGAACGTCCAGCAGGCGGTGCAGGCGCTGGGCGGGTCCGGCGCCGCCTTCAACGCCGCGCTCGGGCAGGCACTGGCGGACGGGCGTGCCCCCGGATCGGCGCTCGCTGCCGCCCGCCAAGCGGCGGAGACGGTGCAGCAGAACGCCCAGGGCAGCGAAGTTCCTGTTTCCCCCGAGAACAAGGCGTTGGCCGATCTCGCCAACCCGCCGCCCGCGGGAGAGGCGGCCAAGGACGGCGCCAAAGGAGACGGCGACAAGGGCGGCGGGGAGAAATCCGCCGAGCAGGTCGCCGAAGCCCCGGCCGAGGGCAAGGAGGCCGGCAAGGAAGAGGGCGGCGAGAAGGACAGCGCCAAAGAGGAAGGCGCCAAGGAGGACGGGGCCAAGGAGGACGCGAAGGGCGAAGCCGCCGATAAGACCGCCGGCGCGTCCTCGGCGGAGGGCGAGGCGTCTCCGGCCGCGGCTAGATCCAGCATGGGAAGCGAACCCGCGTTGAAGCCGATCAGCTTCGACGCGGCCGGAACCGCCAAGAGCGCCGACACCGCCGCGCCGAGCATCACCGCCCCCGCGCCCACCACCAGCGCCCCGCCCGCCTCCCCAGCGGTCACCAAGGCGCTGACCAGCGACCCCTTCGCCGTCGCCGCGCAAATCCAGCAGCAGGTGGCCCGCGCCATCGAGGCGGCCGCCGCCACTCTGCCCGCGACGGTGCCGCCGGTGGCGGCCCCCACCCTCTCGGCCGGCTTCGACGCGGCGGCCTTCGCGAAAGCCCTGGCGATCGCCGAGGGCACCGCGGCCCCGGCCGGCTTCGCCGTCTTCCACCTGATCGAGGCGATGTTCCGGCCCGGCGAGGCCGGCAGCCGTGTGATCGGCGTCGCCGTGGTGGCGAACCCGGACTCCCCGTTCGGCGTCTGGCAGTACAGCGTGGACGGCAGCGTGTGGCAGGCGGTGGGCACGGTCGGCGACGGGGCGGCCCTCGTGCTTCCGGACAGCGCCCTTCTGCGCTTCCTGCCGGCCGCCAACTGGAACGGCACCGCACCGTCGCTCGGGCTGCGGGCGGTGAACAGCGAATGGGCCGAGGGCTTCAGCGGCGCCGGGCACCGGCTGTTCACGCTGACCGGCGTCGGCGGCACCACCCCGCTGTCGGGGGACGTCGCCCTGCTTGCGCTGGAGGTGACCCCGGTGAACGGCGCCCCGGTGGCGACCGGCGCACAAGCGGTCCTGGCCCCCATCATCGAAGACAGCGCCGACCCGGCGGGCGCCGGCGTCGCGTCGCTGTTCGGCGGACTGTTCTCCGACCCCACCGACGCGGTGTTCGGCTCCACCGGCAACGGCTTCGCCGGGGTGGCGGTGGTCGGCAACGCGGCGACCGCCGCCCAGGGGCAATGGCAGTATTGGACCGGCACCGCCTGGGCCGCCGTGGGAACGGTGTCGGACGGCAACGCCCTGCTGCTGGCCGCCGACGCCGAGCTGCGCTTCGTTCCCGCCGCCGACTGGAACGGCGTGCCGCCGAGCCTGACGGTTCGCCTGATCGACGATTCGCAAGGGCCGGTCACCAGCGGCGAGCGGGCGGATGTGACGGGTGCCGGCGGCGACAGCCGCTACAGCGCCGGGACCATCGCGCTTGATACAGCGGTCAGCGCGGTCAACGATGCTCCCGTGGCGACGGGCACGGCGGCCACCCTGCCGACCATCGCGGAGGACACCGCCAACCCGGCGGGCGCCACCATCTCCGCCTTGTTCGGTCACCTGTTCTCCGACGCCGCCGACGCGGTGAGCGGCGGATCGGCGGCCAATGGCTTCGCTGGTGTGGTGGTGGTCGGCAACGCCGCCACCGTGGCGCAAGGAACGTGGCAGTATTGGACGGGCACCGCCTGGGCCGACATCGTCGCGGCGAGCGACGCCAACGGGCTTTTGCTGGCCGCCGACACGGCACTGCGCTTCGTTCCCGCCACCAACTGGAATGGCACCACTCCGGCTCTGACGGTCCGGCTGGTCGAGGATGGTGGCGCGCCACTGGTCACCGGAAACCGCGTCGACCTGACCGGTGGGGTCGGCGGCAGCACGGCCTACAGCGCCGGCATCATCGCCCTGACCGGAACCGTCACCCCGGTCAACGACGCGCCGATCGCCACCGGAACAGCCGCGCTCCTGCCGGCCATTGCGGAGGACGCTGCCAACCCGTCCGGCGCCACGGTCACCAGCCTGTTCGTCCACCTGTTCTCCGACCCGGCGGACGCTGTGGCGGGCGGCTCCGCCGCGGACAGCTTCGCCGGCATCGCCATCGTCGGCAACGCGGCGACCGCGCAGGGCGTCTGGCAGTATTGGACCGGCACGGCCTGGACCGCCGTGGGGGCGGTGTCGGATGGCAACGCCCTGCTGCTGTCCGCCGATGCCAAGCTGCGCTTCGTTCCCGCCGCCGATTGGAACGGCGTTCCGCCGAGCCTGACGGTTCGCCTGATCGACGATTCGCAAGGGGCCGTAACCAGCGGCGAGCGGGCGGATGTGACGGGTGCCGGCGGCGACAGCCGCTACAGCCTCGGCACCGTCGCCCTGACCACCGCGGTCAGCGCGATCAACGATGCCCCCGTGGCGACGGGCACGGCGGCCAGCCTGCCGACCATCGCGGAGGACACCGCCAACCCGGCGGGAGCCACCATCTCCGCCTTGTTCGGTCACCTGTTCTCCGACGCCGCCGACGCGGTGAGCGGCGGATCGGCGGCCAATGGCTTCGCTGGCGTGGTGGTGGTCGGCAACGCCGCCACGGTGGCGCAAGGAACGTGGCAGTATTGGACTGGCACCGCCTGGGCCGGCATCGGCACGGCGAGCGACGCCAACGGGCTTTTGCTGGCCGCCGACACGGCGCTGCGCTTCGTTCCCGCCGCCAACTGGAACGGCACCACGCCCGCCCTGACCGTCCGGTTGGTCGAGGACGGCGGCGCGCCGCTGATCACCGGCAACCGCGTCGACCTGACCGGTGGCGTCGGCGGCAGCACCATCTACAGCGCGGGAACCATCGCGCTGACCGGAACCGTCATCCCGGTCAACGACGCGCCGGTCGTCACCGGAGCGACTGCTACCCTACCAGCGATCGCGGAAGACACCGCCAACCCGTCCGGCGCCACGGTCTCCAGCCTGTTCGCCCACCTGTTCTCCGACGCGGCGGACACCGTGAGCGGCGGGTCAGCCGCCAACGGTTTCGCTGGGATCGCCATCGTCGGCAACGCGGCGACCACGCAAGGCGTGTGGCAATATTGGACCGGCACGGGCTGGGCCGCCGTGGGGGCGGCCTCGGACGGCAACGCCCTGCTGCTGGCCGCCAACACGGCGTTGCGCTTCGTTCCCGCCGCCAATTGGAACGGCACCACCCCGGCCCTGACCGTCCGGCTGATCGACGACTCCCAAGGGGTCGTAACCAGCGGCGGGCGGGTCGCCCTGGCGAGCGTGGGTGGTGACAGCCGCTACAGCGCCGGCACCGTCGCCCTGACCACCGCGGTCACCCCCGTCAATGATGCCCCCGTGGCGACCGGCACGGCGGCAACGCTGCCGACCATCGCGGAGGACACCGCCAACCCGGCGGGCACCACCGTCTCCAGCCTGTTCGGCCACCTGTTCTCCGACGCCGCCGACGCGGTCAGCGGCGGATCGGCGGCCGACACACTGGCCGGCGTGGTGGTGGTCGGCAACGCCGCCACCGTGGCGCAAGGGGCGTGGCAGTACTGGACCGGGGCGGCCTGGGCCGACATCGGCGCGGTCAGCGGCGGCAACGGCCTGCTGCTGGCCGCCAACACGGCGCTGCGCTTCGTTCCCGCCGCCAATTGGAACGGCACCACCCCGGCTTTGACCGTCCGGCTGGTCGACACGTCGCAAGGCCCGATCGCCAGCGGCGCGCGGGTCGACGCGACGAGCGTCGGCGGCAGCACCGCCTACAGCGCCGGCACCATCGCGCTGACCGGAACCGTCATCCCGGTCAACGACGCCCCGGTGGCGACGGGCACGACGGCGACCCTGCCGACCATTGCCGAGGACACCGTCAATCCGACGGGCACCAGCGTCTCCGCCCTGTTCGGTCCTCTGTTCTCCGACCCGGCGGACGCGGTGGCGGGCGGCTCCTCCGCCAACGGCTTCGCCGGCGTCGCCATCGTCGGCAACGCGGCGTCCGCCGGCCAGGGCGTCTGGCAATACTGGTCCGGTTCCGCCTGGATCACCGTGGGCGCGGTGGCGGAGGGGGCGGCGCTGGTCATCGCCGCCAACGCGATGCTGCGCTTCCTTCCCGCCGCCGACTGGAACGGCACCACGCCCGCCCTGACCGTCCGGCTGATCGAGGACGGCGGCGCCCCCGTCGTCACCGGCGGCCGCGTCGACCTGACGGCCGGCGTCGGCGGCAGCACCGTCTACAGCGCCGACACCATCGCCCTGGCCGGAACCGTCACCCCCGTCAACGACGCGCCGCAGATCACCGCCGGCACGACGGCGCTGGCGACGATGAAGGGCGTGGCGGTGGCGGTCACCGGTCTGTCGGTGTCCGACGTCGACGCCGGCGCGCTGCCGATGCTGGTCACGCTGACCGCCGGCCACGGCACGCTGACCCTGGCCGACGCCGGGTGGGACGCCGTCATCACCGGCAACGGAACGGACAGCGTCACCATCCGCGCGACGCTCGCCACCATCAACGGGCTGCTCGGCGCCGCCAACGGGCTCCTCTACACGGCCGGCTCCTACACCGGGGCCGACGCCATCCGGATCGTCGTGAACGATCTCGGCAACGGCGGGGCCGGCGGACCGCTGACCGCGACCGCCACCATCGGAGTCACCGTGGCGCCGCCGAACGCCTCCCCCGTCCTGATCGACACCAACCTCGACGTGGCCGTGGCGGCGGAGGCCCTGGCCGCCCCCACAGCGGGCACGGTCGGCTTCGCGGTGTCCAAGCTGGTCGGGCTGAACGGCAGCGGCCCCGCCAACGTCACCGACACGGACGCCGGGGCTGTCGTCGGCATCGCCCTGACCGGCACCAACGAGAGCTATGGCCGCTGGTGGTTCTCCACCGACAACGGCGCGACCTGGAGCCTCGTCGGCGCGGTCAACGACAGCGATTCCGCCCTTCTGCTGCGCGCCACCGACCGGCTCTACTTCCAGCCCAACGCCGCGGTGCCGGCCACCGTCAACGGCGCCCTGACCATCCGCGCCTGGGACCAGACCACCGGCAGCGCCGGCTCCAAGACCGCCGTCACCCTCGGCGACGGCAGCGCCTTCTCCGCCGCGACGGACACCGTCACCCTGCATCCCGGCGTGCTGATCCCCAACGGCACCTTCGACAAGGGGCTGACCGGCTGGAGCTACACCGCCGGCGCCACGGTGGGCGCCACCGGCGACGGGCATGAGGGCACCCTGACCTCCGCGGGCGGCCGGACGCCGACGCAGCTTGAGGACTTCCTTGGCCTTGCCCACGGCTCCATCGCCACGGCGACCGGGACCATTCCATCCTTCGGCAACGCGATGAAGCTGGCCACCACCGTCACGGTGACGAAGGACACGACGCTGACCTTCGACTGGACCTTCATCTTCTCCGACCCCGGCTATCACGACTTCGCCTTCGTCAGCGTCAACGGCGTGGTGACGCTGCTCGCCAAGGACGCGAGCGCCAGCGGGAAATTCAGCGTGGTGATCGCGGCCAACAGCACCCTGTCGCTGGGCTTCGGCACCTCCGACACCAGCGACAACAGCGTCAACCCGATCCTGCGCGTCGACAACATCAAGCTGACCACCGTCGCCAGCGACCCCATCGTGCTGGACATGGCCGGCGACGGGCTGGCCCTGCGGGCGCTGACCGACGGCGTCCTGTTCGACGTCAGCGGCGACGGCGTGGCCGATCGGACCGGCTGGGTCGGCAAGGGCAACGCCCTTCTGGTGCGCGACGACAACCAAAACGGGCAGATCGACGACGGGCGCGAGCTGGTGTCGGAGCATTTCGGAAAAGGCTTCAACAGCAGCCTGGAGGCGCTCGCCTCGCTCGACACCAACCACGACGGGCGGTTGGACGCCGCGGACGAGAGCTTCGCCACGCTCCAGGTCTGGCAGGACGCCGACGGCGACGGGGTGAGCCAGCCGGGCGAGCTGCGCACACTGGCCGAGGCCGGGATCCTCTCCATTGCCACCACGGCCACCCCGACCGACACGACGCTGGCCGGCAACCACATCCTCGGCACCACCAGCATGACCATGGCCGACGGCAGCAGCCGTCTGGTGGCCGGCGTCACCTTCGACGCGCAGGCCACCGTCGCGGCGCAGCTGCACAGCCAACCGATGGCCGCGCCGCCGTCTCCGTCGTCTCAGACCGATCACGGGCGCTTCGACTACGCGGCGCTTCTCTCCTCAGGCCTGGGCCTGCCGGACACCGCTCCGGTTGTGCAAAACAGCCTCGATGCGCACTCTGGAGACTGGGCGATGGCGCTTCACACCGCAGACACACACCATGCCACAACCCATGCATCGACGATTGTGCCAGTCGCAGAAAATTCATGAGCGACTGACAGAATTCGACGCATTTTTAGGTATTTGGATACTGTTTTGTCCTAAATGAGTATGAGAGTTCTCGACTAAGATCATCATCGCTGTAGGCCGAAGAGCCTAGACATGCGGCGATCTCCAGGACCCTCATGCACAAGTTTTGTCTTATCGCCACGGTTGCGCTTCCGCTCCTGACCGGAGCTCCACAACCTTTGGTTGCGGCTCCGCGCGACGAAGTGGTGGCGCTGATCGGCAAGGCGACGGAGACCCACGACCGCCTGCGCGGGGCGGAGGCCGCCGCCGACGGGGCCCGCAACGCCCTGCGGGTCAGTCATGGCGGCTGGTTCCCGACGCTCAGCCTGTCGGCCAACGGCGGGCGCGAGAGCACGACCAAGCCGGCCGGCCTGCCCAACACCGACATGAACGCCTCGCAGTTTTCGGCGCGGGCGACGCAGCTGATCTGGGACTTCGACGCGACCAACGCCGACATCCGGCGCGCCCAGGTGACGCTGGTCCGGGCCGACATCGCGGTGGAGCGCACCCGGCAGGAGCTGCTGGTGGAGGGCCTCACCGCCTACGCCAGCCTCGTCCGCGCCCACCAGCTCCTCGCCTTCGCGCGCCAGTCCGAGGACAACATCCGTCGCCAGACCGGGCTGGAGGAGGTGCGGCTTCAGGAGGGCTTCGGCTTCTCCACCGACGTCCTCCAGGCCAAGAGCCAGCTGGCCGGCGCCCAGGCGCGCCGCGTCGCGGCGGAGGAGGCAACGCAGAACGCGCAGAGCCGCTTCCAGGCCTTCTTCGGCCATGTTCCCTTCCAGGTCAGCAATGCCCAGGTCCTGGCGATGACCCGCGCCAGCCTGCCCGTCTCGATGGACGCGGCGGTGGAGGAGGCGCGCCGTCACAACCCGCGCCTTCAGGAATTGGCCCTGACCACCGCGGCGGCGCAGGAGGCGGTGACCTCGGTGCGCGGCCGCACGCTCTACCCGCGGATCGACGGTTTCGTGGAACACAACATCAAGCGCGATATCGCCGGCCAGCCCGGGCGCCAGAACGAGCTGCTGTTCAAGCTCCAAGTCACCTTCTCGCTGAACACCGGCCTGACCGCGCTCAACAGCATCCGGCTGGCCGAGGCCGACCTGCGCGCCGCCGACGCCACCTGGGCCGACCAGGAGCGCACGGTGCTTGAGACCGTCCGCAACAGTTGGAACCGGCTGGAAAGCGCCCGCGCCCAGGTGCAGCTTCTGAACGATCAGGCGAGCCTCGCCGCCGGCTTCCTCGACGTCGCGCGGTCGGAACGCGAGTTGGGCACCCGGTCGCTGATCGACATCCTGTCGGGCGAGACGACGCTGATCAACGCGCGCAGCGACGCCGCGGCGGCGGAGACGGAACTGGTGCTGGCCGGCTACCGGCTGCTCGCCGCCATGGGCCGGCTGAACGCCACCGACATCCAGACCAAGCCGATGCCGAAGCTGGCCCCGATGGGCCGCGGTGCTTTCCGCGACCTCGGGCGACGCGGGACAGGAGACCAGCGATGAGCGGCGGCGCCCTCGGGCTGCTGGTGCTGCGGCTGCGCGCCAACCTGCGGCTGACCGCCCGCGTCTTCGCGGCATCGCTGGCGGCGAACCTGCTCGGGCTGGCCTCGTCCTTCTACACGATGCTGGTGCTGAACCGGTACGTGACGCACGGCGTCGATTCCACGCTGGCGGCGCTGACCGTCGGCGTCGTGCTGTCCATCGCCTTCGAGCATCTGTTCCGCCATGTCCGGCTGGGCATCGCCGGGCGCATCGGGCGCGCCGAGCACGAGCGTCTGACCACCGGGGCCTTCGGCATTCTGATGACCGCGCGCAGTGGCGCCGGATCGGCGGAGGGCGACGTGGCGCGGCGCGAGGCGCTGCGGGCGCCGGAGCAGATCGACTCCGCGCTCGGCTCCGCCAACCTCGCGACTCTGTTCGACCTGCCCTTTGCGCTCGGCTTCATCCTGGTGGTGGCGCTGATCTCCTGGCCGCTGGCGGCGATCTGCCTCGTCTTCACGCTGCTGGCCATCGCCGCCGGGCTGCTCGCCCAGGCGGACATGCGGGCGGTCGGGCGCGACCTCGCCCAGGCCGGCGCCGACGCCCAGGGGCTGGTCACCACCGCCATCGTCGGGCGTGACGCGGTCGCCCTGTTCGGTGGCGCCAAGCCGCTCCTCGGCGACTGGCAGCGCGCCGCCAAGGCCCTGCGCGTGGTCCGCGAGCGCATGTCGATGCGCCAGGGCCGCGCCCAGTCGGCGGCGCAGAGCCTCCAGGCGCTCCAGGGCGTGGCGGTGATCGCCACCGGCGCCGTTCTGGTGGTGCGCGGCGAGCTGGACGTCGGCTCGCTGATCGGCATCAACCTGCTGGTCGGCCGCGCGCTGGCCCCCTTCACCCGGCTGGCCCAGATCGGAGAGTCCCTGGCGATGGCCCGGCAGGCGCAGGTCCGGCTGGAGCAGTTCGCCCGCACCGCCGTCGAGCCGACCGGCGGCACCAGCCTGCCCCGCTACGCCGGCACGCTGGAGCTGCGCGACCTGACCTTCACCCCGCCGGGCGGCGTCACGCCGCTGCTGCGCCGCCTCAGCCTGTCGGTGCCCGCCGGCAACATCCTGGTGCTGAAGGGCCGCAACGGCTCGGGCAAATCGACGCTGATCCGCCTGATCGCCGGGCTGGCCGACCCGCAGGAGGGTGCGGTGCTGGCCGACGGGGTGGACATCCGCAAATTCGCCCCCTCCTGGTGGCGCCAGCAGATCGGGCTGCTGCCGCAGGAGCCGGTGTTCCTCAACCGGACGATCCGCGAGAACCTGCTGCTCGCCAACCCGCACCTGTCGGAGACGGAGCTTCACGCCGTCCTGCACCGCGCCGGGGCCGACCGTACGGTGGCCGACTGCGCCCAGGGCCTCGACACGCCGCTGCGCAACTTCGGCCACGAGCTGCCGACCGGCCACCGCCGCCGGCTGGCGCTGGCCCGCGCCTTGGCGGTCGGCGGACGGCTGATCCTGCTCGACGAGCCGACCGACGGGCTGGACTCGGAGGGCACCGCCACCGTCTACCGCACGCTGATCGAGCTGGCGCGGAGCGGCCACACGGTGATCATCGCCTCCCACGACCCGCGCATCCTCCAGGGCGCCTCGCTGGTGCTCGACCTCGATCTACCGGCCAATGGAATGTCGACCAGCGCGGCTGTCGTCCGCGAGCCGGCGGGGCTGGTGACGCCATGAAGCCGCTTCCCCTGCTGACCCGCAAGCCCGCCGCCGCCGGACCCGCCGCAACGGCACCGGTCACCCTGGCCGGCGCCGTCACCGCCACCGATGAGACGGAAAGCCGCTTCGGCGACGGCCTGTTCGCGGTCAGCATCGCCGCCTTCCTCGCCGCACTCGGCTGGGCGGCCATCGCCGAGCTGAACGTCTCCAGCAGCGCTCCCGGCGACGTGGTGCCGCTGTCCTACAACCAGTCGGTCCAGCATTTCGAGGGCGGCATCGTCCGCGACATCCTGGTGCAGGAAGGCGATTCGGTCACCGCCGGCCAAGCGCTGGTCGAGCTGGACCAGACCAAGATCCGCGCCGACCTGGAGGAGCTGAAGCTGCGCCTCGGCTCGCTGTCCGCCGACACCGCGCGGCTGGAAGCCGAGGTCGGGCGCCGCGAGGCCATCGCCTTCCCCGAGCGGCTGCTGCGCGAGCGGCCCGATCTGGTGGCGCAGACCCGCGACCTGTTCCGCGCCCGCCGCGACCGGCTGGCCTCCGACCTCGACATCCAGCGCCAGGACATCGCCCAGCGCGAGCAGCAGGCGGCCGCCGTGCGGGCGCGCATCGGCGGTTCCCAGGTGGCGCAGGGGCTGATCCGCGAGCAGCTCTCCATCAGCGAGACCCTGCTGAAGCGCGAGATCACCAACCGCATGAAGCATTTGGAGCTGCTGCGCGACGACGCCCGCGTCAGCAGCGCCATCGCCGAGGACCGCGCCACGCTGGCCCAGGCCGAGGCGGCGCTGGCCGAGGCGCGCAGCAAGCTGGTGTGGATCGGCCGCAAATACGAGGAAGAGAGCCGCAACGCCCTCGACGAGGCCCGCCGCAACCACGACGAGCTGTCGCAGCGTCTGACCCGCTACCAGGACAGCCTGGACCGCAGCAGCCTGCGGGCACCCATGGACGGCATCGTGAAGACGCTGGCCGTCTCCACCAAGGGCGCCGTGGTCAAGGCCGGCGAGACGGTGGTGGAGCTGGTGCCGCGCGACGGCAAGCTGGTGGTGGACGCCCGCCTGCCGGTGCAGGACATCGGCTATGTCCGCCCCGACCAGCCGGTGGTGGTGACGCTGGCCGGCGGCGACGCCTCGCGCTTCGGCCACATCGAGGGGCGGGTGCGGACGATCAGCCCGGACACGCTGCTCGACGCCAACAAGCAGTCCTACTACAAGGTCCGCGTCGAGCTGCCGGTGACCCGTTTCGACTACGGCGGCAAGACCTACGAGCTGTTCCCCGGCGTGCGCGTGACCTGCAGCATCCTGACCGGGCGGCGCACCATCCTCGACTATGTGTTCTCGCCGGTCCTCAACGGCCTCCAGCACGCGATGCAGGAGCAATGAGGATGGCCGGACCGACTGCCTTTCCCCCTCTCCCCTCCGGGGAGAGGGTTGGGGTGAGGGGGTTGCGCTTGTGCCGGACGCACCGCCACGCACAACCCCCTCACCGGCCCTCCGGGCCACCCTCTCCCCAGAGGGGAGAGAGCTACATCCCCCTCGCCCTATGCCACCCCGACACGGACCGCCCGAGGCCCACCCCATGCTGAGCTCGCTCCAGCCCCGCTCCCGGCCGCCGCTGCGCTGGTCGCACCTGACCAAGAAGGCGCGCTTCGCGCTGATCCTGGCGGCGGCGATGCTCGTCACCGTGCTGGTCTCCCTGGTCGTCCGCGCCGGCTTCCTCGGCGACAGCGCGCGCGAGCCGCTGACCGTCGCCGTCGTCGGGCCGCTCAGCGGGCCGGACGCGGCGCTGGGGCTGGCCCTGCGCAAGGGGGCGGCGCTGCGCGCCGACACCATCAACGCGGCGGGCGGCATCGCCGGCCGTCCCGTGGTGGTCAAGCCCTTCGACGACGAGGGCGACAAGGGCAAGTCGCTGGAGATCGCCCGGCGCGTCTCCAACGACCCGTCCGTCCTCGCGGTGATCGGCCACACGCCGGACGCCACCGACAGCGCGACGGCGATCTACGCCCAGCGGCAGATTCCGCTGATCGCCCCGCGCCCGCTGGTTCGTCCGGCGGACGCCGCCCCCAGCCCCTGGCTGTTCAGCATCACGCTGGACCGCACGCACGAGACGCGCTTCCTCGCCAACTACGTGCGCAACGTGGTGGGTGAGCCGACAGTCGCCATCGTGCGCGAGGACAGCGAGCAGGCCGCATCGCAGGCCAGCCAGTTCGACGCGATCCTCCAGCGCTTCGGCACCAAGCTGGTCGGCCAGTGGACCTTCGCGCCGGGCCGCGGCGGCGCGTCCGCCCTGCCGGCGCTGGCCCAGGCGGTGAAGGAGAAGATGCCGACCGGCGCCGTCGTCGTCATTGGCTCGGCGGTGGACAGCGCGCGGGTGGTGGTGGCGCTGCGCGACGCCGGGGTGCGCAACCTGATCGCCGGCAGCTCGGAGATGGCCTCGTCGGCCTTCCGCACCGAGATCGTCGCCCAGGCGCAGGCCAATCCCAAGGCGCTGACCCCGGAGGCCTACGGCCACGGCCTGCTGGTGTCGTCGCCCGTGCTGTTCGACACGGCGAACGAGCGGGCGCAGCGCTTCTACGGCCAGTATGTGAAGCGCTTCAACGCGGTGCCCGACTGGGCGGCGGCGCTGGGCGCCGACGGCGTGGACCTCATCGCCGGCGCCATCGCCAAGACCAACACGGCCACCGGCAAGCCAGACGGCGAAGCGCTGCGCCGCGCCATCGCCGACCACGACCGCGCCGAGACCGCCTTCCAGGGCACGGTCGGCACCTGGACCTTCGACAACCGCGGCCAGGCGACCCTGCCGGTGATGATGGCCTCCTACAACGGCCTGAACCCGGTGGCGGCGCTGACCCAGCTCCAGCCGATCCGCGAGGCCGGCGTCTCCAACTTCCTGGAGGAGGTCACCAAGGGCCGGGCGCTCTACGTCAACGACCGCTTCATGTACAAGACGGACGTCATCTACACCGGCGTCCAGCTCCATGAGATCCGCGACCTGAACCCGGACGCCAACGAGGCGACGCTGAACCTGACGATCTGGTTCCGCTACCGCGGCGCCTTCAACCCGGCGGACGTCGTCTTCACCAACGCGGTCAAGCCGGTCGAGCTGGGCAAGCCCTACCGCGAGGAGCGCGGCGAGGTCACCACCTACGTCGCCTACCGGATCGAGGGGCGCTTCGCCCTGAACGTCTTCGACCAGCGCCCGCCCTACGGCAGCCAGACGGTCGGCGTCAGCTTCCGCCACCGGACGCAGAACCGCAACACGGTGATGTTCGTCACCGACGTGCTCGGCATGTCGCTGGTCGACACCAACGACTTCGTGGAGAAACTGAAGGCGATGGCCGCGGCGGAGACTGCGTCCGCGGCCGATCCCGGCCTCGCCGACCGCTTCCGCCGCGCGCTGGAGGGCGAGAGCGAAAGCTCCACACTGCTCGACCAGCTCCGCGCCAAGCGGGTGCTGGCGCCGTCGCCCGGCTGGCGGCTGGCCCGCGCCTGGATCTCGCAGGACGTCGCCTCGGTCGGCAGCGAGGGCGATCCCAACTATGTCGGTTTCGGGCGCCCGCAGCCGGACTTCTCGCGCGTCGACTTCGGCGTGGTCGCGGCACCGGACTCCCCGGCGGCGCGCGACTTCATCCACCGCGACTTCTTCGTCTACATCGCCATCTTCAGCGCCGTGCTGGCGGTCTTCGCCGCCGTCATGGACCGCCGCGACCGCGGCCAGTTCTGGAAGATCCAGACGCTGTTCATGCGCATCCTGTCCTGGCCGCTGCTGCTGATGTCCGTCGGGAACATCGTGCTGGACCAGGCGGTGGCGACGCTGCCGCCCAGCGGGATCGCCATGGTGGTGAACGGGGTCAACGTGCTGTGGTGGATCGTGCCGGCCATCCTGGTCGACCGCACGCTGGAGCGCTTCGTCTGGACCCCGCTGGAGATCCGCACCCAGCGCAAGATCCCCGGCATCGTCCGCCGCTTCTCGACCCTGATCGTCTTCGGCTTCGCCGGCTGCGGCATCATCGCCTTCGTGCTGAAGCAGCCGATCACCAGCCTGCTCGCCGCCTCCGGCCTCGTCGGCATGGTCATCGGCCTCGCCATCCAGGCCAACATCGCCAACGTCTTCTCCGGCATCGTGCTGAACATCGAGCGGCCGTTCCAGATCGGCGACAGCATCCAGATCACCGATCTGGTGCGCGGCGTCGTGGTCGACATGACGTGGCGCACGGTGCGCATCCGCAACGTCGCCGGCTTCATCGTCGCCATGCCCAACGCCAAGGTGTCGGAGGCGACCGTCGTCAATTTCAGCGCGGTCGACCGGGTGTCGATGAAGCTGGAA
Source organism: Azospirillum sp. Marseille-Q6669 (assembly GCF_965111635.1). Taxonomy (NCBI): domain Bacteria; kingdom Pseudomonadati; phylum Pseudomonadota; class Alphaproteobacteria; order Rhodospirillales; family Azospirillaceae; genus Azospirillum; species Azospirillum sp. Marseille-Q6669. Next base: position 1,793,876 of record NZ_CBCOOP010000001.1, on the reverse strand, counting down.
TACTACGCCGACGCTCGTCACGACCCCGGCCGGATGGGTGGCCTGCTGACCACCGCCCTGCAGAACGCTGACAAGGTGCTGCCCAGCGCCACCGGCGGCCCGCCCTTCGTCCGCTACGACGGCATCCGCGGCGTCAACGGCCAGTGGCTGTGCAAGTACAACATGTTCTTCTGGGTCGAGGACTACGACGCCAGCTTCGTCGTGCCGGAGCTGGTGTGGCGGTCCGTCTACCGGACGCTGGCCGAGGCCGGCATCGAGCCGACCCCGCCCGACCTGATGGAGGCCGCCGGCCCCGCCGCGGTCGCCACCAACGCCCAGCGCCGCGCAATTCCGGCATGAGCAGGACACCCCCGATGATGCGAACCCTGATCGCCGCGACGGCGCTGCTGCCGGTCCTGTTCGCCGGGTCGGGCTGCGCGCCGCTCGGCAGCGAGCGCCCCGGCGCGATCCTGGAGAAGGTGGCCGACGGCGACTACGACGTCGGCATCCGCTACCCCGCCAAGCGCGCCCGCTACGTGATGATCGTAGAGGAGGACGAGGGCGGCTTCGTCGTGACCAACCGTCCGGCCGGCGCCCGCGAGGCGGACGCCGCCCCGGCCCCGGTGGTGGCGCAGCCGCAGCGCAACGACCGCGTCCTCGCCCCCTGCGCCGAGGCGACCGGCAATTGGTACCGCCACACCCCGGCGGGCTACGTCTGCGTCGGCCAGTCGGCGCCCGGCGGCGGTGGCTGACATGAAGCGCCTCGCGATCATCCTCTCCCTGACGCTCGCCGGCTGCGCCGCCGGTGCACCCACGCCCGGTGCGGGGCGCGCCGACGCCCCCGTGCTGCGCATCGTTGCCGAGCCCGACGCCAACGGGCGCCGCCCGGTCGCGGTCGACGTGGTGCGGGTGGCCGACCCGGCGCTGGCCGGACGGCTGGCCGGGCTCGACGCCGCGGGCTGGTTCCGCGACCGCGAGGCGCTGAGCGCCGAGGCCGGCAACCGCATCGCCATCGCCTCCTGGGAGATGGTGCCGGGCCAGAGCGTGCTCCTGCACAGCCTGCCCCCTTTCGCCACCACTCCGACCCAAACCCTCGTCTACGCGCTGTACGGCGTGCCCGGCGCCCACCGGCAGACGCTGGACGGTGCCGGCGCCCTGGACGTGCGGCTGGGACGGGAGACCTTCACCGTGGCTCCGCTGACGGAGGGAACGCCGTGACCGCCCAACTCGCCCCGGCCCATCCCGCTGCGGCGCCGAAGATGGCGCCCGCCGGCGCTAAACCCGCCGGCACGCTGGCCCTGTTCCGCGCCTTCCAGGAGGATCTGCTCGCCGGCTGCGCCGACGCGCAGGCCCCGGCGGGGACGGTGGCCGACCGTCTGACCGCCACGCTCCATGGCATGAGCGGCGCCGCCGTCTCGCAGGGGCCGGGTGCGCACGGCACGGTGGTCAAGGCGGTCTTCGCCATGGCCATGCTGGCCGACCGCGCACTGGCCCAGACGCGGCCCGCCGACGCCGTGGTCTCCAGCCGCCTGTTCGGCGCGAACGCCACGCTGCAAACCCTGTTCGTCCAGGCCGACGACCTGATCCGCCAGGGCGCCAAGGCCGACCGCGGGCTGGCCGCCGTCTATCTTGCGGCGCTGGCACTGGGCTTTCCCGACGACGCCCAGGCGACCGCCCGCCGCCCCGCCCTGCACCGCATCGTCGTCGGCGAGCGCGCCGCGGCCAGCCACCCCAGCCCGCGCGCCTGCGAACCGCCCGACGGCGCCGTGCCCGGCTACCTCGCGCCGTCCGCGCGGCGCTGGTGGTGGGCCGTCGGCGGGCCCGCCGTGCTGTTCCTCGTGGTGTCGCACCTGCTGTGGGCCGGCGCCGTCGGCGGCATCCAACGCGATCTGAGCGGCGCCCACGCCGCGGTCGAGGACATGGGGCTGTCATGGTCCTACTGATGCTCACGCTGGAGCTGGTGCTCTCCACCATCGGCTCCGCCATCGTCTATCTGCTGTCCTTCGCCGTCACGCTGGCGCCCTACGCGCTGCTGGCGCTGCCGCTCTACATCTTCTACCGCGTCGCCCGCGTCTATGGCGAGGGGCTGGACATCCTGACGCGACAGATGCGCGGCCCCCTGCGCCGCGGCGACATCCCGTGGTTCCTCGCCTTCGGCGTCGGCGGCCCGGCCCTGCTCGCCACCGACCCGACCCATGTCCGCTGGCCCGAGGACGGCAACGGCGAGCACGGCTGCTGGTGGTTCTGTGAGGGTGCGGCGATCCTGCACGCCGGCGCCGATTCCGCCGACGGCTCCCGGCTGGGCGCGTCCTGGCCGGCGCTGGTCGCGGCGATGCGCAAGCGGCCGATGCGCCGCCCGCTGGACGGCGTCCTGCTGATGGTCGGCGCCGACGAGCTGCGCGCCGCCGCCGAGCGCCCCGGCCCGCGCGACGCGCTGGCCAAGCGGGGCGCCGCCCTGCGGGAGCGCCTGCGGACTCTGCGCGACGATGTCGGCGTGGTCGGCCCTGTGCATGTGGTCGTGGTCCGCGCCGAGGCGCTGGACGGCTTCACCGACCTCTGCGCCGCCATGCCGTCGGCCCTGCTGGACGGCGTGCTGGGCTGGACCAACCCCCAGGACTGGGCCAAGCCCTTCGATCCGCGCCGCATCGACGAGGCGTTCGAGGCCATCGCCGCCGACATCGCCGTTCTGGAGGCCGACGCCTTCGCCGCCGGCACCGCCGGGGTGCGCCTGCCGCTGCTGCCGGCAGCCCTCGACACGCTGCGCCATCCGCTGGCGCTGTTCCTCGACGGCGCCCTGGGCGGCGATGACCAGACCGAGCCCTTCCCGCTGCGCGGCATCGCCCTGACCGGCGCCTACGCCCCGGCCACCGGCGGGCGCCGCCCGGTCTTCGCCCGCAACCTGCTGCCCGGCCGCGCCTTCGCCGAGGCCGGCTACGGACGGCCGTCCGACGCCGCCTACCAGCAGGCCCACAAGCGCCGCCGGATGGCCCAGGCCGCGCTCGCCGCCTCGGTCGCCGGCCTGTCGGTCGCCGCGTGGCAGGGCGTGTCCAGCGTGTCCGCCGGCAGCCCGCCGGTCGCCGCCGCCACCGCCGATCTGCGCCGGGCGCTGCTGGCCCGCGACGCCGTCACCGACGGGGCTCTGGCCGGTCGGGTGATCGCCGCCACGGCGGTGATGGAGCGCAGCTCCCTCGCCACGCCGCTGCTGCCGACCTCGCTGTTCAGCGGCTTCGACGAGGACAAGAAGCGGCTCGCCTCGGTCACGCTGCGCCGCTCGGTGCTGCGGCCGATCCGCGACGCCCTGCTGCCCAGCGCCACCATGGCCGACCTGCCGCCGGTCGCCAACCCGCGGACGGTCGAGGACCTGCCCGCCTTCCGCCGGCTCGCCGAGCAGCTTGACCGCATCGGCGGGCGGCGCGGCGCGCTGGAGCGCTACGACCGCTTCCGCCGCAACAGCGGCTTCGACGAGCTGAACGCGCTGGCCGAAAGCGTCTACGGCGCGGTCCCCCGGTCGCCCATGACGGCGACGGACGGCTACATCACGCGCATCGCCGCGGGCGCCGACCTGCCCAACCTCGACGCCCGGACCATCGCCGCGGCGGTGCGCGCGGAATCGGTGCAGCTCGCCGCCCCGCTGGCCGAGGAGCTGTACGGCCGCAACCCGCTCCGCCAGCGCGCCGAGGCCCTGGCCGAACGGCTGCGCGGCTTGCCGGAGACGCCGACCGCCGAGGATGTCGAGGACGTCCGCCGCCTGACTGGCGCCGTTGTCGAAGCCGTTTCCTGGCCCATCGCCGGTGCCCTGCAGGAGCCCGCCCGCGGCCTGCCCGACGCGATCCGCGTGGCGCTCCAGAAGGCGGCCATCGCCGATCTGCCGGGGCGCGACACCACCGACCGCATCACCGAGGCCCTGTCCACCGCCGCGACCGGCGCCCGCGCCGCCGTCCTGGCGCTGGACGCGCCGCAGACCGGCGCCCTGTTCGCGGTGGGTGACGGCGGCGCGTTGGCTCTCAACCCGGCGGTGACCGCGCTGCCGGACGCCCTGGCCGCCGCCCTTCCCGCAGCGGTTCCCGACGCTCCGCCCGCCGAAGCCGTCAAGCCGGCCGAAGCCAAGCCCGCTGTATCCAAGCCCGCAGAACCGAAGCCCGCGGAACCAAAGCTCATTTCGCCCGAAGCGGAGCCGGCCAAGCCGGTCGCGGCGGCCCCTCCTCCGCCTCCACGGCCGGCCCCGTCGCCGGAACCCGCGGCTCCGCCGCCCGCCGTCGTGGAGGAGCCGACCGTCGTCGCGCATCTGCCGATCCTGCCCAGAATGCCGGTGGAGGCTCCGGTTCCGGACAGCGACGTCGCCCTGTCGAAGCTGTCCACCGCCTTCGCGCAGACCCTCGCCGGGCGCTTCCCCTTCGTGGGCTCCGAACAGGCGCGCGGCGCGGCCGACGCCGATCCGCAGGACGTCCGCCGCTTCTACCGGCAGCTCGACGAGCACCGGGTGGCGGTGATGCGGACCGCGACCCCCGAGGTCGCCGCCTTCATGGAGCGGATGGAGGCCGCCCGCCCGTTGCTGGAGGCCATCGCGCGCCCGTCGCCGGTCAGCGTCCGCCTCACCTACGGCGCCAACCGCGCGCAGGAGGTCGGGGCGGAGCACATCATCGACTGGTCGGTGCGTTCCGGCGCCAGCGCGGTGGGGGCGACGGCCAACGGCGGGACGCTCGCCTGGACGCCGGGCCAGCCGGTGCTGCTGAGCGCCCGCTGGGCCTCCGGGTCGCCCTTCCGTCCGAAGGGCGCGCCGGCGGGCGGAACCGCCGCGGCCACCGGCGACACCATCACCCTGGCCGAGCGCGGACCGTGGGCGCTGCTGCGCCTGCTGAAAGGCCACACTCCGTCATCGTCGCGGGACGGCCTGCTGTTGCGCGTCGCCCTGCCCACCCAGACCATCGAAGGGCAGCCGGTGCGCGACACCGTCCTGGTGCTGGGCGCGGCGGTCATCGCCGGGACGCGCAACGAGCTTCCGGCACGCGCCCTCGACCTGCCCGCGCGTTTCCCGCAGAGGTAGTGGAGATCGGTGCACAAAGAAAAGCTGATGATGAACTTTGTTACAATTCGCAGAAAGATGACGCAGCTTCCAACAAAAACTCCGACGGTGGTCATAGGCATTTAATGCGTTGTTAATTACTGAAAATGTATCAAGTCGTTGGGGCATATTGGATCGTTGGGCAGTCATTCTTTGCCCAACGACAGTCCCAAGAACCACTCTCTAATTTACCAGCGGCAATAGGGGCATTTTTTTACCAATCGCTTAGGCAGCGGTTGATTGGCGATGCTTTGTTTCTTTCGGAATGCCAAATTTGCGACGCATAACGTCTCAAGACGTGTGTCTGAGCTTACCGTTTCCACCTGAAATCAACCTCACCTGTCCCTCGAAAGGTTTCGGATCATGGTAGACCGCAAGAAGCGCGCCCAGGAACTGATCAAGTATCACAGCTACGCCTCGGGTGCCTTCGGACTCATCCCCGTTCCCGGCGCGGACGTCGCCGCGGTCAGCGTGGCCCAGCTCAACCTGATCCATAAGCTCGCCAAGCTCTATGAGATCGAGTTCGCGCAGGAGCGCACCCGCGCGATCATCGGCGCGCTGATGGGCGGCGTCATGCCCGGCGCGCTGAGCTCCAGCGTGCTCGGCTCCGCCGTGAAGGCCGTTCCGTTCATCGGCACCGCCCTGGGCGTCGCCGTCATGCCGGCCCTGTCGCTGGCCGCCACCCAGGCGCTCGGCCGCGTGTTCGCGCAGCACTTCGAGACCGGCGGCACGCTGCTGGACTTCGACGTCGAGACGATGCGCGAGCATTTCCGCAAGGAGTTCGAGGCCGCCCGGAACGACGCCGCCAAGAACGAGGCCGGCGAGGCCCCCGCCGCGGCGCCGCAGATGGAAGAGCAACCGGTCCAGAAGGCCGGCTAAGGGCACGACGCCGGGGCGCCGGGCAAAGAAGGAAGCATCGCCGTGTTCGAGCTGATCTACATCGGTCTCTGCCTGCTGGTCGGGTTTCTGGGGATCGGCCGCCGCGGCGGCTTCCTGCTTTACGCCTTCCTGGCGGTGGTTCTGACGCCGCCCGGCGCCCTTCTCGTGATGATCCTGCTAACCACCCGCAGCAAGAAGCGGGCGAAGGCATGACGGCGGCGACGGCGTCCATCCTCCGCCCGGCCCTGCGGCTCCTGCTGCCGGTCCTGCTGGCGCTGTTCGCCGCGACCCTTCCGGCGCGCGCCGAATACTGGACCATCGCGTCGGAAGACCATTTCCCGCCCTACAACTACTCCTTCAACGGCACCCGCACGGGGATCGACACCGAGATCGTCGTCGCCCTGCTGAAGGAGCTGACCATCACCCCGGTCCACCGGCCGCTGTCCTGGACCGAGGTCGTCCGGTCGATGGACGAGAACACCGCCGACGTCGGGTTCCAGTTCATCGCCTCGCCCGCCCGTTTCGCGCAGTACAACATGATCGGCCCGTTCCGCACCGGCACGACCGTCTTCATGGTGCGCAAGGACTCTCCCATCGCCTTCGAGCGTCTGGAGGACCTGACCCCCTACCGCATCGGCGTGGTCGACGGCTTCGCCTACGCGCCGGACTTCGACGCCGCGACCTATCTGGAAAAGGTCCCGTCGAGCAGCAATGTGGTCAATTTCCGCCGCCTGATCCTGGGCCGGGTGGACGTGATCGTCGGCGACCTGCATGTGCTGAACCACATGGCCAAGCAGGACGGGCGGCTGAAGGACGTGCGCGTCCTGCCCAAGCCGCTTGGCCTGATCCCCCGCTACATCGCCATGCCCAAGGCGCGCAAGGAGAAGGCCGAGCGGCTGCAGGCCGCCTTCGTCAAGCTGCGCGACAACGGCACGATCACCCGCATCCTCGACTCCTGGCTGGCGGAGTGAGGCGGAGCGATGAGCAAAAGCAAGACAACCAAGCGTGTCGCTCCCAGCCGGCCCGTCTCGGCTCTGCTGCCCCTGATCGGGCTGGCCGACCGTGAGATCCTGACCCGGCTGGTGGTGACCGGCTGCGTCGCCGCCACCGCCAACCTCATCAGCCTGATGAGCCTCAGCGCCGAGTTGAACGGCTGGATGCGCGGCGAGGTGCTGGACACGCCCTTCCTGATCTTCTGCCTGTCGCTGCTGGTCTCCTACGCCTTCAGCAAGCGCTTCGTCGGGCTGGTGCTGACCACCGGCTTCAGCGCGCTGGCCGGGGTGCGGCGGCGCTTCCTGCAGACCGTCACGCTGGGCAACCACGCCGACATCCTCGACATGCAGGCGCGTCGCTCCTTCGATCTGGGCAACCACCATCTGGAGCGCATCGCGGCGCTGCTGCCCAACCTGTCGATCGCCGCCAACATGATGCTGGTGGCGGTCGTCGCCTACCTCTACCTGTGGACGCTGACCACGGTGGGCGCCACCCTGCTTCTGGTGGCCGGCGCGATGATCGGCGGCTGGTACGTGCGCGAGGCACAGCGGACCCGCGCCCTGCTGGGCCAGGCCAAGGAGTCCGAGGTGCGGATGCTCCAGGGCTTCTCCGAGATCGTCGGCGGCAACGCCGAGATCAAGCTGGGCAAGGCGCGGCGCGACGAACTGGCCCAGGCGGTCGAGGCCGACGTCGCCCAATGGGAGGACCTGAAGCGGCGCCACGGGCGCAATCTGGGCGAGCTGTTCTCCTGGATCGCCACCATCGTCATCGGCTTCTCCGCGGTCTTCGTCTTCATCTTCCCGCGCATGGGCGCGCTGTCGGCGGCGGAGCTTCCTCTGGTGACCTCGGTCATCCTGTTCCTCGCCCGGCCGCTGTCGAAGTTCCTCAACGCCGTGCCCGACTACATCGCGGCGGAGGATGCGGCGAACCAGCTCACCACCCTGCTGGCCGCCATGCCGGCGGCGGAGTACGCCCCGTCGAAGCTGGCCCGCGCGCCGCGCCGCTTCTCCGCCATCGAGCTGCGCGGCGTGCGCTTCGCCTACCGCGCCGGGCTGCGGCCCGAGCCCTTCGTGATCGGTCCCATCGACATGACCATCCCGGCGGGCAGCGTCGTCGGCATCGTCGGCGCCAACGGGTCGGGCAAGTCCACCCTGCTGCGCGTCATCCCGCTGCTGTTCCGCCCGGACGAGGGGCAGGTGCTGCTCGACGGGCAGGCGGTGGAGGGCGACCGGTTGGAGTCCTATCGCGACCTGTTCTGCGCGGTGTTCCAGGACCACCACCTGTTCACCCGCCTGCCGCAGGGGCCGACCTTCGACGCGGAGCTGTTCCGCGAGATGCTGGCCTATCTGAAGATCGATCATCTGGTTCCGGAAACCGGCGACGGCCTGCTGAACCGCGACCTGTCCAAGGGCCAGCGGCGCCGCGTCGCCCTGGCCGTCGCGGTCGCGGAGGGGCGTCCGATCATCATCCTCGACGAATGGACGTCCGACCAGGACGCCGAGTTCCGCACCCGCTTCACCAACGAGATCATCGGCAAGCTGCGGGCGCTCGGCCGCACCGTGATCTTCGTGTCGCACGACGGCAACGCCTCGTCGGTCTGCGACGTGACCATTCACATGACAAACGGGCAGATGGACGCGCCGGCCGACAAGGCCGCGCCCCGCCCCGCCACGGCTTTGCTCCAGGAGACCGCGTGACATGGCTGACCAGGCCTTCACCTACGACGACGCCGACGCGACGCCGCAGCCGAAGTCGCGCCTGCGCGCGCTGCTCGGCAACTGGTACGAGGAGCACCGCCGGTCGCTGCTGTGCACGCTGCTGGTCGGCATTCTGATCTTCCTCTACTTCGCGCCGTCGATCGTCGTCTTCATCCCCGCCGGCCACGGCGGCGTGTTGTGGAAGCGCTTCCACCAGGGCACCCAGATGGCTCCGGCCCTGGCCGAGGGCGTGCACGTCATCTTCCCCTGGGACAAGATCGAGGTCTACGACCTGCGCCTGCAGGAGGACACCCGCTCCTACTCGGCGATCGCCAACGACGGCCTGAACGTCAGCATCGAGATCACGGTGCGCTACCGCCCCTACGCGGAGATGCTGGCCGCCCTGCACAAGAACGTCGGGCCGAACTATCTGGAAGTGCTGCTGGTGCCGGAGGTCGGGTCGGTCTCGCGCGAGATCGTGTCGCGCTTCAAGGCCGACGAGCTCTACGCCCACCGCCGCCTGCGCGTTCAGACCGAGACCTTCGAGCAGGTCGCCGACCGCGTGATGTACGCCCAGATCATCGGGGCCGAGGACACGCCGAAGCCGGACGGGCGGACCAAGACCGGCTATCTGCTGATCCAGGACATCCTGATCCGCAACGTCTCGCTGCCCGAAGCGATCATGGTGTCGATCGAGCGCAAGATCCAGCAGGACCAGGCCGCCCAGGAATACCAGTTCCGCCTGCAGCGCGAGCTGTTCGAGAGCCAGCGCAAGCAGCTCGAAGGCCAGGGCATCCGCGCCTTCCAGGAGACGGTCCAGGCCAACCTGACCGAGAACTACCTGCGCTGGCGCGGCATCGAGGCGACGCTGGAGCTGGCCCATTCGCCCAACGCCAAGATCGTCGTCATCGGCAACGCCGCCAGCGGCGGGCTGCCGCTGATCCTCGACGCCGCCTCGGGCCAGGGCGCCACCCTCCCGATGCCGGGCGCCCCCGCCCCCGGTGCGCCGCAGGCGGGGGCCGCGACGGTCACCATGCCGAGCGGCCTGCCGGTGCCGCCCGCCGCGCAGCTTCCCTCGCTGAGCGGCGAAGGCACCCCCGGACAGGTGCCGGTCGCCCAGATGCCCAGCCTGAACACCGCGGGCGCCGAGCCCGCGCCGGCTACGGCGGGCCACGCGCCGACGGCACCGGTCCCCGGCGTCAAGCCGCAGCAGGGGGGCGCAGCAGCAGGGGCCGCCGCCGGGCCGGCCAAGGACGGAAAGGCCGCCGCGGCCCCCATCCTGTCGACCATGTCGCCGTCCCGCCTGCTCGACCTCATCCAGTCCAAGTGAGCCGGCGATGGATCTCTGGCGCATCCTGAGACGCGACGCCCTGCGCAACATGCAGCCGCTGATGCTGCTGGCGGTCCTGGCGGCGGCCCTCAACCTCGCCCTGCTGACCTCGCTGAACAGCGCGCTGGTCATCATGGACGATCCGGAGGGGTTGCAGCGTCTGCTGTTCATCTTCCTGCTGTCCGCCTTCTCCTGGCGGTTCGCGCAGGGCTGGATGATGAGCGCAGCGTCCAAGCGGATGCAGGCGGCGCTGGCCATCTTGCGCGTCGACCTGCTGCGCCGCGCGGTGGCCGCCGACCTGCCCGACGCCATGGCGGTCGGCTCCACCCGCCTCGCCCAGGTGGCCGGGCCGGAGCTTCAGCTTCTCGCCCAGGCGGTGCCGACGCTGGTCATCAGCTTCCAGTCGGTCGCGGCGATCATCCTCTGCCTGCTCTACCTCGCCACCCTGTCGAACGCCGCGGTGCTGATCGTGCTGGCTTTCCTGACGGTCGGCGGCATCCTGATCACCCGCTCGGTCCTGCGGCTGGAGCGGCTGTCGGAGACGATCCACGAGGCCGAGGGCGCGCTGTCGGAGCGGTCGGACCACATCCTGCAGACCCTGCGCGAGTGCAAGCTGAACCGCCGCCGCGCCGCCAACGCGCTGTCCGACGCCACCACCTGCGCCGAGGCGCTGCGGACGGAGCGCCACCGCTTCGGCGCCGAGTACAGCCACTACTTCACGCTGAGCGAGCTGACCTATTACGCGGCGCTGGCCGGGATCATCTTCCTGCTGCCAGCGGTGTCCAACACCGACATCACGACCGTCGTGCTGGCCGGCCACGCCGCCGCCTTCATCGCCTACCCGGTCATCACCATCGTCGCCTCCTACCCCTCCTACATCAGCGCCGAGACCGCCGCCCGCTCATATCTGGCGGTGGAGGCGGAGCTGAAGGCCCCGCCCCGCCCCGCCCAGCGCCGGGCCAAGGACGCGCCGCCGACCGGCTTCGCCGACTTCGCCACCATCGCGCTCGACGGCGCGGCGTACCGCCACCCCGGGCGCGACGGCACCGGCTCCTTCACGGTCGGTCCCATCGACCTGAGGGTGGAGCGCGGCGACGTCGTCTTCGTCACCGGCCACAACGGCGCCGGCAAGAGCACGCTGATCCACATGCTGCTCGGCCTCTACCCGGCGCAGCGCGGCAACCTGACGGTGGACGGCGCGGTGGTGACGGCGGACACGCTGGGCTCCTACCGCGACCTGTTCTCCGTTGTCTTCTCCGACAACCACGTCACCCGCCAGCTTTACGGCGCGGTGTCGCTGGAGGACGGCTTCGCCGACGAGCTGCTCGACCTGCTGGAGATGTCCGACAAGGTGGCGGTCGAGGACCGCGCCTTCACGACGGTGGACCTGTCGCAGGGGCAGAAGAAGCGCCTCGCGCTGGCCGCCGCCCTGCTGGAGCGCAAGCCCGTGCTGGTGCTCGACGAGTGGGCGGCCGACCAGTCCCCCTATTTCCGGCGGAAATTCTACCGCGAGATCATTCCCTGGATGAAGGCGCGCGGCATCACCGTGATCGCCGTGACCCACGACGACGCGTACTTCGACGCCGCCGACGTGCAGATCCAGGTGGAGCAGGGCGGTATCCGCCGGCTCGACACCCCCGCCCTTCCGGCCCCCGGCCTGCTGCCCGCCTGATCCAGACCAGCGGATCGGGGCCAGTCGGTCCAAGCCACCAACCGCACCCTCCCCTCCCCCAGACGCGAGACAGAGGCACACCATGATCCTTCTCACCGGCGGCACCGGCTTTCTCGGTGGTTCCTTCTACCTCGACGCCGTCAAGAACGGGACCGCGGCGGACTGCCTGCTGCTGATCCGCGGCGCCGACGAGGCCGCCTGCCGCGCCCGTCTCGCCACCAACCTCATGCGCTGCGTCGACCGCGCCACGGCCCAGGCCTACGCCGATCTCTGCCAGATCATTCCGGGCGACCTGCAGTCGCTGGCGACCAGCGCCGACCCGCGGCTGGACGCGGTGACGCACATCGTCCACGTCGCCGCCGACACCTCCTTCGACAGCCGGCATTCGGTCTGGCAGATCAACGTCGACGGCACGCTGGCGCTGGCCGCCCGCGCCCGCCGCATGAAGCATCTCCAGCGCTTCCTGCACATCGGCACCGCCTTCTGCTGCGGCGAGACGCCGTGGCTGGAGATGGTCGAGGAGGCCCCGGCCCCCGGCCACGACACGCCGCACATCGTCGAATACACCCGCAGCAAGGCGGCGGCGGAACGAGCCCTGGCCGCCGGCTTCCCCGACCTGCCGATCGTCGTCTGCCGCCCGTCCATCGTCGTCGGCCACACTGCGATGGGCGTGCGCCCGAGCGCCAGCATCTTCTGGTTCTTCCGGCTGGTCGACCGCACCGGCGTCCTGCCCTGCTCGCCGGACGGCTTCATCGACATCGTTCCGGTGGACTGGGCCTCGGCCCGGCTGCACGACCTGCTGCGCAAGCCCGAGTTGAAGCACAACCTCTACCACCTCTCCGCCGGCCTCGGCAGCCGGACGACCTGGAGCGACTTCCAGGCCGCCTTCGCCGCCCACGGCCATGAGGGCACCCGCCCCTACAGCTTCTTTGACCCGAAGGGTCCGGAAGGCTGGAAGCCCTTCGACCGTGCCTTCCGGCTGGCCTTCCCGCAGCGCGACATCCTGCACCGGACGATGATGGCGGGCGGGCGCAAGTACCACCGCTTCACCGCGCAGGACATCGCCTTCGACAACAGCCGCCTGCTCGCCGAGGGCTTCACCCCGCCGCCGCGCTTCGCCGACTACATCGGCGTCTGCCTGACGAACCCCGGCACGACCATCGCCGAGCAGTTCGTGGACGACGCCGCCAGCTTCGAGTTCGACGAGTCGCTGGCCACCGCTACCGCCGCCGCCTGAAGTCACCCCGGAAGGACGCCATGCCGCTCCTCATCCCCACCCGCGTCGCCTCCAGCCCGATCCACGGGCTGGGGCTCTTCGCCGAGGAGGCGGTCGCCGCCGGCGCCCCGGTGTGGGCGTTCGACGCCCGCATCGACCGCCTGCTGGCGCCCGACGACGCCGTGCTGGCCGAGTTTCCCCAGGTCGCCCGGCTGCTCGACTTCCACGGCTGCGTGATCGAAGGGGTCGGCGTCCTTCTGCCGGGGGACGACGCCCGGTTCCTCAACCACGCCGACGGTCCATCCATCGGGCGGGCCGATCCCGGCGACTGGCGGCGCTTCGTCGCTTGCCGCGACATCGCCGCCGGGGAGGAGATCACCTGCAACTATGAGGACATCTGCGCCGACGTGCGAGAGGCCGGGGCGGCGCTCTATCTGACCGGGGCTGGGGCCGAGGGATGACCACGCCCGCGGCGCGTCCTCCCCTGCGGACCAGCTTCGTCGAGCCGGCCGCCCTGACGCCGGAGCGCCGGGCGGCGATGTTCGCCCTGCTCAGCGTCTGGTTCGAAGGCTACGGCGAGGACTACTTCAACGAGGAGCTGGAAGACCTCGACCACTGCGTGCTGCAGGAGGACGCCGGGACCGGGGAACTGGTCGGCTTCGCCACCGTCTACCGGCAGGCGACGGAGATCGACGGCACTGCCGTCGGCGTCTTCCACACCGCCCATTGCATCCTGGAGCGCCGCTTCTGGGGGTCGAACGAGCTGGTGCGCTCGATGGTCGCCGAGATGGTCGCCCGCGCCCGCGCCGACCGCTCGGGACGGCTGTGGTACTGGAGCTACAGCGCAGTCGGCTACCGCTCCTACCGCTACATGCCGATGCTGTTCGTCCGCCACACGCCGCATCCGGACCAGCCCGCCGACGCCCTCGACCGGGCGTTCCGCGACCACATCGGACGGGAGTGCTTCGCCCAGTACTACGACGCCGAGACCGGCACCGTGGACTGGCAGTGGCAGGGCTACGGCCTGACCGAGGAGGCCCGCGCCATCAGCGAGGCCAAGCTGGACAGCCCGGCGGTCGCCCAGTTCCGCCGTATCAACCCGCGCTGGGCCGACAGCGTGGAAGTCCTCTGCCTCGCCCGGCTGCAGGACGACAACCTCACCGCCTTCGGCCGCCGCTGGTTTCCTAACAACCCTCTCCCCTCTGGGGAGAGGGTGGCCCGAAGGGCCGGTGAGGGGGTTGTGCGCAGCGGAACGCTCGGCACAAGCGCAACCCCCTCACCCTAACCCTCTCCCCAGAGGGGAGAGGGGACAACACGACACCATTTCCGCAAGCCTCGACCCTGGAATGACGACGCCCATGAACACCTTGTCCCTTCGCGCCGCCGCTCTCGCCGGCACCGCCTTCGCCGCCCTGACGTCGGCTCCGGCCCTGGCCGAGCCGAGCTTCGATCTGATCCTCGGCGGCGACGCCTATTTCCAGGGCGCCTACATCCGCCAGCAGCAGGACGAGGGCCTGCGCTCGCGCGAGTTCGCCAACCGCTACCGTCTGGTCGTCACCCCGACGGCCACCGCCGACAACGGCCTGACCTACGGCGCGCGGCTGCGCATCGTGGCGGGCAACGGCGACCCGACCGTCTCGACCCGCAACATCGAGAACGACCGCGCCTTCCTCTTCGCCAACGGCGCCTTCGGCACGATCCAGGCCGGCGTCATCAACGGCCTGTCGGACGAGTACGGGATGATCGGCCCGAACGTCGAGGGCGTGGCCGGCAGCCCGGACAGCAACGGCATCCTGTTCCTGAACGGCTCCTCGACCTTCGGCGCCCTGCCGCTGGCCGCCACCAGCCTGCGCACGCTGATCGCCTACGACACCGGGACCAAGTTCGTCTACATCACGCCGAGCTTCGGCGGCCTGTCGGCGGCGGTGTCCTACATGCCGCGCAGCGGCGACTCCAACAGCTCGGTCAACCGCCGCACGACCGACGCACTGGGCGACCTGCTGTCCTTCCGCGACGTGGTCGAGGCCGGCGCCGCCTTCCAGACCGCGGTCGGCGACTTCAGCATCGAGGGCAGCGCCTTCTACGCGACCGGCAAGGCGGTGCGCCAGACCGATGGCGTCGTCAGCCAGTCCTTCGAGGACCTGAACTCCGTCCATGTCGGGGCCAACGTCGGCTATGGGCCGGTGAAGGTCGGCGCCAGCTACGCCTACAGCGGCGACAGCGGCTACGCCGAGGGCCTCGCCCAGACGCGGGCGCAGCAGAACTGGATCTTCGGCGCGCAGTACAGCGCCGGGCCGCTGCTGTTCGCCGCCAACTACCTGCGGGCGCTGGGCAACGACAGCGCGACCATGTCCACGCCGAGCAAGGCGGACATCTGGCAGGGCGGCGTCACCTGGACCGTCGCCCCCGGCTTCACCGCCGGGCTGGAGTACGACTACGTTCAATCCACCTTGCAGGCGGCCCGCCCCGACGGTGGCGACCTGAAGGACCGCGCGCACATCGTGATGCTCGACACCCGTCTGGCGTTCTGACAAC
This sequence comes from Azospirillum sp. Marseille-Q6669, assembly GCF_965111635.1. NCBI lineage: Bacteria > Pseudomonadati > Pseudomonadota > Alphaproteobacteria > Rhodospirillales > Azospirillaceae > Azospirillum > Azospirillum sp. Marseille-Q6669. The sequence goes on along the minus strand of NZ_CBCOOP010000001.1, from coordinate 1,778,513 downwards.
GGGAACCGCTGCGGCCCCTGTTCCTGACAGGGCCGCAGCGTTTTCGCGGGGTTGGCCCCCGCTTAAATCGTTTGTTGGCACCACGGAGCGCGTTCTACCCTGAGCACCCGAACCAACGTCAAAAGGGTGCGCCGGTGTTCGCGTTTCATCTCGCCTTTCCCATCAGGGACATCGAGGAAACCCGCCGTTTCTACGTCGATGTCCTGGGCTGCCGCGAAGGGCGTTCCACCGAGCGGTGGATCGATTTCGACTTCTTCGGCAACCAGATCTCCGCCCATCGCTCGTCCGAGCCGCGCTCGACCGAGACCAGCATGGTCGACGGCAAGGCGGTGCCCCTGCACCATTTCGGGGCGGTGCTGCCGCGCCCGGAGTGGGACGCGCTGAGGGCGCGGCTGGAGGCCGCCGGCGCGACCTTCCTTCTGGAGCCGCAGATCCGCTACCCCGGCAAGCCGTCGGAGCAGGGGACCTTCTTCGTCCTCGATCCCTCCGGAAACGGGCTGGAGTTCAAGAGCTTCACCAACGACTCCGGCATGTTCGCCCAGGTCGAGGCGACCTGATTGCCAAAGGTCGAGGCGACCTGACGTACTGGAGGACAGTCTACACCGGCGGAGCGGCGTCCGGGGCCGGCGGAGCGGCGGTCTGGACCGGCGGGGCCGGCGGGGCCGCCGGCACGTCGTCGCTGCCCTCGCTGCGATCGCGGTAGAGGGCGGCGCGGGCGAGCAGCATCAGCGTGATCGGTGTGGTCACGAGCATGGAGACCGCGATCAGAATCTCGTGCAGCACCAGTCGCGACTGCAGCACGGTGAAGCACAGCATCGAGGCCAGCAGCACGAAGCCGATGCCCATGCTGGTGCCCAGCGTCGGGGCGTGGACGCGCTCGTAGAAGCTGCGCAGCCGCACGAACCCGATGGACCCGATCAGCGCCAGCCCGGAGCCGAGCAACAGGAACAGCGCCACCGGGATCGCCGCCCAGACCGGCAGATCGGCCAGATGAGTCATTCGATCACCTCTCCGCGCATGAGGAACTTGGCCAGCGCCGCCGTCGCCACGAAGCCGAGCAGCGCGATGATCAGCGCCGCCTCGAAATAGAGCGTGCTGCCGGTGCGGATGCCGAAGGTCAGCAGCAGCATCGTGGCGTTGACGTAGAGCGTGTCGAGCCCCAGCACCCGGTCCTGCGCCCGCGGCCCGCGCAGCACGCGGAAGGTCGCGCAGGCCATCGCGGCGACCAGCATGATCTGCGCCAGAAAGATCGACCAGAGCAGCAGCGTGGCGGTCATTCGAAGATCTCCATCAGGCGCTTCTCGTACCGTCCCTTGATGGTGTCGATCCAAGTGCTCTCGTCGACCAGATCGAGGATGTGGAGCAGGATCGTGTTGTTCGCGGAGTTGTACTCCACCCAGATCGTCCCCGGCGTTCCGGTGATGATGCAGGCCAGCGTCGCCAGACCGTAGGGCGCGCGCATGTCCAACGGGATGTGGAGGAAGCCGGACACCCGCTCCGTCTTCCGCGGGTTGAGGATGATCTTGACGACTGCGAGGTTGGAGCGGGCGATGTCGGCGATCACCAGCGCGGCCAGCGTGAAGGCGGCGCGCGGCCGCTTCAGCCGCCCGCCCGGCGGGTCGAGCGCCGCGAATCCCCAAACCGCAACGGTCGCCAGGATGCCGCCCATCAGGATGGAGCCCAGCGCCACGCTCTCGGTCAGCAGCAGCCACATCGCCACGAGCGCGGCGGTCAACAGCGGATAGGGCAACCAGCGCTTCATGGCGCAACCCCCTTGCCGGTTCCCGGCGCCGCGGTTGTCATCACTCCCTGGACGTAGCGTTCCGGCCCGTGAAGGGAGCGGGCGGTGTCCTCCATGTAGCGCATCACCGGCCCGGCCTGGACGGTCAGCGCCACGCAGAGCGCCAGCAGCATCATGACCGGCGCGAGTTCGACGAGGCGCACGCGCGGCAGGTCGCCGGCGGGCGACGCCCAGAAGACGTCGATGCCGGTGCGGCTCATCGCGACCACCGTCGCCAGGCCGGACAGGATCAGCGCGGCCATCAGCGCCCAAGTGGTGAAGGGAAGCCCCTCCGCCCCCTGCGCCAGCATCGGCGCCAGGATGGCGAACTTGGCGAGGAAGCCGGACAGCGGCGGCAAGCCGGCGAGCAGCAGCGCGCAGGCCATGAAGGCAATGCCGAGGATCGCCATGATCGCCGGGATCGACACGCCGATGGCGTCGTCGTCGTCCGACTCCTCGTCCTCGCCCTCGCCGAAGGCCTCGCGCGTCACCGCCAGCACGTCGGCGCCGACCATGCGGCCGCGCTCGACCAACTCGATCAGCAGGAACAGCCCGGCGATCGCCAGGACGGAGCTGGTCATGTAGAACAGGGCGCCGCCGGTCACCGCCACCTGCCCGGCGCCGACGGCGGCCAGCAGTGTGCCGGAGGACACCAGCACGCTCGCGCCGGCCAGCCGCGCCAGATTCTGCGTCGCCAGCACCGCGATGGAGCCGAAGGCAATGGTCAGGACGCCGCCGATCAGCAGCCAGTGCCCGCCGAACCCCGCCGAGGTCCCGGCGCTGTCGCCGAAGACCAGCAGCCAGATCCGGATGATGGCGTAGATGCCGACCTTGCTGAGGATCGAGATGATCGCGGCCGATGGCGCGCCGACCGTGGTGTAGGTGTTCGGCAGCCAGAAGCCGAGCGGCCACATGCCCGCCTTGATGAGGAAGGCGACGCCGAGGATCGCCGCCCCGGCCTCCAGCAGGCCGCGGTCCTCCGGCGCCACCGCGGCGATGCGGACGGCCAGCTCCGCCATGTTCAGCGTGCCGGACACGCCGTAGATCATGCTCACCCCGATCAGGAAGAGCAGGGACGCTGCCAGGTTGATGGCGATGTAGTGCAGCCCGGCGCGGACGCGGGCGAGGCCGGAGCCGTGCAGCGCCAGCCCGTAGGAGGCGGCCAGCATGATCTCGAAGAAGACGAAGAGGTTGAACAGATCGCCGGTCAGGAAGGCGCCGTTCAGACCCATCAGTTGGAACTGGAACAGCGAATGGAAATGGGCGCCTGCCTTCTGCCAGCGCGCCAGCGCGAAGACCAGGGCGGACAGCCCCAGGATGCCGGTCAGCACCAGCATCATCGCCGACAGCCGGTCGAGCACCAGGACGATGCCGAACAGCGACGGCCAGTCGCCCAGCCGGTAGACGCGCACGGTGGCGTCCGCCCCGGTGGCGGTGTGGTCCGTCAGATAGAGCAGCAGCACCGCCAGCGCCAGCAGCGCCGACGCCGACGCCACGCCGAGGGTGGCCTTCAGCGCCCGCCGCCGCTCGTCGATCAGCATCAGCAGGGCGCCGACCAGCAGCGGGATGATGATTGGCGCGATCACCAGATGATTCATCCAAGCGCTCATTGCCCACCCGTTCACCGGGACTTCTCCTTGCCGTCCACATGGTCGGTTCCCGTCAGGCCCCGCGCGGCGAGGAGCAGGACGAGGAACAGCGCCGTCGTCGCGAAGCTGATGACGATGGCCGTGAGGACCAGGGCCTGCGGCACCGGGTCGGCGTGGGTGGCGAGGCTGCCGGCCATGCCGCGCTCCAGCACCGGGGCCGCCCCCGTGCGCAGGCCGCCGGTCGAGAAAATGAAGAGGTTGACGGCATAGGAGAGCAGCGACAGGCCGATGATGACCTGGAAGGTGCGGGGACGCAGCAGCAGCCAGACGCCGGAGCCCGTCAGCACCCCGATCCCGAGGGCGAGGATAAGTTCCATCAGTCGTCTCCGGTTGCGGCGGTCGGGGCGGTGGTCGGGACCGGAGCGGACGCGGGCGGCGCGCTCACTGCCGCGGCGCGCGGCGCGGCGGCGCGATGGCCGCGGACCGACTGGCGGGCCAGCGCGATCAGGGTCAGCATGGTGGCGCCGATGACCAGCGCGAACACGCCGATGTCGAACAGCAGCGCGCTGGCCGTCGGAATCTCCCCGATGAGCGGCAGGTCCGCGTAGGCGAAATAGGTGGTCAGGAAGGGCCGGCCGAACAGCAGGGCGCCCAGGCCCGTGCCGGCGGCCAGCAGGAGCCCGAGGCCCATCCAGCGCAGCGGCAGCACGCGCAGCCGCGCCTCCACCCACTGCGTGCCGCCCAGCATGTATTGCAGGATCATCGCGATCGAGCCCATCAGCCCCGCGGCGAAGCCACCGCCGGGCAGGTCGTGGCCGCGCAGCAGCAGGAACAGTGCGACCATGCCCACCACCGGGAACAGCAGGCGCGCGATCACCGACGGGATCAGCAGCCAGTCGGCCACCGTGTCGCCTTCCCGCCGCTCCGGCCGGGCGATGTCGTAGGCGCTCTGGTCGCGCTGCTGCTCCGGCACGTCCACGCTGTCGGGGGCCGGGCGGAAGCGGCGCAGCAGCGCGTAGGCGGTCAGCGCCACCACGCCCAGCACGGCGATCTCGCCCAGCGTGTCGAATCCGCGGAAGTCGACCAGGATCACGTTGACGACGTTGGTGCCGCCGCCCTCGGTGTAGGCGCGCTCCAGGAAATGCTGCGCCAGGATTTCCGGCGGGAAGCGGGTCATCACGCCGAAGGCCAGCCCGGCCATGCCGAGCCCGGCGGTGATGGCGATGGCGAGGTCGCGCAGGCGGCGGCCCGTCCGCATCACTTCCGACGTGCCGGTGCCGGGAAGCCGCTTGGGCAGCCAGCGCAGGCCGAGCAGCAGCAGGATCGTGGTGACGATCTCGACCAGCAGCTGGGTCAGAGCGAGGTCGGGGGCTGAGAACCAGACGAAGGTGACGCAGGTGACCAGACCGGTGCCGCCGAGCAGGATCAGCGCGGCGAGGCGGTGGAACTTGGCCTGCCACGCCGCTCCCAGCGCGCAGGCCGCACCGATCGCCCAGATCAGGGCGAGCACGGGGTCGATGCCCTGCGGCACCAGATTGCCGGGGCCGAGCCCGCGCCGGTAGACCGCCCAGCCCGCGGCCAGGATGGCGACGCAGACGACCAGACGCAGCTGGGGCTGCAGGCGCCGGGTGCCCAGCAGGCCTTCCAGCGTCCGGGCGAGGCGCCAGGACAGGAAGACCATGCTCCGCTCGAACATGCGGCGGCCTTCCAGGCGGCTGATGAAGGGCGGACCCTCGATGTTGTTCCGGAACAGCGGCTGCAGCAGGAAGTAGAGCGTCACGCCGGCCGCCAGGGCGAGCAGGCTCATCACCAGCGGCGTGTTGAAGCCGTGCCAGACCGCCAGACTGTATTCCGGGGTCGCGGCGCCGAGCGCGGCGTGGGCCGCCATGTTCAGGTACGGCCCCACGGTGGCCGCGGGCAGCAGCCCGATGATGATGCAGGCCAGCGCCAGGATCTCGACGGGCAGCCGCATCCAGGCCGGCGGCTCGTGCGGCAGGTGCGGCAGGTCCACCGGGTCGGGGCCGAAGAAGGCGCCGTGGATGAAGCGCAGCGAGTAGGCCACGGCGAAGGCGCTCGCCACCATCGCGGCGAAGGGCAGGATGTCGAGGAGGAAGGTCACGGACCCCTGGGCCGTCAGCGTCTCGGCGAAGAACATCTCCTTCGAGATGAAGCCGTTCATCAGCGGCACGCCCGCCATGGCCGCCGCCGCCACCATCGCCAGCCGCGTCGTGAAGGGCATGAAGCGGTTCAGGCCGGACAGGCGCCGGAGATCGCGGGTTCCCGTCTCATGGTCGATGATGCCGGCGGCCATGAACAGCGACGCCTTGAAGGCGGCGTGGTTGAGGATGTGGAAGATCGCCGCGACCATGGCGAGTTCGCTGTTGAGCCCGAGCAGCAGCGTGATCAGCCCGAGATGGCTGATGGTCGAATAGGCCAGAAGTCCTTTCAGGTCGTTCTGGAAGATCGCCACATAGGCCCCGATCAGCAGGGTGGCCAGACCGGCGCTGCCGACGATCCAGAACCACGCCTCCGTTCCCGCCAGCACCGGCCACAGCCGGGCCATCAGGAAGACGCCGGCCTTCACCAGGGTCGCCGAATGCAGATAGGCCGAGACGGGGGTGGGCGCCGCCATGGCGTGCGGCAGCCAGAAATGGAACGGGAACTGCGCGCTCTTGGTCAGGGCGCCCATCAGGATCAGGACGAGCGCCGGCAGGTAGAGCGCATGCCCGCGGATCTTGTCGCCCGAGGCCAGAACGACGTCGAGGTTGTAGCTGCCGACGATGTGGCCGAGCAACAGCACCCCCGCGAACAGGCACAGCCCGCCCGTCGCCGTGATGGTCAGCGCCATGCGCGCGCCGTCGCGCGCCGCCGCCGTGTGGTGCCAATAGCCGATCAGCAGGAAGGAGAAGAGGCTGGTCAGCTCCCAGAAGAAGGCGAGCTGGATCAGGTTGCCGGAGAGCACCACCCCCGTCATCGACCCCATGAAGGCCAGCAGGAACGCGAAGAAGCGCGGGACCGGGTCGTCGGCCGACATGTAATAGCGCGCGTAGAGCACGACGAGCGCGCCGACCCCGAACACCAGCCCGGCGAACAGCCAGGCGAAGCCGTCCATCCGCAATGTGAGGTCGAGGCCGAGCGACGGCATCCAGGCCATCGAATGGCGGATCACCCCGCCCGCCGCCACCGTCGGGTAGGCCGCCCACACCAGACCCAGCCCGATGATCGCGATCGCACCGGCCAGCCACGCCGCGGTGTTGCGCGCGTGCGTCGGCAGCATCCCGGCGACGATCGCGCCAACAAACGGAAGGCCGGTGGCGGCCAGGAGCAACAGGGCGTCGGACATGGTCTGTGACAAAGGGGGTCTCGGGCAATCGGAGGGGCCAAAATGCTGAGAGCTGGCGGCTTTACGAATATAGGAAGGATGGAGGTCCCTCGCCGCGCCGGCCGGACGTCGTCAGGTCAGAAATCGTCGTCGTCAAGCTCCCGTTCGGCGTTGGGGGGAAGCGCCTGACGGACGAGCTGCACCACCGCGTCGGGCGTCTCCGCCTGACGCAGCTTGCGCAGGGATTGCGGATCGCGCAGGGCCTGGCAGATCTCGCCCATGACGGGGAGCAGGCCCTTGCGGGTCGCGGTCGGCCAGAGGACGAGGAAGAACAGGTCCACCGGCTCGTCGTCGCGGGCCTCGAAATCGATGGGTTTGCGGAGCCGCGCGAACAGCACCAGCGGGCTCTCGGTCCCACGCAGCTCCGTATGGGGAAGCGCCACACCCTTGCCCAGCGCCGTGGAGCCGATGTGCTCCCGCGCCTGCAGGGCCTTGAGAATCTCCTCCTTGGAGGCCGTGATGCGGCTGGACGCCTCGGTGGCGAGAAGGTCGAGCAGGGTTTCCTTGTTGGCCGGCCCTGCATCGAGAATGACGTTGTGTGCGGACAAGAGGTCCGAGATGTTCATTCCTGTCTCCATGGGTGGCAAACCTTCCGTCTCCTGTCCCGACCGTCCGCGGTCCGTGCCGGGATGGCCGTGAACCAACAGACTTCCAATCAAATTCAGCACGCCTTGTCCACGACGCCAATCGCCGCCGGGACCGGTGGCCGCCCCACCCCACGGACACGCAGCGCCGGCAGGGCCCGCGCTTCGCAACACACCTCGTTCCTTTCCCACCCTTGCCGCAGGCTCCACACCCATTTTGGGAATGGAATCGCGCCCCGCAAGTGGCGGGGGTGCCATCCATCTACGTCTTGGCCGCGGCTGTAATCCCACAATCCGTGCTGCGGGGGCGAAAAAGCGGATGGGCGGGCCAAGACGATGCCGCCTGGAGGGCCGATCCGGGAAAGACACGGAAGCCTGAAAATTATCAAGGGCTTACGCCCATGGGGGACGCCCCGCCCTTCCCCGCGCCATGGGGAAAGGGCGGGGCGGTGCCGTCCCGTCCTTAGGCGAGCATCCGCACCGGCTCGCCGGCGTGCCAGGCGAGGATGTCGTCCAGCGCGTCGCGGTAGAAGACGTCGTAGTTCTCGCGTGTGACATAGCCCAGATGCGGCGTCAGCACCGTGTTCGGTGCCTCCAGCCAGGGGCTGTCCACCGGCAGCGGCTCCACCGGGAAGACGTCCAGACCGGCGCCCGCGATGCGGTGTTCGTGCAGGGCTGCCAGCAGGGCGTCCCCATCCACCAGACCGGCGCGCGACGTGTTCACGAAGAAGGCCGAGGGCTTCATCGCGTCGATGTCGTCCGCCCCGACCACGCCGCGCGTCCGCTCGCCCAGCACCAGATGGACGCTGACGATGTCGGAGGTGGCAAACAGGTCGCGCTTGTCCAGCCGGGCGACGCCGGCCGCCGCCGCACGCTCGTCGGTCAGGTTGGGGCTCCAGGCCGCGACCTCCATCCCGAAAGCCTGACCGACCCGCGCCACCTGGGTGCCCAGCTTGCCCAGCCCGACGAGGCCGAGGCGCTTGCCGGCCAGCCCCTGCGTCAGGCCGGCCTGCCAGCGCCCGGCGCGCAGGCCGCGCTCCTCCTGCGGGATGCGCTTGACCAGCGCCAGGATCAGGCCCCAGGTCAGCTCCGCCGTCGGGGTGCCGACCATGCCGGTCCCGCAGACGGTGATGCCGCGGGCCTTGCAGGCCTCAAGGTCGATGGCGTTGTTGCGCCCGCCCGTGGTGACGAGAAGCCGCAGGTTCGGCAGCGCATCGATCAGCGACGCGGGGAACGGCGTGCGTTCCCGCATGATCACCAAGACGCTGTAGGGGGCGAGCGTGCCCGCCACCTCCTCCGCCGGGATCGGCCGTTCGAAGACCGTCAGCGCGCTGCCGTTGGGCAGGCGATGCCATTCCGCCAGATCGCGCGCGACGTTCTGGTAATCGTCGAGGATGGCGATCTTCATCACGGCTTCGCGAAATAGGGCGCCAGATTGGCCCGGATGCGCTCCACCGCCGGAGTCACCTCCGTGGGAACCTGGAAGGTCTGACCGGTGATGGTCTCGAACGCCTCGATGTAGATGCGGGCGGCCTCAAGCACGACCTCCGCCGGGATTTCCGGGATGGCGTCCTTGTAGGGGTCGCAGCGCTGGGTCACCCAGCTCCGCACGAAGTCCTTGTCGAAGCTCTCCGGGCGCTGCCCGGCCTCGTACCGCTCCGGATAGCTGGCGGCGAACCAGTAGCGGCTGCTGTCCGGCGTGTGGATCTCGTCGGCCAGGATGATGTTGCCGGCCTCGTCGAAGCCGAACTCGTACTTGGTGTCCACCAGGATCAGGCCACGCGCCGCCGCGATCTCGCGCCCGCGGGCGAACAGGGCCAGCGCCTTTTCCGTCACCTCGTCCCACTGCGCCTGGGTCAGCAGCCCGCGCTCCACGATCTGGGCGGCGGTCAGCTCCTCGTCATGGCCGGCGTCGAACGCCTTGGTGGTCGGGGTGATGATCGTTTCCGGCAGCTTCTGATTCTCGCGCAGCCCGTCGGGGAAGACGTGGCCGTACATCTCCCGCCGGCCCTTCTTGTACATCGTCCACAACGAGGTGCCGGTGGTGCCGGCCAGATAGTCGCGGACCACGATCTCCACCGGCATGATGGTCAGCCGCTTGGCGACCACGACGTTGGGGTCCGGGTATTCCAGGACGTGGTTCGGGCAGAGGTCCTTGGTAGCCTCGAACCAGTAGCGGGCGATCTGGGTCAGCACCTGCCCCTTGAAGGGGATGGCGGTCAGGATGATGTCGAAGGCCGACAGCCGGTCGGTGGCGATGATGACGCGCCGCCCGTCGGGAAGGTCGTAATTCTCGCGCACCTTGCCCCGGTAGTGGTTGGGCAGCTCGGGAATGGCGGCGTCCTTGACGACGTTGGACAGATGCGGAGCAAGCTGAGCGGTATCGACCATGATTCCAGATCCGGCAAAAGGGAGGCGCATGATAGCGCAATCGCCGCGCGGGGCCAGCGCGGTTATAGTCCCGAATCCGGGGAATGGGGACATCCAATGCGGGAAATGGGAGAGATTCAACTCTGTTATGCCGACCTGCGCGGGCTGGCGCACCGGCTGGAGGCGTTCCGCGCCCTGCTCTCCCCCGACGAGGCGGCGCGGGCCGCCCGTTTCGCGACGGAGGAGCTGCGCACCCGTTGCGCGCTGCGGCGCGGGCTGCTGCGCCATCTGCTCGGGCGGGTGATGGGCCGCGACCCGGCGAGTCTGGTCTTCGCCTACGGGCCGATGGGCAAGCCCTCCCTTCCCGGCGGCCCGGCCTTCAACCTCGCCGACTGCAAGGATCACGTGCTGATCGCCATCGCCCCCGCCACGGCGCGCAGCGCGACGGTGGAACTGGGCGTCGACATCGAACGGCTGCGGTCCGTGGCGGACGCCGCCGGAATCGCCGAGCGCTTCTTCGCGCCGGAGGAGCGCGCCGCCTTCGCCGCCCTGCCCGAGGCGCTGCGGGACGAGGCGTTCCTGAACGGCTGGACCCGCAAGGAGGCCTTCATCAAGGCGACCGGCCAGGGGCTGTCCACGCCGCTCGACCGCTTCGCGGTGGAGCTGACGCCGGGCCGCCCCGCCCGCCTGCTCAGCCTGGACGGCGCGCTGGAGGCCGGACGTGCCACGGACTGGTCGCTGTTCGACCTGCGCCCGGCGCCGGGGCTGGTCGGCGCGCTGGCGGTGCGCGGCGACGGCTGGCGCCCCGTGTTTCGCCCGCTTGACGAGGCGTTCAGCGCTTGACGATTTCCCAGGCGATGCGCGCCGGCTCCTCGCCCAGCTCCGCGGAGCCGATGACGATTTCGCCGCGCGGCGGCAGCGGCAACGGTTCGCCGGCCTTCAGCCGCCGCGGCTCCGCCACCCCCGGCACGGCGATCTGGGTGCCGTTGCGGCTGAGATCCTCCACCACGAAGACGCCATCCTGGCGCGACACCGCGGCGTGCCGGCGCGAGGCCGAGGCGATGTCCAGGACGAACTGGCATTGCGACGAGCGCCCGATGACGAGCTGGGTCCCGTCCTCCGGAATCGCCCGCGTCTGGCCGCGCCAGAACAACACCAGCCGCTCCGCCGCCACCTTCGGGACGTCGATCAGAATCGTCTCCTGGGTCGCCCGCGTCACGGCGGCGACCGCCGGAGCGGCCAGCAAGGGGATGCCGAGCGACCGTTCGCCGTCCGGAATCGCGGCGATCTTGGCGATCAGCCCCTCGGCCAGCGCGCGGGGGATACCGGCGGCGCGCAGGCGACGGCCCAGGCCGCTGCGCACGTCGTCCGTGCTGACGCCGGGGGCGACCAGCTCGCGGGCCGAGGTGATGCTCTCGAACTCGGTGGCGACCTGCCGGATCAGGACGCTGAGCTTGTTGCGCCCGAAGGGGCTGGTGGCGAGGTCCAGCAGATAGCCGATGCGCTGGGCCGGCGCCGGCAGGCGGGTGGCCAGACGCTGCACCGCCATGTCGAAGGACGCGTCCTGCCCGCCGGAACTCCACACCGATTTGGCGCGCCGGGTCAGCGCCTCCGCCATGCCGGCGCCGCCCAGGAAGCCGTCGAAGTTGGTCAGCCGGTTGACGATGACGCCGAAGGCCTTGCCCTCCGCGGCGGTGCCGGTGCGGGTCAGCGGGGTCAGGCCGGCCAGACCGCCCTGGATGCGGCGCAGCAGCGCTTTGCGCGTCTCGTCGAAGCCGCCACCGCCCAGCGCGTTGGACAGGGCCAGCAGTTCGTCGGTGTGGGGCAGCCGGTCGTCGAGGTCGCCGTGCACCGCCGCGATCAGGCTATGCAGCGCCGCCCCCAGGTCGGGCGCGTAGCCGATCAGCGCGCGCACCGGCTCCCGCCCGTCCACCGTTTCCGCCAGCATCTGGTCGAGCAGGCGGCGGTTCGCCTCCTCCTCCCCGTCCTCGCGGTGGAAGCGCAGCAGCGCCTTGACCTTGCCGGGCCAGTCGCGGCAGGGCTCCAGCACCGCGGCGAAGGCGTGGGTGACCAGCCGGTCGCGCTCCTCCGGCGGGCGCTCCGCCGCCGCCGCCAGCAGGCCGCCCACCCCGCCGCAGGCCAGCGCCGCGTCGAAGGGCGCCAGCGTGTCCGACGCCTGCGCCATCTCCTTCAGCCGGGTGAACATCCGCAGGAGCTGGTCGTGGCGGTCGAACGGCTTCACGCCCAGCAAGGGCGCCTGAAGGGTGGCGAGCCGGCTGACCGCCGGGTTGAACAGCAGCGCTTCCCGCTCGAAATAGCGCAGCGGGTAATAGCGGTGGAGTTGCTCGGCCGGGATCACCGCCTGATCGTCCCAATAGCCGCGCAGCAGGCGCAGCAGCAGCATCCGGCTGTCGTAGGAGAAGAGCTGGAGCGCGTCGGTGCAGAGGCTGGCGGGTCCGACGTCGATCTCGTCGATGGTGGAGATGGTGGTCGGCTTCCCGCCGCCGGCGCTGGACTTCTGGAAGATGACCTCTTCCTTGCCCGCCTGATTTACCTTCAAAATCCGGACAACCGGAAATTTCGCAAGACGAAGCAAATACGCCGCGCGTTCCCGGGCCGTGGCCTCGTCGGGAAAGACCCCGTCGATGTTGGGTTTTCCGCCTTGGTCGACGACCACTTCGAACGTGAGGCTGCGGCGCCGTGACATCATGGGCTTTTCAGCTCTTTCCCCAGAGGCGTGGCGTCTTTTGAGGACTTCATCGTACGGTAAGCGGATTTTCCGCGCAGCAAGATTCCTGGGCCGCCCCCGGCCCGACCAACGATTGGCGCGGATGCGGGGCGGCGCGTTGCGCTAGACTGCCCGCCATGCGGATTCCGACCTTCTCCATCCTGCTCCTGCTGGCCTGCGTCACCGCGGTGTCGGCCTGCGCGTCCCCCTATGGCGCCACCGGTCCGGACGACCGGGCGGCGATCGCCCGCAACGGCTTTTCCACCGATGACGTCGGCTACGTGCTGTTCGATCCGGAAGGCGGCGCGGTCCTGGCGGAGCGGCAGCCGGCCAAGCCCTTCGCCCCGGCCTCGGTCGCCAAGCTGCCGGCGATGGCCGCCGCCCTGGCGGTGCTGGGGCCGGAGCACCGGTTCGAGACCACGCTGCACGTCACGGGGTGGCTGGGAGACGGCGTGCTCGACGGCGACTTGATCCTGAAGGGCGGCGGCGACCCGTCGCTGTCCAGCGAAGGGCTGACGGAGCTGCTGCGCGACCTCGGCGCGCTGGGCGTCACGCGGGTGACCGGGCGCTTCCTCTACGACACCTCCGCCCTGCCCGAGATGCCGGAGATCGACGCCGGCCAGCCCTGGACCGCCGGCTACAACACCGGGGTCGGGGCGCTCTCGCTCAACTTCAACCGCTTCCGCTTCGACTGGGCGCGCCCCGCCGCCGCCGGGCAGCCGGTGCGGGTCAGCGCGTGGTCGGTGTCCGACGCCGGGCGCGTGCCGCTGGACAGCGTGACGGTGCAGTTGGGTACAGGGGCCGGGGCCGCCTTCACCCCGCTCGTCGCCGCGGACAGGCAGCCGGCCAATGGCGAACCGGAGGGCGAGCGCTGGCGCTTCGCCCCGCAGCCGGGCATGGCGGCCAGCCTGTGGCTTCCGGTCACCCGCCCCGGTCTGGCGGCGGCCCACGTCTTCCGACGGCTGGCCGCGGAGGCGGGGATCGCCCTGCCCGCCCCGGCCCCCGGCGCGGTGCCGCCGACCGCCACGCTCGCCGCCCTGCACCGCAGCGAGCCGCTGGAGGTTCTGGCCCGGCAGGTCCTGCGCTACTCCAACAACCTGTCGGCGGAGCTGATCGGGCTGGCCGCCGCCCGGCGGCTCGATCCGGCGGTGCAGACGCTGCCGGAGTCGGCGGCGGTGCTGACCGCGCCGGTCATGCTGGCAGCCCCGCGCACCGACTGGACGGGGTTACGTCTGCTCAATCATTCGGGCCTCAGCAGCGCGTCGCGGATCACCCCGGCCCAGACCATGGCGCTGATCCGCGGCGCCGGTCCGGCGGTGCTCGCCCTTCTCCCCGGCGAGGACGAGGGTAAAGTCCTGCCCCCCGGCGTGCGCGCCAAATCGGGCACGCTGGCCTACGCCAAGGCGCTGGCCGGAACGTTGACCACGGCGAGCGGGCGCACGCTCGGCTTCGCCTTCTTCGTCACCGACGAGCCGCAGCGCGCCGCCATGGACCGGACGATGGACCGCCGCATTGCCGAGATCCCCCCGGAGGCCCGCGCCTGGCTGGCCCGCGCCCGCAAGCTCCAGGCCGACCTTCTGGAGTTGTGGATCGCCGGCTTGTGAGAGCCACCGATTGCAGGAGCCCTTGACCACAACGCTTGGCGAAGGGCGACGGTCGGTTGTACACTGCGACCGAATGTCCCACCGAGGTTCTGGATGCCGATCAGCCCGCGCGCACGCCGACTCCAGCAGGGTTCCGACACACCGGACATCGCGGCCAACCGCTACCACGACCGGCAATTGGGCGCAGAGGTGGTCAACATCGTGGTCGGCGGCTGCGTGGTCAGCGACGACCCGAACGTCGTCATCACCACCACGCTGGGCTCCTGCATCGCCGCCTGCCTGTTCGATCCCGTCGCAGCGATCGGCGGGATGAACCACTTCCTGCTGCCCGACCACAACGGCGACCGGCTGTCCATCTCCTCGCGCTACGGCAGTGCGGCGATGGAGCAGCTCATCAACCGGCTGCTGGCGGCGACGGGGCGGCGCGACCGGCTGCGCGCCAAGATCTTCGGCGGGGCCAGCGTGAACGGCGCCCCGCGCAGCGCCGGCATCGGCCAGCGCAACGTCGAATTCGTCATGGAGTATCTGGCGGCCGAAGGCATCCCGACGATGAGCTGGGACGTCGGCGGCACGACGGCCCGCGCGGTGCGCTTCTACCCCACCTCGGGCCGCACCCAGCGCCGCCTGATCGGGGAGGAGACGGTGCGGGACATCGCGCGGTCCGAGACCTCCTTCATGGACCGGCTGCGCAAGACCGGGATCGATGGCGACGTGGAACTGTTCTGATCCCCATGCTCCATGGATTGTCCCGCCTGTTGCCCGCCATCGCGGACCAGAATCTCGACGAGGCCGCCGTCTACCGGCGGGAGTCGCTGTACGAGCGTCCACGCTACGAGGGCGCCAGCGGCCTGGTCCCCGCCGCCGGCCCCCTGCTCTGCCCGCTCTGCGGACGGAAGGCGGCACGCTTCCTGCCCTTCGGCCTGGGGGGACGGCGCAACGCCCGCTGCCCGGACTGCGGGTCGCTGGAGCGCCACCGCTTCCTGTGGAGCTTCCTGGCGGAGCGGACGGACGTGCTGCGCCGGTCGCTGCGCATCCTGCACACCGCCCCGGAACCCTGCCTGGAACCGCTGCTGCGGGCGCGGCACGGCCGGCGCTACGTCACGCTGGACCGCTTCAACCCGGCCGCCGACGTGCAGGCCGACCTGACCGACCTGCCCTTCCCGGACGGCCGTTTCGACCTCGTGCTGTCCAGCCACGTGCTGGAGCATGTCCCCAACGACCGCGCCGCACTGCGCGAGATCGCCCGCGTCCTGAAGCCCTCGGGCCGCGCTATCCTGCTGTTCCCCTACGACCCCAAGGGGCCGACGCGGGAGGACCCGGCGATGGACACGCCCGCCAAGCGGCTGGCCGCCTTCGGCCATCCCTATCACTACCGGATTTATGGTACGGATACCCCCCAGCGCATGGCCGAGGCCGGGCTGGACGCCACGCTCGTCGCCTCCACGGCAATGCTGAGCGCGCACCGCCGGCGGCGGCGGCGCATCAACCGCAACCACCTGTTCCTGGCGCGCCCGCGCGCCGCGGCGGGCCGGGCGTCCGGGGAGGGGTCATGAACCGCAGCATCCGCATCGCCACCTTCAACTTGGAAAGCCTGGACGACACCGGCGACCTGTCCTTCGAGGAGCGCGCCGCCGTGCTGCGTCCGCAGTTGGAGCGGCTGGACGCCGACATCCTGTGCCTTCAGGAGGTCAACGGCCAGCGCGACGCGAAGGGGGAGCCGCGGACCCTGCGCGCTCTGAACCGGCTGCTGGAGGGCGGCCCCTACGCCGCTTTCCACCGGACCTCCGGCAGCGAGGGGACCAAGCTGGCCGACCGCCACAACCTCGTGCTGGTGAGCCGCTGGCCGATCCTGGCGGCGCGGCAATATCGGCACGATCTGGTGCCCTCCCCGCAGGTCCGCATGGTCACCGCCGACCCGGCCCAGCCCGGCGGCGACGCCGTGACCTGGGACCGCCCGGTGCTGCACGGCGAGATCGAGCTGCCCGGCGGGCGGCGGCTGCACGTCTTCAACCTGCATCTGCGCGCGCCGATCGCCGCGCCGGTGCCGGGGCAGAAGAAGAACGCCTCCACCTGGAAGAGCGTCGGCGGCTGGGCGGAGGGCTTCTACCTCGCCTCGATCAAGCGGGCCGGGCAGGCGCTGGAGGCCCGGCTGGCGGTGGAGCGGGTGTTCGACGCCGACCCGCAGGCGCTGATCCTGGTGGCCGGCGACCTCAACGCCGAGATCGAGCAGACCCCCGTCCGCATCATCCGCGCCGACCTGGACGAGACCGGCAACGGCCATCTTGCGGGGCGGTCGCTGGTGCCGCTGGAACGCTCCGTCCCGGAGGAGCGGCGCTTCACCGTGCTGCACGGCGGCGACGCGGTGATGCTCGACCATTTGCTGGTGTCGCGCGCCCTGCTGGGCTGGTTCCGCTCCGCCGAAATCCACAACGAGGCGCTGGGCGACGAGCTGGTCGCCCACGCCACGGTCAGCCATTCCCCGGAAAGCTACCACGCGCCCCTGGTCGCCCGCTTCGAGCTGCCCGATCAGGCGGTGACGGAGACGATGGCGCCCGGCGAACCGGCGCCGTAGGACCCCGCGGCACGGGGAACGGCGGCCGGGGTGGTTCCCGCCGGACCGGCGCCCGTCGCGGGCGGCGTTCCGCTGGACGGGGCGCCGCTCGACGGGATGGCGCCGTATCCTGATCCGACGCTCCGCCCGGCGCCGCCCGGTGTGGCGGAACCGCCGGATGCCGCGGTCCCCTTGCCGGTGTCGTGGCCTTCCGCCGCCGCATCGGTCGCGACGCCGAGGCGGCTGGCGGTGCGGCGGTATTCCTCCACCACCTGTTGCGCCGGGATCTGGTTCTGGGTTTCGCCGGAGGAGCGGTCGCGGAAATAGATGACGGCCAGCCGGGCGCCCTGGTCGTAACGCAGGACCGGGCTGATGTAGCCGCCGGCCACCACCACCGGATCGGACGGAGACGCAGCCGAAGCGGATTGGTCCGCAGCGCTGGAGGCGGTTTGGGAAGTCGGTGCCGCGGCATCAGCCACGGATTGCGGCGTCGGGACCGCCGATGCCGGAGTCGGCCGGTTCGCCTGGATGCCGGAAACGCTTCGGATGTCCATGGCTGGCCGCCTTTCCCCTGCGGGCCCGGCCCCGGACCAGCCGGGCGGGCCCCGATTGGACGACGCGCGATCAGACCGTGATGTTGAGGTTCTGTCCGCGGGTCGGGGTGGTGTTGCCGCCCGACGCCAGGGCCTGCTGGCTCTGCTGCGCCTGCTGATCCTGGGCCTGCTGACGGCGATCCTCTTCGGCCTTCTGGGCCTGCTGGTTCGCGTCGGTTCCCCGTGTCTGCTGCAGGGCCGCCGGCCCGCTGCTTAACGGTGTCGTGAAAGGCTGCTGCTGATAGCCCCCTATGCCGCTGACGCCCATGACACGCACTCCTCGCTGTCCGCACTCCCACCCAAGTAGAGTAGGCAAAAATTGCCGCGCGTTCAAGTGGGACTCGCGGCCTACCCCTCGCAAGACACGCGAAAGCCGTCGATGCGCTCGCTTTGCGCGAGGACTCGCCCGAGACCGCTTCTTTTGTTTGCGGGACGTCGGGGCCGGCGGGTCAGGCCGGTTCCGGTTCCAGGAAGGCGCCCTCGCGAATCGCGAAATCGAAGCGCCCGCCGTCCAGCGCCGTCACGTCGTAGGTCAGCGCGCGGTCGACGCTGTTGTCGGCGTTGAAGGTCAGCACGCGCGGCCGCAGAGTCGCCAGCTCCGTCGGCTGGCAATACCAGGACGCGGCGATGATGACCTCGTCCCCCGGCTGGCAGCTCCGCGCCGCCGAGCCATTGAGCACGCAGCAGCGCGAGCCGCGCTCGCCGTAGATCACGTAGGTGCTGATCCGCGCGCCGGAATTCTTGTTCCAGATCTCCACGAACTCCAGCGGGTAGATCCCGACCGCCTCGCAATGCTCCGGATCGAGGGTGATCGACCCCTGATAGTTCAGGTTGGCGTCGGTGACGCGCAGGCAGTGCAGCTTCGCTCGGACAACCTTGATCATGATCCCCTCTGGTCGGTGCGGCTGGACGGCGGCGGTTGATCGGCGGCTTTTGATCAGGCGGCCGGGGATGTTTGTAACCGCAACTGCGAAAACAGCAAGCGTTCCGGCACCCACAGTATGACCGGCGTCATACCGCCACCTTGGGCTGAGGCTTTTGCCTTTGGTGGTATTTCCATCCCGGGTGCGATGCGGCATGTTCTGCGCCGGTTTCAAGCTCCCCGGCGTCACCCAATAATGGAATCCAAGGTCCGGCTGCGCGTATCGGACCCGGCAACCGGCATAGGCCGACAACCGAATCAGGAAGGTGTGCGCCCGCGATGGCTGCGACGGCATCCGCGACACGGTACGTGATCTTTTCCGTCTCCGGCAGGACCCTGGCCCTGCCGGGGAAACCCGGGCGCGGTTCCCGGCCGCTGCCCCGGCTCGACCGACCGCCGGCGGCGCCCGCCGTGGTCGCCGGCCTGTTCCGCTACCAGGGCCGCGCCGTCCCGGTCCTGCGGCTCGACCTGCTGTTCGGCTTCGACGCCGCGCCGCCGGAGCTGTACGCCCCGCTGTTCCTGACCGAATGGGACGGCCGTCCGCTCGCTCTGCTGGCCGAGCGGGTGTTCAACATCCTGCCGATCCCCGACGCGGAGCGGATGGCGGCCGACCCCGCCCTGACCTTCAACGGCTGCGCCGTGGCGACCATCCCCCACGGCGGCCCCCACGGCGGCCCCCATGATGGCGGAACGGCCACCGTGATCGACCCGTCCCGCCTGCTGACCGAGGCGGAGGGCCGGCTGCTCGCCGCCTTCCAGGCCATGGCCGACGAGCGTCTGGCCCGGCTCGCCGCCCCCGATTCCGAGACCGGCGCGGA
Organism: Azospirillum sp. Marseille-Q6669; assembly: GCF_965111635.1. Taxonomy (NCBI): domain Bacteria; kingdom Pseudomonadati; phylum Pseudomonadota; class Alphaproteobacteria; order Rhodospirillales; family Azospirillaceae; genus Azospirillum; species Azospirillum sp. Marseille-Q6669. Next base: position 1,759,592 of record NZ_CBCOOP010000001.1, on the reverse strand, counting down.
GGTCCGATGAACCGCATCGACGCCATCCTGCGCGACCCGGTCTTTCCCCGGATCAAGGCCGCCGTCATCGGGGCGACCGGGCTCGCCTACTACGCCGACAAGGACGCCGCCCTGGCGGAGCGCATCAACCGCCGCCTGTCGGATAAGCCGACCCTCGGCCTCGCCGCCTATCTGGCGCAGCTCGCCGCGGAGGGGCCGACCGGGCCGGAGTATCAGGCGCTCATCAACGAGCTGACGGTCGGCGAGACCTTCTTCTTCCGCTACGCCGAGCAGTTCGAGGCGCTGTGCGCCGTCGCCATCCCGGAATGCCTGCGCCGCAACCGGGAAAGCCGTCTGCTGCGCATCTGGAGCGCCGGCTGCTCGATCGGGCCGGAGGCCTACACCCTGGAAATCCTGCTGAAGCGGCATTTCGCCGACCAGCTGCGCGACTGGCAGGTCAGCATCGTCGGCACCGACCTGAACGCCAGCTTCATCGAGACGGCGCGGCGCGGCGTCTACGGGAACTGGGCGGTGCGCGGGCTCGACCCGGCCGTCCTGGCGGAATGCTTCGACCGGCAGGGCGACCTGTGGGCGGTCAAGCCGCGCTTCCGCGAATGGACGAGCTTCTCGGTCTTCAACCTGGTGGACGGGCCGCTGCCCAACTACCCGCGGGGCCTGGGCGCGCTGGACGTCGTGCTGTGCCGCAACGTCATGATCTATTTCGACGAGCCGACGCGCACCCGGCTGCTGGAGAACCTGCACGAGGTGCTGGTTCCCAACGGCTGGCTGGTGGTCGGCCATGCCGAGACGGGGCAGCAGGTCAACAGCCTGTTCACCCCCGTGCCGGTTCCCGGCGCCACGATCTACCGCAAGCCGCGCCCCGGCAGCGTCCCCGTGGCGGCGGCGCTGCCCGCCTACACGCCATCCATCGCCGTCGAGTCGTCCCCACCCGTCGAATCGAGGCCCGCCGAACCAAAAGCCGCGGAGCCGAAACCGGCGAGGAAACGCAGCACGGCGACGGATTCCGTGGCGCGGCTGCGCGCCACTGCGGCGAAGCCGGCGCCTGCCCCCCTGCCCACCCCGCAGCCGCCGGCGGGATCCCCGGCCGGCAATCCCGCCGTGGCCGACGGCGACCGGGCGGCGGCGCTGGACGCCTGCATCGCCCTGGCCGAGCGCAACCGCCTCGACCCCGTGGTCCATTTCCGGCTGGGCCTGCTGGAGGAGGAGCTGGGCGTCGGCGACCCGATCGCCGCCTTCAAGCGGGCGCTCTATCTGGATTCCGACTTCGCGCTGGCCGACTACCATCTGGCGCTGGCCTATTGGCGGCGCGGCAAGCTGGCCCCGGCGCAGCGCCATTTCCGCAACGCCCGTGCCACCGTCGCCGCCCACGACGCGACGGAACTGGTGGCCGAGGGCGGCGGCCTGACCGTGGCCGAGCTGCGGAGCATGATCGACCTCTGGTTCTCGGGTGAGGAGCCGTGATGGACGACCGGACCGGAACCGGAGAGGCGGCCGAAGTGAAAGACGCCATCGATTGGGCCGCTGTCCGCGCGCGCCTGGCCCTTCAAGGCCGGGAGGCGGAAGCCGCCGCGGCGCCGGGCGGCGCCTGGGCCGACGCGCTGCTGTTGCGCCGCGCCGAGGATCTGGCGCGCGCCCCCTCCTCCATCGAGACCGACGCCGCAGCGGAAGCGGAAGCGCCGGTTACCCTGCTGGCCGGGCGCGGCGCGGACGGGTCCTACGGGCTGGACCTGCGCCACCTGTCCCGTATCGTGCCGCTGCCGCGGGTGGCGCGGGTACCCCACGCACCGCCGGAGTTGCTGGGGCTGATCGCCATCGACGGGCGGGTGATGCGCCTGTTCGACGTGGACCGGCTGTGCGGACGCAACGCCGTTCCCGCCGGCGGCGGCTTCGCCGTCGTGCTGCGCGGCGGCGAGCGGCCGGTGGCGCTGCGCCTACGCACCGTGGACACGGTGATGGAGCTGGATGGAACCGACCTGAAGGCCCCGCCGGAAGCCGGGACCTTCGTCACCGCCATCACCCGGAGCCGCATCGCCGTGCTGGACGTGCCGGCGATCCTGGAGACGCTGAGGAGCATGAAAGAAGAATGAAACTGAAGGTCAAGCACAAGCTGATGCTCAGCTTCGGGGTCGTCTGCCTGCTGACCGGGCTGCTGGCGGCGTTCCAGATGATGCGGTTCGCGGACGGCATGAAGGTCATGATGGGCATCGCCACCTACGACATCCAGGTGTCGGAGGCGGTGCGCGAGATCGAGGTGACCGAGAGCAACCTGCGCAGTTACCGCGAGGCGGCGACCCACGCCGCGGCGCTGGCCCAGATCCAGGGCAGCGTGCCGGACATCACGCAGCTGCGCCAGCGCTATCGTGACGGTTCGGCGGTGATGTTCGAGCAGATCAGCAAGCTCAAGCGGATCGCCGGCGAGCGGGCCGAGGACGGCACCACGGAGGACCGCCGCCGCATCTGGGGCGAGCTGGTCGCCCAGATCAACAGCTTCGACCAGCATTCGCGTCGCATGCTGGAGGAAGCCAACACGCTGATGGAGCGGGTGGCCGCCGGGACCGAACCGGAGGCGCTGGCGCGTCTGACGCGGGTGGAGGAGATGCGGGTGGCCATGGCGGACCAGCTCGCCAGCCTGCACAGCGACATCAGCCGCCTGTCGGAGGCCGGGCGCCAGAACATCCGCGCCCTCTATGACGACGCGGTGCGCTCCTCGATCCTGGCGCTGATCATTGTGGTGGCCCTGGCCGTCGCCATCGCCATCCTGATCGGCAGCTCGGTCACCAAGCGGCTCGGCACCGCCATCGGCTACGTCACCCAGGTGGGCAAGGGCGACCTGACCAAGACGGTGGTCGTGCCCGGCGACGACGAGCTGGCCGAACTGGGCACCCACCTCAACGAGATGACCGGCAACCTGCGCAGCATGGCCAGGACCACCCGCGCCACGGCCGAGAGCATGCACGCCGCGACCGCGCAGATCCGCGCCTCCACCCAGCAGCAGGCGGCCAGCGTCGCCCAGCAGCTCGCCGCCGTGGAGGAGACGACGGCGACGCTCAGCGAGATCACCGAATCCGGCGCGCAGATCAACCGCCGCGCCCAGGACGTGGCGCAGAACGCCCAGGTCGCCGCGTCCAACTCCGAGACCGGCCTGAAGGCGGTGGAGGACACCAACCAGGCGATGGACGCCATCCGCGAGCAGGCGGAGGCGGTCGCCGAGAACATCGTCATCCTGTCGGAGCGCACCCAGGCGATCGGCGAGATCATCCTGACCGTCAACGACATCGCCGAGCGCTGCCACCTGCTGGCCCTGAACGCCGCCATCGAGGCCGCCGCCGCCGGTGAGCACGGCCGGACCTTCGCCGTCGTGGCGAGCGAGATCAAGAGCCTCGCCGACCAGTCGAAGGAGGCCACCGCCCAGGTCCGTTCCAACCTCAGCGAGATCCAGCACGGCATCAACGCCTCGGTCATGCTGACGGAGGAGGCGGTGAAGCGCGTCGGCGCCGGCAAGCGCCAGACCGACGCCACCCAGTCGACCATCCGCGACCTCGCCGAGAGCGTGCAGGAGAGCGTGCTCGCCTTCCAGCAGATCGTCGCCGGGACCAACCAGCAGCAGATCGGCCTGGAGCAGGTGATCCAGGCGCTCCAGAACATCCGCGAGGCGAGCAGCCAGACCGCCGCCGGCACCCGCCAGCTCGAAGGGGCCGCCACCAACCTCAACGATCTCGGCCAGGGTCTGGTCGAGGCCGTGCGGAACTACCGCGTGTGACCATGGCGACGGCACGCGGCGGCGAGGGCACGGACAAGGACGGACGGAAGGCGCCGGCGGCATGAACGACATCCGCGCGCGCCTGCTCGCCGCCTTCGACCTGGAGCACAAGGAGCATCTCGCGGCCATCCGCGAGTCCCTGCGCGCGGTGGAGAAGAACCCGGCGCACCTCCCCGATCTGGTGGAGATCCACCGCCGCGCCCACAGCCTGAAGGGCGCCGCCCGCGCCGTGGACCTGCCGGAGGTCGAGCGGCTGTCCCACTGGCTGGAGGCCGCCTTCATCGCCATCCAGCGCGGCACGGTGCCCTTCGACGCGGCGGCCCGCGACGTGGTGCGCCGCGCGCTGGACGCCATCGAGGACGTGGTGGCCTGGGCGACCCGCGGCGGTGGCGAGGTGGACATCGCCGAGGTGCTGGCCGAACTGACCCGCATGGGCGGTGAGGGCGGCGGCCCGGAACCGGTCCAGCGCCGCCCCTCTCCCGGCCCATCCCCCGCCGCTCCGCGCGCGGATGCCGCCCGTGATGCTTCGCCAACCGCCGCACCGCGCCGCGCCCAAACCACCGGTCCCGCCGAAAACGCGGCGCTGGTCCGCATCCGCGCCGCCGGGCTGGAACGGCTGTTCACCGCCGCCGCCGGCCTCCTGCCGGAGATCGAGAACCAGTCCGCCCTGGTCGCCGAGCTGCGCGAATTGCGCGGCGAATGGCGCGCCCTGGAGCGGAGCTGGCATGCCATGCGGCCCCGCCTGCTCCGCGGCTCCCATGATGCCGCGGGGTCCGGCGCCACCAGCTTCGCGGGCGATGAAACGGCCCTGCGCCTGTCCTCCTTCGAGCGGCGGTTCCGCGCGCTCGGCGCCTCGCTGGACGCGGCGCACCGCGCCCATGACCGGCATCTCTGGTCGCTGCGCCGCTGGGGCAGCGGCTTCCAGGACGAGGTGCGGCAGCTCCGCATGCTGCCGGCGGAGTCCCAGTTCAGCAACCTCGGCCGCATGATCCGCGACATCAGCCGCGCCCAGGGCAAGGAGGTCGAGGCGGACATCCGCGGGCTGGAGACCCAGGCCGACCGGGTGGTCCTGCAACGGCTGAAGGACCCGGTGCTGCACATCGCGCGCAACGCCGTCAGCCACGGCGTCGAAACCCCGCAGGAGCGGGTGGCCGCGGGCAAGCGCGCCGCGGCCACCGTCCGCTTCGAAGCCTCGGTGGTCGGGCGCCGCCTCGTCCTGCGCATCGAGGACGACGGGCGCGGCCCGAACCGCGCGGCCATCGCCCGCCACGCCGTCGAGCGCGGCCTGCTGGGCGCCGACGAGGCGGAGGCGGCGCCGGAGGAACGGCTGCTCGACCTGATCTTCGAGCCGGGCTTCTCCACCGCCCCCACCGCGAACGAATATGCCGGGCGTGGCATGGGCCTCGCCATCGTGCGGCGGGAGGTCGCCCGGCTCCAAGGCTCGGTGACGCTGGCCGCGCGCGAGGGCGGCGGGACCGTCGTCACGGTGGAGGTGCCGCTCAGCCTGCTCAGCCAGCGGCTGGTCTTCGTGGCGGTCCAGGACGACATCCTGGCGATTCCCAGCAACGACGTGGCGCGCGTGCTGCGCGTCCCGGCGGACACGCTGTTCACCGACCTCGCCGCCCCGACCATCCGGCTGGAGGAGGAGGACGTTCCGGTGACGCCGATGGCCGCCTTGCTCGGCTACGACGGCGCCATGCCGCAGGGCAACGGGGCGCCGCTGGCGCTCGTCATCCTGCGCACCGCCGGGCGGCGGATCGCCCTGGTCGTGGACGCGCTGCTGGCCACCCGCGACTCGGTGGTCACCCCGGCGGAGGAGGTGGGAATCGACGCCGCCCGCTTCCTCGGCACCGTGTTGATGGACGACGGATCGCCGGCCCTGGTGCTGAATCCCGCCGCCCTGTCGCCGCGCCCCGGCATGGCCCTGCCGCCGCTGGTCCGTCCGGTCGACGAGTCGGCGCGGCGGCGGCCGCACATTTTGGTTGTGGACGACTCCATCACCACGCGAACTCTGGAAAAGAGCATCCTGGAGGCCCATGGTTACCGGGTCACGCTGTGCGTGGATGGGCGCGAGGCGGTCGAAACGCTCGGCGAGCTGGAGGATGTGAACCTGATCATCAGCGACGTGGAGATGCCGAGGATGGACGGGTTCGCCCTGCTCCAGGCCGTCAAGGGCAACCCCATGACCTCCGACCTGCCGGTGATCCTGGTCACCTCGCGCGCCAGCGACGAGGACCGCGAGCGCGGGCTGGACCTCGGCGCCGACGCCTACATCGTCAAGACCCGCTTCGACCAGAACGAGCTTCTGGCCGGCATCCGGCGGCTGCTGTGACCGGCGCCCGCAAGATCCGCGTCCTGGTGGTGGAGGACTCGCCGGTCGTCCAGCAGCTCCTCGCCCACGTCATCGGCGAGGACCCGCGGCTGGAGCTGGCCGGCATCGCCGCGTCGGGCGAGCAGGCTCTGCGCATGGTCGTCTCGCTGAAGCCGGACGTGGTGTCGCTCGACATCCGCCTGCCGGGGATCGACGGCTTCGCCGTGACCGAGCGGCTGATGCGGGAGCATCCCGTGCCCATCGTCGTCGTCGCCTCCGACGTGCGCGACCTGGACATCCCGATGCGGGCGCTCCAGGCCGGGGCGCTGGCCGTGGTGGAAAAGCCGGGCAGCATGGCCCGCGCCGACTATCAGACCCTCGCCCGTCATCTCTGCACCCAGCTCACCATCATGAGCCAGGTCAAGGTGATCCGGCAGCGCGGGCGCCCGCGCAACGGCGACGAGGAGCCCGTCGGCACCAACGGCCGCCGCAGGGGTGCCAGCGTCCCGACGCCGCCGCCCCTGCCGCCGTCCGTGGTGAAGCGGCAGTTCCGCGCGCTGGGGATCACCGCCTCGACGGGCGGGCCGGCGGCGCTGGTGAAGCTGCTGCGCGGGCTGCCGACCAACTTCCCCCTGCCCGTCTTCGTCGTGCAGCACATCGGCGCGCCCTTCGTGGCCGGCTTCGCCTCCTGGCTGGGGTCGGTCACGCCGCTGCCGGTGGCGCTGGCCTCCGACGGGCCGCACCGGCCCGGTCACGTCTATGTCGCCCTCGGCGAGCTTCATCTGACCGCCGAGCCCGGCGGGATGCGGCTGGTCCACGGCGATCCGGTCTGCGGCCAGAGGCCGTCCGGGGACGTGCTGTTCTCCTCCCTGGCCTCGGCCTTCGGCGCCGCCGCCATCGGCGTGCTGCTGACCGGCATGGGGGAGGACGGGGCACGCGGCCTCACCGACATGCACCGCGCGGGTGCCTACACCATCGCGGAGCACGCCTCCACCGCGGTCATCCACAGCATGCCGGGGACCGCGGTCCGGCTGGGAGGCGTTACCGAGGAGCTGCCCATCGACAAGGTGGCGGCCCGTTTGCTGGAACTGGTTTCGACGGGAGTGGAGCCCTCATGAGTGGACCCAGGGCACTGATCGTCATCGCTTCGCAGACACAGGGACTACTCCTGAAGCTGATGCTGGAGGAGCAGGGCATCGAGGCGAGCTGCGTCGAAACGGTGGAGCCGGCGGTCGCGGAACTGTCGCGCCGTCCCTTCGACCTGCTGATGGTCGAGGCCGACGGCGAGGCCGCCCGCACCCTGACGGAGCTGCGGCGGCGCTGCCCGGCCCCGGCCATGCTGCTGGGTTCGGCGGAACGGGCGGCGGAGGCCGGCGTTCCCGCCGACGTGCATCGGGTGGACCCCGCCGATACCCAGGGCGTGGTGCAGCAGGCCATGACGCTGCTCGACCGGCGCAACGCGCCGCCGACCGTGTCCGACATCCTGCGGCGGGCGCGCATCCTGGTGGTGGACGACAGCGCGACCTACCGCGAGTTCCTGCGCGCCGAGCTGGAGGAGGACGGCTGTCACGTCGTCGCCGCGCGCAACGCCGACGAGGCGGTGGCGGCGCTGGAGGACGGCGGGCTGGACTGCGTGATCCTCGACCTCGTGATGCCGGGCACCAGCGGCACCCAGCTGTGCGAGCGGTTCGACCGTTTCCGCCGGCGCCGCGGCCTGTTCTTCCAGATCGTCATCCTGACCAGCCAGGAGGGCGACGACCGCCTGACCGCCAGCCTGACCGCCGGCGCCGACGACTTCGTCGGCAAGTCGCAGCCGATGGACATCCTGAAGATCCGGCTGATGGCCCTGCTCCGCCGGAAATACATGGTGGAGGACCATCTCGCCCGCCTGTCGCCCCCAATGCCTTCCGCATAGAAGGCGTATAGGGCTTTCAGGCGCTTTCATCCCCAGTGCACCAAAGGTTAAGGTGCTACACCTTCAGCTCTAGCGGGTAGAGAGAGACCGACGTGACGCCTCGGCACAGGAACAGGACCAGCATCGACACCGCGCCAGCGGAGACGGAGTGCGTGGAGAACGCGCTGCGCGTCTGCCGCGCCGCCGCGTTGCCGGCCTTCGTTCTGACCGGGCCGTCGCACGCCGCCACCCTCTTCGCCAACGACGCGCTCTGCGCCCTCCTCGGCAAGGAGCCGGCGGTGGGCGGGCAGCCGGCCCCGGCCTGGTTCGGGCCGGTCTGGCCAGCGGTGCTGGGCGCCGTCGATCCGCTGTTCTCCGGCGACACCGGGGAGCCGGTCGGCATCGAGCTTCTGCCCGTGGGCGACGCCGACCCCGCGGCGTTCGAGGGCGTGCCGCTGACCCAGGACGGGGAGACGGTCGCCGTGCTGGCCCTGGCCACCCAGGCGGCGCCCGACGACCGGGTCGTCGCCCGCATGGAGAGGGAGATGCTCGCGGAGATCGAACGGACCACCGCCGCGCGCTCCCGCTTCCTGGCCTCGGCCAGCCACGACCTACGCCAGCCCTTCCAGGCGATGCGCCTGTTCCTCGACGCGCTGTGCAGCCAGATCAGCGACGAGAAGGCTCTGAGCACGGCCGAGATGCTGGGAAACGCCATGACGGCGGGCGAGCGGCTGCTGAACGCGCTGCTCGACATCTCCACGCTGGACGCCGGCACGGTCACGCCGGACCCGCAGACGGTCTCCCTGGACGAGCTTCTGGGCCAACTCGTCGAGGAGTTCCGCCCGCAGAGCGAGGAGAAGGGCCTGCGCCTGCGCGCCCGCCTGTGCCCCGGCACGGTGAAGACCGACCCGGTGCTGTTCGGCCGGGTGATGCGCAATCTGCTGACCAACGCCATCCGCTACACCCGACACGGCGGCCTGCTCCTCGCCATGCGGCGGCGCGGCAACCGCTGGCGCATCGATGTGTGGGACACCGGCTTCGGCATCCCCGAGGAGCAACTCACCGCCATCTTCGACGAGTTCCACCAGCTCCAGAATCCCAACCGCGACCCCACCCGCGGCCTCGGCCTCGGCCTCGCCATCGTGCGCCGGCTGGCGGAACTTCTCGGTCTTCAGGTGGAGGTGCGGTCGCGCATCGGGCGCGGCACCGTCTTCTCCATCTCGCTGGAAGCCGCGAGCCCGCTGGCCGAACCGCCGTGCAGCCACGTTTCCCCGCCGCCCTCCACCGCCTCGGCGCCGCCCCTGACCGGGATGACGGTGCTGGCCGTGGACGACGAGGCGATGGTGCTGACCGGCCTGCAGATGATCCTGGAAAGCTGGGGCTGCACCGTCGCCGCCGCGGGCGACATGCGGGAGGTCTTCGCGGTGCTGGACGGCCTGCCCGACGCGCCGTCGGTCATCCTGACCGACCTGCGGCTGCCTGGAAAGGTGTCCGGCTTCGACGTGATCGACCGGGTGCGCCGCCTGTACGGGCAGGAGATTCCCGCCGTGGTGCTCAGCGGTGAGACGGCCCAGAGCGCGCTTCTGGAAGGCCAGCGCCGCGGCTGCTCCTTCCTGCACAAGCCCCTCCACCCCGGCGATCTGCGGCAGGTCCTGGAGCGGCTGCGCGGGGGCGAGGACAAGGGTGAAGAAAAGGGCGAGGGGGAGTAAGCCCACCTCCTCCCGCCACGTCCGTCGCGGAGCCGCTTACACCCAGCGGTCGCCGTGGCTGTAGACGACCAACCGGTCGCCGCGGGCGAAGCCGGCCAGCGACACGCCGCAGCTTTCCGCCATGCGCACCGCCATGCCGGTGGGGGCGGAGATGGCGACCAGCCCGCTGATGCCCAGCCGGGCGGCCTTCTGCACCAGCTCGTAGCTGGCGCGGCTGGAGGTCAGGACGAAGCCGCCCTGCCGGTCCACGCCCGTGCGCACCAGCCAGCCGATCAGCTTGTCCAGCGCGTTGTGGCGGCCGACATCCTCGCGCACCGCCAGGATGGTCCCTGACGCGTCCACCCAGGCGACGCCGTGCGCCGCCCCGGTGGCGCGGTGCAGGATCTGGCGTTCGGCGAAGCGGGCCAGCGCCCGCTCCACCGCCGCCACCGACAGCCGCCCGCCCGAGGGGACGGGCTGGCCGGACCGGGCGATGGCCTGGAGGCTTTCCACGCCGCAGACGCCGCAACCCGACCGTCCGGCAATGCTCCGCCGCTTGCCCTTCAGCGCCATGAAGCGCTCCATCGGGATCTCCATGCGGACCTCGATCCCGTCGCAGCCCTCCACCACCCGCAGACTCTCCAGTTCCTCCGCGTCGGCGATGATCCCCTCCGTCAGGGAGAAGCCGAGGCCGAACTCCTCCAGGTCGTCGGGGGTCGCCAGCATCACCGCATGGATGATGCCGTTGTAGGCGATGGCGACGGGCACCTCCTCCACCACCGCGTCGTCGCAGAGCTGGGCGGCGTCCGGACCCAGCCGCAGGACGGTCATGCGATGGGTGGTGGAGGGCGCAGCGAAGTCCGTGGCGAGGCTCATGGCGGTGTCTTTCCTAGTAAATTCCCCTCTCCCCTCTGGGGAGAGGGTCAGGGTGAGGGGGGTGCGCTGTTGCCGGGCGTTCCGCCATGCGCAACCCCCTCACCGGCCCTGCGGGCCACCCTCTCCCCAGAGGGGAGAGGGTTAAGAGCGCCCTCAAGCGATCAGTGCCCGGTTTCCTTGCCGGTTACCTGACGGAACCAACGGGGATGGTGTTTGCGCGCCCAGGCGTGGGTGACGACACCCTCGACCATCGCGCGGATCGTGCCCTGCACCCACAGCGCAGCGTAGACATGGACGATGATGCTGGCGATCAGCACCAGCGCGCTGGCGGCGTGGACCAGAAGCGCCACGCGGATGATCGGGATCGGGAAATAGCCCGCGAAATAGGGCCGCCACGCGATCACCCCCGACACCAGCAGCAGGATCATGCACAGCACCATGACCCAGAACATGCCCTTCTGGCCGCCGTTGTAGCGGCCGATGTCGCCGACCTCGTTGCCCTTCATCACCTCCTTCACCGACATCATCCACGTCACATCCTCCTTGTTGATGAGGTTGTGGTGGGCGTAGCGGAAGAACTGGCGGGCGAAGGCCAGGACCATCACCACCCCGACGAAGGGATGGACGATGCGGGCGAGCTGCGGCGTGCCGAACACGCCGGTCAGCCAGAAGAAGGCCGGGTAGAAGAAGGCCAGCCCGGAGATGGCGAGCAGAACGAAGCAGACCGCCACGATCCAGTGGTTGATGCGCTCCGCGGCGCAGTAGCGTTGGATCAGCTTTTCCGACGTCTTCACAGCGCGTTCTCCCGTTCCTTGTGCTTGGTTCCTTGGGCGGGCGGGACCGGCGGCGTGCCGTGATCCGCCTCGTCCTCGTCATCGGCGCGGTTCGGGCCGACCGTGATGTAATGGAAGAAGCCGAACAGGCCGGCGGCGGCGACGCCCAGCGTCGCCAGCGGCTTCAGCATGCCCTTCCACACCCCGACGACGGCGCTGATCGACGGGTTGGCCGGCAGGCCGGAGTAGAGCGCCGGCTTGTCGGCGTGGTGCAGCACGTACATGACGTGGGTGCCGCCCACCCCGGCAGGGTCGTAGAGGCCCGCCTGATCGTAGCCGCGCGACTGGAGGTCGGTGATGCGGGTCTGGGCGACCTCGATCATGTCCTCCTTGCTGCCAAACTGGATGGCCCCGGTCGGGCAGGTCTTGACGCAGGCCGGCTCCTGCCCCACCGCGACGCGGTCGGAGCAGAGGTTGCACTTGTAGGCCTTGCTGTCGGCCGGGCTGAGGCGCGGCACGTTGAACGGGCAGCCGGAGATGCAGTAGCCGCAGCCGATGCAGTTCTCTTGATGGAAGTCCACGATGCCGTTCTTGAACTGCACGATGGCGCCCGGCGACGGGCAGGCCTTCAGGCAGCCGGGGTCGGCGCAGTGCATGCAGCCGTCCTTGCGGATCAGCCACTCCAGCTTGCCCTTCTCCTCCACCTCGTTGAAGCGCATCACCGTCCAGGCCTGCGAGGACAGGTCGGTCGGGTTGTCGTAGACGCCGACGCAGGTGCCGACCTCGGCGCGCAGCTCGTTCCATTCCGAGCAGGCGACCTGGCAGGCCTTGCAGCCGATGCAGACCGTGGTGTCGATCAGCTTCGCCACCTCCTGCGGGTTGCGGGCCTGCGGGGTCGGCGTCGGGGTGGCGGACCGGCGCAGGATATCAAGGGATTGCAGTGCCATGACTTACGCCACTCCGATCTTCTCGACGTTCACGAGGAACGCCTTGTATTCCGGGGTCTGGGTGTTGCAGTCGCCGACCGCGGGCGGCAGCGTGTTGGACAGGAAGCCCTTCTTGGCCACCGTCTCCCAGCCCCAGTGCAGGGGGATGCCGATCTGGTGGACGGTGCGGCCCGCCACCTTCAGGGCCTTGATGCGCTTGGTCACCACGGCCTTGGCCTTGATGTGGCCGCGCTTGGAGGAGACCTGGACCCAGTCGCCGGCCTGGATGCCCTTCTCCGCCGCCAGCGTCTCGCCGATCTCCACGAACTGCTCCGGCTGGGCGATGGCGTTCAGCCGCACGCTCTTGGTCCAGAACTGGAAATGCTCGGTCAGGCGGTAGGTGGTGCCGACGTAGGGGAACTGGTCATGGGTGCCCAGCCGCTCGCGGTCGGCCTTGAAGATGCGCACCGCCGGGCTGCTGACCACCTTCGGGTGCAGCGGGTTGGTGCCGAGCGGGCTTTCCATCGGCTCGTAATGCTCGGGGAAGGGGCCGTCCACCAGCTTGTCGGTGCAGAACAGCCGCCCGACGCCCTCCGGGTTCATGATGAAGGGGTTCATCCCGTCGGCCGGCGGCGAGTCCACCTTGAAGTCCGGCACGTCGGCGCCCGCCCAGGCGGTGCCGTTCCACGCGATCAGATTGCGCTTGGGGTCCCAGGGCTTGCCCGACGGGTCGCAGGAGGCGCGGTTGTAGATGATGCGGCGGTTGGCGGGCCACGCCCAGGCCCAACCCGGCGTGTTGCCCAGGCCGGCGTCGGTGTTGTCGCGCCGGGCCATCTGGTTGCCCGCCTGCGTCCAGCAGCCGGCGAAGATCCAGCAGGCGCTCATCGTCGTGCCGTCGTCGCGCAGCAGGGCGAAGTTCGGGATCTGCTCCCCCTTGCGGGCCAGGAACTTGGTCGGGTCCTTGGGGTCGGGGATGTCGGCCAGCGCGCGGCCGTTCAACTCCTTCGCCAGCTCCTCCGGCGTCGGCTCCAGCGGGTTCTTGTAGGGCCAGGAGAGGTTGAGGATCGGCTCCGGCGCGGTGCCGCCCTCCTTGGCGTAGAGGGCGCGGACGGCCATGAACAGCTCGGCCAGGATTTCCTGGTCGGTCTTCGCCTCGCCCGGCGGGTTGGCGCCCTTCCAGTGCCACTGCAGCCAGCGCGAGGAGTTGACGATGGCGCCGTCCTCCTCGGCGAAGCAGGTGGAGGGCAGGCGGAACACCTCGGTCTTGATCGACGCGGTGTCGACCTCGTTGACCTCGCCGTGGTTCTGCCAGAAGGAGGCGGTCTCCGTGGCGATCGGGTCGATCACCACCATGTATTTCAGCTTGGCGAAGTCCGCCGCCGTCTTGCGCGCGTCGGGGAAGGAGGTCAGCGGGTTGAAGCCCTGGACGATGAAGCCGTTGACCTTGCCGTTGTGCATCAGGTCCATGACCTGCAGCACGTCGTACATCTTGTCCCACTTGGGCAGCCAGTCGTAGCCCCAGTTGTTCTCCGCCGTCGCCTTGTCGCCCCAGAACCACTTCAGCAGGCTGACGAAGAATTTCGGCGTGTTGGCCCAGAAGTTCAGCTGGCCCGGCGCCTGCGCCTTCGGCGCGGTCTTGGCGATGTAGTCGGCGAAGGTCGGGTGCGCCTTCTCCGACGGCAGGGTCAGGTAGCCCGGCAGGTTGGTGGACAGCAGGCCGAGGTCGGACAGGCCCTGGATGTTGGAGTGGCCGCGCAGGGCGTTCACGCCGCCGCCCGGCATGCCGATGTTGCCCAGCAGGAGCTGGATCATCGCCATGGTGCGGATGTTCTGGGCGCCCACCGTGTGCTGCGTCCAGCCCAGCGCGTAGAGGATCGTGCCGACCCGGTCGCGCACCGCCGTGGAGCCGAGATGCTGGCAAACGCGCAGGAAGCCGTCCTTCGGCGTGCCGGTCAGGTCCTCGACCAGCTCCGGGGTGTAGCGCGCGTAGTGGGCCTTCATCAGGTTCCACACGCAGCGCGGATGCTGGAGCGTCGGGTCGGTCTTCGCGGTGTTCCCATCCGCCTCGACCTCGTAGTTCCAGGACGAGCGGTCGTACTGGCCCTTGGCCGCGTCGTAGCCGCTGAACAGCCCGTCCTCGAACCCGTAGCCTTCCTTCACGATGTAGGCGGCGTTGGTGTAGGCGCGGACATACTCCCACTGGATCTTGTCGTTGGCGACCAGCCAGTTGATGACGCCGCCCAGGAACACGATGTCGGAGCCGGCGCGGATCGGCATGTACTCGTCGGCCACCGCGGCGGAGCGGTTGTAGCGCGGGTCGACGACGACGATGCGCGCGCCGCGCTTCTTCGCCTCGACCGCCCACTTGAAGCCGACCGGGTGCGCCTCCGCCGGGTTGCCGCCCATGATCAGGATGAAGTCGGCGTTGGAGATGTCGACCCAGGTGTTGGTCATCGCCCCGCGCCCGAAGGTCGAGGCCAGCGCCGACACGGTCGGGCCGTGGCAGACGCGGGCCTGCGCGTCGGTGCCGACGATGCCCAGCGAGCGCATGACCTTCTGCGTCAGGATGCCCGTCTCGTTGGACGAGGCCGAAGCGGTCAGCATGGCGGTGGACAGCCAGCGGTTCACCGTCACGCCGTCGGCGGTTCTGGTGACGAAGTTGGCGTCGCGGTCGTCCTTGATGTGGCGGGCGATGCGCTCGATCGCCTCATGCCAGGAGATGCGCTTCCAGCTGTTGGACCCGGCCTCGCGGACCTCCGGGTACTTCAGCCGGTTCGGGCTGTGGATGAAGTCCAGCAGGCCCGCGCCCTTCGGGCAGAGCGAGCCGCGGCTGACCGGATGGTCGGGATCGCCCTCGATGTGGATGATCTCGGCCTTGGCGTTCTTGGCGCCGTCGCCCAGGCTGTACATCAGCAGGCCGCAGCCGACCGAGCAGTAGGGGCAGGTGTTGCGGATCTCCTTGGCGCGGGCGAGGCGGAACTGGCGCACCTCGGCCAGCGCCTCGGACGGCAGGAAGCCCAGAACTCCCATGCTGGAGGCGGCGAGACCGCCCGCCGTGACCTTCAAGAACTGCCGCCGTGATACCTGCATGGGTGTGATGGGCATGAAACCTCCCTGGTGTCGGCCCTGAAGTCAGGATGTGCCGGCCCAGCGCTTGAGCGCCTGGAACCGGTGGCGCGCGCGCCGTCCGGGGTTGACCCGGCCGGAGCGACGCATCCCCCAAAGGGCAGATTCCGTGCCAGCCGGGGCTTATGGCGGAATGCGGTGCGTTTGCTGGGGCGGGCGGACGGAACGACCATGCCCGCACCGCGCCGAGGGACATTTTGTCCAGCCGACGATGGACAAAATGTCCCTAACGTTTGTGTGGAGGACAATCTGTCGGGGGTTGGCGCCGTCAAAATCCCCTCTCCCCTCTGGGGAGAGGGTCAGGGTGAGGGGGTTGCGCATTTGCCGGACGTAGCGCAATGGGCACCCCTCACCGCCCGCTTCGCGGGCACCCTCTCCCCGGAGGGGAGAGGGTTATTCGTCCCCCTGGCACCGTTCTTGCGCTGTGCTATCCCTTCCGACTGTTCGTGATCCGTGACCGGGAAAGCCACCATGACCGCCTCTTCCTCCGACGCCCCGATTTCCGAAGCGGCGATGTCCGAAGCGACTGCCGCCGCCATGGCCGCCGCCGGTCTGGTGCCGGGCCAGTCGCCGGCCCCGCTGCGCCTGCCCGATGCGGCGATCTTCGCCCGGCGGGCGGCGCGCCTGCGCGCGCTGGCGGAGGGGCACGCCATGGGCGACTGGCTGCGCTTCGTCGCCACGCTGGCCGACGCCCAGGCGGCGGTGGCCGCCACCCCCGCCACGCTGCCGCCGGAGGAGCAGTGGGCCGCTGACCTGCGCGCCCTGGCCGCCCGGCTCGACACCCTGCCCGGCGGCGCGCGCGAGGCCCTGGCCGCGCTCGCCGCGTCCGACGCCGACACCTTGGAGGCGCTGGCCGGGCGCTGGGCCGGCGACGCGCTGGAGGACGGCGACCTCGCCGCAGCACCCTTCCTGGCTGCGGCCTTCCAGACCGCCTGGACGCGCCACGCCGCAGCGCTCGATCCCACGTCGGTGACCACCCACGCCACCGCCACCGTCTGCCCGGTCTGCGGCGGCGCGCCGGTCGCCGGCGTGTTGCAGGTCGGCATGGAGAGCGGCGGCCTGCGCTATCTCCATTGCGGGATCTGCCACACCGCCTGGCACCATGTGCGCTCCTCCTGTGTGGCCTGCGGCGACGGCAAGGACGTGTCCCAGCGCTTCGTCGAAGGGGCGGACGGCACGGAAGCCAACGGCGCGGTGCGGGCGGAGACCTGCGACGCCTGCCACAGCTATCTGAAGCTGCTGTTCCTGGAGAAGGCGCCGGGCCTCGACCCGGTGGCCGACGACCTCGCCACCCTGGCGCTCGACCTGCTGCTGGGCGAGGAAGAGTACCGCCGCATCGGCGTCAACCCGTTCCTGGCGGTTGCCGGGTAAAGAGACGCCGGGTAAAGGGGGATCAGCCCCCCGCGGTGATCCGCTGGGCGGCGAAGAAGGGCGCGGTCGGTTGGTCGGAATAGACGGCCTGCCGCCGCAGCCACAGGGTGAAGCGGGTGCCGCGCCCCGGATCGCTCTCCACCGTGATCCGCCCGCCGTAGCGCTGGACGATGGCGTAGCTGATCGACAGGCCGAGCCCCGTCCCGGTCTGCTTCTTGGTGGTGAAGAAGGGGTCGAAGATGCGGGCCAGATCGCCCGCCGCGATGCCGTGGCCGGTGTCCTCGACCCCCACCAGCACCCCTTCGAAGGGCTCCGCCCCCGGCAGACGCTCGTCCGGGCCGATGTCGCGGCTGTCCAGCGTCAGGCGACCGCCCTCCGGCATCGCCTGCATGGCGTTGACGATCAGGTTGATCAGCACCTGCTGAAGCTCGCCGCGGTTCATCTCCACCGGGCCGCCCGCCTGGGCCTTCATCGTCACCACGACCCGCGCCCGGTTCAGGTTGTGCCGGGTCAGCACCAGACAGTCGGACAGCACGCCGTTCACGTCGGTCGGCTCGGCGTAGCCGGCGAAGTCGCCGGGCCGGGCGAATTGCAGCAGCTTGGTCACGATGGCGTGGATGCGCCGGGTCTGCTCGTCGATCAGCCGGACCTCCTGGCGCACCGGCTCAATCCCGTCGCCCAGCACCTCGCGCAGCAGGTCGAGATTGCCCTGGATCACCGCAACCGGGTTGTTGATCTCGTGCGCCACCCCGGCGGTCAGTTCGCCGATGGCGGTCAGCTTCTCGTTCATCACCAGCTGCTGCTGGGCACGGCGCAGGGTGGCGTTGGCCTCCTCCAGCGCGGCGGTGCGCAGCGCCACCTTGCGGTCCAGCTCCTCGGCGGAGCGCTGAAGCTCCCAGCGCCGCGCCGCCACGGAATCCAGCAGATGGTCGAAGGCGCGGGCCAGCCGCCCCAACTCGTCCCGGCTGGCGGTGGGGCCGATGCGTGCGGAATCCTCGCCCCCCTCGATGCGGGCGATGACGCCGGCCATGCGCTCCAGCGGACGGAAGATGGCCCGCGCGCCGCGCAGCCCCACCAGCGTCCCCAGCCCCGACACCAGCAGGAACAGCAGGAACAGCCCGGCCAGCGCCTTGTACAGCGTGTCACGCAGCGGCGATTCCAGGAACCCGACATAGAGCATGCCGATCCGCCGCCCGGCGGTGTCGGCCAGCGGCTGGTAGCCCGACACATAGGTGTCGTTGACCACGAAGGCGGAGCCCAGCCACGGCTCGCCGCGGTCCAGCACCTTGTCCGCCACCGCCTGCGACGCCCGGGTGCCCAGCGCCCGCTGCCCCTCGAACAGCCGGACGTTGGTGGCGATGCGGGTGTCGCCGAGGAACAGGGTGGCGGTGCCCTGACTGCCCAGCGGCAGCGAGGCGTCCTGATAGACGATGGTGTTCAGCCGGTCGACGATGCCCTGGTTGCCGTTCAGCAGCACCCCACCTTCCAGCACCCCGAGCAGACGGCCGTCCGGCCCGTCGAAGGGAATGGCGACCTGGATGACCAGCCCGCGGTCCTCGACGCCACGGGGATCGGGCCGGGCGGCGCGGGTCGGCACCAGCGGCGTGTGGGCGGCCCGGCGCAGCGCGGGGTTCAGCGCCTCCAGTTCCGCCGGAGCGAAGACCTCCAGCCCGTGCTGCGCGTAGCCGTGCAGCGCCTCGCGCACCACCGACCAGCCGCTGCGGTCCGCCGGGACGGCGAAGGACCCGCCCGCCCGCACCATGCCCCCCGCGTCGAGCAGCAGCAGATAGTCCAGCCCGTGCTCCTCCGCCTCCTCGTCGAGCAGCCGGCGCAGGTCGGCGGGCGTCCCGCGCTCCAGAACCAGGGCCAGCCGGTGGGAGGTCGCCACGCCCTCCAGCCCGTTGCGCAGCGACATCTGCACCCGGTCGAAGAACTGCCGCGCCGTCCCCAGGTCGGAGCTGACCTTGTTGACCAGAAGCTGGTCGTAGCCCTGCGTCCCCCAGGCCCAGACGATCATCAGCAGAACCGGCGCGCCGACCAGCAGCGGCGCCAGCACCAGCGCCAGCAGCTTGAGCCGGACCGACTCCGCGTAAGCCGCCGCCAGCCGCTTCAGCATGTTGGGCGGGAGCGGATGGAGGCGGGATGGAGGCGTCACACCCCCCATTCCACGCATTTCCGGTCCAGCGTCTTGCGCGACACGCCCAGCAGATCGGCGGCGCGCGCCTTGCTGCCGTCGCAGCGCGCCAGCACGGTCAGGATATGGCGCTTTTCCACCTCGGCCAGCGGCAGCACGTCACTGTCGCCGTCCATGCGGACATGGCGGACCGGACAGGGGGCGCAGGGCGGGTTTCCGGCCACCGCCGCGGCGCACAGGCTGGGATCCGCGGCCAGGCCGGCCTCCACCGCTGCGGCGTTGGCGGTGTCCAGATCGTCGAGCGGAAATTCGCCGAGCAGCAGCGACCGCTCCACGAAATTCCGCAGCTCCCGCACGTTGCCGGGCCAGGAATGGCACATCAGCGCCTTTGTCACCTCCGGCGTCAGGGTCAGCGGCGGCACGGCCAGCCGCGCCGGCAGGAAGCGCATGAACAGCGCGGCCAGTTCCGGCACGTCCACCGCGCGCTGGCGCAGCGGCGGGATGGTCAGCGTCATCACCTCCAGCCGGTAGAACAGGTCCGGGCGGAAGCGGCCCGCCGCGGCCTCCGCCTTCAGGTCGCGGTTGGTGGCGGTGACCACGCGGACATCCACCGGCACCTCCTGCTCGCTGCCGACCGGGCGGATGCGCCGCTCCTCAAGCACGCGCAGCAGCTTGGATTGCAACGTCAGCGACAGCTCGCCGATCTCGTCCAGGAACAGCGTGCCGCCGTGGGCGTAGTAGAACAGCCCCTTGCGCGCGTCCTTGGCCCCGGTGAAGGCGCCCCGGGCGTGACCAAACAGCTCCGCCTCGATCAGGTCGGCGGAGATCGCCGCGCAGTTCACCGCCACGAAGGGCCGGTCTGCGCGCGGCGACAGGTCGTGCAGCGCGCGGGCGACCAGTTCCTTGCCCACGCCGGACTCGCCCTGGATCAGCACGGTGGACGGGGTCGGCGCCACCCGCTGCACCAGCGAGCGCAGCCGCACCATGGCGTCCGACCGCCCGACGATCTCGTCGCGCCCATTGTCCTTCTTCGACAGCTGTCGGCGCAGCACGTAGTTCTCGCGGGTCAGCCGGGTGCGCTCGACGCAGCGGTCGATGGAATTCAGGATCTGCTCAACTCGGAAGGGTTTCAGCACGAAATCCGCGGCACCGGAGCGCAGGGCGTCGATGGCCGTGTCCATATCGGCGAAGGCGGTGACCAGGATCACCTCCCCGGCGTAGCCGCCGGCCATCAGCTCCTTCAGCCAGTCCAGCCCCGAGCGGCCCGGCAGGGCGACGTCGAGGATGATCACCTCGGCGTGGATGCGCTCCAGCTTCTGGGCGCCCTCCTCGGCGCTGCCCGCCACCTCGACCCGCCAGCCGCGCCGCTCCAGCGCGCGCGACAGAAAGCTGCAGATGCCCTCCTCGTCGTCCACCACGAGGATGGAGGGCTTCGCCTGGTCCTCCATCCGGCTCCCTTCCGGCGCGCTGCGGTCGGACGGGGTGGAGACTGGCGCGGTGATGGTCATCGGTGTGCACTCGGCGGCGGAAAGCCCCACAGTCTAAGGGACCGCAACCAAGCCGGGCCAGTGATTTCCAAAATCCGGAATAGTTCCAGCGTCCCGCTTGGACAACCGCGCCGCGCCATGCGACGCTCCCCCGCTCATCGCACAGACCGGGAGCCGACCGTGACGGACACCAGCGGATCATTCGTCCATGCCGGACCGCGCATCGCCGACACCGGCATCAGTGATGCCGAATGGCAAGCCCGTATCGATCTCGCCGCCGCCTACCGTCTGGTCGCCGAGCGCGGCTGGGACGACCTGATCTACACCCACATTTCGCTGGCCGTGCCGGGGGAGCCGGGACGCTTCCTCATCAACCCCTTCGGCCTGACCTTCGACGAGGTGACCGCCTCCAACCTCGTCAAGATCGACATCCACGGCGCCATCATCGGCGACAGCCCCCATCCGGTGAACGCCACCGGCTTCGTCATTCATGGCGCCGTCCACGCGGCGCGCGAGGACGCGCGCTGTGTCATGCACCTCCACAACGAGGCGGCGGTGGCGGTGTCGATGCTGAAGGACGGGCTCCTCCCGCTGTCCCAGCACGCTCTGCGCTTTTATGGCGACCTCGCCTACCATCGCTACGAGGGGCTGGCCCTGACCGACAGCGAGAAGGTCCGCCTCGTCGCCAATCTCGGCTCCTGCCGGGCGATGCTGCTTCACAACCACGGCAGTCTGGTGACCGGGCGCACGGTGGCGGAGGCCTTCTGCCTGATGGACATGCTGGACAAGGCGTGCCGGATGCAGCTCGCCGCGCAGGCGGCCGGCGCGGAACTGGTGTCGCCGGCGCCGGAGCTGTGCGACAAGACCTACCGGCAGCTCACCGCCGATCCAGAGCCGGAGGGCGAACTGGAGTGGCCGGCGCTGCTGCGACGCCTGGACCGGCGCTGCCCGGACTACAGGAGCTGAGCTTTCCGGACCGCGGTCCGCAACAAAGGGGATGGAACGACTATGCCGCTGATCAACGTTCAGCTTTTCGAAGGCCGCACGCTGGAGCAGAAGCGCGCCTACGCCAAGGCGCTCACCGACGCCTCGGTCGAGGTGCTCGGCTGCAGCCCGGAGGCGGTCGATGTCATCTTCCACGACGTGAAGAAGAGCGATTGGGCCAGCGGCGGCAAGCTGTGGTCCGACCACGAGTGACATCCGCTTCCCGGATGCCCATGGGAAGCGCTGCTCACCCCATGGGCATCCGGACAAAAAACAGGCACGCCAATCCCTGGCCGGCGGTCAAACCGCTCCCACCGTCTTCCCGGTCAGGCGATAAACCGCGGTGGCGACCGCCCGGTCCTCGCTGTCACCGACCTCCATGCGCCGGTCGATGTAGTTGCCGAGAAACTCGACCAGCGCGTCGCGGGTGACCGACTGCACCCACTGGCCATGTCGGCCATAGGCTTGCAGCGTCCAGAATTCCGAGGCCATCAGCGCCGAGCGGACGGATTTGGACGAGCCGTCCCAATGGGACCACAGAAAGTCGATGGCACTCTGAGCGACCGTAATCACCAAACCGGCATTGATTCCGCGTGACGCCATCGTAGTCTCCCTCTCAGCTTGCCGAGCGGACGCTCGTGAACGGAACTCGTTCAGCAAAAGCAGTGCCAGGGAGACCGAAACAAAAAGCCGTACCTCGTTCGGATGCGATTCGCCGGAAATCCAGACCAGACACGGGAGGAGTGGCCATGAACGCGCAGGAAGAGAAACGGGCGCGCGACGCGCTGAAATGCATCGACCGCGATCTCGACGCGCTCGACATCCAGATCGCCGCCTTGCAGGCGCGGCAACGATCCGGGACCTCCCTCGACCAATACATCCGCGTCCGCGACGCCCTGCTGACCGAGGCCCAGACGATCCTGACCCAGCTCGACCACCGTCCCGGCAACCAGTCCCCTCCCCCGCCGGTGGCGGGGGAGGGTTAGGGAGGGGGCCGGCCGCGACACCCCGGACACGACGAAAAGCCGGCGCTTTCCGTTGGGAAAGCGCCGGCCTTGCCGTTCATGAAGCCGATTGTCAAGTGTGTTTGAAACCCATCCATCCAAGTCCTTGATGGCTTGGCGTGTGCCGTGGTGACCTGGCGGCGACCTACTCTCCCACGTCTTAAGACGCAGTACCATCGGCGCTGAGGCGTTTCACGGCCGAGTTCGGAATGGGATCGGGTGTTGGGAGCCTCGCCATGACCACCAGGTCACCAAGGCACACGCGAACCATCCGGACCGGACGGGCGGGTTTCGTTAAGTTTGAGGACGTCTGCTCTTGTTCTTTGCGGTGTTGGCTCGTGCGTCCAGGGCTTGCCGCTGCGCGCGGGCCGCCTGCTGGTAAGGATCAAGCCTTTCGAGCGATTAGTAAGGCTCAGCTTCAGGCGTTGCCGCCCGTCCACATGCCTCCTATCGACGTGATGGTCTGTCACGGCTCTCAAGGGAGTTCTGGTTTTGAGGTGGGTTTCCCGCTTAGATGCTTTCAGCGGTTATCCCGTCCATACTTAGCTACCCGGCCATGCCACTGGCGTGACAACCGGTGCACCAGAGGTATGTCCATCCCGGTCCTCTCGTACTAGGGACAGATCCTCGCAAAACTCCGACACCCACGGCAGATAGGGACCGAACTGTCTCACGACGTTCTAAACCCAGCTCACGTACCACTTTAATCGGCGAACAGCCGAACCCTTGGGACCTGCTCCAGCCCCAGGATGTGATGAGCCGACATCGAGGTGCCAAACGACTCCGTCGATATGGACTCTTGGGAGTCATCAGCCTGTTATCCCCGGCGTACCTTTTATCCGTTGAGCGATGGCCCGTCCACGTGGGACCACCGGATCACTATGGCCGACTTTCGTCTCTGCTCGACTTGTCTGTCTTGCAGTCAGGCGGGCTTATGCCATTGCACTCGTCGAGCGATTTCCGACCGCTCTGAGCCCACCATCGCGCGCCTCCGTTACACTTTGGGAGGCGACCGCCCCAGTCAAACTACCCGCCATGCAGGGTCCCGGCTCCGGATCAACGGAGCGCGGTTAGATGCCAGAGACCTCAAGGGTGGTATTTCAAGGATGGCTCCACCCGAGCTGGCGCCCGGGCTTCCTAGCCTCCCACCTATCCTACACATGAGATCCCTAGCACCACTGCAAAGCTGTAGTAAAGGTGCACGGGGTCTTTCCGTCTGACCGCGGGTACTCCGCATCTTCACGGAGAGTTCAATTTCGCTGAGTTGGTGTTGGAGACAGCGGGGAAGTCGTTACGCCATTCGTGCAGGTCGGAACTTACCCGACAAGGAATTTCGCTACCTTAGGACCGTTATAGTTACGGCCGCCGTTTACCGGGGCTTCAATTCGGAGCGTGAACCCCTCCTCTTAACCTTCCGGCACCGGGCAGGCGTCAGACCCTATACGTCGCCTTGTACGGCTTCGCAGAGCCCTGTGTTTTTAGTAAACAGTCGCCACCCCCTGGTCTGTGCCCCCCGCCCCGGCTTGCGCCGCGACGGGGCCCTCTTCTTCCGAAGTTACGAGGGCAATTTGCCGAGTTCCTTCAACACCATTCTCTCAAGCGCCTGGGTATACTCTACCAGTCCACCTGTGTCGGTTTGGGGTACGGTCTGATGCGGGGGCTGTTTCCTGGAACGGGTCCCCAGCCGGGCCAATCCGATAAGGCCCGACACGCTTTCCCATTCGTCACACACCCGCTGGCCCACGAATATTAACGTGGTTCCCATCGACTACGCCTTTCGGCCTCGCCTTAGGGGCCGGCTCACCCTGCGTGGATTAACCTTGCGCAGGAACCCTTGGACTTTCGGCGACAGTGTTTCTCACACTGTTTGTCGCTACTCATGTCAGCATTCTCACTTCCGATACCTCCAGGCGGCCTCACGGACACCCTTCGCAGGCTTACGGAACGCTCCGCTACCACGTGATCAAAGATCACATCCGCAGCTTCGGTACACGGCTTGAGCCCCGATACATTTTCGGCGCAGGCCGGCTTAACTAGACCAGTGAGCTATTACGCTTTCTTTAAAGGATGGCTGCTTCTAAGCCAACCTCCTGGTTGTCATGGCCTTCCCACATCCTTTCCCACTTAGCCGTGATTTGGGGACCTTAGCTGGCGGTCTGGGCTGTTTCCCTCTCGACGATGGACCTTAGCACCCACCGTCTGTCTGCCGGGCTGTGCTCCACGGTATTCGGAGTTTGGTTAGGTTTGGTAAGCCGCGA
>NZ_CBCOOP010000001.1:1547500-1730000 GCF_965111635.1 Azospirillum sp. Marseille-Q6669 | reverse complement strand
ACGCGCGCGGCCAGTTGCAAAAGCAGACGATGAGCCTGACCGCGCTTGCGGACGGCAAGCGGCTGGGCGACGGCAAGACCAGCGTGCTGGACGAGATTTCCAGCCGGCTGGGGCTGAGCTTCGAGCAGTTCCGCCGCGCCGTCCTGCTGGCCCAAGGCGATTTCGCCAATTTCCTCAAGGCTCCGGCGATGGAGCGCTCCGCCCTGCTGGAGCTGCTGACCGGCACCGAGATCTATTCCCGCATCTCCGTCGCCGCGCACGAGCGCTCCCGGGAGGAGCAGCGGGCGCTGGAGGCGCTGGAGGCGCAATGCGCGGGCATCGGCGTGCTGACTGACGATGAGCGCGCCGTCCTGGACACCGAGGTCGGAGCGGCGGCCGAGGCGGTCCAGCGGGAGGAAACGGCGTTCGAGCAGGCCCGCGCCGCCGTCGCCTGGCATGAGCAGGACGCCCGGCTGGCCAAGGCAGAAGCCGACGCCACCGCGGCGAGCGCACGGGCCGAAGCGGTTTGGCAGGAGGCCGGGGCGCAGCGGGAGGAGGCTGCGCTGCTGCGCCGTCTCCAGCCCTTGCGGGTGCGGTTGAGCGAGGCGGACCGCTGCGCCGCGGCGGCGGCGGCGGCTGGGGAGGCGCTGGCCCATGCCCACGCCGCGGTGACGGAGGCGCAGGACCGGCTGGTCCAGGCCGAGGCCCGTCATCGCGAGGTGCGCGCCGCCTACGAGAAGGCCCGCGGCGCCGTCGACGCCGCCGAGCCGGAGCTGGAGCGGGCCGCCGCGCTGGACGCCGAAATCGCCGCGCTGGCCGGTCAACAGACCGGTGCGCTCGCCGACGCCGCAACGGCGGACGCGGACGCCAAAGGAATTGGGGAGAGCTGGAGCGCCACCCGGACGGCACTGGAGCAGGCCCGCACCGATGCGGCGGAGCGGGAGGGCTGGCTGGCCGGACAGACGGCGCTGCTGCCGGTGGCCGACCAGTGGGCGCGCTGGGACGCGCTGCTGCTGCGCCTCCGCGACTCGGCAAGGGTGGTGCGGGAGGCGGAGGCGGAGGCCCGCCGTGCTGCCACGGAGGCCATGGCCCACGAGGCGGAGCTGGCACACCTGTCCACCGTCCGGCGGGACGCCGAAGCACAGCGGGACGCGGCCGAGCGGACGCTGTCCGCGCTGAAGGCCGAGGCGGTGGAGTCGCTGGACGCCCTGCGCGGGCGCCGCACGGCGCTGGCGGAGCGGCGCGATGGGCTGGCGGCCTTGGCCCAGCTGGCGGAGCGGGCCGCACGGCTGGCGGCGGACGTCGCGGAGGCCGAAGCGGAACGGGAGCAGCGGCGCACGGCCGCAGCGGACGGGGAGGCCCATGCGGCAGCGGCGAAAGCGCGACTGGACCAGCGCCGGGCGGCGTTGGAGGAAGCGGACGCCACCCTGCACCGCTTGCGCCTTGCCCGCAGCGAGGATGTGGCATCGTTGCGCGCTCACCTGACGGAGGGCGAGGCCTGCCCGGTCTGCGGCGCCACGGAGCATCCCTGGGGAGCCGGGCACACCCCGCTCGACCGGCTGGCCGAGGATCAGGAACGCCACGTCGCCACCCTGCGCGCCGAAGTAACCGGGCTGGCCACGGAACAAGGCGCCCACACCGCCGCGGCGAAGGCGGCGCGCGAGCGGGCCGCGGCCCTGGACGGACGGCTGGCCGCCCTGGCGGTGGAGCGGGCGACCGCGGTGGAACGCTGGGCGCAGCGGGCACCGACCTTCGGACTGCCCACCGAACCGGACACGGAGACCGTCACCCGGCGGCTGGTCGACGTGGACGCGGAATTGGCGGAGGCCGGACGGGCCGAGGCCAGGGCGCTGGACCACAAGGCGAGGCTCGACGCCGCGGTGCAGACCTGCCGGGAGCGGGACGCGGCGCTGACCGAGGTGGAGCGGGTGATCGAGGCGCGGACCCGTCAGCGCGACGCCGCCCGCCACGCCGAATCCCTGGCCGTGGCGCGGCGCGATCAGACGGTGGACACGCGGGCCGCGGCACGGACGGAACTGGCCCAGCCCTTCGCCGGGCTGACCGGCTGGGACAAGGCACTGGACAGCGACCCCGACGGATTCCGCAAGAGCGTCGGCGGGCGGGTTGCCGAGGTTCTGCGCCAGCGCGAGGGATTGGCCCAGTCGCTGCGCGACGTCGAGGCCCTGGAACGGCAGGCCGGCGCAAAGGCGGCGGAGCTGGAGGGGGCGCGGCAGGCCGAACAGGCGGCGCGGCGGCGGTGCGAGGGGTTGGCCGCCGCGCTGGAGGATCGGCGCGCGGCACGGGCGTCCCTGTTGGACGGACGGGCGGTGAGCGCGGTGAAGAAGGAGCTGACCGAGGCCTGCCGGCGAACCGAGGCCCTGGTCGAACAGGCCACCGTCGCCCGGCAGGACGCGGCGGCCCGCCTGTCGGGGGCGGAACAGACCGTCGCCACGCGCGGCGAGTCCGCCCGCCGGTGCGCCGCCGAGGCGGAGGCCGCGGTCGACGCCCTGGCCGCCGTGGCGGAACGCTGCGGCGTGACTGTGGAGGCGGCACGCGCCCATCTGGTCCGGGACGAGGACTGGCTGGCCGGGGAGGAGCGGGCGCTGGCCGCTCTCGAGTCGGCGCGGCGCGAGCACGCGCTTGTGGCGGCCGAACGGACGCGGCTGCGGCAGGAGCACCACGACGCCGGACGCCCCGCCCTCGGCGCCGAGGACGCCGGCGAGGCCGTGGCCGAGACGGGCCGGCGCCTTCAGGAGGCCCGCGGCCGGCTGGGCGAGGCCCAGGCCCGGCTGCGCGCCGACACGGAGAACCGCGGCCGCCTCGCCGCCGTGCTCGACCGGGTGAAGGCGCAACGCAAGGCGCAGGAGCTGTGGGCGACCATGGCGCAGCTCATCGGCTCCGCCGATGGGCGGAAGCTGCGCAACTTCGCCCAGAGCCTCAGCCTCGATCTGCTTCTGGTCCAGGCGAACCGCTATCTGGCGGATCTCGCCCGCCGCTACCGGCTGGAACGGGTTGGCGGGGCCGACCTGGAGATCCAGGTGGTGGACGGCGAAATGGGCGACGAGCGGCGCGGCGTGCACAGTCTGTCCGGCGGCGAAATGTTCCTGGTGTCGCTGGCCCTGGCGCTCGGCCTGTCGGCCATGGCGGGGGGCAGCGGCGGTGGCGGAATCGGCACGCTGTTCATCGACGAGGGGTTCGGCACGCTGGACCCCGGCAGCCTGGATCTGGCGCTGTCCTGCCTGGAGGCGCTTCAGGCCACCGGCCGGCAGGTTGGCGTCATCAGCCACGTCCCGGCGCTGGTGGAGCGGATCGGCGTGCAGGTGCGCGTCACCCCGCAGGGGGGAGGGCGCAGCGCCGTGACAGTGACCCGCGGGACGCTGGCCGTGCCATCGCCGGACACCGCGGCGGAGCGGGAACTGCTGCTGCCGTTGTAGGGTGCTCCAGGCTGCGTGGGGTCACCGCGGGACCGTCAAGGAGACACGGGGGCGCGCCCTCCTTCGTGTCTCTCCGTGCCTGCGTGATAAAAGAGCCGTCAGGCCAGACGGAAGGCCAGATAGCTGTCGGCGCCGACCTGCCCCGGCATGGTGATGACCGCGCCGACCGATTTTCCGGTGAAGGTGATGCTGCCGTCGATGGTGCCGTTGCCGTCGAAGTCGATGCGCACCGTGGCGCCCTCGGACCCCTTGGCGCCCTTCATCGCCTCCCAGGTGAGTTTCGACACGCCCTCCTTCCAACCCCAAGCGGTCGTCCATTCGCCCGCCTCGAAGTCGGTGATGGTGGACCAAGTCACCCCGGTGCCCCGCCCGTCCAGGAAGAAGGTGTCGTTGCCCGCCCCACCGGTCAGGAAGTTGGAGCCGGTGCCGCCGTCCAGAACGTCATCACCGCCCTTCCCATCCGCCGCATCGTCGCCGGCACCCAGGTTCATGAAATCGCCAAGTTCGCTGCCGACCACCGCCTCGATGGATTTGGTGCCCAGATAGACGTTCTTCAGCGTGGTCAGCGGACCGACATAAACGTCCATCTGGACTTCCCAGCCGGACACGCCATCGCTCACGAAGGCCCGCCGCAGCGAGTCGGCGGCTGGCTGGCTGGCGGAGGAGATGTACGAGTCGTTGGCGGACAGGGCGTCCCTCAGCCAATAGGCGTGACCGCCAAGCGCCGTGGCGCCGATGGCGGTCGACACGACGCCGACGGCGAAGACACCGCTTCCGGTGCTGTAGTAGATCGGACCACCGGAGTTTCCGGGATTGATCTCCAGATCCGCATTCAAATAATAGACCGTATCGACGCCTGACCGGCGGATGGTGCCGCTGTCGAAGACTTCGTACCGTCCGTATTTGGTGGGATAGCCCAGGACGTTGGCCGACCCGCCGCTGTAGTTCCAATCGATTCCGAAATAGCCGTAAGTATCGCCGATCGGTTGGGACAGTGTCAGCAGGGCGACGTCGATCTCCGACCCGCTCTGGGTGGTCCGGTAGAAATCGCCGGCGATGAGCCGGCCGTCCGAATCCGGGTCGAAATTGGTGAAGAACTGTGATTTGGCAACGCCGTAGGCGACGTTGTCCGTTTTGCCGGGATTGTAGGACGGGTAGATCTTCAGGCTGCTCGGCTTGCCGCCGAGCGCGGCGTTGTAAACGACGTGGGACGCGGTGACGACGTCGTTGCGACCGACCAGAAAGCCCGAGCCGACGTAGGTCCGGTTTCCCCAGCTGGCCTCGATGGAGACCACGGCGCGCGCCGGATACTGATCGTCGTCGACCCTGTAGGACATTGGAGCCGGTCCTTCTGCTGCATCCGGCACCGCGCCGGATGGTTGCGACCGACCCACAATGTCACGCCTTAAAGGCGTTTTTCAACAACGCGCCGCACGCTCTGAGCTGTTTCACCAGCAGCGTTCAACCGCCCGCCCGTCAGCCGCGGACGGGGCGCAGGACGAGATGCTTGTTCGACGGCACGGCCGGCGCAGAGGGGCGCAGGACAAGCCCCTTGGAGGTCGGCTCGATGTTCGCGTCGGGATAGACGGCCATGACGTCCTTCAGCGCTTCCTTCAGGCGGAAGGCCAGGACGCGGTGCTCGCTGACCGAGCCGAAATGCTGCGACAGGGCGTGCCAGGGAACCACCGTCTGCTTGTCCAACCGGTGCAGGCGGTGGACCAGCCACACATAGGCGTCGAGCGCCAGGGCGGAGTTCTTCAGCTTGGCGATGGCGTGCTCGTCCAGCGGAACGGCGTGTTCCATCAGATGCTCGAAGAAGCTCTGGGTCAGGCGGACGAAGCGCACCCACTCGCCGCCGGTGCGGAACAGGTCGGGCGTGTCCTCCTCGTCCCGCCACAGCTTGATGCCGTCGATCAGGCGCTGGTCGGAGATCTCCGCCGTCGAGGGGCCGGTGGTGGTGCGCAGGGTGAACTCGCTACGGGCGATCCGCAGCACCTGCTCGCGCACCGGCTTGTAGTTGCCGCGCTCGCCCCCCGTCGGAGCCAGCCCGAGACGGCGCAGCCACGCGCTCATGCTCGGCCCCAGATCGACGTGGGCGCTGCGCGTCTTGCGCGCCTCGGTCTGCAGGTAGATCATGATCAGGCGCGCCTTGGCGCCGTAGGGAACGCCGACGTCCAGGACCGTGCCGTCGCGCAGCGGCAGGATGCCTGGACGGACGACGAGCTGGTACTTGCCGTTGTTGCGCACCCAGGGAGCGGTCTCGTCCTTGGGCTTGCGGTGCGGCAGGGAGGCTTGGCAGAAGCCGGCGTGGAGATAGCCGATCGCGTCCATCTCGTTGGACAGCGCTTCATGGGCCATCATCACACGGCGGCGCTCCTTGGGGTCTTCGGTGCGGGCAAGAACCGCCTCGAATCCCTCCAGGGTAAGCTGCTCGTGGATTTTCGCCATGGGACCCCTCCGGCCTCGTTCGGTCACGTTCCTGTCATTTCAGAAAACACAAAATGTGGTGGCTGTGAAGCGCGTCCATCCCACGAATCGCTGAAGTCGCAACGGAAGCTGCAGATTCCGACTCAACTTCAGCGAAGCGGCCATTTGCGAACCCGGCCGTCCCCTCCCCTGCCGGCAACCGCCGAGCCAACGTTTCAAAATCAGCGTCGCCAACGGAGCGTCCGGGGCCGGAAAGCCGCTTGTCCACAGCCGGACGGGCTTGTCCACGCTGAGTTGGAATCGCAGCGGGCGAAACCGGCCGGATCGGCTCGCTGACTTCGCAACGGCGGGAACGCCGAAGTCGCAACGGGGACTCGCTCATCCACGCTGAAGACGAGTCACGAAAGGCGGTTATTCACGCTGAACTCGCAACCATGTCCTATATGAGTCCCTATAGGATTCTCCGGTTAGACCGGTTGCGCGGGTGCTGGCGCGACCCCCTTCGCTGAAAACGCAACGTCGGAGGGGTCGGAGAATCGCCAACCGGGCATTCGAGAGTGATCCGGACCCCTATCCTCCACCAAAACGAGCATCCCACTTGGTCAGGGATTCCAGGCCAGGACCGTCAACTGTCAACCGGACCTGACGCTGAATTTGATACAAAGGCGACTCGGCTCCAACGCTGAATTGGTAACATTCGACTCGGAAACCCAAGGCTTTCCAGGGCTTAGCCGACTCGGCGAGTCTCGCGCAGATCTTGCAACGCCGACGCAAACCCACGAATCGGCATACGACGCTGAATTTGAAACGACAGACTCCAAGCGATTCAAGGGCCGAATCGAAGCCACACCCCGCCACCAACGCTGAATTGGTAACGCTTCGGAAAATGGGCTTGACGGGGTCCGGATCGATTCGCCTCCGGAATGGTTTTCCGCCGCTCGCAGAGGCCGGCAAAAGTCGTCGAATTCTATGACCATAGTCCCATACGACGTCGCATGACTCCCGCTCCCGTTGCCATTTGACGCAATTCGATGCGCTCCGGCTTGACCAGTTGCGTCACATTTTGCAAGAAAGGACCTCACACAGGGAAAGCCGGAGGCCCGATGAACGGGGAAGAACTACGCGCCATCCGCGAACGGCGCGCCGAGGACCAGTTGAGCTTCGCGACATGGCTCAACAGTGCACTGAACCGCCGCTACGACCGCTCGCGGATCAGCCGGTGGGAAAGCGGGGCGGAGCGCATCCCCCAGCAGGTCGCCGGTTTCCTGGCCGGCCAGGGCGGCATGGCCGCCGTGCCGCAGAACACCGGGATGCCCAAGATGCAGCGCGCCGTGGTGGCGGTGGCCAACCAGAAGGGCGGCGTCGGCAAGACGACGACGGCGGTCAACCTGTCCTATGCGCTGTCCACGCTGGGCCTGAAGGTGATGCTTCTCGACAGCGATCCCCAGGGCAACGCCACCGTCCATATGGGGCTCGACCCCGGCGAGATCGAAACCCAGCGCAAGGGCATCTATAATGTGGTGCGCGGCGGGGCGTCCTTCGACAGCATCCTCCAGCCGGTGTGCGGCGGCGCCGTCATGCTCGCCCCCTCCAGCATCGGGCTGGCCGCAGCGGAGACGGAGCTGGTGGCGGAGCCGGACAACTCCCTGGTGCTCAAGGAGAAGCTGGCGGAGGTGCGGAACCGTTACGATGTCATCGTGATCGATTGCCCGCCCAACCTCGGTCTTCTCACCATCAACGCGCTGGCGGCCAGCGATCTCGTGCTGATCCCCGTGCAGACGGAGGTGTTCGCCGGGCTCGGCGTGCCGCTGCTGCTGGAAACCATCGCCAAGATCCGCCGCCGCTCGAACCCGTCGCTGAACATCTTCGGCATCCTGCCGACCATGTTCTCGTCCCGCTTGACGCAAGATCAGGCCAGCCTGCGCGAGATTCAGGAGCATTACGAGGGGCGCACCCGCGTTCTGAACGCGGTGCCGCGCGCCACCCTGTTCGCCCAGGCGTCGGGCGCCGGTCGTCCGGCCATCGAGGCCGATCCGAATTCCAACAGCGTCCAGGCCTACGGCGAACTGGCGCGCGAACTGGCCGCCCACCTCCAGACTGCGGAAGACGCCCATGTCTCGTAAACTCGAACGGACCAGCACCCGCATTTTCGACAAGGCGGCGCAGCGCGGCGGGGACGCGCTGTTCGGGCTCTCCGCCGACTTCCCGCGGCTGATCGAGGTCGATCTCGACCGGGTGCACCCCAATCCCGACCAGCCGCGCCGCCATTTCGACGACCAGTCGCTGCAGGAACTGGCCAACTCCATCGCCCGCCATGGGCTGAAGCAGCCGGTTCTCGTGCAGGATCTCGGCGACGGCGACTACCGGCTGATCGCCGGTGAGCGGCGCCTGCGCGCCTGCGGGCTGGCCGGCCGCCAGACCATCTTCGCCATCGTCACCGACGGCGACCCTGACGAGCTGGCGCTGATCGAAAACATCCAGCGCGTCGACCTCGACGCCATGGAACTGGCCCGAGCCTTTGCCCGGCTGATCGAGCGGCACGACTACACGCACGACGCGCTGGGGCAGGTCATCGGGCGCAGCCAGGCGGAGGTGACGCGCACCCTGTCGCTGCTGCGTCTGCCGGCCGACATCGTCGCTGAATTTGAAACGCGCCACCGCTCCGTCCCGAAAAGCATCCTGACGGAGATCGCCGCGGTGGACGATCCGATCCTGCAGAGGAAGCTGTGGGACACGATCAAGGACGGCGGCACCGTCAAGGCGTTGCGCGAGGCGAAGCGCGCCCAGATGGGCGGCGGCGAGCCGGATTCCGTTGCGGCGGCGAAGGTTCAGCCCGCCCCGGCGGTGCGTTTCGTCTCCGCCGTCCAGCGCATCGCCAAGGACTTCTCCGCCGTCGACGCCGGGGAGCTGCGGGCGCACCGCAAGCAGCTCAGCGAGGCGCAATGGCAGGAGTTGCGCCGCCTCCACGCCCTTCTCGATGAGCTGCTGGCCTGACCGTCAGCAACGCTGAATTTGTAACGGACACCCGCTGACGTCAGCGGCGGGTGTCAACTTCAGCGTCGATGACCCGCCTGACCTCGCAGAACCAGCGCAGCTTTTCCGCGAAGGGCAGGCGGGCAAGGCCGCTGGGCGACGGCAGCACGACGTCCACCGGACCATTGAACAGGCTGTCCGGCTGCACGCCCCACTCCGCCCGGTCGCGATCCGCGGCGGCGAGATAGACACCCTTCCCCGTGTAGGCGATCACCCGCGGTCGGATTTCCGCGATCAGGGCGCGCAGCCGCGGCACGCCGCCGCGCAGCTCCGCGCGGCTGAGATCGGCGGCGCCCGGCGTCGCCCGCGCCACGAGGTTGGTGGAGCCCAGCCCGAACTCCGGCAACAACCGGTCCTCCTCCGGGCGCAGCAGGCGCGGCGTCAGGCCGGCCTCCGCCAGCAGTTTCCAGAACTGGTTGCCCCGCCCCGCGTAGTTGTGGCCGAGCTGGCCGGAGCGCGTTCCGGGGTTGAAGCCGACGAACAAAGCGTTCAGGCCGGGGGCGATGATGTCGGGGATCGGGCCTTCGGAATCGGTCATATTGCGTCAACAGTGTGAAACGGCGTCCAGCAACGCTGAATTTGAAACGCCTCTACTCCGCCGTCCGCCATTCGGCGAGAATCACCGGGGCGGCGAAGCCGGCGAGGATGGCCGCCAGCGTCACGAACAGCATGGCGCCCCAGGCGCTGTAGCCCAGCACCCCCAGCACGCCGCCCAGGAAGAAGGAGCCGACGGTCGGCAGATGCGTCTTCAGCTTGTCGAGCGTCACCCGGACGCGATCCCGGCCGTTGCGGTGGTAGAGATCGTCGATCAGGTTGCCCAGCTCGATCCCGATGTCGGTGATCATGCCGGTGACGTGGGTGGTGCGGACGCGGGCGTTGGAGATGCGCGTGACGATGGCGTTCTGCAACCCCATCAAGAAGCTCAACCCCATGACCAACGCGGCGCCGCGCAGCTCGTGCAGCCAGACGTCGGCGGCGCCGAGCCCGGCGAGCAGCAGGGCTTCGAGGCAGACGCTGTAGGCGTAGATCGCCGACAGGCCACGGCGCTGCCCGGCGTTGATGAGCATCGCCGACACCATCGCCCCGGCGATGAAGGTCGCCACGATCGCCAGCGCCATGCCGAAGGCGCCCATCTCGCCCAGCGCCAGATGATCGGCCATGGTCGAGACGGTGCCGGTCATGTGCGAGGAGTAGAGGCCGGCGGCGTAGAAGCCCGCGGCGTTGACGGCACCGGCGATGCCCGCCAGCGACCAGGCCAGACTGCGGTCCGCCGACACGCCACGATGTTCACCCTGCCGGACCAGCATGCCCAACTCCCTGAACCAAACGGGGCGCCATCATAGTGGCGACCGCATGCGTGGGGGACCCGCTGGTTTGTGGGGTCATCAATGCGTTCCCGCACCGACCGGCATGGTCTTGACGACATCGAGGAACGCCCGCAGGGCCGGAGGCACGGCGCGGTGCCCGGGATAATACACCGCCGCCCGCTCCGGCTTGTGCATCCAGCCGGGCAGGACGGTTCGCAACCGCCCGTCCGCAAGAGCGGCTTCAGCGGCCCAACTCACCACATAGGCGATTCCCAATCCTTGCGCGGCGGCGTCCGCCATCAACTCCTCGTCGTCGAGAACCACCGGTCCGTTTGTGTCGACCGTCAATTCCTGTCCGGCCCGCTCGAACTCCCACCGGTACAGCCGCCCGCCCGGCAGGCGGTGACCGATGCAGCGATGGTGCTGGAGTTCGTCCGGCGTCGTCGGCTCCCCGGCGCGGTCGAGATAGGCGGGAGAGGCGACGCAGACGAAGCCGATCGGGTCCGGGAAGGGCACCGCGATCATGTCCTTCGGGATGGAGTCGATCAGGCGGACGCCGGCGTCGAAGCCGCCGGACACGATGTCGATCAGCCGCCCCTCGACGACCAGATCCACCGTCACGTCGGGATATCGTTCGACCATGCGCGGGAGGACGTCGCGGACGAGGGCCGCAGCGGCCACGCGCGGCGCGTTGATCCGGACCCGGCCGGCCACGTTGCCCCGAAAAGCAGAGGCGGCGTCCAGCGCTTCGTCCAACGATGTCAGGGCGAGCTGCAGGCGGCCGAGCAGTTCGAGCCCTGCTTCCGTCGGCGCGACGCTGCGGGTCGTGCGGTTGAGAAGGCGCACGCCCAACCGATCCTCAAGGCCCCGCATCGCGTGACTCAGCGTGGATGGCGCCGTT
The DNA here is from genome assembly GCF_965111635.1 of Azospirillum sp. Marseille-Q6669. Lineage (NCBI taxonomy): Bacteria > Pseudomonadati > Pseudomonadota > Alphaproteobacteria > Rhodospirillales > Azospirillaceae > Azospirillum > Azospirillum sp. Marseille-Q6669. The sequence continues at coordinate 1,718,919 of NZ_CBCOOP010000001.1, read as the reverse complement.
CCCAGCTCATCCGCCGCACGACGAAAGCTGCGGTGGGTGGCAACCGCCACGAAGGCGCTGAGGTCGTTGAGGGAGGGGCGCATCATTGATGGCGATTTTGCATCAACCCGTGCCGATTTCAACGTCTAATCGCGCACCTCTTCGGCTGCTATCTCCTGCTCCAGGTCCAATCCGAACGGGAGACACCGATGTCCAAGCGCGACGCCCTCTTTCCTGCCGGCCGGCAGGCGCTCTACGAAATCCACCGCTACTCCGCGGCCATTCGATCCGGCGATCTGCTCTTCATCTCGGGGCAGGTCGGCGGACGCGAGGATGGTTCTCCCGAGCCGGACTTCGCGAAGCAGGTTCAACTGGCTTTCGACAATCTTCGCGAGGTTCTGAAAGCGGCCGGCGGCACGTTTGACGATATCGTGGACGTAACGACGTTCCACACCGATCCGGAGGCCCAGTTCGAGACCGTTCTGTCGGTCAAAGACCGGATGTTTCCGGAGAAGCCCTATCCCAACTGGACTGCCGTCGGCGTGACGTGGCTCGCCGGTTTCGACTTCGAGATCAAGGTGATCGCTCGGGTTCCACAAACCGTCTGAGCCGGCATTGGCGACAACGTCCTTCTCATCAGGTCATCCATCGTGCTCATTGGACGGCTTGTCGCGACTCGCAAGCTTTGGCATTGTTGTTGGGACGCACCGTCACAAGACCACGCGAACACCGACCTTTCAGTCTAGGAAGTGAAATGTCTGTTCAGTATCATTTCCGCCTGAAGTCCTTGTTCTGAAACGCGTCACAGCTCGATCTGGGCGGCGGTGATGACGCTTTGCGCGATGTCGGCGATGCGGCGGCCCTGCTTCATGGCGGCCTTGCGCAGGGCGTTGTAGGCCGCCTCCTCCGTCAGGGACTTCTGCTGCATCAGGATGCCCTTCGCCCGCTCGATCAGCTTGCGGTCGGCGAGCTGCGAACGTGCCTCGTCGCGTTCGCGTTTCAGCGTTTCAAAAGCAGCGAATCTGGCCAGCGCGGTTTCCAGGATCGGCCGCACGCGGGCGGGGTGCAGCCCGTCCAGGACGAAGGCGGCCACCCCGGCCTCCGCCGCCTGCGCGGCTGCCCCCGGCGGCGCTTTGTCGGCGAAGAGGACGACGGCGCAGGCTCCCGACCGGGCCAGCCGGAAGACGCCGTCCAACGCCGCTGGGGCCGATGTTTCCAAAACAGCGACGACCGCGTCCGGCGCCAGCGCGGCGAGGCGGGCTGGCAGGTCGGCGAGGCCATGGACCACGACGATCCGATCGGCGCCCCGGTCGCGGCCCCCCGCCCCGGCCAAGCCGTCCTCCACCGGCCGCGTGGCGTCGGCGTCGGGGCCGGCCACCAGAATGGTCAGGGGTTTGTTCGCCATTGCCGCTCCGCCCTCCCCTTCACGCCGCCCACTTCACGCCGCCTTCACCATCCCGTGATGCCCGCCCTCCAGGAAGTTCAGCAACTCTTCCCGGTAGGCGTAGTAACGGGGATGCTCCAGCAGGGCCTGCCGGGTCCGGGGGTGGGGGATGTCCACCTCCAGGATGTGGCCGATGCGGGCGTTCGGCCCGTTGGACATCATCACCACACGGTCGGCCAGCAGGATCGCCTCGTCAACGTCGTGGGTGACGCAGATGGCGGTGACCTGGGTGCGCGCCCACACCTCCATCAACACCTCCTGAAGCTCCCAGCGGGTCAGGCTGTCCAGCATCCCAAAGGGCTCGTCCAGCAGCAGCAGCTTCGGCGACAGGGCGAAGGCCCGCGCGATGCCGACGCGCTGCTTCATGCCGTTGGACAGCTCCGCCGCCTTCTTGTGCATGGCGTCGCCCAGCCCGACGCGCGACAGGTAGTAACGGGCGATGTCGTCGCGCTCCCCCCGGCCGGCCTGCGGGTAGACGCGGTCCACCCCCAGCATGACGTTCTCCAGCGCGGTCAGCCAGGGGAACAGGCTGGGCGCCTGGAAGACCACCGCCCGGTCGGGGCCGGCGCCGTCGACCTCCCGGCCGTCCAGCACGATGCCGCCGCTGGAGACGTCGGCCAGCCCGGCGACCATCGACAGCACGGTGGACTTGCCGCAGCCCGAATGGCCGATCAGGGAGATGAACTCCCCCTTGCGCATCTTCAGGTCGAAGCCGTCCACCACGGTCAGCGGCCCCTTCGGCGTGGCGAAGGTCTTGGTGACGCGGCTGAACTCCACATAGCGGTCGTCGGACAGGCCGCCGGCTTGCCCGGCCAGATAGGCCTTGGGCGGCGGCGCGGCGGTGATCGGCGTCGCCGCCGGCAGGGTCAGGGTCTCGTCCACCGCGGCGGCGGCGCGGCTGGCCCCGGCCTCCATCAGCCACGCCGTGACCTCGGCGCGCAGGCGCTTGAAGTCGGGGTCGTGGTTCACGGCGGTGCGGTCGCGCGGACGCGGCAGGTCCACCGCGAAGGCCGGGCCGAGCGTCGCCCCCGGACCCGGCGTCAGCGGGATGATGCGGTCGGCCAGCAGGATGGCCTCGTCCACGTCGTTGGTGATGAGGACGACGGTCTTGCGGTCCTTGCGCCAGATCGCCTCGATCTCGTCTTGGAGCTTGGCGCGGGTCAGCGCGTCCAGCGCCGACAGCGGCTCGTCCAGCAGCAGCATCTCCGGGCTCATGGCGAGCGCGCGGGCGAAGCCGACGCGCTGGCGCATGCCGCCCGACAGCTCCTTGGGGCGGCGGTCGGTGGCGTGGCCCAGCCCCACCGTCTCTACAGCCCGGCGGGTCAGCACGCCGCGCTCCGTGGACGCCTTGCCCTTGTGCACGGCGTCCACGGCCAGCGCCACGTTGTCCTTCACGCTCAGCCAGGGCATCAGCGAGTAGTTCTGGAACACGACGCCGCGCTCCGCCCCCGGCCCGCGCACCGGCTGGCCGCGGAACAGCACCTCCCCGGCGTCGGGGGCGGCCAGCCCGCCCATCAGGTTGACCAGCGTGGTCTTGCCGGCGCCTGAGAAGCCGACGATGGCGACGAACTCGCCTTCCGCGATGGACAGGTCGATGCCGCGCAGCACCTCGGTCCCGCCATAGGACTTCGCGACGTTCTTCAGCTCAAGGATGGCCATGCTCGGGGACTCCTCAGCGGGTGCCGGTGTGGGAAACGGCGGCCTGGAAGGCCAGCATGACGCGGTCGAGCAGGAAGCCGATCAGGCCGATGGTGAAGACCGCCACCATGATGCGGGCGAGCGAGGAAGAGGAGCCGTTCTGGAACTCGTCCCACACGAACTTGCCGAGGCCGGGGTTCTGGGCCAGCATCTCCGCCGCGATCAGCACCATCCAGCCCACGCCCAGCGACAGCCGCAGACCGGTGAAGATGTAGGGCAGCGCCGAGGGCAGCACGAGCCGGCGCACCATCGTCGGGCCGGAGAGCTGCAGCACCTTGCCGACGTTCATCAGGTCCTTGTCGATGGACGACACGCCGACCGCCGTGTTGATCAGCGTCGGCCACAGCGAACACAGCGTGACCGTGACGGCGGAGGTCAGGAAGGACTTCTCGAAGGTCGGGTTGTCGCTCGACACCGTGGCGCTGACCACCATGGTGACCAGCGGCAGCCAGGCCAGCGGCGACACCGGCTTGAAGATCTGGATCAGCGGGTTCATCGCCGCGTTGACCGTGCGGGACAGGCCGCAGGCCACCCCCAGCGGCACCGCCACCAGCGCGCCGAGCAGGAAGCCGGTGAAGACCGTCTTCAGGCTGGTGACGATCTGGTCGAGATAGGTCGGCTTGCCGGCGTAGGGCCGGGTCTTGACCTCGGCGCTGGGGTCCTTGGCCAGCAGCTCGGCGTTGCGCTTGGCCTGCCGGTCGTAGAAGGCGGCCTCCTTGGCGCGCTCGGCCTGATGGTCGGCGTGGAGGACGCCCACCTGCTCCCACACCTGGGCCGGGCCGGGGATGGCGCCCAGGCTGGTGTTCACCTGCGGGGCCAGCCACGCCCAGGCGGCGAGGAACAGCATCAGGGCGGTCAGCGGCACGCCCATCTGTTGCCACAGCTCCTGCCCCTGCTGGCGCGGGCTGTCCCCGGCGGCCATGCGGAGCAGCGGGCTGAGCCAGCCGAGCCCGACGATCTGCAGGGTGGTGGCGGTGCGGTTGAGCGCGTGGGCGAGGCGGGCCTTGCGCCGGGCGCGCATCGCCTCGGCGGTGGAGAGGGTGGAGGCTTCGGTCACGCTGGTCATGGGGTGATCTTTCTGTTTGGCGCGGGGCGCCGATGCCCCCACCCCGGCCCTCCCCCGCTTCGCAGGGGAGGGAGTTGATCCCCTCCCCTGCGTCAGCGGGGAGGGTTAGGGTGGGGGCCCGTCGCGACCACGGCGCGAGTATCGGAAGTCCGCAGTCTCAACCGCCGACCAGTTGGCCGCCCTGCAGCGCCTGCCCGCCCTTCAAGCCGATGGGCAGCTTGGTCAGGTATTCGTTGGGCTTGCGGCCGTCGTAGGCGATGCCGTCGATGAAGCCCTCGTCCAGCGGCTTGTAGCCGTCGCTGGCCCAGGGGAAGTCGGCCTCCTTGGCCTTGCCCTCCTCCACCAGCAGCCGCGCGGCCTTCAGGTAGACCTCCGGCTTGTAGACCTTGCGGGCGGTCTCGTCGTACCAGCTGTCCGGCTTGGCCTCGGCGATCTGGCCCCAGCGGCGCATCTGCGTCAGGTACCAGACGGCGTCGGAGTAGAAGGGATAGGTGGCGTTGTATCGGAAGAAGACGTTGAAGTCGGGAACCGCCCGCTTGTCGCCCTTCTCATACTCGAAGGTGCCGGTCATCGAATTGGCGATGACCTTGGCGTCGGCCCCGACATACTCCGACTTCGCCAGGATCTTCACCGCCTCGGCGCGGTTGGCGTTGTCGTTCTCGTCCAGCCACATGGCGGCGCGGATCAGTGCCTTGACCAGCGCCAGATGGGTCTTGGGATTCTTGGCGGCCCAGCCCTCGGTGACGCCGAAGACCTTCTCCGGGTTGTTCTTCCAGATTTCGGTGTCGGTGATGACCGGCACGCCGATGCCCTTCATCACCGCCTGCTGGTTCCACGGCTCGCCGACGCTGTAGCCGAAGATGGTCCCGGCCTCCAGCGTCGCCGGCATCTGCGGCGGCGGGGTGACCGACAGCAGCGCGTCGGCCTGGATCTGCCCCGAAACGTCGTTGGGCGCGTAGTAGCCGGGGTTGATGCCGCCGGCGGCCAGCCAGTAGCGAAGCTCGTAATTGTGGGTGGAGACGGGGAAGACCATGCCCATGGTGAAGGGCTTGCCCTCCGCCCGGTACTGGGCGATGACCGGCTTCAGCGCGTCGGCCTTGATCGGGTGCAGCGGCTTGCCATCCGGTCCCTTGGGCAGGTTGGGCTTCATCCGCTCCCACACCTCGTTCGACAGGGTGATGCCGTTGCCGTTCAGGTCCATCGAGAAGGCGGTCACCACGTTGGCCTGGGTGCCGAAGCCGATGGTGGCGCCCAGCGGCTGACCGGCCAGCATGTGGGCGCCGTCCAACTCCCCGGAGATCACGCGGTCGAGCAGCACCTTCCAGTTGGCCTGCGGCTCCAGCGTCACCGACAGGCCCTCGTCCTCGAAGAAGCCCTTCTCCGCGGCGATGGCGAGCGGGGCCATGTCGGTCAGCTTGATGAAGCCCAGCTTGAGCTGGTCTTTCTCCACGTCGAGCGGAGCGGCCTGGGCGGACCCGAGCGTCAGCGCCAACGTGGCGGCGGCGGACAGCAGGGCGGTGCGGGGGGAGGCGGGAAGTCGGATCACGTCTCGGGTCACGTCGGTCGCTCCATCTCTCGTTCCGGAACCCCGCGGCACGCCTGACCTCGATCCAACGCCCCACCGGCGACGCGCCGTTGAGGGCTCTCCAGCCATGAAGGGCTGTCGAACCGGGTCAGCGACGGTGCCGAGGGGCCCAACCTTGGGCGTATGGGATGGACGCACCGCCGTTGGCGCGTCCCGCCGTTCCTCTCGCAAGGACCATGCCAAAGGCTGAACAAGCGTCCAAACAGAGCCAAAGGTCTTTGTTTCTGCGGCTTTGACGCGAATTGCCTATTGTTTGTGCTAGTACCTTGGTGGTGCCGCATTGCACAATTTGTCGGCTTTCGGACCGCTTTTTGTTCGATGCAGGACAAAAGCGCGTGTTCAGGTCCCGACACTCCCGCCATGCGCCAGTGGTGGCGGAGCCTCGCAAATGGCGGAAATCCGCCATTCCGGCCCCTTTCTCATACCTTGGTGCCGGTGTTGGCACGCGGATTGCCAGGAGGATGGGCAGATCAGGGCCAGGGCAACGGCGCCATGGCCGGTTCGACGGCGAACCACCCGGACAACGGCGTCCGAAACCCTGGGAATCCCGCGGGAGTCCCCAGGGCTTCGGGCGCCTTTTTCTTTTCGGCCTCGCGGCCTCGCAAGAGGGCACACAGCATGAGCACGCACACCAATCCATCCACTCCGCGCGAACGGCTGGTCGTCGTCGGCAACGGCATGGCCGGCATCCGCACGCTGGAGGAACTGCTGGCCAAGGCGCCGGACCGCTACGACATCACCGTCTTCGGCGCCGAGCCGCACCCCAACTACAACCGCATCATGCTCTCACCCGTGCTGGCCGGGGAGAAGACCTTCGAGCAGATCGTCCTGAACGGGCGCGACTGGTATGAAGCCAACGGAATCAAGCTGTTGACCGGCGACCGGGTGGAGGTGATCGACCGGGCGAACCGCACCGTCACGGCCATCTCCGGCCTGACCGTGCCCTATGACAGGCTGCTGATCGCCACCGGCTCCACCCCCTTCATCATCCCGGTTCCCGGCTCCACCCTGCCCGGCGTCGTCGGCTTCCGCGACCTCGCCGATGTCGACACGATGCTGGAGGCGGCGGCGAAGGGCGGGCGCGCCGTGGTCATCGGCGGCGGCCTGCTCGGGCTGGAGGCCGCCAACGGCTTGAAGGTCAAGGGTATGGACGTCACGGTCCTGCACCTGATGGACACGCTGATGGAACGGCAGCTCGACCGCTCCGCCGGGGCGCTGCTGCGGCACGAGCTGGAGCGCCGTGGCATCACCGTTCTGACTGGCGCGGACACTGCTGAAATCGTAGGCAACGAGCGCGTTTCCGCGGTTCGCCTGAAAAATGGGCAGGAGCTTCCCGCCGATCTGGTGGTCATGGCCGTGGGCATCCGCCCGAACATAGCGCTTGGCAGGGCGGCGGGGCTGGCCTGCGGGCGCGGCATCCAGGTGGACGACGCCATGACCACCTCCGACCCGGCGATCCTGTCGGTGGGCGAGTGCGTGGAGCATCGCGGCCAGACCTACGGCCTCGTCGCCCCGCTGTTCGAGATGGCCAAGGTCGCCGCCGCCCGGCTGGCCGGCGGTACGGAGGCCGCCTACACCGGCTCCGTCACCTCGACCAAGCTGAAGGTGACGGGGGTGGACGTCTTCTCGGCCGGTGATTTCACCGGCGGCAAGGACTGCGAGGACATCGTGTTCCGCGACGCCGCCCGCGGCGTCTACAAACGCGTGGTGGTCAAGGAGAACCGCATTCTCGGCGCCGTCCTCTACGGCGACACCAAGGACGGCGGCTGGTACTTCCAGATGCTGAAGGACGGGACCGAGGTGGCGCCGGTCCGCGACACCCTGATCTTCGGGCAAGGGTTCGGAGGCGAGGGGGCGGCAAACCCTAAGGCCGCCGTTGCGGCACTCCCCGACAGTGCGGAGATCTGCGGCTGCAACGGCGTGTGCAAGGGCACCATCGTCAAGGCGATCACCGAGAAGGGCCTGTCCAACCTGGACGAGGTGCGGGCTCATACCAAAGCCTCGGCCTCCTGCGGAAGCTGCACTGGTCAGGTGGAGCAGATCCTCGCCCTGACGCTGGGCGACGGCTATGCGGGCGAGGCGAAGGCCAAGCCGATGTGCAAATGCACCGACCGCACCCACGACGAGGTGCGCCGGGCCATCACCGCGCTGACCTTGAAATCCATCCCCGACGTGATGCAGCGGCTGGAATGGCGCACGCCCGACGGCTGCCACCATTGCCGCCCGGCGCTGAACTATTACCTGCTCTGCGAATGGCCGGGCGACTACAAGGACGACAGCCGGTCCCGCTACATCAACGAGCGCGTCCACGCCAACATCCAGAAGGACGGTACCTACTCCGTCGTCCCGCGCATGTGGGGCGGGCTGACCAGCGCCAAGGAGCTGCGCGCCATCGCCGACGTGGTGGACAAGTTCGCCATCCCCACGGTGAAGGTAACCGGCGGCCAGCGCATCGACCTGTTCGGCGTGAGGAAGGAGGATCTGCCCGCGGTGTGGGCGGACCTGAACGCCGCCGGCATGGTGTCCGGCCACGCCTACGCCAAGGGGCTGCGCACCGTGAAGACCTGCGTCGGGTCGGAATGGTGCCGCTTCGGCACGCAGGACAGCACCGGCCTGGGCGTCAAGCTGGAGCGGATGACCTGGGGCACCTGGACCCCGCACAAGGTGAAGCTGGCCGTCTCCGGCTGCCCGCGCAATTGCGCGGAGGCCACCATCAAGGACCTGGGCGTCGTCTGCGTGGACAGCGGCTACGAGCTGCATGTCGGCGGCAACGGCGGCATGCATGTCCGGGCCTGCGACCTGCTGGTGAAGGTGGAGACCGAGGCGGAGGTGCTGGAATACACCGGCGCCTACATGCAGCTCTACCGCGAAGAGGCCCGTTACCTGGAGCGCACCGCCCCGTGGCTGGAGCGCGTCGGGCTGGACCACATCAAGCGCCGGCTGGTCGATGATGCCGAAGGCCGCGCGGCGCTCAACGCCCGCTTCCTCTTCTCCCAGAGCTTTTCGCAGGACGATCCCTGGGCCGAGCGGGCCAGCGGGTCGGTGGACCGTCACGAATTCGCGCCGCTCGCTCAGGTGGGGTAACGACACATGGATCAGAGCATTTCCTGGATCACCGTCGGCTCGGTCGAGGACATTCCCCGCCAGGGGTCCCGCGTGGTGCGGACCGACTTCGGCGACATCGCCCTGTTCCGCACCGTGGCGGACGAGGTTTACGCGCTGGAGGACCGCTGCCCGCACGCCGGCGGCCCGCTGTCGCAGGGCATCGTCCACGGGGCGCGCGTGACCTGCCCGCTGCACAGCTGGGTGATCGACCTCGCCAGCGGCGAGGCGGTCGGCCCGGATGAGGGCTGCGCCGGGCACTGCCCGGTGCGGGTGGTGGACGGCGCGGTGCAGCTCGGGCTGGCGGCCTTCCGCCCAGGCCGTGGAGGGTGCGGCCATGGGTGACGCGCCGTCCGACTCGCCCCTTCCTTTTTCTCCCTCTCCCCCCTGGGGAGAGGGTTGGGGTGAGGGGGTTGCGCTTGGCGGAGCGTTCGGCACAAGCGCAACCCCCTCACCCTCCCCTCTCCCCAGGGGGGAGAGGGAAATCGCGGCGGGGAAGCCCATCCGCACCACCTGCCCTTACTGCGGCGTCGGCTGCGGCGTGCTGGCCACCGTCTCCAGCGACGGCGCCGTCACCGTGGCCGGCGACCCCGACCACCCGGCCAACCGCGGCAAGCTCTGCTCCAAGGGCACCAACCTGCCCGACACGCTGGGTCTCGGCGAGCGACTGCTCCACCCGCAGGTGGACGGGCGGCGCGTCACCTGGGACGAGGCCATCGCCGCCGTCGCAGCGCGCCTGTCCGACACCATCGCCAAACACGGGCCGGACTCGGTGGCCTTCTACGTCTCCGGCCAATTGCTGACCGAGGACTATTACGCCGTCAACAAGCTGGCGAAGGGCTTCCTCGGCACCGCCAACATCGACACCAATTCGCGCCTGTGCATGGCCTCCAGCGTGGCCGGCCACAAGCGCGGCTTCGGGGCCGACGCGGTGCCGGTGACCTACGAGGATCTGGAAGAGGCCGATCTGGTCCTGCTGGTTGGCTCCAACCTCGCCTGGTGCCACCCGATCCTGAACCAGCGGCTTTTGGCGGCCAAGCGGACGCGCGGCACCCGCATTATAGCCATCGACCCGCGCCGCACCGCCACGGTGGATGGGGCCGACCGCCACCTGCCCATCCGGCCCGGCACCGACGCCCTGCTGTTCAACGGGCTGCTCGTCCATTTGGCCGACAACGGCCTGATCGACGCCCGTTTCGTCGCCGAGCACACCGCCGGATTGGCGAAAGCGCTGGAGGCCGCCCGCGCCGATGCGCCCTCCCCCGCCCATGTCGCCGCCCGCTGCGGCCTGCCGCTGGCCGAAATCGAGGCCTTCTACGCTGAAGTCGCAACGGTCCGCCGCACCGTCACCATTTACTCCCAGGGGGTGAACCAGTCCTCGCAGGGGACGGACACGGTCAACGCCATCCTGAACGTCCATTTCCTGACCGGGCGGATCGGCGCGCCGGGGATGGGACCCTTCTCGGTCACCGGCCAGCCCAACGCCATGGGCGGGCGCGAGGTCGGCGGGCTCGCCAACCAGCTCGCCGCCCATATGGGGTTCGAGCCGGAGTCGGTGGACCGGCTGCGCCGCTTCTGGAACGCGCCGCGCGTGGCGGACAAGCCCGGCCTGAAGGCGGTGGACCTGTTCCGCGCGGTGGAGGAGGGCACGGTGCGCGCCGTCTGGGTGATGGCGACCAACCCGGCGGTCAGCATGCCCGACGCCGCCCGCGTTCGCCGCGCGCTGGCAAACTGCGAGACGGTCATCGTCTCCGACTGCATCGCCGACACCGACACGGCGCGGCTGGCCCACATCCGCCTGCCCGCCGCGGGCTGGAGCGAGAAGGACGGCACCGTCACCAACTCCGACCGCACCATCTCCCGCCAGCGGGCCTTCCGTCCCCCGGCGGGCGAGGCGCGGCCCGACTGGTGGATCGTCACCCAGGTCGCCCGCGTCCTGGGCCATGCCGCCGCCTTCCCCTACGAGACGCCCGCCGACGTCTTCCGCGAGCACGCCGCCCTCTCCGCCTTCGAGAACGACGGCACGCGCGCCTTCGACATCGGCGGTCTTGCCGGGCTGTCCGACGCTGAATTTGAAACGCTCGCTCCCGCCCCCTGGCCGCGGCGGGTCGGCGAGGATCCGACGCGCCGTCTCTGCACCGACGGGCGCTTCTTCACCGACGACGGGCGCGCGCGCTTCGTCCCCGTTACCTCCCGCCCCCTGCCCCGTTTCGCCGAGCCGGGTTCGCTGATGTTGAACACCGGCCGCCTGCGCGACCAGTGGCACACCATGACGCGCACCGGCCTGTCGCCGCGCCTCTCCGCCCACGCGCCGGAACCCTGTCTGGACCTCCACCCGCAGGACGCGGCGGCGCGCGGCCTGACCGACGGCGCCCTGGTCAGCCTCTCAACCCCCGTCGGCACGGCGCTGGCCCGGCTGCGCGTGACCGAGGCGCAGCGGGTGGGGGAAGCCTTCCTGCCCATGCACTGGACCGATCGCTTCACGGCCTCCTGCGTCGTCGGGCGGCTGGTGGACGATCTGGCCGTGGACCCCGTGTCGGGCCAGCCGGACCTGAAGCGGATGCCGGTGACGGTCGTCCCCTACGCCGCCGCCTGGACCGGCTTCCTGATCGCCCGCGAGCCTGTGGAGCCTGCCCATGGCGGCTACTGGTCACGCCGCGCCGTCCCGGGCGGCCACCTGATCGAGCTGGCCGGCGAGGGCGCCCTGCCCGCTCCGGAGATGCTCGCGTTCGGCTTCGCCGGGGCGACGGTCGATTACAGCGACGCGGCCCGCGGCGTGCTGCGCCGCGCCTGGGTGACCCACGACCGGCTGGAGGCCTGCCTGTTCCTGTCCACGGCCGGCGGGCTCCCAAGCCGCGCTTGGCTGGTCGACCTGCTGTCGGCGGGGGCGTTGGACGGTGCCGCCCGCCGCGCCCTGCTCTCCGGCCGGTCGCCGGTTCCCACGGCGGACGAGGGGCGGACGGTGTGTTCCTGCTTCGGCGTCGGCGTCAACCGCCTGATCGCCGCCATCCAAAGCCAACGCCTGACCACGGTCCAGGAGGTCGGAACGGCCCTGCGGGCCGGGACCAACTGCGGCTCCTGCATCCCCGAACTCAAGGAGATCCTTGCCGATGCCCAGCGCTGCCATGTGGCTTGACGGCCTTCTCTCTCCGACCGGGGGCAAGCGTATCAACTTCATCGTCGCCCTGCGCGCTGCGCTGGGCTCGGCGCTGCGCCCGAGCACGGCCCGCCGCGTCGCCCGCGCCATTCCGCAGGCGGGTACGCGGACCCCGCACGTCACGCTGGTCGGCGCCGGGCCGGGGGATCCCGACCTGCTGACCGTCGCGGCGGCGCGCGCCATCGCGCAGGCCGAAGTGATCCTCTACGACCACCTCGTCGGGCCGGGCATCCTCGCCCTGGCGCAGCCGGGTGCGGAACTGATCTGCGTCGGCAAGCGGTCGGGCAAGCATTCCCACTCGCAGGAGGCCATCAACGATCTGATTGCGGCACAGGCCTGCACCGGGCGGCGCACCGTCCGGCTGAAGGGCGGCGACCCGATGATCTTCGGCCGGGCCGGCGAGGAGATCGAGCATCTGGAGCGTGTCGGAATCAGCGTGTCGGTGATCCCCGGAATCACCGCGGCGCTCGGCTGCGCGTCCAGCGCCGGGCTGTCGCTGACCAAGCGCGGCGTGTCGCGCGCCGTCACCTTCGTCACCGCCCACGCGCGCGAGGGCGACGCGACCGAGCCGGACTGGGCGCGGCTGGCCGACCCCAAGGGCACGCTGGCGATCTACATGGGCCGCGAGGCCGCTTGCCGCGTCGGGCGTGGCCTGACCGCGGGCGGGCTGTCCTCCGACACGCCGGTGCTGGCGGTGGAGAACGGCTGCCGCCCCGACGAGCGCCACCACCGCACGACGCTGGGCGCCATGGCCGAGCGGGGCGTGGCGGCGGGCGACGGGCCGACGCTGCTTCTGATCGGCTGGGCGCTAGAGGACCGGTCGGCGCACGCCGGTGATGCCCTCTGCGCGGGCGGCCACGTCGGCCAGGGGCTCGGTCACGACTGACATGGTGAAGACGGTGGCGTGCAGCAGCGTGGCACCGTCCAGCATGATGCCGACATGGCCGGGGAAGAAAACGATGTCGCCCCGGCGGTAATCGATCCCCTGCCCGCCCGGCCCAAATCCATCTTGGGACAGCATCGGCCCCAGCCGGTCGTCGTTGCGCTGCATCCCGCTGCTGTGGTGGGTGACGATCCCCGCCGCCCCCAGCGCCACCTGAACGAGGCCGGAGCAGTCGATGCCGAAGGCGCTCCGCCCGCCCCAGACATAGGGTGTCTCCAGGAAGCGCAGCGCCGTCTCCACCGGGACGCGGTTCAGCGGCACGGCCACCGGCTCCAGCTGCTTGCCGAACGTCCACAGCCCGTTGTCCAGCCGGACCCAGCCCCCTGGACCCTGGGCGTCGGCTTGCTCCGCCACCGTGACGAGGCTGCCGAAGCTCAGCGCCGCCACGGGCACCGCCTTGTGGGTGGGCGCCGGGTGCAGGTTCGCCACGCGTCCGGACACGCGGTGGGTCGGGGAGACCGGTTCCCTCAGGTTCGTGCCGGGGGGCAGCCAGCCGACATGCCCGTCGGTGCGGTTTTCCACCTTCACCCAGTCGCCGTCGCGGTCGAGCGGCGTACATGTCTCACCGAACAGCATCTCGCTGGTTTGCGGGACGCCGTGCCTCGGTTGTTCCAGAAGAACGGCCTGCGGGGCGGCGAGCCGGCGGATCGGGATGGTCTGTGCATCGGTCATGCCGGTCACGCTAGAGCCCGCCCCGCCGGAATGCAAGCCAGAGGACCGTTCCGGACAATCCTCCGGCAAACGGGGATTTGCTATGGATTTGACGCTTTTCGACAGGAGAGTGCGATGGGCAACCGTGTGAGGCGTCTGGGGCTCGCGGCGGCTGTGGGCTCGTGCCTGCTGGCCGGTGCCGCCGTGGCGCAGACGGCCCCCCAAACGGCCACCCAGGGTCCCCTGCGGCTCGTGCCGCAGCCCAGTCCTTCACCGGCGGTGGAGCCATCTCCTCCCCTGCCGATCCCCGTTCCACCGCAGCCGTCTCCGGCGGCCGCGGTGGTCTGGCCGGGTCAGCCCGCGGCCACTCCTGCGCCCATCCCGCGGGCGGCCCCGAGCGCTGACCCGGCCCAAATCCATCCGCCCACGCCGCGCCCCCGACCGACCGACGGGGTCGCGGCGGTGCGCGCCTTCTATGACGCCTTGGGGCAGGCTGACGCCGCGCGGGCCAACACCTACGTCGTTCCCGAGAAGCGGGGCAGCGGGGCCTACGACATCGCGTCCATGAACCGCTTCTACGGCAACATGAGCGTTCCCGTCCGCCTGCTGGGCGCGGAGCCCATCGGCCGGGACGCCGTGCGCGTGCGCTACCACTATGTCCATGTGAGCGGCCGCGCCTGCGATGGCGCCGCCGACGTCGCGCTGGCCGAGCGCGACGGGCTAGCCCTGATCGAACGGATCAAGGCGCTCAACGGCTGCTGAGCCTCCATCCCCTCTCCCCCTGGGGAGGGTGAGGGGGTTGTGCATTTGCCGAACACACCGACACGCGCATCCCCCTCACCCTCCCCACGCCTACGGCACGGGTCCTCTCCCTCTTCCGGGAGGGGCGAGGGCTACCTTGCCCTTCCCGTCGGCTTGCCGGCCTTGGCCGGCGTCCGGCGGCCCTTGCCGGCCTGCTGGGTGTAGAAGGTCTTGCCCGGCTTCGGCTTCTCCGCTTTGCCCACGCCCCCCGTCGTCTGCCAGGCCGGAACGAGCTGGTGCTCGCCCGGCCCGATCAGGTCGCTGCGGCCCATCGCCTTCAGCGCGTCGCGCAGCATCGGCCAGTTCTCCGGGTCGTGGTAGCGCAGGAAGGCCTTGTGCAGGCGGCGCTGCTTCAGCCCCTTGGCGGAGAACACCGTCTCCGAGCCCTCGCGACGGATCGGGCGCAGCGGGTTGCGGTCGCTGTGGTACATCGCCGTGGCGAGCGCCATGGGGGAGGGCAGGTAGGTCTGCACCTGATCGGCCTTGAAACCGTTCCGCTTCAGCCACAAGGCGAGGTTCATCATGTCCTCGTCGCTGGTGCCGGGGTGGGCGGCGATGAAGTAGGGAATCAGGTAGAGCTTCTTCCCCGCCGCCTTGGCCGCCGCCTCGAACATCTCCTTGAAGCGGTCGTAGGTGCCGATGCCCGGCTTCATCATCTTGGACAGCGGGCCGGGCTCGGTGTGCTCCGGCGCGATCTTCAAGTAGCCGCCGACATGGTGGGTCACCAGCTCCTTCACATACTCCGGGCTGCGGACGGCGAGGTCGTAGCGCAGGCCCGAGGCGATGTTGATCTTCTTCACGCCGGGGATGGCGCGGGCCTTGCGGT
Source organism: Azospirillum sp. Marseille-Q6669 (assembly GCF_965111635.1). Classification (NCBI taxonomy): domain Bacteria; kingdom Pseudomonadati; phylum Pseudomonadota; class Alphaproteobacteria; order Rhodospirillales; family Azospirillaceae; genus Azospirillum; species Azospirillum sp. Marseille-Q6669. Next base: position 1,703,667 of record NZ_CBCOOP010000001.1, on the reverse strand, counting down.
AGAGCTGGATCAGGTCGCTGTGGTCGGTGTTCAGGTTCTTGCAGATGTCCGGGAAGACGCAGGACGGGCGGCGGCAGACCTTCTCGATCTCCGGGTCCTTGCAGGCCATGCGGTACATGTTGGCGGTCGGCCCGCCCATGTCGGAGATGACCCCGGTGAAGCCCTTCACCTTGTCGCGGATCTCCTCGATCTCCTTGAGGATCGAGCCCTCCGACCGGCTCTGGATGATGCGCCCCTCATGCTCGGTGATCGAGCAGAAGGAACAGCCGCCGAAGCAGCCGCGCATGATGTTCACCGAGAAGCGGATCATCTCCCAGGCCGGGATGCGCGCGTCGCCGTAGGACGGGTGGGGCGCGCGGGCGTAGGGCAGGCCGTAGACCCCGTCCATCTCCGCCGTGGTCAGCGGGATCGGCGGCGTGGTCAGCCAGACCTCGCGGTCGCCGTGCCGCTGCACCAGCGCGCGGGCGTTGCCGGGGTTGCTCTCCTGGTGCAGCACGCGCGAGGCGTGGGCGTAGAGCACCTTGTCGGCGCTGACCTGCTCGAAGGAGGGCAGGCGGACCACCGTGCGGTCGGCCCCGGCTGCGCGCGGGGCGGCGGGAGTCAGCTCGTCGATGCTGCTGCTGTCGATGACGGTCCAGCCGTCCGGCACGCGGCTGCGGACGATGGAGGTGCCGCGGATGTCGTCGATCTCCCGCGCCTTCTCCCCGGCAGCGATGCGGTGGGCGACGTCGATGATCGCGCGCTCCGCGTTGCCGTAGCACAGGATGTCCGCCTTGGAGTCCACGAGGACGGAGCGGCGCACCTTCTCGCTCCAATGGTCGTACTGGGCGATGCGGCGGAGGCTCGCCTCGATGCCGCCCAGCACGATCGGCACGTCCTTGTAGGCCTCGCGGCAGCGCTGGCTGTAGACGATCACCGCGCGGTCGGGCCGCTTGCCGCCCTCGTCGTTGGGGGTGTAGCTGTCGTTGTGGCGCAGGCGGCGGTCCGAGGTGTAGTGGTTCACCATCGAGTCCATGTTGCCGCCGGTCACCCCGAAGAACAGGTTCGGCTTGCCCAGCGCCTTGAACGGCTCCGCGCTGCTCCAGTCCGGCTGGGCGATGATGCCGACGCGGAAGCCCTGCGCCTCCAGCAGCCGCCCGATGATCGCCATGCCGAAGCTGGGATGGTCCACATAGGCGTCGCCCGTCACCACCACGATGTCGCAGGAATCCCAGCCCAGCCGGTCCATCTCCGCCCGCGTCATCGGCAGGAAGGGCGCCGGCCGCCGGGCCTCCGTCCGGTGCCGGGGGAGGGAGAAGATGTCCCGCGCCGCCGGAACGGTGACGGTGGGCGTGGCTTCGTTGAGCATGACGCTCTCCGTTCGGGCCACCGGGGCGCGGAGCGCTGCCGGGGCGGGGTGCTTGATGGTCGGGTGCCGGTTTCATACCGGCAATGTCCGGCATGGTCCACCGCGCGAGTCCCTACGGAAGTGCCGCGGCGCGGTCAAGGATTGCCTGACCGTCGGGGTCAACTTTATACGCGTTTATGACGCCGTGATGTGTGCAGCCGGGCCGCCGTCGGCAAGGGGCCATAGGAAAGAGGGGCTGCAACAGGCGTCCCGGCACCCTGTTGGGAAGGGCTGAGACGCAAGCCCTTCCCCATGGACAGGAGTGGATCATGAGCACCGACAAGCGTTACGGCGACCAGCGCGACGAGCCGCTCGACATCAAGAACACCCGCGCCGACCCCGCCATCGACGAGGAGAAGATGGGCTTCCAGAACATCGAAGGGCCGGGCGCCGAGACCAGAAAGGATAAGGCGCCGGGCACGGACGACTCTCCGGACAGCGCACCCCGGCCGTGACGGGGACCCCACCGGCACCACGGGCGTTGTTCGCTGGAACCACAACAAAGCGGAGGTTCGTCATGGCTGAAGAGAAGACACCCGACAGCCCTTCCCAGGCGGGGGCCGAGGCGGGGAGGGACTCCCCGTTGGAGGACAAGACCAAGACGCCCGGCGATGGGACGCTCCAGGACGCCGTTCCCGCCGGAACCACGTCCGACGAGCTGCGGCGGCGGGCGGAAGAGGATGAAGGGTCCGTCCAGCCGGGCACCGGCTGACGTGCCGGAAGCGTCGTCGGTTTCATCATACGACGTCGTATGAGAGCAACTGGGTATGAGAGAGCTACCGTGTGACGCTCTCGCCCGCGGGCGCGGCCAATCCGACCATGGCATAGCTGCTGCGGATGGCCGCGTCCAGCGTCGGGGGCAGGGGCTGGATGCGCTGCTCCCGCGCGGCGCGGCGGGCGAAATCGGGGTCCGCCGCCAAGGCCCGCGTCGCTGCGGCCTTGGCCTCGTCCATGCGGCCCATCTGCACGAAGGCGACGGCCAGCGCGGCCTGGGCCGGGGCGGCGGTGGTCATCTCGAACTCCAGCTTCGTGCTGTCCGGATGCCCATGGCGCTGCAGGGCGAGGCTGTAGGCGGGCAGAAGCCGTTCCCGCTGCGCCGGGTCGCGCTCCATCGCCTGCTCCAGCAGGGGCAGGCCCTTCGCGGGCTGGCCGGCTTCGACATGCCAGAGGCCGAGGTCGCCGAGCACATGGGCGTTTCCAGGGGAAGCCCGCAAGGCGCGCTGACCGGCGGCGAAGCAGGAAGCGTATTGCCCGCGCAGGCAATAGGCGGTGTAGAGCACCGTCAACGGGCGCAGCGAGGTCGGCTCCAGTTCGGTGGCGCGCAGGGCGGCCGCCAGGGCATCGTTGAGGGTGTCGTCGTTCCGTTCTGTCCGATACGCGTCGGACTGCAGAAGGGATAGCGCCGACCACAGCCGGGCGGCCTCGCTGGCGTTGGTCGTCGGCGCGCTGGCGGCCGAGGTCAGGCAACCGCTCAGGGCGGTTCGCTCGGTGGGCGGAATTTCATGGCGACCGGTGGCGAGGAAGGCGCACTCGCGCGGCGACAGGCTGGTGGTCGGTTTGGTGCGCAGACGCGCGGTGGCAACCGGCAGCAGCGGACCCTGCGCGGCGGTCAGCGGCTCGACGATGTCGGCCGCCAAGGCTTGTGGGGTGGGCGCGCCCTCGGGCCCGGCCGGTCGGTCCAGGCTGCTGGACCACAGCACCGTCCCGGTGGCGAGGTCGGTCAAGTGCACGACCAGACGCACCGCGTCGTCGTGCCCCTGAAGGCTTCCGGACAGGCGAAATCCTTGACGGGGCAGGGTGGCGGTCGGCGGCGGGGCAATCCGCACCGGAAGATCGGTGCGATTGGCGAGGCTGCTGGCAATCTCGTCGGTCAGCATTGCAGCGAGCGCGCCGTCCTCCGCCGACTGGCCGGTGGTGCGGAAGGGGCCGACGACGAGCGGCATCGATGGATCGACCGCCACGGGTGGGGCCGCCGACAGCATCGTCGACTGGAGCGGCGCCGGCTCGTTCCCCATCGGCTCCGCGCTGGCCGCGATCGGATGCGGACCGAGCGCCAGGGCCTCTTCCATGTCGATGGTGGTGACGAGGTTTCGTCCGACCAGCAAGCCGGCCAGCCCGACGGCGATCAGCACCACGGCGGCCAACCCGGCAATGCGCAGGGAAACGGGCCTGCGCACTGTTTCCACCTCCGGAATGGCGTGAGGGGCGGGCAGGGCAGGGGGCAGATCGTTGTTCAGCCGTTCGAAGCGGGGTGCATAGCCGCCCTTCGGGATGACGATGCGGATCGGGTCGTTGCGGCCCGCGGTGAGATAGTAATGTTCCAGGCTGCGGCGCAGCCGTCCGGCCTCCAACCGCACGATGGGATCGGATTGCGGGTCGAAGCTCGGCTCACGGTTGAAGACACTGACGGCGATGCAGTAGGCCTTGATCTGCTGCGCCCGCCCCTCCAGGCACTCCTCGACCACATAGCGCAGGAAGCGGCGGTTGCGGTCCGACGCGTCGAAATGGTTGCTCGCCAAAATCCGCTCAAGCTGAGTCCTGACGGCACGATCATCCAATGCCCACCCCTGTGCGGGCGGAGTTTCCTCGGTCATTCGTGACGTCTCCCGAACGTTGAGAAAGACGACGGACGATCCTTCTCAAAAGGGGTGGGTCGATGTGTTGCCGGCATTCTTTCATCGGGAAAAACTGATGTCCATTGGCCCTGTGCTTTTAGGACGGATCATGTTCCCGAAGTCCGCCCGTTTCTCTGATCGTTGGGATAGGGCGCCTATCCAAAGGATGGCGCCGCACGTCCGAAGGCGGCGGGAGCCACCCCCGCCGAACGGGGCGTAAACTACCGTATGCTACCCGCCGCGGCGGAACGGTCGGGCCGTTGTCCGGGTTACCCGCCGCCGGACAGGGGACTCGACACGGGAGAGCCTGAACACTGGCTGAAGGCTTCTCCCGTCCCCGCGGCACGCCCGGCTCACCGACGCGCATCCCCCGCCGTCGACCCCGCTGTCGACAAGGCGTGCCGACATTTCCCGGTTTTCCCTGTTCTCGGCTTCGGTAACGCAACGCACCGGTGGTTCCATGCCTTTTTTGTCTTCGTCTTTCTTGTCGTCTCTGAACGTTCCGTCGCGCCGCTATCCGACACCTCACCTTCAAACGTCCCCCCATAAATCCCCGATGGACGAGCCCGCCGCGTCTGCGCTGACGCGCCGCGGCATCTTCGGGCTGGGGGCCGCCGTGGCGGTCGGCGTCTGCAACAGCCGCAGCGCCGCGGCATGGGAGCCGGCGCCGGAGCGTACGCTGCGGATTTACAATTGCCTGACGGGGGAGAGCTTCGACGGCGTCTACTGGGCGGAGGGGCGTCCGGTCGCGGAGGCGATGGCCCGCATCGACTGGGTGCTGCGCGACCATCGCAGCGACGATTGCCACCGCATCGATCTCGCTCTGCTGAACCGTCTGTCGGAGATGCAGGAGAAGCTGGACAGCCAGCATCCGTTCGAAGTGCTGTCGGCCTTCCGCTCCCAGGAGACCAACCGCCGCGTGAAGGGTGCGGCGACGGGCAGCCTGCACCTGCAGGGTCGGGCGGTCGATCTGCGCCTGCAGGGGCGGCGCGCGGTGGACCTTTACCGTTGCGCCCTGTCCTTCGGCGACGGCGGGGCGGGCTGCTACGCCAAGCGGAACTTCGTCCATGTGGACACCGGGCCGACGCGGCGCTGGATGGGAGCCTGAAGCGTGGAAGGGCCGGAATCGGGACTTTTCGTCGCAGAACCTTTTGCCAGGGGGCATCAGGCGAAGGGCATTAAGCCGATGGGTGGATTGTGCGCAGGACGGAGGAAGCGCACCATAGCCGAAAAAGAAGGCCAAATGATCTGGCCGAAGCTCTTTGGGAGGAGCCCATGCTAACCCCCACCGACTTTGCTGACCCCCGGGGCCGCAACTTATCGGCGCGTTGTCATCCTCTAACCGACCCGGCCCGGATGGCCCAGGCCCGCACGCTGGCGGGCTGGATCGCCGTGATCGCCGAAGACCGCGGGTTGGATGAATGGGGCGTCGCCGCGGCCACTGGCCTGCACATCGACGATGTCCGGGCGGTTCTGGGCGGCACCGTGTTCATGATGCCCGTGAGCACGCTCGACCATGCGCTGCGTCGCCTGGAAGGCCGCCCGCACTGAGAATCCGCAAACCCCGCCTCTCCCTCCGTCCACCGGCACAGGAGGACCGCATGACTCACCACGTCCGCAAACGGAGCAGCGCCATGGACCGTACGGAGAAACGCGACGCCATCACCCGCATCCGCCACGCCGCCGAACAGCAGGGGCTGGACGCCGGCGATCTGGCGCGGATGACCGGTCTGGCGCCGGGGCACGCCCGCGCGATCCTGTCCGGTTTCGGCTCGACGGTTCCGCGCGATGCCCTGGACCGTACCGTCACGATCCTGCCGGAGTGACGGCACGCTGAAATGGAAACGGCGGCGCATCGGATGCGCCGCCGTGTCACCAATCCTTGCGGAGTGCCCCGGTTCAGGCGACCGAAAGCACGTCCAGATAGACGTTCGCCGGTTCGGTCAGGTGGATCCGGTACAGCATGCCCGTCTGGTCGATGATGATGCCGGCGACGGGGTTCTTGGCCGCCATGTCGGTGACGGCGGCGCGCACGTTGCGCGGCAGGCTGTCGAGTTCGACGTCGCGATAGCCGTTCTTGTCGGAGAACTTGATGGTCTTCTGGCCCATGGTCAGGCGCCTTGCGTGCATGCTCTGTTTGCGGTGGGCGGACCATGATCCCGTCGGGTTAAGGAAGCACTAACCAAAAACCGCGCAAACGCAGGACTGATGAGCGGTGGCTGCATCAGTGCCTTAGGAATAATTCGGCCGCGGTTGCCCCCACCGCGACCACTCATCCCCTACCCATGAAAATGCTCGAACACTCGCCGGGCCAGCGCCGCGCTGATGCCGGGGGTGGCCTCCAGATCCTTCAGCCCGGCCGAGGCCACCGCGGTGGAACTGCCGAAATGGTGCAGCAGGGCCTTCTTGCGCGACGGGCCGACGCCGGGGATGCCGTCGATGCGGGTGTGGTCCATCGCCTTCAGGCGGCGGGTGCGATGGGCGTCGATGGCCGTCCGGTGCGCCTCGTCGCGCAGCCGTTGCAGGAAGTAGAGCACCGGGTCGTTGGGCTCCAGCCGGAAGGGCTCGCGGTCCGGCACGAAGAAGCGCTCATGCCCGGCGTCGCGGTCCGGCCCCTTGGCTATGGCGGCCAGCGGCACCCCCGCGATGCCCAGCCCGTCCAGCACCGCGCTGGCGGTGTTTAACTGGCCAAGCCCGCCGTCGATCAGCACCAGATCGGGCCACTGGCCGCCGCTGCGCTGCGGGTCCTCGCGCAGCGCGCGCCCGAAGCGGCGGGTCAGCACCTCGCGCAGCATCGCGTAGTCGTCGCCCGCCGCGGCGGGGTCCTTGATGTGGAAACGGCGGCATGCGTTGCGCTGGATGCCCTCCGGCCCGGCGACCACCATGGCGCCGACCAGGAAGGCGCCCTGGATGTGCGAGTTGTCGTAGATTTCGATACGGGCCGGTGTCTTCGGAAGGCCGAAGACGCGCGCCACCCCGGCCAGCAGCTTGCCTTGCGCGGAGCGTTCGGCCATGCGGCGCCCGTGGGCCTCACGCGCGTTGGTCAGGGCGTGTTCGACGACGCGGCGCTTGGGGCCGCGCTGGGGCACCTCCACCTCGACCCGCCGCCCGGCCGCGAGCGTCAGTGCCTCGGCCAGCAGGGCGCGCTCGGGGATGGCGTGGCTGAGCAGCAGGTGGCGGGGCGGCGGCGTCCCTTCGTAGAGTTGCGCGGCGAAGGCGGCGAGGATCGCGGCGGGCTCCTCCTCACCGTCGTGCCGGGGGAAGAAGGCGCGGGTGCCCTGGTTGCGACCGCCGCGGAAGAAGAAGGCCTGGACGCAGGCGGTTCCGCCCTCGGCATGGACGGCCAGCACGTCGGCGTCCTCCAGCACGCCTTCCAGATTGATGTCCTGGCGGCTTTGCAGGGCGGTCAGGGCGCGGATGCGGTCGCGCCAGCGGGCGGCGTCCTCGTAGGCCAGCCGGTCGGAGCAGTCCATCATGTGGCGTGCGAACTCCGCCTGGACGGCGGCGCTGCGCCCGGTCAGCACATCGCGCACGCCCTGCATCTGCGCGGCGTACTCCTCCGCCGAGACGCGGCCGACGCAGGGGGCGGAGCAGCGCTTGATCTGGTGCTGGAGGCAGGGCCGCGTGCGCGCGGTGAAGGTGGCGTCGTCGCAGTTGCGCAGCAGGAAGGCGCGCTGCAACGCGCCGATGGTCATGCCGACCAGGGCGGGGGAGGCGTAGGGGCCGAACAGGTCGCGCTTCCTGCCATGCCGGTCGGCGCTGCCGCGGTGGTGCATCAGGCGCGGAAACTCATGACCCTCGCCGAGCGCGATGTAGGAGAAGGAGCGGTCGTCCTTCACCAGCACATTGAAGGGCGGCAGCAGGCGGCGGATCAGGTTCGCCTCCAGCAGGAGGGCCTCCGCCTCGGTGTGGGTGGTGACGAACTCCATGGAGCGGGTCAGCGCCACCATGCGGCGGGTGCGGTTGGGCAGCCCGTCCGTCCGGGTGTAGCTGGCCACCCGGCGTTTCAAGTTCTTCGCCTTGCCGACGTACAGGATGCGCCCGTCCGCCCCGATCATCCGGTAGACGCCGGGCGTGTCCGGCAGCGTCGGCAGGGTGGCGCGGATTACCGCAACTCCATCCATCACACGAACCCGGTGTGTTGATCACGATGGCGCGGAAGGAAGCAAGGGAACGAACCATGGACAAGGGACAATCGTCGGCCCTGTCCTTCAGACCAGGAGTCACCCCGCCCTTTGCCGCTCCACGCCCGCATCGGCGTCGGGACGGGTGCTGTCGCGGACGACCAGCTCGCAATCCAACCCATGATGCGGCTGGGCCACCGTGGTGCCGTTCAGCCGGGCCAGGATCTGGCCGGCGGCCAGCTCACCGATCTCGCGCTGCGGCGGGCGCACGGTGGACAGCGGCGGCAGGCAGGCGGCGCTGAAGGTCAGGTCGCCGAAGCCGATCACCGCCAGATCGTCGGGCACGCTCAGCCCGCGCCGGTTCGCTTCGAACAGCACGCCCAGCGCCATGGCGTCGTTGGAGCAGACCACCCCGTCGATGTCCGGGTGAAGCGCGAACACCTCGTCGATCAGCCAGATGCCGACGGGGGTGGAGGCGGTGTCAGGAGCGGTGAAGGCGATCGGCTCGTGCAGGCCGCGGCGGCGCACCTCGTCCTCATAGCCGTCGGTGCGGCTGCGCACGCGCATGTCCTGATGAACGGCGGCGCCGATATAGGCGACCTTGCGGCTTCCCTGGTCGTAAAGATGGGCGGCCTGCCGGCGCCCGACCTCGAAGTGGGAGAAGCCGACCGTCATGTCCACCGCCGGGGTCTGGGCGGAGGGGATGTCCCACATCTCCACCACCGGCACGCCGGAGGAGCGCAGCATGGCGCGCGTCCGCTCGGTGTGGTGCAGGCCGGTGACCACCACCGCGGCGGGCGACCAGGCGAGGAAGGCGCGGATCAGCTCCTCCTCCCGCTCCGGATCGAACTCGCTGACGCCGAGCAGCGTCTGGTAATGGGCGGTCTGGAAGGCGCTTTGCAGCGTGTTGTAGGTTTCCGCGAAGAAGGAGTTGGTGATGGAGGGGAGGATCACCCCCACCGTCCGGCTCTTCGCCGCGGCGAGGCTGCCCGCCACGAGGTTCGGCACGTAGCCGAGCTGGTCGATCACCGTCCGCACACGGGTCGCCAGCTCCTCCGACACCGCCTCCGGCTTGCGCAGATAGAGCGAGACGGTGCTGGGCGACACGCCGGCGGCGTTGGCCACGTCCGTCATGGTCAGCCGCTCCGTGGCGCGGCGGGTCTTCTTGCGGATGGGTTTGGCGGGTTTCGGCGGAAACGGCTTGGCGGGCGGCTGTGCGGTCATTCTCGTCCTTCCCTGCGGCGAACCCCGCCGCGCGGCGAGGCGGCATCATAGCACGCCGTTGGAAAAGCGGGGGAAATGCGGGAACGGTCAGGGCGCGGCATTCGGTTCCGCTCCAGTCATTTCCGTGTCCGCCAGGGCGGCGCGCGCCTGCTCCGCGAAGAAGTCGATGAAGACTCGGATCTTCGCGGGCAGCAGGTTGCGGTGGGGGTAGAGCGCGGCGAGCGTCACCGGATCCGGCGGGCAGTGCGGCAGGACGACACGCAGCTCCCCGCGGCGCAGATGGTCGGCGACCTCCCACAGCGGCTTCAGCACGATTCCCTCCCCGGCCAGCGCCCAGCCGGTCAGCACGTCGCCGTCGTCGGCGTCGAACTGGCCGGACACCGGAAGCGTCATCGGGCCTTGCGGGGTGTTCAGCGTCCATTGGAACTGCTGCGATCCGGGAAAGCGCAGCAGCAGGCAGTAGTGGGACAGCAGCTCCTCGGGGCGTGCCGGCACGCCCCGCCGCTCCAGGTAGGACGGCGCGGCGCAGAGCACCCGCGGCAGGTCGGCGATCTTGCGCGCGACGAAGCTGGAATCCTTCAGCGGCGCCATGCGGATGGCGACGTCCGTCGCCTCGCGCAGCAGGTCCAGCAGATGGTCGGACAGGCGCAGCCGCAGGTCGACCTGGGGGTAGGCGGCGTGGAAACGCGGCACCATCGGCGCCAGGATGCGCCGCCCGAAGCCCAGCGGCGCCGTCACCCGCAGGCTGCCCACCGGCGCCCCGCCGATAGCGCCGACGCTGCTCTCCGCCCGTTCCGCCGCCTCCAGAACCTCCAGGCAGTGTTCGAAGAAGACCTTTCCGGCCTCGGTGAACTGCACCTGCCGGGTGGTGCGGTTGAGCAGGCGGGCGTTCAGATGCTCCTCCAGGCTTTGCAGCCGATGGCTGACCACGGCGGGCGACAGGCGCAGGCTGCGCCCGGCGGCGGACAGGCTGCCCAGCTCCACCACCCGCACGAACACCCGCATGTTCTCCAGCAGCGCCACGCCTTGTCTTTCCTGATTTTCCTTCTTCCCCTGGGGGGCGAGGGGATAAGAGGAGGAATCCTCCCACCTTTCCGTTTTTTTTGAAAGTGCTGGCGCACGCATCCGCTTCCCCGCTGCGCTGCGGCAACCGTAGAGTTCAGGGTGAGGATCACCGAACGGAAGAGGCCGCGACGCATGGAGCCGATCGTCTGGGAGTGGGTCAACTTTCTGGTGCGCTGGCTGCACGTCGTCACGGCCATCGCCTGGATCGGGTCGAGCTTCTATTTCATCCACCTCGACCTGTCCCTGCGGCGGCGCGACGGCCTGCCCCCCGGCGTGGCGGGGGAGGCATGGCAGGTCCACGGCGGCGGCTTTTACAACATGATGAAGTACACGGTCGCCCCGCCGGAGCTGCCGGAAAAGCTGACCTGGTTCAAGTGGGAAGCCTACGCCACCTGGCTCAGCGGCTTCGCGCTGCTGTCGGTGCTCTACTACCACGGCGCCGCACTCTACATGATCGACCCGGCGGTGCTGGACATTCCCTGGTGGGGCGCGGTTCTGCTCAGCCTGGGCGCCCTGGGGCTGGGCTGGCACGTCTATGACCGGCTGTGCAAGTCGCCGCTGGGCAAGGACGACGTGAAGCTGGCGGCGGCGGGCTTCGTCTTCCTGGTGCTGGTCGCCTGGGGCCTCAGCCACCTCTTCAGCGGGCGGGCGGCGATGCTGCATGTCGGCGCGCTGATCGGCACGATGATGTCGGCCAACGTCTTCCGCATCATCATCCCCAACCAGACCAAGGCTGTGGCCGCCATGAAGGCCGGCCAAGTGCCCGACCCGGCGCTGGGCAAGCAGGCCAAGCAGCGCTCGCTGCACAACAATTACCTGACGCTGCCGGTCGTCTTCCTGATGATCTCCAACCACTACCCGCTGGCCTTCGGCACGCGCTACAGCTGGGTGATCGTCGCGGTGGTGCTGGTGGTGGGGGCGGTGATCCGCCACTTCTTCAACAGCCGCCACGCCGGCAAGCCGACGCCCTGGTGGACCTGGGCGGTGGCCGCCGCGGGCGTCGCCGTCATCGTCGGCCTGAGCGCCGCCGGCACGCGGACCGAGAGCGCCGCCGCACCGGCCAGGGTGGAGTTCGCGCAGGTGGAGGAGGTGGTGCTCTCCCGCTGCTCCATGTGCCACGCGGCGCAGCCGGTGTGGGAGGGAATCGGCGTGGCGCCGCGCGGCGTGACGCTGGACAGCGCGGAGGCGATCAGCCGCCACGCGCCGCAGATCCGGACCTGGGCGGCGCTGTCCGACGCGATGCCCCCCGGCAACGTCACCGGGATCACGCTGGAAGAGCGCCGCCTGCTCGCCGCCTGGACCGATCAGCTTCCCCGGTAGGTCGAGTAGCTGTAGGGGGAGACGAGCAGCGGCACGTGATAGTGCTGGTCCGCGTTGGCGACGCCGAAGCGGATCGGCACCACGTCGAGGAAGGCGGGTTCGACGATCTCCAGGCCGGAGGCGCGGAAATAGTCGCCGGCCTCGAACACCAGCTCGTAGACCCCCGGAGTCAGGTCGGCCCCGGCGAGGAGCGGCGCGTCGCAGCGCCCGTCGGCGTTGGTGCGCGTTTGGGTCAGCCGTTCCCGCCGCTCCCCGTCGATGCGGTAGAGGGTGACGGCGATCCCGGCGCCAGGCCGTCCGTGCGTCGTGTCGAGAACATGGGTGGTCAGGCGCCCGCTTCCGGACATGGGTCTCTCTCCTCTCTTTGAATTTCCCTCGCCCTCTGGGGAGAAGGGATAAGTGACTTTACACCGCACCGCCGCGCGGCCCGAACGGGGCCTGCGCAAAAAGACTTTCAAACGGATCGAAAAAGCGGACCTCGGCGATTGCGGTTATGCTGCGTGGCAGGGGACCGATCAGGGAAGGCCGGGATGCGACCGAGCGAGATGGACCGTGCAAGTTTCGTCGCCCGATTCGGCGGCGTGTTCGAACATTCGCCCTGGGTCGCCGAAGGCGCCTGGGATGCCGGCAATCAGGGGGGAAACCTGCCCGACGACGCGGACGGGCTGCACGCCGCCATGGTCGCCGTCCTGCGCGCCGCTGACCACGACCGGAAATTGGCGCTGCTGAACGCCCACCCCGATCTGGCGGGCCGGCTGGCGCTGCGCGGCGAGCTGACCGCCGACAGCACGGCGGAGCAGGCCAGCGCCGGGCTGGACCGCTGCACGCCGGAGGAGTTCGCCCGCTTCACCGAATTGAACGACGCCTACAAGGCGCGCTTCGGCTTCCCCTTCATCCTGGCGGTCAAGGGCCGCAGCCGCACCGACATTCTGGAGGCCTTCGAGACCCGCCTGTCCAACGGCCCGGAGGAGGAGTTCGCCACGGCGCTGGCCCAGGTCGAGCGCATCACCTGGCTGCGCCTGAAGGACCTGCTGCCCAAGGACATCGAGTCATGACCGGCTTCGGCGCGGACCTGATGGCGCGGCTGGACGCCTTCGCCGGCTTCACGGAGGAGCCGGGGCTGCTGACCCGCCTGTTCCTGACCCCGCAGCACCGCGCCGCCGCGGACTGGCTGATGGAGCTGATGGGCAAGGCCGGGATGAACGCCCGGCTCGACCCGGCGGGCACGGTGGTCGGCCGTTATGAGGGGACCGTGCCAGGCGCGCCGGCCCTGCTGATCGGCTCCCACATCGACACGGTGCGCAACGCCGGACGGTATGACGGGAATCTGGGCGTGCTGGCCGCCGTCGCCGCGGTGGCGGAGCTGGACCGGCGCGGCGAGCGCCTGCCCTTCGCCATCGAGGTGCTGGGCTTCGGCGACGAGGAGGGGGTGCGCTTCCCCGTGACCCTGACCGGCAGCCGCGCCGTGGCCGGCCGCTTCGACCGGGTGGCGCTGGAGACGCGCGACCGCGACGGCGTGCGCATGGCTGACGCGCTGCGCGCCTTCGGCGGCGACCCCGAGGCCATCACCACGGCGGCCCGCAAGCCGGGGGAGGCGCTGGCCTTCCTGGAGGTCCACATCGAACAGGGGCCGGTGCTGGAGGCGGAAGGGTTGCCGGTCGGCATCGTCACGGCCATCAACGGCGCCACGCGCTTCGCCGTCCGGCTGCGCGGCATGGCCGGCCACGCCGGCACGGTGCCGATGGCGCTGCGCCGCGACGCGCTGGCCACCGCCGCCGAGATGACCCTGGCGGCGGAGCGGGTGGCCGCGGCCTCCGACGCCGGGCTGGTGGCGACGGTGGGCCGGATCGAGGCGAAGCCGGGCGCCGTCAACGTCATCCCCGGCGAGGCCGCCTTCACCCTCGACGTCCGCGCGCCGGAAGACGCCGTGCGGCGGGACGCCTGCGCCGCCATCCTCGCCGACTTCGAGGCGATCGCCGCCCGCCGCGGCGTGGAACTGGCGGTGGAGACCACCCACGACGCCAACGCCGCTCCCTGCTCCCCCGGCATCCGGCGGCAGATCGAGGCGGCGGTGATCCGTGCCGGCGTCCGTCCCTTGCCGCTGCCCAGCGGCGCCGGGCATGATGCCATGGCCTTCTCCGGCGTGCTGCCGATGGGCATGCTGTTCGTCCGCTGTGCGGGCGGCATCAGCCACAACCCCGCCGAATCCATCACCGTGGAGGACGCCGACCTATCGGTGCAGATCCTCCTGGACATCATCCGCCACTTCGAGCACGAGACCCCGACACCATGACCGACACCGCCCAAAAGGCCATCCGCGCTTTCCTGGAGCAGACCCGCGACGAGCAGGTCCGCTTCCTGGCCGAACTGGTCAAGGTGCCCTCCGACAATCCGGCCGGCGACTGCGCCCCCCACGCCGAGCGTGCCGCCGAGTTGCTGGAGGCCATGGGCCTGACGGTGGAGCGCCACCCGGTCCCGGCGGAGCTGGTGCGGGCCAACGGCATGATCTCCGCCACCAACCTGATCGTGCGCCGCCGATTCGGTGACGGGCCGACCGTGGCGCTGAACGCCCACGGCGACGTGGTGCCGCCGGGCGAGGGCTGGACCCGTGACCCCTACGGGGCGGAGGTGGTGGACGGCTGGATGTACGGGCGTGGCGTCGCCGTCTCGAAGTCCGACTTCGTCACCTACACCTACGCGCTGCTGGCGCTTGAGAAGGCCGGGCTGGACCGCGGCACGGTGGAACTGCACCTGACCTACGACGAGGAGGCCGGCGGCGAGATCGGGCCGAAATGGCTGCTCGACGAGGGGCTGACCAAGCCGGACTTCGCCATCGCCGCGGGTTTCAGCTACGGGGTCGTCACGGCGCACAACGGCTGCCTCCATCTGGAGGTCGAGGTCACCGGCAAGTCCGCCCACGCCGCCCTGCCGATGACCGGCATCGACGCGCTGGAGGCGACGACGGCGATCCTCGGTGCGCTCTACGAGCACCGCAAGGGTTACGCCGGCACCGTGTCGGCGGTGGGCGGCATCGGCTCACCGCAGTTGACGGTCGGGCTGATCAAGGGCGGCATCAACACCAACGTCGTCCCCGACCGCGTGACCCTGCGCCTCGACCGCCGCATGATTCCGGAGGAGGCGCCGGAGACGGTGGAGGAGACGTTGCGCGCCGTCATCGCCGACGCGACCACGGCCTTTCCGAAGGCCCGCGTCGAGGTGCGCCGCATCCTGCTGGCCCGCCCGCTGACTCCGCTGCCCGGCACTGACCGGCTGGCTGCCGTCCTCTGCGCCCACGCCAGCCGCGTGATGGGCGAGCCGGTGGAGACCAAGGGTGTGCCGCTCTACACCGACGCGCGCCATTACTCCGACGCCGGCGTGCCCATCGCCCTGTTCGGCGCCGGCCCCCACACCATCGAGGAGGCCAACGCCCACCGCGCCGACGAGCGCCTGCCGCTGTCCGACCTGTTCAAGGCAACGGAGGTTGTGGCGCTGGCGCTGTTGGAGGTGCTGGGCGAGGGGTAAAACCCCCACCATGACGATAAGAACGACAAGGACGACCCGCCGGTGATCATCGAGAACGATCTGAAGCTGGACTTCAAGGATGTGCTGATCCGCCCGAAGCGCAGCACCCTCGAAAGCCGCAACGACGTGGACATCGAGCGGACCTTCCGCTTCGTCCACAGCGGGCTGGAATGGACGGGCTTCCCGCTGATCGCGGCCAACATGGACGTGGTCGGCACCATGGCCGTCGCCCGCGCCCTGTCGCGCTTCGGCGCGATGACCGCGCTGCACAAGCACTACCCGGCCGACGCCCTGATCCCCTTCTTCCGCGACGAGGACACGGCCAACGTCTTCTACTCGCTGGGCACGACGGAGGCCGACTACGACAAGTTCCAGGCGGTGAAGGCCAAGGCCCCGGTGGCCAAGCTCTGCCTCGACGTCGCCAACGGCTACACGGAACGCTTCGTGCGCGTCATCGGCCGGTTGCGGGCGGAGAACCCGGACATGGTCATCATGGCCGGCAACGTGGTGACCGGCGACATGACCGAGGCGCTGGTGCTCGCCGGGGCCGACATCATCAAGGTCGGGATCGGGCCGGGGTCGGTCTGCACCACCCGCAAGATGACCGGTGTCGGCTACCCGCAGCTCTCCGCCATCATCGAATGCGCCGACGCCGCCCACGGGCTGAAGGGGCAGGTCTGCGGCGACGGCGGCTGCACGGTGCCGGGCGACATCTCCAAGGCCTACGGCGCCGGGTCGGACTTCGTGATGCTCGGCGGCATGCTGGCCGGCCACGACGAGTGCGAGGGCGACGTCCGCTACGAGGAGCGCGGCGGGCAGAGGGTGCCGGTGGCGATGACCTTCTACGGCATGTCGTCCGACACGGCGATGCACAAGTACGCGGGCGGCGTCGCCTCCTACCGCGCGTCGGAGGGCAAGACCGTGGAGGTCCCCTACCGCGGACCGATCGACGGCACGATGCAGGAGATCATGGGCGGCGTGCGCAGCATGATGACCTACATCGGCGCCACCAAGCTGAAGGAGGTGTCGAAGCGGACCACCTTCGTCCGCGTCGGCGCGCAGCTGAACACCGTCTTCGGGGGGTGATGCCGCGGGAGGTACCCTGCATCGGTACCTCCTTCTCGACCTTCTTCCTCCGGAACCACCGGCGGCTTCCACCGTTCGCAGGATGTGCGGACGGGTGGGGCGCCGGACGGCTTGCCTCGCTCGTCCGCCTTTTGGCGGGACGAGGAAGGCAGAGCTTATGCGTGATTTCGATGGAGCCGCTCCAGCGTATGTGGGGCGGACGGACGGGCCGGCGGTTTTCGATTATCTGATCGTCGGGGCGGGCTTCGCCGGCAGCGTGCTGGCGGAACGGCTGGCGGCGGGAATGGACAAGCGTATCCTGCTGATCGACCGGCGCCCGCACATCGGCGGCAACGCCTACGACCATCACGACGACGCGGGCGTGCTGATCCATCGCTACGGCCCGCATATCTTTCACACCAATTCGCAGCCGGTGGCGGACTATCTGTCCCGCTTCACCAAGTGGCGCCCCTACGAGCACCGGGTGCTCGCCCATGTGGACGGGCAACTCGTCCCCATCCCGATCAACCGGACGACGGTCAACCGCCTCTACGGGCTGGACCTCGACGAGGCCGGAGTCGCCGCCTTCCTGAAGAGCCGGGCGGAACCGGTGGCCGATGTCCGCACCTCGGAGGACGTGGTGGTCGGCGCGGTCGGGAGGGAGCTGTACGAGAAGTTCTTCCGCGGCTACACCCGCAAGCAATGGGGCCTCGACCCGTCGGACCTCGACAAGGCGGTGACGGCGCGGGTGCCGACGCGGACCAACGACGACGACCGCTATTTCGGCGACAGCTTCCAGAACATGCCGCTGCACGGCTTCACGCGGATGTTCGAGAACATGCTCGACCACCCGAACATCACCATCCGGCTGGGCGCCGATTTCCGCGACGTGGTGCGCGACGTGCGGTACCGCAACCTGATCTTCACCGGCCCGGTGGACGAGTATTTCGAATACCGTTTCGGCAAGCTGCCTTACCGTTCGCTGACCTTCCGGCACGAGACGGTGGAACAGGAATGGTTCCAGCCCGTCGCCGTGGTGAACTACCCCGGCGAGGAGGTGCCGCACACCCGCATCACCGAATACAAGCACCTGACCGGCCAGACGAACCCGCGGACCAGCCTGACCTACGAATACCCGTCGGCGGAGGGCGACCCCTACTACCCGATCCCCCGCGCGGAGAACGCCGCCTTGTACCGCAAGTACCAGGAGTTGGCCGACGCGACGCCGAACGTCCATTTCGTCGGACGGCTGGCGACCTACCGCTACTACAACATGGATCAGGTGGTGGCGCAGGCGCTGGCGCTCTACACCCGCATCGCCAAGGCGGAGGGTGCTGTGGCGGAGGGCGCGCGCGGCATTTCCGGGATCGGCGCCACCCAACCGGCCGCTCCGGTCCACAGCAGGAGGGAAGCGTCATGAAAGCGTTCGGAATGGCCCTGGCCACCGCGGTCGTCCTCGCCATCGGCGCCAGCGTGATCCTGGAAGGAACGCTGGGCCGCACCGCCGACGAGACCTACGCCGCCCCCTCGGTCCGGCTGAGCGAGGACAACACGGTGCACCACCGCAACTTCATGGGGCACTGAGGAGCTGCGTTCCGGGGGAGGGGCTGTGACTCCTCCCTACATATCCAGCCCGACGTCGAGGTTCGGCGCGCTGTGGGTCAGCCAGCCGACCGAGATCATGTCGACGCCCGCCTCCGCGATGGCGCGCACGGTGGGCAGGGTGACGTTGCCGGACGCCTCCGTCACCATGCGGCCGTCCACCATGGCGACGGCGCGGCGCAGCGTCGGCGGGTCCATGTTGTCGAGCAGGACGACGTCGACCGGCAGGGTCAGCAGCTCCTCCAGTTGGGCCAGCGTGTCGACCTCGACCTCCACCTTCACCATGTGGCCGATGGCGGCGCGGACGCGCTCCACCGCCGGGCGGATGCCGCCGGCAACGGCGATGTGGTTGTCCTTGACCAGAACCGCGTCGTCGAGCCCGAAGCGGTGGTTGAAGCCGCCGCCCAGCCGCACCGCCTGCTTTTCCAGGACGCGCAGGCCGGGGGTGGTCTTGCGGGTGCAGACGATGCGGGCGCGGGTTCCCTCGACCTCGCGCACCAGCGCGCGGGTGGCGGTGGCGATGCCGGACAGGCGGCCCAGCAGATTCAGCGCCGTGCGCTCCGCCGTCAGCAGGGCGCGGGCGCGGGCCGTCACGGTGGCGATGGTGGCGCCGGGGGGCACGTCGGCGCCGTCGCCGTGCTCCACCCGCAGTTCCGCCTTCGGGTCGAGGATGCGGAAGGCGGACAGGGCGACCTCCAGCCCGGCGACCCGGCCGTCCTTGCGCGCGGCCACCCGCGCCGTCGCCACGGCGTCCGCCGGGACGATGCTGTCGGTCGTGATGTCGCCGGCCCGCCCGAGGTCCTCCGCCAGGGCGGCGCGGACGATCGGTTCATAGGTCAGAGGATGGAGCATGCGGCGTCTCCGGAAAGGGGGCCGGCGGCCCCGGTCAGGTCGGTGAGGGTGAAGCGGTGGCGCTGCGCCGCCGGGTCTTCCTGCGGGAAATCGGTGCGGAAATGCGCTCCGCGGCTTTCGCTGCGGGCGAGCGCAGCGTGGACGATCAGCCGCCCGGCCAGCAGGCGGTTGCGCGCCTCGCCCCAGCGGCGGACGGCGGCGAGGTCCGCCGGGCCGCCGCCGCACAGCGCGTCGAGCGCCACGGCGAGACGGTCCAGCTTGCGCCGGGCGGCCAGCAGCCCCACCCCGTCGCGCACCAGCCCGGCGCCCTGGTAGAGCGTGCGGCGGGATTCGTCGGTGATGGCGTCGAGCAGGCCGGCACCGACCTCCCCGGCGACGGCGGGCGCCTCGGGCAGGGCGAAGGGCGGCAGGGGAGGGAGGTCCCGCCCGGCCACGTCGCGGGCCACCCGCGCGCCGAACACCAGCGCCTCCAGCAGGGAGTTGCTGGCCAGCCGGTTGGCGCCGTGGACGCCGGTGCAGGCGACCTCGCCGCAGGCCCACAGCCCGTCCAGGCTGGTTCGCCCGGCGTGATCGGTGACCACCCCGCCCATGTGGTAATGCGCCGCCGGGGCGACCGGCACCGGCTCCCGCCAGGGGTCCAGCCCATGGGCGGCGCAGAGCGCCAGCACGGTGGGAAAGCCGTCCGGCTTGGCGGCCAGCGCCGGGCGCATGTCCAGCAGCACCGGCTCCCCCGCCGCGACGCGGGCGCCGATGGCGCGGGCCACCACGTCGCGCGGCGCCAGCTCGGCCAGCGGGTGTTCCGCCGCCATGAAGCGGGTGCCGCGCCGGTCGAGCAGCACCGCCCCGGCGCCGCGCAGCGCCTCGGTCAGCAGGGGGGCGGGGTCGGCATCCACGGCGAGCGCCGTGGGGTGGAACTGCACGAACTCCACGTCGGCGAGCAGCGCCCCGGCCCGCGCCGCCAGCGCCAGCCCGTCGCCGGTCGCCTCCGGCGGGTTGGTGGTGCGGGCGTAGGCTCCGCCGACCCCGCCGGTCGCCAGCACCACGCGCGGCGCGCGGTGGAACACCCAGCCGTTAGGATGGCAGGCGAGCACGCCGCAGACCCGCCCGTGGCGCACCGCCAGATCGACGGCGAAGGCGTCGCTCTCCACCCGGATCGACGGGGTGGCGCGCACCCGCTCGGCCAGCGCCGCGACCAGCGTCGCCCCGGTGGCATCGCCCCCGGCATGGACGATGCGCGCCGCCCCGTGCGCCGCCTCCCGCCCCAGCAGGGGCGCGCCGTCGGCGGCGCGGTCGAAGGGCAGACCGGCGAGGAGCAGCGCCCGCACCCGCTCCGCCCCCTCGCGGGTCAGCAGCAGGGCGCGGCCGGGGTCCACGAAGCCGGCGCCGGCGGCCACCGTGTCGGCGGCGTGCGCCTCCGGCCCGTCGCCGGGACCGATGGCCGCGGCGATGCCGCCCTGGGCGTGGTTGCTGGACCCGCCCGGCAGGTCCGGGGTCTTGGTCAGCAGCGTGACGGCGCGCGGCGCCAGATGCAGGGCGGCGGTCAGCCCGGCCATGCCGGAGCCGATGACGACCACCTCCGAATCGCGGACCGTGTAAGGGGTGGGCATGGGTAGGTTCTCTCGATGGAGAAACTAACCCTCTCCCCTCTGGGGAGAGGGTGGCCCGAAGGGCCGGTGAGGGGGTTGCGCTTTTGCCGGACGTACCGACACGCGCAACCCCCTCACCCTGACCCTCTCCCCAGAGGGGAGAGGGAATACGGGATCAGCGCGGCTTGACGGCCAGCATCCGTTCCACCGAACGGCGGGCGCGGTCGGCCACCTCCGGCGCGATGCTCACTTGCGGTTCCAGCGTGCGCAGGCTGTGTAGGATGTTCGCCAGCGTGATCTTCTTCATGTGCGGGCACAGGTTGCAGGGCCGCACGAACTCCGTCTCCGGCGAGGCGGCGGCGACGTTGTCGCTCATCGAGCATTCGGTGACCATCAGCACCCGCGGCGGGCGGCGGTCCGCCACGAAATCGACCATGCGCGCGGTGGAGCCAACGAAGTCCGCCGCCTCCAGGACATCGGGCGGGCATTCCGGGTGGGCGATGACGATCAGCTCGTCGAAGCGCCCGCGGAACTCGCGGATCTCGTCGCCGGTGAAGCGCTCGTGCACCTCGCAATGGCCCTTCCAGGCGATGATCTCGACGCTGGTCTGGGTGGCGACGTATTTCGCCAGATACTCGTCGGGCAGCATGATGACACGCGGCGCCCCCAGCGATTCCACCACCTCCACCGCGTTGCCGGAGGTGCAGCAGATGTCCACCTCCGCCTTCACGTCGGCCGAGGTGTTGACGTAGGCGACCACCGGCACGCCCGGATAGCGCTCGCGCAGCAGCCGCACGTCGGCGGCGGTGATCGATTCGGCCAGCGAGCAGCCCGCCCCGGTGTCGGGGATCAGCACCGTCTTCGACGGGTTCAGCAGCTTCGCCGTCTCCGCCATGAAATGCACGCCGGCCAGCACGATCACGTCGGCATCGGTCTCGGTCGCCCGTGCGGCGAGCGCGAGGCTGTCGCCCACGATGTCGGCCACGCCGTGGAAGATCTCCGGCGTCTGGTAGTTGTGGGCGAGGATCACCGCGTTGCGCTCCCGCTTCAAGCGGTTGATCTCGTGGACCAGCGGGGCGTGGAACGGCCATTCGACGGCGGGGATCACGCGCTTCACACGCTCGTAGATCGGCTGCGTCGCCGCGGCGATGTCGGGCGTGTAGGCAAGGCCGGTGGTGTCGCGCATGGCGCATTCCTTTAATGCTCTCTATGAGCAAAACCATAAATGCTCGATCAGAGCATATCAAGCGGAAAAGGATGCGCCATGCGGAGCGTCGGTGATTCGTCCTACTTGGCTTCCTGGCTGCTCAGGTCGGACGGGTTTTCGGAGCGGGTCGGCTCGTGCCCCATGTCGGGTTCGCTGGCCCATTGGTTGGGGCGCGGCACCGGGTTGCCCTGGAGGTCAGGCGGTGCCCGGCGGACGTCGGCCAGAGCCTGCTGAAGCTCCGCCCCCTGGGTTTCGCCGCTGGTGCTGGATTTGGGCGCGCGGACACCCTGCTGGTTGGGCGGCGGCTCCTGGCTCTGCTGCACCTTGATGTCGTTGGACAGCGACTCCTTGGTGACTTCCTGGGCGATGACGTTGCCGGTCATCAGCAGCCCGGCGACAAGGCCGGAGGAGATCAGTGCGGCGAGCAAGGCTGGGGACTCCTTTGGGATGAAGGGGTGACAAGGCCGTCCCTCACCAACAGGCGTGGGCACCAACCCTCCCGTTCGCGCGTTATCAGGGGCATGGACCCGACCGATGCCCCGACTCTGCCGCCCATCTTCCGCCCCTGGCCCGCCGAGGCGGGCGGCCCCTTCGCCACCGCCTGCCGCTTCGCCGCGGAGGGGGCGGCGCCCGGCACGCTCGTCCACAGCGGCCGGCGCGACCGGCTGGAGGTGGCGGTGGTGCTGGTCCCCGACCGGCCGGACGCCGGCGACGGCCTTGCCGCCGTCACCCTGGTCGCGCTGGCCGACGCGCTGGAGGCGCTGGGGCCGCCGAACCAGAGCATCCGCTTCGACGGCGCGGGCCGCCTGCTGCTGAACGGCGCGGTGGCCGGCGGGGTGACCGTCGCCCTTGGCCCCGGCGCCGAGGACGGGCTTCCCGCCTGGGCCGTGGTCGGCGCGGAGCTGGAGGTTCTGGGCGACCCCGACGATCCCGACCCGGGGCGCCACCCCGACCGCACGGCGCTGCGCGAGGAGGGCTTCGGCGACACCGACGCCGTGGCGGTGCTGGAGAGCTTCACCCGGCATTTCCTGACCTGGATCGACCGCTGGATGGACGCGGGCTTCGAGCCGGTGCGGCGGGTCTGGGAACAGCGGCTGATCCGCAAGGCAGAGGGGAGGCGGTCATGACCGGACAGGCCGAACGGCGCGGCGTGGGCATCACGGTGGAGCGCCAGCGCATCGACAACCCGTGGGTGGACGCCCGCTGGCGGGTGACCGGCGCCCTGCCGGCGCTGCCCGACCGTGCGCCCTGGACCGTGCTGGCGCAGGACGGTGAGCGCACCGGCTATTACGCGGGCGCCGCGGAGATCGTGCTCCATCCCGGCGAGACGGAGAATTATGTCGAGAATCTGAAGGGCGGCCAACCGATGCTCTACGTCATCCTGCGCCGCTGCGCGGAGGAGCCGGGGCTGCGGCTGCTCGCCGTCACCGTCGATCCCGGCGAGGTCGACGCCCATTCCGACGCGGGCGACGACCTGATCGAAGCGATTCCCCTGCCGCCCGACCTCGCGGCGTGGATGCGCGATTTCGTGGCTCGCCACCACGCCGAACGGCCCTTCTACAAGCGCCAGCGCGACCGCGCCGACCCGGAGGCGCTGGCCCGCCGCGCCCCGGTTGCTCAATCTGGAAAGGATCAGCGCCATGGATGACGGGTCGGAAGGCTTCCTGTCCCGCTGGTCGCGGCGCAAGCAGGAGGCGCGCACGGCGCCCGTCGAGGTCTCCGAACCGCCGGAGGAGCGGGATGCGGCGGAGGAACCGCAGCCCATCGCCGTTCCGCCTCCGGAACCCTTCGACCCGGAGAGCCTGCCGCCGGTGGAGAGCCTGGGCGCGGACAGCGACTACACCGGCTTCCTCGCCAGCAACGTCCCGCAGGAGCTGAAACGGCTGGCCCTGCGCAAGGCCTGGACCAGCGACCCGGTGATCGCGGGCTTCCGCGGCTTCGCCGAGTATGACTGGGACTGCAACGCCCCCGGCTATGGCAAGCTGCTCGACACCGACCGCATCGCCGACCTGCTGGACCGCATCGCCACCGACGAGAAGCCCCCGGAGGAGGAGAAGCCGGAGGAGGTTGTGGTCGCTGACATGGATGGGTCTGAAGAAGGTGAGGGCCTTCCTCCCACCCCGGCCCTCCCCGCCGCGCGGGAGAGGGTGCCTTAGGGCGAAGCGGGCAGTTCCCTCCCCTGCGAAAGCGGGGAGGGCTAGGGAGGGGGCAACGTTCAGGGTTGGGGCAAGACCATCGCTTGTCCTGGACTGCGCAACCTTTGTGCATTCCCGCTGTTGTCGCTGATGAGCCGGACCTTAACCGGCCACGGAAAAGGCGAAGCGGGGCAAAGGTATGGCGGAAACGGCCATCATCGACGACGCGGATCGGCTGCGGGCGCAGGCGTACGGCCTGCTGGCCCATCTCTTGGCGCGTCCGCCGTCGCGCGACTTGCTGGCCACGGTCGGCGCTCTGGCCGGGGACGGTTCGTCGCTGGGGCGCGCCATCAGCGATCTGGCCGTACGCGCCCGTACGCTCGCCGACGCCCCCGACGGCGAACACCGGGCCGAGCGCGAGTATCATGAGCTGTTCCTCGGGGTGACGCGGGGCGAGCTGGTTCCCTTCGCCTCCTACTACCGCACCGGATTCCTGATCGACCGGCCGCTCGCCCGCCTGCGCGAGGACATGCAGGCGCTGGGCATCGAGCGCGCTCCCGGCGTCAGCGAGCCCGAGGACCACATCGCCGCCATCGCCGAGATCATGGGAGCGCTGGCCGCCGGGACCGTGGGCACGGCGGACGGCGAGCCGGACCTGCCACGCCAGAAGCGCTTCTTCGAGCGCCACCTCGCCCCCTGGGCGGGCCGCTTCTTCCAGGACCTGGAGGAGGCGTCGGCGGCGCATCTCTACCGGCCCCTGGGCACCTTCGGGCGGCTGTTCCTGGACATCGAGACCAACGCCTTTGCGATGATCGCACCCGCCCCTCCGGGCGCGCCGCGCGGGGCCGACCAGCGGGAGGGCACGATCCATGCACCGTGACGACAGCCAGAAGAAAACCGGACTGGAACGCCGCAGCCTGCTGAAGGGCCTCGGGCTGGGTGCGGCGGGAGCCGCCGCGGCGGCCGCCACCCTGCGCGCCACCCCGGCGGAGGCGATGGAATCGCGGCAGGAGCAGGTCAAGGCCCGCTACCGCGAAACCGAACACGTGAAGCGTTTCTACGCGCTGAACCGACTCTGACCGCGACTTTTGATCCAGAGGGCCGCCCCATGCTCGTCAAGCGCAACGCCGGAACCGCCGCCACCCGCGCCTCCCTCGCCCGCCGCCTGAACGGACTGTCGGCCAACGGACTGTCCGCGGGCACCGCCGGGCTGGGAGAAACCGTCGACCGCCGCGGTTTCCTGAAGACCTCCGGCCTCGCCGCCGGGGGCATGGCGGCGCTGGGTGCGCTGCCCGCCGCGATGATCCAAAAGGCCGAGGCCGGGCCGACCCTGCCGAACGTCGAGGTCGTCACCCGCAAGAACGTCTGCACCCACTGCTCCGTCGGCTGCACGGTGATCGCGGAGGTGCAGAACGGCGTCTGGACCGGGCAGGAGCCGGGCTGGGAAAGCCCGATCAGCCAGGGCGCGCACTGCGCCAAGGGCGCCTCGGTGCGCGAGCTGACCAAGGGTGAGCGGCGGGTGAAATACCCGATGAAGCTGGTCGACGGCCAATGGCAGCGCATCTCCTGGGACCAGGCCATCGAGGAGATCGGGACCAAGCTGCTGGAGATCCGGGAGCAGTCCGGGCCGGACGCCACCTTCTGGCTGGGCTCCGCCAAGTTCTCCAACGAAGGCGCCTATCTCTTCCGCAAGCTGGCGGCCTTCTGGGGAACCAACAACGTCGATCATCAGGCGCGCATCTGCCACAGCACCACGGTCGCCGGGGTGGCGAACACCTGGGGCTACGGCGCCATGACCAACAGCTACAACGACATCCAGAATTCCAAGGCGCTGCTGATCATCGGCGGCAACCCGGCGGAGGCGCACCCCGTCTCGCTGCCGCACATGCTGCGCGGCAAGGAGCACAACCGCGCACCCTTCATCGTCATCGACCCGCGCTTCACCCGCACCGCCGCCCACGCCACCGACTATGTGCGCATCCGTCCCGGCACCGACATCCCGGTCACCTGGGGCATCCTCTGGCACATCTTCGAGAACGGCTGGGAGGACAAGGAGTACATCCGCCAGCGCGTCTACGGCATGGACGAGATCCGCGCCGAGGTGAAGAAGTGGGACCCCGCGACGGTGGAGCGGGTCAGCGGCGTGCCCGGCGAGCAGCTCTACCGCGTGGCGGAGGCGCTGGCGAAGAACCGGCCGTCCACCGTCATCTGGTGCATGGGCATCACCCAGAAGACCACCGGCACCGCCAACGTCCGCGCCCTGTCGATCCTGCAGCTGGCGCTGGGCAACATCGGCGTGGCGGGCGGCGGCGCCAACATCTACCGCGGCCACTGCAACGTGCAGGGCGCCACCGACTTCGGGCTCGACGTCTCGACGCTGCCCTCCTACTACGGGCTGGCCGAGGGGGCGTGGAAGCATTTCTGCCGCGTCTGGGACGTCGACTACGACTGGATGAAGGCCCGCTTCTCCTCCAAGGAGCTGATGGAGGCCAAGGGCATCCCGACCACCCGCTGGTTCGACGGCGTCACCTACAAGCCGGAGGAGATCCAGCAGCCGTCGCCGCTGAAGGCGATGGTCGTCTTCGGCCACGGCGGCAACACCGTCACCCGCATGCCGGAGATGCTGAAGGGGCTGGAGCAGCTGTCCCTGCTCGTCATCGCCGACCCGCACCCGACCACCTTCGCCGCCTTCAAGGAACGGAAGAACGGCACCTACATCCTGCCGGCCTGCACGCAGTTCGAGACGGACGGCTCACGCACCTGCTCCAACCGGTCGATGCAGTGGGGCGAGAAGGTCGTGGAGCCGATCTTCGAGTCCAAGGACGACTACACCATCATCTATCTGCTGGCCCGCAAGTTCGGCTTCGCCGACGAGATGTTCAAGCACATCACGGTGGAGGAGACCCGCCCGGTGCCGGAGGACATCCTGCGCGAGATCAACCGCGGCTGCCTGTCCACCGGCTACACCGGCCAGTCGCCGGAGCGGCTGAAGATGCACATGAAGCATCAGGCCGACTTCGACAAGATCACCATGCAGGCGACCAGCGGCCCGCTGAAGGGCGACTATTACGGCCTGCCCTGGCCGTGCTGGGGCCATCCGGAGCTGAAGCACCCCGGCTGCGCCGTTCTCTACGACACCTCCAAGCATGTCATGGAGGGCGGCGGCGTCTTTCGCGCCCGCTTCGGGGTGGAGCGCAACGGCGTCAGCCTGCTCGCCGACGGCTCCTATTCCAAGGGGTCGGAGATCGAGGACGGCTATCCCGAATTCACCATGGCGATGCTGCGCAAGCTGGGCTGGGACAAGGACCTGACGGCGGAGGAGATGCGCGTCATCCAGGCCATGGGCGGCGACAAGGTGGACGAGGTGAGCTGGCAGACCGACCTGTCCATGGGCATCATCCGCGTCGCGCTGAAGCATGGATGCTCACCGCACGGCAACGCCAAGGCCCGCGCCGTCGCCTGGAACCTGCCCGACCCGGTGCCGCTGCACCGCGAGCCGATCTACTCCCCGCGGCCGGAGCTGGTGAAGGAGTACCCGGCGATCGAGGACCGGCGCGATTTCCGCCTGCCGCAGCTCGCCCGCTCGCTCCAGTTCAAGATCGCGGACAGCGACATCCGCCAGCGCTTCCCCTTCATTCTGACCTCCGGACGGCTGGTCGAGTATGAGGGCGGCGGCGAGGAGACCCGCTCCAACCCCTGGCTGGCCGAGCTGCAGCAGTCGATGTTCGTGGAGATCAACCCCAAGGACGCCGAGCGCCTGGGCATCCGCGACGGCGGCATGGTCTGGGTCTACGGGCCGGAGGACAGCGCGAAGGCGCGGATGCGCGCCCTGGTGACCGAACGCATCGGCGCCGGCACGGTCTTCATGCCCTTCCACTTCTCCGGCTATTGGCAGGGCAACAGCCTGCGGGAGAACTACCCGCCGGGCACCGACCCCATCGTCCTGGGCGAGCCGGCCAACGGGGTGACGACCTACGGCTACGACCCCATGACCTTCATGCAGGAAACCAAGGTGACGCTGTGCCGCGTCGAACCGGCCTGACGCGCCCCAGGGAGGATAGACATTCATGGCCCGCATGAAATTCCTGTGCGACGCGGAACGCTGCATCGAGTGCAACGCCTGCGTCACCGCCTGCAAGAACGAGCACGACATTCCCTGGGGTATCAACCGCCGCCGCGTCATCACGCTGAAGGATGGTGTGCCGGGCGAACGGTCGATCTCCATGGCCTGCATGCACTGCAACGACCCGCCCTGCGCCGCGGTCTGCCCGGTGGACTGCTTCTACCAGACGGCGGACGGGGTGGTGCTGCACTCGAAGGACCTGTGCATCGGCTGCGGCTACTGCTTCTACGCCTGTCCTTTCGGCGCGCCGCAGTACCCGCAGGCGACCAACTTCGGCGGGCGCGGCAAGATGGACAAATGCACCTTCTGCGCCGGCGGTCCGGAAGCGGACAACACGATGGAGGAGTATCAGAAATACGGCGCCAACCGGCTGGCCGAGGGCAAGCTGCCGCTCTGCGCGGAGATGTGCTCCACCCGCGCGCTGATGGCTGGTGACGGCGATGTTCTGGCCGACATCTACAAGGAGCGGACGGTGCGCCGCGGCTACGGCTCCGGCGCCTGGGGCTGGTCCACCGCCTATGGCCGGAACGACCGCGACGCCTTCAGCCCGGGCCGCGAGGGCACCGGGGGGAGCTGAGCGGGTGGGGGCAAGGCTGTCCCGATGCAGCACCCCGCGAAGCGCATTTTCTCTAGGGAAGGACGCGACATGACGAAGCTCCTGCGCCCCCTGTTGGTCCTGTTCGTTCTGCTGCTCGCCGCCCCGGCGGTGCAGGCGCAGTTCTACCAGACGCCGGGGCCGACCTCGCCGATTTCGAAGGACGAGGTGCAGCTCTACCAGACGCCGGACGGCAAGCTTTCCGGACGGGTCAGCATTCCCGACGAGAAGCTGGGCGTCCTGGTCCAGCCGGAGGGGCGGGAGTGGCGCGAGTTCCGCATGGTCTGGCTGAAGATCATCGCGGGCGCGCTGATCCTGGGACCGATCGCGGTGCTGGCGATCTTCTACCTGATCCGCGGCACCATCCGCATCCATGGCGGCCGGTCGGGGCGCCCGGTGCCGCGCTTCAGCGGCATGGACCGCTTCGCCCACTGGACGACGGCGGTCAGCTTCCTGCTGATGGCGCTGACCGGGCTGATCCTGACCTTCGGGCGCATGCTGCTGATCCCGCTGATCGGCCACCCGAACTTCACGATGCTGGCCGAGGCCAGCAAGTATATGCACAACTTTTTCAGCGTGCCCTTCGTCCTCGGCCTGCTGATGATCTTCGTGCTCTGGGTGCGCGACAACATCCCGGAGAAGGCCGATCTCGTCTGGCTGAAGACGCTCGGCGGCGTGCTGAACAAGTCCGGCGAGCATCCCGAGGCCGGGCGCTTCAACGCCGGCCAGAAAGGGGTCTTCTGGGCGGTGGTGTTCGGCGGCTTCGCGCTGTCGCTCACCGGCTTCCTGCTGATGATGCCCTTCGCCGTCACCGGGATCGGCGGCATGCAGATCCTGCACGTCGCGCACGGGGTGGTGGCCGCGCTGATGATCGCGCTGATCATCGGGCACATCTACATCGGCACCATCGGAATGGAGGGCGCCTTCGACGCGATGGGCAGCGGCGTGGTGGACGAGAACTGGGCCAAGGACCATCACCGCCGCTGGTACGAGGAGCAGATCCGCAACGGCCGCGCCAACGAGGACGAGCGGCTGCGGCATCGCGCGGCGGAGTGAGGTGCGGAACAGCTCTCGACAGGCGGGCCGGCATGGCCGATCCTTCCGCGCAATGAAGTGTGCGTAGGGGGGATGCATGCCGCTCGACCATAGGGAGTCGCTGTTCCGCCGGATCGCGGAGCGGCGCGACGATCTTGTCGCGCTGACCCGCGACCTGATCCGCATCCCCACCGTGAACCCGCCGGGCGACGTCTACACCGACTGCGCGGAGTTCCTTGGGCGGCGGCTGGCCGGGCGCGGTTTCGCCGTGGAGTATGTGCGGGCGGATGGCGCGCCGGGCGACAGCGACCGCTACCCGCGCACCAACGTCATCGCCCGCATCGAAGGGCGCGAGCCCGGCCCCTGCGTGCATTTCAACGGCCACATCGACGTGGTGCCCGCCGGCCAGGGCTGGACGGTCGATCCCTTCGAAGGGGTAGTGAAGGACGGGCGCGTCTACGGCCGCGGCGCCTGCGACATGAAGGGCGGGATCGCCGCGTCGATCATCGCCGTGGAAGCGATCCTGGAGGCGGGCATCCCCTTCCCCGGCGCGCTGGAAATCTCAGGCACGGTGGATGAGGAGTCCGGCGGCTACGGCGGGGTCGGGCATCTCGCCACGCTCGGCTATTTCTCCCGCCCGCGGGTCGACCACGTCATCATCCCGGAGCCGCTGAACGTGGACCGTGTGTGCATCGGCCACCGCGGCGTCTGGTGGGCGGAGATCGAGACGAAGGGCCGCGTCGCCCACGGCTCCATGCCCTTCCTCGGCAACTGCGCGGTGCGCCATATGGGCGCCGTGCTGCACCGGATCGAGACGGAGCTGCTCCCCCGCTTGGCCGCCAAGCGCACCGCCATGCCGGTGGTGCCGGAGGGGGCGCGGCAGTCCACCCTGAACATCAACGCCATCCATGGCGGCCAGCCGGAGGATCACGGCGGCCTGCCCAGCCCGATGGTGCCTGACCGCTGCCGTATGGTCATCGACCGCCGCTATCTGATCGAGGAGGACCCGGAGGAGGTGCGGGCGGAGATCACCGCCATCCTGGAGGATCTGCGCCGCGAGCGCCCCGGCTTCGATTACGAGCTGCGCGAGGTTCTGGCCTTTCTGCCCACCCTGACCGACGCCGACGCGCCGGTGGTGCGGGCGGTGGGGGCGGCCATCGAGACGGTGCTGGGCCGCCCGGCGGTGCAGGTGGTGTCCCCCGGCACCTACGACCAGAAGCACATCGCGCGGGTTGGGCATCTGAAGGACTGCATCGCCTACGGCCCCGGCATCCTCGACCTCGCCCACCAGCCGGACGAGTATGTGGACATCGACGACATGGTCCATTCCGCGCAGGTCATGGCGATGGCCGCCCTGTCGCTGCTGCGGCGGGAGGTGTAAGGTCGCTTTCGTGGCAACAACGGCTGGCCGGAAACGCGCGCGATGTCGGACCTCAAGCTCAACCTCGGCTGCGGCGACACGCGGCTTGCCGGCTACGTCAACGTGGACAAGTACGGCACCTTCGGGCCGGACATCGTCGCCGACCTGGAGGTCGTGCCCTGGCCGTTCGAGGAGAGCAGCGTCGCCGACGTCCAACTCATCCACGCGCTGGAGCATATGGGCCAGACGACCGAGGGCTTCCTGAACATCATGAAGGAGCTGTACCGAGTCTGCCGCCACGGCGCGCGGATCACCATCAAGGTGCCGCACCCGCGCAGCGACGGCTATCTCGGCGATCCGACCCACGTCCGCCCCATTACGCCCAACGTGCTGAGCCTGTTCTCGATGGAGGAGAACCGGACATTCATCGAGCGAGGCTGGCCCAACACCCGCTTGGCGATGCATCTGAACGTCGATTTCCGCATGCTGTCGATCGTCTACGCCCCGACCCCGCGCTGGCACCACAAGCTGGCGTCCGGGGAGGTCACGAACCAGGAGGTGATGGAGGCAATGGAAAGCCAGAACAACGTCATCGACGAGATCGCCATGGTCCTGGAGGTGGTGAAGGGCGCCGCCTGAGCCCGACCGGCTTGACGGGCGGGGGCCGGTCCCTTAGCTTGCGAAGTGTTCCCTGGGGGGCCTCGCTAGGAGGCTGAGACTCCGCCGGTCCGGCGCTTTCATCCGGACAACGCGGTGACCCATCGAACCTGATCCGGGTCATACCGGCGTAGGGACGGGACTGAAGGGCGGCACGGCGTACCCCCATTCCATCCAGACACCGTTTGCTCCGGCAACAGTTTGTTGGCGCTGCAAAAGGTGTGTGCGGACGTGACCGAAGCCCGACTTGTCGAAGACCTGCTGGCCTTCATCGCCGCCGAAGAGGCGGACGAGGAGGCGTTCAACCGCATGGCGCTGGCCGTCTTCGCCCACCAGTTCGAGACCAACGCCCCCTACCGCCGCTTCGCCACCCAGCGGGCGCGCACCCTGCGCACGGTGAAGAGCTGGCGCGACGTGCCCGCCGTGCCGATCAGCGCCTTCAAGGACCTGACGCTGAGCGGACGCCCGCCGGAGGAGTGCCCGCACGTCTTCATGACCAGCGGCACCACCAAGGGCGTGCGGGGCAAGAGCCACCATCCGACGCTGGCGGTCTACGACCGCTCGATGACCGTCAATTTCCGCCGCCGCTTCATGGGCGAGTTTGACCGGCTGCGCATGGGAATCCTGTTCCCGACCGAGCAGGCGATGCCCAACTCCTCGCTCGCCCATTATCTGGCGCTGGCGAAGAGCGAGTTCGGGACGGATGAGAGCCGCTATTTCGTCTCCGACGCCGGGCTGGACGTGGACGGGGCGATCGAGGCGCTGTCCCGCGCCGAGGAAACCGGCGAACCCTACGCCCTGCTGGGGGCGAGCTTCAGCGTCGTGCATCTGATGGACGCGCTGGCCGAGCGGGGGCGGAGCTTCGCCCTGCCGGCGGGCAGCCGCATCCTCGACACCGGCGGCTTCAAGGGCCAGTCGCGGGAGATGGCGGCGGAGGAGTTCTACGGCCGCCTGTCCGCCACCTTCGGCGTGCCGCGCCGGCTGTGCATCAACATGTACGGCATGACGGAGCTGAGCACCCAGTTCTACGACGACGGCAACGAGACCTGCCCGTCGGTGAAGTCCGGCCCGCACTGGATACGCAGCCGGGTCATCAACCCGCTGACCGGGCAGGAGGTGCCGCGCGGCAGCGTCGGCGTGCTGGTCCATCACGATCTGGCCCATTTCAACTGCGCTTCCGCCATTCTGACCGAGGACGCGGGGGTGGAGGTGGACGGCGGTTTCCAGCTCCTCGGCCGGGCCGACGGGGCGGACGCCAAGGGCTGCTCCATGGCGGTCGAGGACTTCCTCAAAGCGGCGCGGGCCCCATGACCGTTGGCTTGATGGAGCGCGCCGGGCATCTGCCGGGGCTGTCCGCCGACGCGGTGGACTGGCGGACGCTGACCTTCCGGCGCGGCGCCGAGACGCTCGACGTGGCGGTGCCGGTGCTGACCGAGGCGCAGATCGCTGAATTGGCAACGCGGGTGCGGACGAACGCGCGGACTTACCTGAGAAGCCGCACGGTCGCGGAGATCGCCGCCGCCATCGACCGCGCCGTCGCCCGGCTGCTCGACCGCGACGACCCGTGGCGGCAAAAGGCGGAACGTCTGCTGCCGCTGGTCACCGGCTATGACGCCGAGATGGTCCGGCTGGGGCTGACCGGCTATCTGAAGACCTTCCGCGGGCCGGAGCTTCGGAAATTCATCGCCGAGGATTTCGCCAACCCGGCGGTGCTCGACGATTTCCAGCCCATGCCCAAGGGCGGCTTCGCCCGCGCCTTCGGGCCGGAGCAGCTGCTGCACGTCTGGGCGGGCAACGTGCCGGGCCTGCCGCTGTGGAGCCTGATTTCCGGCCTGCTGGTGAAGGCCGGCACGGTCGGCAAGCTGCCGAGCGCCGAGCCGCTGTTCGCCGGCTGGTTCGTGCAAATCCTGGCGGAGATCGACCCGGAGCTGGCCGACTGCATCGCCATCGTCTGGTGGAAGGGCGGCGACGAGGCGGCGGAGCGCGCGTGGCTGAGCCGCGCCGACACGGTGGTCGCCTATGGCGGCAACGACGCGCTGGCGGCCATCCGGGCGCGGGTGCCGATCACCACGCGCTTCCTCCCCTACGGCCACAAGATCAGCTTCGGCATGGTCGCCCGCTCCGCGCTCGACGCCGGGAAGGCGGGGGCGGTGGCGCGGCAGGCGGCCTACGACGTGGCGCGCTACGACCAGCAGGGCTGCTACTCACCCCAGACCTTTTTCGTGGAGCGCGGCGGGCGGGTGTCCCCGCGCGCGTTCGCCGCCTATCTGGCGCACGAGCTGGACGCGCTGGGCAGCAAGTTCCCGCGCCGCCCCCTGTCGATGGCCGAGGCGGGCGGCGTCGCGTCCTGGCGCAACGCGGAGGAGACGAAGGGCTTTGCCGACCCCAGCCGCGCCCTGCTGGGCGATCCGGCGGGAAGCTGGGCCATCGCCTACACCGACGCCGCGGACGGCCTGAGCCCTTGCGGGCTGAACCGCACGGTGACGGTGGTGGCGGTGGATCGGCTGGCCGACGCGGTGCCGGGGCTGGCGCCCTACCGCGCCTTCCTCCAGACCGTGGGCATCGCCGCGGCACCGGAGGAGCTGTTCGCGTTGGCCGGGGCGCTGGGGGCCGTGGGGGTGACGCGCCTCTGCGCGCTCGGCCGCATGACCGCGCCGGAAGCGGGCTGGCACCATGACGGGCGGTTCAACCTGCTGGACCTCGTCACCATGACCGAGATCGAAGGCTCGGCGGAACGGGCGGCGGACAGCTTCGCCCCCTACACGGATTGAGGCGCCCGGCCATGCCCTTCGTCAGCATCGAACAGGCCGGTTACGGCGTCCCGAGCGGCGGCACCATCCTGGACCGCATCGACTGGACCATCGGGGAGGGCGAATTCCACGCGCTGGTCGGGCGCAGCGGCTGCGGCAAGACGACTCTGCTGAAGCTGGTCGCCGGGCTGCTCGCCCCCTCGACCGGCAGCGTCCGCATCCAGGGGGAGCCGGTGCAGGGACCGGGGGCCCAGGTCGGTTTCGTCTTCCAGGCGCCGACGCTGCTGGAGTGGCGGACCGTGTTCGACAACCTGCTGCTTCCCGTCTCGTTGAAGCGCCGCCCGCAGCCGGCGGACCGCCGCAAGGCGGAGGAGCTGCTGGACCTCGTCGGCCTGTCCGGACTCGAAGGGCGCCTCCCCAGCCAACTGTCGGGCGGGCAGCAGAGCCGCGTCGCGCTGGCGCGCGCGCTGGTCACCGAGCCGCCGCTGCTCCTGCTCGACGAGCCCTTCGCCGCGCTCGACGCCATCACGCGGGAGGAGTTGCAGGACGACCTGCTGAAGCTCTGCGCCCGCCACCGCACCACCGTGCTGTTCGTCACCCACGACATCGCGGAGGCGGTCTATCTGGCCGATCGGGTGGCGGTGATGGAGGGCGGGCACCTGCGCCACGCCCTGCCGGTACCGCTGGCCCGCCCGCGCGGGCGCGACGTCCGCTACAGCCCGCGCTTCAACGCCCTGTGCCTGGAGCTGCGCCACGCCATGGACGGCAAGACCGACAGCGGCGTGGCGCTGGAGCGCGCATCGTGATGGTCCGCATCGCCTCCGCCCTGCTGCTCGTCCTGCTGCTGGCGGGGTGGGAGGTCTATTGCCGGGTGGCGGGGGTGTCGGCGCTGGTCGTGCCGCTGCCCTCGGCGGTGCTGCGCACGCTGTGGGACGGGCTGGCCGGGGGCTACCTGCTGCCGCATCTCTGGGTCACCACGGCGGAGATGGCGATGGGCCTCGCCGCCGGCTGCACCATCGGCTTCCTTGCCGGGGTGCTGCTGGCCGAGGTGCCGGTGCTGCGCCGCCTGTTCTACCCCTACATCCTGGCCAGCCAGGTGGTGCCGAAGCTGGCGCTGGGGCCGCTGTTCATCGTCTGGTTCGGCTTCGGCATGACCTCCACCGTCGTCATCACGGCGCTGATCTGCTTCTTCCCGCTGCTGGAAAACACCATGACCGGGCTTCAGCAGGTCGATCCCAACAAGCGGGAGCTGTTCCGGATGCTGCGGGCGACGCGCCTGCAAACCCTCTTGCGGCTGAAGATCCCCTCCGGCCTGCCGGTGATCCTGGCGGGCTTGCGCGTCGCCGTGGTGCTGGCGCTGGTCGGCGCCGTCGTCGGCGAGTTCATCGGGGGCCGGCAGGGGCTGGGCGCCTCGATCATCGCGGCGCAGGGGATGATGGATTCGACCATGATGTTCGCCCTGTTCATCGTCATCACGGTGCTGGGCATGATCGCTTATCAGGCCGCTGCCGGGCTCGAACGGTGGCTGCTGCGCCGTCCGTGGAAAGGATAATCACACGATGTTCGGGTTCCTGCGCACTTTGGGTGCCGTCGCCGTTTCCGCCCTGCTTCTGTCTTCTCCCGCGCTGGCGCTCGACAAGGTGACCGTGGCGGGCTGGAGCCAGCCGATCAGCGAGATCACCAACCTGCTGGCCGAGCCGGACAAGGGCTTCTTCAAGGCCAAGGGGATCGATCTCGGCTATGTGCCGGGGACCGGCGGCGGCTCGGCCATCCAGAACATGCTGACCGGTCAGGCCGACGTGGCCTTCACCGACCCGGCCTCCTTCTACCTCGCGCTCGACAAGGGCGAGAAGCTGATCGCCATCTACAACATCTACCCGCAGAACGTCTTCAACGTGGTGTCGCCGAAGGAGCGCAACATCACCAAGCCTGAAGACCTCAAGGGCAAGCGCATCGGCGTCTATAGCCTGTCCAGCGGCACCCGCCAGAACCTCCAGGTGCTGCTGCATCAGGTCGGGCTGAGCGAGAAGGACGTGACCATCGAGGTGACCGGCCTGCTGAACTTCGCCCCCGTCATCCAGGGTCAGGTGGACGCCACCGCGGCGACCGACACCGGCCTCCATGTCGGGATGCAGAAGGGGCTGAAGGACATCAACGTCATCGAGGTCAAGGACACGCTGAACCTGCCCAGCGACATCTTCGTGGTGACGGAGGAGACCTACCGCACGAAGAAGGACGTTCTGAAGCGCTTCCTTGTCGCCTACCGCGACAGCGCCGCCTGGATGATCGCCGAGCCGGAGGAGGCCGCCCGCCTCGCCGTGACCCGCGCGATCAACGGCCGCGACGAGGCCACCAACCTCGCCATCATCAAGCTGCGCAACGCCTCCAGCGTGTCGGAGACGACCAAGGCCAAGGGCCTCGGCCACTTCGATCCGGCGCTGATGCAGAAGGGGGCGGACACCTTCAAGCAGCTCGGCCTGATCGCAAAGGACCTCGACATGGGCACGCTGGTCCGGTCCGACCTGATCCCCGAGTAAGGAAGGCGGGCCGAGCCATGGATTTCCGCGACAAGACCGTGCTTGTCACCGGCGCCAGCCGCGGCATCGGCGCCGCCATCGCCAAGGCCTTCGCGGCGGAGGGGGCGGCGGTCGCCGTCAACTACCTGCAGAATGCCGATGCGGCGGATGCGGTGGCGGCAGCCTGCCGCGAGGCGGGCGGCGACGCCTGGGCGGTGCAGGCCGACGTGACCGACGCCGACGCGGTAAACCGCATGGTGGAGCGCACGGCGGAGGAGTTCGGCAAGATCGACGTGGTGGTCAACAACGCCTTCCGCCCCTACGCTTTCGACCCGGAGAAGCGCAAGCTGTTCTGGGACACCGAGTGGACGGACTACCGGGGGCAAGTGGATGGGGCTTTGCTCGGCACCTACAACATTTGCAAAGCGGTGTTGCCGGTGATGCAGCGGCGGCCCGGCGGCAGCATCGTGAACATGGCGACCGACCTCGTCGCCCGGCCCACCGTGCCCTATCACGACTACACGACGGCCAAGGCGGCGCTGGTCGGCTTCAGCCGCAATCTGGCGGCGGAGCTGGGGCCGCTGGGCATCCGCGTCAACTGCGTGGCGCCGGGGCTGGTCTACCCCACCGACGCCAGCCGGGCGACGAAGGAAGACGTGAAGGACGCCATCGTCACCCAGACCCCGCTGCGCCGCATCGCCACGCCGGAGGACGTGACCGGCCCGGTGCTGTTCCTGGCGTCGGGCTGGAGCCGGTTCATGACC
Source organism: Azospirillum sp. Marseille-Q6669 (assembly GCF_965111635.1). Lineage (NCBI taxonomy): Bacteria > Pseudomonadati > Pseudomonadota > Alphaproteobacteria > Rhodospirillales > Azospirillaceae > Azospirillum > Azospirillum sp. Marseille-Q6669. The sequence continues at coordinate 1,666,163 of NZ_CBCOOP010000001.1, read as the reverse complement.
GGGCAGGTGCTGTATGTGGACGGGGGTTGGTGATGGGGTGACCCTTGCCCCCACCCCAGCCCCCCCCGCTGCGGGGAGGGGATTCTGGCCCTCCCCTGCGCAGCGGGGAGGGAGGGACCCGCGAAGCGGGAGGGTGGGGGCAACCGGTGCCGACGCCTACTCCAACGCGATCTCCCCCTTGATCTCATGCTCCAGCCCGATGCCCTCGATGGTCAGCACGACGCGGGCTTGGAGCGTCTCGTTGCCCTTCAGCTTGCCGGCCTCGATCGCTTCGCTCACGGCGCGCTCGATCTCGCGCTGCGAGGTGACGCCGACGACCTTCAGGTATTTCCGGATGCCCATGTTGAAGGTGTCGTGGTCCATGATGCTCCTCCCTCTCTGATCGCTCCCGAGAACAACCGTCGCGGCAACGCTTTGTCCCGCCCGATCAGTCGTCGTCCCCGATCAGTCGTCGTCATAGAGTCCGCGGGCGGCGTCGCGGTGGCAGGCTTCGCAGTTGGCCTTGGACAGCACGTCCTTGCGCAGCCAGACCTCCGGGCGGAATCCGTGCTCGCGCAGCCACCAGCGCTGCTCGGTGATCCGCAGCAGCGTCGGGTCGCCGCGCCCGGCGGCGTTGCCGGTCAGATAGGCGCGGATCTCCGCCGCCGGGCCGGGCGGCAGGCTGGCCTTCTCGCCGAAATGGTCGTCCAGCCCGTCCATGATCCGGGTCCAGCTTCCCGCCGGCAGCAGGCCGGGCTGGAAGGCCATGTGGCATTCCCCGCATTCCTTGCGGGTGGCGTCGTTGGTCACCGGCCGGACGCGCTCGAACTCGTTGGCCGAAGCGGGGACGCCGGACAGCAGCAGAAGAACGGTTGCGGCGATGAGGCGGCGGGGCATGGCGGGGCTCCTCATTGGCCGGCCTTATTGACCGGCGAGATAGGTGATGAAGTCGCCCTTCTCCTGCGCCGTGCAGGCGCGGCCGAGGACGTTGGGGCAATCGCGGTCGAAGCGCTTCTCCACCTCCGCGGGGTCGGTGAAGCGCTTGGGGTTGGCGGAGACGGCCATCGGCTCGATCCCGCGCCCGGTCCGCTGGTGACGGCCCTGGGCGGTCGGGTCGGGGGTGTGGCAGGCGGCGCAGGCGTTGGTCTCCGGCTTGCCGCCACCGTGCGGGCCGAGATAGAGCGCCCGTCCCCGCTCGGCGGAGAAGCCGGCGAAGGCCGGCGATTGCGCTTTCGCCTGGGCGGCATAGCCGTCGAGGAGGGCGGTGCGCGCCGGGTTCGGGGCGGCGGCGATGGCCGCGCCCACGGCGAAGACGGCCAGCGTGGGCAGGACGAAGCGGATCATGGGGCGGTGACCTCGTGTCGGGTGTTGGAGCGGGCGCGCCAGCCGGCGACTTTCTTCAGGGCGAGCAGCGCGACGACCAGGGCGACATGGGCCAGGACGACGGGCAGGGAAAACTCGCCCAGCGCCTCGTGCAGCGTCTCGAAGGGGACGACAAAGTCGGCAACCGCTCCGCTGAGCGCGGCAGCGCCGACCACGGCCAGCAGCGCCAGCGCCATCCAGGCGAGCAGCGGGCTGCGTTGTCCCCAGGCCCGCGCTTCTCTCATGGCGGCGCGCCGCAGCCAGTCCAGCGTGGCGGCCGTAGATGGGCGGGGCAGGCGCAGCGGCCCCACCGGCATCAGCACCCCGGCCAGGAGCCGCACCGCCAGCGCGGCCAGCGCCGTGTAGCCGGCGAACTGGTGCATGGCGTAGGTGTCCTCGTCCCCCGTCAGGTAGGCGACGATGAAGGCGCCCGACAGCGCGGCGTGAAAGGCGAACAGGAACAGCAGCCGACCCGGCGTGCGGCGCGCCATGGGGGGACGGAGGTCAGTCGGCGTCATGATCGCCCCCCGCGACGGCGGCGGCCAGCGACCCGGCGGTGCGGGCGACGCCCTCCCCGCCGGCAAGGGCCTGGAAGGCGAAGGCCGCCACGGCGACGACGAGCGTTGCGGCGGCGGTGTGGGTCAGCATCCTGCGGATCATCGGTGTAGTCTCCAGGGCGTCGCGTTCGTTGCGGTGGAGACTGCGCCGCCCACGCTGAACGGAGCCTGACCGGTTCATTCAGGTGCCGTTCAGGCGGCTTTGTGCTAACTGGATTCGTCTGTCCGCCTGCCGGTTCCGATCATGAACGCTGCCCGCGCCGTCCTGCTGTCCCTGGTCCTCCTCACCGCGACCCTGCCGGCGGCGGCGGATGACGACCGCGACCATGAGCGGGCGCGGGAGGCGTTCCGCTCGGGCCGGGTGCTGCCGCTGGAGGCCATCCTGGCCCGCGCGCAGGCCGATTTCCCTGGTGACATCCTGGACGTCGAGTTCGAGGATGAGGACGGGCAGATCGTCTACGAGATCAAGACCATCACCGCCGAAGGCCGCGTCCTGAAGCTGAAGTACGACGCCGCGACCGGCGACCTGCTGCGGGTGCGCGGGCGCAACGGGAAAGGCGAGAGCGGCCATCATGGGAAGAGGTGAGCGCCATGCGCCTGCTCGTCGTCGAGGATGATCCGGCGCTCGCCCAGCAGCTCGCCGAGCGGCTGGAGGGCGAGGGCTACGCCGTGGATCGCGCCGCCGACGGCGAGGAAGGGCAGTTTCTCGGCGAGACCGAGCCCTACGACGCCATCGTGCTCGATCTCGGCCTGCCGCGGGTGGACGGGCTGACGGTGCTGCGGTCGTGGCGCGCGGGCGGGATCACGGCACCGGTCATCATCCTGACCGCCCGCGGCGCCTGGACGGAGAAGGTCCAGGGCATCGACGCCGGGGCCGACGACTATCTGGCGAAGCCCTTCAGCATGGAGGAGCTTCTCGCCCGCATCCGTGCGCTGATCCGCCGCTCCAAGGGCCACGCCTCGGCGGAGATTGCCTGCGGCGGGGTGGTGCTGGACACCCGCTCAGGCCGGGTCACGCTGGATGGGCGGCCGGTGGACCTGACCGGGCACGAGTTCCGCGTGCTCGATTACCTGATGCACCGCAAGGGGCAGCTGGTCTCCCGTACGGAGCTGACCGAGCACATCTACGCCCAGGATTTCGACCGCGATTCCAACACCATCGAGGTCTTCGTCGGCCGCCTGCGCCGCAAGCTGGGCGCCGACCTGATCAAGACCGTGCGCGGGCTCGGCTACAAGCTGGAGGCGCCGTGAGCGGGGGGCGCGGCGGTTGACCGGGTCGCTGCGCTTCCGCCTGCTGGCCGGGGCGGCGGTGTGGATCGCGCTGGCCCTGGCGCTGGCCGGGCTGGTTCTGTCCGGCCTGTTCCGCGACCATGTGGCCCGCCGCTTCGAGGCGGAGCTGACCAACCATCTCGACCAGCTCGCCGCGCTGACCGAACTGGGGGCGGACGGCGTGCCGGTGCTGCGCCAGCCGCTCAGCGACCCGCGTTTCCGCCGGCCCCTCTCGGGGCTGTACTGGCAGGTCGGGCCGGGGGCCGCGCCGGTTCTCCGCTCCCGCTCGCTGTGGGACGAGGCGCTGGCCCTGCCGCCGGACGAGGTCGCCGACGGCGAGATCCACCGTCACAGCGTCGTCGGCCCCGCCGGGCGCCACCTGTCGGTGCTGGAGCGCGCGGTGACCTTTCCCAACGGGACCGCGCCCCTGCGCATGGCGGTGGCCCAGGACGAGGCGGAGCTGCGGGCGGTGGTGGCGGATTTCAACCGGGTGCTCTGGCTGTCGCTGGGGGCGCTGGCGCTGGCGCTGATCGCCGCTGCGGTGGTCCAGGTGTCGGTGGGGCTGCGCCCGCTGGTGCGGCTGCGCGCCGAACTGGCCGCGGTGCGGGCCGGACGCAGGAAGCGCTTCGGCGGCGATTCCCCGCGCGAGGTGCAGCCGCTGCTCGACGACCTGAACGCCCTCCTGGACCATTCGGAGGAGGTGGTGGTTCGGGCGCGGCTCCAGGCCGGGAACCTCGCCCACGCGCTGAAGACGAACCTCGCCGTGCTGGCGAACGAGGCGGAGGGGGAGGCGGCCGCCCGGCGGGTGGCGGAGATGCGCCGCCACATCGACCATCACATGGCCCGCGCCCGCGCCGCCGCCGCCCGCGGCCTGCCCGGCGTCGCTACCCCGGTGGCCGACAGCGCCGGGGCGCTGGCGCGGGTGATGGAGAAACTCCAGGGCGGCAATGGACGGGTGATCGTCACCGTCCGCGTCCCGCGCGAGCATGTCTTCGCCGGAGAGCGCGAGGATCTCGACGAGATGCTGGGCAACCTGCTGGACAACGCCATGACGTGGGCGGGGTCGCGGGTGGAGGTCGCGTCGCGGCTGGAGGCAGGCGGGATGCTGGCGGTGGTGGTCGAGGACGACGGGCCGGGCCTGCCCGCCGACCGGCGCGACGCGGTGCTGGCCCCCGGCGTGCGGCTGGACGAAAGCACGCCGGGCAGCGGCCTCGGCCTCGCCGTCGTGCGCGACGTGGCGCGGCTCTACGGCGGCGACCTGCGGCTGGGCGATTCGTCGCTCGGCGGGTTGCGGGTGGAACTGGTTCTGCCGGCGGCGCCCTCCTGACCGGCGCAACATTACCGTCACATCTCCGCGCTGGCGGCGGACCGTCCCTTGTGGTCTGAATGGCGCCCCTTCGCGTGCTCCGGAGACGACGCATGATCCAGGCGGACAGCGCCAACACACCCGGTGTGGACACCGCCGGCCACGGGGTGAGCCTCGGCGAGGCCACGCGGGTCTGGGCGCGGATCGCGGCGCTGAGCTTCGGCGGGCCGGCCGGCCAGATCGCCATGATGCACCGCGTCGTGGTGGACGAGAAGAAGTGGATCGGGGAGGAGCGGTTCCTCCATGCCCTGAACTACTGCATGCTGCTGCCGGGGCCGGAGGCGCAGCAGCTGGCCGTCTACATTGGCTGGCTGATGCACCGGACGGTGGGCGGGCTGATCGCCGGCGTCCTGTTCGTCCTGCCCGGCGCGCTGGCCATCATGGCGCTCAGCCTGATCTACGCGACGCTGGGGCACACCGGGGCGGTGCAGGGGCTGTTTTTCGGGTTGAAGGCGGCGGTTCTCGCCGTGGTTCTGGAGGCGGTGGTCCGCGTCGGGCGGCGCACGCTGAAGAACGGGGCGATGGTCGCCCTGTCGGCGGCGGCCTTCCTGGCGATCTTTGCCTTCAACGTCCCGTTTCCCCTGATCATCCTGACCGCCGCGCTGATCGGGCTGGCCGGGGCGCGGCTGGGTGTCACCGCCTTCCGGCCGGCGCCGCACGGACCGGCTTCGTCCACGCATGGAAATAGCCTGCTGGGCGAGGGGACGCCGGACCACGCCCGCCCCTCCACCGCTTGGTCGCTGCGGGTCGGGGCGGTGTGCCTCGCCCTGTGGCTGGGGCCGGTGCTGGCGCTGCTGCTGACGCTTGGGCCGGACAACACGTTCACCGGCATCGCCGTCTTCTTCTCCAAGATGGCGGTGGTGACCTTCGGCGGCGCCTACGCCGTGCTGGCCTATGTGGCTCAGCAGGCGGTGGAGACCTACGGCTGGCTCCATCCCGGCGAGATGCTCGACGGGCTGGGCATGGCGGAGACGACGCCCGGGCCGCTGATCATGGTGGTGCAGTTCGTCGGCTTCCTCGGCGCGCTGCGCGATCCGGGGCCGCTGCCGCCGCTGCTGGCCGGGGTACTGGGCGGGCTGCTGACCACCTGGGTCACCTTCGTGCCCTGCTTCCTGTGGATTTTCCTCGGTGCGCCCTATGTAGAGGCGCTGCGCGGCAACCGGATGCTCGGTGCCGCCCTGTCGGCGATCACCGCGGCGGTGGTCGGGGTCATCCTGAATCTGGCGCTGTGGTTCGCCCTGCACACGCTGTTCGCCCGGCTGGAGCCGGTGTCGGTCGCCGGCATGGCGCTGGACCTGCCCGTTCTCGCCAGCGTCAACCTGCCGGCGCTGGCGCTGACCGTGGCGGCGGTGCTGGCGGTGTTCCGTTTCAAGGCGGGGATGCTGCCCACCCTGGGCGCCTGCGCGCTGGCCGGCGTGGCGCTGCGCATGGCGGGCGTGGCGTAGCGTTGCCGCTGAAGGTTTCAGGAGCCATAAGCGTCATAGGTGATCAGTAACTGGCTCGCAGGCCGCGCCAATACTGGCGAGAGGCATCCGCTCCCTCACCGAAGGCATTTCCCTTCAATGGTCCGATGGATGACCCGAGGTTGGCCAGGAAATCGGCATCGATGAAGCGTGCATCGGCACCTGAAGCAGCGCCCGCCGCCGACGGAGGCGCGGTTATCGGCTGGATGAGCGCCTGATCCAATGAAAACTCGCCGTCCTTCGAGACCGTATGCGTCTGCGGGAGTCCCGCCCGTTCGGCCACAAGCGACGCGGCGTCACGTTCGCCCATGGGGCGCAAGGCTTTGTCGATGGCGGACAGATCGACACCGGCGGCCTTCAGCTTGTAAACGGCGTCGGTTTCGCTGCGCGTCGACATCAGGCGGGATTCTCCCGGCTCAATCGGTTGGAACGGATCGACGAAGCTGCTCCCGCCAGCCAGCAACCGAGCGTTTGGTGTCAATGCCTTGAGTTGATCAGACAGAGCGGTGTAATCGTCGGAGCCATCCTGCCCGCTCTGCAGCAACGCGGACAGCTTCTCCATCATTCCCGCCCGCTTTTCCGAAGCTGCACGCAACGCTTCCTGGAAATCGGAAGATGTTGCGGAACCGCTGGAGAGCAGATCGGCGTTATCATTGTGGGCCATGCGGAACGTTGCCGCATAAGCGCCGAGACGCGCTTCCTTGGTTCGTTGCTTCAAAGCGTTGTGTACATCGTCGCCAGAGAGCGCGCCGCTGTCGACGAGAGAGGAAAGCTGAGACCGGGTCTCGACCGACAATGCGTTGAAGGCGGAGAGGGATTCATCACGAAGGGCCGAAGCCAACGGACTGAATGACACTTGGTCTGTCGGCGCCGGAGTTCCAGCAACCATCTTTGATGATGCGGATGTCGCTTGGGAGAAGGAGTTGAGGCTCTGTACCGAACTGTTTGCCAAATTTGATGTTCCCAGCACGTTCATCGTTGCATCCTCCTTCGCCATGTCCAACCGGGGCACATCTCCGCGCGCCCACACTCAGCGTCATCGAAATGAAACAAGAAAGGTCAGATATGTCATCACTCGACTGATATTCCGGCAATCTGGAGCCGGCCTGCACTGCAAGCTCCAGCTGCGGAGAATGGTCAGCTATTTAAAAATTTTCAGTTGATGATCGGCAAATTTAGGCGAATTGCACATCCCAGCTGTTGAATATTGCGGCATCCCAGGTGGTGATCTGACCGCCGTTGAGTACGGCATACTCAATCGTACCCACTCCTGGATTACCCTGATTCGTCAGCATGCCGCGGATGACAATGCCATTATCAAAGGTGCCGTCGTCCCACTCACCCGGCTGGAAAATGTACAAAGTCGAACGGTCCCCAGCCCAGTAGAGGTTGAGTGTTGTCGCATTGTACATGAACAGGGCGTCAGCGTTTCCAAATTGGTCGCCAGACATATCGTCGATTACAGTCACGCCACCAAGAGAAAAGTCGTGTAAGTAATAATCATTACCAGAACCGCCGTAGAGGTAGTCGGCGTAGTTTGCAAAATCACCAGTTCCAGAGTTACCGCCACCGAAGAGCGTATCATTGCCGTTATTGCCGTAAAGCACGTCGCTCCCAGCGCCACCATCCAATACATCGTTGCCGTCGTCGCCCCAGAGTCTGTCGTTACCCCCGAAGCCCTCAAGGGTATCATTGCCCTGCAACCCGACGATGGTGTCGTCCCCTGCGGAACCCTGCAGAGAATCATTGCCGGCAGTTCCAATGACGGTGCTCATCAGATGCTCCATTAATTTTATGGTTGTACAAACATATATGCTGATCCCTTATAAAATGCATGTTTAATGGCAGCTCGTCCATAAAAAAGAAAAAATCATTCAATTGGTAATGATTAGTTTATGAACTATTATGCGAATAACGAATTCGCTCATTCGTGTGGGGAATTTTCAATGGTGGCGATCCGTAATCTGATATTTAATCGTTACGGGAAATGATTTGCGCCTCATGGCGCGGCAGGGGAATCAAGGGCGGGTGGCGGATTCATCGGCCCACGCTTTCGACAGGCGGGCAACCGGAAGCCGCGCGGCTCGTAACTGGGCCCCGTCAGAAGATTCACCGTATCGGTGGCTCAACAAGGAAACCCAGAACCACCCACGGCCAGCCGATCCGCCAAGTCTGTACTGCCCTTCCGAATGTGTCCGGGCACGAGCGGCAGCCTGTCGCCGCAGGCCGCGCCGGGGAGGGCGCGGCCCGGGCCCGGCTCAATGCATCTCCTGAACCTGGGCGATGCGTTCGGTGATGCGGTCGAGGCGGCGGGACAACTGGTCCTCGTCCTCCGGCGCGATCTGGCCCTTGCGTTGGGCAAGCCGCAGGGCCGCTTGCGCCTCCTCCAGGCAATCGAGCGTGTGACGCACGTAGTCGTGTTGGGCCATGCCCCCATCCTCCTCAGCCGTTCTGCAACCAAAGCGAAACAGACCGGTACGGTTGGGGTTCCCTCCTTTGGCGGGGCCTATCCCGGTCGGACAGATCGGGCGACGAGAGCCTTGCCTGGAGTTTTCCCGCAGAGATCGTGGGGGAATTCAGAAGTCCAGGTCGGCGTAATGGCGGGGCGGCGGGCAGCCGGGGATGCTGTCGGTCAGCAGGCCGCGGAAGCTGGGGCGCGACTTGATGCGGGCGTACCAGTCCTTGGCCTCCGGCACCTTGTCCCACGGCACGTTGTCCACGTAGTCGACGCAGGACAGCGCCGCCGCCGCCGCGATGTCGGCCACCGTGAAGCTGGAACCGGCCAGCCAGGGGCGACGCTCCGACAGGAAGGCGATGTATTCCATATGGTACTGGATGTTCGCCAGACCGGCGCGGATCGCCGGGGCGTAGGGGTGGCCCTGGCCGGACAGCCGCTTGATCAGCTTCTCGCCGACCAGATTCTCGGTCACCTCGCGGTCGAAGGTGCGGGTGAACCAGTCGACGATCCGGCGCACCTCGGCGCGGGCCGCCACCTCCCGCGGCATCAGGGCCACATCGGGATAGGCCTCCTCCAGATACTCCAGAACGGGCAGCCCGCCGGCCACGACGGTTCCGTCCTCCTCCACCAGCACCGGCGGCTCGCCGGCGGGGTTCAGCATCAGGAAATCCTCGCGCCGTTCCCACGGCTTCTCGATGACCGTGTCGAAGGGAAGACCCTTCTCGGCCAGCATCACCCGCGCGACGCGGGACAAGGGATGGAGGGGGTGGTGATGGAGTGTCCGCATGCCGGGCCGGACTGTAGCGTATGGGGAGCGTGGAAAACAGTCTGCGCTTTGGCTTGTGACACCGCTCCTTCGGCTTATGGATTAACCGTGCCGAGGGGGTGTCAAAGGGCGGATTTGCGGTAGACCACCAGGGGTTCCGCATCCCCTCCGCTTTCGGCGGCGGGGACCGGGGTCCAGCCGTTGTGCTCGTAGAAGGCGCGGGCCGCCGCGTTGCGCGAGGCGCAGGCCAGTTCGGCGGAGCCGCGCAGCAGGGTCAGCGCCTCGCGCAGCAGCGCGCTGCCGATGCCCCGCCCGCGCCACAGCGGGTCGATGAACAGGGTGTGGATGAAGCGCTCGCCGGCATCGACGGAGACGAAACCGACGACCAGCCGGGCCGTACCTTCCAACTCAGCCACCAGCACCTCTTCCCCGTCCACGCAGTCGTAATAGTCGTCCAGGCCGAAACGGTCCTCGGGCTGCCAGGAAAAGGCGGCGCGGCGCCCGCGCAGGAAGATGTCGGCACAGCGCGGCCCGTCGGCCGCCGTGGCGAAGCGAATGTTGATGCGCAAGCCGTCCTCTGCCGGCATGACGCCCTCCCGTGTGGTTGCGGATGCCCCCAGGCGGTCCTAACAACCCATTCCGCACCAGATTATTCCAAGAACCGGCGCCGTGAAAAGGACGCCCGTGCAACGGCGGGCGTGAAAAACGGCGGCCCGGTTACCCCGGACCGCCGTTCGCGTATGCACAATCGACTTGGGATTTATTGCTTGGGTCTTACTCCGCCGAGATGGCCTTCGGCAGATGGACCGGGACTTCCAGGCGGTTCAGCATTTCCTTCGGAACGACTTGCCAGAACTTGGTCACCTCCCGCGCCCAATCGTTGAGGATCTCGGCGGCGAAGCGGCTCTGCGTCTCCGTCACATGCTCCTCGATCAGGTGCTTGAGCTGGCTTTCGTAGTGGCCGACCTCGATGCGCTGGAAGATCACGCTCTCGTCGTTGATGTACAGCGGCAGGCTGTCGTCCAGGTCGTAGACGTAGGCCATGCCGCCCGTCATGCCGGCGGCGAAGTTGTCGCCGACGCGGCCGAGGATGACCGCCGTGCCGCCCGTCATGTACTCGCAGCCGTTGGAGCCGCAGCCCTCGACCACCACGGTGGCGCCGGAGTTGCGGACGGCGAACCGCTCGCCGGCCTGGCCCGCGGCGAACAGCTTGCCCGCCGTCGCGCCGTAGAGGACCGTGTTGCCGATGATCGTGTTCTTGTTGGTCTCCAGCGGGCTGGAGGTCGTCGGACGGACGACGATGGTGCCGCCCGACAGGCCCTTGCCGACATAGTCGTTGGCGTCGCCCATCACCTCCAGCTTGATGCCCTGCACCGCGAAGGCGCCGAGCGACTGGCCGGCGGTGCCGCGCAGGCGGATGGTGATGTGGCCGGGCTGCAGCCCGAACATGCCGAACTTGCGCGTCACCATCGAGGACAGCCGCGTGCCGATGGCGCGCTGCGTGTTGCGGGCGTTGTAGGCGAGCTGCATCTTCTCGCCCTCCTCGAACAGCGGGCGGGCGTCGGCGACGATGCGGGCGTCCAGCGTGTCCGGCACCTCGTTGCGGCCCTGCAGGGTGCAGTAGCGGGCGTTCTCGCCGGGATCGACCTGGGCCAGCAGCGGGTTCAGGTCGAGATCGTCAAGATGCTCGGCGCCGCGGCTGACCTGATGCAGCAGGTCGGTGCGGCCGATCACCTCGTTCAGCGAGCGGAAGCCGAGGCCGGCCAGGATCTCGCGCACTTCCTCGGCGAGGAAGGTGAAGAGGTTGACGACCTTCTCCGGCGTGCCGACGAACTTCTGGCGCAGCTTGTCGTCCTGCACGCAGACGCCGACCGGGCAGGTGTTGCTGTGGCACTGGCGGACCATGATGCAGCCCATGGCGATCAGGCTGGCCGTGCCGATGCCGAACTCCTCAGCGCCCAGCATCGCGGCGATCACGATGTCGCGGCCGGTCTTCAGGCCGCCGTCGGTGCGCAGCCGCACGCGGTGGCGCAGGCGGTTCAGCGTCAGGACCTGATGCACCTCCGACAGGCCCATCTCCCAGGGCAGGCCGGCGAACTTGATCGAGGTCTGCGGGGAAGCGCCCGTGCCGCCGCTGTTGCCGGAGATCAGGATGATGTCGGCGTTGGCCTTCGCCACGCCCGCGGCAATCGTTCCGATACCGGAACGGCTGACCAGCTTCACCGTCACTTTTGCATCCGGATTGATCTGCTTCAGGTCATAGATGAGCTGGGCGAGATCCTCGATCGAGTAGATGTCGTGGTGCGGCGGCGGGCTGATGAGCATCACGCCCGGCGTCGAGTGACGCAGCCGCGCGATCATCTCGGTCACCTTGAAGCCGGGGAGCTGGCCGCCCTCGCCGGGCTTGGCGCCCTGGGCGACCTTGATCTCCAGCTCGCGGCACTGGTTCAGGTACTCGGCGGTGACGCCGAAGCGGCCCGAGGCCACCTGCTTGATGGCGCTGTTCCAGTTGTCGCCGTTCTTGTCCGGGCGGAAGCGCGCCGGGTCCTCGCCGCCCTCGCCGCTGTCGGACTTGGCGCCGATGCGGTTCATGGCGACGTTCAGCGTGCCGTGCGCCTCGGGCGACAGGGCGCCCATGGACATGCCCGGCGTGATGAAGCGCTTGCGGATCGCGGTGATGCTCTCGACCTCGTCCACCGGCACCGGGGCCTTGGTGGAGCGCAGCTCCAGCAGGTCGCGGAGCTGCATCGGCGGGCGCTTGTTCACCTGCTCGCTGTACTTCTTGAAGGTGGTGTAGCTGTCGTTGGTCACCGCCTGCTGCAGCGTGTGGATCACGCCGCCTTCCCAGCCGTGGCGGTCGCCCGACTTGCGGAAGCGGTAGAAGCCGCCGACCGGCAGGGCCACGACCTCCTCGTTGTAGGCGGTGGCGTGCTGCTCCAGCACCTTCTTCTGGATGCCGTTCAGGCCGATGCCGGAGATGCGGCTGACCATCGCCGGGAAATGCTCGGCGACCAGAGCGCGCGACAGGCCGATGGCCTCGAAGTTGCCGCCGCCGCGGTAGCTGCTGATGACCGAGATGCCCATCTTGGACATGATCTTCAGCAGGCCGTCGTCGATGGCCTTCTTGTAGTTGGCCATGCCCTTTTCCAGCGGCATGGAGCCGAACAGGCCGCGGCGGTGGCGCTCGGCGATGGCCTCCTGCGCGAGGTAGGCGTTGACCGTGGTGGCGCCGACGCCGATCAGCACGGCGAAGTAGTGGGTGTCCAGCCCCTCCGCCGTGCGCACGTTCAGCGAGGTGAAGGTGCGCAGGTTGGAGCGGATAAGGTGCGTGTGCACCGCACCGGTGGCGAGGATCGCCGGGATGGCGGCGCGCGCCGGGCCCATCGCCTCGTCGGTCAGGATGACGTGGGTGGCGCCGCCGCGAACGGCGTCCTCCGCCTCCTGGCGGATGCGGCGCAGCGCGTCGCGCAGGGCATCAGGGCCGCCATCCACCGGGAAGGTCGCGTCGATCTCGGCCGCCGTGTCGCCCATGTAGTCGCGCATGGCGCGGAACTCGGCGGTCGTCAGGACCGGCGATTCGAGCTGCAGCAGGCGGGTCTGCGTCTCGTCCTCGTCCAGGATGTTGCCGAGGTTGCCGAGCCGCGTCTTCAGGCTCATCACCCGGCGCTCACGCAGCGAGTCGATGGGCGGGTTGGTGACCTGGGAGAAGTTCTGGCGGAAGAAGTGGTGCAGGCCGCGGTACTTGTCGGACAGCACGGCGATGGGGCTGTCGTCGCCCATCGAGCCGATGGCCTCCTTCCCGTCCTCCACCATCGGGTGCAGGATCAGCTCCATGTCTTCCATGGTCAGGCCGAAGGCCTGCTGGCGGCGGCGCAACTCGGCCTTGTCCATATCCGACGGCTCGCCCTTCAGCGAGGCGGTCTTGACCAGCTCGTCCAGGTGGGTGGTGTTCTGCACCCACTTGTCCCACGGCTTCAGCGTGGCGAGATGGTCCTTCAGCTCGCGGTCGCGGTAGAGCTTGCCGGACTGGAGGTCGACGGCGATCATCTCCCCTGGGCCGAGGCGGCCCTTCTCGATGACCTGGGCCTCGTCGATCTTCACCATGCCCGTCTCGGACCCGCCGATGATCAGGCCGTCGGTGGTGATCGTGTAGCGCATCGGGCGCAGGCCGTTGCGGTCCATGCCGCCGACGACCCAGCGGCCGTCGGTCATGGCCAGCGCGGCCGGGCCGTCCCACGGCTCCATGACGGAGTTGCAGTACTGGATCAGCGCCTTGTGGTTGTCCGGCGTGGTCTGCGAGCTGGTCAGCGCCTGCGGCACCAGCATCATCTTGACCATCGGGGCCGTGCGGCCGGCGCGGACCATCACCTCGAACACGGTGTCGAGGGAGCCGGAGTCCGACAGGCCGACGCCGATCACCGGCTTCAGGTCCTGCATGTGGGTGCCGAAGGCCGGATGCTCCATCCGGGTCTCGTGCGCCTTCATCCAGTTGACGTTGCCCTTGACCGTGTTGATCTCGCCGTTGTGGGCGAGCATCCGGAAGGGCTGGGCCAGCGGCCAGGTCGGGAAGGTGTTGGTCGAATAGCGCTGGTGGTAGATGGCGAAGTCGGACTCGAAACGCTCGTCCAGCAGGTCCGGATAGAAGGTGGTCAGCTGCTCCGCCAGGAACATGCCCTTGTAGATGATCGAGCGGGCGGACAGCGAGCAGATGTAGAAGTCGTTGATCTGCTCACCCTTCACCGCCTTTTCGATGCGGCGGCGGATGATGTAGAGGTCCAGCTCGAACTGCTCGTCGGACACGCCCTTGTTGTTGCCGACGATGATCTGCTCGATCTCCGGACGGGTCGCGTTGGCCTTCTCGCCGATGATGTCGACGTTGATCGGCACCTGGCGCCAGCCGTAGATGTAGTAGCCGAAGGCGAGGATCTCGGTCTCGACGATGCAGCGGCAGGCTTCCTGCGCGTCCAGGCTGATGCGCGGCAGGAAGACCTGGCCGACGGCCAGCTTGTTGTCCGGCGCGCGGTGGCCGATGACCTTCACATGGTCCTTGAAGAACTTCTGAGGCACGGCGACGTGGATGCCGGCACCGTCGCCCGTCTTGCCGTCGGCGTCCACGGCGCCGCGGTGCCAGACGGCCTTCAGCGCCTCGATGCCTTTCTCGACCACCGAGCGGCGGGGCTTGCCGTCGATCGCGGCGATGAAGCCGACGCCGCAGGCGTCGTGCTCATCCTCCGGGTTGTAGGCGTTGGCAGTGGTCAGCGCCGCGGCGTTGGCGCGGAAGTCGGCGACGAACTGCTCACCCTGGTTCAACTCGGTGGTCATCGGTGGACCCTTTCAGTCAGTCTGTTTTGACGGGGGCAGTCTGTTCGAAAGGGGGACTTCGCCCCTTCACCCCCGCCAGGGGCCGAAATGGACCCCTGGAACCCGCGGAATTATGGATTGTTGCGGCTTTTATTCCGCCGCGACAGCGACCGGCGTCTCGGCCTTCGCCCTGGCGTAGGCGTGGATGCCCTCCGCCGCGTCGCGGCCATCGCGGATGGCCCACACCACCAGCGAGGCGCCGCGCACGATGTCGCCGGCGGCGAACACGCCCTCCAGGTTGGTCATCTTGCTGCGGTGGTCGACCAGCAGCGTGCCCCAGCGCGTGACCTTCAGCTCCGTCTCGCCGAACAGGGCGGGCAGATCCTCCGGCTCGAAGCCGAGCGCCTTGATGACCAGATCGGCCTGGACGGTGAACTCCGACCCCTCGATCACCTGCGGGGTCTGGCGGCCGGTGGCGTCGGCAACGCCCAGATGGATGCGCACGGCGCGCACGCCGGTCACCACCGTGTCGCCGGTGAAGCCTTCGGGGGCGGCCTGCCAGATGAACTCCACGCCCTCTTCCTCGGCGTGGGCGACCTCGCGCTGCGAGCCCGGCATGTTCTTGCGGTCGCGGCGGTACAGACACTTGACGGACGTGGCGCCCTGGCGGATGGCCGTGCGCACGCAGTCCATGGCGGTGTCGCCGCCGCCCAGAACCACCACATGCTTGCCCGCGGCGTTCAGGGAGCCGTTCTCGTACGCCTCCACGCTGTCGCCAAGGCTGACCTTGTTGGAGGTGGTCAGATAGTCCAGCGCCGCCACGATGTTGCCAAGGCCCGAGCCCGGCGCCTTGATGTCGCGCGCCTTGTAGACGCCGGTGGCGACCAGCACGGCGACGTGCTTGCGGCGCAGCTCCGGCAGGGAGGCGTCGCGGCCCACCTCGAAGTTCGGGTGGTAGATCACCCCGGCGTCGGCCAGCAGCTGCACGCGGCGCTCGACCACCGACTTCTCCAGCTTGAAGCCGGGGATGCCGTAGACCAGCAGGCCGCCCATGCGGTCGTAGCGGTCGTAGACGTGCACCTCGTAGCCCTTGGCGCGCAGCTCCTCGGCGGCGGCGAGGCCGGCGGGTCCGGCGCCGATGATGCCGACCGAGACGCCCAGTTCGCGCGACGGCGTGCGCGGCTTCACCCAGCCCTGATCCCAGGCGGTGTCGTTGATGTACTTCTCGACCGATCCGATGGTGACGGCGCCGTGGGTGGACTGCTCGATGACGCAGTTGCCCTCGCACAGGCGGTCCTGCGGGCAGATGCGGCCGCAGATCTCCGGGAAGTTGTTGGTGGCCTGGGAGACCTCGTACGCCTCCTCCAGCCGGCCTTCGGAGGTCAGCTTCAGCCAGTCGGGGATGTTGTTGGAGACCGGGCAGTGCACCTGGCAAAAGGGAACGCCGCACTGCGAGCAGCGGTTGGCCTGCTCGTTGGCGCGCTCGTCGCTGAAGCGGGCGTAGATCTCGGCGAAATCCTGGCGGCGCTCCGCGGCCGGGCGTTTGTCGGGCATCCGCTGCGCGGTGTGCACGAAGCCCAACATCCTCTGGTTCGCCATAACGCCTGCTCCTTCTTCCCGTGTCCCGTGCATGGGGACGGCGCCGGCGGCCGGGCGGCCCTTTTCCATGCCGGTGGAGCATGCCAAGGGGCGTGGCCGCAGTGAAAACGAAAGCCCGCGGTCACGCGGTCTGAACGTCATATACCGCAAGAGAAGGCGCCGCGCGAGCATATTTTCGTCGTTAGGACAGCATGACTGACCAAACCGTGACTCGATGTCGCGGACGCCTCCGGGAACGGCCGGAGTGCCTGAAAAACAAGCAAGAAAATTAGGTCCGATTCGGGACTATCTCCCAATTCGGGGTATCGCCCCATGGGTCGTCGCCTTCGCCATGTTGCACTGCTATAAGCCGGACATTGCCCCCCGCAATCTTGTCAGAGGCCCCGCGCCGCATGTTGATCGACCAATATCTGGACGCCGCTCTGCTCGGCCTGATCGAAGGGCTGACCGAATTTCTGCCGGTCTCGTCCACCGGCCACCTGATCATTTTCGACACACTGTTGGGCTTCGAAGGCCCGCCGGGCAAGGTGTTCGAGGTGGTGATCCAGCTCGGTGTGATCCTGGCGATCTGCACGGTCTATTTCGCCCGGCTGTGGAAGGTGGTCACCGGATTGAAGGACGATCCGGGCGCCCGCCACTTCGCGATGGCGGTGATCCTGGCCTTCCTGCCGGCGATGGTGCTGGGGGCGGCGCTGCACGGCGTCATCAAGGCGGTGCTGTTCAACCCGACGGTGGTCAGCATCGCGCTGATCCTGGGCGGCGTGGCGATCCTGATGGCGGAGCGGCTGGTGCCGGTCCCGCGCTACCACCAGATCGAACGCTTTCCGGCGCCGCTCGCTTTGAAGATCGGACTGTGCCAGTGCCTGGCGCTGGTGCCGGGCGTGTCGCGCTCGGGCGCGACGATCCTCGGCTCGCTGCTGATGGGGGTGGACCGGCGGACCGCCGCGGAATTCTCCTTCTTCCTGGCGATCCCGACCATGGCCGGCGCCACGGTCTACGACCTCTACAAGAACTGGAGCCTGATGACCGTCGACTCCGCTCTGCTGATCGGGGTCGGATTCGTCACCGCCTTCATCGCGGCGGCGCTGGTGGTCAAGGTGCTGGTGGACTTCGTCGGGCGCTACGGCTTCGCGCCCTTCGCCTGGTACCGCATCGCCATCGGGTCGGGGATGCTGGCGTTCCTCTATCTGTAATGAGCCGGTTTCCCGCGCGCCTCAGCCCTGTTGGGCGACGGCGCGCGAGGAGGCCGCGGCGATGACCAGCGCCAGCGCGGCGACCAGGGCGAAGGAAAAGCCCACCGTGCTGGCCTCCGCCACGAAGCCGAGCAGGGCCGGGCCGGTCAGCACGCCGGCGTAGCCGAGGGTCGCCACCGCGGCGATGGCCTGGCCGGCTTCCCCCTCCGCCTTGGCGCCGGCGGCGCTGAACAGCACCGGCACCACGTTCGACAGGCCGAGCCCGGTCAGCCCGAACCCGGCGACCGCCACCACCGGCCCGCCGCCGGTCAGCGCGACGGCCAGCCCGGCGAAGGCCAGCACGGCGCCCGCCCGGACCAGCACCGGCCCGCCGAAACGCTGGCGCAGCCGGTCGCCGCAGAAGCGGCCCACCGCCATGGCGCCGGAAAAGACGGCGAAGCCCAGCGCCGCGATCGACGCCGCACCCCCCAGATCCTCGCGCAGATAGACGGCGCTCCAGTCCAGGATCGCACCCTCGCTCATGAAGGCCAGGAAGGTCAGCGCGCCCAGCAGCAGCGTGCCGCGGTCGGGCAGGGCGAGGCCCGTCGGCTCCGCCTGCTGATCGGCGCTTCCGGGCAGGAAGCGGCGGTGCAGCGCGAAGAACAGGGCGAGCAGCGCCGCCGCGAGGATGGAGGCCTGGACCGGCGGCGGCAGGACTTGCAGCAGCAGACCGCCCACCCCGGCGCCGAACAGGCCGCCCAGGCTCCACATGCCGTGCAGCGAGGACATGATCGGCCGCCCGAGATGACGCTCCACCAAGGCGCCGTGGGCGTTCATCGCCACGTCCATGGTGCCGCCCGCCGCCCCGAACAGAAACAGCACCGCGCACAGCGACAACAGGTCCGGCATCAGCGCCGGCAGCGGCAGGATCAGGGCGAAGGCCACGGCGGTGATCCGGATTACCGGCGCGCTGCCGACGCGGCCGAGCAGCGGACCGGTGCCGACCATGGCGGTCAGCGCCCCGGCGGCGAGGCAGAGAAGGGCGACGCCGAGCACGCCGGGGCTGAGGTCCAGGTGATCCTTGATCGCCGGGATCTGGGTGGCCCAGACGCCGAACACCGACCCGTTGACAAAGAAGGCCGCCAGGGAGGCCAGCCGGGCGCCCGGGGCGCGGTCGGCGAATTCCCGTATGGTGAAATCCTGCGTTGCCGCCTGCATGACTCCCCACGCTCCTTCCGTCGCCCCGATGAAGGGGCCAGATGCGGCAGGACGGAGCGGGAATCAAGGCCGCGCGCCGCAGAGCACCCTTGCACGGCTCTTTCGTACAAGATGGCAGGCCCCCGAAACGGCGAAAGCCCCGGCGGCGGGCCGGGGCTTTCGTTTCGCTGGGGCGGAACCGAGGACTCAGTGCGCGCCGGAATGGTTGCCGGCGTCGCGCGGCATCGTGTTGGAGCGGCCGCCGACGATGAAGCGCGACAGGTAGGTCGGCAGGATCACCTCGCAGCTCGACAGGTTGGTGATGCCCAGGTCCTTGAAGCCCGGCGCGCCGGCGGCGGCGACGTTGTCGGTCCGCAGCATCTCCACCTGATCGCGGGTCAGCGGCGGGGCGACGATCGGCGGCACCTTCTCCAGCAGGCCGCCCAGCGTCTCCGCCACGTTCCAGGGAACCGGGACGAGGAAGCGCTTGCGGCGGATCTCCCGCAGCATGAGCTGCATCAGCTCCTTGAAGCTGTAGACGCGCGGGCCGCCCAACTCGAAGGTCCGGCCAACCGCCGAGTCCAGGGTCGCGGCGGCGGCGATGGCGTCGGCCAGATCGCCGACATAGACTGGCTGGAACTTCGTCGACCCGCCGATCAGCGGCAGCGCCGGGGAGACCTGCGCCATGGCGGCGAACTTGTTGAAGAAGCCGTCCTCCGGCCCGAAGACGATGCTCGGGCGGACGATGGTGGCGCCGGGGAAGGCCTGCGCCACCGCCTGCTCGCCCGCCGCCTTGGACTTGGCGTAGGCCGAGGCCGACTTGGCGTCGGCGCCGATGGCCGAGACATGGACCAGACGGCGCACGCCGCTGGCCTTGGCGATGCGGGCGATGCGCGCCGGGGCGTCGACATGCACGGTCTGGAAATTCCAGGCCCCGCGCTCGTACAGCGTGCCGATCAGGTTGATGACGGTGTCCGCGCCCTGGATGGCCCGCGCGACGGACTGGTCGTCCTTCACGTCGGCGGCCATCGGCACGATCTGCCCGACCGAGCCGGCGGTCTTCAGGAAGTTGGCCTTGTTCGGATGGCGCGACACCACGCGCACGATGGCGCCGGTCTTGGCGAGGCGGCGAATGAGATGGCGGCCGACGAATCCCGAACCGCCGAACACCGTGACCACTTCAGAGCGATAGGACATCGACCTTCTCCCGTGCCGTTGGGCCCGCAAATTCTTCCCGACCGGGCCGCCCGCCAGCGGGGCAGGGCGACCGGATCGGGGGTTGCTTATATAGAAACCTCCTGGAAGAGGCTAGGGCCTGACGCGCCGCCCGCGGCCCATTTCGCGCCCGGCCGGGCTTTCGGCGCGAAAGTGAAAAAAGCTGTTGACGGGTCTCCGCCAGCCGGCTACATAAGCGGCCCACACCGAGCCCAGGTGGCGGAATTGGTAGACGCGCAGGTTTCAGGTACCTGTGGCAGAAATGTCGTGGAAGTTCGAGTCTTCTCCTGGGCACCATATCTACCCGGCTGCGCCGCATGCTACGGACCTCCCCCAGCGGGACGGAAAAGTGGCAGAGCGGCGTTCGTCGTTTCTGGGGTCCGTGGCCGGGGGCCGTCCTATTGAGCGGGAAGCCACCCAATGCCCATCGACCTCCATGACGGCGACCTGCCGGACGGTCTCGACCTGAAGTCC
Organism: Azospirillum sp. Marseille-Q6669; assembly: GCF_965111635.1. NCBI lineage: Bacteria > Pseudomonadati > Pseudomonadota > Alphaproteobacteria > Rhodospirillales > Azospirillaceae > Azospirillum > Azospirillum sp. Marseille-Q6669. The sequence continues at coordinate 1,645,985 of NZ_CBCOOP010000001.1, read as the reverse complement.
TTTGCCCGCGGCGGCGCCGTCGCCATCGACACCGAGACCATGGGGCTGAACCCCCACCGCGACCGGCTGTGCCTGGTCCAGCTTTCCCCCGGCGACGGCACGGTGCATCTGGTTCAGTTCCGCAAGGGCCAGTACGATGCGCCCAATCTGAAGCGCCTGCTCACCGACCCCGAGGTCATCAAGCTGTTTCACTTCGCCCGCTTCGACGTGGCGGTGATGCGGGCCTATCTCGGCGTGGCCTGCCAGCCGGTCTACTGCACCAAGGTCGCGTCCAAGCTGGTCCGCACCTTCACCGACAAGCACGGGCTGAAGGATCTGGTGAAGGACCTGCTGGGTGTGGAGCTGTCCAAGCAGCAGCAGTCCTCCGACTGGGGTGCGGCGGAGCTGACGCCGGAGCAGATGAAATACGCCGCCTCCGACGTGCTGCACCTGCACGACCTGAAGGAGAAGCTGGACGTGATGCTGGCACGCGAGGGGCGGACGCATCTTGCCAAGGCCTGTTTCGACTTCCTGCCGGCCCGCGGGGAACTGGACCTCGGCGGCTGGGAGCAGCCGGATATTCTGGCGCATTGAGGGTGGTCGCATTGACGCCCGGCGCCGGGACAGGAGCCTCGGTGGAATAGGTCAAGCCCTCCGGACGTTGATTTGACCAGACGCGCGCGGGTGGGCATACTGCCCGCGCGGCGGCTGGCCCGTTGTCGCGGATACGCGTGTCGCCAGTCGGAGTACTCATTTTCGGCCCCATGGGCCAACCAGAAGAGGCAAGCACCGCCTTGACGAGCCTGACCGCAACCAGCTTGGCACCCAGCCTGATCGATCGCCCAGCCGACGCCGCGGCCGACCGCGACATCGCGAGCGCCCGGCGCGTCCTGCGGATGGAAGCCGACGCCCTGGCCGCGCTGGCGGACGGGCTGGACGGCGCCTTCGTGCGCGCTCTGGACCGGCTGGCCGGAATCGCGGGGCGCGTCGTCGTCTCCGGCATGGGCAAGTCCGGCCATGTGGCGCGCAAGATCGCCGCGACGCTGGCCTCGACCGGGACGCCGGCCTTCTTCGTCCATCCGGGCGAGGCGAGCCACGGCGACCTCGGCATGATCGCCCGGCAGGACGCGGTCATCGCCCTGTCCAACTCCGGCGAGACGCACGAGCTGTCGGACATCGTCGCCTACACCCGCCGCTTCGACATCCCGCTGATTGGCATCACCCGGCGCGCCGGCTCCTCCCTGGCCGAGCAGTCGGACGTGGCGCTGGTGTTGCCGCCGGCCCCGGAGGCCTGCCCGCTGGGTCTGGCCCCGACCACGTCGAGCACGATGATGCTGGCGCTGGGCGACGCCCTGGCGGTGGCGCTGCTGGAGCGGCGCGGCTTCACGGCGGCGGATTTCAAGCAGTTCCACCCCGGCGGCCAGCTCGGCCGGGCGCTGCTGAAGGTGACCGATGTGATGCACAAGGGCGAGGATATGCCCCTGTGCGCCTTGGATACGCCGCTTTCCACCGTCATATTCGAGATGACGGCCAAGCGGTTGGGCTGCGTCGGCGTGGTGGACGCCACGGGCGCGCTGGCCGGGGTCATCACGGACGGCGACCTCCGCCGCCACCTGACCCCGGAGCTGTGGGCGGAGCGCGCCGACAGCATCATGTCGCCGCGGCCCAAGACGATCCGCCCCAAGGCGCTGGTCGAGGAGGCGTTGCGGGAAATGAACGCGAAGCAGATCACCAGCCTGTTCGTGGTGGAGGCGGACCGGCCGCTCGGTGTTGTGCACATTCACGATTGCCTGCGCGCCGGGGCGGCGTGACGGGCAGCCGGAGGACGGTTGACGCCATGGACAGCGACCTGAAGGATCGGACGGTGAACACGGAGGATCGGCGCGCCGATGCGCCTTCCCTCGCCGCACGGCTCATGGCTATGCCGGAGTCGATGCCCGACAGCGAGGCGGCCAAGCGCATCCACCGGCGCCGGGAAATCCGCCCGGTCAGCCGGGTCTACAGCCGCTTCGTCACCGGGATGAAGTTCGCGCTTCCGGCGCTGGCTCTGGCGGTGATGGCGCTGATCGCCGTGTGGCCGTCGCTGACCGAACTGCCGACCCTGCGCATTTCCGCCGACAAGGGCCAGCTTGAGATGATCAAGCCGCGCTACATCGCGGTGGACGAGGACAACCAGCCCTTCTCGCTGGTGGCGGCCAAGGCCGACCGCATCGCCGACCAGCCGGACATCGTCCTGCTGGACCAGCCGGAGGCGGAGATGACCCAGACCGACGGCACATGGGTGACCATCCGCTCCGACAAGGGCTGGTACAATCAGGTCACCGGCATCCTGAAGATGCGGGGCCATGTCCGCGTCATGCGTGACGACGGCAACGAATTCACCACTGAGGAAGCGGACTCCGACATCCGCAAGGGCACCGCCTGGGGCGATGTCCATGTCGTGGGCCAGGGGCCGCAGGGCGTGATCAACGCCGAAGGCTTCCGCCTGTCCGACCGTGGCAAGACGATGGTGTTCCTGAACCAGTCCAAGGCCGACGTCCAGGCCGCCGAAAGCCCGGGAGGAAAGACGCGTTGAGTGCAGCCACCCTTGCGGCCCCGCTGATGGCCGCGTTCCTTCTGCTGTCGGGGGCCGCCGTCCCGGCGGCCCAGGGGCTGCCCGGCCTCGGCGGTGGCCCCAACCCGGTCGAGGTCAACGCCGATCAGGCCATCGAATGGCATCAGGACGTGCGCGCCTATGTGGCGCGTGGCAACGCCTCGGCCAAGCGCAGCGACAGCACCGTCTACGCCGACGTGCTGACCGCCTACTACCGGGAGGTGCCCGGCAAGGGGAACGAGGTGTTCCAGCTTCTCGCCGAAGGCAACGTGCGCATCGTCAGCCCGACCCAGGAGGTCTTCGGCGAACGGGGCGTCTACGACGTGGACAAGCAGGTGGCGGTGGTCACCGGGCGCAACCTGAAGCTGGTCACCCGCACCGACATCGTGACGGCGCGCGACACGCTGGAATATTACGAGGCCAAGAACCTGACGGTGGCCCGCGGCGACGCCGTGGCCGTGCGCATCGCCAACGGCGACCGGCTGCGCGCCGACATCCTGATCGGCCAGCTCAAGAAGATGCCGGACGGCTCGACCCAGATGGAGCGCATCGACGGCGCGGGCAGCGTGGTGGTGACCACCGCGACCGACGTGGCGCTGTCCGACAAGCTGGTCTATTCGGTGGCCGATGAGACGGCGGTGCTGCTGGGCAATGTCAAGATCACGCGCAACGACAACCAGCTCAATGGCGACGCCGCCGAGATGAACATGAAGACCAGGGTCAACCGGGTGATCGCCGGCCCCGCCACCGGCGGGCGGGTGATGGGCCTTCTGATCCCCGGCCAGGAACCGGGGGCGCCGGCTGGCCGGCCCACCGCCCAGGCGGGCGGCAAGCCCGCCGCGCAAACGGGCGGTACGCCCGCCGCGAAGCCCTGACGACCCGGCAGCGAATCAATGGCCATGGACATCGAAGACCGGAACCTCGGCGGTCCGACCCTTTCCGCCCCGAACGCGTCGGGTCACCCGGCGGACCACCCCGCCACCGACGTGCGCCCGACCGAAGGGCTGGTGGCCCTGCATCTGGGCAAGGCCTACAAGAAGCGCCCGGTCGTCCGCGACGTGACCGTGACGGTCCAGCGCGGCGAGGCGGTCGGCCTGCTCGGCCCCAACGGGGCGGGCAAGACGACCTGCTTCTACATGATCACCGGGCTGATCGCCGCCGACTCCGGCACCATCCTGCTCGACGGGCAGGACATCACGGCGCTGCCCATGTACCGCCGGGCGCGGCTGGGCATCGGCTATCTGCCGCAGGAGGCGTCGATCTTCCGCGGCATGTCGGTGGAGAACAACATCCGCTCCGTGCTGGAGGTGGTGGAGCCCAACCGCGACACGCGCGAGCAGATGCTGGACGAACTGCTGGCGGAGTTCTCGATCACCCACCTGCGCCGCGCTCCAGCGCTGGCGCTGTCGGGCGGCGAGCGGCGGCGCGTCGAGATCGCCCGCGCGCTGGCCTCCCAGCCGCATTTCATCCTGCTCGACGAGCCGCTGGCCGGCATCGACCCGATCGCGGTGAACGACATCCGCGAGCTGGTCAGCCACCTGCGCGACCGCGGCATCGGCGTGCTCATCACCGACCACAACGTGCGTGAAACGCTCGACCTCGTCGATCGGGCATACATCTTGCACGATGGTGTGGTACTAATGGAGGGAGAGCCGGCCGAGATCGTGGCGCACGAGGACGTGCGCCGGGTCTACCTCGGGGACCGGTTCAGCCTCTAGTGCGGTTTCCCTGCCCATGGCGCTCAGCCAACGCCTCGATCTTCGTCAAACCCAGTCCCTGGTGATGACTCCGCAGTTGCAGCAGGCCATCAAGCTGCTGCAGCTGTCGAACATCGAACTGTCGGACTTCGTGGACCGCGAGATCGAGCAGAACCCCTGCTGGAGCGCGATGGCGGCCTCGGCGAGGGCGGCGAGGGGGGGTGACGGTGGGGGCGAGCGGGGGCGGTGGACCTCGCCGCGCCGGAGGAGCGCCAGCCGCCGATGACCGACGGGCGCACCCGCGACACGGTGGAGATGACGTCGTCGGAGACGATGGGATCGGCCTCCGACGCGCCGCTCGACACCGATTTCGAGAATGTCTATTCCGACGACCGTTTCTCCGATGGGACGGACGGCTCCAGCGACGTCTACGGCTCCTGGCAGGAGCGCGGCGGCCGCGGCGGCTTCGAGGACGACGAGTCCAACCTGGAAGCCACGCTGACCGGCCAGAAGAGCCTGCGCGACCATCTGACCGAGCAGCTGAAGATCGACCTGCCGGACCTTGGCGACCAGCTCATCGGTCTGGCGCTGATCGACATGCTGGACGAGGCCGGCTGGATCACCGGGCTGGAGGTCGAGAGCCTCGCGGGGCAGCTCGGCTGCGCTCCGGAACGGGTGGAGCGGGTGCTCGCCGCCTGCCAGCGCTTCGACCCGCCGGGCATCTTCGCGCGCTCGCTCAAGGAGTGCCTGGCGATCCAGCTGCGCGAGAAGAACCGCTTCGACCCGGCGATGGAGGCCCTGCTCGACCATCTGGAGCTGCTGGCGGCGCGCAACCTGCCGGCGCTGATGAAGGTCTGCGGCGTGGACGCCGAGGACGTCGCTGACATGGTGGCGGAAATCCGCAAGCTGAACCCCAAGCCGGCGCTCAGCTTCGACCACACGCCCGCCCAGCTCGTCACCCCCGACATCCTGATGCGCGCCAACCCCGGCGGCGGCTGGCTGATCGACCTGAACCCGGACACTTTGCCGCGGGTGCTGGTCAACCACCGCTATTTCGCGCGTATCTCCGGCACCGCCCGCAACAAGGCGGACAAGGAATACATCACTGAGCGCTTCCAGTCGGCCAACTGGCTGGTCAAGTCGCTGCACCAGCGCGCCACCACGATTTTGAAGGTGGCCAGCGAGATCATCCGGCAGCAGGACGCCTTTTTCATCCACGGCGTCTCGCATTTGAAGCCGCTGATCCTGCGCGATATCGCCGAAGCGATCGGCATGCACGAGAGCACGGTCAGTCGCGTCACAACCAACAAGTTTATGGCGACACCGCGCGGCGTGTTCGAGTTGAAGTATTTCTTTACCTCCGCCATCCAGGGGGCCGACGGGCAGGCGGCCCACTCGGCGGAGGCCGTGCGTTACCGCATCAAGGCGATGATCGACGCCGAGAAGCCCGAGGACGTGCTGTCGGACGATAAAATCGTCGAAATTCTTCGTGGTGAAGGGATCGACATTGCGCGCCGGACGGTCGCGAAGTATCGTGAAGCGATGCGCATTCCGTCATCGGTGCAGCGACGCCGTGCCAAGATGTCACGCATGTAACCGGGCCGGGAGGGGGCCGTCCTTGATTGACAGCCCATACCGCCGTCACTATGGTCCCCGTCCGCACGTGGCGGCCTTCCGTCGTCCTATGTCTATCGCGGACCAGATTGGAAACATCCCAAAATGCAACTGACCGTCAAAGGCAAGCAGCTTGACGTTGGCGACGCTCTGCGCAGCCACGTCGCGGACAGCCTGAACACCATCGTCGGCAAGTATTTCAACAAGCCGATCGAGGCCAACGTCGTCCTGACGCGCGAAGCGCACCTGTTCAAGGCCGACATTCAGGTGCATGTCGGTCGTGGGATCGTCCTTCAGAGCGCGTCCGACGCCACCGAGCCGTATCCCGCCTTCGACACCGCGTGCGAGAAGCTGGCCAAGCGCCTGCGCCGCTACAAGCGCCGCCTGCGCGACCACCACAGCGTCGAAGCCCCCGCGCAGGAAGCCTTCCCGGCCCGCTACCAGATCCTGGAAGCGGAGAAGGACGAGGCCCATGTGGAGAGCGAAGAGGCCGCTGCCGAAGAGGCGCAGCCCATCGTGATCGCCGAGATGGAAACCAACATCGCGACCCTGGCGGTCAGCGAGGCGGTGATGCGCATGGAACTCGCCGACGCTCCGGCCCTAATGTTCCGCAACGGCGCCCATGGCCGCCTGAACCTGGTCTACCGCCGCGCCGATGGCAACATCGGTTGGGTCGACCCGGCGGAGAAGGCCGGCGCCTGAGTCCGGTCTCTGTTCCAACCACACCCAAAGCGTCATGCTCGATCTCATCACGCCGCACGCCATTCTCCCGAACCTGAAGGCCGGCAGCAAAAAGCAGGCCCTGCAGGACTTGGCGCGCAAGGCGTCCGAGCTGACCGGCCAGCACGAACGGGCGATCTTCGACGTCCTTCTGGAGCGCGAGCGGTTGGGCACCACCGGCGTGGGGCATGGCATCGCCATCCCGCACGGCAAGCTGCCCAACCTCGACCGTGTCCACGGCGTCTTCGCCCGGCTGGAGCGGCCCATCGACTTCGATGCGATCGATGAGCAACCGGTCGATCTGATTTTCCTGCTGTTGGCTCCGGATCATGCCGGCGCCGACCATCTGAAGGCGCTGGCCCGTGTGTCGCGCCTGCTGCGTGACCAGTCCATGTGCGAGAAGCTGCGCGGTTCGGACTCGGCGGACGCGATCTACGCGTTGCTGACCCAGCACGAAGCCAGCCACGCGGCGTAAGACGCGTTTCCTTGCGAACATGAAACGGGAGAGCCGGCGGCTCTCCCGTTTTTCGTTGTGCGGCTTCCGATGCCATAGCCTCTTCAGCCCGCATCGGCTCCAGCATCGGCGACACGTACGTATGTACGCCCGTACGCGTCGCCGATGCTCTGTACGTTCAGGACCGCTCCGCCCAGCCCATGTAGTTCACGTCGAGATCGCGCGGGTTCAGCCGGAATTCGTCGGACAGCGGGTTGTAGGTGATGCCGGTCAGGTCGCGGATCGCCATCCCTTCGGCGCGCACGGCGGCGGCCAGTTCGCCGGGGCGCAGGAACTGGCGCCAGTTGTGGGTGCCGCGGGGCAGCCAGCGCAGGATGTATTCCGCCCCGACGATGGCCAGCGCGAAGGACTTCGGCGTGCGGTTCAGCGTCGCCAGGAACAGCGCGCCCCCCGGCGCCGTCAGCGCCGCGCAGGACTTCACGAACAGCGGCACGTCGGCGACATGCTCGATCACCTCCATCGCCAGCACGGCGTCGAAGCGCTCGCCGCTGGCGGCCAGGGCCTCGGCGGTGGTGGCGCGATAGTCGACGGGGGTGCCGGTTTCCGCGGCGTGGGCGGCGGCGGTGCGGACGTTGCGCTCGGCCGCGTCCACGCCGACCACGGTGGCGCCCATGCGGGCGACCGGCTCCGACAGCAGGCCGCCGCCGCAGCCGATGTCGACGATGCGCAGGCCCTTCAGCGGCTCCGCCGCCAGCGGGTCGCGGCCGAAGCGGCGGCACAGCGTGTCGCGGATGTAGGCCAGCCGCAGCGGGTTCAGCCGGTGCAGGGGCCGGAACTTGCCGGTGGGGTCCCACCATTCCGCGGCGATGGCCGAAAAGCGGGCGATGTCCTGAGGGTCGACAGTGCCTGCGGTGCCTGCGGTTCCGGCGGTCGCGGTCATGAAGAAAATCCCGTATGCTTGGATTGCGAGAACAATTGCGGGGCGAACTTGCCTCGCTGTGAGCGACAGAGTATGGATACGCCGCCCCGCGCCGGCAACGGTAGAGCGGGGGCGCGGACTGCCGGCTTTTTTGCCGGCCCAGACATGGTGTGAGGTATGGCGCGGATCGTCCTCAAGTTCGGCGGCACGTCGGTCGGCGACATCGACCGCATCAAGAACGTGGCCCGAAAGGTCGAGCAGGAAGTTAAGGCGGGGCATCAGGTCGCCGTCGTCGTGTCGGCGATGTCCGGCGTGACCAACCAGCTCGTGAAATACTGCAACGACATCGACAAGCTGCACGACGCGCGCGAGTACGACGCCATCGTCGCTTCGGGCGAGCAGGTGACCTCCGGTCTCCTCGCCATCGCGCTGCAGTCGCTCGGCATCCAGGCGCGGTCCTGGCTCGGCTGGCAGATTCCGATCTACAGCGACGAGACGCACGGCAAGGCGCGCATCGTGTCCATCGACACGGCGGAGCTGGACAAGCGGATGAACACCGGCGAGGTCGCCGTGGTCGCCGGCTTCCAGGGCGTGACCGAAAGCGGGCGGATCACCACGCTGGGCCGCGGCGGCTCCGACACCTCGGCGGTCGCCCTCGCGGCGGCGCTGAAGGCCGACCGTTGCGACATCTACACCGATGTGGACGGCGTCTACACCACCGACCCGCGCATCGTCACCAAGGCGCGCAAGCTCTCCAAGATCACCTACGAGGAGATGCTGGAGCTGGCGTCGCAGGGGGCGAAGGTCCTGCAGACCCGCTCGGTCGAGATGGCGATGAACCACCGCGTGCGCGTGCAGGTTCTGTCGAGCTTCGAGGAGGCCGCCGGCAGCGCGCTTCCCGGTACCCTTGTTGTTGACGAGGACGAGATCGTGGAAAAGGAAGTTGTGAGCGGCATCGCCTACAGCCGCGACGAGGCGAAGATCACCCTCATCGGCGTCGCCGACCGTCCGGGCGTGGCGGCCAGCATCTTCGGTCCGCTGACCGACGCCGCCGTCAATGTCGACATGATCGTCCAGAACGTGTCGGAAGACGGCAAGTCCACCGACATGACCTTCACGGTCGGCAAGGCCGACATCGCTCGCGCCGTCAAGGTGCTGGAGGACGCGAAGGCCGAGCTGAACTACAAGCGCATCGTCTCCGACGCCAACGTGGTGAAGGTGTCGGTGATCGGCGTCGGCATGCGCAGCCACGCCGGCGTCGCGCAGCGCATGTTCAAGGCGCTGGCCGACAAGGGCATCAACATCCAGGTCATCTCCACCTCCGAGATCAAGATCTCCGTCCTGATCGCCGAGGAGTATGCGGAGCTGGCGCTGCGCGCGCTGCACACCGCCTACGGGCTGGACGCGGCCTGAGTCGCGGTGAAGGGGGAGGGGCGGCGATGACCGACGCCAGGTCCGACGCGGTCGCAGGCGCCCGACTCGACCGGCTGTGGGAGCGTGGCTGCGCCTTCCTCGGCACGCGCACCGCCATCATGGGCGGTGCGATGAGCTGGGTGTCGGAGCGCCACCTCGTCTCCGCCATCTCCAACGCCGGGGGCTTCGGCGTGCTGGCCTGCGGCTCGATGCCGCCGGACCTGCTGGCGGCGGAGATCGCCGCCACGCGGACGCTGACCGCGAAGCCCTTCGGCGTCAACCTCATCAACATGCACCCGGAGCTCGATCGTCTGATCGACGTCTGCCGGGAGCTGGCGGTGAGCCACGTGGTGATCGCCGGGGGCTTCCCCAGCGGCGCCACCATCAAGCGCATCAAAGACGGCGGCGCCCGCGCCATGACCTTCGCTCCGACGCTGGTCAGCGGCCGGCGGATGGTCAAGCTCGGCATCGACGCCCTGGTGATCGAGGGCACGGAGGCCGGCGGCCACATCGGCCCCGTCTCCACCACCGTCCTGGCGCAGGAGATCCTGCCCGACCTGCGCGAGGTCCCGGTTTTCGTGGCCGGCGGCATCGGGCGCGGCGAGGCCATCCTGTCCTATCTGGAGCAGGGGGCAGCGGGCGTGCAGATCGGCACCCGCTTCGTCTGCGCCACCGAATCCATCGCGCACCAGCGCTTCAAGCAGGTCTTCATCAAGGCCTCGGCGCGCGACGCCCAGGCGTCCGTGCAGATCGACCCGCGCTTTCCGGTGATCCCGGTGCGGGCGCTGACCAACGCCGGGTCGAAGCGCTTCATGGAGCTTCAGCGCGAAGTCATCGCCCGCGTGGACCGCGGCGAGAAGACGCGCGACGAAGGCATTCTGGAGATCGAGCATTTCTGGGCCGGCGCGCTGCGCCGCGCGGTGATCGACGGCGACGTGGAGAGCGGCTCGCTGATGGCCGGCCAGAGCGTCGGGCTGGTCACGCGCGAGCAGCCGGTGGCCGAGATCATCGGCGACCTGATTGTCCAGGCCGAAGCGGCGCTGGCCGCCCGCTCCCCGCACATTGACGCCGATGAGCAGCCGGATATCGGCCGGTCGGCCACCGGTCAATCGGCCATTCTGGGGGCGGCATGAGATGAATGGCGTCGTGGGCGACATCCCCTCCGCCTCGCCGGGCTTCGACGGCGCCGCCTCGCGCCGCCTGCTGGCGCGGCTGCGCGACGTCATGGCGGGCTCCGGCTCGGGCCAGGAGCGGCTTGACAAGATCGTCACCCTGATCGGCATGGAGATGGGGGCGGACGTCTGCTCCTGCTACGTCATGCGGGCGGGCGAGGTGCTGGAGCTGTTCTCCACGCTCGGCCTGAACCAGGACGCCGTGCACAACACCCGCCTGCGCGTGGGCGAGGGCATCGTCGGCGACATCGCCGGCCACGCGCGGCCCATCGCGCTGGACAACGCGCCGTCGCACCCCAGCTTCGCGTACCGCCCGGAAACGGGGGAGGACCCGTTCCTGTCGCTGGCCGGCGTGCCGATCCTGCGCGGCGGCAAGGTCCGCGGCGTCCTGGTCATCCAGCACAAGGACCGCCGCCGCTACACCGAGGTCGAGGTCGAGACGCTCCAGACCATCGCCATGGTGGTGGCCGAGCTGGTCGCCCAGGGCGAGCTGGTCAACCCGCAGGAGGTCGCCTCCACCGGCGATCCGGCGCTGCTGCCGGCCCGCCTGTCGGGCACGTCGCTGGCCAGCGGTCTGGCGATGGGGCTGGCGGTGATCCACCGCCCGCAGCTGACCATCCGCCAGATGGTGTCCGAGGACGCGGAGAGCGAGCTGGCGCGGCTGAACGCGGCCATCGCCACCATGCACAGCGCCATCGACGACCTGCTGAACGCGGCGGCGCTGGCGGGGCTGAGCGAGCCCAAGGACATCCTGGAAACCTACCGCATGTTCGCGGAGGACCGCGGGTGGCTGTCGCGCATCCGCGAGGCGATCCGCATGGGTCTGACGGCGGAAGGGGCGGTGCAGCAGGTGCAGAACGACACCCGCGCCCGCATGAGCCACCTGACCGACCCCTACATCCGCGAGCGGCTGCTCGATCTGGAGGACCTGACCAACCGGTTGCTCCAGCACCTCGCCGGGCGCAAGTCGGAGGCCGACGGCGGCACGCTGCCGGAGGACATCGTCCTGGTTGCGCGGTCCATGGGGCCGGCGGAGCTTCTCGACTACGACCAGCGCCGCCTGCGCGGCGTGATCCTGGAGGAAGGCTCGCCGTCCAGCCACGTCTGCATCGTGGCCCGCGCGCTGAACATCCCGGTGGTGCAGGCGCCCGATGCGCTGAACCGGATCGAGCCGCTGGACCCGGTGATCGTCGACGGCGACCACGGGCAGGCCTTCGTGCGCCCGGCGGAAGACATCCAGATGGCCTTCGCGGAGGCCGTGGCCCTGCGCGCCCGCAAGGAGCAGATGTACGAGGCGATCCGTGCGCTGCCCTCGGTCACCCGGGATGGCGTGCCGATTTCCATCCAACTGAACTGCGGCCTGCTGATCGACCTGCCGCACCTGAAGGCCAGCGGGGCGGAGGGGATCGGCCTCTACCGCACCGAAATCCCCTTCATGGTGCGCTCCACCTACCCGGACGTCCACGCGCAGACCGACCTCTATGCGCGCATCCTCGACCAGACCGATGACAAGCCGGTGGTCTTCCGCACGCTCGACGTCGGCGGCGACAAGATGCTGCCCTACATCGCGGCCAGCGAGGGGGAGGAGAATCCGGCGCTCGGCTGGCGGGCCATCCGCATCGGGCTGGACCACCCGTCGCTGCTGCGTCAGCAGCTGCGCGCCCTGCTGCGGGCGTCGGCCGGGCGTCCGCTGTCGGTGATGTTCCCGATGATCGCCGAGGTGGCGGAGTTCGACGCCGCCCGCCGCCTGCTCGATCTGGAGATCAATCGGCTGAAGGTTCAGGGCGGCGAGCCGCCCAGCCGTGTGCGCGTCGGCACGATGATCGAGGTGCCGGCGCTGCTCTGGCAGTTGCCGGCCCTGCTGCCGCGGGTGGATTTCCTGTCGGTCGGCTCCAACGACCTGACCCAGTACATCTTCGCCAGCGACCGCGGCAACCCGCGCACCTCCGGCCGCTACGACCCGCTGTCGCCGGCCATGATGAGCCTGCTGCGGCGGCTGGTCGAGTGCTGCGGCGACGCCGGTGTCCCGGTCAGCATCTGCGGCGAGATGGCCGGCCGGCCGCTGGACGCCATGGCGCTGATCGGCATCGGCTTCCGCACCCTGTCGATGTCGCCGCCCTCGGTCGGGCCGGTGAAGACGATGCTGCGCTCGCTCGACGTGGCGGCGCTGCGCCAGTACATGAACGGGCTCTATCTGCGCGGTGACCACAGCCTGCGCGACAAGCTGCGCAGCTTCGCCAAGGACCACGGCGTCATCATCTGAGGCCCCGCCCAAGCTTGCGCCCAAGGTCGCTTCCTCCACCCTGGAGCCATATCCGGCGCTGTGCTGTGCCGTGACGGTGTTTTGTTACAGCGGTTTGGACGAAGGGCGTATACAAGAGGGCAGGATCAAGGTCGTTCCCGGTTGCGCCGACGCCGCGGCTGGCGTACCCATGCCGGGACTGCGACCATAAGTCATCCGAGGCGACGGTACGGTTGAGATGATGGCCAAGCGCAAGGTTTTCGGCTCCTACGACTCCGCGCAGGACGGCGCGGCGCAGACCGGCCCCAGCGTGTCCGATACCCTGCGCGAAACGCGCGAGAGCCTCGGCTACGACCTGCGCGAGGTTGCGACGATGCTGCGCATCCGCTACCCCTACCTGCAGGCCATCGAGGCGGGCCGGTTCGAGGATCTGCCGGGCACCACCTACGCCGCCGGCTTCCTGCGCTCCTACGCGGAATGCCTGGGGCTCGACCCGGACACCATCCTCACCCGCTACAAGGACGAGGCGGCGGGCCGCACGCGCAGTCAGCAGCTCTATTTCCCGACTCCGGTGCCGGAAGGCCGCATCCCCGGCGGCACCGTCCTGCTCGGCACGATGGTGCTGGCGGGCATCGTCTACGGCGGCTGGTACTATCTTTCGGCGACCGACCGCTCGATGGTCGATTTGGTCCCGACCCTGCCCGACCGGCTGGTCTCGCTGCTCGACACGCTGCCCTTCAGCGCCAGCCAGAATGGTGGCGGCCAACCCGCGTCGGTGCCGGCTCCCGCCGAAACGCCCGCCGCCCCGGCGTCCGTCCCGACCGTGATGGCGGAGGCTCCGCCCGCCCCGGCGGTTCCGCCGGTGTCCGCCCCGCCGGCGGCTGGTGGAGCGTCCACGGCGGTGCCTGCTCCGACGGCTCCCGCTCCGGTGGTTCCGGTTCCCGCCGCTCCGGCCCCGACCGCCCCGGCTCCAGCCTCTTCGGCTCCGGCGAAGCCCGGCCCCGCCTGCGGCGGTGGTCGCCCAGCCGGCGCCGGCCGCTCCCGCCAAGCCGAGCGCTCCCACGGCGGCCCCGGCTCCCGCTCCGGCCGCCCCTTCGACCGCTGGGTCCTCGGCCATGGTGAACGTCCCGCCGCCCCCGGCCGAGGACGACGAGTCCGAGGGCGCCACGCAGGAGCCGACCCCGCTCACCCCCGCCGCCCCGGCCATCGCCAGCCTGCCGCCCGCGGCCCCCGCGGCGCCTCCGGCGGACGGGGCGCTGCCGTCGAAGGTCTACGGCACGCAGAACGCGGCCTCGCGCATCCAGCTCCGCGCCACGCAGGATAGCTGGATTCAGGTGCGCGACAACAGTGGCGAGATCATCTTCACCCGCGTGCTGAAGCCGGGCGACGTCTATCGCGTGCCCGACCGCTCGGGCATCCGTGTCCGCACCGGCAACGCCGGCGGGCTGGTCGTGGTCACCGACGGGGTGGACGGCGCGCCGATGGGCGCGGTCGGGCAGGTGCTGCGCGACGTGTCGCTGGACCAGCACGCCCCGACCCTGCGCGGCGCGGCCCCCGCCCATTGAGGACGGGCTACCCACGGCTTTTTCCCTTGAATCCGGCGCGGCGGACCGCACTTCAGGCGTAACGCCGGCTGCGCTATAAGACCGCGCCGGACCCGATCCATGCCCCGAGGCCACAGCCCATGAGCAGCGTGCGCGCCTACCGCCAGATCCTTCGCCGCAAGTCCCGCCAGATCCGGGTGGGCAACGTGCTTGTCGGCGGCGATGCGCCGATCTCGGTGCAGACGATGACCAACACGCCGACCGCCGACGTGGCGGCGACGGTGGCGCAGATCCAGGCGGCGGAGCGGGTGGGCGCCGACATCGTGCGCGTCTCCTGCCCCGACCAGGAATCGGCGCTGGCGCTGAAGCAGATCGTGCCGCAGGTGTCGGTGCCGATCGTCGCGGACATCCATTTCCACTACAAGCGCGCCATCGAGGCGGCGCAGAGTGGGGCGGCCTGCCTGCGCATCAACCCCGGCAACATCGGCTCGGCGGAGCGGGTGCGCGAGGTGGTGAAGGCGGCCAAGGACTACGGCTGCTCCATGCGCATCGGCGTCAACGCCGGCTCGCTGGAGCAGGACCTGCTGGAGAAGTACGGCGAACCCTGCCCCGAGGCGCTGGTCGAGAGCGCCCTCAACCACGCCAAGATCCTGGAGGACCATGACTTCACCGAGTTCAAGATCTCGGTGAAGGCGTCCGACGTGTTCCTGGCCGTCGCCGCCTACCAGGGCTTGGCCGAGGCCTGCGACTATCCGCTGCACATCGGCATCACCGAGGCCGGCGGCCTGCGCGCCGGGACGGTGAAGTCGTCCATCGGGCTGGGCATGCTGCTGTGGTCGGGCATCGGCGACACCATCCGCGTCTCCCTGTCGGCCGAGCCGGCGGAGGAGGTCCAGGTCGGCTACGAGATGCTGAAGTCGCTGGGCCTGCGGCGGCGCGGCGTCACGGTCATCTCCTGCCCGAGCTGCGCGCGGCAGAACTTCAACGTCATCAAGACGGTGGAGACGCTGGAGGCGCGGCTGGCCCACATCACCACGCCGCTGACCCTGTCGGTCATCGGCTGCGTGGTCAACGGCCCCGGCGAGGCGCGCGAGACCGACATCGGCCTGACCGGCGGCGGCAACAACACCCATCAGGTCTATCTGTCCGGCGTCACCGACCACCGGCTGAAGGACCAGAACATCGTTGACCACCTCGTCGGGCTGGTCGAGAAGAAGGCCGCCGAGATCGAGGCGGCCAAGGCGGCGGAACCGGCCGCCGAGTGACGGAACCGGCGCGGGCGGACAATTGAACTGAGGACGCCCCGTGCCATCCGTGCTTAAATCCGCGGCAATCCTAACATTCTTGTGGGCCGTGCCGCGGCCTGGGCCAGAGTCAGAGTGACCGCTTCCTACTTCGTCATCGGCGCCAGCCATCGGTCCTGCTCCGGCGCGATCCGCGACCGTCTGACGACGGAGGAGGCGGAGGTCCCGGCGATGCTGGAGCGGCTGAGCGCCGCCGGCATCACCCAGGCCATGTGGCTCAGCACCTGCGACCGGGTCGAGGTCCAGGCGGTGCACGAGCGCCCGAACGAGGCCGCTCTCACCATCGCCGGGATCATGGCGGAGCGGGTGGGGCTGGGCGAGGCCGACCTCGCCGGGCAGCTCTACACCCTGACCGGTGCGGCGGCGGTGCGGCACGTCTTCGCCGTCGCCTGCTCGCTCGACAGCCAGATCATTGGTGAGCCGCACATCCTGGGGCAAGTCAAGGCCGCCCACCGCCACGCCGCCGCCGCCGGCCTGTCCGGGCCGGAGCTGGAGGGGCTTCTCCAGGCCGCCTATGGTGCTGCCAAGCGGGTGCGCCGGGAGACGCCCATCGCCGAGGGGGCCACCTCGCTGGTCGCCGCGGCGGTCCAGGTGGCGCGCGACCTGCACGGCGACCTGAGGCGCTGCACCGGCCTGCTGATGGGGCTGGGCGACATGGGCGCCCTGGTGCTGGAGGGGCTGCGCGAGGCTGGGCTGGGCCGGCTGATCGTCGCCGCCCCGGTGGATCGCCGGGCCGAAGCGGCGGCGCGGCGGATGGACAGCCACTTCGCGCCCTGGGCCGATCTCGATTCGGCGCTGACCAGCGCGGATATCGTGGTGACCGCGGCGGGTCTGGGGCGCTATATCCTCTCCGCACAGCAGTTGGGGGCGGCGTTGAAGCGCCGCCGCCGGCGCCCGGTGTTCGTGGTGGACGCGGCGATCCCCGCCGACGTCGATCCGGACGTCGCCGGGCTGGACGAGGCCTTCGTCTACGACCTCGCCGATCTGGAGCGCGTGGCGTTGCAGGGGCGGGTGGGGCGCGAGGCGGCGACCCAGGCGGCCTGGACCATCGTGGACGACGCCCTGGCGGCCTTCGCCCGCCACCGGGCCGAGCGCGCCGCGGTGCCCGCCGTGGCGGCGCTGCGGACGCATTTCGAGACGGAGCGGCGGCGCCTGCTGGATGAGCAGCGGGGGCTGGACGCGGCGTCGGCGACGCGGCTTCTGGTCAACCGGCTGCTGCACGGCCCGTCGGAGGTGCTGCGCGCCATGGCGGCGGACCCGGACGGGGCCGGGCTGGCGGAGCGGGCGGCGGCGGAACGGCTGCTGTTCCGGCTGTTCCGGTTGGACGAGCCCGCCGGGAGCGATTTGGATAAGGACGAGCGACGTGAGCCTGGACGAGAAGTTCAATAGGGTCGTGGCCCGCCATGACGAGCTGCGGGACGCGATGGCGGCGGGGACGGTGGACCCGGCGGACTTCGCCCGGCTGTCGAAGGAATACGCCGACCTGACCCCGGTGGCCGAGGCCATCGCGGAGTTGAAGAAGGCGAAGGCGGAGGCCGCCGACCTCGCCGGCATGATCGCCGACGCGGCGGGCGACGCCGACATGAAGGCGCTGGCCGAGGAGGAGTTCGGCGATCTCACCCGCCGCATCCCCGCCCTGGAGCGCCGGGTGCAGATTTCCCTGCTGCCCAAGGACGAGGCGGACGAGAAGAACGCCATCCTGGAAGTGCGCGCCGGCACCGGCGGCGACGAGGCGGCCCTGTTCGCCGCCGAGCTGTTCGAGATGTACCGCCGCTACGCCGGGCTCCAAGGCTGGCGCTTCGAGACGATGGAGGTCAGCGAGACCGGCATCGGCGGCTACAAGGAGGCCATCGCCAACATCACCGGCCGCAACGTTTTCGCCCGGCTGAAGTTCGAATCGGGCGTCCACCGCGTGCAGCGGGTTCCGGCGACCGAGACGCAGGGGCGCATCCACACCTCCGCCGCCACCGTCGCGGTGCTGCCCGAGGCGGAGGAGGTGGACATCCACATCGACGAGAAGGACCTGCGCATCGACGTGTTCCGCTCCAGCGGTCCCGGCGGGCAGTCGGTGAACACGACGGACAGCGCGGTGCGCATCACCCACCTGCCGACCGGCCTCGTGGTCAGCCAGCAGGACGAGAAGAGCCAGCACAAGAACAAGGCCAAGGCCCTGAAGGTGCTGCGCGCCCGCCTCTACGAGCGGGAGCGCGCCGAGAAGGACAAGGTTCGCGCCGCCGACCGCAAGAGTCAGGTGGGCTCCGGCGACCGGTCGGAGCGCATCCGCACCTACAACTTCCCGCAGGGCCGGGTGACCGACCACCGCATCAACCTGACGCTCTACAAGATCGAGAAGGTGATGGCCGGCGAGGCCTTGGACGAGCTGATCGACGCGCTGACGGCCGAGGACGAGGCGGCGCGGTTGTCGGAACTGCAATAGGGCGGTTTCGTCAATCTTCCTCCGGGAGTTTCGGCCCGCCGATGGCGGCGAGGATCGTCGCCGCCACGCCCTCCGGGTTGTTCAGGACATCGTTGTTCCAGAAACGCAGGACCCGCCAGCCGTGATGCCGCAGATGCTCGTCCCGCGTGGAGTCGTAGGCGGAGTCGGCGTGCTGGCTGCCGTCGACTTCGACAACCAGCTTTGCCTGGATGCAGGCGAAATCAGCGATGTAGGGGGGAATGGGGTGCTGACGGCGAAACTTCCATCCGCTGAGCTGCTCACTGCGCAATTGGCGCCAAAGCGCTCGTTCGGCGTCGGTGGGCTGAGTGCGCAGGTCACGAGCGCGGTATTTCAGCTTGGAGTTCCGCATAGGCGCTTGTGTGGCAACACGGGCCCCCACCCTAACCCTCCCCCGCTGCGCAGGGGAGGGAACAGGACGTCGCATTCTTGTCCCTCCCCTGCGCAGCGGGGAGGGGGGGGACCCATGCAGAGCATGGGGAGGGTGGGGGCAATTCATGACCATCACGCTTCACCAACTCCGCCGCACCGCCGAGGCCCGCCTGCGCGAGGCCGGAGTGGACACCCCCGACCTCGACGCGCGCCTGCTCGTCGAGCACGCGCTGGGCCTCACCCGCCACGACCTGTTCACCCGGGCCAACGACCCCGTGCCCGAACCGGACGCCGCGCGCCTCCTCGCCCTGGTCGAGCGGCGGGCGGCGCGGGAACCGGTGGGGCGCATCCTCGGCCATCGCGAGTTCTGGACGATCGAGCTCGCCCTCAACCCCGACACGCTGGAGCCGCGGCCCGACACCGAGACGCTGGTGGAAGCGGTGCTGAAGGCCCTGCCGGACCGGAGCGCACCGCTGCGGCTGCTCGATCTAGGCACCGGGACCGGCTGCATCCTGCTGGCCCTGCTGGCGGAGCTGCCCAACGCCAGCGGCCTCGGCGTCGACCTCAGCCCCGGCGCGGTGGCCGCCGCCACGGAAAACGCGGCGCGCAACGGGCTGGCGGAGCGGGCGTGCTTCCAGACCGGCAACTGGGGCGCCGGGCTGGACGAGCGGTTCGACGTCGTCGTCTCCAACCCGCCCTACATCCCCAGTGCCGACATTGCCGCGCTCGATCCGGAGGTGCGGGAGCACGACCCGCTGCGCGCGCTGGACGGCGGAGCGGACGGGCTGGACGCCTACCGGATCCTCGCCGCGCAGTTGCCCGATCTGCTTCAGCCGGGCGGTCTGGCCGGGCTGGAGGTCGGGCAAGGCCAGGCGGCGGACGTGGCGGGGTTGCTGGCCGGCGCCAGGCTGGAGCCGGCGGGCGTCTTCCGCGACCTGGGCGGCGTGGAACGCTGCGTCCTGGGGTGCAAGAGCGCGTGATTTCGCCCCATCCCCCCAAAAAAAAGGTTGGATTGACGCGCGGTCCCCAGTAGGGTGCAAGGACGACGATGGCCCGGGGACGATCATCCCAGGGCGTACCCATGGCCTCCGGAAACCCCGCGCGGTTGGGCGGACGTCCGAGAAGGCAGACCGGCAGACCGGCAGACCGGTTGATCGGTTGGGCGCGTCGATTTGATCCCTGCGACCCATCCGCGGTTGGTTCCGCGGCGGGCCCGGCGACCGGATGGTCAGCCAGGGCGTTTGCGGGATTGCACTTCTCTTACATGGGGCCATAAGGGCAAAATGAGACAGGGACCGAACTCCGGGCGCTCGCGCGGTCGTGGCAACGGCGGCGGTGGTGGCGGAGGTGGCGGCGGCGGGGGTGGGGGTGGCAACCGCCGGCAGAACGTTCCGCTGCGTCACCAGACCTTCGACAGCAATGGTCCGGACGTGCGCATCCGCGGCAACGCGTGGCAGGTCCATGAAAAGTATCTGGCGTTGGCCCGCGACGCCTCCTCGTCCGGCGACCGCGTCCAGGCGGAAAACTACCTTCAGCATGCGGAGCACTATTTCCGCATCATCAACCAGATCCAGGAATCCGAGAACCGGCAGCGCGGCAATGTCGGCGCCGCGGGCCTCGGCCCGCAGCCCAGCATGGGCGGTTCGGCAGAGGACGAGGATGGCGGCGAGATGGGCGACGAGTCCGACAGCGTCGCCGACGAGCGCACCCCGCTGAGCGCCTGACCGTTCGTTTGATGACCGTCAGTCCTGAGGCCGGAGAGTTCCGGTTTCAGGACTGGCTGGTTTCCGGTCTGGTGAGTTTCAGGTCCGACGCGTTTTCAAGCCGGCAGGTCGTCGGCCAGCGCCACCGGGTCGCCCACCGCGATCCGGCCCCCATGCACCACCCGGGCATAGACACCGCACTGCGTGTGGTCGTAGCCGCGCTCTAGAATGGGGAGCGTGTTGAGGTCGCGGGCGCCGGTCGCCGGGTTGACCTCGCTGGAGGGCCGGCAATCCTTGTGGTCGCAGATGCGCAGGGTGACCTCGCCAACGGTCAGCAGGGCGCCGATCCACTGACGCTCCACCCACGGCTCCAGCCCGTCGATCATCAGGTTGGCGCGGAAGCGCCGCGGATCGACCGGCTGCTTGGCCACCCGCTCCTCCAGATCGCGCACGCTGGCGAGGTTGAGGATGGAGACCGCGGCCTCCTCCCGGTCGGTGAAGGAAAAACCGCCGCCCTGCGCCGGGTTCCTGGCCTCGGCCAGCTTGGGCAGGCCGGGAGCGGCGCCGGCCAGATAGGCGGCGAAGAACTGCTCCACCAGCATCCGGCCCATCGGCTGGTCCAGACGCCCGCGCGACACCTGCTTGCCGCCGCGCCGGATGATCAGCGACTGGGTGGCCTCGTCGAACTCGGAATCGAGCAGCGCCAGCTTCTCGTTCCGGTCGAGCGTGAAGAAATCCTCGTTCGGGCGCCAGCCCTCGACATCCGGGGTCAGGGCCGCCGGGCCGTGCAGCAGGCCGAAGCGCCGGTCAAAGGGGATGGGTTGGCCGGTGACGAGGTCAACGGCGGGAAGATCCTGGCCGCTCAGCCCCTTCACGGGGTAGCGGCGTATGGCGGCGACGGTCGCGGGCATTGCATCGCACAATGGTGGGACCGGTTCGCTTCTGTCAACCGTCGCAATCGAAAACCGTCACCAGCGCTCGGCCAAAGGCTCCTGACCCTGGAACTCGGCGATTCGCCGCCGCGTCGCGGGGGAGGTGTCCTCCGGCAACCGGTCCAGCGGGAAGAAGCGCGCCTCCAGGATCTCCACCCCGTCGGCCTGGAGTGTTCCCGACCATCCGCGCGCGACGAAGACCGCCACATGGTCGCTCGCCCCGTGCCGGAAGCGGGCGTAGACGCCGAAGGGCTGCGGGCCGCTCTCCACGATCAACCCGACCTCCTCCCGCACCTCGCGGCGCATGGCCTCCACCAGGGACTCCCCTTTTCCGACTCCGCCGCCCGGAAAATGCCAGCCGCCGACGTAGCTGTGGCGGATCAGCAGGACCGAGGCCGTGCCGCCCCCAGGGTCCGAGTCGTCCAGGATGATCCCCCGCACCCCCATGGTCAGCGGGCGCGCCACCCAATGCCACATGTTGCGGCCGTGCCAAGCCAGCCGCATCAGGGGGGTGGTCAGGGCGGGCCGCAGGGCCTTGGGCGAAGGGTCGCGCGGAGTGCTGGTGGGCGTGGCCGTCATGAAGGCGGGAGTCCGTGGCATTGGCGCAAAAACCCTAGCCCTTTCCGGCGGGCCGCGGAAAGCCACCCTTTCGGCGCGGGTCCGACAAAAGCAATAACCACGCGTACCGGGGGGTCTTGCATACGGACGGGCCTCTCCCACATCTACGGCGACGCATGCATCCTTGCGGATCGCACTGGTAACGTGGATCGGACTGACCGGGCTGCCTCGCGGACGGTCGGCGATGAAGGGAGCACATCATGGACTTCGAGAAATACACCGAGCGCAGCCGTGGCTTCGTGCAGGCGGCGCAGACCCTGGCCCTGCGGCGCGGCCACCAGCGGCTGACGCCGGAACATCTGTTGAAGACCCTTCTGGACGACAAGGAGGGCTTGGCCGCCAACCTGATCCGTGCGGCCGGCGGCGACCCCGCCCTGGCGCTGTCGGGCGTGGACGCTGAGCTGGACAAACAGCCCAAGGTGGAAGGCGCCGGCGCCGGGCAGGTGTATCTGACGCCGGAACTGTCCCGCGTGTTCGAGCAGGCCGAGACGGTCGCCAAAAAGGCCGGCGACAGCTACGTCACGGCGGAGCGCATCCTGCTGGCGCTCGCCATGGCCGACGGCACGCCGTCCGCCGCGGTTCTGAAGCGCGCGGGCGTCACCCCGCAGGCGCTGAACACCGCGATCAACGAGGTGCGCAAGGGCCGCACCGCCGACACCGCCAGCGCCGAGCAGGGCTATGACGCGCTGAAGAAATACGCCCGCGACCTGACCGAGTCGGCGCGCGAAGGCAAGCTCGACCCCGTCATCGGGCGCGACGAGGAAATCCGCCGCACCATCCAGGTGCTGGCCCGCCGCACCAAGAACAACCCCGTCCTGATCGGCGAGCCGGGCGTTGGCAAGACCGCCATCGTCGAGGGCCTCGCCCAGCGCATCGTCAAGGGCGACGTGCCGGAAGGGCTGAAGAACAAGAAGCTGCTGTCGCTCGACCTCGCCGGCATGGTGGCCGGCGCCAAGTACCGCGGCGAGTTCGAGGAGCGGCTGAAGGCCGTGCTCCAGGAGATCCAGGCGGCGGCGGGCGAGATCATCGTCTTCATTGACGAACTGCACACGCTGGTCGGCGCCGGCAAGGCGGACGGCGCCATGGACGCCTCCAACATGCTGAAGCCGGCGCTGGCGCGCGGCGAGTTGCACTGCGTCGGCGCGACCACGCTGGACGAGTACCGCAAGCACATCGAGAAGGACGCAGCGCTGGCCCGGCGCTTCCAGCCAGTCTTCGTGCCGGAGCCGACGGTGGAGGACACCATCTCCATCCTGCGCGGCCTGAAGGAGCGCTACGAGGTGCACCACGGCGTGCGCATCACCGACGCGGCCATCGTGTCGGCGGCGACCCTGTCGAACCGCTACATCACCGACCGCTTCCTGCCCGACAAGGCCATCGACCTGATCGACGAGGCGGCGAGCCGCCTGCGCATGGCTGTGGACAGCAAGCCGGAGAACATCGACGAGCTGGACCGCCGGATCATCCAGCTCAAGATCGAGCGGGAGGCGCTGAAGCGCGAGTCCGACGACGCCTCGCGCGCCCGGCTCGCCAACCTGGAAGGCGAACTGGCCGACCTGGAGCAGGAATCCGCCGAGCTGACCGCCAAGTGGCAGGCCGAGAAGGACCAGCTCCAGGGTGCCCAGAAGATCAAGGAGGACCTGGAGAAGGCCCGCACCGAGCTGGAGCAGGCCCAGCGCGACGGCAACTGGGGCCGGGCCGGCGAGCTGGCCTACGGCGTCATCCCCGACCTGGAGAAGCGTTTGAAGGAGGCGGAGGCCCACGCCGCCAACCGCATGCTGAACGAGGAGGTGCGCGACAGCGACATCGCCGCCGTGGTCAGCCGCTGGACCGGCGTGCCGGTGGACAAGATGCTGGCCGGCGAGCGGGAGAAGCTGCTGGCGATGGAAACCCGCCTGAAGACCCGCGTGATCGGCCAGGACGAGGCCATCGTGGCGGTGTCCAACGCCGTCCGCCGCGCCCGCGCCGGCCTGCAGGACCCCAACCGGCCGATCGGCTCCTTCCTGTTCCTCGGGCCCACCGGCGTCGGCAAGACCGAGCTGACCAAGGCGCTGGCCGAGTTCCTGTTCGACGACGAGACGGCGATGGTCCGGCTCGACATGTCGGAATACATGGAGAAGCATTCCGTCGCCCGCATGATCGGCGCGCCTCCGGGCTATGTCGGCTATGAGGAGGGCGGGGCTCTGACCGAGGCGGTGCGCCGCCGGCCCTATCAGGTCGTGCTGTTCGACGAGGTCGAGAAGGCCCATCCCGACGTCTTCAACGTGCTGCTCCAGGTGCTCGACGATGGGCGCCTGACCGACGGGCAGGGGCGGACGGTGGATTTCCGCAACGTGGTCATCATCATGACCTCGAACCTCGGCTCCGAGGTGCTGGCGGCCCAGCCGGAAGGCCAGGACAGCGGCGCCGTGCGCGACGAGGTGATGGAGGTGGTGCGCGCCCACTTCCGGCCGGAGTTCCTGAACCGGCTGGACGAGATCCTGCTGTTCCACCGCCTGGACCGCAGCCACATGGGCGGGATCGTCACGATCCAGCTCGGCCGGCTGGTCCGCATGCTGGCTGACCGCGACATCACGCTGGAGGTGGACGAGGCGGCGACGCAGTGGCTGGCCGAGGCCGGCTACGACCCGGTCTATGGGGCGCGGCCGCTGAAGCGGGTGATCCAGCGGGAGCTTCAGAACCCGCTGGCCACCATGATCCTGGAGGGCCGCGTCGCCGACGGCCAGACGGTCAAGGTGGGGGCGGAAGGCGGCGAGCTGACCATCAACGGCCTGCCCGTCTCCGCCCAGGTGCGCAGCGCGGCGACGCAGCCGGTGACCACCGTTCATTGAGGGTGTGCATTGATGATGCAGGCGGGGGGCCTTTCGCGAGGCCCCTCGTTCGTCACGTCACCACGAATTCCCGCGCCACCGCGGCGAAGTGGCACGAGGCCGCCACCACGACCAGCGCGTGCCAGACCGGGATGTTGTAGGGCAGGCGGTCCAGCGTGTGGATGAAGGCTCCCACCGTGTAGACCACCCCGCCGACCGCCAGCAGAAGCAGCGTCGTCGGCGACAGCGACCGCCACAGCGGTTCGGCCACCGACAGGATGGCCCAGCCGAGCCCGAGATAGAGCACGAAGCCCAGCCGTTCGTACCGCCAGGAGGCGAACAGCTTCAGCGCCACCCCGCCCAGCGCCACCACCCACACCGCGACGCCCAGCGGGATTCCCGCGGCGCCGTCCAGCCGGTTCAGGGTGAAGGGGGTGTAGCTGCCGGCGATCATCACATAGATCATCGCGTGATCGACCCGCCGCAGCACCGCCTTGCGCCGGCCCGGCGGGGACATGTTGTAGGCGGCCGACGCGCTCAGCATGCCGACCAGCCCGGCGCCATAGGCGACCAGCGACACCATCTCGGTCGCGGAGGCATGGCCCGCCGTCACGACCAGCAGCCAGGACGCGCCGATCAGGCCGGCGATCACGCCGATGGCGTGGATGACCGCGTCCGCCGCACGTTCCCCCGCCGTGTGGACGGGAAACTCGAAGCAGGAATCGGGTTTCATGGGACCAGCCTGCCGGAAAGGCGGGCGGATGGAAAGCCCTCCCCCCGGCACACCAGCCCCATCGGAATCGTTAACTCCGCAGATAGACCCGGTTGATGTAGGGGTCGTAACGACGCTCCGGATTCGGCAGGACCGGCTGGAGCGGGCCGAAGCGGTTGCGCAGCAGCGTGTATTCGGTGACGACGATCAGCCGGTCGCTGTGCGTCGGCTGGAGAGCCTTGTGCATCCCGATGTTGTCGGCCAGGAAGCAGTCGCCCGCCCGCCCAGTCAGCGCGACGGGCGCCGACGCGCCATAGACCGCCTCGACCTCGGCGTCGGAATGATTGCGCCGCTCCAGAAGCTCCTGCCCGTGCTGGGAAGCCGGGACGTAGATGTGCGGCCCGCCGCCCATGTCGGTGTCCGTCAGGTAGAGGAACATCTTGAAATGACGGACCTGGTTGTAGTCCCGGTGGTAGTTCTGGGTGCTGATCCGCGGGTTGGGCCGGGCCAGCGACCACCACACCGACATGCCGTCGATGGTCGGCTTGCAGCCGTGGAACGCCTCCGCGACCTCCAGGACGAGCGGGTGGTTGATGGTGTCCAGCAGGTGGGGCGCGGCCAGGAACTGTTCCTCCACATAGCGGGCCATCTGGATGTCCGGTGACGGCACTTTGTCGATGGTGAAGGAGCCATACTGCCGGTGGCCGCCGTCGAAGCAGGGCTGTTCCTCGAAATAGCGCCGCATCGCCGCGACCTGCTCGTCGGTCATCAGGCGGAAGGCGTCGGTGTAGCCGCGCGTCTCCAACTGGGTTTTGAGGCTCAGCGCCTGTTCGGACGGCGTGAAGCCGGGCGTGCGGGGCCGGAAGGGCGCGACCAGCGACGCGGCGAACTTGCGCCGCGGCTCGATCTTCAGGCGCGGGATTTGATGCCAGATGACGTCGTCGATCCAACGGGCCTTGTTGTTGAACGGTACCTTCACGCGAACGGGCTCCCCAGCAGGTACGGTGGGTGCGAGAAGTCCGAAGAAGTACCCTGAATACGGGAAATTTTCATCACTCGTTCGCATGCGGCATTTTGCGCGGGGTGGGGTGGATGGACTTGTCTCCCGGACAATAAAAGGCGGGCGGGGCGCTGGTCGCAGCGCTATGGTCCGCAACCCGACGCTGTTCCAAGGAACGGTTCAAGAAGACGCATCAGAGCGATCATGACCAGACGATCCAGCTTTGCCGCCGGCGCCCGCGACACCCTGCCGATGGTCATCGGCGCGGCGCCCTTCGGGGTGATCTTCGGCACGCTGGTGGCCGCCGGGCCGCTGGCGGCGTGGCAGGGGCAGCTGATGTCCCTGTCGGTCTATGCGGGGTCCAGCCAGTTCATCGCGCTGGGGCTGGTGGCCGGGCACGCCGGGCTGGCAGTGATCTGGCTGACCACCCTGATCGTGAACCTGCGCCACGCCCTCTACGCCGCCACGCTGCTGCCGCACGTCGCCCATCTGCCGGCGCGCTGGCGCTGGACGCTGGGTTTCTTCCTGACGGACGAGACCTTCGCGGTGATGGCCGGCTATTACGCCCGGCACCCGCGCGCGCCGCTCGGGCATTGGTACTTCCTGGGCTCCTGCCTGTCGATGTACGCGAACTGGCAGTTCTGGACCCTGGTCGGCCTGCTGTTCGGCGCGGCCTTTCCGCAGCTCCAGTCGCTGGGGCTCGACTTCGCGATGGTCGCGACCTTCATCGCCATTGTCGTGCCGCAGCTCGCCAGCCTGCCCAACTTCGCGGCGGCGGTGGCGGCGGGCGCCGTGGCCTATCTGGGGCAGGACGTGCCCTACAAGCTGGGGCTGATGGCCGCCGTGGTGGCCGGCGTCTCCGTGGGGATGGCCCTGCAACGCTGGCGCTCCGGCGGGCTGGAGGCCGGACGGCGGGAGGAGGAAGCGGCATGACCGGGACCGTCCTGACCAACACCGTCATGATCCTGGGCATGGCGGCGGTCACCGTCTTCGTGAAGGCGGCGCTGTTCGTGCTGGGCGACCGGGTGGTCTTCCCGCCGCTGCTGAAACAGGCGCTGGGCTTCGTCCCGGTGACGGTGCTGACCGCCATCATCGTGCCGATGATCCTGTCGCCGAACGGCGAGGGGCTGGAGCTGACCTGGAGGAACCCTCAGCTGGTCGGCGCGCTGGCCGCCGTCCTGGCCTGCGTGGTGACGGGCAAGCAGCTCCTTACCATCGCCGTGGCGCTGGGCGTCTTCTTCGCCTGGCAGCTGGGCGTCCTCGCCTAGGCGTTGGGTGTAAGGGCCGGCGCCACTTTCCTGCCACAAACAGTGCATAGCCGTTCTGCCGCGGCGCGGTGGCGCGGGTGGGGGCGCATCCTGTATGGTCGCCCGATCGAAAGGGCTACCCGACAGAGTCCGTGATGACCAGACGCCTGCGCCTCGTTCCCGTCTCCCTCGCCGTGATCTGCGCGGTGATGCTGACCGCCTGCCAGACGGGCGAGCGGACCAACCGCGCGCCCGTGGTGCAAGGGACCGCCAGCGCCTCCCCGGCCGGACTCGACACCGTTTCCGGCGAGTGGGAAACAGACAAGACCACCGCGCTGCGGTCGCAGCCGAGCAACGGCGCGCCCATCGTCGCCACCTTCCCGCCCGGCCAGCCTTTGAAGGTTCTGGGCCGCGCCCGCGGCACCGACTGGGTGGCGGTGCAGGCGGTGGGGTCGACCGCCTATGTGCGGATGCATCTGCTGCGCCTGCGCGGCAGCGCGCCCGTCCAGGCCGCCCGCGGCACGACGACCACCGTCGCCAAGCCGGAGGACAACGCCGGCCCCTCGATCAAGGCCGCGCCGCGCCGCAAGATCGAGGCAACGCCGATCGCGAATTGAGGCGGGGGGTACGGCTTGCCCCTCAGAACTCCTTCCAGTCGTCGTCCTCGCTGACGTTGCGCTTGAGCGCGGCGCCCGAATGGGCCGCCGCACGAGCCGCCGGCTTGGCCGCGGCGCGGGACGGGCGGGACGCCGGAGGGGCCGGACGTACCGGTGCGACGTGCCGCGGCGCCGCAGCGGTGGCCGCAACCGCGACCGGCACGGCCCGCGGGTCCAGCTTGAAGAAGCCGATCAGCCCCTTCAGGTCGTTGGCCTGACCGGCCATCGCCTGCGCCGCCGCGGTGGTTTCCTCGACGAGGGCTGCGTTCTTCTGGGTCATCTCGTCCATCTGCGAGACGGTGGCGTTGATCTCGTCGAGCGCCGCCGCCTGCTCGGAGGAGGCCGAGGCCATCTCGGCGATCAGCCCGGCGACCTGCTGGACGCCCGACACGATGCCCTCCAGCGCGTCGCCGGCCTTCTTGACCAGCTCCACCCCGTCCTTCACTTGGCTGTCGCTGTCGAGGATCAGGCCCTTGATCTCCTTGGACGCCTGGGCGGAGCGCTGGGCGAGGTTGCGCACCTCCTGCGCCACCACGGCGAAGCCGCGGCCCGCGTCGCCGGCCCGTGCCGCCTCGACCGCCGCGTTCAGGGCCAGCAGGTTGGTCTGGAAGGCGATCTCGTCGATCACCCCGATGATGTCGGTGATCTTACGGCTCGACGCCTCGATGCGCTTCATCGCGTCGATGGCCGAGCCCGCCACCGTCCCACCTGACTCCGCGGCGGTGCGGGCGTCGGCGGCCATGCCGTTGGCGCGCTGGGCGTTGTCGGCGTTGGAGCGCACGGTCGCCCCCAGCTCCTCCATGCTCGCCGCCGTCTCCTCCAGCGAGGAGGCCTGCTGCTCCGTCCGCTCCGCCAAGTCGGAGGAGCCGATGGAGACCTCGCCCGCCGCCGAGGCGATGGTGTCCGCCGCCTGGGTGATCTGGCCGACGATCTCCGACAGCTTGGCGGAGGTGGCGTTGACGTCGGTCTTCAGCGTCTGGAAAGCCCCCTCGTAGTCGCGCTGCACCCGCTTGTTGAGGTCGCCCTGGGCGAGCGCGCTGAGCACCGTGCCGAGGTCGGCGATGACCGCCTCCACCGTGTCGGTCAGGCGGTTGATGCCCGCCGACATCGTCCGATAGAAGCCGTCCTTGCCGGTCAGATCGAGTCGGCGCGACAGGTCGCCCTTCGACACGCCGTCGATCAGCGCGGCGATCTCCTCGCCGATCGCCGTCTCGCGGGCGCGCTGCGCCTCGTCGGCGCGGCGCTCGGCCTCCAGACGCTCGCGCTCGGCCTCGTCCATCGCCTTCTTCTGGATGGCGTTGTCCTTGAACACCTGCACCGCCTGGGCCATCTGCCCGATCTCGTCGCCGCGGTCGAGGCCGGGAACGGCGACGTCCAGCTTGTCGGCGGCCAAGTCGTGCATGGTCGCGCTCATCGCCCGCACCGCGCCCATCTGGCGGCGGACCAGGAAGAAGCTGACCAGACCGAAGGCCAGCGTGACCAGCGGCGCCACCACCAGGATGGTGCGCTCCACCTCGTCCACCACCCTCATCACGTCGGCCCGCTTCAGCCCGACGAACAGCACGCCGACCACCGAGCCGGAGGCGTCGAGCAGCGGGTCGTAGGAGGTGAAATAGCGCTCGCCCAGGATGTCGGCCTCGCCGCGGTAGGGCTTGCGCTGCGTGATGACGCTGTCGAAGACCGGCCCGGCGCCCAGCTTCGTGCCGTTGGCCCGGCTGCCGTCGGGGTTCTGCACGGTGGTGGCGACGCGGGTGTCGCCGCGGAACACCGTGGCCGCACCGCCGGTCAGCTCGCGGATCTGGTCGACCATGCGGGTGTCGCCGTCGACCCGCACCGATCCGACGTAAAGCGCGCCGTCGCGCAGGCTGTAGTCGGCGCCGTTCTGCTTCAGCAGCATGTGGGCCAGCGCCATGCTGCGCTCCCGCTGCTCCTGCGCGGAGGCGGCGCTGCGGTCGCTCAGCACCTGGCTGGAGGCCAGAGTCAGCACGATGGCCAGGATGAACAGCCCCAGCACGTTCAGCAGGGACAGTTTGGCGGTCAGGGAGAGATTTTTCAGCACGTTCGGCCCTATGCGGCAATCGCTCCGCAGCCCTCGCCAACGGAGATAGACAATAAGTCTAATACGGTTTTATCCATTCGTCCGCGTGCAATTTTTCGGAGATCGATTCCCGTAAGCCGTGTGGAAACCCTCCGACGGACCGCCATGCAGCCGGCGCACGGCCCGTCTTCCTTGGTTGGCGGCGCATGTGGCC
The DNA here is from genome assembly GCF_965111635.1 of Azospirillum sp. Marseille-Q6669. NCBI lineage: Bacteria > Pseudomonadati > Pseudomonadota > Alphaproteobacteria > Rhodospirillales > Azospirillaceae > Azospirillum > Azospirillum sp. Marseille-Q6669. The sequence goes on along the minus strand of NZ_CBCOOP010000001.1, from coordinate 1,615,577 downwards.
CTAGGTTAGGGCAGCCGCTTTTGGCAACCGACCCCTTTCCCGGACCCTTCCATGCGCCGCCGCACCAGCAACCCCAGCCCGGCCCCGTCCTATGCGGAGGCCGCGTCCAGCACCGGCGACATGGCGGCGCTGCGCTCGCTCGTCCCCTATCTGTGGCCGCATGATTCCTTCGAGACGAAGCTGCGCGTGGTAGTGGCGCTGGTCCTGCTGGTCGGCGCCAAGGTGGCGAACGTCTGGGTGCCGCTCTTCTACAAGCGGGCGGTCGACGCCCTGTCGCCGGGCGACGCCGGGGCGCTGGTGACGATCCCGCTGGGGCTGATCGTTGCCTATGGTCTGGCGCGGGTGATGTCGCTGGTCTTCGCGGAACTGCGCGATGCGGTGTTCGCCAACGTCGCCCAGCGCACCATCCGCAAGGTCGCCCTGTCGGTCTTCCAACATCTGCACGCCCTGTCGCTGCGCTTCCATCTGGAGCGGCAGACCGGCGGCCTGACCCGCTCGCTGGAGCGCGGCACCCGTGCCATCGAGACGCTGCTGCGCTACGCCCTGTTCTCCATCGTGCCGACGCTGGTGGAGATCACGCTGGTCTGCGTGATCCTGTGGCGGATGTTCGACGGCTGGTTCGCGCTGGCGACCTTCGCCACGGTGGGAAGCTACATCGCCTACACCTTCTTCGTGTCGGAATGGCGCATCCAGTTCCGCCGCGCCATGAACGAGACCGACAACAAGGCCAACACCAAGGCGGTGGACAGCCTGCTGAATTACGAGACCGTCAAGTATTTCGGCAACGAGGGGCACGAGGCCCGGCGCTACGACCAGGCGTTGGCCTCCTACGAGCAGGCGGCGGTGAAAAGCCAGCGCAGCCTGTCGCTGCTGAACATCGGCCAGTCGGCGATCATCTCGCTGGGTCTGGCCGTGGTCATGGGCATGGCGGCGCGCGGCATCGTCAACGGCACGATGACGCTGGGCGACTTCGTGCTGGTCAACACCTACCTGCTCCAGCTCTACCAGCCGCTGAACTTCTTCGGGGTGGTCTACCGCGAGATCAAGCAGGCGCTGATCGACGTGGAATCGATGGTGACGCTGCTGTCGGTGGACCGTGAGGTGGCCGACCGGCCCGGCGCCCCGGCGCTGGCCATCACGGGGGGCGAGCTGCGCTTCGACGGGGTGGAGTTCGGCTACGACCCGCGGCGGCCGATCCTCAAAGGGGTGAGCTTCACCGTGCCCGCCGGGCGGACGGTGGCCATCGTCGGCCCGTCCGGGGCGGGCAAGTCGACCATCGGGCGGCTGCTGTTCCGCTTCTACGACGTGTCGGGCGGCGGCATCCTGATCGACGGGCAGGACATCCGGGAGGTGACCCAGCAATCGCTGCGCGGCGCCATCGGCATCGTCCCGCAGGACACGGTGCTGTTCAACGACACGGTCTATTACAACATCGCCTACGGCCGCCCCGGCGCCAGCCCGGCGGAGGTCGAGCAGGCGGCCCGGCTGGCCCACATCCACAACTTCATCATGGCACTGCCCGACGGCTACGAGACCACGGTGGGGGAACGCGGGCTGAAGCTGTCCGGCGGCGAGAAGCAGCGCGTCGCCATCGCTCGTACCATTCTGAAGAATCCGGCGATCCTGCTGTTCGACGAGGCGACCTCGGCGCTCGACACCCACACCGAGCGGGAGATCCAGGCAAACCTGCGCGAGGTCAGCCGGGGCCGGACCACGCTGGTGATCGCCCACCGCCTGTCCACCGTGATCGACGCCGACGAGATCCTGGTGATGGAGGCCGGGCGTGTGATCGAACGGGGACGCCACATGGAACTGCTGTCGCGCGGCGGCGCCTATGCCGCATTGTGGGCGCGGCAACAGGAATCCTCCCAGGGGCCGGAACCGGTTCCGGAAGTCCTCGCCCCCACTTAACCTCATCATCACGACGGAGCATCCCTTTGGGACCGGTACGGCAGGCGCTACGCGAGGCGACCCGCGACATTCATGAACGGCTGGACCGCGCGGCGGTCCTGCGCCCGCTGACCAGCCCGACGATCACGGCGGACGAGTACCGCGACGCCCTGATCGCCCTGCATGGCTTCAACGCTCCCATTGAGCGGGCGCTGGGCGAGCGGGCGCTGGGCGAGCGGGCGCTGGGCGAGGGGGCCGAACGGCTGGACCTGCTGCGCGCCGATCTGGCCGATCTGGGGGTGGATGCGGACTCATTGCCGGTGGCCGGGGCGCTGCCGGCGTTGGACGGCCTGCCGGCGCGGCTGGCGGCGCGCTACGTGCTCGACGGCTCCGCCCATGGCGGGCGGGCGATGCTGCCCAACGTCACCCGCGCGCTGGGCTTCGACGCCACGCGCGGGGCGCGTTTTCTGGCCTCGGCCGGGATCGACATGGCCGGCCGGTGGAAGGCGCTGCTCGCCCGGCTGGAAAGCGATCTGGAGGCGCCCGAGTCGGCGCAGGCCGCCTGCGCCACGGCGGTCGCCCTGTTCGCCGCGCTGGAGGTCTGGCTGGACGGGCTGGTCCCGACTGTCCGATCCGGGGCCGCCTGAGCCCCGCCGGATGACGGCGGATCGACGCGGGGGCTTCACCGCGCCCGCGGCGCCCGCTAGGGTCCTGCCATGACGACCGTTCCCGCTCCCGCCCTCAACACCCCCGCCGCGCTCGCCGACGCGGTGCTGCGGGGTGACCGCCGCGCGCTCGCCCGCGCCATCACGCTGATCGAATCGACCCGGCGCGACCACCGCGCCCAGGCCGACGCCCTGCTGGAGACGCTGCTGCCCCACACCGGCAATTCGGTGCGGGTGGGCATTTCCGGGGTGCCGGGGGTGGGCAAGTCGACCTTCATCGAGGCGTTCGGGCAGCACGTCATCGCGCGGGGGCACAAGGTGGCGGTGCTGGCCATCGACCCGTCGTCGCAGCGCACCGGCGGCTCCATCCTGGGCGACAAGACCCGCATGGTGGACCTGTCGCGCGAACCGAACGCCTTCATCCGCCCGTCGCCCGCCGGCGCCACGCTGGGCGGCGTGGCCCGCCGCACGCGCGAGGCCATGCTGATCTGCGAGGCGGCGGGCTTCGACGTGATCGTGGTGGAGACGGTGGGCGTCGGCCAGTCGGAGACGGCGGTGGCCGACATGGTCGACCTGTTCATGCTGCTGCTGCTGCCCGCCGGGGGTGACGAGCTTCAGGGCATCAAGAAGGGCATCGTCGAGCTGGCCGACCTCGTGGTCGTCAACAAGGCGGACGGCGACCTTGCCAACACGGCGCGGCATACCGTCGCGGACTACCGCCACGCCCTGACCCTGCTGCGCCACGGCGACTGGCGCGTGCCGGTGCTGAGCTGCTCGGCCATCACCAGGGCCGGCATCGATTCGGTGTGGGACACCATCGGGGAGCACAAGGCGATCACCGAGGCGTCCGGAGTCCGCGCCACGCGCCGCGCCGAGCAGGCCCGCGCCTGGCTGTGGAGCGAGATCCGCGAGACGCTGGTGGACGCCTTCAAGGCGCATCCCGCCGTGCGCGCCGACCTGTCCGCGCTGGAATCCCGCGTGACCGGCGGCGCCATCACCCCCACCGCCGCTGCACGCGTTTTGCTTGAAAAGTTCCTCGGGCGCGCGGTGGAGTAGGTCCTTTCGGGTATGCTGCACCGCAACATTTCCGTTGCGCGGCGATTCTCCCGTGCATAAGGTGGCGTGGGCGGGAAAGGAGCGTCTTCGCGGCGCTTGGGCGAGAGGTTTGCCCGCAGTCTCCTGGGGTACGAGCCGGAGTTGACTTGTCCGACACCGCCTCCGCGTCGAGTCGTCAACGGGAGACCTTAGGACATGGCCGCCAACTTTCTTGATCTTTTCGAGCGCTTCAATCCCCTGACCATGGGACCCCTGGCTCTGTCGCCGCTGGGCAAGGCGAATGCCGAGACCTACGCCGCCCGCGGCACGCGCGTCGCCGGTGTGATGCAGGACGGCTGCCGCCGCCTGCTCGACGGCGTGACCGCCGGCATCGGCGAGACGACCCACCTCGCCGGCGAATTCGCCAAGGTGCGCAGCCCGGCGGACCTCGTCGCCGTGCAGCGCGAATGGGCGACCGTCGCTCAGGCCCGGGTCGTCAACCAAGTGCAAACCGTCCTCGACGTCTCCTCGAAGATCGCCGCCGAGCTGGGCGTCGCCCCGGTGGCCCTGTCGCCGGCCGCCCCGGCGCCTAAGGCCGCTCCGGTCGCCGCGCCAGCTCCCGCCCCGAAGTTGGAAGCCCCCAAGGTCGAAGAGAAGAAGGCCGAGGTGAAGGCGGAGGCGGCTCCCGCTCCGGAGCCGAAAAAAGCTCCGGCGGCCCGCAAGGCTCCGGCCAAGGCTGCCGCTCCCAAGGCCGCGCCGAAGGCCGAGGCGCCCGCTCCGAAGGCGGAGCCGGTAAAGGCTGAAACGCCGAAGGTCGAGGCGGCTCCCGCCCCGACTCCGAAGGCTGAAGCCCCCAAGGTCGAAGCGCCGAAGACTGAAGAGAAGAAGGCCGAGGTGAAGGTCGACGTGAAGGCCGAGCCTCCCAAGGTCGAGTCTCCGAAGGTCGAGGCCCCCAAGGCGGAAGCGCCGAAGCCGGAGGCTGCCAAGGCCGCTCCGAAGGCCGCCGCTCCCGCCGCCGAGTGATTCACCGGATCGCGGTCCCCGCCGGCCCGGGGACCGTCGATCGGCGCGCGCCCGTCTCTTCCTTCCTTGACGGGCGCGCGCTTGTTCGACTATAACGCCGCCTCCTTCGGGCGGAATGCTGCCCGGGACCGGGTTTCATTTGCAAAAATAAAGGATCAGTCCGATGGCACGTCGGTGCTCCGTGACCGGTAAGGGCACGCAGTTTGGCAACAACGTCAGCCACGCCAACAACAAGACCCGCCGCCGTTTCCAGCCGAACCTGCAGGAAACCTCGCTGCTGAGCGACGCTCTGGGTCAGATGGTGCGCCTGCGTATCTCCACCAACGCGATCCGTTCGATCGAGCACAAGGGCGGCCTCGACGCCTTCCTGCTCGACGCGAAGGACGATGTCCTCAGCCTGGATGCGCGCCGCCTGAAGCGCCGCATCGCCAAGGCCCAGGACAAGCAGCAGGCCGCCGCGGCCTGAGGCTGACCGCCGGAGGCGCCTGAGCGCTTCCGGCGATTCTGGTGACGTCACCGCGGGGCGGCAAACTCCGCGGTCGGGCGCTACGCCCCACACCAGGACGACTCCGACTCTCGGTTGCACCGAATCCCGGTTGAGAGTGTCGCGCGCATCGCCGAAAGGCTTTGCGCGCGTTTTGTCGTATCCGGGTTCTGCCTTAGAACGACCGCTGGACACCCAGCAGCAGGCGGTAGCGCGGCGAATCGGGGCCGAACCCGACGCCGACCCCGGCCCCGACGGCGAGGTCTTCGCCAACGAGATGCCGGACGCCGGCCTCCACGAAATTGTCGGCCTTGCCGCGTTCCTGGGATTGCTCGCGCACCACGTCGAAGGCCACGGCGGTGGCGGGGCCGACCGCGGCGTTCATCCCGGCGGCCATGATGAAACGATTCTCGCGCTCGTCCGATGCCGGATCGAACAGATGCCGCCAGGACAGGTTGGCGTGCAGGCGCGGTGCGCCGGCGGCGGACCCGAGCGGTTGGGTCAGGCGCCCGGTGATCCCGGCCTCGATCGTCTTGCTCCCCGACCCGTAGGGGATGCTGACCAGCGGCTCCACCGAGACGCCCAGCCGTCCCTGCGACGGTTCGCGGATGTTGTATTCGGCGGAGAGCTTGACGTCGCCCTGCTGCGCGTCGTCGGCGTTGCCCACGCGGTAGCCGGGATTGACCTTCAGCGCCAAGCCGTTGGCCACGCCGACCTGGAGTTCCGGGTCGAAGGACAGGCGGTTGCGCCCACCATCCCCCTTAAGCCGGTCGAAGAAGGCGCGGACCTTCACGTCGACGCTGCCTTTCTCGATGGCGGCGGCGTCCTCCAGACTGATGGGCAACTCCGACGACAGCGCCATGCGCTTGTCGTCCTGCGCGCGGGCCGTCCCGGAGGCGGCGAGCAGCCCGGCGGCGAGGGTAAGGCCCGCGAGGGCGGCGTGGCGCATGTCTGCTTTCCCGAACCGGTGGCGTTTGCCGAACAACAGACGGACGGGGCGAACAGGCCGCGGAGGGGACGGGGTTACTCCACCGAGTCGGGGTCTTCGGCGTCCACCACCCGACGGGCGATGTCGTAGGCGAAGCCGGCGCGGCCCAGCGCCGCCAGATCCTTGTCGCGGAACTCCGCGCGCTTTTCCGGCAGGCGGTAGGGGCCGAGCCGGCGGCGGCGGGCCAGCGCCAGGGCGGCGGTCAGGTTCAGGTCGCCCTCCACCTCCTCGTCCAGCGACTCCAGCGCGCGGTCGGCCTCGTCGCGGCCGATGCCCTTGGCGGACAGCTTCTCGCGGATGGCGCGGGTCGAGGTGCCGCGGCGGTGCAGGCTGGCCGCGCGCATCTCCGCGTAGGCCGCGTCGTTCAGCAGGCCGCTGCGCAGGTAGCGGGCGATCAGGTCCTCGACCCAGCGCGCCCCCTCCGCCGGATCGGTGCCGTGGGCCTGGGCGGAGCGGTCGACCTTGCGCATCAGCACGCGGCGCAGGCTGGCCGAGGAGCTGGCGAAGCGCTGGAGATAGTGCAGGGCCGCGTTCTCCAGATACTGGGCGGTCACGAGGCGCGGCGGCTTGCGGGCCGGCGGCTGGTCGCGGGTCATGGCTGTCTCCCGTCCGGGGGCGGTTGCCGGAACGGGCGGCGCGCCCTAAAGTCCGGTCCATTCCTGTGAATCGTGGTGCGATGACTCATCCTCTCCCTCCCATGCCCCGCCAGGTCGGCGCCGTCAACTGGGTCGGCCTGTGGACCCTCTACGCGCGCGAGGTGCGCCGGTTCCTGAAGGTGCACCAGCAGACCGTCTGGGCGCCCGTGGTCACCACCCTGCTGTTCTACGCCGTCTTCGCGCTGGCCCTGGGCGGTGCGGTGCGGATGATCGGGACGGTGCCCTATCTGGAGTTCCTGGCCCCCGGCCTGATCATGATGGCGATGGCCCAGAACGCCTTCGCCAACACCTCCTCCTCCGTGGTGATCGCGAAGGTCCAGGGCAACATCGTCGACATCCTGATGCCGCCGATGGCCCCGCTGGAACTGGTCTTCGGCTTCGTCATGGGCGGGGTGACGCGCGGCCTGCTGGTCGGGCTGGTGACCGGGCTGGCGATCTGGGCCTTCGTTCCGATCCGCATCGTCCATCCGGAATTCGTCGTCTTCCACGCCCTGATGGCCTCCATGCTGCTGTCGCTGCTCGGGCTGGTCGGTGGCATCTGGTCGGAGAAGTTCGACAACATCGCGGCGGTGACCAACTTCGTGGTGACGCCGCTGTCCTTCCTGTCCGGCACCTTCTATTCGGTGGAGACGCTGCCGCCGGTCTTCTGGTGGATCGCCCATTTCGACCCGTTCTTCTACATGATCGACGGCTTCCGCTACGGCTTCATCGGGCGGTCGGACGGCACGCTGGGGATCGGGATTCTCGTCATGCTGGCCGTGAACGGCGGCCTGTGGTGGCTGGCCTGGCGCATGCTGAAGACGGGCTACAAGCTGAAGGCGTAAATCCGCCGGAATTCGGCCGAATTCAGCCGGTCGGCGTAGCCAATCCGTTGACAGGCTGAAGTGACATCTTGATATTCGACGGTTCCCGGCGGGCGAGGGTGTCCGCCGGGCTTTCCTCATTCGGAGGCTTTCGCTGTGATTCCGGTCGTCATGCCCACATATGCCCGCGCCGACATCGTGTTCGAGCGCGGCGAAGGTCCGTATCTGTACGCGACCGACGGGCGACGATTCCTCGACTTCGCCGCCGGTGTGGCGGTGAACGTCCTCGGCCACGCGAATCCCTATCTGGTCGAGGCGCTGACCGCCCAGGCCCACAAGCTCTGGCACACCTCCAACCTGTTCCGGGTCGCCGGGCAGGAGAGCCTCGCCAAGCGGCTGACCGACGCCACCTTCGCCGACACCGTGTTCTTCACGAACTCGGGCGCCGAGGCGTGGGAGTGCGGCGCCAAGCTGATCCGCAAATACCATTACGAGAAGGGCGACAAGGCCCGCACCCGCATCATCACCTTCGAGCAGGCCTTCCACGGCCGCACGCTGGCCGCGGTGTCGGCGGCGCAGCAGGAGAAGCTGATCAAGGGCTTCGGCCCGCTGCTCGACGGCTTCGACCTCGTGCCCTTCGGCGATCTGGAGGCGGTGCGCAACGCCGTGACCGAGCGGACCGCCGGCATCTGCCTGGAGCCGATCCAGGGCGAGGGCGGCATCCGCGCCGGCTCGGTGGAATTCCTGCGCGGGCTGCGGGAAATCTGCGATGAGCACGGGCTGCTGCTGTTCCTGGACGAGATCCAGTGCGGCATGGGCCGCACCGGCAAGCTGTTCGCCCATGAATGGGCCGGCATCACGCCGGACGTCATGGCGGTGGCCAAGGGCATCGGCGGCGGCTTCCCGCTGGGCGCCTGCCTTGCCACCGAGAAGGCGGCGTCGGGCATGACCGCCGGCACCCACGGTTCGACCTACGGCGGCAACCCGCTGGCCACCGCGGTCGGCAACGCCGTGCTGGACAAGGTGCTGGAGCCCGGCTTCCTCGACCATGTGCAGCGCATCGGCGGCCTGCTCCAGGGCCGTCTGGCCGGGCTGGTGGCCGGGAACCCGTCGGTCTTCACGGGCGTGCGCGGCAAGGGGCTGATGCTCGGCCTCGCCTGCGGCCCGGCGGTCGGCGACGTGGTGGCGAAACTGCGCGCCAACGGCCTGTTGTCCGTTCCGGCGGGCGAGAATGTGGTTCGGCTGCTGCCGCCGCTGAACATCGGCGAGGCCGAGGTGGAGGAGGCCGTGGCCATCCTCGCCAAGACCGCCAAGGAGCTGGTGTGATGTCCGCCGTCCGTCATTTCCTCGACATCGACCGGCTGGACAAGGCGACCCTGCGCCAGATCCTCGCCATGGCCGCGACCATCAAGAAGGACATCCCGGCCTACCGCTCGCTGTTCGCAGGCCGCACGCTGGCGATGATCTTCGAGAAGCCGTCGACCCGCACCCGCGTCTCCTTCGAGGTCGGCATGCGCCAGCTCGGCGGCGACGTGGTGGTGCTGAAGCCCGACGACATGCAGCTCGGCCGCGGCGAGACCATCGGCGACACCGCCCGCGTGCTGTCCCGCTACGTGGACGCGGTGATGGTCCGCACCATGGGCGAGGAGCGCGTGCAGGAGCTGGCCGAGTTCGCCTCGGTGCCGATCATCAACGGCCTGACCGACCAGTCGCACCCCTGCCAGATCATGGCCGACGTGATGACCTTCGAGGAGCATCGCGGCCCCATCGAAGGGCGCACGGTGGCCTGGATCGGCGACGTGAACAACGTGGCGGTCAGCTGGGTCCATGTGGCGGTGCGCCTCGGCGTGGAGATACGCCTCGGCTGCCCGGAGATCTACGGCCCGGCGCCGGAGCTGCTCGACTGGGTGAAGCGCGAGGGCGGGCGGATCACCGTCACCACTTCGCCGGAGGAGGCCGTGCGCGGCGCCGACTGCGTGGTCACCGACGCCTGGGCCTCGATGCACAACACCGACGTGGACGAGCGGGCGGCGATCCTGTCGCCCTATCAGGTGAACGAGGCGCTGATGGATCTCGCCGCCCCCGACGCCCTGTTCATGCACTGCCTGCCCGCCCACCGCGGGGAGGAGGTGACCGACGGGGTGATCGACGGCCGGCACTCGGTCGTCTGGGACGAGGCGGAAAATCGCCTGCACGCCCAGAAGGCCATACTGGCATGGTGCCTCGGCGCCACTATTTAAGAGCACTTGGGGCTAAGAGCCCTTGGAATTGGAGTCATGGCCCGGCGCCGCCCCCCGCGATGAGCGGGATGGTGGCGCCGGGCCATGGCCTGTCGTAACTTCGAGGACATCATGGACGATCCTTCCGTCCAACCGATCACCGACGATCTCGTTCTGCCTTTCCAGATCGAGGCGTCGCGCCTGCGCGGCCGCATGGTGAAGCTGGGCCCCGCGCTGGACGAAATCCTGACCCGCCACGCCTATCCGGAGCCGGTCGCCCGCTTCCTGGCCGAGACGATGACGCTCGCCATGCTGCTGTCCAGCATGTTGAAGTACGACGGCATCTTCACGCTCCAGACCAAGGGCGACGGGCCGGTCCGGCTGATGGTGGCGGACATCACCTCGGTCGGCGACATCCGCGCCTACGCCCAGTTCGACGAGGAAGCCCTGGCCAAGGCCGCCGACGACGTGGCGATCGCCCCGGCGCCGGCCCTGCTCGGCAAGGGCCACATCGCCTTCACCGTGGACCAGGGGCCGAACACCGAGCGCTACCAGGGCATCGTCGAGCTGTACGGCAAGACGCTGGCCGACTGCGTGCAGCATTACTTCCGCCAGTCGGAGCAGATCGACACCGGCCTGACCGTGTCGGTGGACCAGGAAACCCTGCCGGACGGCAGCAAGGGCGTCTGGCGGGCCGGCGGCATCATGATCCAGCGCCTGCCGCAGGACGCCACGGAGAAGGTGCTCGGCTCCGGCGACGAGGACGCGTGGCGCCGCGCCATGGTCCTGCTGTCCAGCACCACCGGCGACGAGCTTCTTGACCCCGAGCTGCCGGCCCGCGACCTGCTGTTCCGCCTGTTCCACGAGGACGGCGTGCGGGTGTGGCAGCCCAAGGCCCTGCGCTTCGGCTGCCGCTGCTCGCGCGAGCGGGTGTCGGACATGCTGTCCAGCCTGCCGCGGGACGAGGTGCAGAGCCTGAAGATCGACGATGGGCGGGTCGAGGTGGTCTGCCAGTTCTGCTCCACCGCCTACCACTTCGACGACGCGGACCTCGACCGGGTCTACGGGACGGCGAAGTAGGGGCTCCAGGTTCCGGATGCGCTTGGGAAACGGCGCGGCTATAGTGCCGCGCCGTTTTTCCGTCTCACCGGAGCGATCATGCCCACCCGCCGTTTCGTTCTCGCCGCCGCACTCGCCACCATGGCCCTGACGGCCTGCCAGAGCACGCCGCCGCGTCCGGCGGCCCGGCCCATCGATTATTCCAACTTCGGCCCGATCGTCCTGAGCGCGGGCGGCGTTGACGTGGTGGACGCCCACCGTCCGGCCGGCACCACCGTCGACCAGCGCATCCCCCTGCCGCCCGCCGAGGCGGTGCGCCGCTGGGCCAACGAGCGGCTCCAGGCCGCGGGCGGGCCGGGCCGCGTCCGCGTCACCATCCGCGACGCCAGCATCGTCGAGGTCCAGCTTCCCAAGACCGGCGGGGTGAAGGGCTACTTCACCAACGATCAGGCCCAGCGCTACGACGGACGGATCGAGGTCGAGGTCAGCGGCGAGCTGCCCGGCGAGGCGACCTTCCGCGGCATGACCAAGGCGACGGTGACCCACTCCACAACGGTGCCGGAGAACATCTCGGTGGCCGACCGCGAGGCGACCCTGCAGGACCTCGTCCGCCGCATGATGGACGACCTGAATGCCCGGCTGGACGCCGGCATCCGCAAGGATCTGGCGCCGATGGTGCGGCGGTAGGGGTTGGCAGAGGGGAAGTCTTGCCCCCACCCTGACCCTCCCCCGCTGGGCGGGGAGGGGATTGAACACCCGCCCCGCCCAGCGGGGAGGGAAGGGGCCCGCGGCGAAGCCGTGGGAAGGGTGGGGGCAACAGCGCGCCCCAAACGCAAAAAGGGCCGCCCCATTGGGCGGCCCTTTCCGTTCCGATCCGTCCGGACCCGCTTAGTAGCGGTAGTGGTCCGGCTTGAACGGGCCTTCGACCTTCACGCCGATGTACTCGGCCTGCTTGGCCGACAGCGTGGTCAGCTTGGCGCCGATCTTGTCCAGATGCAGGCGGGCGACCTTCTCGTCCAGGTGCTTCGGCAGGACGTAGACCTTGTTCTCGTAGCTGGCGGCGTTGGTCCACAGCTCGATCTGGGCCAGCACCTGGTTGGTGAAGCTGGCGCTCATCACGAAGCTCGGGTGGCCGGTGGCGCAGCCCAGGTTGACCAGACGGCCCTGGGCCAGGACGATCAGGCGCTTGCCATCGGGGAACACGACCTCGTCGACCTGCGGCTTGACCTCTTCCCACACGTAGTTGCGCAGGGCCTCGATCTGGATCTCGCTGTCGAAGTGGCCGATGTTGCAGACGATGGCGCGGTCCTTCATCTGGCGCATGTGGTCCAGCGTGATGACGTCCACGTTGCCGGTCGCGGTGACGAAGATGTCGCCCTGCGGGGCGGCCTCGTCCATCGTGACGACCTGATAGCCTTCCATCGCGGCCTGGAGCGCGGTGATCGGGTCGATCTCCGTCACCAGGACGCGAGCGCCCTGCGAGCGCAGCGAGGCGGCCGAGCCCTTGCCCACGTCGCCGTAGCCGGCGACCACGGCGACCTTGCCGGCCACCATCACGTCGGTGGCGCGCTTGATGCCGTCGACCAGCGACTCGCGGCAGCCGTAGAGGTTGTCGAACTTCGACTTGGTGACGCTGTCGTTCACGTTGATGGCCGGAACCTTCAGCGTGCCCTTCTTCATCATCTCATAGAGACGATGGACGCCGGTGGTGGTCTCCTCCGACAGGCCGCGGACCTCGGCCAGCATCTCCGGATACTTGTCGTGCATGATCTGGGTGACGTCGCCGCCGTCGTCCAAGATCATGTTCGGGGTCCAGCCGGCATACTCACCGGTGGCTGGGCCGCGGAGCGTCTGCTCGATGCACCACCAGAACTCTTCCTCCGTCTCGCCCTTCCAGGCGAAGACCGGGATGCCGGCGGCGGCGATGGCGGCGGCGGCCTGGTCCTGGGTCGAGAAGATGTTGCAGGACGACCAGCGGACGGTCGCGCCGAGAGCGGTCAGCGTCTCGATCAGCACGGCGGTCTGGATGGTCATGTGCAGGCAGCCGACGATGCGGGCGCCGGCCAGCGGCTTCGTCTCGCCGAACTCCGCGCGCAGCGCCATCAGACCGGGCATCTCGGTCTCGGCGATGGTGATTTCCTTGCGGCCCCACTCGGCGAGGCTGATGTCCTTGACCTTGTAGTCGGTGAAGTTGGCGGGCGCGGCCATCGGGGGTCTCCTGGGCGGCTGTTCGTGGAACAGCAATGAAAAGGGGCGGGCGCACCGGCCCGCTGTGGCGTTGGTGTAGCAGCGCCATCCGGCCCCCGCAAGCATAAAGATATCTTTATGTTTATGGACCAACCGATCGCGGGCGACCGCGTGGCCGCGGCTTGTCCGGCCCGGCGGACCTTTTCCGTGCGGGCCGGCGTTCCCATAACCGGTCTGTGACGGACGGAAGGCATGGGACGGGCGATGGCGCTGGCAGGATTGAGGGCACCCGGCTTCTGGACGAGGCTCGGCCGGCACGAGTTGAGGCTTCTCGTCGGCATGGCGGTCAGCGCCGGGCTGATCCTGACCTTCGCCCTGTTGGCCGGCGAGGTGATCGAGGGCGAGACGGCGGCCTTCGACCGTGCGGTGCTGATGGCGCTGCGGGTGGCCGGCGATCCGGCGGCGCCGTTGGGGCCGCCCTGGCTTCACAACGCGGCGCGCGATGTCACAGCGCTGGGCAGCATCACGGTGCTGTCGCTGATCACCACGGTGACGGTGGGTTTCCTGCTGCTTCGGGGGAAGCGCGGGGCGTCGCTCCTGGTGCTGCTGTCGGTCGGCGGCGGCATGGCGATCAGCGGCCTGTTGAAGAACCAGATCGGGCGGGAGCGCCCGGACATCGTCCCCCACGGCGACATCGTCTTCACCGCCAGCTTCCCCAGCGGTCATTCACTGCTGTCAGCGGTCGTCTTCCTGACGCTGGGCGCCATGCTGGCGCGCTTCGTCGAGGGGCGGCGACAGAAGGCCTATGTGCTCGTCGTGGCGATGGCGGTGACGCTGCTGGTCGGGTGCAGCCGGGTCTATTTGGGAGTACATTGGCCGACCGACGTCCTGGCGGGCTGGTGCGTCGGGGCGGGCTGGGCCGCGCTGTGCTGGCTCGTCGCCCTGTGGCTGCAAAGACGCGGTGCGGTCGAACCGGAGGGTGAAGCCGGATCGGTGCCGGATCGCACTTGACCCCGCCCGGCCTCAGCCGATATTTCGGGTGATCCCGCCGTTCAACCCACAGCATGTCGATGTCCGAAGGCGCACTAGACCGTGAAACCCTGCAAGCCGTCGGCGTGCTGAAGCGCGCCGTGGACGAGGCGCGGGTGCCGGGTGTGCTGGAGTTCCGGCTGCTCTCCAGCGCGCTGGACCGCACGCTGAAAACGGAAGATCTGCATGAACTGAACGAGGCCAAGCGCGTTTACGAAACGCTGGACGGCGAATGCCGGACGCTGGTCGTGGAACGAGCCACCAGCCTCGCCCATGCCGAGGCCGCCGAACGGCGGGCGCCGCATGAGGAGGTGGAGGTCGACGTCGTCCCCGCCCGCGTCCCCATCGCCGCGGCGAAGCCGCAACCCCCGGCGGCGTCGCCTTCGGCGCCGCCAGCGGGTCCGCCGCCCGGCCTGCGCGGTGGCAGGACGATGCGTCCGGCCACCGGTTTCCTGGCGGCGTTGAATGGCGTGCGCTCCGCCTCGCGGAGCCAGCCGCCGGGCAAGCGGACGGACGATGGGGCGCCCGACAGCCGTGCCACCGCGAAGTCGCGGTTGATGGCGGCGGTGGAGGAGCGGCGCGAGAGCGACCAGGGCGCCGGGTTCCGTTCCGGAGGTCCGGTATCGGACAGCGACTGACCGAGATGAGGATGATCACAGAATGACAGCGTTCAGGGTCGGGGATCAGGTGACGATCCACAACAGCCAGACCGGCCCGGAGAGGATCGCCACCGTCGATGCCTTCACCGAGGGCAACCGCTGCATGGTGCTGTCCGACGGCACCAAATGGCGGGCGGACGGCCAGCGCCAATGGCGCGTCGGCAGCGGCTACTACAAGGGGCCGGTGGTCGAGCGGACGCGGCCCGGTGACGTCGACATCGTGACCCGGCGCCGTGCCATTGGCGTGATCCGCAAGTTCGCCCAGGACCTGAACATGGACAGCCCCTTGGACGCGGCGGCGTTGACCCGCATCGTCGAGCGGATCCAGGCGGAGCAGGCCGCAGCCCCCAAGCCCGTGGAGTCCGAGGACTAAGGAGCACAAGCCTCCGGCCCCATCCGTCGCGGAGTCGGAGGGCGGACCAGCCGTGTTGCGTTGTCATGCAAATGCGTATCATTATCATGGTATGCAGCCGTGAACCGGCCAGGCAACCGCATTCGGGCTGATATCACATGACGGTCAAGAGGAAGGACGCCGCGGCGCCCCCGGAGCCGAAGACGTCCGCTCCGCGCCAGATGGCTCCCGGCAACCAGGAGAACCCGCTGTCGCGTGGGCGTCTGATCATTGCGCTGGACGCGCTGCTGTCGAAACGGAACGTCACGCTGGCCGCCCGCGATCTCGGTCTGCAGACCTCGGCGCTCAGCCGGCTTCTGGCGCAGATGCGCGAGGAACTCGGCGATCCCCTGTTCATCCGCTCGGGCCGCGGTCTGGTGCCGACGCCCTTCGCCGAAGCGCTGCGCCCGCGTGTCCAGGCGCTGGCGCGCGGAATCGACGCCCTGTTCGAGCCGCTGGCGGAACGCCCCGTGGTCGACGAAACCTTTGATCCCCGCTGGAACGTACCGACCGGCATCGCGGCGCCACCGCTCCGGGTGAGGCCCGCCGGCCTGCTGGAGGGCCAGCCGTCCCCGGCCCAGATCGACGCGAAGCTGGACGGAATCGCGCCGGACGCCCCCGCGCAGGACCGTCTGGCCCGCCATATCGGCGTTCTGGGCGTCGCCGGGGGCGGCCACGGTCGCCCGCTGACCGCCGAGGAGGCGGAGGAGGCGATGACCATCATCCTCGCGGGTGAGGCCGATCCGGTGCAGGTCGGCGCTCTTCTCGGCATGATGCGGATGCGTGGCTCGACCGCGCCGGAACTGGCCGGGATGGTGCGGGCGATGCGGGCGCACGTCGCCGCCGGGCTCGGCCGGACGATCCAGGCGGACATCGACTGGCCCTGCTTCACCTCGCCCAACTACCATAACCCGCCCTGGTTCTTCCACGCGGCACGGCTGGTCGCGCAGGCCGGCCACCGGGTGCTGCTGCACGGTAGCACGGGCTGCAGCGCGGCCTCCGGCCGGTACGAGTTCATCGCGCCCACCGTGGGCATCCCGGTCTGCACCAACGGGCAGGAGATCGCGGCGGCGCTGGCGGCGCAGCGGATCGCCTACGCGCCGCTCGCCGCCCTGTCCCCGCAGATCTACCGGCTGATCGGGCTACACCGGCTGACCCAGACCCGCTCCGCCGTGTTCGAGGCCGTGCATCTGCTGAAGCCGTCCAAGGCAAAGACCTCCCTGCTGGGCGCGGCCAAACCGACCTACCGGGAGCTGCACCGCGATGCCGCCCGCATCCTTGGCTGGAAGCACATGGCCGTGCTGGGCAGCGTGCGCGATGTCGCCCAGTTCACTCCCTTCCGCCCCTCGTCCATCCATCGGCTGGTCAACGGCGCGGCGGAGGACCTCATCCTGCCCGCCTGCATGGAGGAGCCGCCGCCGACGCCGCGCCCGCGCGGTACCAGCCTGGAATATTGGCAGGGGGTGTGGACCGGCGCGGTGCGCGACGCGCGGGCCGAGCGCATCATCATCGGCACCGCGGCCTTCGCCCTGTTCGCCCTTCCCGGCGCCACCGGACCGGCCTTCGCCGACGCCTTGCGGCTGGCCGAACAGCTTTGGAAGGCCCGTCTCAGGCAGAGCGCGATGGCTGTGCAAATTCCGCCCTGACGTAGAAAAGACGTTCGGCCCGCGGCACTTCTGCACATTGCGAATAATTCTTATTATCGGAGTTGCTGCTTTGCAACAGTCCGGCCTCGCCCGCCCCGTCGGGACCTGTGAAAGCCTCTGAACAGAGTCTTTAAATCATTGTTACAAAATGGGAAAATTGGTGTGGAGAGCACTCTGCGCGAGCTTGCGGAGGGTCCGCCAAGGGGCTCCGACAAACAGCATATCCCTGCATGCACTGGGGCTGAAGGGTGGTGATTTTGCAATTTAGAATTATTCTGAATGATCGCCGTTGAAGGGGGCGCCTCCCCGATTGGTAGATACCCGCCGCTGATCGGCGCATCCGCCACGACGACTTTTCGGGAGAGCCTCATGTTGCAATCGAATGTCCCCGACCGCCTCCGACCCATCATCGCCGGCGCCGCCGCGACGGCGGGGCTGGCGATGTCCTTCTCCACCCTGGCGACGGTGGCCGAGGCTCAGACGGCCGGAACGGGGACCGGGACCGCGCCGGGCACCGCGGCCGGTGACGCCACCGTCCTCGACCCGGTGCGGGTCGGCGCCGACCGCCCGGCGGACAGCGGGAACGTGAACGCCAAGCCCACCGGCATCTCCCGGCTGCCCGACACGGTCAAGGACACGCCCCGCGTCGTCAACGTCGTTCCGGAAGAGATCATCGAGCAGCAGCGCGCCACGACGCTGGAACAGGTCCTGCGCAACGTCCCCGGCATCACCATCTCGACCGGCGAGGGCAACGGCGGGCAGAACGGCGACCAGTTCCGCATCCGCGGCCTGACCGCCCGCGGCGACATCTACACCGACGGCCTGAAGGACTTCGGCGTCTACACCCACGACGTCTTCAACACCGAGACGGTGCAGGTCTTCAAGGGGCCGTCGGGCAACGGCTTCGGCGTCGGCAACTCCGGCGGCGTCATCAACCAGGGCACCAAGAAGGCCGGGCTGGACAAGCGCTACAAGGTCGAGCAGTCGGTCGGCTCCGGCCCCACCTACCGCACCACGGTGGACGTGAACCAGCCGATCAACGAGACGACGGCGCTGCGCGTCAACGGTCTGTACCACGACCAGGACGTCGCCGACCGCGACAAGGTCGAGGCCAAGCGCAAGGGCATCGCCGCCGACCTCGGCGTCGGGCTGGGCACCCCGACGACCTGGCACCTGAACTACTCCTACCTTGACGGCGATAAGATCCCGGACATGGGCGTGCCGATGATCCGTGGCCGCGACGGCACGTTCCGCCCGGCGCCCGAGTTCGGACTCGACCGGTCCACGTCCTACGTCCGCAACCAGGACCGCGACGACACCGAGAATCACGTCGTGACCTCGACCCTGGCCCACGAGGTCAGCAAGAGCCTGTCCTTCTACAACGACAGCCGTTACAGCCATTACGAGCGCGATTTCGTCTCCACCGCCCCGGCGGCGCTGACCGCGGCCAGCAGCACGCTCTTCCTGAACGGCGGCAACCCGGTGATCTCCTACGGCGCCGGCGGCGGCCTCGCCTTCAAGCAGAAGGGCTGGGGCGTCCAGAACGTCGCGGGCGCCAAGGCGGAGGGCACCTTCCTCGGCCTCTATCACAAGGTCAACGGCGGGCTGGACCTCAGCTACCAGAAGGACGAGCGGCGTGGCGGCACCTGGGTCAACCGCACCAACACCCAGACCATCCGCAACCCCAGCCACAACTACCCGGCCAACGCCTTCCTGACCTACCCGGCGACCGGCGTGCGTGAATCGAGCGTCGCCAACACCGGTCTCTTCATCACCGACCGCGTGTGGCTGTTCGACCAGCTTTCAGTTCAGGGCGGCCTGCGCTGGGATTACTTCCGCAGCACCTTCCGCGCCTCCGACCCGACGGTGGCGGGCGGCAGTGCCAGCACCCGGACGCTCAGCCCGTCGGCCAGCCTGATCTACGAGCCGACCAAGGACGCGTCGCTGTACTTCTCCTACGCGCGCTCCAACAAGCCGATCGGCGTGGACATCGCCGCGCAGCTCACCAACGGCACGGCGGAGACCCCGCGCAACGGGCGTGACTTCGATCCGGAGAAGACCGACCTCTACGAGATCGGCGGCAAGGCCGACTTCTTCGGCGGTCGTCTGGGCGTGAACGGCGCCCTGTTCCAGATCGAGAAGAGCAACACCTACTCGGTGGATCCGGCCACCGGCACGGTCACCGACGGCTTCTCCGAGGCCGGTCTCGGCACCCGCATTCGCGGCTTCGAGGCCGGGGTGAGCGGCAAGGTGGTGGAGGGCTGGAGCGTCTACGCCAGCTACGCCTACCTGGACGGCGAGATCAAGGAGTCGCGGACCAACGCGGCGGTCGTCGGCAACGAGGCGCCGAACGTGCCGAAGCACAACGCCAGCCTGTGGTCCACCTACGAATTCGCCCCCGGCGTCGTGCCCGGCAAGGTCATGGTCGGCGGCGGCATCCAGTACGCCTCGGAATACTGGGCCGACAGCGCCAACACGGGCCGCGTGCCGGAGACGGTCTCGCTGGACAGCGTGGTGTCTTACGAGATCAACAACCTGTCCCTGGCGCTCAACGCCTACAACCTGACCGACCACCGCAACTACGCCTCGGCCTTCAACGCCTCGCGCGCGGTGCCGGCCTCGGGCCGCACCTTCATGCTGACCGCCGGCGTCACCTTCTGATCCCGGCCAGGCCGGACCGCGCTCCTGGACCATCCTCCGGGGGCCGGTCCGGCCTTCTTCCTCTGCAAAAGGATTCCTCCCCGTGCTTCTGCAAATCCCCGACGTTCTGACCGCCGACGAGGTCGCCCACTGCCGCGCCGTGCTGGAGGCGTCGCCCTGGGTCGACGGCCGCGTCACCGCGGGCTCCCAGGCGGTGCTGGCCAAGAACAACCTGCAGATCCCGGAGGAGAGCGACACCGCCCGCGAGCTGGGCGTGGTCATCCTGAAGGCGCTGGGGCGCAACCCGGCTTTCAATTCCGCGGCCCTGCCGCTGCGCGTCCTGCCGCCCATGTTCAACCGCTACGACCTGGACATGACCTATGGCAACCATGTGGACAACGCCATCCGGGCCATTCCGGGCACCGGCGGCATGCGGATGCGGGCCGACGTCTCCACCACGATCTTCCTCAGCGATCCCGGCGAGTATGACGGCGGCGATCTGGTCGTCGAGGACACCTACGGCACCAAGGGCGTGAAGCTGCTGGCGGGGCACGCGGTTGTCTATCCGTCCAGCAGCCTGCACCGGGTGACCCCGGTGACGCGCGGCTCGCGCTGGGCCTCCTTCTTCTTCACGCAATCGCTGGTCAAGGACGACGGGCTGAGGGCGATGCTCTACGACCTCGACGTTGCGATCATCGACCTGCGCCGGGAGCTGGGCGACCAGCACCCGTCCGTGCTGGCCCTGGTCAACCACTACCACAACCTGCTGCGGCGCTGGGCGGAGGTGTGATGGCCGGGAGAGTGGCCGCCGCCGTCACGGCGGCGGGGCCGGGCATCATCGACGTGCAGCTCGCCCTGGGGCAGCAATGCCTCGACCGGGGCGGGGCCGAGTGGGCGCAGGCGGTGGAGTGGTTCCGCATCGCCGCGCGCAGTGGCGATCCCCGCGCCGTCAACATGCTGGGCCGCTGCCACGAGCATGGTTGGGGCGTGCCCGCCGATCCCGTCCTGGCCGCCGCCCATTACCGCCGCGCCGCCGAGTTGGGCGATGCATGGGCGCTGTTCAATCTGGCCGACCTGCATTGCCGTGGTCTGGGCGTAGCGGCGGATGACGCCGAAGCCTACCGGCTCTACGCCGCCGCGGCCCGCAAGGGCAACGTGAAGGCGCTGAACATGCTCGGACTGTTCCACGAGGCCGGGCGCGCGGTGGCCGAGGACGGGGCCGGCGCCCGCCAACTCTTCCGGGCCGCCGCCGAGGGCGGGGACTGCTGGGGCCGCTTCAACCACGCCCGGCTGCTGCTCCAGGACGGGCGGACGGAGGCGGCGCTGGCGTGGTTCACGCGGGCCCTGGAAACCGGCTTCCCCGACTTTTACCGCGGCATGGCCGCCGCCCTGGCCGACCAGCCCGACCCGCGCCTGCGCGCGTTGGCGCGACGGGCGAGCGATTTGGCGGAGGGCCGTTCTTAATAGCCCTCTCCCCTCTGGAGAGAGGGTGGCCCGAAGGGCCGGTGAGGGGGATGTGCGCGTGCCGAACGATCCGCCACGCGCAACCCCCTCACCCTAAACCCTCTCCCCGGAGGGGAGAGGGGACAATCCATGAGGACACCTGCGATGAGCGTTCCCGCCGACACCGTCTCGCTCCACGACTACGAGCGCCACTTCACCGCCCGCGTCGACGCGGCGACCCGCGCCTACATCGCGGGGACCGGGGCGGACGGCATCACCCGGCAGGCCAACCGCGACGCCTACGACCGGATGCGCCTGATGCCGCGGGCGCTGCGCGACCTGTCGCAGGCCAGCGCCGCCACGACCCTGTTCGGGCAGGCGATGCCCTATCCCATCCTGATCGCACCCATGGCCTTCCACCGGCTGGTCCACCGCGACGGGGAGCGGGCGACCGCGCAGGCGGCGAACCTCACCGGCACCTGGATGACCGTCAGCACCCAGTCCAGCGTGACGCTGGAGGAGGTTGCGGCGGCGGCCGGCGGACCGCTGTGGTTCCAGATCTACACCCAGCCCCGGCCGGAGGACACGTTGGCCCTGGTGCGGCGGGCGGAGGCCGCGGGTTACCGCGCGCTGGTGCTGACGGTGGACGCCCCGGTCAGCGGCCTGCGCAACATCGAGCAGCGCGCCGGCTTCCGCCTGCCGGACGGCATCGCCCCGGTCAATCTGGCCGGTCTGACGCCGGACGGCTTCACCCCGTCGCGGCCCGGCAGCCCGGTCTTCCAGGGCATGCTGCACGCCGCCGCCACCTGGGAGACGGTGCGTTGGCTGTGCGGCGAGACGCGTCTGCCGGTGCTGCTGAAGGGGATCATGAACCCCGACGACGTCGAATCAGCTATCGAAGCGGGGGCGGCGGGCATCATCGTGTCGAACCATGGCGGGCGGACGCTCGACACGCTGCCCGCCGTGGTGGAGGTTCTGCCGCTGGTCGCCGCCCGCGCGGCGGGCCGCCTGCCCATCCTGGCGGACGGCGGCATCCGGCGCGGCACCGACATCCTGAAGGCGCTGGCGCTGGGCGCCGACGCGGTGCTGGTGGGCCAGCCGGTGCTGCATGCCCTGGCGGTCGGCGGCATGGCGGGGGTGGCCCACATGCTGACCATCCTGCAGACCGAGCTGGAGGTCGCCATGGCGCTGAGCGGACGGGCGCGGCTGGCCGACATCGACCATTCGGTGATCTTCGACCCGCCTCGCGTCTGAGGCACTTCACTGATAATACAGCGCGATGCGCTGGCCGGCGTTCTCCATCACCTGGGCTTCGACGCCGTAGACGTCGCGGATCACCTCCGGTGTGATGATGACTTCCGGCGGTCCCTGGTGCACCACCCGGCCGTCGCGCATCGCGACGATGCGGTCGGAGTAGCAGGAGGCGAAGTTGATGTCGTGCAGCACCAGCACGACGGTCTTGCCGAACTCGTCCGCGGTGCGACGGAACAGCTTCATCATCGCCACGGCGTGCTTGACGTCGAGGTTGTTCAGCGGCTCGTCGAGCAGGATGTATTCGGTGTCCTGGCACAGCACCATGGCGATGAAGGCGCGCTGTCGCTGGCCGCCCGACAGCTCGTCCAGGAAACGGCCGGCCAGCGGCTCCAGGTCCAGATAGCGCAGCGCCTTGGCGATGTGCTCGCGGTCGATGTCGGTCAGGCGGCCCTTGCTGTGCGGGTAGCGGCCGAAGGCGACGAGATCCTCCACCGTCAGGCGCGACATGATCTGGTTGTCCTGGCGCAGGATGGACAGGCGGCGAGCCAGCACCTCGCCGGGGGTCGTGGTCACGTTCAGGCCGTCGACCGTCACCGTGCCCGAGGTCATCGGCAGCAGGCGGCTGACGATCGACAGCAGCGTCGACTTCCCCGCCCCGTTCGGCCCGATCAGCGAGATCACCCCGCCCGCCGGCAGGGACAGGGACACCCCGTCGACGACGACGGTGCCGTTGTAGCGTTTCGTGATGTTCTTGACGTCGATCATCGGGCCGAACCCCGCACCAGGATGAACAGGAAGGCGAGACCGCCCACGAACTCGATGACGATGCTGAGCGCGGCGTTGTAGCCGAACACCCGCTCCAGCACGAGCTGGCCGGTGACCAGCGTCAGCACGGCGAGGAGCACCGCGGCGGGCAGGATCAGCGCGTGCCGGTGCGAGCGGACCACCAGATAGGCGAGGTTGGCGACCAGCAACCCGAAGAAGGTGATCGGCCCGACCAGCGCCGTGGACACCGACACCAGGATGGACACCATCACCAGCACCCCCATCACCGCGCGCCGGTGCTCCACGCCGAGGTTGATCGCGGCGTCGCGCCCCAGCGCCAGCACGTCGAAGGTGCGCCGCCAGCGCCAGCCGACCAGCGACACCGCCAAAACGACCAGCGCCGACACCGCCAGCAGCTCGACATCCACCCGGTTGAAGTTGGCGAAAAGCCGGTCCTGCACGGTCAGGAACTCGTTGGGGTCGATGATGCGCTGAAGGAAGCTGGTCAGGCTGCGGAACAGCACGCCGAACACGATGCCGACGAGAAGCAGCAGATGCAGGCTGCGCCGGTTGTCGCCGCGCCCCGCCCCGTTGAACAGCCACCAGTAGAGCAGGCCGGAGAAGACGACCATCGACGCAACCTCCACCCCGAAGCGCAGGCGGGGGTCGAGCGACGCCACCAGCCCGCTGCCGAACTGGAAGACCAGCACCGTCTGGATCAGGCGGAAGAGATGGTCGAAGCCCATCACCGAGGGGGTGAGGATGCGGTTGTTGGTGATCGTCTGGAACAGGACGGTCGACACCGCGACGGCGTAGCCGACCAGCACCATCGCGGCGATCTTGGTGCCGCGGAAGGCCAGGATGAAGTCCCACTTGCCCCGCGCGCCCAGCGTCATGAACAGCGCGATCGACAGCAGGGTCAGCGCCGACAGGCCGCCCAGGACGACCATCGGCGAGAGGATGCGGCGGTCAGTCGGCATGGCCGTTCCTCCGCAGCAGGAGATAGAGGAACAGGGCGCTGCCGATCACCCCCATCATCGTCCCGATCGGGATTTCGTAGGGATGGATCACCAGCCGCCCGGCGATGTCGCAGGCCAGCACCAGCCCGGCCCCCATCAGCGCGACCCAGGGCAGGGACCCGCGCATGTTGTCGCCGCGGACGAGGCTGACGACGTTGGGAACGATCAGCCCCAGGAAGGGGATCATGCCGCAGGTGGCGATCACTGCCGCGGTGGTCATCGACACGATGACCAGCCCCAGCGCCATCACCTTGCGGTGGTCGATGCCCAGGTTGGTGGCGACGTCCCGCCCCATCCCGGCGACGGTGAAGCGGTCCGCCGCCAGATAGGCGACGCCGGTCAGGGCGGCGCTCAGCCACAGCAGCTCGTAGCGGCCGAGCAGGATGGCGGAGAAGTCCCCGGTCTCCCAGCCGCGCACCGACTGGATCAGGTCCTGGCGGTAGGCGACGAACTCGGTCATTGCCGTGATTACCCCGCCCAGCATGATGCCGACCAGCGGCACCACCAGCGGCGAGCGCAGCGGCACCTGCCGCAGGATCGCCAGGAACAGCCCCGTCCCGGCCAGCGCGCACAGGCTGGCGACGGCCATGCGCCCGAACACCGGCATCTCCGGCGCCAGCAGCGAGACCATCATCATGCCGAAGATGGCCGATTCCGCGGTGCCGGCGGTGGAGGGTTCCACGAAGCGGTTGCGCACCAGCATCTGGAGGAGCAGGCCCGACACCGCCATCGCGGCGCCGGCCAGGATCAGGGCCAGCGTCCGGGGCAGCCGGCTGACCAGCAGAACCTGCGTGGCCTGGTCCGGGGCGCCGCCGAACAGCGTCGCGAGGCTCACGTCGCTGACGCCGACGAACAGGCTCCACACGGCCAGCAGGCCGATGCCCACGGTCGCCAGCGGGAGTGTGGCGATTGGCAGGGTCTTCACGGGTCAGGACTTCTTGGACAGCGCCGCCAGGAGATCGTCCACATCCTGCTGGAGCGCCGACAGCCCGCCGCCGACGATGTACCAGTTGCCGCCGTTCAGATAGACGACCTGATTCTTCTGCCAGGCGGTGGTGCGGCGGACGATGTCGTTGTCGAGGAACTGCCGGGCCGGCTTTCCGTCCTGCCCGATGGCGGCGTCGCGGTCGATCACGAACAGCCAGTCCGGGTTGGTCTCCAGGATGAATTCGAAGGAGATGGCCTGCCCGTGGTTGGCGACCTTCAGGTCGGGGGCGGCGGGCTGGATGCCGAACTCCGTGTGCAGGATGCCGAAGCGCGATCCCGGCCCGTAGGCGCTCATCTTGCCGCCGGTGGTCAGGACCAGCAGGCCCTTTCCGGACTTGCCCGCCACCGCCTTCAGCTCGGCGATGGAGGCGCGCAGCCCGTCGACCTTCTGCTTGACCAGGGCACTCTTGCCGAAGATGCGGCCCAGCGTCTCGATGTTGGCGATGGAGCTGGCCAGGAAGTCGGTCTGGTCGGTCGTCATGTCGAGCGTCGGCGCGATGCGCGACAGCTCGGCGTATTTCGGGGCCGACCGGCCGCCGGCGATGATCAGGCCGGGCTCGGCGGCGTTCACCGCCTCGTAGTCCGGCTCGAACAGCGTGCCGATCTTCGCGTAGGACGGCCCGTCATACTTGGCGAGGTGCGGCGGCTTCAGCCCCGTGGGCACTCCGGCGATCGCCACGCCCAGCGCGTCGAGCGTGTCCAGCGCGGTCATGTCGAAGACCAGGACGGGGTCGAGCTTGGCGGGAAGCCGGGTCTCGCCCTGCGCGTGCCGCACCGTCATGTCCTGGGCGTAACCCGGGATGGAGGTCAGGGCGGCGAGACCGACCACGGCGGCGGTCATAGCGAGGGCGTGGCGTCGGGTCAGCTTCATCCTTGAATCTCCTTCAACTTTGCCGGGACGGCCTATGCCGGAAGGGCGGGCGCACTGTGGTCCGGATTCCTGCGGAACGTCAATGCGAATTCCTCGCATTCGCATTATGTTGGCTGGGCGTGGCTGAGGACTGCTGCGTTCCCTCTCCCGGGGCAGGAGAGTGGAAAAGCGTCTTGGGGGATTGTGTATCGACATGTCACGATATATCTTAGACCTATCGAAATACAGTGGAGCCCCTGTCATGAGGTTTTTTCCGGATCCCTTCTGCGGCCGGATGCGCCGCCATCATCCCGGTCCGCACGGTGATGGCCCCCATGGTGGCGGCCCTCGTCATGGCGGCCCTCGTCATGGCGGCGGTCGTCATGCCGCGGAGGGCGGCTGGGGCCATGAGCATCACGAGCGGCGCGGCGGGCGCGGCGGCCGGCGCGGCGTTTTCGAGGCGTCGGAACTGCGGCTGGTCCTGCTGCGGCTGATCGCCGACGAGCCGCGGCACGGCTACGACCTGATCCGCGCCGTCGAGGAACTGACCGGCGGCGGCTATGTGCCCAGCCCCGGCGTGATCTACCCGACCCTGTCGCTGCTGGAGGAGATGGGCCACATCGCCAAGGCCGACGCCGAAGGCGCGCGAAAGCCCTTCGCCGTGACCCCGGAGGGCACCGCCCAGCTCGCCCAGGACGCGGCCACCGTCGAGGCCTTGTTCGCCCGCCTCGCCGCCCTGGCGACCCGGCGGGCCCACACCGACGGCGCTCCGATCCGCCGAGCCATGGAGAATCTGAAGGCCGTGCTGATGCACCGGCTGGGACGCGAGGGCGTTGACGCGGACACGGTGCACGCCGCCGTTTCCATCCTCGACGAGGCGGCCCAGCGCATCGAACGTCTTCCCTGAATCACCGGCCTGAATCACCGGTACCAAACAGAAGGATCATCATGAGACACGCCAGCAGCGTCCGCGTTCCGACCCCGAACGGCAGCCGCTACCTCCAGCAGCTCTGCAAGCACTGGGCGCACAATCTGACAGTGGAGTACACGCCGGAGGCGGGGAGCGTCGTCTTCCCGCACAACGCCCGCGGCGCCGATTGGCCGGGTGACGCCACCCTGACGCTCCAGGCCCGGCCGGACGCGCTGGACTGCCGGCTGGACACCAGCTCCGCCGAGCATCTCGCCGCGTTGAAAGGGGCGCTGGAACGCCACCTCGACCGCTTCGCCTTCCGCGAGCTTCCGCTGTCATACCCGTGGCAGGACGAGGCGGCCTGATCCGGCCGTCCCCCTTGTCCTTGTTGCGACAGGGGATTTTGTCACCGGAATGTTCCCCGGCATGCATGGATATGCCTTGAACTCCCCTGCCCGAATACGGGAAGAACCATCCTGAAGGAATAGGGATGGCAGGAGGGGGTAACCATGCCGAAGCGCGGCAATGGTGGGGTGGGGCGTTTTTCCGGCTGGCGTGCCGTCATGGCCGCCTGCGCCGTCGCGGCGCTCGGCGCCGTTGTGCCGGCCGCGTCGGCGGCGGAGCTGTCGATCGTCTTCACCTCGACGATGGCGGACATCGAGCCGGTGGAGGGCGAGGGCGGCCTCGCCAACCTCGCCACGCTGCTGCGCACCAAGCGGGCGGAGGGCAACACGCTGTTCCTGCACGGCGGCGCGTCGCTGACCGCGGGCGTCCTGTCCACCTTCGACCGCGGCGCCCACATGATCGACCTGCTGAACGAGCTTCAGCCCGACATGATGGCGGTGACCAAGCGCGACCTCGGCTTCGGCAAGGACGAGCTGACCCTGCGCAGCTACGAGGCGCGCTTCCCCTTCGTCAGCGCGACCACCATCGACCGCAACACCGGCAAGGTGATGGAGGGGCTGGAGCCGTCGGCGCTGCTCGACACGCCGGCGGGCAGGATCGGCGTGGTCTCGGCGATCTCGCCGGAACTGACGGTGCAGTACATCGTGCCGGACATCGAGGTGCGCCCGCCCGCCGCGATCGCGGCGGAGGCCCGCGCGCTGCGCGCCCAAGGCGCCGACTATGTGATCGCCATCCTGGACAACGCCCCGGAGGCGGTGGAGGCGCTGCGCGGCGAGCCCGCCATCGACGCGCTGCTCCAGCTCTCCGCCACCGGCAAGGACGTGCTGGAGGCCGATAAGGGAAAAGTCTTCGGCGTCCACGTCAACGTGAAGGGATCGGCCTTCGTCCTGCGGCTGGACGGCGACGGCAAGGCGCCGCTCGCATTGGCCGGCGCCGACATCGTGCCGCTCGCCGGATTGCCGCCGGACCCGGCGATGGAAAAGCGGGTCGGCGTTTATCTGGCCCGGCTGTCGGAACTGCTGGACATCAACGTCGGGACGACGGCGACCCCCCTCGACACCCGCCGCGCCGCGATACGCACCGGGGAGAACGCCTTCGCCTCGCTGATCGCCGACGCCATGCGCGGCCATTTCAAAACCGACGTGGCCTTCATCAACGGCGGCAACATCCGCGGCAACCGCCAGTACGAGGCGGGGACCGTGCTGACCCGCCGCGACATCCAGCGCGAACTGCCCTTCCGCGACACCATCATCGCCGTGACCCTGCCCGGCAAGGCCCTGCGCGACGCGCTGGAGGTCAGCGCCGCCGGGGTGGACAACCAGAAGGGCAGCTTCCTCCATCCGTCCAACATGGCGGTGGTCTATGACCTGAAGCAGCCGGCGGGCAGCCGCGTCGTCTCCGTCACGGTGGGCGGCAAGCCGCTCGACCCGAACGCGACCTATTCGGTGGCCCTGCCCAACTATCTGGCCCAGGGCGGCGACGGCTACGGCATGCTCAAGTCGCCGGGCGCCTCCTCCTCCGGGGCCGGTGGCAAGCTGCTGTGGGAGATCATGGCCCAGCACCTGACCGACCGCGGGACGGTGTCGCCCCGCATCGACGGCCGCATCACCGAGCGTTGATGACGACGGAGCCAGCCTCGACCATGCCGGTCCCGCGCACCCCCTTCCGGGGCGGCGTCGGGCGGCGCGTCGGGCTGGGCCTGCTGGTGATGGTGGGGGTGCTGCTGGGCGTGTCGGGTGCGGCGCTCTACGACCTCGCGCAGTTCCGCCACGCCCTGTCGGACCTGTCCAACGGGGCGCTGCCGCGCATCACCACCGGGGCGGTGCTGAACGGCGGCCTGCAGCAGGTGCTGTCGCAGGCGACCCGGCTGGGCGGGGCGACGAGCCATCCCGAACGGCGGGTCACCCTGGCCGAGCTGACGGCCAACCTGACGGCGGTCACCCGGTCGGCCCAGGCCCTGTCCGACATTGAGGGCGGCGCCACGCTGGCCGGCGTCCTGGGGACGCTCGTCCCGACATTGGCGGACCTCGACCGGCTGGTCGCCGAGCGCATCGATGCGGCGGCGCGCAGCGACGACGCGCTGGACGAGACCCGCCGCCTGTCGGCGGAGGCCGGCGCTCTGGTCGCCGCCGTGCTGCCGACGCTGCCGCCGGACCGGCTGGGGCCGCCGACCGCCTGGACCAACACGGTCAACCGCGTGCTGAACGAGAGCACCCACGCCGGCAACAGCCGCTTCCAGCGCGAGATCGCGCGCGCCCAGCGGGACGCGGCGGCGGCGCTGTCGGCCCTGCCGGCGCTCCATACCGGGCTGCCGCCCGAACAGGCGGAGCGCTTCGCCGCCCTGCACCGCCGGCTCGAGACGGCTCTGCTCGGCCCCACCGGCCTGCTGCCCAGCCTGATGGAGCGGCAGGCGGCCATCGCCCGCAGCAAGGCGCTGACCAATCAGGTGCTGGTGATGGTCGAGGAGGTCGTGAAGATCTCCCACGCGCTGTTCGAACGGATCAACGCGGCGGCGGCGGGCGAGGCGGACGGGCTGTCGGAACTGGCCGCGACGCAGAACCGCATCCTGGTCGGGCTGGGCGCGCTGGGCTTCCTGGTGGCGCTCGGTGTGTATCTGTACCTGCGCCGCTTCCTGACCCTGCGTCTGGTCCGGCTGAACGACGCGGTGCTCGACCGGGTGGAGGGGCGGGAGACGCCGCTGCCCGACGGCGGCACCGACGAGATCGCCACCATCTCCCGCTCGATCCGCCACTTCCTCGACGAGATCGCGCGCCGCCAGCAGCAGGTGGAGGAGGCCCGCCACCGCGCCGAGGAGGCGTCGCGCGCCAAGGGCGATTTCCTGGCGAACATGAGCCACGAGATCCGCACGCCGATGAACGCCATCCTCGGCCTCAGCCACCTCGCCCTGCGCGCCGGGCCGCCGCCGCGCCAGCGCGGCTACCTGACGCGGATCCGCGCTTCGGCCACGGCGCTGCTGGGGATCATCAACGACATCCTCGACGTCTCGAAGATCGAGGCGGGGATGCTGACGCTGGAGCGCGTGCCTTTCGACCTGTCCGCCGTGCTCGACATGGTGGCCGGCACCGCCGCCCTGTCCGCCGAGGAGAAGGGGCTGGCCCTGCGGCTGGAGGTCGCCCCGGACGTGCCCACTACCCTGCTGGGCGACCCGTTGCGGCTGGGGCAGGTGCTCCTCAACCTCGTCAACAACGCGGTGAAGTTCACCGAGAGCGGCAGCGTGGTTCTCGGCGTGGCCGCCGCGCCACGAGGGACGGAGGATGCGGAGACCGAACTGCGCTTCGCCGTGCGCGACACCGGAATCGGCATGACGGCGGAGCAGGTGGCCCGCCTGTTCCAGCCCTTCGCCCAGGCCGACAGCTCGACCACCCGCCGCTATGGCGGGACCGGGCTGGGGCTGGCGATCAGCCGGCGGCTGGCCGTCATGATGGGCGGCGGCATCGCCGTGGACAGCGCCCCCGGCCTGGGCAGCACCTTTCGCTTCACGGTGACGGTCGGTGTGCAGGACGGCGCCGCGACGGCGCTGCCCGCCTTGGCCGATCCGGGGCTTGCGGGCCTGCAGGTGGACGAACCGCTGCGCGGTCTGCGCGTGCTGGTCGCCGACGACAACGCCGTGAACCGGCTGGTCGCGCGGGAACTGCTGGAGGATGCCGGGCTGGCCGTCACCGCGGTCGGCAGCGGCGGGGAGGCGGTGAGGCTGGCGCTGGAGCCGGGGGCGGGCTACGCCGCGCTGCTGACGGACGTCCAGATGCCGGACATGGACGGCTTCGCGGTGGCGCGGGCGATCCGTCGTCAGTGCGGTCCCGACCGCCTGCCGATCATCGCCATGACCGCCCACGCCCTGGAGGAGGAACGGCGGCGCTGTCTGGACGCGGGGATGGACGACCACATCGCCAAGCCGGTGGAACCTCACCGCCTCGTCGCCGTGCTGAACCGCTGGCTGAAGCCGTTCGGGCGGCGGGAGGCTCTGCCGGTTGCCAAGGCTGCGGAGATGGATGCCGTGCTTCCTGACGGCTTGGAGGGGTTCGACCTCGTCCCGGCGCTGGCGCGGATGAACGGGCGGGCGGGCACGCTGCGCCGGGCTATCCTGGATTTTCTCGACCGCTACGGCGACGCGCCGGTCCGGCTGGAGCATCTGCGGAGCGCGGGAGACGGGACGGCGCTGGAACGCTTTGCCCATGGACTGCGGGGCAGCGCCGGAACGGTCGGCGCGATGGCCGCCAGCGCCGCCGCCGCGGCGCTGGAGCTGGCGGCGCGCGAGGAGCGGTGGGAGGCGATGCCGGGGCTCTTGACCGACCTGTCCGCCGCCCTCGGCCCCGCGCTGGCTTCGGCGGAAACGCTGCGCAGCATGGAGGTGCCCTTGGAGGTCGTGCCGGAAATCCCGGTGGTTCCTCTCGGCGACCCGGGCAAGCTGGAAGAGGCGTTCCGCGCGCTGGAGGAGGCGTTGCGCAGCGGCAGCCTGTCGGCGGCGGCCCGCTTCGACGCTCTGCGCGGCCTGCTGGCCGGGCGCGGCCATGACGAGGCGATGGACAAGATGGGGCGGGCCGTGGAAGCGTTGGATTTCGCTGCGGCCCGTGCGGCGCTGGAACGGCTTACCGCCGCATGGATCAGGGAACGGGACCGGGAGACGACACCGTGAGCGGTGGTCACATACTGATCGTCGATGACGACACGGCCAACATCCGCGCGCTCGCCAGCGTGCTGGAGGACCGGCACGAGGTGCGCTTCGCGACCTCCGGCCGCCGCGCTTTGGAACTGGCCTCCGCCGACCCGCCGGAACTGGTGCTGCTCGACGTGATGATGCCGGGGCTGGACGGCTACGCGGTGTGCCGCCTGCTGAAGACCGACCCGGCCACCGCCGACGTCCCGGTGATCTTCATCACCTCCCTGTCCAGCCCGGAGGAGGAGGCCTTCGGGCTGGAGACCGGGGCCGTCGATTACGTGACCAAGCCCTTCAGCCCGGCCATCGTGCGCGCCCGCGTCGCCACCCACCTGTCGCTGCGCCGGGCCAACCGCAGCCTGAAGGACGAGAACGAGCATCTGGAGGCCCTGGTCCGCGAGCGCACGCGCAAGCTGGCCCAGGCCCAGCGCGAGAAGATGGCGGCGCTGCGCCAGATGGTCGCCGGCGTGGCCCACGAGATCAACACGCCCATCGGCGTGGCGTTGGGCAGCGCGTCCCACCTCGGCGACCGGGTCGCCGCGATGACGGAGCGGCTGGCCGCCAACCAGCTCCGCCGTGCCGAGCTGGAGCGCTTCCTGGCGAGCGCCGGGGAGCTGGCCGCCCTGCTGTCCGGCACCATCGCCCGCGCCGGGGAGATCGTGCGCTGCTTCAAGGGGGTGGCGGCGGACCACGGCGGGCTGCGCCAGACCATCGCGCTGAGGCCCTTCCTGGAGCAGGTGACGGAGAGCCTGCGCCCGCAGTGGGAGCCGCTGGGGCATCGCATGGCCGTGGACTGCCCCGCCGACCTGCGCATGGTCAGCAACCCGGCGATCCTGTCCGCGGTTCTGGAGCAGCTTGTTCGCAACGCCCTGGAACATGCCTTTCCGGCGGGGCGGCATGGGCTGGTGACGATTGGGGCTGCGGCGTCGGGACCTGAGACGGTTTTGCTGTCCGTCGCCGACGACGGGGCCGGCATCGCGGAGGGGACCGCCGGGCGCATCCTGGAGCCCTTCTTCACCACCCGCCGCGGTACCGGCTCGGTCGGGCTCGGCCTGAACATCGTAGACAATCTGGCGACGGACCGGCTGGGCGGATCCTTCACCATCGCCTCGCGCTCCGGGGGCGGCACCCTGGCGACCCTGCATCTGCCGGCCCGCACCCCGCCGGATCTGTGAGCCGGGGTGCGGCGGCGGGATTTCAGCCCCCAAGACCCTCCCACGCAGCAAAGGACCCGGCGGGCGGGGACAGGTACAGGCTGGGCACCCAGCCGTCGGGAATCGGGACGGTCGCCGCGTGGGTCCGGTTGTGGGCCAGCAGCTTCGGCAGGACGTGGGTGTGCGGACCCTCCGGGCTGCGGCCGTCGGGCGGCGGGATCGGCTGGCTGACCTCGATCCGGCCGAAGGGGCCGATGAAGACGCGGTCGGGGCTCAGCGCCGGCAGGTCGGGCGGCAAGGGGTTGCCCGGCGCCAGCAACTCCGTCCCGACGACCGCGCGCAGGCGGGCGATGGTGGCGGAATCGGAACTGCGGACGCAGACGTCGGTCTGGAAGACGCCGAGCCCGAGGTCGAACAGCAGCGCGTCGCGGTCCGTCTCGGCGATGGCCTCGCGGTCGGGACCCAGCTCGGTCACCACGCCGCGCCGGTTCATCGCGCCGACGTGCCGGGGCAGGCAGAGGGCCACGGCGAGGCTGCCGCTGCGCGTCCGGTAGGGCACCGCGCGGATTGCCGGACCGGGGCGCAGGCGCAGCCCGCCGCGGGCGGTCCGCGCCTCCAGGTCCGGGCCGTCGTCGCGCAGGGCGACGGGTTCGTCCGGGTCGCGGATGAACTCCGCGATGGCGCCGAAGGCGCCGAGGCTCCAGCCGGTGGCCGGGTCGTTCAGCGCGTCGCGCAGCAGGGAAGACAGGTCGCTCATCAAGGCGTCTCCGTTGCGGAAGTCGGGGATGGCAGGGCGTGCCAGGGAAGCAGGAAGGGTTCGCCGCCGGCCTCGCCGCGGTGGACGGCTATGCCGTAGGCGGCGCGCAGGTGGGCGTCGGTGAGCACCCGTTCGGGCGGTCCGTCGGCCAGCACGCCGCCGCCCGACAGCAGGATCAGCCGGTCGCAGAAGCGGGCGGCCAGGGTCAGGTCGTGCAACACCGCCACCACGCCGCTGCCCCGGCGGGCGGTGTCGCGCAGCAGCGCCATGCAGGCGAGCTGATGGCCGGGATCGAGCGCGGCGACCGGCTCGTCGGCCAGCAGCACGGGCGCCTCGGTCGCCAGGGCGCGGGCGAGCAGGACGCGCATCCGCTCGCCCCCCGACAGGGTGCCGACGATCCGCCCACGCAGGTGGGCGGCGTCGGCGGTGGACAGCGCCCGCTCCACCGCCGCGCGGTCTGCCGCGGTGATCCCGCCCAGAGGGCCGCGGTGGGGCAGGCGGCCCAGCAGGACCAGCGCCTCGGCGCGCAGCGGCCAATGCACCGGGCCGCTCTGCGGCAGATAGGCGATGGCGCGGGCGAGCGCCCGCCGCCCGGCCTGCGCGGCGGTCCGCCCGCCGAAGGTGACGCGGCCCGCCGCCGGCTCGGCGAGACCGGCGAGGAGGCGCAGCAAGGTGGTCTTGCCGGCGCCGTTCGGGCCGATCAGCCCGGTGAAGGCGCCGGGCGCGATGGTGAGATTGACGTCCGTCAGGATGGTGCGCCCGCCGGCGCCCGCGGGAGTGGCGGCGGACAGGGCGTGGGTTTCGATGCGCATCAGGCCTCCTCCCGCCGCAGCCGGGCGATCAGGACGATCAGGAAGGGCGCCCCGATCAGGGCGGTGACCACGCCCAGCTTCAGTTCCGGTCGCGTCGGCAGCAGCCGGACCGCGATGTCCGCGGCCAGCGTCAGGCACGCCCCGGCGAGGCCCGCCAGCAGCAGCAGCCGTCCGGGCCGCGCCCCGGCCAGCGGGCGCATCAGGTGCGGCGCCACCAGCCCGACGAAGCCCACGGCGCCGGTGACCGAAACCGCGCTGCCCACCGCCAGCGCCGCCCCGGCGATCAGCCGGACGCGCAGCCCGGTGAGGTCGAAGCCCAGACTGCGCGCCGCGTCCTCCCCCAGGGTCAGCGCGTCGAGCGCGCGGGCGCCGGACAGGCAGAGCGCCCAGCCCGCCAGCATCGGCGGCAGGACGAGCCAGAGCTGGTCGGTGCCGCGGTCGGCCAGCGACCCCATCAGCCAGAACACGATCTCCAGCGCCGCGTAGGGGTTGGGAGCGAGGTTGAGGGCCAGCGCGGTCAGCGACCCGGCGAGGCTGTTGATGGCGATGCCGCCGATGACCAGCGCCGTCGTTCCGGCCCCCCGCGCCGCCATCAGGTTCAGCAGCACCGCGGCGGTGGCCGCTCCGGCCATGCCGCCGAGCGGCAGGGCCAGCGACAGCGCGGCGGACAGGCCGCTGTAGAAGACAATCACCGCGCCCAGCGCCGCGGCGCTCGACACGCCGACCAGCCCTGGCTCGGCCAGCGGGTTGCGCAGCCAGCCCTGCATCGCCGCCCCGGTCAGCCCCAGGCTGAAGCCGACCAGCAGGCCCAGCAGGGCGCGCGGCAGGCGCAGTTCGCCCAGCACCAGCGCGGCCAGGGTCGGGCGACCGGCGAGCCAGTCGGACAAAGCGGCGCCCAGGTCGAACGGCACATAGCCGACCGCCGCCGACACCGCGCAGAGCACCAGCGCCAGACCCGTCAGCCCGGCGACCAGGGCGGGGTAGGGGATGCGCGACTCCCACGTCGCAGCAGCCGTCATGGCACGGCCTCCCGCGCAGCGGCCAGCCGTTCCGCGGCCTCGGCGATCTGCAGGCCGGGGCAGGTCCACAGGCGGGAGGGCAGCGACAGCGTGCGGACCGGACGCTCCAAAGCCTTCAGGGCCGGGTGGTGCAGCAGGGCGCCGGCCAGCGACGGCGGCGCGTCGGGTGCGGCGTCGATGATCAGCACGTCCGCCCCGCCCAGAATGATGGCCTCCAGCGGCAGGGCGCCCTGGCTGCCCAGCGGCAGGCGGTCGGCCATGTTCTCCAGCCCGGCGCGGCTCAGGAGTTCGTCGACCAGCGACCCGGACCCGGCGACGAAACCGTTGGGGCGCAGCACCACCGCGGTCGCGCGCGGCCCCGGCGCCGCGGGGGGCAGGGCGTCGAGGCGGGAGAGCAGGTCGGCGACCAGCGCCTCCCCCCGGTCCGGCTCGCCGACGGCGCGGGCGAGGCCGCGGATCTGCTCCGCCACCCCCGCCACGCTCTGCGGGACGTCCAGCTCCAGCAGCGGCGCGTCCAGCCGCGTCAGCAGCCCGACCGCGACCCGCGTGGTGTAGCGCCCGGCGACGATCAGGTCGGGGTTGAGCGGCAGGATTTCCTCCGCCGTCCCGTGGTTGACCAGCACCCCCGCCGCCAGCGCCGCGACGGTGGAGGCGCGGGGATCGCGCGCCAGCCACGTGACCGCGGCGAGGCGCTCCGGCCCGACGAGCCGCAACAGCAGCTCGTCGGCGCAGAGATTCAGGGAGACGATGCGCTGTGGTTTGATGGGCGGCTTTGCGGGCGGCGCCTCCCACGCCGCCGCCGGCCCTCCCGCGATCAGCAGGAGGGCGGCGGCCAGCCCGAGACGGAAGGGCCTCACAGCGACAGCCGCAGCCCGAGATACCCGGCCCGTCCCGGGGCGCCGTAGGTCCAGACCTCCTGGTACCGGCGGTCGAACAGGTTCTCCACGCGCCCGAAGAGTTCGACCCCCTCGGACAGCGCGTAGGACCCGGCCATGTTGACCAGCGTGTAGGGGGCGAGGCTCACGACCTGCCGGTTGTAGAAGGGGTCGTAGGCCCAGTCGCTGGACCGACCGTTGTAGACGACGCCGAGGTTGGCGTTCGCCCGGTCCTCCAGGAAGCGGTGATTGACGGTCAGGCTGGCGAGCTGCTTGGGCCGGCGCACCAGCTCCGCCCCCGTGGAATCCTCGCCGTCGGTCCAGGTGTAGGAGCCGCGGACGGTCAACCGGTCGATCGGCTCCACCGACAGGCCAAGCTCGAAGCCGCGGATGTGGGACTCGCCCGGCATGTTGACGGAGGTCCGCCCGGTGCCGGTGATGAGGTCGCGGATGCGCTGGTCGAACCACGTGCCGTCCACGGAGGCCCGCGTCCCCCACAGCGACTGATCGAAACCGGCGTCCCAGCCGCGCGCCCGTTCCGGCTTCAGGGTCGGGTTGCCGGCGTAGGTGGCGGTGTAGCCGTACAGCTCGAACAGGGTGGGATTCTTGACGCCGGTGCCGTAGGAGGCGCGCAGCTTCGTCCCGCTGTCTTCGATCAGATAGGCCGCCGTGGTGCGCCATGTGGTGGCGTCGCGGAACAGGTCGTTCCCGTCGTGGCGGACGCTGCCGGTCAGGGTCAGCCGGTCGAACAGGCCCAGCTTGTACTGGCCCACCAGCCCGGTGGAGCCGATGGAACGGTCGAAGCTGGAGAAGCTGCTGCGGCTGATCGCCTTGTCCTCCTCATGCTCCACGGCGGCGGTCAGCACATGGTCGGCGGGGCCGCTGTTCAGAGTGAGGTTGGTCTGATAGTCGGCCTTGGTCTTGCGCCCGTCGTAGCGGCTGGTCACCGTCTTGGCGTCGTCGCGGTAATCGCGCTGCTGGCGGCCATGGGTCAGGCCGACGATGTGCTCCCACTTTCCGTCGAGAAGGGCGATCTTGCCCTGGACTCGCCCGAAATATTGCTCCCCGGCGGTGCTGGTCCCGTCATCGACGGCGCCGCGCCCGCCGACGAAACCGTCGGTGTCGGCGTGGAAGCGGGTGTAGCGGCCGGTCACCGCGATCTCGCTGCGCTCGGTCGGGCGGACGGCGGCGTTTCCGGTCAGCGTGCCGTTGCGGTAGCCGTCCTTCTCCGGGTTGCCGAGCCGCGTGTCGGCGACCGACACGCCGTCGCTGGTGACGCCCTGGCCGCTGAGGAACAGGTCGTAGCGGTCGGTCCCGGTGCCGAAGGAGGCCCGCCCGGCGGCGGTGCCGAAGGACCCGCCCTCGACGGCGGCGCGGAACCGGGGGGCGCCGGCGCCGCGGCGGGTCACGATGTTGACGACGCCGCCGACCGCGTCGGAGCCGTAAAGCGCGCTCTGCGGGCCGCGCAGCACCTCGACGCGCTCCACGTCGCCGGCCAGCAGGTTGGCGAAGTCGTATTCGGAGCCGGACGCCGGATCGTTCACCTCGATCCCGTCGATCAGGACGAGCGTCTGGTTGCCCTCCGACCCGCGGATGCGGAGCTGGGTCAGGGTGCCCATCGGGCCGGTGCGGTTGACGGCGACGCCGGGCACCGCGCGCAGCGCGTCGGACAGCAGACGGGTCTGGCGCTGCTCCAATTCCTGGCGGGTGATGACGGTCAGGGCGCTGCCGGTTTCCTCGGCGGCCGTGGGGACGCGGTTGGCGATCACCGAGACCGGCGGAAGCATCGTGATGGTGGTGGAATCGGCGAAGGCCGATAGGGGAAGCGCAAGGCTTCCCAGAAGGGCGGCGAAAGACGCCGTCCGGTGAAGGCGGGGAACGCGGACACTCATTGAGACCTCGGGCGGGACGCCGGTGGCACGTCACCGCGAACGAAGTCCCACCGGACGCTCCGCGAACGGACTCCCGGTTCGACGACCTTCGGTGCACCCCGCCCGAACGTGTTCGCGTGTGACCACGACTGACGGCAGGTCTCCTGGCTCGCGGGTTATCGTCGGCCCATCGCCTTCCCAGGATCGCGATCCCAGTGGCATTCCGATGGACGACTCGCCGCTTACAGTTGCGGGGGCAGCCCCGGCGTAGGACCCTCGCACGACCAATCGCCGTGGGGTCCGCACCGTGTTCCCATTTTCAGCCCTTTCGGGCAACCGTCGGGTGCGAAGCTACGCGGGCGGAACGGCTCCGGTCAAGCCGCAATCCGCCCGTCCTCGCCCGGCTGCTGTCAGAGCGTGGTTCTCGGCCCGATCGCCGCCCCATCCGGCATGGGCGGTACCATTTCCTTGCAATTGCCGACGCAATAGGTCTGCGCCTCGATCCGGCCGCCGCAGGATTTGTAGCAATCATTGTAATCGGAGGAGCAGGTGAGGTTGCTGTAGCAGCTGGGGTCCCGGTCGAAATCGCTGAACGTCTTGATCTTCTTCTTGTCCACATCTTTGGGCAAGGAACGGAGATAGGACTGATATTCGCCCTGGGCGCGGGTCGTCGCCTCGGCCCGGCAGGTCTGAACGGCCAGTTCCTTTGCGGATTGGCAGATCGTCTGTGCCTGCTTGCACTGGGCGACACAGAGCTTTCCCGCCTCGCTGACGGGTGGAAAATAGCTTGCGACCGTCTCGAAACGCGGGCCGCAACCGGCCAATCCGGCCGCCAGCAGGCAGCCGAGCAGAATGGAACGCCGCATCATTGTGGGTGTCCTGCCGTGAATTTCCGTCAATCGCTACGAACAACCCGCCGGTGCGGAATCATCCATGGGCAATGCGGAATTCGCAAAGCCGGCTCCCGTCTGGAAATCCGGCAACCCTTGGGCGATCAACCGGCTGGTGTCGGCGCCTGCGGCCTTCGCATCGATCACGGCCCGCAAAGGCCACTTCCCCCTCTTGTCGACGGGCGGGGGCCTGACTACATGACGGTTGAGGTCCGGGCCCCTCTGGCAGCGTCGCCCGGCGCTGTGATGTCGGACTTCCCATAGAGCCGTTGCCTTGGCGCGGCCTTGCGGAAGCTGGCCCTGTTCTTCCCCCTGGGTCCCGCTCCCCCACAAGGTCCACCGCCGGACGACGGCACCCGACGGGCCTTTGGGAGACATCGACATGGACCGCACCGAACCAACATCCTGACCGACCGCCACGTCTCCACGGCAAACGATGGAGGCGGGTGTCCTGACGCGCCGCGGCCGAGCCGTCGTGTGCGCTTTTCCGGTGACCGCAGACCTTGCGGTCACGATTCCAGTCCGGGCCCCTCTGGCCGATGCGTCCCGCCGTGGCGCATCGGTGATGTCGGACTGCTCATGTGACGATCGAAGTCTCCGCTTGCGGGAGCGGAGGGCATGAAGCAAGGGACAGTTCCATGGACCAAATCGTTTTAATGTGGGCCGGCTTCGCCGTCTTCGTTGGCGTGCTTTTGGCCTTTGATCTTGGTGTATTTTCCAAGAAATCCCATGTGATCTCCGGCCGCGAGGCGCTGATGCGCTGCGCGGCCTATTCCACGCTGGCGATGATTTTCGCTGCCGGCGTCTTTCATTTCCAGGGCTCCGAGAAAGGGCTGGAGTTCCTGACCGGCTACCTGATCGAATACAGCCTGAGCGTCGACAACATCTTCGTCATCGCGCTGATCTTCACCCATTTCGCGGTGCCGCCGCAGTACCAGCACCGGGTGCTGTTCTGGGGCATCCTGGGCGCGCTGGTGATGCGCGGCGTGCTGATCGTGGCGGGGACGGCGCTGATCCAGGAATTCCACTGGATCATTTACATCTTCGGCGCCTTCCTGATCTTCAGCGGCATCAAGATGCTGATGTCGGTGGACGACGAGCCGGACATGGAGAACAACCGGATCGTCAAGTTCGTCCGCTCCCGCTTCCGCATGACCGACGGCTACGAGGGGCAGAAGTTCTTCGTGATGCGCGACGGCGTGCGGATGATGACGCCGCTGTTCCTCGTGCTGATTCTGATCGAGTTCACCGATCTGGTCTTCGCCGTGGACTCCATCCCGGCGGTCTTTTCGGTGACCACCGACCCGTTCATCGTCTGGACCTCCAACGTCTTCGCCATCCTCGGCCTGCGCGCCCTCTATTTCGCGTTGGCCTCGATCATCCACCGCTTCCATTACCTGAAATACGGCCTGTCGCTGGTTCTGGTGGTGGTCGGCGCCAAGATGATGATGGTGGACATCTACAAAATGCCGACGGCGGTGGCGCTGGGCATCACGGCCTTCCTGGTCGGTGGCTCCATCGTCTTCTCGATGCTGAAGACCCGCGCCGAATCGGCACCGGGTGCCGCGGACGGCGAGGCCCGCCGCTGGTGGGTGCCCGGCAGCCCGGCGAAGGGGGCCGGGGGCTCCACTCCGGCCTCCTCCAGCGAGGCGGCCGCGGTGTCCTCGGACGGCAAGGGCCAGTAACACGCCCGCTTCACGGGCAGACGAGAAAGGCGGGGCGTCCGATCCGGTGGATCGGGCGCCCCGTGCGTTTCCGGGCGAGGGCATCCGCAAAAGTAGTAATACCGGCTGGGCAGCGACGATGATGTGGATGTGCGGGGTGGATCGCGCCCCGCTTGGCGGTTGACGCCAATCCTTTCCAACCCACGGAAGAGACATCCATGTTTGCCAGCACGCAGTTTATCGGCACGCAACCGGCCTCCATCTCCCTTTCCGCTCTCCCCGTCCCGTCGGGACCTTTGTCCGGCCTGCTTCATGCCGCCCGCGACGAACTCGTCGGCTTGGCGGCCGGCCGGGGGGTGGCGCTCTCCGTCGAATTCGACATGCCGGCGCTGGTGCGCGTCAACGAGGCGGCGGTGGCCGCGGGCTCCTGGGAGCCGATGCTTCCGGCGGCCCATCCGGCCTGCCGTTCCCTGATGCCGGCCAACGCCTTCTGGATCTGCGGGAGAGCCTCCTCCGGCGACGTGGTCACCGCCCAGGCCGGGCTGCTCTACGATTGCACGACGCAGTCCATCGGCGACCGCTTCAACGCCATGACGGTGTTCTACGACGAGCCCGCCGTGCAGGCTCCGGAGGGCGAATGGTGCACCTGCACGTCCGACACCGCCAATGGTACGCGGGGGCAGGTGGTGTGGACGAACGCGGGATGGACGCGACCCGATTTCCAGGGCCGCGGCCTGTTCCCGATTTGCCAGCGGGTGAACAAGCTGGCGGCGTGGCTGCTGTGGTCGCCGACCTGGTTCATCTCGGTCGTCGATCCGGATATCGTTCCGGTCTGGGCGGAGCGGAAGATGGGGCCGCGCCACATCGACGACGAGCCGGCCATCACCTACAACCAGATCGGCCTGAAGACGCTGCCGATGCACCTCGTGCGCTTCAGCCGCGCGCAGTTCCTGGGCGATCTGGCGCAGCTCGCCGCGGACCTCGCCCAGGCGGCCTGAAGGGCCGGTTCATCCGGCTCAGGAATCGATCAGCGCCAGCAGGGCCTGACGGCGATGGCCCAGTGACCAGCCGAACAGGAGGTGCCGGTAATTGACGGGCGGCCGGGGAAGTCCGGTGATCACCAGATGGTTGTACACCGGCTCCCCGCCCTCCACCGCCTCCCGGTATTGCGCGTCGATGGCCTGGGCGTAGGCGCCGTGCACGTCTTCGAGGTGGGGCTTGCCGATGTTCTGGTCGGCCCAGCGGTCGCCGAAGACCCGGCGGGTCGGCTCCCCGATGTAGCGGAAGCACAGCGGTCCGCCGTCCCGCGCCGTCAGGATGACGCAGCGCGGCAGCAGACCTGTGCTTTTCAGGTCGTCGTGCAGGCCCGGGCCGAAGGTCGGGTGCCGCTTCCACAAGGCGACCATGTCCTGGTGCCAGTCCAGCGCCGTTCGCAAGGGCTGGCGGTGGATGTCGACATGGGTTTCCGCCGGTTGCTGGGGCGGCGGGGCGCCGTGGCCGCCGCGCAGGATGTTCACCAAGCCACGGGCAAGCGGCCAGGACCTGCGGTCCCTGCCGGTGCGATCCTTCAAGGAAGCGGTCAGTGACGGCGTGATGGGCAAGGCGTCCGTCACTCCCCGACCC
The DNA here is from genome assembly GCF_965111635.1 of Azospirillum sp. Marseille-Q6669. NCBI lineage: Bacteria > Pseudomonadati > Pseudomonadota > Alphaproteobacteria > Rhodospirillales > Azospirillaceae > Azospirillum > Azospirillum sp. Marseille-Q6669. The sequence continues at coordinate 1,573,230 of NZ_CBCOOP010000001.1, read as the reverse complement.
CTTTCCTCGGCGACAGAAACTCCGACGCCATCGCCTGATAGATCCGCCGCGCCGCGTCCAGGGCCACGCTTCCCGCCTTGGCTCCGGCGGCGAGCATCCGCTCGGTCGGCTTGCTCGGCAGGGCCTTCGGCATCGCCGCCTCGAAGGCGTCGGCCGCGCTGTCGAAGCGGGCGACGGCTTCCCGCAGCGCCATACGCTCCAGGACCGCCACGGCATCGTTCAGCAGAGGGGCCACCCTGTCGGCGCGGTTCCCCTGGTCGGCCATCGCGGTGCGGCACGCCCGCAATTTGGCGAGAACACCCTCCAAGCCTTGCGCGGGGGTCGCCGCCATGGCGTCCAGGGCTTGATGGAGGTCCGCGTCCCGCGCGGCGCGGTCCTGCGCCATCGTTTGCACATGCCGCTCCAGGCGGATCAACGCGTGATCGCGGTCGGGCGCGGGGGGCGCGGCTGGGCCGATGCCCGCATGATCGGCGGCGGATTGAAGCCGGTCGAGGAACAAGGCCACACCCTCCCCGAGGGCCAGGGCCTTGGTGTCCTCGACGATTCCCTCCTGGCAGAGGGCGTGGGCAAGGCGCGCCTCGCGCGCCGTCGTCAAGGGGAGCTGCCGGATCATCAGACTCGACAATTCGCGGATGCCGCCGTTCAGGAGGTCGAAGGCGTGGGGGCCGCTCGGCGGGTTGGCGACGATGTCGGACATCCCCTCCGCGGCCCGGGTGAACAGCGTGTCGCGCCGATCGAACGCCGTGTTCAGATCGAGAGCGGCGTCCGACCCGCCGCCGCCGTTCGGTCGTCCAGAGCGCATCCTGCCTGCCTTTCCGTGGTCCTGAAGACGATGGCCCGCCAACTCTGGTCTGTCCGCCGCAGGACATGCCTCAACGGATGGGCATGGCAGTATTTCACAATGCGGAGTTGTCAACAACCCGTGCGTTCAATTGGTCGGGATGTGTGCGCTGAATGAATGCGCATCAAAGCTGCGACCGGGATCGTTGCGGCCGACGTGCCGTGGACACTTGGTCATCATGACGACGCTCTCCCCCTTGTTCGGTGCGTCGTCCTCTCCATATGCCATCCCAGTGGATGGTTATAGGATGGTGAAGGGATGTCTGAGAACGCCCGCGATCAGAAGCCGAAGGCCGGGGACAGCGAGAAGATCACGATCAATCTCGGCTATGTCGATCTCGGCCACATCGATCTGCTGGTGCAGGAGGGATTCTACGCGAACCGCACGGACCTCATCCGCACCGCCATCCGCAACCAGATCGACCGCCATGGCGACGCCTTGCGGCAGGCGGTGACGCGCAAGCGCGTCGATCTCGGCCTGCGCCATTACAGCCGCGGCGATCTGGAGGCGGCACGGGATGCCGGGGAGATGCTCGACATCCGTGTCCTCGGGCTGGCCACGATCGCCCAGGACGTCACCCCGGACCTCGCCCGCGCCACCATCGCTTCGATCGCCGTGCTGGGGGCGCTGCACGCCAGCAGCGCCGTCAAGGCGGCTCTTGCGGACCGCATGCGCTGAAGGCGCAAGGCCGCATTTCCGAAAGACGATTTCCGAAAGACGACGGGCGGGGCCATCCCGAACGCCCCCGTCCGAGCACAGAAAGCACCCGACATGACCGACCACATCCCTGCCGGAATGGCCGAGGCGTTGCGCCTCACCCGGGCCGGCGACCTCACCGGGGCAACCGCCCTCATTCAACGCCTGCTGCGGGGGACGTCCGGGACGTCCGACGCGCCTCCCGGTGCCGGCCCGACCGTCATCGACGTCGAGCCGCTGCGGGTGGACACCCCGCCGGACCTTCCGGACGCGCCGCCGCGCCACGCCGCGGCCTTCAAGCCCGCCGGCGCCTTTACCGGGCGGCTCCATCCCGGACCGCGGGTTGGCCTGGGCGAGACGCTGCGCGGCCTCGCCGCCCGCGCCATGCCGGGGGGACTCGACCTTGGGATGGGCGGCGTTGCCCGTCCGGCCGCCGATCCGTTGCCGGACGGCGCCTCCTTCACCGCGGCGTCCCATGGCAACGCGGCCGGGACGCGCTCCTACAAGCTTTACGTTCCGGCCAACCGCCGCGACGGGCAGCCGCTTCCGCTGGTGGTGATGCTGCATGGCTGCACCCAGTCGCCGGACGATTTCGCCGCGGGCACCCGGATGAACCAACTGGCGGAAGAGCATGGCTGTCTGGTCGTCTACCCGGAGCAGCCGTCCTCGGCCAACGCCCAACGGTGCTGGAACTGGTTCAACCCCGCCGACCAGCGGCGCGGCGACGGCGAGCCCTCGCTGATCGCGGGGATCACCAGACGGGTCATGAGCGACCATGCCGTCGACGCCGACCGCGTGTTCGTCGCCGGGCTCTCGGCCGGCGGCGCGGCGGCGGTCATCCTGGGAGCGGCCTATCCCGATCTCTACGCCGCCGTTGGGGTGCATTCCGGCCTTCCCCAGGGCGCCGCTCATGACCTTCCCTCCGCTTTTGCCGCCATGCGTCAGGGTGGTGGAGCGACGGGGCGGCCGTTCGCCCGGCCGGTGCCGACCATTGTCTTTCACGGCGACCGCGACAGCACGGTTCATCCGCGCAACGCCGACGACGTGATCGCGCAATCCGGGGCGAGTGCTGCGGGGGCGCGGACGACGGTGGAGCATGGCCAGGTACCGGGTGGGCACGGCTACACCCGTCGCCTCCACATGGATGCCTCCGGTCATGCGATGTGCGAGCAGTGGACCATCCGGGGCGCCGGACACGCCTGGGCGGGAGGCAGCCCAGCCGGTTCCTACACCGACTCGCGGGGGCCGGACGCTTCGCGGGAAATGCTGCGATTCTTCCTCGAAAACCCACGACGCCGCTCATCCGCGTCGTAAAGGCCGCTGAAAAGGGCGTTTACGATCACATGGAAACTTAGTGCGCTTACCGGCCGTGCGTCCGGAAGAACCCGTTGAGCGCATCGAACGGTTCGGCCTCGCCGAGGGCGTCGAAGCGCCCGTGGTCGGCCAGCATGCGCGCCGCCCGCAGGAAGCCGCCCCAGGCGGCGCGGTTGAGGCCGCTGCCCAGGCTGATGCGCCGGACGCCCAGGGCGGCGATCTGCTCCACCGACAGGCCGATGGGGGACGAGACCAGCAGGTTGAGCGGCTTCGGATGGACGGCGTCGACCGCTGCCTTGATGACGTCCGGGGTCCGCAAGCCGGGTGCGTAGAGGACATCGGCTCCCGCCGCGGCGTAAGCCGGCAAGCGACGCAACGCCTCCTCGACGGCCGCCGGATGATCCACCAGCAGGGACTCGCAACGTGCGGTCAGGAGGACGCCGGTTCCCCGCAGCGCCTCCGCCGCCGTGGCCACCCGCTCGACGGCGTGCTGGAAATCGTACAGCGGCTTCGCCGGGTCGCCCGTGGCGTCCTCGATCGACAGGCCCGCCACGCCGGTGTCGGCGCAAAGGCGCACGTTGCGTGCCAGCCCCTCGCAGTCATGGGCGTAGCCGGACTCGAAGTCGGCGTTCACCGGAAGGTCGGTCGCCCGGACCATGTCGGCGATGTGGGCCAGCATGTCGCCGCACGGCACCGCCCAATCGGTGTCGGGAAGCCCCCGCGCGAAGGCGAAGCCCGCCGAGGTGGTGGCCAAGGCGTGGAATCCCAGATGCTTCAGCATCACGGCGCTTCCGACATCCCACGGATTGGGAATGACGAAGCAGCCGGACTGGTGAAGGTCGGCGAAAGCAGCACGGGCTTGGTCGTGGTCAGCCATCACAGGCTCCCTCCAGGGCGACGGATCAACCTCGGCGGGCTGACGATGGGAGGATACGCTTCCGCTCCGACGTCGTCCAATTGCGGGGCGAAGGCGTCGCCTCGTTTCCCTTTGGCTTCAGCGGCAGCAGAATCCTTGATGGGTGACTCTTTGCGTCGCGAGAACCGCCTCCGACTCCTGTTGCAGGATGGTGGCCGAGCTATTCCAGCCATCGGCGGCACCATCATCCCACGGGGAAGGCGTTCATGTCGGAACAAGCACTGAAGGAACTCTTCATCAAGGAGTTGCAGGACACCTACAGCTCGGAAACACAGATCATCGAAGCCCTGCCGGCAATGGTCGAAGCCGCCTCGTCGCCCCAGCTCAAGCAGGCTTTTGAAACCCATCTGCGCGAGACCGACGGTCAGGTCAGACGCCTGGAGCAGATCTTCCAGATCCTCCAGGCAGAACCGGGCGGGAACACATGCGAGGCGACCCAGGGCCTGATCGAGGAAGCCGAGGAGATCATCGACGAGGGCCTCCCGGCGGAAGTGCTCGATGTCGCGCTCATCATGGCGGCGCAAAAGGTCGAGCATTATGAGATCGCCAGCTACGGCTCGCTGAGGACATTGGCCGAGACCTGCGGCATGACCGACATCGCCCGTCTGCTCGAACAGACCCTCGAAGAGGAAAAGGCAACCGATCAGAAACTCAACCAACTCGCCGAGGGCGACATCAACATGCGTGCCTTCAGGGCGGCGTAGGACGCGGCCGCAGTTTCCGTTGTGGAACTGCGGCCCCCTCCCCGGGCGATACGGGCGAACCCACCGCCAGACCGGTGTGTTGTCACTCTCCGCAGGAAGGGTGGATCATGAGTGGCATTGCAGGCTTCGCCGGCTCGATCCGGGCGGTTGTGATCGGGGCGAGCGGCGGCATCGGCGCCGCCGTGACGCACCGATTGCTTGCCGATCCCGGGGTGACTGAGGTGTTGGCCTTGTCCCGCCGCCCGGTCGCGCCGGCGGGCAAGCTGCGCACCGGCTTCCTCGATCTTGCCGATGAGTCCTCCATCATCGATGCGGCGGCTTTGGCCGAAGCGGTCGATCTCGTTTTCATCGCCAGCGGCCTGCTGCACCAGGATGCGGTGCAACCGGAGAAGAGTTGGCGCACGCTGGATCCGATGGCCATGGCGCGGCTGTTCCAGATCAACGCCATCGGCCCGGCGCTGGTCGCCAAGCACTTCCTGCCACGGACGCCGCGGCACGGACGGGCGGTCTTCGCGGCTCTCTCCGCGAAAGTCGGCAGCATTACCGACAACCGGCTTGGCGGTTGGTATGGCTACCGGGCATCCAAGGCGGCGCTCAATCAGATCATTCGCACCACAGCCATCGAACTGGCGCGTTCGCGACCGGACGCGATCTGCGTCGCGCTGCATCCGGGCACCGTCGACACCCCCCTATCGCAACCGTTCCAAGCCGCCGTGGCCCGGGACCGGCTGTTCACCCCTGCGGTTGCCGCCGCCCACCTGCTCGGCGTCCTTGGTGGGTTGACGCCGATGGACAGCGGCGGACTGTTCGCATGGGACGGTCGGCGGCTGCCCTACTGAACGATTGCCATGACAGCCACCCCACTATGACCAACCGGCCCACTATGACCAATCGGCTTGCCGACAGTCCCAAGGGTGCTCCGGCGGGCCGGGTTCTCCACAGCTCCTGAATCATGCCCTGGAGTGAACCATGTCAGTTCGGGGGGCATCTTGCGCTTTCATCGATGGGAGGGTGAAGCAGACGATGGAGGAAATGAGCGCGGAAAGATTGAGTCCAAGCTCAAGCTGAACCAGAAGACGGTATATTTTGTTGATGCGAAGACTTTCTTTATAATGCGGACGCATTTTTGCTCGACTGCGAGTGGCCTGTTTATGTCACAGGAATCGCGGTCGTTAGTAAAATATTTACCAAGATTCTTATTTTTCCGTTAAGCGGACCACCTCAACCTTTGGGCTAAGACATTGGTCTAGAGTTCCATGAGGTCCGAGATGGCTGCCGAAACTACCGAACTGATGGACGTCACCTTCACGGTGAACGCCTGGGGCGCTCCCGCAGGCGGAAAGTGGCCGCATTTCGTGCTGCGGCTGGATGGGGTTGAAATCGGGCAGGCGACCGTCGCGTCGGCGTCGCTGGGCCGCTACACCTTCAACGCCCGCGTTCCGGCCGACAAGGCCCACAAGCTTCAGCTTCAGTACGACAACGACGGCTCCGTGAATGGGGAGGACCGCAACCTCTTCGTCAAATCGTTCGAGGTGAACGGGAAACCGATCCTCAGCATCGACCCGCTGGTGACCTACGACACCGGCGACATCGACGGCAAGAACGTCATCGCCGGGCAGACCGAGATGTACTGGCGCGGCGCGCTGAACGTCGATCTGCCCAAGACCATGTTCGCCAGCGCGCAGGAGCCCGAGCCCGAAGCGCCGGCCACCATGACGACCGAGATCGTCGTGAAGGCCTGGGGCGCCGCCGCCAACGGCACGCCTCCGCATTTCAAGCTTCTGGTGGACGACAAGGTGGTCGGCGACGCCTGGGTCAGCGCGACCAGCCCGACCGGCTACACCTTCAAGGTCGATGTCGACCCCCATGAGGCCCACAAGATCCAGATCCATTACGACAACGACGCCACCGTCAACGGCCAGGACCGCAACCTCTTCGTCCAGGGCATCACCATCGACGGGCAGGAGATCAAATCGACCGACCCGCTCGCCTCCTACGACAAGGGACCGGTGGACGGCAAGTTCGTGGTCGCGGGCCAGGAAGGGCTGTTCTGGGGCGGTGCCCTGACCTTCGGCGTTCCGGAGGAGTATTTCGACGGCCCCTACGTCCCGCCGCCGCCCCCGCCGCCGCCGGTCACGCTGACGCCGACCGACATCGTCGTCACCGCCTGGGGCCAGTCGGCCGGCGGGGTGGCGCCGCACTTCAAGCTGCTGGTGGACGGCAAGGTGGTCGGCGAGGGCCGCGCCACCTCCAGCGACCCGCAACCCTTCCGCTTCACGGTCGATCTCGACGCCAAGGAAGCCCACAAGATCCAGATCCACTACGACAACGATTCCGTGGTGAACGGGCAGGACCGCAACCTGTACGTAAAGTCGGTGTCGATCAACGGCCACACCGTTGCGGCGACCGACAGCATCGTCACCTACGACAAGGGGGCGGTGGATGGAAAGGACGTGGTGAAGGGGCAGGAAGGGCTTTTCTGGGGTGGCGCTCTGAACGTCGATGCCCCGGCGTCGCTGTTCCAGCCGCCGGCCGAGCCGCCCCCGCCGCCGCCGTCCGGCCCGGCCTTCTACGTCGCGGCCAACGGCAAGGACACGTGGTCGGGCAAACTGTCCGCGCCGAACGCCGACGGCACCGACGGTCCCTTCGCCTCGCTGGAGCGCGCCCGCGACGCCATGCGGGACAGCGACGTCGACACCACCTACGTGCGCGAGGGCACCTACCGCCTGACCAAGACGCTGGAGCTGACCGGCGCCGACAACGGCCACAGCTTCCGCAACTATCCCGGCGAGACGCCGGTGCTGAACGGGGCGGAGAAGGTCACGAACATCGTCAGCGAGGGCAACGGGATCTATTCCGCGAAGCTGTCGCAGGCCACCGACCTCGACCTGACCATCGGCGGCGTGCGCCAGACGCTGGCCAGCAAGGGCATCGTCGACGCCGACAACCCCACCACCACCGGCTGGTACTTCGCCGACGCGGCCAACGGCGGCCCCAGCGGCTGGTCGGTGCGCTACCACACCGGCGACATGTCGTCGGGCGACATCGTCGCCGGCATGAAGATCCAGTTGATGGACGCCGAGCGGCTGTCCGACACGCTGACCGAGATCGCCGGAGTCAACGACGCCACCCGCACCATCACGCTGAAGAACGGCACCTCGCTGCCCTTCGCCGAGGGGACGACCTACAAGCTGCTGAACAACCCGTCCTTCGTCGATCAGGCGGGCGAGTTCGCGTGGCGCGCGTCGGACAAGTCGCTGGTGTTCAAGCCGGAAAACCCGGCCACCCTGGCGCAGGACGGCGTCGAGGTGGCGCGGCTGGGCACGCTGATCCGCCTGAACGGCAGCAGCGACGTGACCATCGAGGGGCTGGGCTTCACCAACACCACCACCTGGGGCTACGCGGTGGAGCTGAAGGGGGCGTCGGGCAACAGCATCGGCAACAACAGCTTCCTCAACGTCGGCACGGCGATCAAGCTGACCGCGGCGTCCTCCAACAACCTGGTGGGCGGCAACACGCTGGAGCATCTGGCGGTCAACGGCATCGAGCTGGACGGGCGCAGCAACGGCAACACCGTCTACGCCAACGACATCTCCCACGTCGGCGAGGTGCGCAAGGGTGTGGCCGGGATCATCGGCACCGGGGTCGACAACAACCTGATCGCCCACAACGACGTGGACTCCAGCGCGCGCTACGGCATCTCGCTGAAGAACTGGGACTCCACCAACATCAACCGCAACAACGTCATCGAATACAACCGCGTCACCAATTCCAACCTGGAGACGGCGGACGGCGGCGGCATCGAGGTGCTGGGCCGGTCCAGCGTCGACACCGGCACGATCATCCGCGGCAACTGGGTGGAGAGCGTGGGCGGGCTGGCGACCAGCAACACCGACCAGTGGCTGACCAACCACAAGGGATTCGGCATCTATCTGGACGACATGGCCGGCGGCGTCACGGTGACCGGCAACTTCCTGAAGGACACCGGACTGGCCGGGGTGCACATCCACGGCGGCGACAACAACCTCGTCACCAACAACTTCTCGATCATCGCCAGCAACGCGGAGGAATTCATCCGCGTCGGCTGGGCGCCCAAGCACGGCGATCCCGGCCTGCCGCGCAACAACACCATCACCGGCAACGTCATCAGCGGAACGCTGCCGCTGGACGACTACATGGAGCTGCTGACCGCCGGAAACCCGGTGATCGACGGCAACCTCGTCCACAACGTGCCGCGCTATGGCGACAACGACGTGACGGGCAAGCCGCTGTTCAACAACCCCTATTGGGGCGACTACTCGCTGCAGGCGAACTCCCCGGCCCTGGCCATGGGCATCCATGATCTGGACTGGGCGATGATCGGCCACAGCGGCTACACGGCGTCGGACGGCATGCCGCATTTCTGGGACGCCTGATCCCCGGCCCGGACGGGGCGCAAGCGGGATCAAAAGCGGGCGGAGGCTTGTTCTTCCGGGACAGGTCCCCGGGGAAGGAGGCTCCGCCCGTGCTCCCGCGTCCACACGCCTTGCGGCGGTCCACCACCGTCCTTCTGCTCGCCGTGGCCGGGGGACTGGCGGGGTGCGCCGATCCCCGAGCCGACGTCGCGCTGGCCGCCCAAAGCGCGCTGGTCGGCATGCCCAAGGGAACGCTGCTGTCCTGCGCGGGCGTGCCGCACCGGCAGGCGACCAGCGGCGCCCTGGAGTTCTTCACCTACCGCGCGGGCTCCATCGATTACTACGCTCCGCCACCGCCGCCGATCGGCTATGGATGGGGATATCCGTGGGGCTATCCCGGCTGGCGTCATCGCGGGCTCGACTACGACCCGTGGGACTACTATCCTCCACGGGCTGGCGACGTGGTGGACAACCGGTGCGAAGCGACTTTCACTTTGAGGAACGGGGCCGTCGAGCAGCTGGTCTACCGGGCGTCATCGCTGGGCGCCTGCGCCGGGGTCGTGCAGAACTGCATGGCGCTCGTGCCGCAGAGCCTTCCGCCAAGGCCCACCCCGTCCGGCTAGAGCCGGCAGAGGCATCCACCGTGACACCATCGAGGAAAACGCCGGTGATGAAGGCACCGTTCCGCTCGGTTCTGCTGGCCCTGTGCGCCTTCGCGTGTCTGGCCGGTCCTACCGCCGCGGCGCAGGACGCACAGAGCGAGACGAAGCCGAAGTTCGGGCCGGACGCCGTGCCGATGACCCAGGACCGCGACTATCTGCGCCGGGCCGGGGCGCCGGACTTCTGGGCGATGATGCCCTACTACACGGCCCAGCAGACGGGCAGCGCCTGTTCGGTCGCCAGCGTGGCAATGATGATCAACGCACTGCGCGGCCTGCCGCCGCTCTCGTCCAACCGGCTGGTCACCCAGGCGCGGGTGCTGAACGAGGTGGACGATGACGTGTGGAAGGCGGCCACCGCGGAGAACGGGGACGGCGTGTCCTTCGCCGACTTCGCCGGGCTGGTCCAGAGGTCGGTGGACGCCTTCGGGTTGGATGCCACGGTGGAGGTTTTCCGTCCCAAGGACACGTCGCCGGAAACGCTGGGCGAGCTGCGGCGCATCCTCGATGAGAACGAACGCGACGACAGCGACATCATCCTGCTGGCCTACGACCAGGGCACGCTGACCGGCGACGCCACGGTGGGCCACATCGCGCCGCTCGGCGCTTATGATGCGGAAACCCACCGGGTGCTGGTCATGGACGTGGACCGGCTGTGGTACGTGCCCTACTGGTCGAGCGACGAGAAGCTGCTGGAGGCTATGGTCAAGCCCGATCGCTCCGACCCCACCGGCAGCGGGTTGATCCATGTCCGGCTGAAGGATGTCCGGCTGAAGGGGCGGACGGCGGGATAACAGTGTTGACTCATGTTGCATCGCAGCGCGACCCGTTGTCGCATTCTGCACGTCAGGATCAACCGTCTTCCGGCTAATGATCAACTGTTATCCGGTTAAATGAGAACGGATTCGAGCGAATCTTTCGTCATTTTGTGCTATAAGAAATTTAATTTCGCTTTTTGCTGCCATGCACCCAAGGTATTGCTGCGATGCGCAATGCCTGGGTTCCAAGAAAAAAGCGATAAAAACCATGTCCGACGAGATTTACGAGCGGGTGCTGTCCAACCCGAAGTTCGCCGCGATGACGGCGAGCCGCGCGCGCTTCAGCTGGCGGCTGGCGCTGATCGTCCTGGCGGTCTACTACGCCTTCGTGTTCGCCTCGGCGCTGGCGCCCGACCTGATGGCGCGCCCGCTGGCCGAGGGCATGACCTTCCCGGTCGGGCTGGCCGCCGGCATCGTCATCACGGTCTTCTGCTCGCTGATGACCGGCGTCTACGTGCTGTGCGCCAACAGCCGCTACGACGCGATGAACCGCGACCTGCTGAACGAGGTGGGCCGATGAGCGCCGCGCGTCTTCTGGCTTCCGCCTCCGCCGCGCTGCTGCCGGCGCAGGCGGCCGGGTCCGCCTTTGCCGCCGCCATCGATGGCGCGGTGGAGCGCCAGCCGGTCAATGTGACGGCCATCGCCATGTTCCTGCTGTTCGTGGCGGGCACGCTGGGCATCACCTACTGGGCGTCGAAGCGCACCCGCTCGGCGTCGGACTTCTACACCGCGGGCGGTGGCATCAGCGGCTTCCAGAACGGGCTGGCCATCGCGGGCGACTACATGTCGGCGGCGGCCTTCCTCGGCCTGTCGGGCATGGTCTTCGCCAAGGGTTTCGACGGGGTCATCTACACCATCGGTTTCCTGGTCGGCTGGCCGCTGATGCTGTTCCTGATCGCCGAGCGGCTGCGCAACCTCGGCCGCTTCACCTTCGCCGACGTGGCGTCCTACCGGCTGGGCCAGACGCCGATCCGCTCGCTGGCGGCGGTCGGATCACTGACCGTGGTCTGCTTCTACCTGATCGCGCAGATGGTCGGGGCGGGCAAGCTGATCCAGCTCCTGTTCGGCCTGGATTACACCTACGCCGTGGTGATGGTCGGCGTGCTGATGATCCTGTATGTGACCTTCGGCGGCATGCTGGCGACCACCTGGGTGCAGATCATCAAGGCGGTGATGCTGCTCGGCGGCTGCACCGTGCTGGTCGGGCTGGCGCTGGCGCAGTTTGGCTTCAACCCGGAGCGGCTGCTCCAGCAGGCCGTCGCCGCCCACGCCGCGAACGCCGCCATCCTGCGCCCCAGCGCCGCCATGGCCGATCCCATCGCCGCGGTGTCGCTCAGCCTCGCGCTGATGTGCGGCCCGGCGGGGCTGCCGCACATCCTGATGCGCTTCTTCACGGTTCCGGACGCCAAGGAGGCGCGCAAGTCGGTCGTCTACGCCACCGGCTTCATCGGCTACTTCTTCATCCTGACGGTGACCATCGGCTTCCTCGCCATCGTGATCGTCGGCACCAACCCGGCCTATCTGGACGCGGCGGGCAAGATCCTGGGCGGCGGCAACATGGCGGCCATCCACCTGTCCAAGGCCATCGGCGGCAACATCTTCCTGGGCTTCATCTCGGCGGTCGCCTTCGCCACCATCCTGGCGGTGGTCGCCGGCCTGACGCTGGCCGGCGCGTCGGCGGTCAGCCACGACCTCTACGCCCGCGTCATCAAGAAGGGCAATGCCACCGAGGCGTCGGAGATGCGCGTGTCGCGCCTCGCCACGCTGGCGCTGGGCGTCATCGCCATCACGCTGGGCCTGCTGTTCGAGAACCAGAACATCGCCTTCATGGTCGGTCTGGCCTTCGGTCTGGCGGCTTCGGTCAACTTCCCGGTGCTGATCCTGTCGATCTTCTGGAAGGGGCTGACCACGCGCGGCGCCTTCATCGGCGGTTTCGCCGGTCTGGTGAGCTGCGTCGCCTTCGTGGTGCTGGGGCCGACCGTGTGGGTCAGCGTCTTCAAGTTCCCGGCGCCGATCTTCCCCTACGAGCATCCGGCGCTGTTCTCGATGGTCATCGCCTTCGCGACGACCTGGCTCTTCTCGGTCACCGACCGCAGCGCGCGGGCGGCGGCGGAGGCGAAGGCCTACGAGTACCAGTACATCCGCTCGGAAACCGGCCTGGGCGCGGCCGGCGCGGTTTCGCACTGACCGCGTGAAGAAAACGGCCCCTCTTCTTCGCCAGGAAGGGGAGGGGCCGTGCCTCTTTCAGGGTCGTACCGTCCTCAGCGGCGCTGCGCCGACTGGGAATAGACGTAGGAGTCGAAGCTGTTCTCGGCGACGCGGAACCACAGCCGCTCCTCGTCGCGGAAGGGCTTCCACGCCTCGTAGACCTTCTTGAAGCGCGGGTTCTTCGCCGACAGCTCGTCATACAGCTCGTTGGCGATCTTCTCGCAGGCCATCATGACCTCGCGCGGGAAGGCGCGGAGCTGGGCGCCGCCGGCCACCAGACGCTTCAGCGCGGCGGCGTTGACGGCGTCGTACTTGGCGATCATCCAGGTGTTGGCCTCCCAGCAGGCCTGCTCCAGGATCGTCTTGTAGGACTCGGGAAGCTGCTCCCAGGCGGTGATGTTGATCATCAGCGGGATCTGGGCGGAGCCTTCCCACCAGCCCGGCGAGTAGTAGTATTTGGCGACCTTGTGGAAGCCCAGCTTCTCGTCGTCGTAGGGGCCGACGAACTCCGCCGCGTCGATGGTGCCGCGCTCCAGCGCCGGGTAGATGTCGCCGCCGCCGATCTGCTGCGGGACGAGGCCCAGCTTGCCCATGATCTGCCCGGCCAGCCCGCCGACCCGCATCTTGAGGCCGCTGAGATCCTCCACCGTCTTGATTTCCTTGCGGAACCAGCCGCCCATCTGGGCCGTCGTGTTGCCGGCGGGGATGTTGTGGATGTTGTGTTCCCGGAACAGCTCCCGCATCAACTCCAGCCCGCCGCCGTGCATCATCCAGGAGATGTGCTGGCGCGTGTTCAGGCCGAAGGGCATGGCCGTGTCGAAGCAGAAGGTCGGGTCCTTGCCGATGTAGAAATAGGCGGCGGACTGGCCGCACTCGATCGTGCCGTTCTGCACCGCGTCCAGCACCTGGAGCGCCGGCACAATCTCGCCCGCCGCGAAGGTGCGGATCTGGAACTTGTTGTCGGTGGCGGCGGCGACCCGGCGGGCGATCAGCTCCGCCCCGCCAAAGATGGTGTCGAGGCTCTTCGGGTAGCTCGACGCCATGCGCCACTTGATCTCGGGCTGGCTCTGCGCGATGGCCGGTGCGGCGACGACGGTGCTGGCGGCCAGACCGACCCCAGCGCTGGCGAGGAAGGAACGACGTTTCATGGCGGGGAGAACTCCCTTCCCATTCATTATGTTTATGTCGCCGGTCTTAGCCGAAAACAACGATGCGGGCCAGTGGCTCCGGCTGCGGAGCTGGGCTTCGCTTTGGGCATTGCCGGGATGGTGTTTGCGGTCCATCATCCGCCGGTCGCACAATAAAGAACCCGAACCGCGAAGAGGAAACGCACGGGCATGGATGCACAGGATCTGCGCGCGCTCCAGGCGCCGCTGAAGGACAAGTACAAGGACGCCCCGGAGTCGGCGGTGGTGACGCTGAAGGCCCGTGGGGCGCTGGACGATTCCGGCATCGCCTGCAAGGTCGAGACGGGCCGCGCGCTGGTGGAGGCCGGCCTCCACCCGGCGACCGGCGGGCCGGGCACCCAGGCCTGTTCCGGCGACATGCTGCTGGAGGCGCTGGTGGCCTGCGCCGGGGTGACGCTGAAGGCGGTCGCCACGGCGCTGGAATTCAAGCTGCGTGGCGGCACCGTGTCGGCGGAAGGCGACCTGGATTTCCGCGGCACGCTGGGCGTGGCGAAGGACGCGCCGGTCGGCTTCCGCGCCATCCGCCTGCGCTTCGACCTGGACACCGACGAGCCGGCGGAGCGCATCGCCACCCTGACCAAGCTGACCGAACGCTATTGCGTCGTCTACCAGACACTGGCCAACCCGCCGCCGATGGCGCTGTCCATCGAGACGGGGCCTTGATGGAAGAATGGCCGGTCCGGCGGGTCCGGGTCGGCCATTCCAGCCGGCTATTCCCTGCCGTCAATCGTTGAGGAAGGGGTTGTAGAGGCGTTCCTCCCCGATGGTCGAGGTCGGGCCGTGGCCGGGGATGAAGGTCACGTCGTCGCCCAGCGGGAACAGCTTGCTGCGGATCGACTCGATCAGGTCGCCGTGATTGCCCTTGGGGAAGTCGGTGCGGCCGATGGAGCCCTGGAACAGCACGTCGCCGACGATGGCGATCTTGCTCGGCTTGTGAACGAAGACCACATGGCCCGGCGTGTGGCCCGGGCAGTGGTGGACGTCCAGCGTCAGGTTGCCGACCGTCACCGTGTCGCCCTCCTCCAGCCAGCGGTCCGGCGTGAAGGAGCGGACCGGCGGGAAGCCGAACATCTGGCTCTGCATCGGCATGCCGTCGATCCAGAACTGGTCCTCGCGGTGCGGCCCCTCGACGGGGAGTTTCAGCTCGTCGGCAAGATCGGCGACGGCGCCGGCGTGGTCGATGTGGCCGTGGGTGACCAGGATCTTCTCCAGCGTCACACCCTTGGACTGGGCGGCGCGCAGGATGCGCGGAAGATCGCCGCCGGGATCGACGGCGGCGCCCTTCATCGTCTCCGGACACCAGAGCACCGTGCAGTTCTGCTGGAACGGAGTGACGGGAACGATGATGGTCTGCATGCCGCGTCCTTCGCCGGTCAATGATCAATGGTCAGAGGTCGATTCGTGCACGACCTTACGCGCCAGCGTTTTCCAGGGCAAGAACCGGTACCAATTCGTGGGCAACACGGCTATATGGAGTGCACTTTATCTTTATCCCATTCCGCCGCGGGGGGCGGTGCCGGACCGAATGCTGTCGCAAAAAGCCAAATACGCCCTGCGTGCGCTGATCATGCTGGCCGAACGGACGGATGACGAACTCGTCCTGATCGCCGAAATCGCCGAGCGGGAGAACATTCCGCGCAAGTTCCTGGAAGCCATTCTGGTGGAACTGCGCAAGCATGGCCTGCTGTTCGCCAAGCGCGGCAAGAGCGGCGGCTACCGTCTGGCGCGCCCGGCGGAGGAGATTTCCTTCGGCGAGGTGATCCGGTTGATCGACGGGCATCTGGCGCCGATTCCCTGCGCCAGCAAGAATTCCTTCCGTCCCTGCGAGGACTGCATCGACCCGCCGACCTGTTCGGTGCGCTGGCTGATGGTCCAGGTGCGCGACGCCACCGCGCAGGTGCTCGACAACCAGACCCTGTCCGACGCCCTGCGCCACCGTCAGGCGACCGGCGGCCTGCCCGTCAACTTCGACATCTGAGCACCCTGCGCTTGGCCGCATCGGAGCCGCCATAGTTCGGTGGGCCGATCATCCGAAAGCGGGAATGTCGCCGAAGGGCAAGGTCTTCTATGCTTCCGAGCATCCGGCGTCCGGTCTGGCGCCCCTGGGATGCTTCGGGAAGGAAACGATGTCGCTAGAGCAGGACCGGATGCGGCGTACCGGCGGGGACCGGACGCGCCTGGAGTGGTACGGGGCGAAGCTGTTCAGCCAATCCGATGAGGACGGCATCATCGCCGAAATCTTTCGAAGGATTGGCACGACCAACCGGGTGTTCGTCGAATTCGGCGCGGAAATAGGCACCGAGAACAACACGCGCGCGTTGCTCGAAGCCGGCTGGACCGGTCTGTGGATCGAGGGCAATCCCGATTACGTCGGCAGCATCAAATGGAATTTCCGGGATCGCATCAGGAAGGGCGCCCTGAGTTTCGTTGATCGCTACGTGACGCGGGAAAACATCAACCGCCTGATCGGCCGACCGAAATTCTGGGGTGGCGCCGGCATCCGGGGGGAGATCGATTTCCTGTCGATCGACATTGATGGAAACGATTATCACGTTTTCGAGGCCATCAACGTCGTCAATCCCAGGGTGGTGTGTCTGGAGCACAATCACTGCCATGCGCCGGGCGCCGAGTACATCATGTCCTATGACCCGGACTATCGATGGGGCGCCGGACGAACGGATTTCGGCGCATCGCTGACATCAATGGCGCAACTCGCTGGAAGAAAGGGATACACCCTGGTGGGTTGCGCGCTGTATGGAGCCAATGGCTTCTACGTCCGCAACGATCTGATCGAAGGGCGGTTCGAGGGTCCGTTTACTCCCGAACGGCTTTTCAACCCGCTGGACTATGAAAAAGTGGTGGCCTTCCCGCGGGCGCCGGGAATCGCCTGAACCGGATCGCACCGGTCCGGGCGGGTGTCAGGGTACCAGATCGACGGCGATAAAGACGCGGTCCAGCGCGCGGTTCGTCGCCTCGCGCAGGATTCCGGCCTCCAAAAGCTCGTCCACCAGAAGCTGGGCGCCGCGGAAGGTGCTGCCCAACCGCTTCTGCACCCGCCGCACGGTCAGGGCGGGCTCCTCGAACAGGAGTTCCAACAGGTCCGGGGTGCGGGAGTTGCGGCGCTTGGCCCCCACCCGCTGCTGCCAGCCCTGCGCCGTACGGTCCAGGGACAGGGCGCGCTCTCGCTCCCGCCGCGCCGTCTCCGCCACCGTGTCGGCCAGCCACAGCCGCCATCCCTCCTCCCGCCCGCGGGCGGCGAGGCCGGCGGTCGTGCGGTCGGCGTGCAGGGAGACGGACATCGGCAGCCAGACGTTCGGCACCCGGCAGCAACGCGCCACCGCCAGCGCGCCCATCAGCCGGGCCGAGGGCACCGCCCAGGCGGGAATCCGCAGATCGGGCGCCGGGCGCAGCAGTTCGGCCAGCATGCCCACGCCTCCCAGCAGGGCCGGCGAGTTGCCGGCATGGTCCAGACGTTTGAGCAGGGTGGCGGCCTCCGCTTCCCGGTCCGCCGAGAAGGCCAGCCGTCCGGGATCGCGCCCCGACACCTCCGCCTGAAGGCAGCGCCACAGCGCCTCCGTCCAGCCCAGCGTCCAGGCCGGAGGCGCGTCGTCCGCGAAGGACGCGGCGTCGCCGTCGTCGTCATCCGGTGGGAAGGGGAAGCGGGCATCCGATCCTGCCTCCAGCTCCGCCACGGCGCGCCAGGCGTCGGCGGCGGCTCCGCCGGACGGCAGCGGCGCACGGGCGTTTCCCACATGGCGGGAGGGCGCGGCGATGACGCCTTGCGTGAACAGGGCGCCCTGCCACAGCGCGCGGACCGATTGGGCCGCTCCCCGCCCGGCGGTGGGGACGAGGTCGGTGCCGATGGTCGCCACCAGGAAGTCCGCCGGGTCCACCGCCACGCCGTCGAGCCGCGCCGCCGCGCAGGACTCCCGGCGCGCCGCGTCAGCCCACAGCCGCCGCCGGCGCGCGGGGTCCTGGACCACCTCCGCCAGCCGGCCGAGCGCGCGTTCGGCCTCCAGAAGGGCGGTCAGCAGTGCGGGGGAGGGGGTCTGGGCTGTGTCAAGCATGGCCGTTCGGGACAGGAGGCGGAGAGGGCGCGCATGATAGCGATCCGCCGCATCGCTTCCAGCCCGATCCAAAACCTCCTATTTCACAAAATTATGTGAAATTGTCTCGCGACGACATGGAGAATGGCAAAAACAGCCTTGCGGCCTTCCCGGAATCATGCAAACTCTAGGAGGCAAATGGATATTGCATATACATTATAAAGAATGTGAATACGGCCCAGTCGATCCGGTGCAATGGCCGGCTTTGTAAACAACGGTGCGGTGCGTGGCCTCCAGGGCCGGTGCCTCAATGAACCATACCGAGGGAGTGTGCCATGTCGTTTCGTGATCGGCTCTCCGCGCTCCGCGCGAACCGGCTCTCCATAGGCCGGCTGTCCGCAATGGCCGCGGGTGTCGCCCTCGCCATGCTGACCATCGCGCCTGCCAAGGCGCAGACCACGCTGCTGAACGTCTCCTACGACCCCACCCGTGAATTCTATGTGGAGTTCAACAAGGCGTTCGCCAAGAAATGGCAGGCGGAAAACGGCCAGACGGTGACCGTCAAGCAGTCGCACGGCGGGTCGGGCAAGCAGGCGCGCTCGGTCATCGACGGGCTGGACGCCGACGTGGTGACGCTGGCGCTGGCCTACGACATCGACGCCATCGCCGATTCCGGCGCCCTGCCGAAGACGTGGCAGACGCGCCTGCCGAACAACAGCTCCCCCTACACCTCGACGATCGTCTTCCTGGTCCGCAAGGGCAACCCGAAGCAGATCAAGGATTGGGACGACCTGCTGAAGCCGGGCGTCCAGGTCATCACCCCGAACCCGAAGACCTCGGGCGGGGCGCGCTGGAACTATCTGGCGGCCTGGGCCTATTCGCTGGAGAAGAACGGCAACGACGAGGCCAAGGCCAAGCAGTTCGTCGCCGACCTGTTCAAGAATGTCCCGGTGCTGGACAGCGGCGCCCGCGGCTCCACCGTCACCTTCACCCAGCGGCAGCTCGGCGACGTTCTGCTGGCCTGGGAGAACGAGGCCTTCCTGTCGCTCCAGGAGTTCGGCGCCGACAAGTTCGACATCGTCGTGCCGTCGCTGTCGATCCTGGCGGAGCCGCCGGTCACGGTCGTCGATTCGGTGGTCGACCGCAAGGGAACGCGCAAGGCGGCGGAAGCCTACCTGAACTTCCTCTATACCCCCGAAGCGCAGGAGATCGCGGCGAAGAACTTCTACCGCCCGCGCTTGCCGGAGGTCGCTGCGCGGTATGCGGATCGCTTCCCGAATGTTAAGCTTGTGACCATCGACGGTTCCTTCGGGGGCTGGCGCACGGCGCAGGAGAAGCATTTCGCGGATGGCGGCGTCTTCGACCAGATCTACCAGAAGGGCCGCTGACCCGTGGTCGCGGCAACCACCAGCGACGCCGTGCTTCCCAATACGGGGGGCACGGTGTTGAGCGTTCTTCGAAAACCCAGCGTCCTGCCCGGCTTCGGGCTGACCCTGGGATTCACGCTGACCTATCTGTCCCTGATCGTCCTGCTGCCGCTGGCCGCGCTGGCGTTGAAGGCGGCGGGGCTGGGCTGGTCCGGCTTCTGGGACGCGGTGCTGACGCCGCGCGTCCTGGCCGCCTTCAAGGTCAGCTTCGGGCTGTCGCTGGCCGCCGCCGCGATCAACGCCGTCTTCGGCTTCATCGTCGCCTGGGTGCTGGTGCGCTACCGCTTCCCCGGCGACCGGATCGTCGACGCGCTGGTGGACCTGCCCTTCGCCCTGCCCACCGCGGTGGCCGGCATCGCGCTCAGCGCGCTCTACGCGCCCAACGGCTGGATCGGCTCCCTTCTGATGGAATGGTTCGGGCTGAGGGTGGCCTTCACGCCGCTGGGCATCGCCATCGCCCTGACCTTCATCGGCCTGCCCTTCGTGGTCCGCACCGTGCAGCCGATCCTCCAGGATCTGCCGCCGGAGGAGGAGGAGGCCGCCGCGGCGCTGGGCGCCACGCGCTGGCAGTCCTTCCGGCGGGTTGTGTTCCCGGCGCTTCTGCCGGCCCTGCTGACCGGCTTCGCGCTGGCCTTCGCCCGCGGGGTGGGGGAATACGGCTCGGTGATCTTCATCGCCGGCAACATCCCCGGCCTGTCGGAAATCATTCCGCTGCTGATCGTCATCAAGCTGGAGCAGTACGACTATGCCGGCGCCG
Organism: Azospirillum sp. Marseille-Q6669; assembly: GCF_965111635.1. NCBI lineage: Bacteria > Pseudomonadati > Pseudomonadota > Alphaproteobacteria > Rhodospirillales > Azospirillaceae > Azospirillum > Azospirillum sp. Marseille-Q6669. The sequence goes on along the minus strand of NZ_CBCOOP010000001.1, from coordinate 1,553,263 downwards.
CCGCGGTCGGCGTGCTGATGCTGATGGCGTCCTTCGTGCTGCTGCTGGCCCTGAACCTGCTGCAAGCCTGGATGAGGTCCCGCCATGCTCGCTAAGAAAGCCGTCGGGTTCACCCCGGCGCTGGCCGACAGCGGCTGGGTGAAGGGGCTTCTGATCGCCACGGCGCTGGCCTTCCTGCTGCTGTTCCTGGTCCTGCCGCTGGTCGCGGTCTTCGTCGAGGCGCTGCGCCGCGGCACGGACGCCTACTGGGCGGCGCTGGTGGAGCCGGACGCGGTGGCGGCGATCAAGCTGACGCTGATCGTCGCGGCCATCGCCGTGCCGATGAACCTCCTCTTCGGGGTGGCGGCGTCCTGGTGCATCGCCAAGTTCGACTTCCGCGGCAAGGACGTGCTGATCACGCTGATCGACCTGCCGTTTTCGGTGTCGCCGGTGATCTCCGGCCTGATCTACGTGCTGCTGTTCGGGCTGCACGGGCTGATGGGGCCGTTCCTGAAGTCGCAGGGCATCCAGATCATCTTCGCCGTGCCGGGGCTGGTGCTCGCCACCGTCTTCGTCACCTTCCCCTTCGTCGCCCGGGAGCTGATCCCGCTGATGCAGGAGCAGGGCAACGAGGAGGAGGAGGCGGCGCTGGTGCTGGGCGCGTCCGGCTGGCAGACCTTCTGGCGCGTCACCCTGCCCAACATCAAATGGGGGCTGCTGTACGGCGTCCTGCTGTGCAACGCCCGCGCGATGGGCGAGTTCGGCGCGGTGTCGGTGGTGTCCGGCCATATCCGGGGCGAGACCAACACGATGCCCTTGCATGTCGAAATCCTTTACAACGAATACAACTTGGTCGCTGCCTTCGCGGTGGCCTCGGTGCTGGCCATGCTCGCCCTTGTCACGCTGGTCGTGAAGACGGTGCTGGAATGGCGCTTCGGGGCTGAGCTGGCGGCCACCCGGCATTGAGGCGACGCACGTCATGGCGATCCAGGTTTCCGGCATCACCAAGCAATTCGGCAGTTTCCGCGCGCTCGATGCGGTGGACCTCGAGGTCCGCTCGGGCGAGCTTCTGGCTCTGCTCGGCCCGTCGGGGTCGGGCAAGACGACCCTTCTGCGCATCATGGCGGGGCTGGAGTTCGCCGATTCCGGCAGCCTCCTGCTGAACGGGGAGGAGGCGCTGAGCCTCACCCCGCGGGAGCGGCAGGTCGGCTTCGTCTTCCAGCATTACGCGCTGTTCCGCCACATGACCGTCTTCGAGAACGTGGCCTTCGGGATGAAGGTGCGGCCGCGCGGCCAACGCCCGGCCTCGACCGAGATCAAGCGGCGCGTCATGGAGCTTCTGGAGCTGGTCCAGCTCGCCCATTTCGCCGACCGCTACCCGGCGCAGCTCTCCGGCGGGCAGCGGCAGCGCGTGGCGCTGGCCCGCGCGCTGGCCATCGAGCCGAAGGTCCTGCTGCTCGACGAACCGTTCGGTGCGCTCGACGCCAAGGTGCGCAAGGAGTTGCGGCGCTGGCTGCGCAAGCTGCACGAGGACATCCACATCACCTCCGTCTTCGTCACCCACGACCAGGAGGAGGCGCTGGAGTTGGCCGACCGCGTGGTGGTGATGAGCCAGGGACGGATCGAGCAGGTGGGCAGCCCGGCGGAGGTCTACGACCGCCCAGCCTCCGCCTTCGTCTACGAGTTCCTCGGGCAGGTGAACCGTTTCGACTGTGTGGTGGCGGACGGGGTGGCGCGGACGGCCAACGGCGCGCTGTCGATCCCCGCCGACGGCACGGTCCGCGGCCCGGCCATCGCCTATGTGCGCCCGCACGATCTGGGGCTGAGCCCCAGCGCCGCGGGACCAGGCCGGGTGTCGGGCATCCATGTGGTGGGACCGGACGCGCGGATCGAGATCGACCTCGCCGGCCTGCCGCTGGAAGCCGAGATGGACCGCGAGCGCCTGTCCGCCCTGGGGCTGCGCCCCGGCGACCAGTGCGCCGTCCACATCGCCCGCGCCCGTGTCTTCCCGCAGTCGTGACGACAGCCTGACGAAGCCCGGCCTATCCTCGAAAAGGGGCGGGGAGGGCTCCCGCCCTCATGCCGATGGAGTCCCAGCGGGCCATGGGGCCTGCCCCGTCGGGGCCATGGACTAAGTCCAACGCCGAATCGTAACGCCATTGCCTTCTGGCGATGCGGACAGTGGATGTGTTGAGCCTTCCGCATTGCACCCAATGCAGGAGGCACCGGTGGACCATTCAGGACTGTCGCAGGCCACCGGCTCCGCCGCCCTGCGGACGGACGCCGGGGCTGGAGCCTGGTCGCCGCCGCTGGCGCTCATGCTGCCGGTGATCCTGGCGCTGCTTCTGCTGCCGCTCATCCTGGTGGAGATGCCGCCATTGCTCGACTACCCGAACCATCTGGCGCGGGTGGACGTGCTGCTGCATGTCCGGTCAGACCCCTTCCTGGCCGACCATTACACGGCCTCCCTGACGCCGGTTCCGAACCTGCTGATGGAGGCGGTGATGCTGCCGCTCGCCAGCGTGCTGCCTCTGTATGTCGCCGGGCGCGTCTACATGGCGCTGGCCGGGCTGCTCACCCTGTTCGGGGCGATGCTGCTGAATCGGACTTTGTTCGGACGGTGGAGCCTGTGGCCGCTGTGCGGCGCGCTGTTCATCCACAACGCCACGCTGATCGGCGGCTTCATGAGCTTTTCGCTCGGCCTCGGCTTCCTGCTGGTCGGGCTGTCGCTGTGGATCGCGCTGGCGGGGCGGCGCTGGCAGGTGCCTGCGGGGATGGGCTGCGCCCTGTTCCTCTATTTCGCCCACGCCATCGTGCTCGGCTCCTTCCTGCTCTGCCTGTTCGCGGTGGAGGCGGTGAAATACATGGGGCAGGGGCGAAAGCCGCTGACGCTCGCCAATCTCGGGCGCGACGCCCTGCGCTTCGCCGCGCTGCTCGCCCTTCCCGTGGCGCTGTTCGCCGGCACGGTGGGGACCCATCTCCTGCAGTCCGACGCGGCGGCGGTGGGCGCGCGGGACAGCACGCCGGTCCTGCTGCTGAAGGAAATCTACTGGCGGCTGAAGAAGCTGACCGAGCTGAAGCAGTGGCGTTATCGGCTGCACGACATGCTGGCTCCGGTCCTGAACTACAACACGCTGCTGGATGTGGCGACCCTGCTGCTGATCCTCGGCGGCATGGTGGCGGCGCGTCTGGCCGGCTGGCTGCGCGCCGCGCCGGCGATGATGCTGGCGGTGGGGTTGTTCGTTTTGGCCTTCTTCGTCGTGCCCGACCCCTTCTTCGGCACCTATTTCGTGTCGATCCGCTTCTGGATTCTGGCGGCCTTCCTGCTGGTGGCCGGCACCGACATCCGTTTTCCCAGCGCCCGCGCCGCGGCGGCCTTCGCCGCCGGACTGCTCGCCTTGCTGACGGTGCGGACCGGCGTGCTGACGCTCAATTGGCTGGCCTATGAGGACGATGTGGCCGACCTGCGCCGCGCCATGGAGCGGATCGAGCCCGGACGGTCCGTCCTGATCGCCTGGGCGGGGCAGGAGGCCGGCTGCTGCAACACGCGGGAGTTCCTGCTCACCCAGCCGCCCTGGCGGCATGCGCTGGTCGCCTTGCCCAGCCTCATCCATCTGCCGTCGCTGATCACCGTGGAGCGGCGCGCCTTCGTCCCGACCTTGTTCAGCCACCCCGGCAAGCAGCCGCTGACGGTGACCCAGCCCTACCGCGACCGCTGCATGGCGATCTACGAGGGGGTTCCGGTGGATGTCCGCCTGCTCTCCCGTCCCGAAGAGGCGACCCTGCGCGATCATGTCGAGCCCTGCCCGCACTACATCGGCTGGCGGGACAAGTACGATTACGTGCTGGTGATGTTCTCCAACGTCTTCCACGCGGCCGGGCTGAAACCGCCGCCGGGCGCGGAGGAGGTTTACCGCGGCACCGTGTTCGACCTGTGGCGGGTGGAGCGCTGACGCAACCGCTCAGTCGTTCTGGTCGGCGGGCTCGCTGAGCGCGTCGTAGCCGCGGTCGCGGACGCTCTTCAGGCTCTGGTCGATGGTCTCGGCGTCCACCCCGGCGGTGCGCAGCACGAGGCTGGCCAGCTGCAGGCTGGCCTCCAGCGTCTCCGGCACCACGGCGCTGGCTCCGGCCTTTTTCAGCCGCGCGCCGCGGTCCAGGTCGTGGGCGCGGGCGGCGATGGCCAGGCGCGGGGCGGCCCGGCGGATGGCCTCCACGGCGCGCTCCGCCATGTCAGGGCGGTTGACGGTGATGACCGCGGCCCGCGCCCGCTCGATCCCGGCGGCGCGCAGCACGCCGATCTGGCTGGAATCGCCGTAATAGACCGGCAGCCCTTCGGCCCGCGCCGCCGCCACCCGCTGCGGGTCGAGGTCCAATGCGACGTAGGGAATGTCGTGGGTGCGCAGCAGCCGGGCGACGGCGCGCCCGACCCGGCCATAGCCGGCGATCAGCACATGGCCGGTGATGTCGCTGGTCTCCACCCCGAAAGCCTCGGCGCCGTAGCGGGCCTCGACCCTCTGGGCCAGCCGCTGGGCGATGGCGCCGATCAGCGGCGTCACCGCCATGCTGAGCGCCACACAGGAGGACAGCAGCAGCCCGGTCTCGCCCTCCAGCACCGCCAGCCGCGTCGCCTTGCCGATCAGCACGAAGGCGAACTCACCGCCCTGCGACAGCAGCAGCCCGATGCGCAGCGAGGTCGCCAGCCCGAGCCCCGACAGGCGGCAGAGCAGGAACAGCAGGATGCTCTTTCCGACCAGAAGCGCCGCGGTCACCATCAGGATGTCGTCGGCGCGCTGGAGCATGGCCGGCAGGTCCAGCGTCATCCCCACGGTCATGAAGAACAGGCCGAGCAGCAGGCCGCGGAACGGCTCGATGTCGGCCTCCACCTGATGGCGGTAGGCGGTGTCGGCCATCAGCATGCCAGCCAGGAAGGCGCCCAGCGCCATCGACATGCCGGCCTCCGCCGTCAGCCAAGCGACCGCCAGGACGACCAGCAGATTGGTCGCCGTGAAGACCTCCGGACTCTTCGCCGAGGCCACGAAGTGATAGACCGGGCGCACCACGAAGCGGCCCAGCAGCATGATGGCGCCGATCGCCGCGACGGCCTTGACCCCGGCGAGGGCGAGCGCCCAGGGGATACTGGTGTCGCCGCCGGCCAGCAGCGGCAGCAGGGTCAGCAGCGGCACGACGGCCAGATCCTGGAAGATCAGCACGGCGACCGACACGCGCCCGAAGCGCGCCACCGTCTCCCCGCGCTCGACCAGCAGCTTCAGCACCGTGGCGGTGGAGGAGAAGGCCAGCATGCCGCCGATCACCAGCGCCGCCGCCACGTTCTCGCCCAGCGCGTAGGCGACGGCGGCGATGGCGGCGCTGGTCAGGACGACCTGCATCAGCCCCAACCCGAAGATGTAGCGCCGCATCGCCCGCAGGCGCGACAGAGGCAGCTCCAGCCCGATGGCGAAGAGGAGGAAGACCACCCCGAATTCGGACAGGACCTGGGGAAGCTCCATGTCCACCACCGGTCCCGGCGTGTGCGGACCCAGCAGCGCCCCGCCCACCAGATAGCCGAGCACCGCCGGGATGCGCAGCGCCTGGAACAAGGGGACGATCACCACCGCCGCCAGCAGCAGGAACAGGACGTCGAAAAGCAGTTTGGGGTCGTGCATGGGCCGCGCGCTGGCTGGGTCGGGCCGGACGCCGGCCGTCCGGGACGGCGTCTGTATGCGGCGCAATAACGACCGCCGCAAGCGCAGCGGGTGTGCGAAGGATCGGAACGCGCAAAAAAAG
>NZ_CBCOOP010000001.1:1092500-1542500 GCF_965111635.1 Azospirillum sp. Marseille-Q6669 | reverse complement strand
GGGGTGGCGACTGTTTACTAAAAACACAGGGCTCTGCGAAGCCGTACAAGGCGACGTATAGGGTCTGACGCCTGCCCGGTGCCGGAAGGTTAAGAGGAGGGGTTCACGCTCCGAATTGAAGCCCCGGTAAACGGCGGCCGTAACTATAACGGTCCTAAGGTAGCGAAATTCCTTGTCGGGTAAGTTCCGACCTGCACGAATGGCGTAACGACTTCCCCGCTGTCTCCAACACCAACTCAGCGAAATTGAACTCTCCGTGAAGATGCGGAGTACCCGCGGTCAGACGGAAAGACCCCGTGCACCTTTACTACAGCTTTGCAGTGGTGCTAGGGATCTCATGTGTAGGATAGGTGGGAGGCTAGGAAGCCCGGGCGCCAGCTCGGGTGGAGCCATCCTTGAAATACCACCCTTGAGGTCTCTGGCATCTAACCGCGCTCCGTTGATCCGGAGCCGGGACCCTGCATGGCGGGTAGTTTGACTGGGGCGGTCGCCTCCCAAAGTGTAACGGAGGCGCGCGATGGTGGGCTCAGAGCGGTCGGAAATCGCTCGACGAGTGCAATGGCATAAGCCCGCCTGACTGCAAGACAGACAAGTCGAGCAGAGACGAAAGTCGGCCATAGTGATCCGGTGGTCCCACGTGGACGGGCCATCGCTCAACGGATAAAAGGTACGCCGGGGATAACAGGCTGATGACTCCTAAGAGTCCATATCGACGGAGTCGTTTGGCACCTCGATGTCGGCTCATCACATCCTGGGGCTGGAGCAGGTCCCAAGGGTTCGGCTGTTCGCCGATTAAAGTGGTACGTGAGCTGGGTTTAGAACGTCGTGAGACAGTTCGGTCCCTATCTGCCGTGGGTGTCGGAGTTTTGCGAGGATCTGTCCCTAGTACGAGAGGACCGGGATGGACATACCTCTGGTGCACCGGTTGTCACGCCAGTGGCATGGCCGGGTAGCTAAGTATGGACGGGATAACCGCTGAAAGCATCTAAGCGGGAAACCCACCTCAAAACCAGAACTCCCTTGAGAGCCGTGACAGACCATCACGTCGATAGGAGGCATGTGGACGGGCGGCAACGCCTGAAGCTGAGCCTTACTAATCGCTCGAAAGGCTTGATCCTTCATGAACGTCGCGTGCAGCGGCAAACCGCTCATGCGCTCAGAAGATGCATCCTCATATTCTCGACTTTACGAACGACCCGAACGAAAAGGGCGCCTGCATTGCTGCGGGCACCCTTTTCGTTTTTGCAAAATCGACTACTCGCCGAGATCCTTGAAACCCATGTCGCTGTCGGCGGCGGTGACGAACCAGTTCTTCGGGTCACCGATCAGCGGGGTCAGCTCCGGACGGTCGGCCGCGGGGCGGGCCATCATCCGGGTCGGCTGGCGCAGACCGTTCTTCAGGCAGAGGAAGCCCATCATCGACAGGGGACGGGCGGCCTGCGCGTTCAGCGTGCGGCAGACCAGGGCGGCCAGCCGGTCCCGCCGGGCGCGCTCGACCAGCAGGGCGAAGGCGGGCATCAGCCAGCCCGGACGGGCCAGATAATCGCAGACCACCCCGACGCTCGCCGCGCCAGCGGTCCACCCGCAGCACCACATAGGCCACCACCGTGTCGCGGCGCATGACGAGGAAGCGGCGGTGCCGCGCCGCGTTCGGGATCTTGTCGAAGCGCCACTGGAGATAGGCGTGGTCGCGCCGGGCGGCGCACAGATGCTGCGGGGCCGCGGCCTCCCACAGGCCGTCCATCCGCTCGTCGAAGCGGTCGACCTCGACCAGCCGGGCGCCGAAGGTCCGGGCGGCCGCGTGGCCGACCAGCGAAGCGGCGTTCATCGCCGGCTTGCCCAGCCGCGCCACCAGGCGGGCCAGTCCGCCGCCGTAAGGGCTGACGCGCAGGCAGCGCGGCGGATCGATGACGCGCAGGTAGGTCGGGATGTTTCCCAAATCCAGCCAGCCCGCCCGCTTGTAGGATTTGTAGGCGGCGTCGGTCATCGACAAGGAGACGCTCACCTCGCTGGCGGCGGCGTGGGTCTCCGACAGGCCCGGCCCGACGCCGCGCAGCCGCCATTCCGGGGCGACCATCAGGTCGATCGCCCAGGAGGCGCGGCGCACCCGCTGCCCCACCTTCAGCGCGAAGGGAATGCCCGCCTGCTGGCCGACGATCCCCCCGTTCCGCTTGCAGACCCAGAGCTGCATCCCCTCCGGATCGGGGGTCGGCGGCTCCTCGAACAGCCAATTGAAATGGGTGTCGTCCAGCAGCGGGGAGTCCGCGCCGAAGTGGTCGCGCTGGAAGGACTCCAGCGCGACGCGATCCTCGGACATGAACCGTTCCACACCCCGCTGAAGCCAGGGCATTGCGGTCATGCGTCGCTCCCATCCACCTCGACCGGCTGCACCAGCGCAGCGTTCCGCAGGATGCGGCCCGAGGTGCGGCGCTTCAGGACGATGTCCTTGTAGACGCGGCGGACCTGATCGACCGACAGGTTGAGGGCGCGGGCCGCCTCGTCCTCCGGCACGCCGCGGCCGTAGGCGCAGAGCGCCAGATCCAGCTTGTCGTAGGGGATGGCGTAGTAGAACTCCTCCTGCGACTGCGGCAGGGTGTAGGTGTCGGTGCTCGGCGACTGGCTCTGGATGTCGTCGGGCAGGCCAAGATAGGCGGCCATCTGGTAGACCTGGGTCTTGAACAGATGGGCGATCGGCTTGAGGTCGGCCAGACCGTCGCCGCCGCGCACGAAGAAGCCCAGCTCATACTCCAGCCGGTTCGGCGTCCCGAGGACCGCGTAGTTCAGCCGGTCGGCGTGGGTGTATTCCATGGTCTTGCGGACGCGCTGCTTCAGGTTGGTGGCGGCGACCACCGACAGGTAGACGTCCACCGGCATGCGGCTGGTCTGGCGGTCGCCCTCCGGCGATTCCACCGTCATGGTGAAGTAGTTGACGCGGTCGGCGTCGAGCAGGCCGGCGGCCAGACCGATCTTCTGCTTCCAGCCCGGACCGTATTCCGGGAACAGGCGGCGGATGGCGCTGTCGCGGCGGTCGTAGCAGCCGAGCGCGGTCAGCGGAGCGGTAAGGTTCTCCATGATCGGCTCGATGCCCAGGCTCTCGCAGAGCAACCGGCCCCGGCGGGTGCTGTCGGGCGAGGATTCCTTCTCCGGCATCAGGATGGCCAGGACGCGCTCCGGCCCCAGCGCGCGAACGGCCAACGCCGCGCAGACCGAGCTGTCGATGCCGCCGGACACGCCGAGCACGATGCCCTGGCGCTTCAGGTCGTGGGCGACGGTGCGCTGGATGAACTGTTCGATCTCCCGGGCCGCGGCCGCGCAGTCGAGCGAGAGGGCGTTGGCTCGAAGGGATGCAGGGCGTTCAGCATGGTGTCGGTTTTCCCGGTTGGCGTTGTTGCATCGACTGTGAGAAGGGGCTGTGAAAAGGACTGTGCCTTGGGGACCGCGCCGGTCCGCCGGGTCAGGCGGCAGCGGCGCTGTCCAAATGCTCTTCGAGAATGTGGATGGGCGCGGCGTCCAAGCGGGCGCGGAGCGTCGAGGCCCGGCCCGGCAGCTCGTCCAGCACATTCCGGGCGAGCATCTGGAGGGTGAGCACGCCGACCAGGGCCATCTCCTCGCGCTCGCCGGCCATGCGGCCGTCGGTGCGGTGGGCCTTGGCGGCCAGCGCGGCGACGCCGGCGGCGTCGACCAGCCCGTAGCGGTTCAGCGACTCCTCGGACAGCAGGTCCCGGACATAGGCCGGGGCCTGGGCGCCGAAGAGGGCGGTGGTCATCGGGGCGCGGTAGGGGCGCTTCGGGCGGTGGAAGATCTCCGCCGGCAGCAGGCGCGAGGCGACGCGGCGCAGCGCCAGCTTGTCGCGCAGCCCCAGCATCTTGACCCGGTCGGGCAGGGCGGCGCAGAGGTCGTCCACCTCCGGGTCGAGGAAGGGATAGCGGACCTCGATGCTGTTGGCCATCGCCACCCGGTCGCCCTGGCTGGTCAGCAGGTAGGGCGACATGAAGGCGGCAATCTCCGTCCACTGGGTGCGGGCGAGCGGGCTCCAGCGCGACCAGCCGGCGGGCAGATGGGCGGCGACGACCTCGTCGAAGGCCTGCGCGTTGGCGGTGGAACGCACATCCGGGGCCAGCAGGCGCTGGGTCCAGGCGGTGTTCTGCCAGCGGATGCGGTGGGCGTAGAAGGGATCGTCCGTTTCCGTCATGCCGCGCTTCCAGAAGGCCTGCCAGAGCGGGCTGTCCTTCTGGCCGCTGGTGGCAGCGTAGGGATGGATGCGGCTGAGCAGCTTCGGGCGCGCCGTGGAGTGCGGCTGCCGCGCCCAGAAGCGGCGGACCTTGTCCTCCTTGAAGATGTCGTAGCCGGCCAGCCACTCGTCGGCGCCCTCGCCGGACAGCACGACGCGGATGCCGCTGTCGCGGACGAGGCGGGAGAGCAGGAAGAGCGGCGCCGGGGCGGTGCGGACCAGCGGCGATCGCCGTGCCAGATCACGTCGGGCAGGGCGGCCTGGATGTCCTCCGCCGTGCAGAGAATGTCGTGATGCTCCGTCCCGACATGGCCGGCGACCAGCCGCTGCTGCGGCGTCTCGTCGAAGGCGTTGTCGGCGAAGCGCACGCCAAAGCTGTGCATCTGCGTGGTGTCGAGCTTGCGGGCCAGCGCCGCGATCACCGAGCTGTCCAGCCCGCCGCTGATGTAGACGCCCACCGGCACGTCGGCGCGCAGCCGCAGGCGGATGGCGTCGAGCAGCTTCTCCTCCAGCCGGTCCGCCGCCTCGTCCAGCGAGATGCCGGACAGGGCGGGATCGCCGGCCATGTCCGGCTCCCAGTAGCGGGCCTCATGCAGGCGCAGGTCGGCGTCGATGCGGATGGCGGTGGCCGGCGGCACGCTCTGCACCCCGGCGAAGACGCTGCCCTGGGGGCGACGCTCCAGTGGGTGAAGACCTGGGCGAGGCGGGCGGCGTCGAAGCGCGGCTCGATCCGCCCGCCACCGAACAGGGCCTTGGCCTCCGACGCGAAGGCGAGATGGTCGCCGCTGCGGGCGTAGAACAGCGGCAGGATGCCCAGCCGGTCGCGGACCAGCCACAGCTCGCGCTTCACCGCGTCCCACAGGCCGATGGCGAACTGGCCGTTCAGCTTGGCCCAGGCGGCGGGGCCGTATTCCTCGAAGGCATGGACGATCACCTCGGTGTCGGTGCGGGTGTAGAAGCGGTGCCCGCGCGCCTCCAGGTCACGCCGCAGCTCGACGTGGTTGAAGATCTCGCCGTTGAAGGTGATCCACAGCGTCCGCTCCTCGTTGTGGATCGGCTGGAAGCCGCCGGCCAAGCCGACGATGCTGAGGCGCGCATGGGCGAGCCCGATCCGCCCGTCGCGGTAGAAGCCGTAGCCGTCCGGGCCGCGGTGCCCGATCATGGCGATCATGCGCTTCAGTTCGTCGAGTCCGGCGGGCTCGGCACGCGGCCCGGCGAGAACTCCGGCGACACCACACATCGCACGCTCTCCTGTGTGTCTTGATCCGGCGGGAAAGGGATCGGCGGAAAAGGGTCAGGCGGTTTCGGCGAGCATCGCGCGCTTGATCTTGCCGGACTCGGTCTTCGGCAACTCGTCGCGGATCTCGATGAATTTGGGCACCAGATGGCTTTCCAGACGGCCCCGGCAGTGCTGGCGGATCGCCATCTCGGTCAGGGTGGCGCCGGGACGGACGACCAGATAGGCCTTCACCGCCATGCCGTCGGCGGAGTCGGGCACGCCGAGGACGGCGGCCTCGACCACGGCTTCCAGCTCGTAGAGGGCGTTCTCGACCTCCTTGGGGCTGACCTTCTCGCCGCGGCACTTGAACACGTCGTCCTTGCGGCTGACGAAGTAGAGGCAACCGTCGGCGTCCATGGTGAAGAGGTCGCCGGTGAAGAGCAGGGTCTCGCCCTGCGGCCCGCTGCGCAGGCGCTTGGCGGTTTCCTCCGGGCGGTTCCAGTAGCCGCGCATCAGGTTGGCGCCGCGGACCACCAGCTCGCCGACCTCGCCTGGGGCGGCGCGGTTGCCCAGCTCGTCCACCACATAGGCTTCGCAGTTGGGGATGGCCCGGCCCACCGAGGCGGTCTTGGTGCCGAGGTCCGCGGGTCGAGGTAGCAGATGCGGGTGCAGCATTCCGTCATGCCGTACATCGAGTAGAAGGCGGCATCCGGGAAGCGCTCGCGCAGGCGGTCGATGTGGGCGATTGGCAGGGGGGCCGCCGCGTTGGTCAGGTAGCGCAGCGAGGAGAGGTCGGCGGTCTTCAGCGCCTCCATCCCGAGAAGGGTGGAGAAGAAGGTCGGCACGCCGGGCAGGCCGGTGATGCGGTGCTTCACCATGCGCGCCAGCGTTTCCGCGGGGAAGGCGAAGGAGCGTTCCAGAACCACCGTGAAGCCGACCCGCGCCCCGGTCAGGATCTGCGACAGGCCGTACCCGAAGGTCAGCGGCAGGACGCACATCACGACGTCGTCGGGCGTGTTCTCCAGATAGGTGGAGATCGACCAGGTGGTGTTCACCAGCGCGGCGTGGCTGAGCATCACGCCCTTGGGCCGCCCGGTGGTTCCCGAGGTGTAGAGGATGGCGGCCAGATCCTGGTCGATCAGGCCGCGGTTCTGCGGCTTGGCGCCACCGGACTGGGGGTCCGGGTGGGTGGCCACGATGTCCGTGAAGGAGAGCCCGCCGGCCCCGGCCGGCACGGCGGGCCCAACCCACAGCGTGGTGGCGAGGTGAGGTGCCTCGCCAGCCGCCGGCACAACCTGCCGGGCGAGCGCGGAGGGCGCGATGAGCGCCCGCACGCCGGCGTCGGTCAGGATGTAGGCCAGCTTGTCCGCCTTGGTGGACGGGTTGACGGGGACGTAGACGGCCCCGGCCTTCAGCGCGCCGAACAGGCCCGCGACATACTCGATCGAGTTCTCCAGCATGACCGCCACACGGTCGCCGCGCACCACCCCGGCGGACTGGAGCGCGCAGGCGACGGCGTCGCTCTGGCGGTCCAGCTCGGCGAAGGTGACGGCGTTCTCCCCGCGATCAACGCGGTGTGGTGAGGCCGCCTTGCGGCGGTTTCGCTGAGGAACTGATGAAGCAGGTGCGCCATGACGCTGTTCCCTTGCCTGGCTTCGGTGACTGTCCCGATGGTCCGTTCCGTCCTGGCGGACGGATCAGGCCGCGTCCTTCAGGGTCCGCTTGCGCTCGACGTAGGCGGCGATGCGGCTGACCGACTCGAGGTTGTCGGCCACCATGTCCTCGTCCTCGACGATGATGCCGAAGTGCTCTTCCAGGAAGGCCACGACGTGCATGATGCCGGTGGAGTCGATGATGCCGGTCTCCAGCAGGGATTCGGCGTTGTCGAAGCCGGAGTCGCTGCCGAGCAGGAAGTTCTCCACGATGAAGGCGCGGATTTCCTGGGTGGCGGGTGCGCTCAGGGTCGTCGTCTCGGTGGTGATGGCGGTCCGCATGTCGCTGGCAACTCCTGTGGGTTTGATCGTCGATCCTTGGCCGGCAGTTCGGGACGGTGGTCGACCTCGTTGGGAGTTACTCCAAAGGGGCCGTTCCGTTCCTTTCGGTGTTACCGCCTCGTTGCGTGGGATTGGGAAAGGCATTTCCCGTTCTTTGCGGAGAGGCTTCGGCAACGCCGCCGAGTACGTCATTCTTTATTGCATTCGAATGCGGTGTTTTCGAGAGTGCAAAGGACGATCGGACGGTGAAGACAGTGGCTAACCACTCAGGGTCATTGCAATTGAGCAGGGAATACCTTCTCGTACTCTTGGAGAGCCCTCTCTGACTTGCGGCGTAGGCAGGCCTATCGCTCTCGTCATGGTTGCTGAGGGGCGGGCGTGCTTTCCCTCGCCCCTCCGGGGAGAGGGTGGCCCGAAGGGCCGGGTGAGGGGGTGCCCGTGGCGTCAAGTCCGGCAAGAGCGCAACCCCTCACCCTAACCCCTCTCCCCAGAGGGGAGAGGGGACATCGGAAGCGCTTGTCATAAAGCGAGGATCACGCCGCCGGCAGCGGATCGCCGTGCGTCGGAGCCGGGGCCGGCGTGACGCCGTCGCCTTTGCGCTTGCGCAGCCAAGCGGGAATGCCGGTCACCTGGACCGACAGCCAGTCCACCGCGGCGTCATCGGAAATGGGCACGGCGTGCAGCCGCAGCGGATCGGCCTTCGGGCCGTTCCAGCCCGGATCGATGGTGCGCGCGGTGCGGTAACCGGCCTGCCGGATGATCGCCACCTCGCGGTCGCTGAAATCGCCGTTGGGGAAGGCGAAATGGCGGCAGGGCAGGCCGGTGGCCTCCTCCAGCTCGGTCTTGCACAGCGCGATCTCCTCAGCGCAGCGCTGGTCGTCGCATTGCAGGAGGATCGGGTGGGTGCGGGTGTGGGCACCGTAATCGGTGACGGCGGCCAGATGCCGGACCTCGTCCCAGGTCAGCGACTGGGGGTCGGCGCCTTCCAGGTCGGGATCGTCACCGGCCTCGGCGAGCCGGCGGCGGCGCTCGGGGTCGGGGAGGCGCTTCAGCGTCTCGGTGCCGATTCGCCCGGCGGCGGCGGTCTTCCACCAATAGGGGCGGGCGGTGCCGACCACGCGGCTGCACAGGTAGATGGTTGGACGCACCCCGAATTCCTTGAACAGGGGTTCCAGGCGGGCGTTGTTGCGGTGGCCGTCGTCGAAGGTGACGACAAGCGGATAGGGCGGCAGGTCGCCCCACCGCCCGCTCTCCAGCGCGTCTGCCACCGCGTCCAGCGTGGTGAAGCTGTAGCGTTCGGCGTACCAGGCGAGGTGCGCGCGCATCACCTCCGGGTCCGGATCGTGATACACGACGATGGTCACGTTCCGGCGCGCGAACAGATTTCGGAACAGGGCACCGACTCCCGTCCAGCGCACGATCCGGCCGCGATGGCTTGCTTCATGGGGATTGGACCTCTGCTGTGTGTCCGGTCCTTTGTTCACGGCTGGCAAGGCGGTTGCGGACCGGTTGAAAGGCAGGACGGGCCCGGTTCGGACCGGGCCCGGATCGGCGGGGTCGTCAGCCGGAGCGAGCCCGGCGCGGCCCGATGGATGCCGTGGGCGCCGGCTCGGACATCCAACCGCGGGCGTTGCGGCGGTAGATCTCCACAATGCGTTCCCGGTAGACGGCGATGTCGAACTGGCGTTCGAAGCGGCGGCGGGCGCCCTCGCCCAGCCGGCGGCGCAACTCCGCGTCGTCGATCACGCGGGCCAGCGCCTCGGCCAGGGCCGTCCGGTCGCCCGGCGGCACCAGCAGGCCGGTCTCCTCGTCGGCGATGGCGTCGCCCACGCTGCCGACCGGAGTGGCGACGATGGTCAGACCGTTGGCCATGGCCTCCAGCACCGACATCGGCAGCCCCTCGAACATGGAGGGCTGGACCAGCACATGGGCCTGCACCAGCTCCTTGCGGCAGCCGGTCTGGTCGAGCCAGCCGGTGAAGCGCACGCGCTCCCCAACCCCAGCGCCTTGGCCTGCGCGCGGTAGGCCTCCAGGTCGCCGTCGCCGGCGATGGTCAGTTGCCAGGAGCGGCTGCGGCAGGTCTCCGACGCCAGGGCGTCCAGCAGGACGTCGATGCCCTTCAGCTTGATCAGGCGGCCGAGGAACAGCAGGCGCACCGGCCCGTCCTCCGCGCGCTCCGGGATCGTCTCCGGTCCCGGCACGGCGTTGTGCAGCAGGGTCGCGCGGCGCACGGCCGGGAAGGTGGTGACCACCCAGTTGCGCCAGTATTCGCCCAGCACCACCACCTCGCTGGTCATCTCCATCATGTGGCGGATGGCCCAGCGGGACAGCGGCTTGGCGTCCTCGTAATGCTTCGGGAAACGCCCGCCGTGCAGATGCAGAACGACCGGCACCCGGAACAGCGAGGCCATGGCGACGATCAGCCCCTTGCGCAGCACGCTGCCGTACTCGGCCATGTGGATGTGCACGAGCTGGGCCTTGCCGGTCGCGAAGCAGCCGAACAGGCGCAGCAGCGCGGCGGCGAAGTAGAAGGGCATCAGATGGAATTTCGCGTTCGGCCCGTAGCTGTCGATCACCTCGAACTTCACGTCGGGGCGGTTCTCCCGTAAGTCCGTCGTGAAGTTGTCGACGATCTGCCCCATGCCGCCCTTTTCGAGCGTGCCGCCGGGTGAAACGATGTAGATCATATCCGCTCCTGACTGTCGCGCTCCCTCGCGAAGCTTCAGGGAGGAAGGAATTAAAGGACCCCGCGGGAAAAATGGGTTCTTACTGTCGGCCCGCGCGGGTCAGCGATGGCTTGGCCGCCGCAGCGTCGGGCAGTGCCCCCAGCGAGGGGCGCCGAACGGCGTCGGGGCGGTTCAGCTCCGCATAGATGTCCTGAAGGCTGCGGCCATAGGACTCGATGACGAATTTCTCCAGGAACAGCCGACGCCCCTCCGCCGACAGGCGCGCGTAGAGCGCCGGCCGGGTGGCGAGGTCGCGGACCGCGTGGGCCAGCGCCTCCGGATCGTTGACCGGGACGATGCGCGCCGTCTCCCCGTCGGTCAGCACCTCCGGGATCGAGCCGACCGGGGTGGTGACGACGGGCATGCCGGTGGACAGCGCCTCCAGGATCACCATGGGCAACCCCTCGTGGGTCGAGGGCAGAAGCAGCATGTCGTGGTCGCGCAGGTGGGCGTGCGCCTGCTCGCGGGAGATCCAGCCCTCGAACCGGCATTCGCCGTCCACGCCCAGCTCCGCCGCCATGCGGCGGTAGCCCTCGACGTCGCCGCCGCCGCCGATGGTCACGCGGAAGCGGAAGCCCTGGTCCTTCATCAGCCGGCAGGAGCGCAGCAGCGTGCCTATGCCCTTGCGCTCCGACAGGTTGGCGAGCACCAGGAGCGACACGATCGCCCCCTCCGGCGGCGCCGCGCGGACCGGCAGGTCGGCGCCGATGTCCGGCACCGCGTTGTAGAGCACGCGCACCTTGTGCGGGTCCGTCCCGACCGACTGCACCAGGAAGTTCCGCCAGCTCGCCCAGCACCAGGGCGATGCCGCAGCGGTCGAACAGCCAGCGGCTGATCGCGCGGGACACCGGCCCCTTGTCGAAATACTCCATGAAGGACGCGCCGTGCAGATGCACGACCGTGGGGCAGGAGAACAGCCCGGCGAAGAGCTGGACCACCGCCTTGCGCCAGACGCTGGCGTTCTCCGACACGTTGATGTGCACGACCGACGGGCGGCGGCGCAGCATCAGGGCGCCCAGCCGCGCCAGCGTGCCGGCCAGATAGACCGGCGACAGAAGGGCGCTGCCGGTGCCGCGGGTGTCGAGCACCACGGTTTCCGGGGCGGCGGGGCTGTTCTGGAAGGCGTCGACGATGTAGCCCGTCATCCGCCCGATCCCCCCGCCGCCGTCGAGCGCGCCGGGGGTGGCGAAGACAATGCAGGCGCGGGACGCCTTTTTGCGCCGGAAACCCTGTCGATCAAACCCATTCTGCCCTCACGCCGCGCCGGGAGCCGAGAAGATGGCCTGACGCAGCCGGCGCCGCAGCCCGACCGGCATCAGCGAATGCATCAGGAAGGTGGTCAGCGCCATCGGGGTCGGCGCGCCGTCGCGCAGCGCCGATTTCAGGATGCGCTTGCGCACCGCCGGGGTGCGTGCCGCCTGCTCCCCGCCGGTGGCCTGGAGCAGCAGGCTGGCGTAGGCGCGGGGCGACAGCCGGGGCCGCACCGACTCCGCCCAGTTCAGGGCCATGTCGATGTTGTGGCAGGTCGACAGGGTGATGCGGTCGGATCGGTGTAGTGGATCGCCAACACCTCCGGCACGGTCACCAGGGCGCAGCCTTCGATCTGCCCGCAGGAGATCAGCCACTCCCAGTCGTCGAAGGCCGATTTCGGAATCGGCTGGCGCTGGAGCAGCGCCTTCGGAGCCAGCAGGGTGGTGGTGGGGGCGAAGGTCTCGCCCTTGAACAGCCCGTGGCGGACGAACAGATAGTCGCCAATCCGGTCCCGCGGGGTGCACAGGCGCCGCGGCCATTCGAAGTCGCCGCGGGCTGTCACCACCTTGCAGCGGCAGCTCATGATCGGATAGCGCACGCCGGGCGGGCGGGGCGGCCATCTGCAGGGCGATCTTGCCCGGCATCCATTCGTCGTCGTCGTCGAGGAAGGCGATCCAGGCGCCCTTCGCGCGGTCCACGCCCAGATTGCGGGCGCCGGCGGCGCCGCGGTTCTGTTCCAACGCGATCACGGTCAGCCGCGGGTCGCCGAACGCCCTCAGGCGCTCCTCGGTGGCGGGGTCGGGCCCGTCGATCACGACGACGACCTCAAGCGGGGCGTAGGTCTGGGCCAGGGCGCTCTCCACGGCCCGCGCGACCATGTCCGGCCGGTTGCGGGTGGGGATGACGACGGTGACCATCTCGTGTGGGGACGTCATGACATTACCTTCTGTCGCGACGGAAATTTCGGGGGCGGAACATGAGGGGGCCTCCTTCCGTCAGCCGGGCCTGGCCGGACCGCTCCAGCCGGCGGCCGGAGGCCCGCCGTAGGAGGTTCCGTAAGGGGAAGAACTGGCGAAGCCGGCGTTGTACGCCTGCTGCTGGTCCTGCATGCGGGCCTGCATCTTCGCCCAGCGGCGGCGCTGCACGAGACGGGTCACCGCGATCACCAGCACGATCCAGTTCAGGGAATGGCGCTCCAGGAACACGCTCTCCGACACCGAGATCAGCAGCAGGGCGCAGCCGACGGTGAAGATCCAGGCGGGCTCGGCGCGGTTCTCGCTGTAGCGGATGGCGCCAAAGCCCTGGATGAGCAGGCGGCCCATCAGCATTGCCGTCAGGATCACGCCGGGCAGGCCGAGGTCGAGCCATGCCTCCATCCACCCGTTGTGGGCGGAGTTGATGCCCCAGCCCTGGGTGAAGGTGCTGCCCGGACCGTAGGCCCCGTACCAGTAGGCGCCGTAGCCCCAGCCGAGCAGGAAGCGGTCCTGGATGGACATCAGCGTGTGTTCCCACAGCACCGTGCGCCCGGTCAGCGTCGGGTCGCGGCCCAGCATGTAGAGGATGTCGTGCCAGAAGGTCGTGCCGCTGGTGATGCCGACCACCGCGACCAGCAGGACGAAGGCCATGGCCGGCGCGAAGCTGCGGATGCCGCCGCGCACGAAGCCGCTGAACAGCAGAAGGCCGGCGACCAGGATCGAGGTCACCAAGCCGGTGCCCGACCGGCTCATCACGATCAGCAGCAGAGCCATCAGCAGCAGCGGGCGGACCACCCAGCGCTTGCCCTCGCGCGTCCAGTCGAGCCAGAGCAGGCAGAGCACCAGCCAGACCATCATGCGGCCCGTGACGTTCTTCTGCCAGAAGATGCCCTTCCAGGCGCCGACATGCTGCTCGTGGTCGAGCCCGACCGCCGGCATGGCGAAGACCGAGGCGTAGGACAGCACCATCAGGATCGACAGGCCCGTCGCCAGCATCCGGACGATCTCCGGGAAGGTGTAGCGCAGGGCGAGATAGACGGCGAAGGCGGTGGTGAACAGGAAGGCCACCGCGCGGCGCAGCGTCACGTCCGGGTAGATCGACCACAGGGCCGACAGGAAGGCCAGCGCCACGATCAGCGACACCGCCGGGCTTCCCGTCGGGATGCGGAAGGCCAGGCTGGCCGCAGCGCGATCAAGCCCAGGATCATGACGTAGACGGCCATGAAGTAGATCACCGCGCCCGGCGCGTCCGGATCGGTCGTGCCGCCGCCGGTCAGCAGCGCCGGGAGCACCGACCCGCCGAACGAGACGATGCAGAAGACGGTGATGCTCTTTTCCAGAACTTCGAGGACTTTCATGGGGCCGCTGTTCCGGTGAAAAGGGCTGCTATGGCAGTGAACGCCCATGACGGGCGCACCGCATCGTTCTCTGAAGATGCCAACCCGATGCCCGGACCTGTAGCCGGGCGGAGGCATTAGGCCTAAGGAGGCCGTCCCCGTCGGGGCTACCTCCGGTTGGGCCACCCACCCCGATCTTGCGGGTCCCGCAGGGCATATGCAGCCCAGGTCCGGAATGGACCCCAGAAAGGGAAAGCCCTCTCCCGGGTGGGAAGAGGGGCCTGGATGGGGCGCCGCAGGGTCATGACCCGTCGCCCTTGAGGACGATCACCGCGGTCTTGCACAGGATGTAGAAGTCGAACAGCAGGCCGCAGTTGCGGACGTAGAAGACGTCCATGGCGACGCGTTCCTGGAAGGTGGTGCGGTGGCGTCCCGACACCTGCCAGTAGCCGGTCAGGCCCGGACGGACAGAGCCGATGACGTCCGCGGAGGCGCCGACCTCCGGCAGTTCCTTCGGCATGTAGGCGCGCGGGCCGATCAGGCTCATGTCGCCCATCAGGATGTTCACCAGTTGCGGCAGCTCGTCGAGCGAAGTCTTGCGCAGGAAGCGGCCGACCGGGGTGATGCGCGGGTCGTAGGTCAGCTTGTGGTAGGTCATGTACTCTTCGCGCATCTTCGGATCGTTCTCCAGCAAGCGCTGGAGATGCTCCTCCGCGTTGATGTGCATCGAGCGGAACTTCAGCACGTCGAAGGTCTTGTCGCCGCCGGCCCAGCGCTTCTGGCGGAACATGACCGGGCCGGGGCTGTCCAGACGGATCGCCGCGGCGATGCCCAGCATCAGCGGCGCCACCGCCACCAGCAGGATGCCCGAGAGCAGGATGTCCAGCGCGCGGCGGATGCGCAGGTAGCTGGTCGGCGGACGGACCGAGACACGCAGGGCCAGCGAACCGTGCAGGTTGTGGTAGGTGGCGTCCACCGCGCTGACGTTGCCCTCGCCCAGCAGGCAGTAGACCTGCTTGAAGGGCAGCCGCTCGACCAGGGCGGTCAGCTCGTTCTTGTGGCGCCCGATGTCGGCGACGATGGCGGCCTGGGCCTGCTGGGCGTAGGCCGGGGACTTGGCGAGCAGGTCGGTCGAGCCGACCACCGGCAGGTTGGCGACGCGGGTCTGCCACAGCGTGTCGTCATCGTCGAAGAAGCAGACCGGACGCATCCCGAGCCAGGGCAGGCGCTGCAGCTTCTCGGCGATGGCCGCACCCTGCGGGCCGGCACCGACGATGACCACGGGGGTGCGCCAGTTCAGCGCGCTGGCCATCAGGCCGTGCACCAGCAGCAGGTCGGCGGCGTAGGTGATCGCGAAGCCGATCAGGGCGACCGACAGCGCCTCCACGAAGAAGGAGCGGAAGCCGTCCATCACGATGAAGGGCACGGCCAGCACGGCGACCGACAGCAGAGCCGCCTGGAAGGTGCGGCGTGTGCGCTCCAGATAGTCGAAGCGGCCCAGCGAATAAATTCCGAAAACCGATTTCACCAGCGGCACCAGCATCAGGCCGGTGACCAGGGCGCGCTGCGACAGGTCCGCTTCGGGGGTCAGGGTGTCGCTTCCGAACAGCTGGATGAGCGTCCAGCCGAGCAGGGCGAGCATGAAGCCGTCGGACAGCGCCAACAGCAGCCCGGGTCCCACCGTCGGCATGGCCGTCTTCTTCACCGGGGCCAGATTGATGACCGCTTCTGGGTCGAGTTTGCTCATCGCAGGTCCCATTTATGTGTGAAACGGAATGTCATCCGTCTCGCGCCTGACCCAACGCGCCGCAGCGAAAGACGGTTTCTCATCAGCTTTTTCTTTGAGTCTTTCTGTGTTCAGAAAGACACACAAATATCAGCGCTTTCTCCGCCTCTGTGCAGACAGATCAGAAGGTTGCGCTGTTCTCCACGAATTAGGATAAAGGCTGCCGTCAATCAACAAATCACAAGAGGCCTCCTCGGCCAGCGGCGATACCCCTTACATCCAGAATGGATTCCCCTGGGTGAGTTTGAAGAGATTAAGGAAAGTGGGTGACTTCGTCCGGATCATCCGGATCGGTGGCGGCGCTGCCACCGCCGCTCCCCAGCTACCCCTTTCCTTCCCGCAAATTGGAGGTATTCGGGGGATGTTCCGCGTCCCCTATGGTGGGGTGCGGCGCCGGGCGGTGGCGGCATGTCCCGAGTTGGTCTGCCTGTCCCGCCGAGACGGTGGCACGGACGTATCCCATAAGAAACCGACCGGCGATTTCGGATGAGATAGTGTCTCCAACGCCCCGTTGATCACGGTGGAGTGCCCTCGCAGGGTGGGTGGATTGCCCGCTGGGTCTTGCCCCCACCTTACCCTCCCCGCTATCGCAGGGGAGGGGACTGTCGTTGCTTGGCAGTAATCTCCCTCCCCTGCGTGGCGGGGGAGGGTCGGGGTGGGGGCACAGGTTGCCATCGGGATAAGTCCGAAGAGGACGACGACGGCACCAACGCGAAATTGAAACGTCCCGGTCCGGTTCCAATCATCGGAATTGCGTTCGCGGGTGCGGCAGTGCCGCCCCACCGGTGTTCTAGGCGGAGTTCCTGATGGCGTCCGAAGCAGCGACGATCTTGAAACACGGTTGGCTGTTCATGCTGGCCAACGTGGTGAACCGGGCTGCCGGGCTTCTGCTCCTGCCGCTCTACACCCGGCTTCTCAGCCCTTCCGAATTCGGCGTCTACGCGCTGGTGGTGGTGGTCGCCGACCTGCTGGCGGTCATGCTGATGATCGGCATGAACAACGCCTTCACCGCCGTCTATTTCGAACACGCCGAGGAAGGCGACCGGCGTCGCGTCGCCAGCACCTGCCTGCTGGCGGTGGTCGGCACGTCGGTGGCGATGGTCGGGCTGGCCTGGCCGCTGGGCATGGCGGGAAGCTGGGCGATGTTCGGCGACACCGGCCATGCGGCGGTGATGGCGATTGCGCTCGCCGGCGTCGCCCTGACCACCCTGTTCGAACTGGCGCTGGCTTACTACCGGGCGCGCAAGCGGTCGGGCCTGTGCCTGCTGGTGTCGCTGGCCAAGGTGGTGGCCCTGCTGGCCTTCAACCTGCTGTTCCTGTGGGCGCTCGGCCTCGGGGTGGAGGGCATCTTCCTGGCGAACGGCGCATCTTTCCTGGCGCTCGGCCTCCTGCTGGTGGTGGCGATCCTGAAGGACACGGGCTTCTCCTTCTCCTTCCCGATCCTGAAGCGGGTGGCGGCGCTGGGGTTGCCCTACGCGCCGCAGTCGCTGCTGGACATCGCCAACAACTTCGTCTCGCGCTGGCTGCTGAACATCCTGCTGTCCACGGCGGCGGTGGGCCTGTTCGCCTTCGGGATGCGGCTGTCGCAGATCCTCTTCATGTTCCTCACCGCCTCCTTCCTGCAGATCTGGTCGGTCAGCCGGCTGGAGTCCCAGCATGGCGCGGCGGACCACGGCCAGGCGGATTTCGTCTTCCACCTGTTCGTCGTCCTGCTGACCGGGGCCGGGCTGGGGCTGGCGCTGACCGCGCCGGAGATCCTCTGGCTGATCGCGTCGGCCGACTACACGCCGGTGCTGACCAGCATGCCCTTCCTGGTGCTGGCCTATGTGCTGCACGGGGTGCGCATGAATCCGGAGGTGGCGATCCTGAAGGCCAAGCGCGTCGGCGTGCTGCCCTGGATCTCCGCGGCCAGCCTCGCCGTGGGCTCGGCCCTGGCGCTGGCGCTGGTCTGGCAGTGGGGCCTGCTCGGCGCCGCGCTGGCCAACCTCGGGCGCGAGGTCTTCCAGATCGCCCTGACCGAGACGGTGCGCCGCCGCATCTGCCGCGACGAGGTGCCGTTGAACGCGGTGCGGATCGGCTGGATCCTGGTGCCGGCGGCCTTCGCCTATGCGGCAGGCTGGTACCTGTTCGGCACCGAGGTCGACCCGGCCTTCACAGCGGAAAAGGTGGTGCTGGTGCTGGTGTTCCTGGCGGCGGCGGTGTTCGGCCCGGGCATGGGATCGGCGGGCCGGGCGATGCTGGGCAAGCTGCTGCTGGGCCGCGTCCGCCGCCTGCAATCGGCGTCTTGAAAGCGCACGCTCTGAAAAGGAAAGGGCCGGCGGAGCAATCCGCCGGCCCTTCCTCATGGTCCGCTTTCGCGGTCGTTACGCGGCCTGATGCTCGAGCAGCAGGTTCGCGGCGTCCACCGTCATCATGTGCGAGAAGTCGATCGCCGACAGGTCGAGCGCGGACTGCACGCCCACCGACTGCACCGTCGCCGTGTCCTGGGCCAGGCTGTGGGCCAGCAGGTCCGCCGACAGGGCCTGGGCGGAACCCGGCGGGTTGATGGTGCCGATGCCGGTCCCGTCGGCAATGGTCGCCTGTGTCGGGTTGGAGAGCTTCAGGTTGAAGGTCTCGACGCCCTCCGTCACATCGTCGCTCAGCACCTTGACGGCGACCGTCTTGGTGGTCTCGCCGGCGGCGAAGGTCAGCTTGCCGCTGGTCGCCAGATAGTCCGACCCGGCCTTGGCCGTGCCGTCCGCCGTGGCGTAGTCCACCGTCACCGTCTGGTTGTAGGCCTGGGACAGCTTCACCGTGAACACGGCGTCGGTGGTGACCGGGCTGGCGGCGGTGCTGCTGTACAGGCCGGGCTTGATGGCGTTGTACTTGTTGTAGTCCACCTTCCAGCTGTCGTTCATGATGCCGCCGGTGTCGCCCGAACCGGGGCTCCAGGCCCAGTAGGTCCAGCTCGCCCCCTGGTCGCCGGCGGCGAGGTCGATCTTGCCGTCACCGTTCCAGTCGCGTTCATGTACTGGATCAGCTTGGGCATCCACGCCTTGTCAATGGCGGTTTCCATGCGACTGCCGAACTCGCCGACCAGGATCGGGGTCTCGTCATTCTGGATGAAGTGGCCCCACATCTGGTCCCACTTCGCCGGCATGTTGTTCGGGAAGTTGCCGGCCTTGAACCAGTCCATCATGTAGAGCGACGGGCCGTAATCGTGGACCGAATAGACCAGCTTGTCCGGCGTGTTGAACTTGACCTCGTAGTTCTTCTCGCCTAGCAGGTTGCCGCCCCACCAGTACCACTGGTTCTGATAGGTCTCGATGCCCTCGACGATCAGCAGCCAGTCCTTGTTGACCGACTGGATGGCGTTGCCGATGCGCTCCGCGGCGCGGGCCCAGTCGTTCGGGCCGCCGTCGCCCCAGGTCGCCGGGTTGTGCGGCTCGTTGTGCAGGTCGGCGCCGATGACGGCGTCGTTGCCCTTGTAACGGGTCGCCAGCATCTTCCAGTTCTCGATCATCTTCGATCCGGATACTGGCTGGTGTACCAGAGACCGTTCTCGTTGGCCGACGCGCCGTCGCCGGAGCGGTGGTGGTCGAGGATGATCTTCATGCCGATCTTGTCGGCGTAATCGATGATCTTGTCGAAGACCTCCAGCGAGGTCTTGCCGCGCAGGTCGGGGTTCTTCGAATAGTCGATGCCGGTCGGCATGCGGCCGTTGTCGAGCATCGCGTCGGAGTAGGGCAGGCGGATGGTGTTGAAGCCCAGATCCTTCATCTGGTTCATGTGGCTCTGGTAGCTGTCCATCCACAGCCCCTGCGGCGCGAAGGCGTAGCCCTCGGACCCGAACCAGTTCACGCCGGTCAGCTTCACGGCCTTGCCGCTGCTGTCCATGATCTGGCCGCCCTCGGTGTGCAGGAAGCCTGGCGCGATGCCGGCGGTCTTGCCGGTCGGCTCGGTCACCGACACGTCGCTGACCGACAGGGTCGGCTTCGTCGGGGTGGGGGCCGGCGGCGTGGTCGGCGTGGTGGGGTTGGTCGGGTTGGAGGAGCCGGGAAAGAAGCTCTTGTCGGCGTCGACCACCAGCGTGCCGTTCCACCACAGGCCGGACTGGCCCTTGACCACGTCCTTGCCGTCCAAGGCCCCCTTGTCATAGGTGACGTTGCTGTCGGTGGGCATGACCGACTTGCCGTTGATGGTGATCTTGTTGACCAGCAGGTTGCGGTCCTGGCCGTTCACCGTGGCGTCGTTGTCGTACTGGATCTGGACCTTGTGCGCCTGATCCGCCGTGGCGTTGATCGAGAAGGCGTAGTCCTTGGCCGACGCGCCGGCCACGCCCTCGCCGACCTTCTTGCCGTCGATCAGCAGGTTGAAATGCGCGTTGACGCCGCCCGCGGCGTTGCCCTGCAGGTTCAGGATGACCTGGGTGTTGCCGGCCGGGGCCGGCGGCGTCGGGACCGGGAAATAGTCCTTGGTCAGGGCGAAATCGAGCGAACCGTCCCACCACATGCCTTCCTGGCCGGGAATCACGTCCTTCCCGTCGGAGGCGCCGCGGTCGTAGCTGACCAGCGAGCTGGTGGAGGCGACGGGCTTGCCGTTCACTTCCAGCGACTTGACGAGCAGGTTGCGGTCCTGCCCGTTCACATAGCCGTCGTTGAAGTAGACGATCTGAAGCTTGTGCGCCTGATCCGGTGCGACCTGGGCCTTGAAGGTGTACCGGCCGTCGCTGGTCGAGCCGACCGTCGCCTGACCGAGGTTGACACCATCCAGGAGCAGCCGGAACTGCGGCCAGATCCCGCCGGCAGCCTGCCCCGAGGCGTTGACGACGAAGGTCGTGTCGACGAGACCCGTGGTGGTCGTTGCCATTGGAAGTAACCTCTCTCCATTTTCGGTGGAGCAAAGGTGAGGCCCAATTGGTTAACGAGATATTTCGGATTTTAGGGAAATGCTGCTCAAAAGCCACGGCGAGCTGTGAAAAGAATGAGGCGCGAAAAACCGCCTTTGCTGCGGTTTCCGCGCCACAGTGGGGCCTTGCGGCCACGGGGAGGGGAAAGTGTAAAGTCTTGTTACAGAAAGGTTTCTGAAATCCGCCGCCTCAGCCCTCGTGACTTTTGTGAGCCACCATGAAGACCTCCGGGCGGAACAGGTAGAGCTGGCCGAGCTTCCCGAGCTTGCGCCGCAGGGTTAACGGCATCGCCCCCATGACGGATTCCACGGCCTTCACGTAGGCGAGGTATCCGCGCCCGGACCCATGGATGTGCATGCGCCGGCGGACCGCCATTGGGGCGATGTAGACGGCCTCCATTCGGGTGAAGCCGGCCTCGCGCAGCGCGCGCTCCGTCTCGCTCCAGGTGTATTCGCGCAGGTGCATGCAGATCGGCTCGTCCAGCCCGAAGACCTCCGACAGGTCCATCGGCCCGGCGTGCTTGTGCGGCATGCTGAGCACGTAGCGGCCGCCCGGCTTGAGGATGGCGTGCACGTTGGACAGGTGCACGGACACGTCCTCGGGGTGGAGATGCTCGATGACGTGGGTGGAGACGACGGCGTCGTAATGGGCGCGCGGCTCGAATTCGGCGAGGTTGACGCCGTCGCAGCAGCGCCACGTCACGTTGGAGCGCTCGTCGGTCCAGCGCTCGCCGCGCTCGCGGGTGATTTCGGTGGCGACGCAGCGGTGGCCGTGGCGGGCCAGATAGCTGAGCAGCCGGCCTTTGCCCGACCCAACCTCGTAGACGTCCCGCGCGCCCTTGAGCAGCGTCAGGAAATGGCGGAAGTCCAGCTCGTCGTTCTGCGCCGCCGTGTCCACCGCATCGTTCAGCCAGGGGCATTCGCTGTAGAGGGTGGTGTAGTTCCGCTCGAACACCGTCCAGCGCTCTTCGCGGCGGGAATCGAGCAGCTCGCGGGCGAGCTGGCGTTCCAGGTCCCAATGCTGGCGGACCATGGTTTCGCTGAGGGGGTAGTTCGGGGCCAGACCGAACTTCCGCTTGTAGCGGGCGACCAGCTCATCCGACGTCAACGTGTCCACAGATCACCTCGTTGGGAGAAACGCCGCTGTTCCGCTAATCTAAGGTCGCTGTCGGAAATCCTTACAGGCGCGGACGGCGGAGCGGGTCGCGCGATCGGGCGGGGTAGCGGGGCCGGAAGGGGTACCGCGCCGCTTCCCGGCCGGAGACACCCCGACCCGCCTCAACCAGATTGGGCTCACCCGACCGGTTGCGCCCGCGCAGCGCCTGCACCGACGCCTCGTACAGCGGCAGCGGGCGCGACGCCGCGTCGTAGGGGAGGGGTGGGGCTTCAGCTCCGGCATCTCCCGCGCGATGTAGTTCAGGTCGGAGCGCAGGTGCCACCAGCACAGCTCGGCCAGCCGCGCGTTCCCGGCGATGTCGCCCAGATACTGCCCGGCCAGGAAGGCCATGGCGCGGTCCTTCTCCGCCCGTGACCAGGAGCGCGGCAGGTGCTTCTCGTTCACGTCGAACTCGGTGACGTGGATGGGCAGGCCCAGCCGGTCCATGGCCCGCAGGAAGCCCTTCATGCCCTCGCGGTCGTAGGGCTTGCCGGCCATCAGGTGGCTTTGCAGCCCGACGCCGTCGATCGGCACGCCGCGCTTGACCGCGTCGGTCAGCCAAGTCTGGAAATAGGCGCGCTTGCGCTGCTGCCAGCCCTCGTCGATCTCGATCCCGAACTCGTTGATGACCAGCTTGGCGGAGGGAAATTCCTTGCGGATGTGGTGGAAGAAGGGGTCGAGCCATTCCGGCCCCTTGGCGCCGCCCGCCACCACCCACCACATGCCCTTGCGGAAGCCGTAGCGGTCCTGCTCCTGGGGGTGGCTGCGCTCGGTCTCCCAGAAGAAAGCCTCGTTCATCACGTCGATGCGGTAGAAGCGGTCGCCGTAGCGCTGCTTGACCGCCGCGACCATGGCGGTGAAGCGCGGCCAGTAATTGTCCTCGGACAGCGTGCCGTCGGCCGAGAAATAGGCGCTCTCCCCGATGCCCAGCGCGCGCTGGCGGCTCGCCGGCAGCGTCATGTAGTCGGGCATGCCCATGTGCTGCCACAGGGCGCAGTGCCAGTTGGGCTTGGCGCCGATGCGGCGGGCCAGTTCCACCCCGGCGTCGAAGCGGCCCCAGTCGAAATTGCCCTCCTGCGGCTGGAAGACGGCCCATTTGCCGCCGTTCTCGGGCGTCACCACGTCGCATTCCCGCGCCATCAGCGTGTCGAGCATGGGGTCTTCCGGCTCGATCAGATGGTCGCGGGCGGCGCCGTGGAGGATGCCGGCGGCCCGGCAGGCGTCGCGCAGGGTGGGGTGGGGCACGACGTTCGCCCCTCTGGCCGACGCTGCCTCGGCGACGGACGGGCCGGCGGCGGCCTTGCAGCTTGCCAGCACCGCGGCGGCTGCGGCGGCGCGCAGCGCGTCCCGGCGCGTGAAGGAGAGGGTTTTCGGCGAGGTGGCTTTTGGCGAGGTCTGGGCCATGGGCGTCGGGCCTCGTGTGGTTTGATGAGAAATGGAAATTCCCTCTCCCCGCTCACGCGCAAACGGAGTTTGCGCTGACGCGACAGGCGGACCTTTGGTCCGCCGAAAGCGGGGAGAGGGTTAGGGTGAGGGGGCGCCCGTCAGGGCGTCCACGCACTGCAATGAGCCAGCGTGGTCGGCCTGCGGCCGCCCTCATCCCAAAGCCCTTCTCCCCGGAGGGAGAAGGGCTTTGGCGTCGCTTACGGCGCGGCGCGCAGGGTCTGGTCGCCGTAGTATTTCCGCGTGGCGACGTAGCTGTTGTACGGACCCTGGTAGCCCTTGCTGGCGGCCTTCTTCAGGTTCACGTCGGTCATCACGCAGACGAACTTGCTGTGGTCGATCGGCCCCAGGTCGGCCACCGCGTCCAGATCGCTCGCCGTGGTGTGGCCCCAGCGGGTGACGAAGAGAACCTTGGAGGCGGCGCCGCAGACGATGCGGGCATCCGACACGGCCAGCGCCGGGGCGGTGTCGAACACCACCAGATCGAAGCTGGGCGACAGGCCGGCCATCAGCTGCACCAAGCTGTCGACGTTGAAGCGGTCCAGCGTCATCGGGTTCAGCTTGCCCGCCGGAACCATGGCGAAGGGCACGTCGTCGGAGGTGTGGACGATCTCGTCCAGCGTGGCATCACCGGCGATCCAGTCCGACAGGCCCTTCTTGGTGGACAGGTCGAACAGCCCTTCCATGCGGGAGCGGCGGAAGTCGGTGTCCACCACCACCACCCGGCGGCCGGCCTGGCTGGCGACCTGGGCGACGGCCAGCGTCAGCGAGGTCTTGCCGTCCTGCGGGCGGGCCGAGGTCACCGCCAGCGCACCGACCGGACCGAGATCCGACAGATGGTTGCGGAACAGGGCGCGCAGGGATTCGCTGAACAGCGAGAAGGGGTGGCGCTGGAAGATCTTGTAGAGCCGGCCCTTGGCCCCGCGGTCGCTGTGGTGCGGCACGATGTGGACGGTGCCGACGCCCAGGATGCGGCGCACGGCGTCCGGGGTGTGGATGCGGCGCTGGAGAAGCTCCAGACCGAAGACGCTGAAGATGGCCAGCGCGAGGGCGGCGACGAAGCCGGCCAGCAGCAGGAGGACGCGGAAGGGACCCGACGGCTCGTGCGGCACCTGCGGCGCGGAGACCAGCTTACGGCGGCCGGGAAGGCGCGGCTGTCCTTCTGGGCCTCGACCTCTTCAAGACGGCCCAGCAGGCTATCGAGAAGCTGGCGCTTGGCGGTCGCCTCGGACTCCAGGGTGCGCAGCGGGATGGCCTGCTCCTGCATGGTGGCGTAGCTGCCCTCCATGCGGGTGATCATGGAGCGAAGCGCGGTCTCCTGCTCGACCGCGACCTGGGCGGCTTCGCGGACGCCGTTGATCTCGCGGCGGATTTCCTGCTGGAGCGAGGAGTTGGCCTCGTTCAGGCGGCCCTGGAGTTCAACGATGCGCGGGTGCTTCGGCCCATACTGGCGGGAAAGCTGGGCCATTTCCGTGGAGATGGCGGCGACCGTGGCGCGGAGCTGGGCGACGACCGGGGAGGCGATGCTGCCGCCGATGGCGTTCCAGTTGCCAGCCTTCAGGTTGCGCTCCAGCGTGTCGGCCTGGGCGACCGAGCGGGCGCGGATGGCCGACGCCTCGCTCAGGCGCAGGCGGGTCTGCTCAAGCTCGTTCTGGGCCATCAGGCCGGTGCCGCCCTTCAGCAGGCCGCCCTTGACGCGGGCCTCCTCGACCTTGGAGTCGGCCTCGGCAACCTCGCGGCGCAGCAGGACGATGCGGTCCTGCAGCCAGGAGATTGCGCTGGTCGACAGGTCGCGGTCCATCTGCTGACGGGTTTCCATGTACCGGCGGACGATGCCGTCCACCACGTCGCGGCTCAGCTGCGGCTCCTTGGAAGTGAAGCGCACCTGGATCACGCGCGACCGGCCGACGATGGCGACGTCGAGCTTGCGGTGGATGCGCGCGATGATCTGATCGTTGCCCAGCGCCGCGTGCGCCTCGCGCGCCCGGATGTCCTGCGCCACCTCGTCACCATGGCTCAGCAGCCAGGCGACCGGGGCCGGCGGGGCGCCGTCCCAGAAGCGCGAGGCGAGGTCACGGCCGTAGGCCACCGCGCGCTCGACGAGCGGGAGCGTCTCGTCCTCCTGCGCCGGCGGGTTGAATTCGGGATGCTGGGCGAGCTGGAGATCGTTGACCACCTGGTTCAGCACCTGGGGCGACTTCAGGATCTCGATCTCGCTCAGGATGGCGGCGTCCTCGGTGGAATCGCGCCCACCACCTGCTCGACCTCGCGGACGACGCGGACCTGCCGGTTGTCGACCAGCAGAAGGGCTTCGGAGGTGTACTGGTCCTTGAGCGTGGAGACGCCCAGGGCCGACAGACCGGTCAGCACCACCACGATGGCCGCGATCAGCCACTTGTGGCTGCCCAGCACGCGCAGGATGAAGCGGAAGTCGGGACCCATGGACGGGGTCTGGGATTCGAACTCGCTGCGCCGGGACGGGCCGGGGCGGCGGGCCATGCCGGAACCGGAGCCGGCGGACCGCCGTGATGGCCGCCATGATTGACTTGGGGCAGATTTTCCACGTCTCAAAGCTCCTTATGCATGGGCGCTGGTGCTGGGGCGCTGGACGAACGCATGGCGGCACGGCGCATAAGCATGACGGTGTGGGCGAAGCCGAAAGCGCCGACGCAATAGCGGCGAAACAGACGGCGGGGCTCCTGGACCAGCCGGAACGCCCATTCCAGCCCGATGCGCTGGACGGCGGCGGGGGCCCGGGTGAAGCGCCCGGCGAGGAAATCGATGATGGCGCCGCCGTTGACGATCAGCACCTTATGATCCAGCGCGCGCTTGAGTTGCACCGCGACCTCCTCCTGGCGGGGCATGCCCATGGCCAGGATGATGACGTCGGGCTGAAGCTCCCGCGCACGGGCGATGTAATGCTCCACGGAATGGAACCCGTGCTGGGCATCGACATAGTCGTGCGGGGTCCGCTCCTTCAGCCGCTCGATCCCCTCGTCCAGCCAGGGCGCCGCGGTGCCGTAGACGGCGACCCGACGGGGCGACAGGTGGCGGAGGAGGAGCGGGATGAAGTCGGTCCCGTTCATGTTCAGCCCGACCGGCTGGTCGAGCCACGGCAGGGCCGTCTCCAGCGCCACCCCGTCCCGCAACAGGACGTCGGAGGCGCGGAAAGCCGACCACGCGGCGGAGGACCCCGCGCAGAGGTTCACGCCGTGAGCGTTGAGGAACGACAGGATGGTCGGTCGCTCGACGGCTGACAATGTCTTTATCAATGCATAGCGCTCGTCCTCGCAAGAAATACACCGTATTCTCTCGATCAGTGCCAGGACGTCACGAGGGGTCGGCATGCACATCTCCTAACCAAATCTGCGAAGCGACGACGGTTACGTTGTCTCTGCAACGATGATGCCCGACGGTTTGCGGTGCAGTAAGACGATATTGCTTGCTAACACTTTCGATTGGTGGCAGCCGGTGAAACCGTTACCGGGTACCCCTTTCGACACGACCGTCGGACAACAGGGAATGATGTGGCTGGCACCGCCCCTTTTTCGCAGCGGTGGGATGGGAGAGGGGAAAGTTCAGGCGAATTAGCCCGGCCACGCCGGTAGAACCCCTGAATCGGCTTGCCCTATCCTATGGCTCCGACCATATAGGTACACCCGTGGGGTGCCGGTGTGCAGAATAGGGGGTGGGCGTCCGCCCCGTGGCACGGCACTGTTCGAGGTCCGGCAAAGCCCCCTCAAGACCGCCAGCCCCAACCAGTTCCTTGAATCCCCAGGCCGATCTCTCCGGGGGCGGCGACGGAAGAAGACCAGTCCATGAGCAACGACGAAACCACCCCCGCCAACCGGGCACCGCCCCAGGGACTGCTGACGAATTCGACCGCCGCGACGCGTTGCGCGCCATCGCCGCGGTGGTGCGCGGCGACGGGATCGAGGTGGACGCCGACAGCACCCCGGCCCGCTGGTCGGTCGCCGTCGTCCACGAGGTGGTCGTTCCCGGAACCGACCGGAAGCTGAAGCTGCGTTTCCGCGTGGCGCTCGGCCCGCTGCCCGACATCGAGGCGGAGCTGTGGGGGCTGATGACCGCGGAGGAGGGCTTCGGCCGTCCCCAGGCGAAGACGCTGGGCAAGCGGGTCAAGGCGGCCTGCCTGTCCTCCGCCGCCATCGAGAAGGCGCGCGGGCGGGTGGACGGCTGGTTCGCTTCCATGGCGCAGCGCGCCAACGGCTTCGGCGAGGCGTGGCGGCCCAAGGGCTTCGCCGACGAGCTGGGCCGGGTGATCGGCTTCGGCGGCCGTATCCCGCGCCTGCAAACCCTGCTGGACGCGCTGGAGGAGGCCTTCTCCACCGCCGCCGCCCGCGCCGGTCTGAAGGTCCGGCGGGAGCGGCTGGAGAACGCCTCCGGCCTCGGCGTCTATCTCGACAGCTTCGCCACGGCCCGCGCCATGGTGCGCAAGCTGCGGCTGTTCGTCGGCCCGACCAACTCCGGCAAGACCCACGCCGCCATGGACCGGCTGGCCGAGGCGCAGAGCGGCTGCTACCTCGCCCCGCTGCGCCTGCTGGCGCTGGAGGGGCAGGAGGCGCTGGAGACGCGCGGTCGGGCCTGCAGCCTGGTGACCGGCGAGGAGCGCGACGTGCGGCCCGGCGCCTCCTTCACCTCCTCGACCATCGAGATGGTCAACACGTCCAAGGTCTGGGGCGCCTGCGTCATCGACGAGATCCAGATGATCGGCGATCCCGACCGCGGCTGGGCCTGGACCCAGGCGGTGGCCGGCGTGGCCGCCCCGGAAATCCTGATGACCGGCTCCGCCGACGCCATCCCCTACGTGCAGCGCCTCGCCACCGCGCTGGGGAGGAACTGGAGGTCGTGGAGTTCACCCGCAAGTCGCCGCTGCGCGTGCAGGAGGAGCGGGTGGCGCTGGAGAATGTCCGCCGCGGCGACGCGGTGATCGCCTTCTCGCGCAAGGACGTGATGGGGCTGCGGCGCGAGCTTCTGGCCCGCGACCACACGGTGGCGGTGATCTACGGCGCGCTGTCGCCGGAAGTGCGGCGGGCCGAGGCGCGGCGCTTCCGCGACGGCACGGCGGACGTGCTGGTGGCGACCGACGCCATCGGCATGGGGCTGAACCTGCCGGTCGCCCGCGTCGTCCTGTCGACCACCCGCAAGTACGACGGGCGGGAGGAGCGCGATCTGAACTCCTCCGAAATCCGCCAGATCGGCGGGCGGGCGGGACGCTTCGGCATGCACGAGGAAGGCCGCGTCGCGGTGCTGGAGGGGAGAACATCAACCCGGTGCGCCGGGCGCTGACCACTCCGCCGGTCCCGCCCGAGGACCCGCGCGCCTGGATCAGCCCCAACCTGACCCATGTCGAGGCCATCGCGCGGGAGCTGGACACCGACAGCCTCGCCAAGGTGCTGCGCACGGCGGGGCAGGAACTGCTGCGCGCCAACCAGACCTTCCGCATGACCGACCTGGAGCAGCGCATCCAGGCCGCCACGGCGGTGGACCGGGCGAAGCTGCCGCTGGCGGAGCGCGACATGCTGGCGCGCTGCCCCATCGACGTGCGCGACCAGAACAACCTGCGCCTTCTGGCGCTGTGGGCGACGAACCAAGGCAAGGGCGTTCCCAATTCCGCCCCCGACGCCGCCGAGCGCTTCCACCACCGCGTCGGCACCGACGTGGAACTGGAGAAGGCCGAGCGCGCGGTGAAGGAGCTGACTGCCTACGCGTGGCTGGCCTACCGCTTTCCCGACGCCTATCCGGACATGGACCTGTGCCAGGAGCGCCGGGCCATGCTGAACGCCTTCATCGAGCGCACGCTGGCCGAACGCTCGCTGGCCCGCGCCTGCCCGGTCTGCGGCACGCGGCTGAAGGCGAACCACCGTTTCCGTGTCTGCGACAACTGCTACGCCGGGCGGGTGGAAGAGCGGCAGGGCGAGCGGCGCGGGCGCCGTCCGGACGGAGCGCGCGGCCCTCAGCCGCCGGCAAAGAGCGGTGCGGAGAGCGGCCACCCGCCGTTCCACCACACGCTGCCGGGCCGCAAGGGCGGCAAGGGCGGGCGGGGCATCGCGGGCGACGCCCCGCCGGGGTGAGTCCTATTTCCCTCGCCCCTCCGGGGAGAGGGAAATAGGACCCACGCCGCCACGACGCCGCTTTGACCGGCGTCGTCCCGGCGGGTCCAGGTGATCTCCTCGGTCCCGCCGCCTTCGGTCAGGAAATAGCGGCGCAGCGGCACCAGATCGGCGCCCAGCTCATAGACCAGCGGGCGGCTGGTCGGGATCTCGAACAGCGGGATGTCCTGGTCGGGCACCTTGTCGAGATGCTTCACGAGGCCGCGCAGGCTGTTGCCGTGGGCCGACACCAGCACCCGCGCGCCCAGCCGCAGGGCCGGGCAGATGCCTTCCTCCCAGAAGGGGATCACCCGGTCCGTGGTGTCCTTCAGGCTTTCGCCACGGGGCAGGTTCGCGCGGCCGATGCCGGCGTAGCGCCGGTCCGACACCGCGGAGCACGGGTCCTCGGGCTCGACGGGCGGGGGTGGGACGTCCCAGCTCCGCCGCCACAGGAAAACCTGATCGGCGCCGTGGCGGGCCGCCGTCTCCGTCTTGTTCAGCCCCTGGAGCGCGCCGTAATGGCGCTCGTTCAGGCGCCAGTGCTTGTGCACCGGCAGCCACATCCGGTCCATCTCCTCCAGCACGATGTCGAGCGTCCTGATCGCCCGCTTCAGGACGGAGGTGAAGGCCACGTCGAAATCGAATCCGGCCTGCTTCATCAGGCCGGCGGCGTGGCGGGTTTCGGCCACCCCCTGTTCGGTCAGATCGACGTCGGTCCAGCCGGTGAACAGATCCGAGCGGTTCCAGACGCTCTGACCGTGCCGCAGCAGCACGAGCCGATGCATTGGGTCCCCTCCTCCTCACGTGACGGTAGCTCCTTCGGGGAACGGGAGGGTGAGGGGAAGGGTTCCGGCGGAGGCGTCACAATTGGCGCGGCTTTGTGTCAATTTCGAAACGCGCGCGACACATTCGGACAACAAAGGCGGGGTAACCTGCGGAGCAGGCGAAATTATCCGTCCGGCGCTTGCGCAGCCGGACTGCGACGCCGAGCCAACTTGCGTTCCGAGGCCGCCATGCAGCATCATGACCTCCTCTCCAGGACCGTTTCGACCGATCGGGACATCACCCTGGAGGCGCTTCGTGTGTTCACCTACCTGAGCCGGCGGCTCCATTTCGACCGTCCCGTGCCGGTGCTCCAGTCCGAACTGGCTGATGCGCTCGGCATGCAGCGGCCCAACGTCAACCGGGCCATCAAGCTGCTGGAAACCAAGCAGATCCTTCTGCGGGATTCCAAACTGGGGCGTGCGATCACGTTCCGGTTGAACCCGGAACTGGAGGGCGGCCGGGCCTGAAACTGGTCCGGAATGATTTTCGAAACGCGTCACCTTGTCTTTACGAACTCGGCCCTCAAGAAAGCCTTCGGCTGGTACCAGAAGGTGCCGAATCAGACCGATCTTCCCTTGGGCCTGATCGCCTCCGTCGTTCCGAAATCGGACGGGGGCGTGGTGGTCATGGTGCAGCAGGGGGCCGCGAAGGTGCGGGATGTCGCCTTCATGCCCAGCAAGACGCTCGGCGTCCTCCTGCTCTTCTGCCGCCGCCAGAAAATTCCCATTCCGCGCGACGCCGACAAGGACATCTTTCCGTCCGACGATGGGATCATGTTGACGATCCGCGGCAGTTGCAGCACGACGGCGCCGCCGCCGTGATCACTCCCGCGTGATCGCTCCCGGCTGATTCAGTCGGTTCCGCAGGCGGCGGGCTGGGCCACGGCCAGGGGAATGTCCGCCTCGGTGAAGCGAAAGCCGTGACCGGCAGCGAAATCCACCAGATCGCCCAGGGTCAGCAGGCCGCGCGATGCCCGCCGCAGCGCCGAGCGCAGGGCCGGGTCGGCCTCGGTGGCAACCAGGAATCGGATGTAGTCGCCATGACACATGCCCAAACCTCCTGGAATCGTTGTGGTCGTTCCTTGCCCTGGAGCGCGGGAATGCGGCCGATGCGGCGTTGCGCGCACAAGCAATGGTCCGGGGCAGACAGTCCGATGCCTTGATAGCGCCGATTTGCCTAAAATTGTAGATAAAAATGAGAATGGAACGATGCGGCGTCCTGCCGCACCGTTCCTTGACGGTCTGTCGGGACCCGGCGATCACTCGCCCGGCTGCTGCACCGTCTCGGCCGGGCTGGCGCCCGACGCGATGCTGTCCGGCGTGATCGCCGCCACCGGCTCGCCCGGCCCGGAGGCGGCGCGCAAAGCCCGCGCGGCGGCCTTCAGCCCGATGTCGGAGCGGCGGTCGGGCATCAGCTCGAACAGCAGCAGGGAGCGCCCGTTGACCGGGATCTCGTCGCCGGTCTGGGCGGTGGCGACCTCCAGCCGGTCGGGCTCCGTGGTGTCCACCAGCGTCAGCCAGCGGCTGCCACCCGCGACCTCCGGCAGCTTGAAGGGCACCACGTCGTGGTAGGCGTTGATGATGAGCAGCAGCGTGGCATCCGACGCCACCTTCTTGATTCCGGTGGCCTGCGCCCGCCCGTCGAGCAGCATGCCCAGGCAGCGCGCCATGGGGTCCTGCCACTGCTCGGTCGTCTTCTCCTCGCCGGCGGGGGTGATCCAGGTGAGGTCCTTCACCTCCAGGTCGGGGTTGTAGGCGCCGGTGAAGAAGCGCCCGCGGCGCAGCAGCGGGTGGCTCTGCCGCAGCCCGATCAGGTGGCGGACGAAGTCGGTCAGCGCCCAGCCCTCGTCGCTGACGCCCTCCCAGTCGATCCAGCTGATCTCGTTGTCCTGGCAATAGGCGTTGTTGTTGCCGTTCTGGCTGCGGGCGAACTCGTCGCCGGCCAGGATCATCGGCGTGCCCTGGGACAGCAGCAGCGTGGCCAGCAGGTTGCGCATCTGGCGGAAGCGCAGGGCGTTGATTTCCGGATCGTCGGTCGGCCCCTCCGCCCCGTGGTTCCACGAGATGTTGTGGGAATGGCCGTCGCGGTTTTCCTCGCCGTTCGCGTCGTTGTGCTTGTCGTTGTAGGCGACGAGGTCGTGCAGCGTGAAGCCGTCATGGGCGGTGACGAAGTTGACGCTGGCCCAGGGCTTGCGTCCCCGCCGGTTGAACACGTCCGCCGAGGCGGCCATGCGGGTCGCCAGCTCGGGCAGCTTGCCCTCGTCGCCCTTCCAGTAGGAGCGCACGGTGTCGCGGAACTTGTCGTTCCACTCCGCCCAGCCCGGCGGGAAGCCGCCGACCTGATAGCCGCCGGGGCCGCAATCCCACGGCTCGGCGATCAGCTTGACGCGCGACAGCACCGGATCCTGGCGGCAGGCGTCGAGGAAGCCGCCGCTGTGGTCGAAGCCGTAGGTCTCCCGCGCCAGGATGGTGGCGAGGTCGAAGCGGAAGCCGTCCACATGCATCTCGGTCACCCAGTAGCGCAAGGAATCGGTGACCATCTGGAGGACGCGCGCATGCACGAGGTTCAGCGTGTTGCCCGTGCCGGTGTCGTTGATGTAGTAGCGTGGGTCCGGCGCCAGCCGGTAGTAGGAGGCGTTGTCGATGCCCTTGAAGGACAGCGTCGGCCCCATCTCGTTGCCTTCGGCGGTGTGGTTGTAGACGACGTCGAGGATCACCTCGATCCCGGCGTCGTGCAGGCGGGCGACCATCTCCTTGAACTCGTGGATCGCCCCGGTCGCCATGTAGCGCGGGTCGGGCGCGAAGAAGGAGATGCTGTTGTAGCCCCAGTAGTTGCGCAGCCCCTTTTCCAGAAGGTAGCGGTCGTCCACGAAGGCATGGACCGGCAGAAGCTCCACCGCCGTGACGCCCAGCGAGCGGATGTACTCCACCACCTCCTGCTGGGCGAAGCCGGCGAAGGTGCCGCGGTACTGCGGCGGCACCGCCGGGTGCCGCATGGTGTAGCCGCGCACGTGGGTCTCGTAGAAGATCGACTTCTCCCAGGGGATCGCCGGGTGGCGGTCATGGCCCCAGGTGAAGGCCGGGTCGATCACCACGCATTTCGGCATGCCGGGGGCGCTGTCGCGCCGGTCGAAGGACAGGTCGCCGCGCGGCGAGCCGACGCGGTAGCCGAAATGCGCGTCCGACCAGCGCAGCGGCCCGACCATATGCTTGGCGTAGGGGTCGAGCAGCAGCTTGTTCGGGTTGAAGCGGTGGCCCGCCTTGGGCTCGTAAGGTCCGTGCACGCGGTAGCCGTAGACCGTGCCCGGCCGGGCGTCCGGCAGATAGCCGTGCCACACCTCGTCGGTGTATTCGGGCAGCTCGATCCGTTCCAGCTCGCGGCGTCCGTCCTGGTCGAACAGGCACAGCTCCACCTTGGTGGCGTTGGCGGAAAACAGCGCGAAGTTGACGCCCAGCCCGTCCCATGTGGCGCCGAGAGGGTAGGGAAGACCTTCCCGGATGCGGGACTGGCGGAAAACCTTAGGAGCGAACGGCGGCTTCTTCACGGTTGAACCTCGGTGTGGGCGCGTTGCGGCATGAAGCAGCACAGGAACGCGCAAGCCGCCCCGGTGATCCCGTCATCGGCGCAATTTCCGATGTTTGAGGGAGCTTCAACTCCTGGCCGAACCATTTCGTGCCACCTCACCCAAAGAGTGGGTCTGGTATGAGCATGGTCATAGTCGTCATGGCGGGTCGCGCCGATAACTATCGCGTGCTATCATCGGTTCCAGACAATAAAGGCAAATAAACTTCTGGGGGAGGTCCGGGAGATTTCCGACAAAGGGCCAAGAAACCGGGTGTAACGCAGATGTCGAATTTTGCCTTTCGGTGCCACCGCCGCTTCTTCAGCGCCGAAAAGGCGGAAAGATCAATGAAGGGCAGAGCCAACCACCATGTCTCTGCGGCTTCTCCGGCCCAACGGCGATCTGCCGCCGCGAAACCCGCAAGCGCCGCATTCTGAATCACCCACATCGGTCATCGCCCCAGGCGCCGGCTTCGCCGGTGCCCGGCGGCATTGTGCATCCGGTGGATCGGTGGCACCGCTCCCGATCCGCCTCACCAAGACGCCCCCGCCCATGATCCGGCTTTCGGTCAACGCCCTGCTCAACTTCCATCCGAAGGCCATCCTGGCGGCCATCGTCCTGGTGATGACGCTGCTGGGCGGTGCGGCCTGGGGTGCGCTGTCGCTGGTCGATTACGTCAGCACGCTCGACCGGGCGGAACGCGGCAGCCGGCAGGCCGCGGCCTTTCTGGAGGGTCACGCCGACGCCGTGCTGGATGGCGGCGCGGCTGCCCTGGCGCGGGTCGCCGACCGCCTGGAGGCGGGCGGACTCGCGTCGCTTCCCGACAGCGCCCTGGGTGAGGCGCTGTCAGCGTCGCGGTTCGGTGTGCTGTCCATCCTTGACGCCGAAGGCCGGACGGTGTTCGGCCCCACCATCCATCCCGACGGGGGCATCGCCAGTGTGCTCCAAGGGGCGGGCGGCCAAGGGGGAGGCGGCGGGCTGGAACTGTTGCACGGGCAGGTGGACGGGCTGGATTCCATCCTGATGGTCCGCGGCATTCCGGGACGCGGGGGTGCCCTGGAGGGCATGGTCCTGCTGGCGCTTCCCTCCTCCAGCCTGCACACGGTTCTTGATGTCTTCAGCGACGGGCGGCACAGCGTCGCCGGCCTGTTCCGCCTGGACGGCACGCGGCTCGCCGGCAGCGGCGGCAGCGGGATCGGTCCGCTCCCCGCGCTGGACCCCGGGGCGGAGCGCGGTGAGAGCGACTGGTCGCTCGGCGGGCAGGGCGTGGTCATCGGCCTGAAGCGGATGCGCGACTTCCCGGCGGTGGCGGCGGTCGCCCTGCCGCGCGCCGTCGTTCTGGAGCCGTGGAGCAGCCGCCTGCAGCACGGCTTCATGATGGTGGGCGTCAGCGTCATCGCCCTGTTCGGGCTGGCGGCACTCGGCTGGGCCAGCCTGCGGCGCGAGGCGGCGGCCCGCGACGCCCTGCGCGACGCCAACGCCCGGCTGGAGCAGCGGGTTGAGGAGCGCACCGCCGACCTGCGCTCCCTCAATCAGAAGCTGGTCCGCGCCCTGGCCGAGAAGGAGCGCGCCAATCAGGCCAAGGCCCGTTTCCTGTCGGCGGCCAACCACGATCTGCGCCAGCCCTTCCAGGCGCTGCGCCTGTTCCATCATCTGCTGATGGAGCGACTGAAGGAACCGCGCGAGCGGTCGATCGCCGAGAAGATGGGCGAGGCGCTGGACAGCGGGGAGAAGCTGCTGCACGCGCTGCTGGAGGTCGCCACGCTGGACGCCGGGGTGGTCCGCCCGAACATCGCCGAGGTGTCCATCGCCACCGTCCTGGGCGGCGCGGCGTCGGAGTTCCGGGGGCTGGCGGCGGACAAGCAACTGGATTTGCGGGTGCGGGCGTGCGACGCCATGGTGCGCACCGACGCCACGCTGCTGACCCGCATGCTGGGCGACCTGCTGCGCAACGCCATCGCCTACACGCCGGCGGGCGGGGTGGTGGTCGGCTGCCGGCGGCGTGGCCAATGGCTGCGCATCGAGGTGTGGGACACCGGCCCGGGCATCGCGGCGGAGCATCTGGACGCCATCTTCGAAGACTTCGTGCAGTTGGGCAACCCGGAGCGCGACCGCCGCCGCGGCCTGGGGCTGGGGCTTCCCAAGGTGCGCCGCAAGGCCGCTCTGCTGGGCCACGCGGTGGAGGTCCGGTCGCGTCCGGGCCAGGGTTCGGTCTTTTCCATCATGGTCCCGCTGGCGGCCAGCGAATCGCGGACGGACGCGGCGGCCCCGGTGCCCGCCGACCGTGCGGAGGATCCGGCGGCGCGCCTGATCCTGATCGTCGAGGACGACCCGGTGCAGAGTTCCGGGATGCAGCTCCTCCTGGAAAGCTGGGGGCACGACGTGATGGTGGCGGCGGACGGGCCGGCGGCGCTGGCGGCGCTGCGCGCGGCCCCGCGCTGTCCGGACCTCATACTGTCGGATTTCCGCCTGCCGGGTCCGCTGACCGGCGCCGAGACGATCACCCGCGCAGCGGAGCAGGTAGGACGGCCCATTCCCGGCATCATCCTGACCGGCGACACCGGCCCCGAACGCATCCGCGAGGCGGTGGCCGCCGGCTGTCGCCTGCTGCACAAGCCCGTCACCCCCGACGTGCTGCGCGACGCGCTGAACGCGCTGGGGGCGGAGCGCGTGCCGGTGCGGCAAAGCCAGTCGTCCGCGGCGTGAAGGCCGGAAGGCGTTTTCCCCGGCAGGAAAAGCATCCCATTGTGGGTTGCATTAATCATTCGTGAAGGCTGCCAAGGGTACTCTGAAACCGTGATCGGAGGCGAACACGGCCATGCAGCAGCGTCCTCTCACCCGTCTGGATCAGGTCCAGCTCGACGCGGTTGTGCGCCGGCACGAGATGTTCCGGAACGCCCGCATCGGCGGGGCGCGGGCGACGCTGTCCTTTTTCGACCTGAACGGGTTGGACCTCACCGGGCGTGACCTCGCCCACGCCGATTTCGTCGGGGCCAGCCTGCGCGGCGCCAATCTGGCCGGGGCGCGGCTGGATTGCGCGTCGATGTTCGC
Organism: Azospirillum sp. Marseille-Q6669; assembly: GCF_965111635.1. NCBI lineage: Bacteria > Pseudomonadati > Pseudomonadota > Alphaproteobacteria > Rhodospirillales > Azospirillaceae > Azospirillum > Azospirillum sp. Marseille-Q6669. The sequence goes on along the minus strand of NZ_CBCOOP010000001.1, from coordinate 1,505,948 downwards.
CACCGACCTGCGGCTGGCCAATCTGGAGAACGCCAGCCTCATCAAGACCGACCTGCGCGGCGCCTGCCTGCGCGGGGCCATCCTGATCGGCGCCAACCTGTTCGAGGCGGACCTGCGCGACGGCTCGCTGGCGGAGAAGGACCGTGACGGCAGCCTGCGCATCATCCAGGTGGAGGACCGGCCGACCGAGGCGTCGGGGGCCGACCTGTCCGGCGCCAATCTGACCAACGCCCGGCTGTCCGGGGCCATGGCAATCCACACCGACTTCACCGACGCGCTGATGCGCGGGTGCAAGCTGGTCCGCGCCACCATGCGCGGGGCCAATTTCACCGGATCGAACCTGGAAGGGGCGGACCTGTCCGGGGCCGACCTGCGCGGCGCCTGCCTGCGCGGCGCGGTGCTGACCGGTGCCACCATGGTCATGACGGAGCTGGCCGACGCCGACATGGAGGACGCCCTGACCGACGATCCGGTCGGCCGCGTCGTCGCCGAACTTGGGCGCCCGCTGGACGAGCTTCTGCACGAGCACATCCGCTGGGTCGGGTCCAGCGGGGCAGAGGGGACGGCGCTCGACCTCTCGGGCTTCGACCTGCGGCACGCCCCGTCGCTGGCCCACACCTGCCTGACCATGCTGCGGGCGGTCGGGGCGACCCTGTACGGGCTGGACCTGACCAGCGTGCAGCTTCAGGCCGCGGTGCTGGAGAAGGGCGACCTGCGTCTGGCCAAACTGATCAACGGCGACCTGCGCGGCGTGAACCTGCGCCTCGCCAAGCTGAACAACGCCGACCTGCGCAAGGCCAACCTGCGCCCGCTCTATTTCGACGAGAGACGGTCAATGGCCTCCGACCTGTCGGGCGCGCGGCTGCGCTACGCCGACCTGCGCGGCGCCTGCCTGCGCGAGGTGAATTTCGCGGGGGCCGATCTGTCCTTCGCCAACCTGTCCGGCTGCGACCTGACCAACACGGACCTGACCAACGCCCGCATGTTCGGGGCGAAGCTGGAGCGTCGCGCTCTTTCCGACGGGGCGATTCTAGACGGTGTGGCGGGGCTCAAGTTTTAAGAAGAAAGGCCCTTCCTCCGGCGGGAGGAAGGGCCTTTCTTGCGGAGCCGGCGGCGATTACCAGGCCGGAACCACCGCACCCTTGAAGCGGTCGAGGATGAACTGCTTCACCTCGTCGCTCTGGTAGACCTTCACCAGCGTGGCGACCCACGGCTTGTCCTGGTCGACCTTGCGGATGGCGATGACGTTGGCGTAGGGGCTCTCGCTGGCCTCGCGGGCGATGGCGTCCTTGTTCGGGTCCAGGCCGGATTCCATGGCGAAGTTGGTGTTGATGACCGCCACGGTCACGTCGTCCAGCGAGCGCGGAAGCTGGGCGGCGTCCAGTTCCAGGATCTGGAGCTTCTTCGGGTTCTCGGAGATGTCGAGCGGCGACGCCTTCAGGCCGGCGCTCTCCTTCACCTTCAGCAGCCCCTTGGCCTGGAGCAGCAGCAGGGCGCGGCCGCCGTTGGTCGGGTCGTTGGGGATGGAGATCTTGGCGCCGTCGGGCAGCTCGTCCAGGCTCTTCACCTTCTTCGAGTAGACGCCCATCGGGAAGATCACCGTCTTGGCGACGCTGACCAGCTCGTAGCCGCGGTCCTTCACCTGGTTGTCCAGGTAGGGCTGGTGCTGGAAGGAGTTGGCGTTCAGGTCGCCCTGCGACAGCGCCTGGTTCGGGATGACGTAGTCGGAGAACTCCAGCACCGTCAGGTCGAGGCCCTCCTTGGCGGCCAGCGGCTTGACCTTCTCCAGGATCTGGCCGTGCGGGCCGGGGGTGACGCCGATCTTCAGGGCTTCGGCCGACGCGCCGACGGCGGTCGCCAGGGTCGCGATGCCGGCCACCAGACCAAAGGCCGCGCCGAGCACACGGTTACGGAACATCTCCAACTCCTCAGGACTTCAGGTTGCGTTTGTTGACGCGGCGGGCGATCCAGTCGCCCGTCGATTGAACGATCTGCACCAGCACGATCAGCACGATGACCACGGCCAGCATCACCTCCGGCAGGAAGCGCTGGTAGCCGTAGCGGATGCCGAGGTCGCCCAGCCCGCCGCCGCCGACCGCACCGACCATGGCCGAATAGCCGATCAGGCTGACCACCGACAGGGTCAGGCCGAGCGCGATGGCGGGCATCGCCTCCGGCAGCAGGACCTTGCGGATGATCTGGAAGGGCGTGGCGCCCATGGACTGCGCCGCCTCGATCAGGCCGCGGTCGACCTCGCGCACGGCGCCCTCGACGATGCGGGCGATGAAGGGCACGGCGGCGACCGTCAGCGGCACGATGGCCGCGGCGGTGCCGATGGAGGTGCCGGCGATCAGCCGGGTGAAGGGGATGATCGCCACCACCAGGATGATGAAGGGGGTGGAGCGCGTCATGTTCACCAGCACGCCGGCGACCCGGTTGAAGGCGAGGTTCTGCAGCAGCTCCCCCCGGCCGGTGACGGCCAGGAGCACGCCCAGCGGAAGGCCCAGCGCCGTGCCCAGGAGGCCCGACACCGCCACCATGTAGAGCGTGTCGAGAAGCGCCTTAAACAGCAGCGCGTAGATTTCCGGGGACAGCATGACCGAGCACCTCGACACCGAGCTTGTTGACGTTCAGGAGGCTGATGGCCGCCTCGATGGACTGCGGGTTGCCGATGGCCTCAACCACCAGCGTTCCGAAGGGCGCGCCCTGGATCTCGTCGATCTGGCCGTGCCAGATGTTCAGGTCCAGGTTCAGCTTGCGGCTGATCGCGCTGATCACCGGGGAGGTCGCGCGCTCGCCCGTGAAGGTGATGCGCAGCACCATGTTCGACCCCGGCACCGGCGTGGCCGACAGGCGGGCGCGCAGACTGTCCGGGATGCCGCGGTTGATCACCGGATCGACGAAGGTCTTCGTCGTCTCGTGCTTCGGGTGCGCGAAGATGTCGAAGACCGGCCCCTGCTCGATGATCCGACCGTTCTCCATCACCGCCACCTTGTGGCAGATCTCCTTGATGACGGCGATCTCGTGGGTGATCAGGACGATGGTCAGCCCCAGCCGCTTGTTGATGTCGGCCAGCAGATGGAGGATCTGGGTCGTCGTCTCCGGATCGAGGGCGGAGGTCGCCTCGTCCGACAGCAGCACCTTGGGCTTGCTGGCCAGCGCGCGGGCGATGCCGACGCGCTGCTTCTGCCCGCCCGACAGCTCCGCCGGGTAACGGTCGCGCTTGTCGGTGAGGCCGACGAGGTCGAGCAGCGGCTCCACCGTCTCGCGGATCTGCGCCTTCGCCACCCCGGCCAGTTCCAGCGGCAGGGCGACGTTGTCGAACACCGTACGCGAGGACAGCAGGTTGAAGTGCTGGAAGATCATGCCGATGCTGTGCCGCGCTTCGCGCAGATCGCGCGGCGACAGGGCGGTGACGTCCACCCCGTCGACCAGCACGCGGCCCGACGTCGGCTTTTCCAGCAGGTTCACGGTGCGCAGCAGCGTGGATTTGCCGGCGCCCGAGCGCCCGATGATTCCGTAGATCTCGCCGCGCCCGATGGTGAGGTCGATGTCGGCGAGCGCCTGGACCGGCTGCCCGGTGCCGCGGGACGGATAGGTTTTCTGAAGCTGTTCGAAGGTTATCATACGCTCTTGGCCTCCCGACGTGCGCCCAGATCGCGGGCGGCGTCGCGCAGGACGGTCTTCTGGATTTTACCGGTCGATGTCTTCGGCAGGTCGCTGAACACGACGGTGCGCGGCACCTTGTAGTGCGCAATGCGGTCGCGGCACCATTGAATTATGTCGGACTCAGAGGGGCGCTCCGCGCCGGGCTTCACCGTGACGAAGGCGCAGGGGCTCTCGCCCCAACGGTCGTCGGGGCGGGCGACCACGGCGGCCTCCAGAACGGCGGGGTGCCGGTACAACGCTTCCTCCACCTCCAGGGACGAGATGTTCTCGCCGCCGGATATGATGATGTCCTTGCTGCGGTCCTTCACCTCGATATAGCCGTCGGGGTGCAGCACGCCCAGGTCTCCGGTGCGGAACCAGCCGTCCTTCAGCGCCTCCTTCGTCGCCGTGGGGTTCTTCAGATAGCCCTTCATCACCGTGTTGCCGCGCAGCGCGATCTCGCCGATGGTCTGGGCGTCGGCGGGGACCGGCCGGCCGGTCTCGCGGTCGAGCACGGTGGCATCCTCCACCGCGACGTGGTTCACCCCCTGCCGCGCGAATTGCAGCGCCAGCCCGTCGGCGTCGAGATGCTCCCAGCCGTCCTGCGGGGCGCAGACGGTGGCCGGGCCGTAGCATTCGGTCAGCCCGTACATGTGCACCACGTCGAAGCCCAGCGCCGCCATGCCGGCCAGCACGGCGGACGGCGGAGCGGCGCCGCCGGTGCCCACGACGACGCGGCGGGGGGCGGGCCGCCGCACCGATGCCGGGGCGTGGATCAGCATGTTCAGCACGATCGGCGCGCCGCACAAATGGGTGACGCCCAGCTCCGCGATGGCGTCGAAGATCGCCGCCGGCTCCACCCGGCGCAGGCAGACATGGGTGCCGCCCGCGGCGGTGACCGCCCAGCTGTAGGTCCAGCCGTTGCAATGGAACATCGGCAGCGTCCACAGGAAGACGCTCTCGGGCCGGACGTTCAGGGTGAAGGCGTTGCCCAGCGCGTTCAGATAGGCGCCGCGGTGGTGATAGACGACGCCCTTGGGGTTGCCGGTGGTGCCGCTGGTGTAGTTCAGCGCGATGGCCTGCCACTCGTCGTCCGGCCCGTGCCAGGGGGCGGGGTCGGCGGCGGCGAGGAAGTCCTCATACTCCACGGCACCCAGCGACGGCGCGTCAGGCGCCTGCTCGTCGGCGATCTCCACCAGCGTGACGGGGCGCTCCGTCCGGGCGAGCGCGGCCCTGGCGACCGGCGACAGTTCGCGGTCGACGAGCAGGAGCGCCGTCTCGCTGTGGTCCAGGATGAAGGCGATGGCCGCGGCGTCCAGCCGCGTGTTCAGCGCGTTCAGGACCGCGCCGGCCAGCGGCACCGCGTAATGGGCCTCCAGCAGCGCCGGGACGTTGGGCGCCAGCACCGACACCGTGTCGCCGCGCCTCACCCCGGCCCGCAGCAGCGCCCCGGCGAAGCGCCGCACCCGGTCGTGGAACTGCGCGTAGGTGATGGTGCGGCGGCCGTGGCGGATGGCCGGCTTGTCCGGATAGACCTTCGCCGCGCGTTTCAGGAAGCTGAGCGGGCTGAGCGGGACGTGGTTCGCGGGGTCGGGGGCGAGGCCACGGTCGAAGATCGAGGCGGTGCGGCTGAACTGGCCGGTCATGACGGAGCTTCCTGAAAAGAAAGGCCCCTCTCCCCTTCAAGCGGGGAGAGGGGATGGACAGAGGGCAATCACCAAGTCGGGATGATGGTGCCGTTGAAGCGCGTGTTGATGAAGTCGCGCACCTCGGCGGAGCGGTACAGTTCGATGAAGCGCTTGATCGCCGGGTCCTCGGCGCGGTCCTTGCGGACGGCCCAGATGAGGTGCCATTTCGACTGGTCGTCCTCCAGGACCAGGGCGGTCTTCGGAGACAGCCCGGCCAGGACCGCGTAGTTCAGCGTGATGACCGAGGCGTCAACGTCGTCCAGCGAGCGCGGAAGCTGAGCGGCGTCCAACTCCACCAGCTTGATCTTCTTCGGGTTGGACGCGATGTCGGCGATGGAGGTGTTCAGGCCCGCCCCGTCCTTCAGCCCGATCACCCCGGCCTTGGCCAGCAGGAACAGCGCACGGGCGCCGTTGGTGGGGTCGTTGGGGATGGAGACGCTGGCCCCCTCCTTCAGGTCGGCCAGCGACGACACCTTCTTCGCGTAGATGCCCATGGGTACGACGATGCTCTTGGCGACCGGCACGATGTCGTAGCCACGCTGCTTGATCTGGTTGTCCAGGAAGGGCTGGTGCTGGAAGTTGTTGGCGTCGATGTCGCCGGACTGGAGGGCGGCGTTGGGCATGTTCCAGTCGGTGAACTCGATCACCTCCGCCTTCAGGCCCTCCTTGGCGGCGATCTTCGCCGTGTACTCCAGGATCTCGCCATAGGGGCCGGCGGACACGCCGAGCTTCAGAGCCGCGGCGCCGGCGCCGGTGGAGACGGTGAGAAGGGCGGCGGTGACAATGGACGTCAGAAAGGCTTTCACGGAACGGGTCCTCTATGCGCGGTGTGGAATGGCCTGGTCGGGCGATGGAGTGTTGTGAAATGCAGGCGCGCGTTCAGCGCCGCCGCACGCCGGAGCGTCGGGCTGCCAACTGCTTGGCGGCGCGCTCGGCTTGTCCGACGTTGCGGAAGGTCTTGCGGTCCAGATCCTTGAAGGACCAGTCGGACACGAAAAAGGTGAAGCCGCCCTGGCCGGCGACGACGATGCCGGCGGACCGGCCCTGGACTTCGATGGCGTAGGCGTTGGAGGTGCTCATGACGGCGTTCTCCCTCGGCCCGCGGCGCTGCGGCGCGCGGGATTCTTGCGGATCGGATGCTGGACTGGATGGCTTGGCGCGCTGGAGTCAGCGGCGACACGAGGCGTTGCGCATTCGGCAACACAAGCCCATCGCGGTGCCGGTCCGATCGGCGGAGGAGGGGAGGGTCATCATGGTCATTCCGGTCACTCCTGTCAGAGTTCCACGACCGGTATCGTGGCGCTTTAGCGTTTGGTGACGCGGCGCAAGCTGGCGATCAAATTGCCGCGGGGCGCCCCCCTTGGGCGTCCGGGGATTTATCTACAATGTTAATGGGCATTCGGTCAAGGAGAAAAATGAAAAAGAATATGTGAAATGACGTGTACAACAAAAATTATAAGTTCAATATTTTTGGGGGGGAGATAGGGAAGGGGTGCCCTGCCCCGATGGATGGAGTTCCCGATTTCCGCGCCCGACAAAGCCGCCCTGCGCCGCACTACGCCTCCTAAGACCGTGACGGCGGCGCGGAATGTGGTATATCCGGGCAGCGGTTCAGCCCGAGGAGAGTTCTTTGCCCGCCGATACCCGTGCTCTTGGCGCGTCAGCGCCCAGCACGCCGGCCGATGCGTCGTCGAACGTGTCGGCCAGTCAGCCGCTGGTTCTGGCCCTGCCCAAGGGACGCATCCTGAAGGAGCTGCGCCCGTTGCTCGCCCATGCCGGCATCGAGCCGGAAGCGGCGTTCGACGACGCGGACAGCCGGCTCCTGCGCTTTGCGACCAACATCCCGAATCTCAGCATCATCCGCGTCCGGTCCTTCGACGTGGCGACCTTCGTCGCTTTCGGCGCCGCCCATCTGGGCGTGGCCGGCAACGACGTGCTGATGGAGTTCGACTATCCGGAAATCTACGCGCCGCTCGACCTTGGCATCGGAAAGTGCCGCCTGTCGGTCGCCGAACCGGTCGAACTGGGGGAGAGCGACGATCCGTCGCGTTGGAGCCATGTGCGCGTCGCGACCAAATACCCGGAGGTCACCAGGAAGCATTTCGCGGCGCGCGGGGTGCAGGCGGAGTGCGTGAAACTGAACGGCGCGATGGAACTTGCCCCGACCCTCGGCCTATGCCGCCGCATCGTCGATCTGGTGTCCACCGGCTCGACGCTGAAGGCGAACGGTCTGGTGGAGATCGAGCACATCGCCGACGTCACCTCCCGCCTCATCGTCAACCGGGCCGCCTTCAAGACGCGGCCCGAGGAGATCTCCGGCTGGATCGACCGCTTCCGGGAGGCTGTGAATGCCCGTCAGGCTTGATGCCCAGGACCCCCGCTTCGCCGAAGGCTTCGAGGGGCTTCTCCACGCCAAGCGCGAAACCAGCGAGGACGTGCAGGTCCTGGTCGCCGGCGTCATCGACGACGTGCGCAAGCGCGGCGACGCGGCGCTGATCGACTACACCGCCCGCTGGGACCGCCAGACGCTGACCCCCGCCACCCTGCGCATCTCCCAGGAGGAGGTCGACGCGGCGGTCGGAAAATGCGGCGACGACCTGCTGCGCGCGCTCGACACCGCGGCGGAGCGCATCGAGAGCTTCCACCGCCTCCAGGTGCCGGAGACGACCGACTACCGCGACGCCCAGGGCGTGCGGCTGGGCGCCCGCTGGACGGCGGTCGGGGCCGCCGGCCTCTATGTGCCGGGCGGCACGGCGTCCTACCCCAGCTCCGTCCTGATGAACGCGCTGCCGGCCAAGGTCGCGGGAGTGGAGCGCATCGTCATGGTGGTGCCGACCCCGGACGGGGCGATCAACCCGCTGGTCCTGGCCGCCGCCAAGCGCTGCGGCATCACCGAGATCTACCGCATCGGCGGCGCCCAGGCCGTGGCCGCGCTGGCCTACGGCACGGAGACCATCGCGCCGGTGGACAAGATCGTCGGCCCCGGCAACGCCTTCGTCGCCGCCGCCAAGCGGCTGGTCTACGGCACCGTGGGCATCGACAGCATCGCCGGCCCGTCGGAGATCCTGGTGGTCGCCGACAACCGGAACGACCCGGCCTGGATCGCCATGGACCTGCTGTCCCAGGCGGAGCACGACACCTCGGCCCAGTCGATCCTCATCACCGACGACCCGACTTTCGCCGACGCGGTGGCGGCGGCGGTGGACCGGCATCTGGAGACGCTGCCCCGCGCCGCCATCGCCGGGGAGAGCTGGCGAGAGCACGGCGCCATCATCGTGGTGCGCGACCTGCTGGCCGAGTCGCCGGCCCTGATCGACCGGCTGGCGCCGGAGCATCTGGAACTGGCGGTGGAGGACCCCGACGCGCTGGCCGCGAAGGTGCGCAACGCCGGTGCCATCTTCCTCGGCCGCTACACGCCGGAGGCCATCGGCGATTACGTTGCCGGCCCGAACCACGTCCTGCCGACGGCGCGCTCCGCGCGCTTCTCCTCCGGCCTGAACGTGCTCGATTTCATGAAGCGGACGACCTTCGTCGCCTGCGATGCGGACAGCGTGAAGGCGATCGGTCCGGCGGCGGTGACGCTGGCCCGGTCGGAGGGTCTGGACGCGCACGCGCTGTCGGTGGCGCTGCGCCTGCCTGGGGGAGGTCAGGGGTGAGCACGAAGGGCAACCGCCGCATCGTCCACGTGACGCTCGACGAGAAGACGGTGATCCGGCGCAAGCCGGAGGTGGAGCACGAGCGCGCGGTTGCCATCTTCGACCTGCTCGAAGACAACGAGTTCTTCCCCTGCGACCATGCCGACTCCGGCCCCTATCACCTGCATCTGTCGATCGAGGACAACCGGCTGGTCTTCGACGTCCGGCGCGACGACGACAGCGCGCTGGACAGGATCACCCTGCCGGTGACCGGCTTCCGGTCCGTCGTCCGGGACTATTTCCTGATCTGCGAAAGCTACTATCAGGCGATCAAGCGCTCCACGCCCTCGCAGATCGAGGCGATCGACATGGGGCGCCGCGGCCTGCACAACGAAGGATCGGAGATGCTGCGCGAACGGCTGGCCGGCAAGGTCGAAATGGATCTCCAGACGGCGCGTCGGCTGTTCACGCTGATCTGCGTCCTCCACATCCGCGGCTGACGGGGTCGGGCGGCGCATGGCCCCGGTGCTGCAACCGCTCCCCGTGACGAGCGTGTTGTTCGCCTGCACCTACAACATGATCCGCTCGCCGATGGCGGCGGCGATCATGCGGCATTTCCATGGCACGCGCGTCTATGTCGACTCGGTCGGCGTGCGCGAGGGGGACGAGGTCGACCCCTTCGCCGTGGCGGTGATGGAGGAGATGGGCATCGACCTGTCCCGCCACCGCTGCCGCAGCTTCGAGGATCTGGAGGACACGAATTTCGACCTGATCGTGTCGCTGTCGCCGGAGGCACAGCACCGCGCCATCGAGATGACCCGCACCATGGCGTGCGACGTGGAGTTCTGGAACACCTTCGACCCGACCCTGGTGGACGGCAACCGCGAGGCCATGCTGGAGGCCTACCGCAAGGTCCGCGACGGGTTGCTGGGCAGGATCAAGGAACGGTTTCCATTGTCCCGCGGCCCGATGGTGTGACCATCCGCCGGTTTGACGGCGGGATTATGTGAAGTCCTTTTTCAAGGATGGGTTGAGGTGCTATTGAGATGGGTCATCGAACGACGTGTGCCCCTCCACCTAGTCTCTAGAGACCCTTGAGAGGTTCTCCGCCTGATGCTCGCCGGTTTGCCGTCCCGCCTGTTTCGTGCCACCGGTCTGCGGAGTCTCCGTCTGCGTCTGATGGGCGTCGTGCTGGCGTCCCTGGCTCTGCCGTTGGCCGGGGCGCTGTACTTTTTCGACCAGCAGCTCGACCAGCGCCTGAGCAGCGCCCAGGAACTGGCGCGGCACCTGACCGAGGACGGGGTGGAGCGGCAGCGCGACCTGATCGGCGAGGCGCGGAACCTGCTGAGCGTTCTGGCCCTGGTGCCGGCGGTCCGCGACGCCGACCACAGGGACACCGACGCCTGCGTCGCCACGCTGGCGCCGATGCCGCGGCAGCACCGCTGGACGACCGGCGTGTGGGTGACCGACCCGAACGGCCTCCTCATCTGCGACACGACCGGCCCCGGCTCCGGGATGAGCCTGCGCGAGCGCGAGTATTTCCAGCGGGCGCTGGACACCAAATCCTTCGTGCTGAGCGAGGTGGTGATCGGCAAGCGTTCGGGGAAGCCGCTGATCCTGGCGGTGCAGCCGGTGCTGGTGAATGGTGAGGTTGAGCGGGTTCTCGGGGTGGCGATCGACCTCGCTTGGTTGACCGATCTGGTGAAGGTGACGAAGCAGGACGATGCGCGCATTCTGGTGCTCGACCGTCGCGGGGTGCTGATCGCCCGCCAGCCCGATCCGGAAGGCTGGGTCGGGCGCAGTCTGATGGATTTCCCATACATCAAGCGCATGCTGACCGAGGGCAGCGGCGTGTTCGAAAGCGAAAGCGCTGACGGGCGCACCCGCATCTGGGCTTTCCGCCATTCTCCGGAAACCGATACCGTCTTTGCCGTGGGCATGCCGACCGAGCCGATCGTGGCGGACGCCCAACGTGACCTGCTGCGCGGGCTGGTTCTGCTCGGTATCGCCGGGCTGTTCAGCGTGGCCGCGCTCTGGTCTCTGCTCCACGCCTCGGTCCTGCGCTGGATGCGCGTTCTCAGCCAGGCGGCGACCCGGATCGGGGCCGGCGACGTCGGGACCGTGGTGGAGGCCCACGGCGCGCCCGACGAGATTCGGCTGGTGGCCAACGCCTTCAACGACATGTCGGGCCGGCTGAAGCGGCGCGAGCAGGAGCTGCGCGCCGCCATGGAGGAGGCCCGCGCCGGCAGCCGCGCCAAGGAGGATTTCCTGGCGACCATGAGCCACGAGATCCGGACGCCGATGAACGGCGTGATCGGATTCGCCGACATGCTTCTGGAAACGCCGCTGACGGCGGAGCAGCGGCGCTACGCCTCCCAGGTGCGGGAGGCCGGGCGTTCCCTGCTGACCGTCATCAACGACGTGCTGGACCTGTCGAAGCTGGAGGCGGGCAAGCTCGATCTGGTCCGTGTGCCGTTCCGACTGGACGATCTGGCCGACCGCTGCCAGGCCATCGTACGGCTGGCCGCCGAGCAGAAGGGGCTGGAGATGCACACCTCCGTCTCCGCGGCAGCGCGCGGCTACGTGCTGGGCGATCCCGATCGGGTGCGCCAGATCCTGCTGAACCTGCTCGGCAACGCGGTGAAGTTCACCGACACGGGCAGCGTCCGCCTGACCGTCAAGGCCATGGGGGACGAGGCCGGCCCGCGCCGCTACACCTTCACCGTCAGCGACACCGGCATCGGCGTGCCCGAAGACCGCCAGCGCGAACTGTTCCAGCGCTTCAGCCAGTTGGACCGCGGGCGCGGCGGCACCGGGCTGGGGCTGGCCATCTGCCACCGTCTGGTCGAGCTGATGGGCGGCGAGATCGGCGTGGAAAGCCGCCCCGGCGTCGGCAGCACCTTCTGGTTCAGCCTGCCGCTGCAACCCGCCAGCGCCCCGGAACGGGACGACCAGGACGGCGGCGCGCTGAACCACCAGCCGCCGAGCCGCGGCGCGCGCATCCTGCTCGCCGAGGATCTGGCGATGAACCGCGATCTGGTGATCGCCATGTTGACCCGAGCCGGTCACCATGTGGACGCGGTGCCCGACGGCGCCGCCGCCGTGACCGCGGTGCAGGAGCGCGTGTACGACCTCGTCCTCATGGACGTGCAGATGCCGGTGATGGACGGGCTGGAGGCGACGCGGCGCATCAGGGCGCTTCCCGGCGTGCTGGGCCGCATCCCGATCCTGGCCCTGTCGGCGGGCGTGCTGGCCGTGGAGGTGGAGCGCTGCCGACAGGCCGGGATGGACGATCATCTGGCCAAGCCCTTGGAGAAAAGCCGGCTTCTGGCCGCCGTCGACCATTGGAACGGCGAGGGGCGGCGAACGGAGGTTGATGTCGGCCCCATCCGCATGGCCGACACGCCAAGCGATTGAATCCTCCGCGCCGATCCCGGCCAATGATTAAGAAAAATTAAGGCCTTTGTGCTAAAGCTGCGGCGAAGGGTTCCGCGGGAGCGGTTCCGGTCTGACGGTTCCGGTGTTCCATGAAGGTCGCGCTGCCTCCACTCGTCCCGCTTCCCGAGCGCAAGCCGGATGTTCCCGCGCCGCCGTCCTCCACGGGCGCCGCGTCGGGCGGGTCGTTCCAAAGCGCGCTGGCGGATGCCCAGCCGGTTCCCCGCGGGCGATTGACCAACGGGCAGAAGGTGCCGCCCCTGCCGGCCGCGAAGCCGGAGGCGCCGATCCAACTCGCCGACGGAACCCGCGTGCCGTTTCCCGCCCGCAAGCCCGAGGCCGCCGCGATGGCTGCTGCGTCAGGCACCCAATCGACGGTGATCGGCGCCGCGCTGGCGAACAGCCCCGCCGCCGGGCAGGTGGTTCTGGCGGCCCAGCAGGTCGCCGGCCTGTCGGGCCACAGCTTCACCGCCATTCTCGCCCAGGCGACCCAGGAAAGCGGGCTGGATCCGGCGGCCCGCAACCGCTCCAGCTCCGCCGCCGGTCCGTTCCAGTTCCTGGAGCGCACCTGGCTCGACCTGTTCCGCCGCCATGGCTCCGCCTACGGCCAGGGAGAACTGGCGAGCGCGATCCAAAGCCGCAACGGCATCCCCTCGGTCAAGGACCCGGCGGTGCGCCGCCAGATCCTGGCGCTGCGCCACGACGTCGACCTTTCCGCCGGCATGGCCGCGCGCTACCTGTCCGAGGGCCGCGACCGGCTGGAGGAGCGGCTGAAGCGCCCGGTGTCGGAAACCGAGAGCCGCATCGCCTATGTGCTGGGCGTCGGCGGAGCGGCCAAGCTGATCCGTGCCGCCGAGTCGTCGCCCAGGGCCGCCGCGGCGGAGCTTCTGCCCGCCGCGGCGCGGAGCAACCGCGGCCTGTTCTACGACCGCGCCTCGGGCCGGGAGCTCACCGCGTCGGAGACCGTCGCGCGGCTGACGCGGCGCATGGACACCGACCAGAAGGAGATGTTCGAGCGCATCGCGCAGGCCGCGGAACCCCGTCTCCGGCTCGATGGCGGCCCGTCTCCGCTCAGTTCTTTCCAGTCGGCGGCGCTTGGCGGCACCGCGGGCATGGACGCGGGCGGCGCGTCGGAGTATGAAAACGGCGACGGAAACCCGCTCGGCTGAACCGCCGGCTGTTTCCGTCCCATCTGGAAGGCTTTGGCCAACCCCCACGCCGGAGGCTCACTGCCCCCGGTGGAATCCCCCTTGACCGGGCGGCTTCGGGAGGTCAGTTATTGCCTCGAAACTGTTACGGACTTAAGGGGCTATGGCTAAGGAAGATCTGATCGAGTTCTCCGGAACCGTCGTCGAGCTGCTGCCGAACGCGATGTTCCGTGTGAAGCTCGACAATGAGCATGAAGTGCTGGCGCACACCTCCGGCAAGATGCGCAAGAACCGCATCCGCGTGCTGGCCGGTGACCGCGTCAACGTCGAGATGACGCCCTACGACCTGACCAAGGGCCGGATCACGTTCCGGTTCAAGTGATTGAACCGGTTTCCCGCGTTGAACCGGTTTCCACCGTCGGCCATCCTCCCCGCGTTATGAGCACCGAAACCACCCACCGGCTCGTGCTGGCGTCCGCCTCGCCCCGCCGGCTCGACCTGTTGCGCCAGATCGGCGTGGTGCCCGACGCGGTCGACCCCGCAGACATCGACGAATCGCCCCTGCCGCGGGAGCTTCCGCCCCAGCACGCGCTGCGTCTGGCCGGCGAGAAGGCCTCTGCCGTGGCCGCGCGCCATCCCGGCGCCTTCGTGCTGGCCGCCGACACGGTGGTCGCCTGCGGCCGCCGCATCTTGCCCAAGGCGGAGGAGGAGAAACAGGCGCGCGCCTGCCTCGCCCTGCTGTCCGGACGGCGACACCGGGTGTTCGGCGGGGTCGTGCTGCTGTCGCCCACTGGGGACGGGGAGGCGCTGCGCCGGTCGGATCGGCTGGTGCGCACCGACGTGACCTTCAAGTCGCTGTCCCACGAGGAGACCGAGTCCTACATCGCCTCCGGCGAATGGCAGGGCAAGGCCGGCGGCTACGCGATCCAGGGACGGGCGGCGGTCCATATCCGCTGGATCGGCGGTTCCTACAGCAACGTGGTCGGGCTGCCCCTGTTCGAGGTGGCGGCGCTGCTGCGCGGCGCGGGGTTCCCGCTGCCGTGAGCGGCCCGGCGGGCGGGACCGGATCGGACATCCTCATCGACCGCGATGGTCCACTGACGCGGGCCGCCGTGCTGACCGGCGGCCGGTTGACCGACCTCTACATCGACCATGCCGAGCGTCCGTCCCTGCTGGGCCATGTGTTCCTCGGCCGGGTGGAGCGCATCGCGACGGGGCTGGATGGCGCTTTCGTCGATCTCGGCACCGGCAAGTCGGGCCTGCTCTCCGCACTGGACGCCCGCGGGCCGAAGGGGCGCCCCAAGGCCAAGGGCGAGCGGATCGGCAACCTGCTGCGCACCGGCCAGACCGTGCTGGTGCAGGTGAAGGCCGACGCCACCGGGTCCAAGGGTCCGTCCCTGACCATGGACATCACCCTGCCGGGCCGTTTCCTGGTGCACGCGCCGCTGGGACGCGACGTGGCGGTGTCGAAGCGGCTGGGCAGCGGGCCGGAGCGCACCGAGCTGGCCCGCCGCATCCAGGACATCGCCCCCGGCGCCGGCTGGATCGTCCGGGCGGGCGCCGCTACGGCACCGGACGGGCTGCTGGCCGCGGAGTCGGACGCGCTGCATCTGGCGTGGCGGTCGATCCGCGACGCGGCGGAGCGGGGCGGCGGACCCTCATTGCTGCTGACCGGCCCCGACGCGCCGCGCCGCGCCCTGATCGAGCATGGGGCGGCTGCCCCGTCGCGGATCATCGTGGACGACGCGGCTCTGGCCCGCGACCTCGCCGGCTGGTGCGCCGACCGCGCGCCGGATCTGGAGGAGCGGGTGGAGCCGTTCGACGCCCGCCTTCTTGCCGCGCCGTCAGACGGTCGGCAACGGCTGTTCGACCTGCGCGACCTCGACGCTGAAATCGAAACGCTGCTCGGTACGCGGGTGCCGCTGTCCGGCGGCGGGTCGCTGGTCATCGAGCGAACCGAGGCGATGACCGTTGTGGACGTCAACGCGGGGGAACGCGGCAACCCGCTGGACGTCAATCTGGAGGCGGCGGTGGAGATCGCCCGGCAACTGCGCCTGCGCAACGCCGGAGGGATCGTCGTCGTCGATTTCGTCAACATGCGCAACCGGGGCGACGCCGAACGGCTGCTGAACGCCCTGTCCCGCGCGGTGGAGGACGATCCGGCGCAGACCCAGGTCTATGGCCTGTCCAAGCTGGGTCTGGTGGAGATGACCCGCGCCCGGCGCGGCACGGCCCTGGCCGAATTGCTGGGAACCGTCCGCACGGCCGCGGCGGAGGATTAAACGATGAACGACAACCAAAAGCCTTCTGAGAAAGCCTGCCCGATCTGCGGCCGCCCGGCGGCGGAGGAAACCAAGCCCTTCTGCTCCAAGCGCTGCGCCGACGTGGATTTGTCGCGCTGGCTAGGGGGCGTCTACCGCATCGAAAGCCCCGACCGTCCGGACGCCGAGGAGGCCGACGAGCGGGAGTGACGGGGCGGCGGATTTCTGCATTTTAGGGCTGGACAGGCCCGGCGAATTTGCCTACAAAGCGCGCCTCGACGCGCCTCGACGCGCCGCGGTCTCCGCCGCGGCCTCGGTGCCCAGGTAGCTCAGTTGGTAGAGCAGGGGACTGAAAATCCCCGTGTCGGCGGTTCGACTCCGTCCCTGGGCACCACTTCTTCCCTTCGTGGGGTTGTGGTGTTTCGAACGCTCCGTCATCCGCGGGGCGTTTTTTTGTTGTCCGCGCCGCGTCACCCGGCCCCGCCGGCGCGCGGAAGGGGTGGCGTTCGCGTCGCGGCGACCGTATCGTGCGTCGCGCAACGATCCGGCACGGATGGCGGGATGCTCGATCAGCGGACAAGCGCGTTTCTTGAGGAATTCCTGGCGAAGCCCGGAGGCGACCCGGAACGGCTTGACCGTTTCCTGCTCCATGGCCCGTACCGCGGCCGGCGCGGCGGCCGGACCCGGCTGAAGCTGGCCTTCCACGACTTCTGGCCGGAGTTCGACAAGGGGACGAACTTCTTCATCGAGATCCTGTCCAGCCGCTTCGACCTGTCGGTGGTCGAGGACGACAGCGACCTCGCCATCGTGTCGGTCTTCGGCGGGCGGCACCGTGAGGCGCGCAGCCGGCGCACCCTGTTCTTCACCGGGGAGAATGTGCGCCCGCCGTTGGACGGTTTCGACATGGCGGTGTCCTTCGACCGCGTCGAGGACCCGCGCCATTACCGCCTGCCGCTCTACGTCATGCACGCCTATGAGCACATGCGGGAGGGGGCGGTGCCGCATTTCTGCTCGCCGGTCCTGCCGCCGGTGCCGCCGACGCGGGCGACCTTCGCGGAGCGCGGCTTCTGCGCCTTCCTCTACAAGAACCCGAACGGCGAACGCCGCAACCGCTTCTTCCCGGCGCTGGACGGGCGGCGGCGCGTCGATTCGGTGGGCTGGCACCTGAACAACACCGGCAGCGTCGTCAGGATGGGCTGGCTGGCGAAGATCCGCGTCTTCGAGCGCTACCGCTTCGCCTTCGCCTTCGAGAATGCCAGCCATCCCGGCTATCTGACGGAGAAGATCCTCGACGTCTTCCAGGCCGGGGCGGTGCCGCTTTACTGGGGCGATCCCGACATGGAGCGGGAGGTGGCGGCCGGCAGCTTCATCGACGTGTCGCGCTTCGCCACGGACGAGGAGGCGGTGGACCACATCCTGGCGGTGGATGACGATTACGACGCCTATTGCGCCCACCGCGCCGTGGCGCCCTTCCTGGGGACGGAGGAGTTCCATTTCGACGCCTACCGCCTCGCCGACTGGATCGAAAGCCGGCTGTGACGGTCGGGGAGGGGGAGCGATGGCGCGGGTGCTGCTGAACTACGCGGACGGGGACTTTCTGGCGGCGCAGAAGCGCAACGCCCGCAGCGGGATGGAGATAGGCGGCTTCGATTCGGTGGCCATGCTGGGCCGAAGCCACATCGATCCGGCCTTCGTCGAGCGCAACCGCTTCATCCTCGACCAGCCGCGCGGCGCGGGCTATTGGCTGTGGAAGCCCTGGGCCATCTGGACCCTGCTGCGCGACCATCTGAAGGACGGCGACGTGCTGTTCTACTGCGACAGCGGCGCCCATTTCGTGCACCGCGCCGACCCGGTGATCGACCTCTGCCGGGGGCGGCGCGATCTGCCCATCCTGCTGTTCACGCTGCAGGACGAGTTCAAGAACCGCGGCTGGACCAAGCGCGACTGCTTCCATTTCATGCGGCTGGACCGGCCCGAATACACCGACGCCACCCAGATCCTGGCGAGTTTCATCGTCTGCGAACGGACGTCGGACACCATCGCCTTCGTCTCCGAATGGCTGCGCTTCGCCCAGGACGAACGCATCCTCACCGACGCTCCGAACGAGTGTGGCAAACCCGACTACCCGGAGTTCCGCGACCACCGGCACGACCAGAGCATCCTCAGCCTGCTGGCCCGCCGCCGCGGGGTGAGCACGATTCCCGACATCTCGCAATGGGGCGACGACCGCCGCCCGCCGGAGATCCCACGCATCCTGCTGCACACCCGCCAGCGGGACTGAGAGGGCGCATGGACCTTTCCGAAACCGCCGAACGGGCCGCCGCGCTGCACCGGCAGGCCGTTGCCGCCCAGCGCGAGGGCCGCGTCCGCGAGGCCGTGGCGCTGTTCCAGCAGGCGTTGGCGCTGCGCAAGGACGTGGACATCTATCTGGATTTCGGCGGCCTGCTGGCGGGGCTGTCGCAATGGGGGCCGGCGGGGGCGGTCTACGCCGCGGCGTTGAAGCTGGCGCCCGACTCCCTCGACGCCCATTACGGGGTGGCGCTGTCCCTTCACGCCCAGCGCCGCCCGGCGGAGGCCGAGCCGCACTACCGCACCGTCCTGGCGGCATGCCCCGGGCTGGGTGAGGTGTGGAACAATCTGGGGGTGGCGCTTCAGGATCAGAACCGCCCCGAAGCGGCGGAGGCCGCCTACCGCGAGGCTCTGCGCCATCGGCCGGAGGACGCCGGCACCTGGAAGAATCTGGCGGTCGCGCTGGACGCTCTGGGCCGGACCGGCGAGGCCGAAACCGCCTACCGCGCGGCGCTGGCGCGCAACCCGGAGCACGCGGTGTCCCTCAACAATCTCGGCGTTCTCGTCCTGGCCGCCGGGCGCCGGGACGAGGCGTCGCGGGTCGGCCGGCGCATGGCGACGCTGAACCCGGCGGACCGGCATGGTTGGATGCTGCTGGGCAACGTCGCCCATGCGGCCGGCCGTTGGGGCGAGGCGGTGCGGGTGAACGCGGTGGCGGTGCGGCTGGCGCCGGACGATCCCGCGTTGCGCCGCAACCTCGCCAACGCGCTGTCCGCCGCCGGCCGGCGGGAGGAGGCGGTGGCGGAGTACCGGATGGTTCTCAGGTTCCAGCCCGACTCCCTGGCGGCGGTCGATCTGGCGGTGGAACTGCTCGGCCAGCACGACACGGTGGGCGCCCAGGCGGCGCTGCGCGGCGCGATCGGGCGGCATCCCGAGAATGCCGTGGCGTGGCGAACTCTCGGGCAGACGCTGACCGGCGCCTTGCGGCCGGACGCCGCGCTGGACGCGCTGCGCCGGGCGGTCGCCCTCGATCCCGGCGGACGGGCGGGCTGGGAGGATCTGGCCGCCGCCGCGACGCTGGCGGACCGGATCGCGCCGTCGATCGACGCCCTCCGCCGCGTCCGGCGGCTTTCCCCCGCCTACAACCCGGCGCTGGCGCAGCTCGTGCAGCAGCAGCGGCACGCTTGCGACTGGCGCGACCTGCCGGCGCTGGAAGGCGACCTGATCGAGCGGCTGCGCGCCGGCGCCCTGGGCGTGCCGCCCTTCGGCCTGCTGGCGGTGGACACGACCCCGGCGGACCAGCGGGCGGCGGCGGAGCGCTGGGCGCGGCAGAAGGCGCATGGCGTGCCGACAATGGCGCGTCCCACCGTTGCCGGAGACGGTCGCCTGCGCGTCGGCTACCTCTCCGCCGACTTCCACGAGCACGCCACCGCCTATCTGATGGCGGAACTGCTGGAGCGGCACGACCGCACGCGCTTCGCCGTCACCGCCTATTCCACCGGCATCGACGACGGCAGCCCCATGCGCCGACGCCTGACCGCGGCGGTGGAGCGTTTCGTGGACCTGCGCGACCGCTCCGACCGCGACGCCGCGCAAGCCATCGCCGCCGACGGCATCGATATCCTGGTGGACCTGAAGGGCTACACGGCCTTCGCCCGCACGGCGATCCTGGCGGCCCGGCCCGCCCCGGTGCAGGTGAACTGGCTGGGCTATCCCGGCACCATGGGGGCGGACTTCATCGACGTGATCCTGGCCGACGCGGTCACCATCCCGCCGGGCGAGGAGGGCTTCTACAGCGAGGCGGTGGTGCGGCTCCCCCACGGCTACCAGCCCAACGACCGCCACCGCGCCATCGCGGAGCGCACCCCAACGCGCGCCGACTGCGGCCTGCCGGAGGACGGCTTCGTCTTCTGCTGCTTCAACAGCCCCTACAAGCTGACGCCCGCCCTGTTCGATGTCTGGGCGCGGCTGCTGCGCGCCGTGCCGGGGAGCGTGCTGTGGCTCTACGCCGGCAATCCGCTGGTGGCCGGCAACCTGCGGCGCGAGGCGGCGGCCCGCGGGGTGGCGCCGGAGCGCCTCGTTTTCGCGCCGCCGCGCCCGCTGGCGGAGCATCTGGCGCGGCACCGGCTGGCCGACCTGTTCCTCGACACGCTGCCCTACAACGCCCACACCACGGCCAGCGACGCGCTGTGGACCGGGCTTCCGGTGGTGACCTGCCAGGGCGCGACCTTCGCCGGGCGGGTGGCGGCCAGCCTGCTCGACACGGTCGGCCTGCCGGAGCTGGTGACGGACTCGCCGGCGGCCTACGAGGCGCTGGCGCTGAACCTCGCCTGCGATCCGGAACGGCTGGCCGGGCTGAAGGCGCGCTTGGCATTGGCGCGGACGGCCAGCCCGCTGTTCGACGGCGACCGCTTCGCCCGCGATCTGGAGGACGCCTATCGCGCCATCTGGCAACGCTTCGCACCGGCAGGAGACTCGCGATGACGACCACGGACCGGCGGCTTCACATCGTCGTGCCCTACCGCGACCGCGCGGCGCATCTGCGGGCCTTCGTGCCACGGGTCGGCGCTTACTTCGCAACGCTCGCCGATCCCATCGACTACCGCGTCACCATTGTCGAGCAGGAGGCCAGGCTGCCTTTCAACCGGGGCGCCATCAAGAATGTCGGCTTCCTGCTGGGCGAGGCGGAGAGCGGATACACCTGCTTGCACGACATCGACTATCTGCCCGTCGACGCCGATTATTCCTGGGTCGACCGGCCGACGCCCATCCTGTCCTTCGGGGCGGAGCAGCGGCCGGTGGCGCCGGGCCGCTCGGACCAGACGGTGACCACCGACCTGGAGAGCACGATGGGCGGCGTGCTGCTGATGCCGAACGACGTGTTCCGGCGGATCGACGGCTATTCCAACGCCTATTGGGGCTGGGGCTACGAGGATTTCGACCTGTCGCTGCGCATCCGCTCCCGCCGCATCCCGACCGCGCGGCGGCCCGGCCGGTTCGAACCGCTGGACCACGACAACGAGGGCTTCAACCCCGACGCCTCGGCCTCGCCCATCTCGCGGGTCAACAAGCGGGTCTTCCAGGCGAACTGGTCCGGCGGGACGATCCCGGAGGAGGACGGCCTGTCCAGCCTGTCCTTCGAGATTCTCGACCGCCGCCCCTGCGATGGCACCCATCCCGGCGCCGAGGGACGATGGGAGATCGTGCGCGTCCGCCTGACCATGGCGCCGCTGCCCGGCCAGTTGGCGGCCTTCAAGGCACGCTGAACCTGTTACCTTTCGGGACACCCGCGCATCTGCGGGAAGACACCGGCGCGTTCCAATGCGTATAGTGCGCCGCTTTCGGCGGCTCTTGGCCCGCAGGACGAACACCCGCGAAACGACGAAGCGGAATGGACATGACCAGCCACGAAGACGTCTTCGACGCGCCGGAGACGCGGCAGCCGACCATCCTGGCGGTGTACAACCAGAAGGGCGGCGTCGGCAAGACGACCACCTCCGTGAACCTCGCCCTGGCGCTGGCCGCGCTGGGCAAAAGCGTCGTCCTGATCGACTTCGATCCGCAGAGCAGCGCCACCAGCAACTTCCTGCTGCGGGAGAAGGCGCGCGTCGGCATCAACGACCTGCTGAGCCAGGACACCTTCGTCGAGGACGCCATCACCCCGACCAGCTTCGACGGTCTGTCCATGATCGTCGGGGCGCGGAAGCTCTATTCGCTGGAACACGCGCTGGACGCCCGCGGCGGCTCGCAGCGCGGCCTGCGCAAGGCGCTGCACTTCTCGCGCAACCCGCCGGATTACGTGGTGATCGATTGCCCGCCGGCGCTCGGCCATCTGGCCGCGGGCGCGCTGGCGGCGTCGGACCGGCTGGTGCTTCCGGTCTTTCCGGGGCGCTACGCGCTGGACGGGCTGAAGCGCACACTGTCGGTGGTCGAGCACATCCAGAAGGGCATGAACCCCAACCTGTCGGTGGCCGGCATCCTGATGCTGTCGATCACCAACGACGAGGTCGGGCGCGAATCGCTGACCCTGCTGCGCTCCGAATTCCCGGAGCTGATGTTCCGCACGGCGATCCCCTACGACGTGGACGTGGTGAAGGCGACCTACCGCCGGATGCCCGCCGCGATCTTCAGCCCGGAGGGGCGGACGACCACGCGCTTCCTGGCGCTGGGCTGGGAAATCGTCCACGGTCGCGGCTCCTCCCCAACGGACGAGCAGCTGAAGCCGGCGCAGGACCGCATCCGCGCGTGGCACGCCGACACCGACTCCTCCTACAGCGCCCGCCGCGCGGCGGCGCCGGACGAGGGCGACGAGTCCACGGGCGGCGGCAACGGGCGCGGTGCGGGAGCGGAGGCGCCCAAGGGCGGTGGCGGCCGGGCGCTGCTCGCGGCGGCGGTCGGACTGATCGTCGGCTTCGCGCTGGGCGCGCTGTTCGGCCAGCCGCTTCTGGGCGGCGTGCTGGCGGGGCTCGGCGGCTGACCAAGTTCATCGTCTGAACGCGACGCGCAGGACAAGCGGGCAATATTCGACACGGATTTCACGGATTCAGACACGGATTGCGCGGATTTTTTCAATCCGAGCGCACGTCTGCCCTAACTGCGCCGCGCCGAAGGACTCCGTGAAATCCGGTTCAATCCGTGAAATCCGTGTCGGGTCTTGTCGACCAACGGGGCGACACGAAGCCTACAGCACCGCCTTGCGGGCGGAGAGCAGGATGCTGGTCTCGGTGGAGGCGATGCCGGCGATCTGCCGGACGCGGCGCAGCGTGTCGTCGAAGGCCTCCAGCGACTCCGTTTCGATTTCAGCGACGACGTCCCAGCGTCCGTTGGTCGTGTAGACCGTCCGCACCTCCGGAAAGCCATGCAGGCGGGCGATGACCGCCTCGGCGGCGCGGCCCTCCACCTCGATCATCGTGATGGCCCGGACCATGGCGGGCCGCAGATCCTTGCGCAGCAGCACCGTGAAGCCGGCGATGACCCCGCTCTCGACCAGACGGTCAATGCGGGCGCGCACGGTGGCGCGCGACACCTTCAGCGCGGCGGCGAGGCCGGCAACGGGCTGGCGCGCGTCGGCGCGCAGCAGGCCCAGCAGGCGGTGGTCCAGGTCGTCCATGCCAAAATGATAAGCCGGGCTTGGCAAACTGTCAAAAATGCCGCCGTTCGTTGGCACTTTTCCGTCTTTCTGCCGCCTGCTCCGCCCCCGATAGTCATGGGAGGCACGATCGCACAGGGAGAGGGGCGGCATGGCGTCGGGGGATTGGGACGATCAGCGCTTCGTGGAGATCATCGGCGTTCCCATCGAGGCGGGGGCCGGCCATCCCGGCGCCCTGATGGGGCCGGCGGCGCTGCGCACGGCGGGGCTGGTCCGCGCCCTGCGCGAGCTGGGGCACGAGGTGCGCGACCTGGGTGACCTCACCCCCGACCCCTGGAGCGATGGCGACGCCGCCACGGCCCGTATGGCGGAGATCACCGCCTGGTCGCGGGCGCTGGCCGACCGCTCCTACGCCATGATGCGGGCGGGCGGCGTGCCGGTCTTCCTGGGCGGCGACCACAGCCTGTCCATGGGCTCGGTCACCGGGGTGGCCCGCCATTGCCGGGAGGCCGGCACGCCGCTGTTCGTTCTGTGGCTGGACGCGCACGGCGACTTCAACACGCCCCACACCTCGCCGTCCGGCAACATGCACGGGATGCCGGTGGCCCTGCTGTGCGGGGAGGACGGCTTCGACGACGTGTTTCCGCCGGAGCAGCGGGCCACCGTGAACCCGGCGCACGTCCATCTGTTCGGCATCCGCTCCCTCGACTCCGGCGAACGGCGCCTGCTGCGCGCCCGCGGGGTGGACGTGGTGGACATGCGGCTGATCGACGAGCACGGGGTCGGTGTCCACATGCGCCGCATCATCGAGCGGGTGCGGCAGGCCGGCGGCCATCTGCATGTCAGCCTGGACGTGGATTTCCTCGACCCCGCCATCGCGCCGGCGGTGGGCACGGCGGTGCTGGGCGGCGCGACCTACCGCGAGGCGCACCTCATCATGGAGATGCTGCACGACGCGGGCGTCGTCGGCTCGCTGGACGTGGTGGAGCTGAACCCCTTCCTCGACGAGCGGGGCAAGAGCGCCTTGCTGCTGGTCGATCTGGTGGCGAGCCTGTTCGGGCGCCGCATCATCGACCCCGCCGTCACCCAATCGCAGATCGGCGGCCAAGCCGTTTAAAAAACACCCAGACCGGAGAGAACGCCATGCTTCAGCACGCCGCCGACCTGATCGGGACCGAACACCGCCTGGGCGCCCACAATTACAAGCCGCTCGACGTCGTGCTGGCGCGCGGCGAGGGCGTGTATGTCTGGGACACCGACGGCAACCGCTATCTCGACTGCCTGTCGGCCTACTCCGCCGTCAACCAGGGCCATTGCCACCCGAAAATCCTGGAAGCGATGGTGCAACAGGCGTCGAAGCTGACCCTGACCTCCCGCGCCTTCCGCAACGACCAACTGGCGCTGTTCTACGAGGAACTGGCGGCGCTGACCGGCTCGCACAAGATCCTGCCGATGAACAGCGGGGCGGAGGCGGTGGAAACGGCGATCAAGACGGTGCGCAAGTGGGGCTACGAGGTGCGCGGCGTGCCGGAGAACCAGGCGGAGATCATCGTCTGCTCGGATAATTTTCACGGCCGCACCATCACCATCGTCAGCTTCAGCACCGACCCGGACGCCCGCGGCGGCTTCGGCCCCTTCACGCCGGGCTTCCGCACCGTGCCCTTCGGCGACGCGGCGGCGCTGGAGGCGGCGATGACCCCCAACACGGTGGCCGTTCTGCTGGAGCCGATCCAGGGCGAGGCCGGGGTGGTCATCCCGCCCGCCGGCTATCTGCGCCGGGTGCGCGACCTGTGCACGGAGCGCAACGTCGTGATGATCCTGGACGAGATCCAGACCGGGCTGGGCCGCACCGGCAAGCTGCTGGCCGAGGAGCATGAGGGGGTGGAGGCCGACGTCACCCTGATCGGCAAGGCGCTGTCCGGCGGCTTCTACCCGGTGTCGGCGGTGCTGTCGAACTCCGAGGTGCTGGGCGTGCTGAAGCCCGGCCAGCACGGCAGCACCTTCGGCGGCAACCCGCTGGCCTGCGCCGTCGCCCGCGCCGCCATGCGGGTGCTGGTGGAGGAGGGCATGATCGACAACGCCGCCGCCCAGGGCGCCTATTTCCTGGAGCAGCTCGGCGCCATCCGCAGCAACGTGATCCGCGCGGTACGCGGGCGCGGCCTGATGCTGGCGGTGGAGCTTCACCCGGAGGCGGGCGGGGCGCGCCGCTATTGCGAGGATCTCCGGGCGCGCGGCGTCCTGGCGAAGGACACCCACGACCACACCATCCGCATCGCCCCGCCGCTGGTCATCACCCGCGAGCAGGTCAATTGGGCGCTGGAGCAATTCGACGCCGTGCTGACGGGCACCGCCCTTTCGTAAAAGCAGCTTGGCGCAAAAGGCGCTTGCGGCCCGCCCCGGCCTTCGCCACGGTGGGGGCGGGCTTATCATTTATCCGGCAGCGATCCGCCATGCACAGCGCCATCATCGACCTCCCGTCCGCCACCCCCGGCACCCGGCGGACCCTGACCGTTCAGCGCTTCGGCACGGCGGGCGCGCGGCCCTGCGCCTACATCCAGGCGTCGCTGCACGCCGACGAGATCCCGGCGATGCTGGTGGCCGACAAGCTGCGCCGCATCCTGACCGCGCTGGAGGCCGAGGGGCGGATCGCCGGCGAGGTCATCCTCGTCCCGGTCGCCAACCCGGTGGGGCTGGGCCAGTCGCTGATGGACCATCATCTGGGCCGCTTCGACCAGGACGACGGCAAGAACTTCAACCGCGACTACCCCCACCTGACCGAGGCGGTGGCCGAGCGCGTGGCCGACCGC
The DNA here is from genome assembly GCF_965111635.1 of Azospirillum sp. Marseille-Q6669. NCBI lineage: Bacteria > Pseudomonadati > Pseudomonadota > Alphaproteobacteria > Rhodospirillales > Azospirillaceae > Azospirillum > Azospirillum sp. Marseille-Q6669. The sequence goes on along the minus strand of NZ_CBCOOP010000001.1, from coordinate 1,479,948 downwards.
CTGACCGACGACGGCGAGGCCAACAAGGCCGCCATCCGCGCCGCCCTGGCCGACGCCCTGGCCGAGCGCACCCCGCGCACCGAGACGGAGCATATGAAGCACCGTCTTCTGGGCCTCGCGCTCCAGGCCGATTGGGTGCTGGACCTGCATTGCGACCTGGAAGCGGTGATGCACCTCTACACCCTGACGCCCTCGGCGGAGGCCTTCGCCCCGTTGCAGCGGCTTCTCGGCGCGCAGGCCGTCTTCCTGGCCGAGGAATCCGGCGGCGACCCCTTCGACGAGGCGGTCAGCCGCCCCTGGAACGAGCTTGCCAAGCGCTGGCCCGACCGCCCGATCCCCTTCGGCTGCCATTCCGTGACCGTGGAGCTGCGCGGCCAGGCCGACGTGGAGCACGCCCAGGGCGAAGCGGACGCCCAGGCCATCGCCGGCTTCCTCACCCATGCCGGCGTCCTGTCCGGCGAACCGCCGGCCCTGCCGGAGCCGCTGTGCGCCCCGACCCCGCTGGAATCCTCCGAACCGCTGACCGCCCCGGTGGGCGGCGTGGTGGTCTTCCACCACAAAGCGGGCGACCGAGTGGAGGCCGGCGCCGTGGTCGCCGACATCCTCGACCCGCTGACCGGCGAGGTGACCCCGGTGCGCTGCGAGTCGGCGGGCGTGCTCTACGCCCACAGCGCGACCCGCTTCACCCTGGCGGGCAAGCGGATCGCCAAGGTGGCGGGAACGACGCTGCGGCGGACAGGGCCGTTGTTGAGTGCATAATAATCTATTTCAGCTCCCAAGGGGACTTCAGAGACTTGTCGGCTTTAGCATACTGAACAGTCGCATTTCATTTTACATTGAACGGATGTGTACGAATTATTGAGGATTATTCATGGATTTTGACTCCATTTTGGAGAGGATGAAATCTGGTGATCATTAGGAGAAAGTGGTTGGCCAGAATTCTGCGATATATACAAGCCAATGGATGTGTTTTGTAACGTTGCCCATTGGCTGAGGCGTGTAAGGGCGTAACATTCATGCGCTAAAGTGTAGCGCAATGGTCGATAAGCTCTCGTTTTCAGAATTTTCCCATAGAGTCTTCAACCGCAATAAGGTATTTAAAGAGCGGCTGGAGCGTAGCCTTAAGGGGTCAACTCCCAGGCCATGGTTGCCAATGGGGGAAAATATGCGGCTCCGTCAGCTTGCAATCACCAATTTCCGTGGCTATAGCACTCGGACTGAATTAGAGATTGGCGATTTCACGTCAATCATCGGTCGGAATGATGTTGGCAAGAGCACCTTGCTCGAAGCTCTTGAGATATTTTTCAATAACTCAACGGTTAAAGTTGATTCTTCAGACGTTTGTGTAAAAAATACAAACAAAGTTATTGAAATAGAGTGTGCATTTGATGATCTTCCTGAGGAAATTATTATCGATTCTAAATCGAAAACAACGGTGGCGGATGAGCACCTTCTTGGTCAAGGTGGGCTTTTGCGCATCGTCAAGCAAATCGATTGCACGCCTAGAACGCCAAAAGTGAGTGTGTTTGCCTCCGCTTTATTTCCTGCGGCTGATGGAGTTCGAGACCTCCTCAGCTTAAAGCAAGCTGATCTAAAGAAAAGAGCTGAAAGCCTTGGTGCCGACCTGCAAGCGGTTGATAAGCGCTCAAATGTTGAACTCCGGAGAGCTATATACACGCATGTTAAAGAACTCTTTCCGGAGCCTCAATTGGTGCCGATGGATGCGGAAGAAGGAAAGAAAGTTTGGGAACAGTTGCAGAAATTTTTGCCTTCGTTCGCTTTATTTCAAGCTGACCGACCCAACAAAGTTGACGATAGTGAAGTTCAAGATCCCATGAAGCTGGCAGTGCAAGAGGCAATCAAGTCAGTTGAAGAGGAGTTAGAAAGTATCCGTGAGAAGGTACGCGCGCAAGCGACTGAAGTGGCTGAGCGAACACTAGAAAAGCTCAAGGATATGGCTCCAGAGCTTGCGGCTGAACTCCAGCCAAATTTCAAGGCAGAGCCGAAATGGGATGGCTTTAAGCTAACATTAGCTGACGATAACGGAATCCCAATCGATAAGCGTGGAAGCGGTGTCCGTCGGTTGATCCTGCTGAATTTTTTCCGAGCTGAGGCTGAGCGCCGTCAAGAGAGCAGTGGGTCGCCAAATATTATTTACGCTGTGGAAGAGCCAGAAAACTCTCAACACCCTTCTAATCAAGTTATGTTGATCAAAGCTCTGCGAAATTTAGTAGATCAAGGTGATGCTCAGGTCATTGTAACAACCCATGTTCCGGCTATCGCCAGACTGTTGCCGATTGAAGCTATACGATATATTTCGCGGTCTAAAAATAGTTTGGTGCCTACGGTTCGGCATGGGAGCGATGAGGTGCTTGCGGAGGTGGCGAAGACATTGGGTGTTTTGCCTGATGGACGAGTGCGCGTCCTTTTGTGTGTGGAAGGGCCAACTGATGTTGATTTTCTTTCAAACATTGCCGACGTGCTGAGGCCAAATTTTCCTATTATTCCGCATATTGAAGATGATCCTCGAATCGGTATCATTATGTTGAGTGGTGGAAATCTAAAGCATTGGGTGGATCGCCGTTACCTCGAGAGGCTCTCTACTCCACAAATGCATATTTATGACCGCGATGATAATCAGCCGCCTCAGTATGAAGCTCATATTCAAAAAGTTATTAATGATGGACATTGGGGTTGTTTAACTAAGAAGCGTGAGATCGAAAATTATCTTCACCCACAAGCAATTCGAGATGCAATGAATGTCGAAGTTGAATTCGGTGACTTAGACGACGTTCCTGCCTTGGTGGCCGAGCAGGTGCACGCCGCTTCCGAATCGACAAAAGCCTGGGTGGATGTGAGCGAACATGATAAAAAGCAAAAAGTCAGTAAAGTGAAAAGGAGACTGAATAGCGAAGCGGCGAAAAAAATGACGCCTGAACTTCTTGATATTCGCGATCCCGATGGGGAAATTCTAGGATGGTTTGCGGATCTTGTAGACCGTTTGGCCGACGTGGCTGAGCAGTTTCCCGACACGTCGGCGCTGCGACGTGTCGGGAATAAATAAACTGTTGACTTCAAGTTAAGTGAACGAACGTGGAGAGTTGGAAATTCTCCACGTTCGAATGCCATGCCGGATGTCGTGGCGGCGACTGTTCACCCTTGACGTACATACCAACCGTTCGGTATGCTTCCGCCCATGCCGAGACCAGCCAAACATCACCCCGAACGCGGCGATGCCCGCACCCGGCTTCTCGAAGCGGCGCGGGACGTCATCCGCGCCAAGGGATTCGCGGCGACCTCCGTCGATGATCTCTGCAAGGCGGCGGGGGTAACCAAGGGCGCGTTCTTCCATCACTTCGAGACCAAGGAAGCGCTCGGCGTCGCCGCTGCCGCCTATTGGACGGAAACCACCTCGGCCTTCTTCGCGAACGCGCCGTACCACCGGCTCGAAGACCCGCTCGACCGCCTGTTCGGCTATGTCGACTTCCGCAAGGCGATCATCGACGGCGATCCCGCCGAATTCACCTGCCTCGTCGGGACCATGACGCAGGAAGTCTACGGGTCGCATCCGGCGATCCGCGATGCCTGCGCGGCCAGCATCTTCGGCCACGCGGCGACGCTCGAACCGGACATCGCGGCGGCCATGGCGGCGCACGGTATCGAGGCCGACTGGACCCCGGCGAGCCTCGCGCGGCACACACAGGCCGTGCTCCAGGGCGCCTTCATCCTCGCCAAGGCGATGGGCGGGCGCGAGGAGGCGCTGGACAGCGTCGACCACCTGAAACGCTACCTCATGTTGCTCTTTTCACAGCCCCGTTCGAAAGGGACTCCCCATGACGGATGTTGAGCGCGACCTCGTTCTGACCCGCAGCCTCGACGCGCCGCGCGGCGCGCTGTGGCGCTGCTGGACCGAACCCGAGCTGCTGAAGCAGTGGTTCTGCCCCAAGCCCTGGTGGGTGTCCAAGGCGCGGATCGACTTGCGGGCGGGCGGCGAGTTCTTCACGCTGATGAACGGCCCGGACGGCGAGTCCTTCGGTGAACCCGGCGTCTTCCTCGACGTGGAGGAGGGTCGGCGTCTGGTCTTCACCGACGCGTTCCGCCCCGGCTGGCGGCCGTCGGGCCGGGCCTTCATGACCGCCGAGGTTCGGTTCGAGGACGCGGGCGCCGGCAATACCCTCTACATCGCGCGCGCCATGCATTGGAGCGCCGAGGCGCGCGACGAGCACGAGAAGATGGGCTTCCACGAAGGCTGGGGCAAAGCGACCGACCAGCTCGAAGCCCTGGCTAAAACGCTCTGACCCAAGAACAGCCTGACCGGGAGGAAACGACACCATGGAACCGACGATCTACCTGTTCTTCAACGGGACCTGCCTGGAGGCGATGACCCACTACGCCGAGACCCTCGGCGGCGAGGTCGTCTATGTGTTCCGCAACGGCGATGCCCCGGACGCGGACAGCCGGATGCCCGGTGGCGATCACCTCGTGATGAACATGATGGTGAAGCTGGGGGCGACCACGATGATGGCGTCCGACTCGCCGGACAGCATGTACAGCAAGCCACAGGGATTCCGGGTGCAGATCGCCCCGCCGTCGCTCGCCGAGTTCGACCGTATTTTCGCGGTGCTGGCGAAGGACGCCCGGTCCGTGGAGATGCCGCCGGGCGAGACCTTCTGGGCCGAGCGCTTCGCCATGGTCACCGACCGCTTCGGCACGCCCTGGATGCTGAACCACACCGGCGCGAAATGCCCGGACGCGGCGGCGTCCTGACGGACGGGGGCGAAGCTTCAAACAAACAAGGGAGGAAAGACATGGCGTACATCGACGGGTTCGTCATCGCGGTTCCGACCGCCAACAAGCAGGCTTTCATCGACCACGCGAACAAGGCCGACAGCGTGTTCAAGGAGCTTGGCGCGACGCGCGTCCTCGAATGCTGGGGCGACGATGTGCCCAACGGCAAGCTCACCGATTTCCGTCGGGCGGTGCAGGCGACGGACGACGAGACGGTCGTCTTCTCCTGGATCGAATGGCCGGACAAGGCGACGCGGGACGCCGCCATGAAGCGGATGGAAGAGCTGATGAAGACCGACGAGCGGTTCAGCGCGGAGAAAAATCCGATGCCCTTCGATGGGAAGCGGCTGATCTTCGGCGGGTTCGCTCCGGTCGTCGAGCTGTGAGCGGGCGCTTCAGGAGCCGGTGAGCGCGCCGGCCTCGCCGTGTGAAAGACCGAGGTCCGCGGCGGCGCCGCGCATCAGCGCCACCGCGTCCCGGTCCCTCATGCGCCGGTACCCCGCCTCGGCCAGCGCCGCCCGCCGCGCACCGTCGGCGACCAGCGCGCAGGCGGCCTCGACCAGCCCGTCGTAGGGGGCAAAGGCCATGGCGTCCAGCAGGTCGGGGTCGATCTCGGTGTCGGGGTGGCGCTCGGCCAGCACCGCCTTGCGGTTCGACAGCAGGTGCGAGACGCGGACGATCTCGAAGATGCCCGCCTCGTAGTGATGCAGGTTCAGCACCAGCTTCGCGTCGGCGACGAAGCGGTCGCGCAGCGCCCCGTAATAATGCTGGAGGCTGACCACGGTCAGCCCGCGCTCGCCCAGCGCGTCGAGGACGGCGCGGCGGCGCGGGTTCACGGCGCCGTAGAACAGCACGTCGATGCCGGGGGAGGGGCTGTTCGGGATGCGGGTCATCTCGTCGACATGCCCGATGGGGACGAGGCGCGCCCGGATGCCCTGGCCGGCCAGATCGGCGATGTTGCGCGGGCTGTAGTCCCACACCCGGCAGCGGCGCAGCAGGTCCAGGTAATGGGCGTTGCGCGGGTGCAGCGTGGCGATCTGCTCCAGATTGTACAGGATGGTGCCGCTGGGCAGCCGGTCGCCTTCCTCCGCCGTCAGGTCGTGCCCGCCCAGGACGATGGCGCGGCGTCGCCGGCCGACGCGGTTCCACACGATGTCCGCGTCGAAGCCCAGGCGGCGCAGCGCGAAGCACAGGGTTTCCGCGACCTCGGCGAAGACGCTGGCCCCGGCGTCGCCCAGCCCGTTCTTCTTGATGATGACGATGTCGATCCCGCCGGCCATGAGCCCGTCCCCTCGATCCGCGCCCTCATCCTAAAGCGTGGGCGGGCGGGCGCACAAAAAGAAACCCTCCTTCCCTTGCGGGAAGGAGGGCGTGCAGTCTGGGGACTTCACTGAAAAATCGGGACTGACGGATCAGGTCGCGGCTTCAGGCCGAAACCAGCTCCTCCAGGGAGCGCTCGATGATGTCCAGGCCCTCGTCCACCAGCGCGTCCGACGCGGTCAGCGGAACCAGGATGCGGATCACGTTGCCGTAGGTGCCGCAGGACAGCAGAACGAGGCCCTTCTCCGCCGCCTTGGCGACCAGCGCCTTGGTCAGCTCCGGCGCCGGTTCCTTGGTGCCGCGGTCCTTCACCAGCTCCATGGCGATCATGCCGCCCAGGTTGCGCACGTCGCCGATCACCGACAGCGTGTTGCGCTGGGCCATGGTGCGGAAGCGGCCGGCGATGCGCTCGCCCAGGTCGTTGGAGCGCTGGATCAGCTTCTCCTCCTCGATGACGTCCAGCACGGCCAGCGCCGCGGTGGTCGCCAGCGGGCTGCCAGCGTAGGTGCCGCCGATGCCGCCGGGGATCGGGGCGTCCATGATCTCCGCCTTGCCGGTGACCGCCGACAGCGGGAAACCGCCGGCCAGGCTCTTCGCCATGGTCATCAGGTCGGGCTCGACGCCGGAATGCTCGATGGCGAACATCTTGCCGGTGCGAGCGAAGCCGGTCTGGATCTCGTCGATGATCAGCAGGATGCCGTTGTCGTCGCAGATCTTGCGCAGGGCCTGCAGGAACTCCGTCGGGGCGATGTTGAAGCCGCCCTCACCCTGCACCGGCTCCACGATGATCGCGGCGACGCGGGTGGCGTCCACGTCCGACTTGAACAGCTGCTCCAGCGCTTTCAGGCTGTCCTGGACGCTGACCCCGCGGTAGGCGTTGGGGAAGGGCGCGTGGTAGACCTCGGCCGGGAAGGGACCGAAGCCGACCTTGTAAGGCACGACCTTGCCGGTCAGCGCCATCGCCAGCAGCGTGCGGCCGTGGAAGGCGCCGCTGAAGGCGATCACGCCCGGACGGCCCGTGTGGGCACGGGCGATCTTCACCGCGTTCTCGACGGCTTCGGCACCCGTGGTGAAGAAGGCGGTCTTCTTCGGCGTGGAACCCGGAACCAGCGCGTTCAGCCGCTCCGCCAGGGTCACGAAGGACTCGTAGGGCGTGACCATCGCGCAGGTGTGGGTGAAGCGGTCGAGCTGGGCCTTCACCGCCTCGATGATCTTCGGATGGCGGTGGCCGGTGTTCAGCACCGCGATGCCACCGGCGAAGTCGATGAAGCGGTTGCCCTCGACGTCCCACAGCTCGGCGTTCTCGGCGCGGTCGACATAGACCGGCATGGCGTTGGCGAGGCCGCGCGGAACGGCGGCGTTGCGACGATCCTGGAAGGACTGGTTGCTCATCTCAAACCCCCGATTGGAAAGGATGGCGTCAGGCGCCCAGGCCGACGCACAGGTACTTGATCTCCAGGAAGTCCTCCACACCGTACTTGGAGCCTTCCCGCCCGATGCCCGACTGCTTGATGCCGCCGAACGGCGCGACCTCGGTCGACAGGATGCCTTCGTTGATGCCGACCATCCCATATTCGAGCCGCTCGGCCACGCGCCACACCCGGCCGATGTCCCGGCTGTAGAAATAGGCGGCCAGTCCGAACTCGGTATCGTTGGCCATGCGGATGGCGTCGGCCTCCGTCTCGAACTTGAACAGCGGGGCCACCGGACCGAAGATCTCCTCGCGGGCCACGCGCATCTCGGTGGTGACGCCGGTCAGGATCGTCGGCTCGAAGAAGGTGCCGCCCAGGCCGTGGCGCTTGCCGCCGAGCGCGACCTTGGCGCCCTTGGCCAGAGCGTCGCCCATCAACTCCTCGACCTTCTCGACGGCTTGGCCGTTGATCATCGGGCCCTGGGTGACGCCGGCCTCCATGCCGTTGCCGACGCGGATCTGCTTCACCGCCTCGGCCAGCTTGGCGGCGAAGGCGTCGTAGACGCCGGCCTGGACCAGCAGGCGGTTCGCGCAGACGCAGGTCTGGCCGGAGTTGCGGTACTTGGACGCGAGCGCGCCCTTGACCGCCTCGTCCAGGTCGGCGTCGTCGAACACGATGAAGGGCGCGTTGCCGCCCAACTCCAGCGACACCTTCTTCACCGTGTCGGCGGACTGCCGCATCAGGATCTTGCCGACTTCGGTCGAGCCGGTGAAGGACAGCTTGCGCACGATCGGGCTGGCGGTCAGCTCGCCGCCGATGGCGACGGGGTCGGACCCGGTGACGATGTTAAACACCCCGGCCGGAACGCCCGCGCGCTCGGCCAGTTCGGCCAGCGCCAGGGCGGACAGCGGGGTGTCCTCCGCCGGCTTGACGACGATGGTGCAGCCGGCGGCCAGCGCCGGGCCGACCTTGCGGGTGATCATCGCGTTGGGGAAATTCCACGGGGTGATCGCGGCGACGACGCCGATCGGCTCCTTCAGGACGACGATGCGCTTGTTGCCGGCGAAGCTGGGGATCACGTCGCCGTAGACCCGCTTGCCCTCCTCGGCGAACCACTCGATGAAGCTGGCGCCGTAGGCGACCTCGCCGCGGGCCTCGGCCAGCGGCTTGCCCTGCTCCAGGGTCATCAGAACGGCCAGATCCTCCTGCGCCGCCATGATCAGCTCGAACCAGCGGCGCAGGATGGCCGCGCGCTCCTTCGCGGTCTTGGCGCGCCACGCCGGCAGGGCGGCGTCGGCGGCGTTGATGGCCTGCCGCGTCTCTTCCGCGCCGACGTCGGCGACCTGGGCCAGCTCCTCGCCCGTCGCCGGGTTGGTGACCGCGAAGGTCTTGCCGGAGAAGGCGTCGCGCCACGCGCCGTTCACATAGGCTTGTGTCCGAAGAAGGCTCTGGTCGTTCAGCGACAGCATGGGAATCAGCCTCGATTTGCGATGTGAAGGGAGCGTACCCATGTTTAATAAATTAAACAACCCTAATCGGGTGTTGAGTTTTTGATGACGCACACACGCGAATCCGGTATGCCTTCCGGTCAGGAGCGAGGAACCGATCCATGGATGTGGACGCTGTCGATTTCAACGTGGGCGCGCGCCTGAAGCAGGTTCGCGAAGCGCACGCCCTGTCCCAGCGCCAGTTGGCGCAACGGGCGGGCGTGACCAACGGCACCATCTCGCTGATCGAGCAGAACCGGTGCAGCCCCTCCGTCTCCTCGCTGCGCAAGGTGCTCCAGGGCATTCCGATGACCCTGGCGGAGTTCTTCTCCTCCGACGACCTGCCGCCGCGCGAGCAGATCTTCTTCAAGGGCAGCGATCTGGTCGAACTGACCGGATTGGTGAAGAGCCGGGTCGGCTTCATGTCCTTCCGGCAGGTCGGCGACCTGCACGGCCGCAACCTCCAGGTCTTGCACGAGCGATACGCCCCCGGCGCCGACACCGGCGGGCGTACCATGCTCCAGCATGAATCGGAGGAGGGCGGCGTCGTCATCAAGGGCCGGATCGAGCTGACCGTCGGCGACCGCAAGGAGATCCTCGGTCCCGGCGACGCCTATCTGTTCGACAGCCGCATTCCGCACCGCTTCCGCAACGTCGGCGACGAGGAATGCGAAATCATCAGCGCCTGCACCCCGCCGTACCTGTAATTCCCTCTTCATAGTCCGTCCCCTCTCCCCTCTGGGGAGAGGGGTAGGGTGAGGGGGGTGCGCGTGGCGGTGTGTCCGGCACAAGCGCAACCCCCTCACCGGCCCTTCGGGCCACCCTCTCCCCAGAGGGGAGAGGGTTGAATTCCTCAGAATGAGGCTCAGCGCAGGTTGCCCTTCAGCCGCTCGTTGCGGCGGCGCAGCGCCTCCAGCGTGGCGAGCAGGATGACCGAGATGGTCGTCAGGATCACCGCCGCCGCCGTGATGGTCGGGCTGATGTTCTCGCGGATGCCGCTGAACATCTCACGGGGCAGGGTGCGCTGCTCCGGACCGGCCATGAACAGCACCACCACCACCTCGTCGAAGCTGGTGGCGAAGGCGAACAGGGCGCCCGAGGCCAGACCCGGCAGGATCAGCGGCAGGATCACCCGGCGAAAGGCGTAGATCGGCGAGGCGCCGAGCGAGGCCGCGGCCCGCGCCAGATTCATGTCGAAGCTCTGCAGCGTCGCGCTGACCGTGATGACCACGAAGGGCGTGGACAGCGCGGTGTGCGCCAGGATCAGGCCGGCGTAGCTGCCGGTCAGACCCAGCGGCGCGAAGAAGAAGTACAGGCCGACCGCGGTGATGACGCCCGGCACGACGACCGGCGACAGCACGATGGCCAGCACCAGCGGCTTGAACTTGCTCTTCCACTGGGCGAGGCCGAGCGAGGCGAGCGTGCCCAGCACCATCGACAGGATGGTCGAGGCCACCCCGATGATGACGCTGTTCTTCAGCGACGACACCCAGCGCGGGGAATTCAGGAAGTCCTCGTACCAGCGCAGCGACAGGCCCGGCAGCGGGTAGGTCAGGTAGGAGCCGGAACTGAAGGACAGCGGCATGATCGCCAGGATCGGCGCCATCAGGAAAACCAGCACCAGCGAGGCGACGACCACGGTGGTGATCCAGGCGACGCGCTGGCTTGTGGTGCGGGGGGAGTGGTTCTGGCTCAATTCTTCATCCCTCCCGTGACCTGCTGGCCGTGGACCAGCTTTCCATAGACGACGGCGAGCAGCAGCGTGGCGAGCAGAAGCACCGCGCCCAGCGCCGAGGCCAGACCCCAGTTGACGGTTTCCGTCGTGTAGAAGGCGATGAAGTAGCTGATCATCTGGTCGGCGGCGCCGCCCACCAGGGCTGGCGTGATGTAGTAGCCGATGGCCAGAATGAAGACGAGCAGGCTGCCCGCCCCGATGCCGGGCACGGTCTGCGGCAGGTAGATGCGCAGGAAGGCGGTGACCGGCGAGGCGCCGAGCGACGCCGCGGCCCGCATGTAGGCCGGGGAGATCGACCGCATGCTGCTGTAGAGCGGCAGGATCATGAAGGGCAGCAGCACGTGCGTCATCGCCACATAGACGCCGAAGCGGTTGTAGATCAGCCGCAGCGGCTCGTCGATCAGGCCGATCCAGCGCAGGCTGTCGTTGACGATGCCCTCGCTCTGCAGCACGACGATCCAGGCGCAGGTGCGCACCAGAAGCGAGGTCCAGAAGGGCAGCAGCACGAAGATCATCAGGACGTTCGACTGGCCCGTGGGCAGCGTTGCCAGCATGTAGGCGACCGGGAAGCCCAGGATCAGGCAGAGGACCGTCACGCCCAAGCTGATGGTGAAGGTGCGCCCGAAGACGTCGCGGTAGATCGCCTGCTCCTCGGGGGCGGCGACGATGGCGCCGTCCAGGTTGCGCGTCAGGTCCAGCGCCCCCAGCAGGTAGAAGCTGGTGAGCGGCCCGCTGGCGCCCTTGATCGCCGCCCAGGTGGCGCGTTCGCCCCAGGCCGGGTTGATGCCGATCAGGGTGTCCTTGGCGGTGCCGGGTTCGGGCAGGGTCTTCAGGTTGCGCGCCGTGCCCGACATGATGGTGCGGAAGCCGTTCAGCGCGTAGTTCAGCCGTTTGGACGCGATGGCGACGGTGCCGGCGTCGCGCGCCGTGCGGATGTCGCCCGCCAGCGCGGCGAAGGCCGGCTCGCCCGGAACGTCCTTGCCGTCCCAGTCGGCCAGGGCCGCGACGGTGTGGGGCATGACCTGACGCACCTCCCAGTCGTCGACCGACCGCCAGAGCATGCCGGCGATGGGACCGAGGAAGGTGAAGAGCAGGAAGAGGAGGAGCGGCAGGATCAGCGCCAGGGCCTTGAGCCGGCGCGTCCGCTCCGCCCGTTTCAGGCGGCGCTTGAGAGGCACCTCGGACGACGCATCGGCGCCGGCGACGAACGCGGCTGTCATGGGCGGCCTATTTCGAAAATGCGGTAGAGACGTGTGTGGTGGTCGAGGTGGGCCCCCACCCCGGCCCTCCCCCGCTTCGCAGGGGAGGGAGATTGATCCCCTCCCCTGCGAAGCGGGGGAGGGTTAGGGTGGGGGCACTGCTCAGCGGCTTACTTCGCCGCCCACTTGTTGAAGCGCTCGGTCAGGCGGTCGATGTTCTCCAGCCAGAAGGGAACGCTGATCTCGACCGCGTTCTTCATGTTGTCCGGAGCGGTCGGCAGGTCCTTCAGGACGGCGGGCGCCAGCTTGGACGGGGCGTCCTTGTTGGAGGTGCCGTAGGCGATGTTCTCGGACAGCTTGGCCTGGTTCTCCGCCTTGCCGACGAAGTCGAGGAACTTGTAGGCGGCTTCCTTGTTCGGGCTGCCCTTCAGGATCACCCAGCTGTCGATGGTGTAGAGCGCGCCGTTCCACACCATGCCGAAGTTCTTCTTCTCGGCCTTGTTTGCGGCGTCGATGCGGCCGTTGTAGACGGACGTCATCGCCACCTCGCCCGAGGCCAGCAACTGTGGCGGCTGCGCGCCGGCCTTCCACCAGACGATGTCGTTCTTGATGGTGTCCAGCTTCTTGAAGGCGCGCTCCAGGCCCTCTTCGGTGCCCAGAACCTTGTAGACGTCCTTCGGCGCGACGCCGTCGGCCATCAGGGCGATTTCCAGCGTGGTCTTGGCGCCCTGGCGCAGGCCGCGCTTGCCCGGATACTTGGTGGTGTCGAAGAAGTCGGCCCAGCTCTTCGGCGCGTCCTTCAGCTTGTCCTTGTCGTAGCCGAGCACGAAGTCGTACACGATCGCGCCGACGCCGCAGGCATCGACGGTCTGCGGCAGGTAGGCCTGCTCGCCGCCGATCCGGTTGAACTCCATCGTCTCGAACAGGCCCTCTTCGCAACCGACGGCCAGTTCCTCGCTCTCCACCTGCACGACGTCCCAGGTCGCCGCACCGCCCTGGACCTTGGCGCGCAGCACACCGATGCCGCCGTCCCAGGACTCGTCGTTCATCGGGGTGCCGGCCTTCTTGAACGGCTCGAAATAGACCTTCTTCTGGGCTTCCTGATAGGCGCCGCCCCAGGACACGACCGTCAGGTCGCGGGCCTGCGCGGCGGTGGCCAGCGCCACACCGGCGGTGAACGTCGCAAGGAACCCAACTGCCACCTTAAGCTTCGACATCGTCCCCGTTCCTTCATTATGTGTGGTTGCGTCAGGAGGTGTTGCGCGCCCCCGGTCCCCCCTCCCGGAGAGACCGGACGGACGGGTGCGGCCGATCACACGGGATCGAGCGCCCGGCAGTCCTCGGGGCGGAAGCCGATGGACACGCTCTGGCCGTGGCTGAGGCCCGCGTGGGCGCCCGGCGGCAGCTTGACCATGAATTCCCCGTTGCCGGCGACCTTCAGCACGGCCAGCGCGTGGTCGCCGAGATAGATGGTGTCCTGGACATGGGCGGGCAGGGCGTTCATGCCGTCCGGGGCCTGCCCGTCGGTCAGGATGCTGATGCGCTCCGGCCGGACCGAAAGCGCCGTGGCGGCACCCGTACCGGCGACGTTGATCGCCTGGGCCACGACCGAGCCGCCCGACGCCAGCGCCACCCGGCAGAAGCCCTGTTCGATATTCTCGACGGTGCCGCTCAGCACGTTGTTCTCGCCGATGAAGTTGGCGACGAAGCTGTTGACCGGGCGTTCGTACAGCGCGTCCGGCTTGTCGATCTGCTGCACGATGCCGTCATTGAACACAGCGATGCGGTCCGACATGGTCAGCGCCTCGCTCTGGTCGTGCGTGACGTAGACGACGGTGATGCCCATCGTCTCGTGCAGCTGCTTGATCTCGAGCTGCATGTGCTCGCGCAGCCGCTTGTCCAGCGCGCCCAGCGGTTCGTCCATGAGGACGAGCTGCGGGTTGAAGACCAGCGCGCGGGCCAACGCCACGCGCTGCTGCTGGCCGCCCGACAGCTGGCCGGGATGGCGGTGCGCCAGGTTCTCCAGCTTGATCATGCGCAGCGCCGAGCGCACCCGCTCCTTCACCTCGGACCGCGGCATCTTGCGCACGGTCAGCGGGAAGGCGACGTTCTCCTCGATCGTCAGGTGGGGGAACAGCGCGTAGTTCTGGAAGACCATGCCGATGTCGCGCTTGTGCGGCGGCATGTTCTTGATCGGCCGGTCGGCGAGGTAGATCTCGCCGTGGGTGGGGACCTCGAAGCCGGCCAGCATCATCAGCGTGGTCGTCTTGCCCGAGCCCGAAGGGCCGAGCAGGGTGACGAACTCGCCCTTCTTGATGTCGAGGTCGAGGTTCTTCACCACGAGGTGTTCGCCGTCATAGGTCTTCTGGACCCCGACGAAGCGCACCAGTGCCTGTGCGGTCGTGACCATGCCGCCGTCCATCATCCTCCCCCCGTCCGAGGTGTCCCGAGCGAGGTCCCAGGTCAGGGTTGCGTTCCCGACACAGGACCTATGCAATGGGCCAGACGGTATACCCGTTTAATAAATTCGACAAGCCCGATGCTCGCATTGTGATCAATTCAACGGTTCGGCATCGGTCTGACGAAATTTTGTGCATCTGCGAAGGCCGTGCACGCGGTTTGAACGGGAGTTTGCTCCTTCCTTGACCGCTTGAAAACCCAGACTTTGGGAGGCTCGGGGTTTGGACGGGCGATTTTTCCCGAGTCGTCGGTTAGACGCCGGAGATGGGTGGAACAAACGGAACGATCCGTTCGACGAGGCCGGTGAATTTTTTCACCAGGGGCGAACTTTCGTTACTCCGTTGGGCCAGTTGCAGGGTGGTGACGGCGTCCGGCGTGTCGAGCGGCCGGTACACCACCCCCTCCAGCGCCACCTGCCGAAGCTGGCCGGGCAGAATCGACACGCCCAGCCCGGCGGCGATCAGCCCGATGATGGTGAAGGCCTCGCGCGCGTCCTGGGTCACGTTGGGACGGAATCCGGCGGCGGCGCACAGCGCGAAAACCTGCTCGTGCGTGCTGGTGCCGAAATCGGCGGGGTAGAAGACGAAGGGCTCGTCGCGCAGCGCGGCCAGCGGCACGACCTCCCGCCCGGCCAGCGGATGGTCGGCGCGCATCACCGCCAGCAGCGGTTCCCGCACCACGTCGTGGAAGCGGAAGGACTCGGGCTCGGGGACGAAGCGCGGCTCCCGGATGAAGCCGACGTCGAGCCGGCGGTCGGCCAGCGCCGTCAACTGCTGCTTGGACGGCAGCTCGACCAGTGTCAGATGCACGTCGGGGTGGGCGCGGCGGTAGGCGTCGATGATCCGCGGCACCATCGGCAGGAAGGGGGCCGCCGCGGTGAAGCCGACGCGCAGTTCACCGACCTCGCCTTTGGCGGCGCGGCGGGTCAGCACGGCGGCGCGCTCCGCCCGCGCCAGGATCTCCCGCGCCTCGCCGAGAAGGAGTTGCCCCGGCTCGGTCAGCTCGACCCGGCGTTTGGTGCGCTCGAACAGGCGGGCGCCCAGCTCGGCCTCCAATGCTTGGATCGACTGGCTGAGCGGCGGCTGCCCGATGCCCAGCCGGGCGGCGGCACGGCTGAAATGCAGCTCCTCGGCGACGGCGACGAAATGGCGGAGATGGCGCAGGTCCATGCCAGTATCTTATATGGGAATCATATTAAAGTCCTCTGATAAATGTATTTGAACCATGAAAGCGGCCGCGCCATGTTGGGGCGCATCGGACCTAGGGAGATTTCAAACATGGCCGCCAAGACCGGAGCCGCCTCCGCCAAGCTCGCTTCCTTCGCCTGGGAAGACCCGCTGCTCCTCGACGAGCAGCTGACCGAGGACGAGCGGATGATCCGCGACGCCGCGCGCAGCTATTGCCAGGACAAGCTGCTGCCGCGCGTGACCGAGGCCAACCGGCACGAGATCTTCCATCGCGAGATCATGAACGAGATGGGCGAGCTGGGCTTCCTCGGCTCCACCATCGACGGCTACGGCTGCGCCGGCGTCAACTACGTCTCCTACGGTCTGGTCGCCCGCGAAGTCGAGCGGGTGGACAGCGGCTACCGCTCCGCCATGTCGGTGCAGTCCTCGCTGGTCATGCACCCGATCTACGCCTACGGCAGCGAGGCCCAGCGCGAGAAGTACCTGCCCAAGCTCGCCACCGGCGAGTGGATCGGCTGCTTCGGCCTGACCGAGCCGGACGCCGGCTCCGACCCCGCCGGCATGAAGACCCGCGCGAGGAAGGTCGCGGACGGCTACATCGTCAGCGGCGCGAAGATGTGGATCACCAACTCGCCGGTCGCCGACGTCTTCGTCGTCTGGGCGAAGAACGACGAGGGCAAGATCAACGGCTTCGTGCTCGAAAAGGGCATGAAGGGCCTGTCGGCGCCGAAGATCGAGGGCAAGTTCTCGCTGCGCGCCTCGGCCACCGGCGAGATCGTCATGGACGAGGTCTTCGTGCCGGAGGAGAACCGCCTGCCGAACATCGAGGGCATCGTCGGCCCGTTCGGCTGCCTGAACCGCGCCCGCTACGGCATCGCCTGGGGCGCCATGGGCGCCGCGGAGTTCTGCTTCCACGCTGCCCGCCAGTACCAGATCGACCGCAAGCAGTTCGGCCGCCCGCTGGCCGCGAACCAGATCCCGCAGCTCAAGCTCGCCAACATGCAGACGGAGATCGCGCTCGGCCTGCAGGCCGCGCTGCAGGTCGGCCGCCTGCTCGACGCGGGCAAGGCGGCGCCGGAGATGATCTCGCTCATCAAGCGCAACAACTGCGGCAAGGCCCTGGAGATCGCCCGCGTCGCCCGTGACATGCACGGCGGCAACGGCATCGCCGACGAGTTCCACGTCATCCGCCACGTGATGAACCTGGAGGCGGTGAACACCTACGAGGGCACGCACGACATCCACGCCCTGATCCTGGGCCGCGCCATCACCGGCATCCAGGCCTTCGCGTGAGGTGAGTAAAGAGCCTTCTCCCCTCCCTTTCGCGCCCGCTCGCGGGCGCTGTCGGCGACAGGCGGCCTTTGGCCGCCGAGAGCGGGGAGAAGGTTGGATGAGGGGGCGGCCGAAGGCCGGACACGCGCTGCAATGAGACTGCGTGGACGCCCCGCGGGCGCCCCCTCACCCTGGCCCTCTCCCCAGAGGGGAGAGGGGATTTCAGATTTTGTGAAGGACCCCACCATGCCCGGCCCGCTTTCCCATGTCCGTGTCCTGGAACTCTCCCGCGTGCTCGCCGGGCCGTGGGCAGCGCAGACGCTGGCCGATCTCGGCGCGGACGTCATCAAGGTCGAACGGCCCGGCGCCGGGGACGACACGCGCGCCTGGGGTCCCCCCTGGGCGGGCGAGGAGTCCGCTTATTTCCTCTCCACAAACCGCGGCAAGCGGTCGATCACCATCGACTTCGAGCGTCCCGAAGGCCAGGAACTGGTGCGCAAGCTGGCCGCCCAGGCCGATGTCGTGATCGAAAACTTCAAGGTCGGAGGGCTGGTCAAGTACGGGCTGGACTATGACAGCCTGAAGGCGATCAACCCGGGCCTCGTCTACTGCTCGATCACCGGATTCGGGCAGGACGGCCCCTACGCCAAGCGCGCCGGCTACGACTTCATGATCCAGGGCATGGGCGGGCTGATGAGCATCACCGGCCAACCCGATGCCGAGGCGGGCGGCGGGCCGGTCAAGGTCGGCGTCGCGGTCACTGACGTCTTCACCGGTCTCTACGCGACCATCGGCGTGCTCGGCGCGCTGTCCCACCGCGACCGGACGGGGGAGGGGCAGTGGGTGAACCTCGCCCTGCTCGACGTGCAGGTGGCGGTGCTGGCGAACCAGGCCATGAACTATCTGGTCGGCGGCAAGGCGCCGCAGCGGCTGGGCAACGCACACCCGAACATCGTGCCCTACCAAGCCTTCGCCACGCTGGACGGCCACATCATCCTGGCGGTCGGCAACGACGGGCAGTTCGCCAAATTCTGTCAGGTCGCCGGACGTCCGGAGCTGGCGCAGGACCCGCGCTACGCCACCAACCCGGCCCGCGTCGCCAACCGCAAGGAGCTGGTGCCGATCCTGGAGCTGCTGCTGGAGCAGCGGACCAGCCGCGACTGGCTGTCGGCTCTGGAGGCGGTGGGCGTGCCCTGCGGCCCGATCAACGACGTGTCGCAGGTCTTCGCCGACCCCCACGTCCAGGCCCGCCACATCCACCAGGACCTGCCGCACCCGACCGCCGGGACCG
Source organism: Azospirillum sp. Marseille-Q6669 (assembly GCF_965111635.1). NCBI lineage: Bacteria > Pseudomonadati > Pseudomonadota > Alphaproteobacteria > Rhodospirillales > Azospirillaceae > Azospirillum > Azospirillum sp. Marseille-Q6669. The sequence continues at coordinate 1,461,797 of NZ_CBCOOP010000001.1, read as the reverse complement.
TGCCGACGGTGGCGAGCCCGATCCGCTACTCCGCGACCCCCATCGAGCACACGGTGGCCCCGCCGACGCTCGGCCAGCACACCGACGCCGTGCTGGAGCAGGCGCTGGGCCTATGCGCGGCGGACATCGCGGCTCTGCGGGAGAAGGGCGTGGTCTGAACCGCGCGCACCCGTCATTTTGCCGCCCCGATCCCATCCTTTCCCCCGCCGCTCGCGGGGGGAGGGATTTTTTGCGTGAACCGAGATGATCGCCTCCAGCACCCCGTCCTCCGCCGCCACCGACACCCGCCTGGGCATTCTGCTGATGCTGCTGGGCATGTCGCTTTTCACCGTCAACGACGCGCTCGGTAAGTGGCTGGTCGCCGACTATCCGGTGGCGATGCTGCTGGCCATCCGCAGCCTGTTCGGCGCGATGCTGCTGGCCCCGCTGATCCTGCGCGAGGGGCTGCGGTCGGTCTTCGCGGTGAAGCGGCTGCCGTTGCATCTTCTGCGCGTCGGCTGCGTGGCGGGGGAGGTCGCCTGCTTCTACTGGGCGGTGCGGTCGCTGCCGCTGGCCAACGTCATGACCATCTACATGGCCGCCCCGCTGATCGTCACCGCCCTGTCGGTGCCGCTGCTCGGCGAAAAGGTGGGCTGGCGCCGCTGGGCCGCGGTGGTGGTCGGCTTCGCCGGGGTGGTGATCGTGCTGAACCCGACGGGGCAGTTCGACGCGGTGCCGTCGCTGGTCGCCCTGTTCGGCACGCTGGTCTTCTCCACGGGCCTGATCTCCACCCGGCTGCTGCGCGATTCGAGCAACCTGTCGCTGGTCAGCTTCCAGACCTTCGGCACCGGCCTGCTCGGCAGTGCGGCGCTGCCGCTGGTCTGGGTGCCGCCGCCGGGGCTGGATTTCCTGCTGCTGGGGGCGCTGGGCGTCACGGCTCTGGCCGGGCACGCGGCGATGAACCGCTCGCTCCAGCTCAGCCCGGCGGCGGTCGTGGTGCCGTTCCAGTATGTGTCGATCATCTGGGCGGTGGTGCTGGACCTGCTGGTCTGGGGAACGGCGCCGACCCTGCGCATCATCGTGGGCGCGCTGCTCATCATCGGCAGCGGCCTGTTCGTCTTCCACCGCGAGCAGGCGCTGAATCGCGGTGCGGCGGCGGAGGCCAACGCCAGCGGCGGTCCCGGCGCCTAGAAAGGGACGCCTAGAAAGGGAAGAAACGCGGCTCCAGCCGGACGGCGACGGGCTCCGCCGGGGTCCAGCCGAGGCGCGCGATCACCGCATTCGACTCCATCGCACGGCGCCCCGGCCCCAGCGACCATGTGACGTGGTAGGTGCCGCCGCCGGGCCGGTCGGTCGTCCCGGCGATGGCGACGACGAGCGCCTGCAAGCCCTCTCCATCGTCGGCCAGCCCGAGGATGGTCCCCTCGCGCGCCGTCGGCAGCGGGTGCCCCGCCCCGACGCCGTAGACCAGCGTGACATGATGGGCGACGGTGCGGGCGTAGCGCGCCGGGAACCGCGCCAGCAGACGGGCGCGCTCCGCCTCCGGCAGCGCCCAGCCGACGTAGCCTCCGCGACGCGTCATGCGATCTCCCCGGTGCCCTCAGCGGCGTCCACCTCTCAGGATGTCGTCCATGATCTGGTTGGCCTCCGCCGGTCCGGCAATCAGTTCGATCATGCGGATGGCGGTATACCCGGTCCGCGCGTCGCCGATCCCGTCCGCCAGCGACTGCCGCGCCGTGCCCGTCAGCGAGGCGGTGGCCTGCTGGGTCACGCTCTTCAGCTCGCCGCGCAGGCCCAGCGTGTCGGCGATGGTCGAGCATTTGCGCAGGGCGCGGGCTTGGTTCTCCGCCTGCACCATCCGCGCGGTGTCGGTGCCGGGAACCAGGGTCTCCACCGCGGTGAGGATTTCGGTCTCCGCCCCGTCCAGCACCTGGGTGCGCACCAGCTCGTGGACGGAGTTCCGGATGATCTTCAGCCGCTGGTCGAAGTCCTTGTTGCGGCTGTGCTCCATGGCGTTGCGCGTGGCCTCCAGGCTGGCCACCAGATCGACCGCGAGGGTGGCGGCGGCCATGCGGTCCACCGTGCCGCCCGAGGCCGAGGTGACGCCGCGCGACCGTTCCTCGATCTGCGCCACCACCGTGCCGCTGAGGTCCAGGAACAGGGCTGCGCGCTCGCTCGACTTCTGGCCCAGATCCATGTCCCACAGGCTGCCCAGCAGGATCGACGGGTCGGACAGGCGGGCCGCGGCCAGCAGGATGAACAGCTTCAGCGCGTCCGGCCGCCCGCGCGCGACCTGCCGCCCGATGGCCTGGATGCCGTCCAGATGGTCCTTGTGCAGCTTCTGGATTGGTTTGGGCGACAGGACGGCCTTCAGTTCGGCCGCCGGCTGGGCGATTGTCAGGATGCGGGCGATGTCCTCGATGGTGCGGAGGCGGTCAGGATTCAGCCGCAGCCCCAGGTCGTCCGCGAAGCGCCCGGTTTCCGTCTGCTCCAGAATGTCGGCCACGGCGGCGGAGGCCATGGACCAGAAGGCGCGGGCCGGCTCCGCCCGCGACGCTCCGTCGCCCAGCGCGCCGGCGACGCCGCGCAGCCGCTCCTTGCCGATCTGACCCTCCACCAGCGGCCACAGGGCGTTGACGGCGTCGCGGTCCACCTTGTTCAGCGGAGCCGGCTGGTTACCGGTGGGAAGCTGGAACAGGTCCTCGAACGGTTCGCAGAACAGCCGCTTGAAGGTCGCGCGCCGCCTGGGCCGCACCTCCGCCAGACGGGGGCGGATCAGCGAGAAGGTGTGCCGGACCTCGGGATGGTCGCCGATCTGCTGCAGCAGATCGACCACCTGCCGGAATCGGGCCTCGTCGATGTCCAGCAGCTTGGTGCCGAGGCTGAGAAGGGCCTTGGGGTCCGTGGTCATGGTCAGGCCGCCTTCCCCTTGATCGCCTCGATCCGCATCACGAGGTCCGTGTCGAGCTGGCCGCTGCGCCAATCCACATAGGCCCGCACCGTGCGGCGGTTCGCGGCCAGCAGCCCGTCGGCCAGCAGCGCGTGATCGGATTTCTCCTCGTCCCTGGGCAGCAGCGGCAGGACGCGGAACAGCTCGTGCACGGCCATGTCCTGCTCGTGCTTGCTCCGGGTCTGGGCCTCCGCCCAGCTCGTGATGATGAAGTCCCAGCCGTCGAGCAGCCAGGACAGCCGGGTGGTCGACCTGCGCACCAGCGTGCGTTTGGTCTCCCATTGGCGCAGCAGCAGTTCGAAGGCCGCCACCGACTGGTCGAGCTGGTTCACCACGTTGCGGACCTGGTTGAGCGTGTGCTCCGCCACCTCCGCGCAGAAGGTGCCGATGGGGGCGGCCTCCGACACGTTGCCGGTCGACCATTCCGTCATGCTGTCGCGGAACTGCAGCAGGTCGCGCGCCAGACGGCGCAGCCGGGCCGGCCTGGGCGAGGTGGCGATGCCCACCGGCTCCATGAAGGTCGCCAGCTCGGCCACCCGCGCGTAAAGCTCGGTCGGTTCCAGGGCGAGGCTCTGGGCCGCCTTGGTCATGTAGCTGCGGGTCAGCTGCTCGCCCTTCTCGGAGCCGAGACCGGCGCGCAGGAGGTCCGTGGATTCCAGCCCGACCGCCTTCAGCACCTCGACGATGAGCTGGTAGTTGATGAGGAGGCGCTGCTCGTCCTCGTCGCGCAGGACGGCCTCGGCCGCCTCCACGGCCAGCGGCCCGGCGAGGCCGCAGCGCGCCGCCTGGAGCACCGCCTTGCGGATGTCGTCCGGCGAGCAGCCGTCGGCCTTGCGGATCAGGTCCTGCAACATGCGGTCATGGACGGTCATTGGGAAGGCGACCGGCAGGCCCTTCCACGGCACCACATAGACACCGTGCCCGTCCGACAGGTTGGGGATCAGAACCTCCAGCTTATCCCGGTCGTCCTTGCGCACCCGCGTCTGCGCCAGTACCGGGGTGGTGAAGGCCACGGCGGCGCCGCGCTCCTCGAAGGTGGAGGGAGCAAAATTTGTAAGTGAACGCATGGTTCTCGGGTGGGGAGGGAAGTGGAAAGCCGTGCGGTACCACCCATAGCCAGATTCGCTCAATTTTTCGTTAAATCCGTACAAGATCGTTCTTTCCTCAGCCCTTTGGAGGTAAGGCGCCACACCGCCGGGCATTTGCCCGTTATTCAGCCAGAGGGTGCGGTGCAGGCAGGCAGGGGGGGCGCGGCGGATGGCCGTGGTGAAATGGATCGGCTACGGCCTGTTGGGGCTGGCGGTGACCGTCGCGGCGGGCATCGGCATCGCCCTGGCCGTCTTCGACTGGAACGACGCCCGCGGCTTCATCGCCCGGCAGGCGTCCAAGGCGCTGAACCGCGAGGTCGTCATCGACGGCGATCTCAATGTCCGGTTGGGGGACCCGCTGCGCATCCGCGTCGAAGGGCTTCGGGTCGCCAACGCGGAGTGGAGCGACGACAAGACGATGGCGGAACTGCGGGTGCTGGACCTTCAGCTTCGCCTCTGGCCGCTGCTGCGCGGCGATTTCGAGTTTCCGGAGATCCGGCTTACCGGTCCCAAGCTGCTCCTGGAGAAGAACCGGGAGGGTGCCGCCAACTGGGCCTTCGGCGGGCCGGACCCGCGCAAGGAGGCGGCGAAGGAGACGGTCAAGCCGGAAGACCGCACCGATCTGCCGATCATCGAAACGCTCGTGGTCGAGGAGGGGCGGCTGCGCTTCCGCGACCCCATCCGCAAGATCGACATCGACAGCGGCGTCAACACGGCGGTCGGCGGCAACGGCGACCAGGAGGTCCGGCTGGAGGGCAAGGGCGACTTCGCCGGAAAGCCCTTCACCCTGACGGCGGCCGGCGGCTCGCTGGAGTATCTGCGCGACGATCCCAAGCCCTATCCCCTGCGCGTCGAGACCGCCATCGGCAAGACTCGCGGCAAGATCGAGGGCTCCATCGCCGAGCCGGTGCTGCTCCAGGGCGTCGACCTGTCGGTGGAACTGCGCGGCGACGACCTGGCCGACGTCTTCCCGATCCTGGGCATTCCCGTGCCGACGACGCGGCCCTACGCCATTTCCGGCCATCTCGGGCGCGAGGGCGACGTCTGGCGGTTCAAGGGGATGAACGGCAAGGTCGGCGAGAGCGACCTGTCCGGGCAGGTGGCGGTGGACTTGGGCGGCGAGCGGCCGCGGATCACCGGCGACCTGACCTCGCGCAAGCTGGCGGCGATCGATCTGGCGGGCTTCATCGGTGCCTCGCCGAAAGGCCGCGACGACTACCCGACCAAGGGGCGGGAGCGGGTCATCCCGGCCACCGAGGTCCCGCTGGAGAAGCTGCGCACCGCCGACATGGACGTGAAGTTCCGCGGCGAGCATGTGGAGGCGCCCTTCTCCACGCTGGATGCCCTCGACGCGCGGGCGAAGCTGGAGAACGGGCGGCTGGTGCTCGACCCGCTGTCGCTCGGCGTCGGCGGCGGGCGGGTGGCCGGAACGGCGGTGCTCGACGGCGGGCGCAAGACCCCGGCGCTGGACGTGAATCTGGACGTCCGTCAGATCAAGCTGGCCCGCCTGTTCCGCGAGACGGCCTTCGCGCAGGAGATGGGCGGCACGGCCAGCGGGCGCATCCAGCTCAAGGGGCAGGGCACCACGGTCGCCAACATCCTGGGGTCCTCCGACGGCAAGCTGGGCGTTGCGGTGGACGGCGGCCGGATCACCAGCTACGCGGTCAAGGGGCTGAAGACCAACATCCTGGAAACGCTGGGCGTCGTCCTGTCCGGCGACAAGCCCTTGCCCTTCAACTGTCTGGTCGCCGACGTGACGGTGAAGGACGGGCTGGTGGAAAGCCGCGCGCTGGTGCTCGACACGCCGGAGACGCTGGTGACGGCGGACGGCACGATCAACCTGCGCAGCGAGGCGATGGACATGACCGTTCTGGGACGCGCCAAGAGCCCCCAGATCTTCGCCACCCATGTTCCGGTCCATGTCCGCGGCACCCTGGGGTCGCCGGACATCGGGGTGAACGCGGCGGAGTCGGCGGCGCGCGGCGCCGCGGCGGTGGCGCTGGGCGTCCTGCTGACTCCGCTCGCCAGCGTCCTGCCTTTTCTTGACCCAGGCAGCGACGAGCAGCCACACTGCGGCGAACTTGTCCGGAACGCCCGGTCGCCGTCGAACGCCAACACCGGCTCCAGCGGGGCCGGGAAGGGGCGCGACGCGGCGCCATCAGGCTCATCCTCCGGCAAATCCCAGTAACGACGCACCAACAATTCCCCAAAAAAGGGCTGCATGACGCTCGACCAGGGACTCGCCTTCGGCATCATCGGCGCGGTGATCGCGCTGCTGATCTGGGACAAGCTGCGCTACGATCTCGTCGCCATGCTGGCGCTGCTGGCGGCGGTGGCCGTCGGGATCGTCAAGCCAAAGGACGCCTTCAGCGGCTTCTCCGACGACATCGTCATCATCGTCGGCTCGGCGCTGGTGGTCAGCGCCGCGGTCGGCCGTTCCGGGATCATCGAGGAGGTGATGCGCCCCCTCGGCGCCCGCATGAAGACCGTGCCGGCGCAGATCATCGTATTGACGGGGGCGGTGACGCTGCTGTCCGCGGTGGTCAAGAACATCGGGGCGCTCGCCATCTTCATGCCCATCGCCATGCAGGTGGCGCGGCGCAACGGGACGAAGGTGTCGTTGCTGCTGATGCCGATGGCCTTCGGCTCGCTGCTCGGCGGGCTGATGACGCTGGTCGGCACCTCACCCAACATCATCGTCAGCCGCCTGCGCAACGAGATGGTCGGCGAACCCTTCGGCATGTTCGACTTCACGCCGGTCGGGCTGACCATCGCGGTGGCGGGGGTGGCCTTCCTGACGGTCGGCTACCGCCTTCTGCCCACCGGCCGGCAGGCGGCGTCGGGCAGCGCCGGGGGCTTCTCCATCGACGACTACACGGCGGAGGCGCTGCTCCCGGAGAAGTCGCCCTTCGTCGGCAAGACGGTCGCCGACCTGGAGGCCTACGGCGAGGGTGACGTGACGGTCGCGGCGATCATCCGCGGGCGGCACCGCCGCCACATCCCGTCCGGCCACTGGGTGCTGCTCGCGGGCGACGTGCTGGTGCTGGAGGCCGACACCCAGGCGCTGGGCGACCTCGTGAAGCACGCCGGCCTGGAGCTGATGCACGAGAAGGAACTGGAGGGGGTGGAAAGCGACGAGGATCTGGCGGTCCTCGAAGCGGTGGTGGAGCCGCGCTCTCCCCTGATCGGCAGCAACGTCGAGGATGTCGAACTGCGCGAGCGCTACGGCGCCAACCTGCTGGCGCTCAGCCGGCGCGGCCGGCCGATCCGCCAGCGGCTGCGCCGCGTCCGCTTCCAGCCGGGCGATCTGGTCGTTCTACAGGCGCGGGCGGCGGGGTTGTCGGACACGCTGAACGAACTGGGCTGCCTGCCGCTGGCGGAGCGCAACCTGTCCATCGGGCGGCGGCGCAAGCGGCGGATCGCGCTGGCCGTGATGGCGGTGACCATCGGGCTGGTGGCGACCAGCCTCGTCCCGGTGACGCTGGCCTTCTTCGGCGCCGCGGTCGCCATGACGGCGCTGCGCGTGGTGACTCTGAAGGAGGCCTACGAATCGATCGAGTGGCCGATCCTGGTGCTGCTGGGCGCCCTGATTCCGGTCAGCGAGGCGTTGCGCACCACCGGCGGGACGGAGCTGATCGCCGGCTGGCTGTCCGTCGCCGCGCAGGGGCTGCCGCCCGTCGGGGCGCTGGCCCTGATGCTGGTGGCGGCGATGGCCGTGACGCCCTTCCTGAACAACGCCGCCACCGTGCTGGTGATGGCCCCCATCGCGGCCAGCCTCGCCAACCATTTGGGCCTGCGGCCCGACGCCTTCCTGATGGCGGTGGCCGTGGGGGCGGGCTGCGACTTCCTCACCCCCATCGGCCACCAGTGCAACACGCTGGTCATGGGGCCGGGCGGCTATCGCTTCAGCGACTACGCGCGCCTCGGCCTGCCGCTGTCGCTGATCGTCATCGTGCTGGGCACGACGGCGATCGCGCTGTTCTGGCCCCTGATGCCGCATTAGCTCAAGACGTCAGTCCCAGGCGGGCGCCAGACCGTCCGGGCTGACGATCCGACCGTCGGGGCGGGCGAGGCCATGGATGGCCGCCATGTCCGCCTCCGACAGCGCGAAGTCGAAGACGGCAAGGTTCTCTGCGGCGCGCTTTTCGCCGACCGTCTTCGACAGGGCGATCACCCCCTCCTGCTGGACCAGCCAGCGCAGGACCACCTGGGCGGCGCTCCTGCCCAGCCGGGCGGCGATGTCGGTCAGCACCGGGTCCTTGAAGACCTTGCCGTCGGCCATGGCGTAATAGGCGGTGACCGACTGGCCGTGGCGGCGCGCCGCCTCCAGCATCACCGACTGGTCGAGATAGGGGTGGTACTCGATCTGGTTGGTCACGATGGGCGCCTTGCTGAGGCGCACGGACTCGTCCAGCAGCTTGCGGTTGAAGTTGCTGACGCCGATGTGGCGGGTCTTGCCGGCGGCCCGGACGGCGTTCAGCGCCTCGATCTGCTCGGCGAGCGGAACGGCCTCGTTCGGCCAGTGGAGCAGCAGCAGGTCGACGTAGTCGGTCCGCAGCTTTGCCAGACTCTCGTCCACCGAGCGGCGGAAGTCGTCGGCCTTGTAGCTGCTGACCCAGACCTTGGTGGTCAGGAAGACCTCTCCGCGCGGCAGGCCGGACGCCTTGATGGCCTCGCCGACCTCGCTCTCGTTGCCGTAGATCTGCGCGGTGTCGATGTGGCGGAAGCCGAGTTTCAGGACTTCCGGCACCATGCGCAGCACGTCGGGGCCGCTCATGCGGAAGGTGCCGAAGCCGAGGGCGGGGATGGAGGCGCCGTTGGCGGTCACGGTGTGCATTGGTCTCGATCCTCTCGAATGCCGGTTTTTGTCAGTGTATCAGGCCGGCCGGGTATCACGCAGGCTGGGCGAAAGCCTCGCCGCGGCGCCCGTCCTTGCGGTCGAGCGCGCCGCTGAGCAGGGTCAGCGCCAGCCCACCCAGGACGAACAGCCCACCCACCCACGGTGTTGCCGCGAGGCCGAGCGCGCTGTCCACCACCCGCCCGCCGAAGAAGGCGCCGGCGGCGATGCCCAGGTTGAAGGCGGCGATGTTCAGGGCCGAGGCCACGTCCACCGCGCCCGGCGCGTGGCGCTGCGCCAGTTGCACGACGTAGAGCTGGAGCCCCGGCACGTTGGCGAAGGCCAGCGCGCCCATGCCGGCCAGCGTGATCAGCGCCGGAACCGGGCTGGAGGCGGTGAAGGTGAAGACGATCAGCACGACCGCCTGAAGGGCGAACAGCCACGCCAGCGCGCGGACCGGGTTGCGGTTGGCGAGCTTGCCGCCCACCATGTTGCCGACCGCGATGGCCGCCCCGTAGAGCACCAGGACGAGGCTGACCGTGCCGCTGGAGAAACCGGTGATCGTCTCCAGGATCGGCGCCAGATAGGTGAAGGCGACGAAGGTCCCGCCATAGCCCAGCGCCGTGATGGCGAAGGCCAGCAGCAGGCGCGGCTTGGCCAGCACGCGGACCTGGGTGCCGAGACCGGCGGCGGGTGGCTGGCTGAGCTTCGCCGGGACCAGCGCCGCGACGCCCAGCGCGCCGATCACGCCCAGAGCGGAGACCGCCAGGAAGGTGGCGCGCCAGCCGAAATGCTGGCCGATCCAGGTGCCCATCGGCACGCCGGTGACGATGGCAATGGTCAGGCCAGAGAACATCATGGCGATGGCCGAGGCCCGCTTGTCCTCGGGCACGAGGTCGGCGGCGATGGTCGCGCCGACCGAGAAGAAGACGCCGTGCGCGAAGGCGCTGAGCACGCGGGCGGCCAGCAGCGTCTCGTAGTTGGGGCTGACCCCGGCCAGCAGGTTGCCGGCGATGAAGAGGCCCATCAGGCCGAGCAGCAGGGGCTTGCGCCGCAGCCGGCCGGTCAGCGCGGTCAGGACCGGGGCGCCGACGGTGACCCCCAGGGCGTAGACGCTGACCACCATGCCGGCCATCGGCAGGCTGACGTTCAGATCGGTGGCGACGGTCGGCAGCAGGCCGACGATGACGAATTCCGTCGTCCCGATGGCGTAGGCGCTGATCGCCAGCGCCAGCAGTGCGAGTGGCATGACTGAAGGCTCCATCCATGCGAGCTGTGCAGGACGCATCAGATGAGCCAAAAATCCGGGATGCGGAATGCCGTCCGTTTTCGCATGATCGTGTCATTCAATGACAAAATCGGCGAAAGGGCACACCCGATGAGCGATAGCCGCGCCTGGGACATGAGGGTCTTCCTGCGCGTCGCGGCGCTGGGCAGCTTCAGCGCCGCCGGGCGGGAGGTCGGCATGACCCCGTCCTCCACCGCCAAGCTGGTGACCCGGCTGGAGGAGCGGCTCGGCGTGCGGCTGGTCGAACGCTCCACCCGCCGGCTGCGCCTGACCGCGGAGGGCGAGCTGTACCGTGAGCGGGCCGAGAGCCTGCTGGGCGACCTCGACGCCATGGAGGCGGAGGTGGCGGGCGGCGCCCGCTCGCCCACCGGCCTGATCCGCATCAGCGTGTCGGTGCCCTTCGGGCGGCATTGCCTGCTGCCGCTGCTGCCCGACTTCACGCGGGCCTATCCCGGCATTCGTCTGGACCTGACCCTGACCGACGAGGTGGTGGACCTCTACGCGGCGCGGACCGATGTGGCCTTCCGCGCCGGGCGGCTGTCCGACTCGGCGCTGCTGGCAATGCGGCTGGGCGACGTGCGGCGGCGCATCGTGGCGTCGCCGGATTATCTGGAGCGCAAGGGCAGGCCGGAGAGAGCCGCCGATCTGGTGCGTCACGACTGCCTGGGCTTCAACTTCCGCCGCGCCGCCGCGGTCTGGCCGCTGAAGTCCGGCGGGCGGTTGGTCGATCGCGAGATCGACACGTGCATCGTCGCCAACAACGGCGAGACGGTGCGCCACATGGCCCTGCTCGGCCTCGGTCTGGCCCGGCTGGCCGAGTATCACATCCGCTCCGACCTCGCCGCCGGGCGGCTGGTCAGCGTCCTCGACGATGTGCTGGTGGATCGCGAGGAGATCCACGCCGTCTACACCGGGCGGGAACGGGTGCCGCACCGGGTCCGCGCCTTCCTCGATCACATGACGCCGCGGATGCGCGCATGTCTGCAATGACCGAGCGGCGGGGTGGGGCGTCTTGCCGAAAATAGATAGCAAAGCTATTAAATAGGCATGCAATCGAATATCCCGTCCACCCCCGCCCCGGACTTTCCGTCCAACTTCGGCATCCACCTGTTCCGCGCCGCCCATCTGTGGCGGCGGGAAGCGAACAAGGTGCTGGCGGAGAGCGGCTTTTCCTCCTCCGTCATCTCGCCGCTGATGCTTCTGAACGAACTTGGCGACGGAATGCGCCAGCGCGAGTTGGCCGAGGAGATGGGGGTGGAGGGGCCGTCGCTGGTCCGGCTGCTCGACAGCCTGGAGGCCGCGAAGCTGGTCGAGCGGCGGGAGGCCCCGGACGACCGTCGGGCCAAGACGCTGCACCTGACGGACCAGGGCCGCGACCTTCTGGCCCGCGTGAACGCCGCGCTGAACGATGTGCGCCGCCGCCTGCTCCAGGGCGCCTCCGGCGCGGAGATCGCCGGCGCGGTGCGCGTCATGGCGGCGATTGAGTCGAACGCCCGAGCCATGAAGGGCTGACGGCGGTTCTACACAGCAGCGCGTCCCGCAGCGGCGGGACACGGAACGATCGCTCCCGGCCGCGCCGGTCGAGCGCAAGGACGAACCACGGTGAAACTCTTCTCCCTCCTCATTCGGATCACGGTCACGCTGGCCGTCACGCTGGGCGCCGTCGGCGGCGGCTGGTGGCTGTGGGACTACTACATGAACCAGCCCTGGACCCGCGACGGGCGGGTGCGGGCCGACGTGGTGCAAGTGTCCTCCGACGTCGCCGGTCTGGTGACCGAGGTGCGGGTCATCGACAACCAAGCGGTCCGCAAGGGCGACGTCCTGTTCGTCGTCGACCCCAGCCGCTACCGCCTCGCCGTCGATCAGGCCGCCGCCAACCTGGAAAGCGCGCGCGCCGAGCTGTCCTTCCGCAAGGCCGAGGCCGACCGCTACGCGCAGCTCGGCAACAACGTCGTCTCCACCGCCCAGCGGCAGGAAGTCGCCTCCGCCCAGGCCAAGGCCGCCGCCGCCGCCCGGCAGATGGAGGCGGCGCTCGACCTCGCCCGTTTCAACCTGGAGCGGACGGAGGTGCGGGCGACGGTGGACGGCTTCGTCACCAACCTCCAGCTCAAGGCCGGCAACTACGTGACGGCCGGCCAGCCGGTGGTCGCGGTGATCGACCGCCATTCCTTCTACGTCGTCGGCTATTTCGAAGAGACCAAGCTGCCGCGCATCCGCGTCGGCGACCCGGTCCGCGTCACCATCATGGGCGAGCCGGAGCGGCTGACCGGGCGGGTGGACAGCGTGACCCACGCCATCGTGGACCGCGACCGCACCGAAGGCACCGGCCTGCTGCCCAACGTGAACCCGACCTTCAACTGGGTCCGTCTGGCCCAGCGCATCCCCGTGCGCGTCGCGCTGGAGCAGATCCCCGATCCCCGCGACCTCGTTGCCGGGCGCACCGTGACCGTCGAGGTGGTGCGGGAGACGGAGCAGGGGGCGCCCGCCGAGCGGGTGGCCAAGCAATGAAGGCGCCCGCCCTGAAACTGGTCTCGCTGAGCGAGGCGCTGTTCTCGGTCAAGGCCTTCGCGGCGGCCATGGCGGCGCTTTACATCGCCTTCTCCATGGGGCTGCCGCGCCCCTTCTGGGCGATGGCGACCGCCTATATCGTCTCCGGCCCATTATCGGGCGCGGTGCGGTCGAAGGCGGTCTTCCGCGTCGCCGGAACGGCGCTGGGTTGCGCCGGGGCCATCGCCCTGGTGCCGGCGCTCGCCGATTCGCCGGAGCTGCTGACCCTGGCGCTGGGGCTGTGGGTGGCGGTCTGCCTGTTCATCTCGCTGCTCGACCGCACGCCGCGCAGCTATCTGTTCATGCTGGCCGGCTACACCATCGGCCTGATCGGCTTCCCCGCGGTGACCGACCCCTCGACCATCTTCGACACCGGTCTGGCCCGCGTCGAGGAGATCCTGATCGGCATCCTCTGCGCCACGGTGGTGCACAGCGTGGTCTTTCCGCAGAGCGTCGGGCCGGCGCTGCTCGGCCGGCTGGACGCCACGCTGCGCGACGCCGAGCGCTGGACCCGCGAGGCCCTGTCCGGCAAAGCCGAATCCGGCGGCGACCGGCAGAAGCTGGCTCGCGACATCACCGAACTGCGCGTCATGGCGACCCATCTGCCCTACGACACATCGGAGGTGCGCTGGATGACGCGGGCGGTGCGGGCGATGCAGGACCGCATGGCCTATCTGCTGCCGCTGACCGCGGGTATCGAGGACCGGCTGGACGCCCTGCGCGGCCACCTGCCCGCCGAGGTCTCGGCCCTGCTGGCCGATCTCGACCGCTGGGTGGGTGGTGACCCAGTTGGGGGCGATGATGAGGAGGGCGGCGCCGACCGCCTGCGCGCGGAGATCGCCCGGCTGTCCCCGGCCATCGGCGCAGACACCGGCTGGAAGGAGGCGACGCTTCTCAATCTGTTGACCCGGCTGCGCTCACTGGTGGACATCCACCAGGACTGCCGCGACCTGCGGGCGCACATCCGCGACGGCAAGAGCAGCCTGCCGGAGCGTCTCGACCCGCTGACCCGCCGCCGCTCGCGCGACGTCTTCCATCTGGACGCCGGCATGGCGCTGTGGTCGGGCTTCGCGGCGCTGCTCGGGATCACGGTGGTCTGCGCCTTCTGGATCGGCACGGGCTGGTCGTCGGGATCGGCGGCGGCGATGATGACCGCGGTTTTCTGCTGCTTCTTCGCCTCGCTGGACGATCCGGCGCCGGGCATCCGCCTGTTCCTGGTCTTCACCCTGCTGTCGGTGCCGCTGGCGGCCTTCTACCTGCTGGTGGTGCTGCCGTCCTTCGACAGCTTCCCCATGCTGGTGCTGGGCCTCGCACCGACCTTCCTGGTGTTGGGCGTCTTCGTGGCGCGGCCGGCGACCATGGGCAAGGCAATGGCCCTGCTGATGGGGGTGGTCGGCTCGCTCAGCCTGCTCGACCTCGGGACAGGGGATTTCGCCTCCTTCCTCAACAGCACCGTCGCGCAGGTGGTGGGCATCGCCACGGCACTGCTGGTCACCCAGCTCTGCCGCTCGGTCGGCGCGGCGTGGAGCGCCCGGCGCCTGCTCCGCGCGGGCTGGAGCGAGATCGCGGCGATGACCGCCGCCCGTTCCGGCATTCCGGTGGGCAGCTTCGAGAACCGGATGCTCGACCGGGTGGGGCTGCTCTCCTCCCGTCTGGCGCTGGCCGGTCCGCAGCAGGATCTGGCGGCGGCGGACGCGGTGAACGACCTGCGCGTCGGTCTGAACGTGGCGGAGCTTCAGCGCGCCCGCCGCGCGCTGGGCGGCCCGGCGGCGCCCCATGTGGCGCGGCTCCTGGGCGCGGTGGGGCAGCATTTCCGCGGCCTGTCCAGCCGCCGCCTCGGCACGCCCCCGGCGGAGGTTCTGCCGATGATGGACGCCGCCCTGTCCAACCTGTCGGCCGAGCCGCGGTCGGCGGAGCGCGACCGGGCGGTGATCGCGCTGGCCGGGCTGCGCCGCGCCCTGTTCCCGCACCTGACCTTCGCCGCCCCCGAATCCTCCAGCGAATCGCTCCGCGAGCCGGTGACCGCATGATCGGCGAAATCGACATCTATGGGCTGTTCATCCCGCCGCTGCTGATCCTGGCCATCGCGGCCTGGTTCGTCTCGGGCCTGCTGCGGCGCGGCCTGCGGGCGGTGGGGTTCTATGGCTGGGTCTGGCACCCGCCGCTGTTCGATCTGGCGCTCTATGTGCTGGTGCTGAGCGCGCTGACGGCGCTGACCGCTTGGCTGCGGTGAAGGGGAAAAGGCGGATCGGGGCGCTTATTGTTATGGACTTCCCTCCGACGCTCCGAACCGCCTATACCCATCCAAACCGTAAGGTTTAGAGACGTATCGGTTACCGCTGATATAACAGTTTGTCAAGCGATGGGACGGTTGAGTCCAGTTCCCTCTCCCCAGGGGGGAGAGGGTTATGAACGTCGAGTGCTTGAGCTGGGGCTGGAACGGAGCCATCGCCTCCGCGCGACAACGGATGGACCGCGCCGCCTCCGCCTTGCCGGTGGGGCGGCCTTTGCGGTACCATTTCGGCCATGGTTGAAACGCGACGCACCGGTGACCGCTCCAACGAACCGATCCGCTCCGAGGTCGGGGGCGGGCGCGTCGCGTCGCCCGGCGCGGTCGGCGTCCGCAACCGGGCGGAGCAGGTCGGCGGCGGGCGCCAGCGCATCCCCAGCGTCCGCGAACTGGCCAGCCTTCTGGTCAACGGCATCCTGACGCTGCCGCGCAATTACCGCCGCGGCATGTATCTCGACGTTCAGGTCTGACCCACCCCAACCCCCGTGTAAACCGTGATCTCCGTTCCGAACAAACGCTCCAGCAGCAGGGGCGGCAATTCGTATTGGGGCAGGCACAGGCTGGTGCTGCGGGTGTGCAGGGTGTGCAGGCACAGCCCCTCGGCGTCCGGAAAGGCGGCGACCCGGAAGCGCTCCCGCGCCGCCTTCATGAAGGGCGCGTCCTCGCAGGCGTTGACCGGCGGGAAGCGCACCGCCTCCCACACCGACCGCCGGTAGGCGTAGGAGAAGCCGTAGCCCAGCACATTGTCGTCGGACGGCGGCGTCTCCGGCGCCTCCACATAGGACCGGGTCGTCCGCCCCCAGCGGTGATGCGAGCCGCCGCGCGCCGTGTCCCAATAGCCGAAGGTCCGGTGCACCGCGCTGTGCAGGAACCAGCCGGACAGGGTCACCGCGTCGTGCCCCGCCTCCAGCCAGCCGAGCATCCGCTCCACATAGGTGGGCGCGTAGAAGTCGTCGTCGTCGAAATGGACGATGATCGCGCCGCGCGCGTGCTCGGCCAGGATGTTGCGCTTCTCCCCGATGGCGTAGCGGCGCGGCGAATAGAAATACTTCAGCCGCGGCCCGGCGAGCGGCTGGAGATAGGCGGACGGGCGCGGGCTGTCGTCGAACACCAGCCACTCGATGTCGGGGACGGTCTGCGACAGCACGCGGGCGTGGCACAGCGGCAGGAAGGCTTCCCGTCCCCAGCTTGGCGTGATGACGCTGACGAGCGGCCGGTCGGCCATGGTCTCTCCTTCGCAACAAACCAGCGCCGCCGTTGCGGCACCGCATGGACTCCGGCGCGGCGGCGCGTGTAGACAGGCGGCATGGTGACTCTTCGGGATGCCCTGGCCGCCGCGGTCGGCCATCATCAGGCGGGCCGGCTGGACGCGGCCCGGCCGCTCTATCATAGCATCCTGCGCAGCCAGCCGGGCCATTCCGACGCGCTTCACCTGCTGGGCGTCCTGGAAAGCCAGAGCGGCCGCCTTAGCGCGGCGCTGCCGCTGCTGCGCCGCGCCGTGGCATTGCTGCCCGGCGACGCGGATTTCCTCGGCAATCTGGCGCGGACCCTGCGCGCGGCGGGGCAGTCCGACGCGGCGGAGCGCGTCTTCGCCCGCACGGCGGCGCTCGACCCGGCGGACGTCCAAGTCACCTTCACGCTGGGCTCGCTGCGGCTGGAGCGCGGGGACGCGGCGGGTGCGGCGGCGGCCTTCGCCCAGGCGCTGGCTCGGCGCCCGGACTTCGCGGAAGCGCGCATCAACCGCGCCAACGCCTTGGCCGCGCTGGGCCGGCCGGAGGACGCGGCGCGGCTGCGCCGGCAGGCGGTGGCCCTGGCGCCCGCTCATCCCGATGCGCTGCACAACGCCGCGGTGAGCGCGCTGGCCGACGCCGGGCTGGACCGCCCGCTGTCGCACGCCCGGCGCCTCGACCCGGAACGGGTGGAGCGCGCGGTCGGCGCCCTGATTTGCGCCCTGGCCGCCGATCCGCAGCACGGGGCGGCGGCGGACGCGCTGATTGGGACGGCGCTGGCGCTCGTCCAGGCTGGGCAGGCGCCGGAATGGCTGCTGGACCGCACCGCCCGCACCGCCCTGACGGTCCTGCGCCGGAACCCGCGCGACACGCGGGCGGCGGCCGTGGTCGCCTACCGCTTCTACCGGCGGGGGCGGACGGATCTCGCCAGCCGCTTCATGCGGCGCGTTTCCCGGCGCTTCACGGCGGCGGAGGTGGCGGCGGATTTCGAGCTGCGCCTGTGGTCGATGGTGCGGGCCGGGCGCCGCGCGCTGGAGGGTCTGCCCGACGCCGACGCCCTGCTCGGCGCCTTCCCGCCGCTGGAACTGCCGGCCGAGCCGCCCGCTGGGAGCGGGCCGCTGCTGGTGGTGTCCTGCGACGACGGCTATTACCGGCGCTTTGCCACCGGCCTGCTTGATTCGGTGGAGGCGCAAGCGGAGAGCGTGGCGGTCCATGTCCATGTGGTGAATCCCTCGCCGGAGACTCTGGCCGACCTCGCCCGGCGGCGGGAACGCCTGCCGTTGGGCTACAGCTGGGAAGAGGTGGACTTCACCGGCTGGGACGACCACCGGCGGACCACCTACTACGCCTGCATCCGCTTCCTGCGCTGGCACCAGCTCATGGCGCGCTGGGGACGGCCCCTGCTGCATCTGGATGCCGACTGCGCGCTGGCCGGGGGGCTGAATGATCTGGCGGCGCTGCTGGAGGGGGCCGACGTCGGGCTGTTGCGCGACGCCCGCTGGCGCGGCCCGACGCGGGAGATCACCGTCTGCTTCGCTGGGTTCCAGCCGACCCCGCGGGGCCGTGCCTTCCTCGCCTTGACCGCGGCCTACATTGGGGCCTTTCTGCGGGAGGGGCGTGGATTCTGGATGCTGGATCAGGCCGCGCCCTTCGCGGTGCTCGACGCGCTGGAATGGTGGGGGGAAGGGCCGCGGGTGCGCTGGTTCGACGTTCTGGATTTCCCCTGGGTCCGCTTCATCGGGGACAAGTGAGTCAGCAGGGAAGCCGGGCGCAGCGTCCATCCGGGCAGTCGCGGCAGCATTGACCGCAGATGTCGTCCAGATCCACGGCGATGCCGTGCCGCTTGAGAACGCCCTGGGCATAGGCGGTGTAAAGGCGCGCCAGCGCCCGCCGGTTGGTGGCGACCGTCTTGGCGGCCAGCGTTTCCGGCGCCAGCATCGCGGCGATGGCTTGCTCCACGTCCTCGATGGCCGTGCGGACAGCCGAAAGGTTCAGCATCCAGGACCCCCTGGGCGTCACGACCCTTGATGAATCTGATATACAACATGTGACGAAAATTCGGAGGGCAAACAACCCCTAATTTAGGAGTTGGGGGCGTCCTATCCAGAAAGGCTAGGTGCGTTGCGGCAGGTCCCGCAGCGCCTTTGCCAGGGCTTCGGCAAGGCGCCGCCCGTCGCAGAGCGGTCCGGCCGCCATGCGCGGGCGCAGGGTCCGGCGCAAGTCCGCCAGCCGCGCCGGGTCGGCGGCCCAGCCGGCGGCGCGATCCACATAGTCCGCCGGGTTGCGGGCGACGCAGCCTTCGACCCCCGCCACGCTCAGAAAAGCCAGGGAATGGCGGCTGGAGAAGATCTCGCCGGGCAGGGTGACGACCGGCACGCCCATCCACAGCGTCTCCAGCGTCGTCGTGCTGCCGGCGAAGGGGAAGGGGTCAAGCGCCACGTCGACGCGGGCGCACCAGCCCATATGCTCCCGGCTGCCGGTGGCTCCGGCCAGGATCAGCCGCTCCGGCGCGATGCCCGCCGCGGCCAGCCGCCCGCGCCACTGGGCGGCGGTTTCCGGGCAGGACAGCGCCTTGGTCTTCAGCAGCAGGCGCGACTCGGGCACGCGGGCGAGCAGGGCGGCCCATGTGGTGAGGACCTCGTCGGTCAGCTTGGTCAGGATGTTGAAGACGCCGAAGGTGACCGGCTCGCCGGACAGGCAGGGCGGCGGTCCGGGCTCCGGCGCGTCCGGCGGCGGGTCGTAGGCGATGAAGGCGCCGGGCATGCGCAGGATGCGCTCGCTGTAGAAGCGCTCCGCCCCCTCCGGCACATGGTGGGCGTCGGCGACCAGCGCGTCCATGGCGGCGAGCCCGGTGGTCGCCATGTAGCCGGACCACGCCACCTGGACCGGCGCCGGCTTGCGCGCGAAGACGCCCAGCCGACCGCGGGCGTTGTGCCCGGCGAGGTCGATCAGCGCGTCCAGCCGGTCGTCGCGGATCACTGTTGCAAGTTCAGCGTCGGTCCGGTCGGCGACCGGCACCCAGCGCGCTGCTGCGGCGCGGAAGCGATCGGTGAGGTCGTCCGCCTCCATCTGGTTGGCGTAGAGGGTCAGCTCGACGCCGAACTCCGGCAGCGCTTCGACCGCCCGCACCGCGAACTGGCCCGCCGGGTGGCGGCGGAAGTCGCCGGACAGGATGCCGACGCGCAGAGGCCGGGTGCCGTCCCTCCCCGCGGGGGCGCGCGGCGCCCATTCGGGCCGCAACGGTGCGCCGTGCACAGCGTCCCAGCCGCGGTGCGCCTCCAGCACGCGGGCCAGCGTCACGCCGGGCCGGAACAGCTCCAGATAGGCGAGGTTGGAGCGCACCTCGGCCAGATCGGGCCGCAGGGCCAGGGCGCGGCGGTAGCCGGCCTCAGCAGCATCCAGATCGCCCTGCGTCTGGCGTACCAGCGCGAGATTCGCGTAAGCCTCCGCCAGATCGGGGCACAGGGCGGCGGCCCGGGCGTAGGCGCGGCCGGCCTCGGCCAGACGGTTGTGCTTTTGCAGCGCGTCGCCCCGGCGCAGCGCGGCCTCCGCGAAGTCCGGGCGCGCGGATTCGGCGCGGCGGGCCGCCCGCTCGGCGTCGGCGGGGGCGTCGAGGGCCAGCAAGGCGGCCGACAGGTTGGCGAGCGCCGTGGCGTGGTCGGGGCGCAAGGCCAACGCCCGGCGCAAGGCCCGCTCCGCCTCCGCCGCCCGGCCGCGTTGCAACATCAGCGAGGCCCGGTTGGCGTGCGCCTCCCCGAATCCGGGATCGTCGGTCAGGGCGGCGCGGAAGGCGTCGTCCGCCTCGGCCAGCCGGCCGAGCGCCGTCAGCGTGTTGCCGAGGTTGAAGCGCGCCCGCGCGTAGCCGGGGCGCAACGCGGCGGCCTGCCGGTAGGCGTCCGCCGCCTCCTCCAGCCGACCCAGCCGGTCCAGCGCGTTGCCGAGGTTGTAATGGGCCTGGGCGAAGGCCGGGCGCAGGCGGATCGCCGCGCGGTGGGCATCGGCCGCCTCCGCGACGCGGTCCAGGGCGCGCAGCGCGCTGCCCAGATTGTCGTGATAGTCGGCCACGGTCACGTCGGCGCGGATGGCGGCGCGGATGCGCGGCGCGGCCTCCGCCGGATGTCCGGCCTGGAGGTAGACGACGCCCAGCAGATGCAGCGCGTCGGGATGGTCGGGCAGCGTGTCGAGGACGGCCTGATAGCCGGCGGCGGCCTGCGCCAGCCGCCCGGCCTGATGATGGGCCAGCGCCGCGGCCAGCACGTCCTTGATCGTCGCCATGCTGGCTTGTGTAGAGCATTTCACCGCATGGCTGAAGAGCGCGCGTCAGCTCACCATGCGCCAGCTTCCGTCCGACTGGCGGCAGGCGGTGCCATAGCCCTGCTGAAGCTGCCCGCCGACCACGATGCTGGTCTGGAACTCCCGGCACAGCTCGCCATAGGGGCCGGTGCCGTCGCGGGTCGGGGTGTAGGTGCCCCAGTTGCCGGTCTGCGGGTTGTTCCACTGCACGGTGGCGCCGGTTGGCGCCATGTAGGCTTGCCCCGCCGCCTGCTGCGCGTACATCAGGTCGGCGCGGTCCATCGACTGGCCGGCGGCGTTGCCCAGCGCGGCGCCGAGCAACGTGCCGATGCCGACCGCCACCAGCTTGCCCGTGCCGCCGCCGAAGCGCGACCCGGCGAGGCCGCCGGCCACGCCGCCGAGCAATGTGCCCGCCGTCGCCTTGTTGCCGTAACCGGGGGCGTAGCCGCCGCCATAGTTGGCTCCGTACCCGCCACCACCATACCCGGCGCCATACCCATAGCCATAGGGGCTGGCGCAGCCGGCCAGCAGGCCCACGGACAACACAACCGCAACGATCCCCTTGGCCTTCATCTCGAACCCCACGGAACGGAACCTGTGCTGATGAACATGGCAGCCCCGCAAACTATTCCGTCCGCGTGACGGACCGCCGCCGTTGCCCCTATGATGAAACCAAATGGCCGCGTCCAAGCGGCCGGCAAGAACCTGACGGGAGGAAAAGCATGCTGCCGGAAGCGGACAGCTACGAGGGCCTGCGCGACCGATTCGTCTGGTCGGTGCCGGAGCGTTACAACATCGGCGTGGACGTCTGCGACAAGTGGGCGGAGCGCGATCCGGACCGCACCGCCCTGATCCACAAGCGCCGCGATGGCGGGGTGGAGACCTACAGCTTCGCCGACATCCGCCGCCTGTCGAACCGCCTGGCCAACGCGCTGGCCGCCCATGGGGTGGCGCGCGGCGACCGGGTGGGCATCCTGCTGCCCCAGGCACCGGAGACCGCGGTCAGCCACGTCGCCGTCTACAAGATGGGCGGGGTCGCCGTTCCCCTCTTCTCGCTGTTCGGGGTGGAGGCGCTGGAATACCGGCTCGGCAATTGCGGGGCGCGGGCGGTGGTGACCGACGCCGTGGGTGCGGCCAAGATCTCCCAGATCCGCGATCGCCTGCCCGAACTGAAACTCGTCCTGCGCATCGACGAGGCCGGGGAGGGCGAGTTGGACTGGCACGCGCTGGTCAATGCGGCGCCGGAGGATTTCACGCCGGTGGACACCGCGGCGGACGACCCGGCGGTGATCATCTACACCTCCGGCACAACCGGCCAGCCCAAGGGCGCGCTGCACGCGCATCGGGTGCTGCTCGGCCATCTGCCGGGGGTGGAGATTTCCCACGACCTGTTCCCGCAGCCGGGCGACCGCATCTGGACCCCGGCGGACTGGGCGTGGATCGGTGGGTTGCTCGATGTGCTGATGCCCGCCTGGCACCACGGCGTGACCGTGGTCTCCCACCGCTTCGAGAAGTTCGACGCGGAGGAGGCCTTCCGTCTGATCGCCGACTTCCAGGTGCGCAACGCCTTCCTGCCGCCGACCGCGCTGAAGATGATGCGCGCGGTCAAGGACCCGCAGACGCGCTGGAATTACAGCATGCGCTCCGTCGCCAGCGGCGGCGAGACGCTGGGGGCCGAGCTTCTCGACTGGGGCCGCCAGACCTTCGGGCTGACCATCAACGAGTTCTACGGCCAGACCGAGTGCAACATGATCGTGTCCTCCTGCGCCAAGGTCATGCCGCCCAAGCCCGGCGTCATGGGTCGCCCGGCGCCCGGCCACGACGTGGCGGTGATCGACGGGCAGGGCAACCGCCTCGCCCCCGGTGAATTGGGGCTGATCGCCGTGCACCGCCCGGACCCGGTGATGTTCCTGCAATACTGGAACAACCCGGAGGCCACCGCCGCGAAGTTCATCGGCGACTGGCTGGTCACCGGCGACCAGGGCGAGCTGGACGCCGACGGCTACATCCGCTTCGTCGGGCGGGACGACGACGTGATCACGTCGGCGGGCTACCGCATCGGCCCCGGCGAGATCGAGGATTGCCTGATCGGCCACCCCGCCGTCCGCATGGCCGCCGTGGTCGGCGTGCCCGACCCCCTGCGCACCGAGATCGTGAAGGCCTTCATCGTCCTCCAGGACGGCGTCCGCCCCAGCGACGAACTGGCGGCGGAGATCCAGGCCCATGTGAAGACCCGCCTCGCCGCCCACGAGTACCCGCGCGCCGTGGAGTTCGTGGACAGCCTGCCGATGACGACCACGGGCAAGATCATCCGGCGCGAGCTGCGGGGGCGGGGGTAGTCCGATAACGCTTCCTCATTGCAGTGCTTGGACGCCCTACGGGCGCCCCCTCACCCTAACCCTCTCCCCAGAGGGGCGAGGGGAGAAACAAACAACAAGAAAAGACAACGACCTGAACGATGGTGACGACATCCCTGCTCCTGCTCGCCGCGGCCTTCCTGGCCGGGGCGATGAACGCGGTCGCCGGCGGCGGCAGCTTTCTCACTCTTCCCGCGCTGATCTACGCCGGGGTGCCGCCGGTGGCGGCGAACGCCACCGGTACGGTGGCGCTGCTGCCCGGCTACGCCAGCGGCGTCTACGGCTACCGCCACGACCTGGAGCCGGTGGGCGGGGTCGGGCTGGTCACGCTGTCGGTGGTCAGCCTGACCGGCGGGCTGATCGGGGCGGCGCTGCTGCTGGTGACCCCGGATTCGGTGTTCCGCAGCATCGTGCCCTGGCTGCTGCTGGTCGCCACTGCGCTGTTCGCCTTCGGCGGCATGCTGGCGGCCCGGCTGCGGGCGGTGGGGCTGCATGGGACCGGGGCGATGCTCGCCACGCTGTTCGTGGTGTCGGTCTATGGCGGCTATTTCAACGGCGGCCTCGGCATCCTGCTGCTGGCGCAGTTGAGCCTGTTCGGGATGACCAACCTGAACGCCATGAACGCGCTGAAGAACCTGTTCTCCGCCGTGCTGACCGCCATCGCGGTCGCCGCCTACGCGGTCGGCGGGGCGGTGGAGTGGTCCTACGCCGCGCTCATGACCATCGCGGCGGTGGCCGGCGGCTATGTCGGGGCGCGGGTTGGGCGCAAGATCCCGTCGCGCATCCTGCGCGCGGGCATCATCGCCGTGGGCTTGGCGATGAGCGTCCTGTTCTTCCTGAAGTAAAAGCCGTTCGGTTCCGGCGGCGCCTGCGCTAAGGTGGCGGCCCTTCTCCCAAGGCCGCCACGACGCAAGACCCCGCATGCTGACCGTATCCGACCTCGACCTCTTCTACGGCGACGCCCAGGCGCTCGACGGCGTGTCCATTGCGGTGGCGGAGGGCACGACGACCGCCATCGTCGGCGCCAACGGGGCGGGCAAGACCTCGCTGATCCGCACCATCTCCGGCATCCTGAAGCCGGCGCGCGGCACCATCCGCTTCCGCGGCAAGGACATCGCCGGCCTGCCCAGCCACGTCGTCTGCGACCTCGGCATCGGGCAGGTGGCGGAGGGGCGGCAGATCTTCCCGACGCTCAGCATCCGCGAGAATCTCGAAATGGGCGCCGTCATCCCGCGCGCCCGCGCCGGGGCGAAGGACACGTTCGAGCGCGTGCTGACCCTCTTCCCCCGCTTGAACGAGCGGTTGGAGCAGGCCGCTGGCACGCTGTCGGGCGGTGAGCAGCAGATGCTGGCCATCGGGCGCTGCCTGATGGGCAAGCCCGACCTGATCATGTTTGACGAGCCGTCGCTCGGCCTCTCCCCGACCATGGTGCAGGAGTTGTTCCGCACCATCCGCGCGCTGGCCGCCGAGGGCATGACGATCATCCTGGTGGAGCAGAACGTCGCCGCCTCGCTGAAGTTGGCACAACGCGCCTATGTGCTGGAGAACGGGCGCGTCGTTCTGGCCGGCACGGGCGAGGAGCTGCTGGCCGATCCCGCGGTCAAGCAGGCCTATCTCGGCCTGTGACGCCTCGGCGGCCGCGATGGCGGAATCCCTCTTGACTTAGAGCGCGCTCGAACCCGTAGCGTCCCGTGCATCGTGATGAGAAGCAGATGCGCATGAAGATCGGAGACCTTGCGAGACGTTCGGGGCTGACGGCCCACACCATCCGCTACTATGAGCGGATCGGACTGCTGCCCTACGCCGACCGGAACCAGTCCCGCCACCGCGATTACGACGCCTCGATCCTGACCTGGATCGAGTTTCTCGGCCGCCTGAAGACGACCGGTATGCCGATCCGCGACATGCTCCGCTACGCGGCGCTGCGCGAGGAGGGCGCAGGCACCGAAGCGGAACGGCGGGCCTTGCTGGAGCAGCACCGCGAGCGTGTGCGTGCCCAGGTCGATGACCTGAACGCCTGTCTTCTCGTCCTCGATACCAAGATCGACGGTTACGTCGAAACGGAACAGAGGAAGACTGACGATGACGCCACACCTGAACAACATCGCATCCGGGGTCGAAGAAAGCCGGCTTGAGCGCGGGCAACGGGCGCTCGCCGAAATCGACGGCGCGGCCGGCCACAAGGTGGTGGCGGCGCTTGCCGACATCGCGCCGGACTTCGCGACCTATGTGTTCGAGTTCCCCTTCGGCGACATCTATTCGCGGCCCGGGCTCGATCTGCGCTCCCGCGAGATCGCCACCATCGCGGCGCTCGCCGCCATGGGCAACGCGGCACCCCAGCTCAAGGTGCACATCGAGGCCGGATTGAACGTCGGGCTGACCCGCGACGAGATCGTCGAGGTCCTCATCCAGATGGCGGTCTATGCGGGGTTCCCGGCCGCTCTCAACGGGCTGTTCGCGGCCAAGGAGGTGTTCGCGATGAAGGACGGGCAACGGCCGCAGGGAGCGTCATGAGACCTACCGCGCCAGCAGGTCGTGATGCTCGCGGTGGCGGTGCATCCAGTTGGCGGCGTAGCCGCAGATCGGGACGATGGTCAGCCCCTCGGCGCGGGCGATGGCCATCACCCCCTCCAGCAGCCGCCCGGCCGCTCCGGTGCCACGCAGGGACGGCGGCGCCTCCACGTAGGGGATGTGCAGGATGGTGCCGCGGCGGCGGTAGGTCGCGAAGACCGTCTGGCCGTTCACGTCCAGTTCGAACCGGCTCATGGCCGGGTTGTCGGTCACGGTGTCGCTCATGCCCATTCCAACAGCCGAAGCCTTTGGTTGTTCACCGCAAATGTCAGGAACCGGGGGCACGCGGCGCGCTCCAGCCGCGCAGCACGCTGACCACCCGCAGCAGGAAGGCCGCCGCCGCCCCGGCGATGGCGACCGGCGCCTTCGGCAGGTCCAGCATGGCCCCGGCGATGACGATCGCCGCACCCAGCAGGGCCGCCACCGCGTAGATCTCCTCGCGCAGCACCCGCGGCACCTCGGCCACCAGCACGTCGCGCACCAGCCCGCCGCCGCAGGCGGTCAGCACGCCGAGCAGAACCGCGGGAAGCGGACCCAGCCCATAGGCCAGCGCCTTGCCGCAGCCGGCCACCGCGAAGATGCCCAGACCGGCCGCGTCCAGCACCATCACCGGCTTGACCAGACGGTTGATGAAGGGGTGGAAGAAGAAGGCGGACAGGCCGGAGGCCAGCGCCGTGATCAGGTACCGCTCGTCCTGCATGGTGGCCGGCGGGATCGCCCCGATCAGCAGGTCGCGCAGCACGCCGCCGGCCAGCGCCGTCACCAGCGCCAGCACCATCACACCGAAGATGTCCAGACGGTGCCGCACGGCCAGCGTCCCTCCCGTCAGCCCGAAGATGAAGATCCCGGTCAGGTCCATGGCAAGGAGGAGGGGCGAAACATCGGGTATGATGGCGGGCATGATGGCGGTCGGCGAAGCTGGTTGAAGGGAGCCGGCATGATAGCCGTTTGTTGCGTCTCATGGAACAGATAAGCCGCAACTCCGGCAATTGTTGTTTTGCGGAAACGGGAGCACATTCCTCTCCAGACGAGGGGCCACAGGGCCTCGCACAGGACGAGGAGGAGCAGTGATGATCACGATCCGCAACCGCGACGAACGGGGCGCCGTCAACATGGGCTGGCTGAACAGCAAGCACAGCTTCTCGTTCGGCCACTACTACGACCCGGCCCATATGGGCTTCCGCGCGCTGCGCGTCATCAATGACGACCGCGTGATCCCCGGCGCCGGCTTCCCCACCCACGGGCACGCCGACATGGAGATCGTGTCCTATGTTCTCGACGGCGCGCTGGAGCACAAGGACACGCTGGGCACC
The DNA here is from genome assembly GCF_965111635.1 of Azospirillum sp. Marseille-Q6669. Lineage (NCBI taxonomy): Bacteria > Pseudomonadati > Pseudomonadota > Alphaproteobacteria > Rhodospirillales > Azospirillaceae > Azospirillum > Azospirillum sp. Marseille-Q6669. Next base: position 1,435,055 of record NZ_CBCOOP010000001.1, on the reverse strand, counting down.
AGCTCGGTCATCCGCCCCGGCGACGTGCAGCGGATGAGCGCCGGGTCGGGCATCCGGCACAGCGAGTACAACGCGTCCAAGAAGGACCCGGTGCACTTCCTGCAGATCTGGATCCTGCCCAACGAGGAGGGCATGGTCCCCGGCTATGAGCAGAAGGCCTTCGAGCGGGAGGAGAAGCAGGGCCGCCTGCGCCTCGTCGGCTCCCAGGACGGGCGCGACGGCAGCGTGATCATCCACCAGGACGTGGACCTCTACGCCACGCTTCTGGACGAGGGCGACAGCGTGACACACGAGTTGCGTCCGGGCCGCCACGCCTGGGTGCAGGTCGCCCGTGGTCAGGTCCGGCTGAACGGCACGGTCCTGAAGGAAGGCGACGGCGCCGCGATCAGCAAGGAGGAATCGCTGACGCTGGACGGCGTGGTCAACGCCGAGGTGCTGCTGTTCGATCTGGCCTGACGTGTGATCCCCTCTCCCGGGGCGGGAGAGGGGATGTCGGATGCACTACATCCCCTCCGGGACAGCCAGGCGGATGCCCATGCGGCGGGCCTCCAGCATGAAGGCGCGGGTCATCTGCACGAGGTCCGTCCGCCAGTAGAGCTGCTCCAGCGGGTTGTCGAGGAAGTCCTCGGGCAGCATGGCGTAGCAGTAGGTCTCCACCACGCGGCGGTCAGGCTGCCAGGGGTCGGCGCCGTCGCGCCAGCCGATGGTCCAGCCGGCGTGGCCGGCGCCGATGGCCCAGCGCTCGAAATGCGGGGAGATGGTGGCGCTGGCCACCGGATCGGCGACCGGCACCTGATAGATCGCCACGAAGCGGCGGACGTTCAGTTGCAGCCGCATCACCAGCGATTCGTCGAAGGCGTCCACGCGGTACAGGCAGTCGGACGCTCCCTCGACATGGCTGAAGCGCACCGCGGCCCGCCTTGCGGCCTCCAGCGTCAGGCCGGACGGCTGGTCGGCCAGCGGTGGCGATTCATAGTCCACGGCGCGCAGCGCCTCCACCATGTCGCCGGTCAGGAAAAGGCGGATGCGCTGCTGCGCCTCGTCGATGGTCAGGCGGGTCATCGCGGGGTCGGTGTCCTCTGTTGCCGGTGCCAGGACAACAGGGCGGAGGCCCGCTTGGTTCAGGGCTCCACATAGCCCAGAACGCGCAGGCGCAGCGTGTGCGCCCGTGGGTCGCGGTCGAAGAACAGGCCGCCCTTCTGCTCGGACCCGGCGGGCACATAGTCGAACTCGGCCACGGACGTTTCCAAAGCCTCGTCGCCCGCCATCAGTTGGCCCTCCACCTGGACCTTCGCGCCGGTCTTGCCGCCGTCGTTGGTGACCTGGATGTGGGCGAGCCAGCGCGGGCCGGCGGGAACCACCGCCTCCACGACGGCGGTGATCGCCGGTGGGCCGTTGCCGCGGGTGATGCCCTCATATCCCAGCACCCCCACAGAGCCCAGGAACAGCAAGAGCCCCAGCCCCGACGAGATCCAGGCCAGCCGCGACACCGACGCGCTGCCGTCCTCGTCCCTCGAAGTGATGTTGTTTTCCCGGATGTCGGCCATCGGCGTCCCTACCGTCACACGATCAGGCGGGCGGTGGCGGCACCCAGCGCGCTGGGGAAGCCCAGCACCACCGTGGCGGTCACCAGCTCCATCATCGACAGGCCGGCGATCCGCTCGAAGGTCCACAGCAGATAGAGGCTGATCAGCAGGGCGATGCCGTAGCCGGCGACCGAGAAGCGCAGGAAGACGGACAGGAACCCGTCGTCCCCGGCGCTCTCCTGCCCGGCGAAGCCGACCGTGTAGACGAAGATGTGCAGCAGCCCCAGCGACAGCACCGCCAGCGCCACGGCGTGCCAGGGCGACATTTTGTAGGAGATCAGGATCATCTCCTCGGTCGGGGCGACGTTGAAGCCGACGAACAGCGCCCCCGCCCCCATTAGGAACAGTTCCCCCGGATAGCTGGAGCGGATGCGCCGCTCCTTGTCGCTGTCGTCCTGCTGGCCGAGCTGCTTGCGCGCCAGCATGGCGCCGATGCTGGCCGGCACGGACTGGAGCGCGATCTTGCCGATGATCTCCGGCAACGGCTGGTCCAGACGCACGATGGCGAAGACGGTCAGCAGCACCGCCGACATCAGGAAGCCGACGGCGAAGGCCGACAGCGCGTCGATCAGGTCGTCCTGCCAGCAGAATGTCTCCTCGAACCCGGCGAAGTAGGACAGGCCGAACAGCACCGGCAGGGTCACCAGGATGAACAGGGCCAGCCGGAAGCGGTCCATGTAGAAGCCCAGCTCCCACATCTCCATGGTCATCAGCAGGGGCAGGGCGAAGATGATCGCCCCGGCCGCTGCCCGGGCAAGCGCGCGGGCGAACTGCGCTTCGTCGTGGAGAAAGCTGCGCTGGCGGGTGATGTCCATGGCCCATGAATGCGCGAGCGGAGCGGTTGGTTCCGGCGGTACCACGGCAGTGATCGGGGCAGTGATCGGGGCAGTGATGGGGACCGTGATCGGGACGGCGAATTTCCTCTTGACCTTCCAATCGCTGGAAGGCGGAAGCTGACGGCAACACCACCCTCTGGGAAGGAGTTCGTCATGGTTGCGTTCAAGGTTCCCGGCATGACCTGCGGCGGCTGCGCCGCCTCCGTCCGCCGCGCGCTCGGCGCGGTCGCCGGGGTCGAGGATGTGCAGATCGACCTGGACTCGAAGGACGTCCGCGTCAGCGGGGCGCCCAGCGCCGACGCCCTGCGGACGGCTCTGGACAAGGCCGGCTTTGAAGCCGAAGGGCTTCCGGCCTCGTAACGGATTTCGGCGCCCTTGACCTTCCAATCATTGGAAGCCTTATCTGGGGTGCCGGTTGAAGACGAAGAAAGGACGGATCATGTCCGCCACCACCGACCTTGACATCGGCATTTCCGGCATGACCTGCGCCTCCTGCGTGGGGCGGGTGGAAAAGGCGCTGTCGCGCCTGCCGGGTGTCACCAACGTGTCGGTCAATCTCGCCACCGAGCGGGCGCGGGTCGCCTTCGCGGGCGATCCCGATCCGCGGGCGGTGGCGGAGGCCATCGAGAACGTCGGTTTCGAGCCGCAGAGGCAGGCGTTCGATCTGACCGTCGGCGGGATGACCTGCGCCTCCTGCGTCGCGCGTGTCGAGAAGGCGCTGCTGCGCGTGCCGGGGGTGGAGTCCGCCGCCGTGAACCTCGCGACGGAGCGGGCGCACGTCACCGCCTATACCGGGACGGTGGACGCCGTTCGGCTGGCCGAAGCGGTGGAGATGACCGGCTTCACCGCCGCCCCTGTCACCGACACCGATTCTACGGAGGCGACGGAGGATCCGGCGCAGGACCGCAACCGGCGGGACCTCCACCATGTGCTGATCGCGGCCGCTCTGTCGGCGCCGCTGGTTCTCGGCATGGCGGGGGATTTGCTCGGCCTGAACCTGATGCTGCCGCCCTGGGCGCAATTTCTACTGGCGACCCCGGTGCAGTTCTGGCTGGGCTGGCGTTTCTACCGGGCCGGCTTCATGGCGGCGCGCGCCGGGACCGGCAACATGGATCTTCTGGTCGCGCTCGGCACCTCCGCGGCCTGGGGGCTTAGCGTCTACGTGATGCTGACGGCGCATCCGGGCCACACGCCGCACCTCTATTTCGAGGCGTCGGCGGTGCTCATCACCTTCGTGCTGCTCGGCAAATGGCTGGAGGCCCGCGCCAAGGGCCGGACGGCGGCGGCGATCCGCGCGCTGATGCAGCTTCGCCCCGACACCGCCCGCGTCCGCCGCGACGGCGTTGAGGTGGAACTGCCCATCGCCCAGGTGCGCGTCGGCGACCGTGTGGCGGTCCGCCCCGGCGAGCGCATCCCGGTGGACGGGCGCGTGGCGGAGGGGGCGGGCAGCGTCGACGAATCCATGCTGACCGGCGAAAGCCTGCCGGTGGAGAAGGCGCCGGGCTCCCGCGTCACCGGCGGCTCCATCAACGTGGATGGGCTGCTGCTGGTCGAGACGGTGGCGGTGGGCGCCGAGACGATGCTCGCCAAGATCGTCCGCATGGTCGAGGGCGCGCAGGCGTCCAAGGCGCCGATCCAGCGGCTGGTCGACAAGGTGGCGGCGGTCTTCGTGCCGGTGGTGCTGGGCATCGCCGCGGTGACGCTGGTCGGCTGGTGGATCGGTACGGGGAACGTGGAAACGGCGATCATCACGGCGGTGTCGGTCCTGGTCATCGCCTGCCCCTGCGCGCTGGGCCTCGCCACGCCGACCGCAATCATGGTCGGCACCGGAGCGGCGGCCCGCCACGGCATCCTTATCAAGGACGCGGAGGCGCTGGAGCGCGCCCACGCTATCACCGCCGTGGCTTTCGACAAGACCGGCACGCTGACCGAAGGCAAGCCCCGCGTCACCGATCTGGTGCCCGCGGATGGCGTCGAGGAGGGGGAGCTGTTGCGGCTGGCCGCGGCGCTCCAGACCGGCAGCGAGCATCCGCTGGCCCGCGCTGTCCGCGATCGCGCGGCGGAGCGCGGCGTGGCCGGCGTTGCGCCGGAGGGCTTCAAGGCGCTGGCCGGGCGCGGCGTGTCGGCCAGCGTGGAGGGCCGCGCCCTTCTGCTGGGCAGCAAGCGGCTGGTCGCGGAAAGCGGCCTGTCCGACGCGGGCCTGGAGGCGCGGGCGGCGGCGCTGGAAGCCGCCGGGCGCACCGTGTCCTGGCTGGCCGAAACAGCGCCGGAGCGGCGCGTTCTGGGCCTCGTCGCGTTCGGCGACACGGTGAAGGAGAGCGCCCGCGTCGCCGTCCGCTCCCTGAAGGCGCAGGGGGTGGAGACGGTGATGGTCACCGGCGACGGCACCGGGGCCGCCCGCGCGGTGGCCGCCGACCTTGGCATCGACCGTTTCTTCGCCGAGGTTCTACCGGACGGCAAGGCCGACGTGGTGGCGACGTTGAAGGCGGAGGGCAAGGTCGTCGGCATGGTCGGCGACGGCATCAACGACGCGCCCGCCCTGGCTGCCGCCGATGTCGGCATCGCCATGGCGACCGGCACCGACGTGGCGATGCACACCGCCGGGGTCACGCTGATGCGCGGCGATCCGGCGTTGGTGGCCGGCGCCATCGACGTGTCGCGCCGCACCTATTCCAAGATCCGCCAGGGGCTGTTCTGGGCCTTCATCTACAATCTGGTGGGCATCCCGCTGGCGGCCTCGGGCCTGCTCAGCCCGGTGCTGGCCGGGGCGGCGATGGCGCTGAGTTCGGTCAGCGTCGTCCTGAACGCCCTGTCGCTGCGGGGGTGGAAGCCATGAGCGTCGGCGGCATGACCATCGGGGATGCGGCGAAGGCGTCCGGCATCAACGCCAAGCTGATCCGCTACTACGAATCCATCGGCCTGATCCCGGAGGCCGGGCGGACGGCGGCGGGCTACCGCGTCTATTCGTCCAGCGACGTGAACATCCTGCGCTTCGTCAAGCGGGCGCGGACGCTGGGCTTCAGCATCGAGCGCATCCAGATCCTGGTCGGGCTGTGGCAGGACCGCAGCCGCTCCAGCGCCGAGGTGAAGCGCGTGGCGCTCGATCATGTGGCGGAGCTGGAGGCCAAGATCGCCGAGCTGCGCGCGATGAGCGACACGCTCAAGCATCTGGCCCACGCCTGCCACGGCGACGAGCGGCCGGATTGCCCGATCCTGCGCGATCTGGAAGAGGGCGGGGAATGCTGCCATGGGGCGGAGCGCGATCATTGAGGGCTTGGCGTGCCTCCGCTGGCGCGGCGCAGCCCAAGGATTATATTGCAGGGCCATGCGCACCCTCCTCCTCGCCCTTTGCGGCATCCTCGCCGCCGTGCCCGGCTGGGCTGCCGGCCTGCACCATGACCTGACCGTCACGCTGGACCCCGCCGCGCGGCGGCTTGAGGTGGAGGACCGGCTGCGCCTGCCCGCCGGGACGCACCGGCTGGGGCTGGCGCCCGGGCTCGCGGTCGGCGAGGCCCGGCTCGACGGCAAGCCGGTGGCGGTGCGCGGCAACGCCCTGCCGGTCACCGTTCCGGAGGGCGGCGGCGAGCTTCGCCTGCGCTACGCCGGGACCCTGCCGCCCCTGACGCCGGAGTCGCGGGGCGGAGGTGGTGGGGCGGAGGGCGCCTATCTGCCCGCCGGGACCGGCTGGATTCCGACTCCTGAAAGCGGCGCGGCGGAGCCGCCTTCCTGGCGCCTGTCGGTGCGCGTGCCGGCGCCCTTCGTCGCGGTGGCGACCGGCCGTTTGGTCGAGGAGACGCACGATGGTGCCGTCTACACCGCGATCTTCGCCGAGGAGCGCAGCGTCGAGGAGCCGTCGCTCTTCGCCGGGGCGTGGCAGGTGACGGAACGGATGCACAATGGTCTTCGTCTCCGTACCTACTTCCATCCGGAGCAGGCCCCGCTGGCCGACGAGTATCTGGACCTCAGCGCCCAGACCATCGACGCGCAGGCGGCGCGGATCGGCGCCTACCCCTTCGCCGGTTTCGCCATCCTGTCGGCGCCGCTGCCCGTGGGGCTGGGCTTCCCCGGCCTGACCTACATCGGGCGGCAGGTGATGCCGCTGCCCTTCATCCGCGCCCAGTCGCTGCCCCACGAGATCCTGCACAACTGGTGGGGCAACGGGGTGCGTGTCGGCGGGGACGGCAAATGGCCCGGCAACTGGTCGGAAGGGCTGACCACCTTCATGGCCGACTACGCGGCGGCGGAGGCGCGCGGGGAGGACGCAGCGCGAGCGATGCGGCTGGACTGGCTGCGCGACTACGCCGCCCTTCCGGCGGAGCGTGACTCCGCCCTGACCGATTTCCGCGCCAAGGTCCACGACGCCGCCCAGATCGTCGGCTACGGCAAGGCGGCGATGCTGTTCCACATGCTGCGCGCCGAGATCGGGGCGGAGGCCTTCGACGCGGGAATCCGCCGCTTCTGGGAGGAGAAGCGCTTTCAGGACGCGGGGTGGGACGATTTGCGCCGGGCCCTCGCGTCGTCGTCGGGGCGGGACCTCGGTTCCTTCTTCGAACAATGGCTGACCCGCGTGGGGGCGCCGGCGCTGGAACTGGTGGAAGCGAGTGCCGACGGCGACGGGGTGGCGCTGACCCTGCGCCAGGGCGAGCCGGCCTATGGCCTGACCGTGCCAGTGGAGGTGCGAACCGCGGCGGGGACGGAGCGCCACGAGGTCCGCTTCGACGGGCGCGCGGCCACCGTGACGATCCCGACCGCCGCCGAGCCGCGGGCGCTCGCGGTCGATCCCGGCTTCGGCCTGTTCCGCCGTCTGGCGCCGGGGGAGGCACCGCCGACCCTGCACGACGTGACGCTGGACCACGCGGCCACCACCGTCATCGCCGCCGCTGACGGCCCGGCCGCCGAGGCCGCCCGTGCGCTGGCCGAGCGTCTGGCCGATGGCAAACCGCGCATTGCCGCCGCTGAGCGTTCCGATCCCGCCGCCCCGCTCGCCGTGATCGGGACGGCGGGGGAGGTCGACCGGCTGCTGGCCCGGCTCGGCCTGCCGCCGCTGCCGGACAGCCTCAAGGGGCGCGGCACGGCGCGGGTGTGGACCGCAAGAACCCCGCAGAGTCGCCCGCTGCTGGCGGTGGCCGCGGACGACGCGGCGGCGCTCCAGGCGCTGTTGCGCCCGTTGCCTCATTACGGCCGGCAGAGCTGGCTGGTCTTCGAGGGCGCACGCGCCGTGGACCGCGGCGTCTGGCCCGCCGGCAACAGCCCCCTGCGTGTGTCTTTCGAGTAGTTCCGCCCGCCCATCCTCTGCCCATGGAGCATACCCCGCCTTTGCCTGTTGTAGGGGAAACGGCGCGCAATGCGCGCGTTCTGCGGGAGAATGCACATGTCTCGGATGACGAAGACTTTTCTCGGAACCCTGGCCGGCCTCGGCGTGGCGTTGGCGTTGGCCCTGCCCGCGGCGGCGGCCTCCGGCGACATTCACACGGTGACCGGTGAAAAGGTGAACCTGCGCGCGGCCCCGTCCGACAACGCCTCGGTCCGCTCCACGGTCACCCGCGGCGACGAGGTGATCGAGCTGAAGCAGGAGGGCAACTGGATCGGCGTGCGCTCGATGCGCACCGGTGAGGAGGGCTGGGTCTTCGGCGACCTCGTGAAGCGGCAGACGCCGAGCACGCTGGGCGGCGCGTCCTCCGCGGCGTCGGACGCCGGGTTCGGGCGCATATCCTCGGGCTTCGACGGGCTGCTGGCCGGCATCAACAACCAGCTCGGCTACCGCTTCGCGGAGCGGGTGGAGCAGTCGGGCAACGGCGCGTTGCGCGTCATCCCGACCCAGGAATGGCTCTACAACACCAGCCGCGAAGCCAAGATCTACGCGGCGCTGGCGCTCTACGAGATGTGGAAGAACCACAACAACGGGCGCCCCGTCAGCGTGGCGCTGGGCTCCCCCGGCTCCTCCGCCATCGCCATCGAGGATTCGGGGCGGGGGCCGGAGCTGTCGCTGCCCGTGATGGGCGCCTCGAAGTAAGGGCGTTCGCGGCGCGGCGGTCGTGATGCCGCCGCGCCGCGCCCCATTCTTGATCCGCATCAACGCCAGCGCTCGCCGCCACCGTCCATATGCCGTGACGGCAGGCGGAAGGGGCTGGAGCGATGAAGTACGTCGATGAATTCCGGGACGCGGCGCTGGCCCGCGGCATCGCCGCCGCCATCGCGCGGGAGGCGGCGACCGGGCGCGCCTATCACCTGATGGAGTTCTGCGGCGGCCACACCCACGCGGTGTCCCGCTACGGCATCCCCGACCTGCTGCCGGACAATGTGCGGATGATCCACGGGCCGGGCTGTCCGGTCTGCGTTCTGCCGGTGGGGCGGATCGACGACGCCATCGCCATCGCGCGCCAGCCCGGCGTGATCCTATGCACCTACGGCGACGTGCTGCGCGTGCCGGGATCGGGGCGGATCAGCCTGCTGAAGGCGAAGGCCGAGGGGGCGGATGTGCGCATGGTGCTGTCCACCATGGACGCTCTGCGCATCGCCGAGGAGAATCCGGACCGCGAGGTGGTCTTCCTGGCCATCGGCTTCGAGACGACCACACCGCCGACCGCGGTGGCCGTTCATGCGGCACAAGCCAAGGGCCTCCGGAATTTCAGCGTCTTCTGCAACCACGTCCTGACCCCCGCGGCCATCCGGGGCATCATGGACAGCCCGGAGGTGCAGGAGATGGGCACGCTGCCACTCGACGGCATCGTCGGGCCGGCGCACGTCTCCGTGGTCATCGGCAGCCGCCCCTACGAGTTCGTGGCGGAGGCTTACGGCAAGCCGGTGGTGATCGCCGGGTTCGAGCCGCTGGACGTGCTCCAGGCCATCCTGATGCTGATCCGTCAGGCGAACGACGGGCGGGCGGTGGTGGAGAACCAGTTCACCCGCGCGGTGACCCCGGACGGCAACCGGAAGGCCCAGCGGCTTGTCGCCGACACCTTCGACGTGCGCTCCGGTTTCGAATGGCGGGGCCTCGGCTCGCTTCCTGACAGCGGCCTGCGGTTGAAAGAGGCGTTCGCCGCCTTCGACGCGGAGCGGCGCTTCGCCGTGCCGGGCCGCGCGGTGCCCGACCACAAGGGCTGCGAGTGTGGCGACATTCTGCGCGGGGTTAAGAAACCCAGCGATTGCAAGTTGTTCGGCACCGTCTGCACGCCGGAGAACCCGATGGGCTCCTGCATGGTGTCGGCGGAGGGGGGCTGTGCCGCCCATTACACCTATGGGCGGTTCCGCGACCACCAATTGGCGGTGCTGTAACCGTTGGTTTCAACCGCAAACCGTTTGTCACGAAATATTTCGTCGGGGAAGCTATTCGCCCATTGCACGGCTAACCTTTTGCGAGGGTTCGGAGGACGCTGATAGGTTCGTTCCTGAACAAAAGAACAGGAGGGGACTTCCCGTATGAAACGCCGTTCGTTCCTTGCCAGCGCCGGTGTCGGCGTCGCGGCCAGCACCCTGGCGGCTCCGGCCATCGCGCAGAGCACGCCTGAGGTGCATTGGCGTCTCGCGTCCAGCTTCCCGAAGAGCCTGGACACCATTTACGGCGCCGCCGACGTGATTTCGCGCCGCGTCGCCGCCATCACCGACAACAAGTTCACGATCCGCCCCTTTGCCGCCGGTGAGATCGTCCCCGGCCTCCAGGTGCTCGACGCCGTGCAGAACGGCACGGTCGAGTGCGGCCACACCGCCAGCTATTACTATGTCGGCAAGGACCCGACCTTCACTTTCGATTCGACGGTCCCGTTCGGCCTGAACGCCCGCCAGCAGAACGCCTGGATTCTCCAGGGCGGCGGCATGGAGCTGCTGCGCGACTTCTTCAAGGGCTACAACGTCGTCAACTTCCCGGCGGGCAACACCGGCACCCAGATGGGCGGCTGGTTCCGCAAGGAGATCAAGACGGTCCAGGACCTCAGCGGTCTGAAGTTCCGCATCGGCGGCTTCGCCGGTCAGGTGCTGACCAAGCTGGGCGTCGTTCCGCAGCAGATCGCCGGCGGCGACATCTACCCGTCGCTCGAAAAGGGCACCATCGACGCCGCCGAGTGGATCGGCCCCTACGACGACGAGAAGCTCGGCTTCAACAAGGTCGCCAAGTACTACTATTACCCCGGTTGGTGGGAAGGCGGCTTGAACGTGTCGCTGCTGGTCAACCAGCAGAAGTGGGAAGAGCTGCCGAAGCCCTATCAGGCGGCTCTGGAAGCGGCCTGCTTCGAGGCGCTGGCGATCATGAACGCCAAGTACGACGCCGACAACCCCGCCGCCCTGAAGCGTCTGGTGGCCGGCGGCGCCCAGCTCCGTCCCTTCCCGCGCGAGGTGATGGAGGCCTGCTACAAGGCGGCCTACGAGCTGTACGACGAGACGGCCAAGAACAATCCGAAGTTCGCCAAGATCTACGAGCCGTGGAAGAAGTTCCGCGACGAGGAATTCCTGTGGTTCCGCGTCGCCGAGAACAGCTTTGACAACTTCACCTTCACCGCTGGTCAGCGCCGGTAGGGAAGGGAAGGCCGGTGCGGCGCTTCACGGCGCCGCACCGTTTCGGCCGTTACTGGGCCGCCACTTTCTGGGACAGGCGTTGCAGATCCTGCGACGCGCGGTCGGCGATGCGCTGGGCGGCCACCAGCGTGTCCGTCAGATTGCCGACGTCCGGCGCGATCTCGCCCGCGGCATCGGACATCTCGTTCAGGGCCTTCACCGCGCTGTCGATCAGGCGGATGACCAGCCCCGCGGGGCCGTCGGCGTTGTCGTACCCAGCCATTCCAAAGTCTCCAAGGTTGCGCAACTCAGCCCGAACGACACGGGAACGAGTTTCCATGGAGGGGGCAGGCCGCGCAAGCCGCTTGTTGCGGCGCACGCGTTCCCGCCCCGGCCGGCCGGCGTCAGTGGATGCCCGGCGCCTCCTGCCCGGTGCTCGCCACATACTCGGTGTAGCCGCCGCCATACTGGTGGATGCCCTCCGGCGTCAGTTCCAGCACCCGGTTCGACAGGGCGGCAAGGAAATGCCGGTCGTGCGAGACGAACAGCATGGTGCCCTCATAGGCGCCCAGCGCCGAGATCAGCATCTGCTTGGTGTCGAGGTCGAGGTGGTTGGTCGGCTCGTCCAGCACCAGGAAGTTGGGCGGGTTGAACAGCATGGTCGCCATGACCATCCGGGCCTTCTCGCCGCCGGACAGGACGCGGCACTTCTTCTCCACATCGTCGCCGGAGAAGCCGAAGCAACCGGCCAGCGCGCGCAGCGACCCCTGGCTCGCCTGCGGGAAGGAGGCCTCCAGCGATTCGAAGATGGTCTTGTCGCCGTCGAGCAGGTCCATGGCGTGCTGGGAGAAATAGCCCATGCGCACGCTGCCGCCGACCGCGACGGTGCCGCTGTCCGGCTCGGTGGCACCCGCCACCAGCTTCAGCAGCGTCGATTTGCCGGCGCCGTTGACGCCCATGACGCACCAGCGTTCCTTGCGGCGGATCGTCAGGTCCAGCCCCTCGTAGATGGTCCGGCTGCCGTAGCCCTTGTGCACGTTCTTCAGCACCGCGACGTCGTCGCCGGAGCGCGGGGCCGGCGGGAAGTCGAAGGTCACGATCTGGCGGCGCTTCGGCGGCTCGAACCGCTCGATCTTGTCGAGCTTCTTCACCCGGCTCTGCACTTGGCTGGCGTGCGAGGCGCGGGCCTTGAAGCGCTCGATGAACTTCAGCTCCTTGGCCAGCATGGCCTGCTGGCGTTCGAACTGCGCCTCCTGCTGCTTCTCGCGCAGCGCCCGCTGGCGCTCGTAGAAGCCGTAGTCGCCGGAGTAGCTGGTCAGCGACCCGCTGTCGATCTCAATGATCTTGTTGACGATGCGGTTCATGAACTCGCGGTCGTGCGAGGTCATCAGCAGGGCACCCTCGAAGCCCTTCAGGAAGCCTTCCAGCCAGATCAGGCTTTCGATGTCCAGATGGTTGCTGGGCTCGTCGAGCAGCATGACCTCGGGCCGCATCAGCAGGATGCGGGCCAGCGCCACGCGCATCTTCCAGCCGCCGGACAGCATGCCGACGTCCATGTCCATCATCTCCTGGCTGAAGCTGAGGCCGGCCAGCACCTCGCGCGCCTTGCCCTCCAGCTCATAGCCGCCCAGCTCGTCGAAGCGGGCCTGGACCTCGCCGTAGCGCTCGATGATGGCGTCCATCTCGTCGGCGCGGTCGGGGTCGGCCATGGCGGCCTCCAGCTCAGCCAGCTCCGCGGCGACGGTGCTGACCGGGCCGGCGCCGTCCATCACCTCGGCGACGGCGGAGCGGCCGGACATTTCGCCGACGTCCTGGTTGAAGTAGCCGATGGTCGCCTGCTTCTCGATCGCCACCTGACCGGTGTCCGGCAAATCCTCACCGGTGATCATGCGGAACAGCGTCGTCTTGCCCGCCCCGTTGGGACCGACCAGACCGATCTTTTCGCCCCGGTTCAACGCCGCCGATGCTTCGAGGAAGAGGATTCGGTGACCATTCTGCTTGCTGATGTTGTCGAAGCGGATCATGTGCGGCTGCGTTCCTGCGGCGTTGTTCCCATGGCGTGGCGGGGGCTCTTATGCCACAGGATGCGCGGTGCAATGGAGTCCTGATCGGCGCCATGCGAAAATCGCAATCCGGAAACGATGTCATGGGAAGGATCGCCGCCATGGGGCGTCCGCCGCAGGTTTGGGACTATTGGCGCCCCACCGGCAGTGGCAGCGGCGGCGGCATTGTCGAGCTGGGGACGGTGCGCGGGCTCGACGTGGCCCTGCCGGTGCATTTCCATCGCGAGGATCAGCTGACCTTCGTTCTGGCGGGGCGGCGGCGCTTCGTCATCGCGGGCGACCTGCGCGAGGCCGGTCCCGGCGAGGGTGTGCACATCCCGGCGGGAACGCCGCATCGCTCGCTGTGCGGGGCGGACGAGGTCGTCTGCATCAACCTCTACACACCGCCCGGCCTGTACGCCGCGCCGGATATGGTCGCCGGGCTGGCCCGGCACTGGCGGAGGATGGGCGGGTTGGGCTGGGCGGACCTGACGCTGATCGCCGAGGATCATCGCCGCTGCATCGGGACCGGGGTGGAGCCCGTATCCATGTTTGCGGGGAGCGAAGCGTGGGACAGCGTCGGCGAGGCGGCCCGCCGCGCCGGGATGAGCCGCGAGGGCTACACCCGCCGGTTCCGCAAGCACCACGGCGTCCCGCCCCACGCTTTCGGGCTTCAGGAGCGGCTGAACGAGGCGCGGGGTCTGCTCCGCGCCGGGGAGTCCATCGCGGCGGTCGCGGCGGACACCGGCTTTGCCGACCAGAGCCATTTCGGCCGTTGCTTCCGCCGCGCCTTCGGCGTGACGCCGGGCCGCTACCGGGCCGGGTAGGTCACATCCGTACCAGACCGCCGCCGCTCCGCCTGCTACCCATCCGCCGGAGAGCGCCGCACGGACACGGTCCGGCGGCGCGCCCATAGGCAATCTTGGGAGCATGGCATGTCCATCGCAGTGTCCGCCGTCTCGTACCTCCTGGTGGTCGGCGCCGGGGTCAGCGTCGCGTTGCAACAGGTCCTCAACGCCAACCTCAGGGCCGACCTCGGCTCGCCCTGGTGGGCGGGCTTCGTCAGCTATGTCGTCGGCATGCTGGCGATGCTGGCGGTCGCGCTCTTCGCACCCGGCCCCCGCCTTGCCGAAGCAGTGAGCGGGGTGGGGTCATGGGTCACCTGGACCGGCGGGCTGTTCGGGGCGCTGTTCATCGGGACGGCCATCTTGATGGTGCCCCGCCTGGGGGCGGCGACGGTGCTGGCGCTGATCGTGGTCGGCCAGATGCTCGGCTCGCTCGCCTTCGACCATGTCGGCCTGCTCGGGCTGCCGCAGCAGCCGATCAGCCCGACCCGGCTGGCCGGCGCCGCCTCCCTGATCCTCGGCGTCGTCCTGATCCGGCTGTAGCGCGCCTAAGCGGTACGGTGCAGGGCGAAGCCCGACGCGCCAGGGGCTTCCAGTCCCGGGCGGAGTTCGAGGCTGGGGATCGCATAGTCGCCGCCGTTCTGGCGGCGGAAGGGGATCGGCGGCGTCGTCTCCAGCGTCTGCATCCGCTCCCGCAATTGCTCCGCCGCCTGCGCGAAGCCGGCCTCGTCGAAGCGGTCCACCCGGTAGGCGACGAAGGGCGGCAGCACGTCGTAGCCGGGGTAATGCAGGATGCCGTGGTTGATCGGGAACAGCAGGTCGTCGATCGGGCCGTTGATGCCGCGCGGCGCGTAATGCTCGGCCCAGCCGCCCGTCGTCACCACCAGCATAGCGCGCTTGCCGGCGAAGCGGCCCTCGCCGTAGCGGTCGCCCCAGCGGCGGTCGCTGTGCTCGCCGACGCCATAGGCGAGGCCGTAGGCGTAGACACGGTCGACCCAGCCCTTGAGGATCGCCGGCATGGTGAACCACCAGAGCGGGAATTGCAGGATCAGCGCGTCGGCCCACAGCAGCTTCTCCTGCTCGGCCTTCACATCGTCGGTCAGCGCGTCGGCGGCGAAGGCGGCGCCGGAGGCGGCGGCCACCTTCAGGCGCTCCCTCTCGCCGAGGCTGGGGAAGTCGGCGTGGTCCACCGTGGCCTTCCAGTTCATGGCGTAGAGGTCGGAGTCCCGCACCGTATGGCCCTGCGCCTCCAGCTCCGCGACGGCGGCATCGCGCAGGGCGGCGTTGAGGGAGCGGGGATCGGGATGGGCGAAGACGATCAGCACGTTCATCACAGGCACCTGTTCGCTTGAAGCACGTGCGCTCCAAGCTATGCGCGCGGCGATTGATCCGGTAGATTAGGTGAATGAATAGAACTCTGCCGTAAAATGGATCAATCGCTCGCCACAGCCGCCAACGTCACGCTGGACCGCATGCGGACCTTCGTCCGCGTCGCCGAACGGGGGAGCCTGTCGGCGGTGGCGCGCGAGATGGCCATCGGGCAATCGAGCGTCACCCGGCACATCCGCGAACTGGAAGAGGCGCTGGGTGTCGCCCTGTTCAGCCGCACCACCCGGCGTGTCGCGCTGACCGTGGAGGGCGAGCGCTACTATGCCAACACCGTCCAGATCCTGCGCCTCGTCGAACAGGCGGGCGACGAGGCACGCGACACTGGCCGCGCCTCGGCCGGGACGGTGCGGGTGTCCTGCACGGCAGCGCTCGGCGTCCGGCACATCAGCCGGCTGGTCTTCGCCTTCCAGGACCGCCATCCGGACATCGCCGTCGATCTCGGCCTGACCGACGAGCGCATCGACCTCGTGCGTGACGGCGTTGACATCGCCATCCGCCTCGGCCCGCTCACCGACAGCTCCCTGAAGCGGCGGGCGCTCGGGCTGAGCCGGCGCGTCCTCGTCGGGTCGCCGGCCTGTCTGGAGCGGCACGGCCGGCCGGTGACGCCGGCCGACCTCGCGGGGTTCGAGGGCGTTCGCATGTCGAACATCGCGGGAAGCGACCGGCTGACGCTCGAAGGGCCGGACGGCGCCCTCCACGCCGTTTCCCTCGGGGGACGGCTGCGGGTCGATCATGGGTTGGCCGCGCGCGAGGCCTACCTCGCCGGGCGCGGCATCGGCCCGGCCCATGTCTGGCTGGTGGACGACCTGCTCGCCGACGGCCGCCTGGAGGTTCTCCTGCCGGACCACGCGCCGCCCGCCGTGCCGCTCAACCTGTTGATCGTGCCGGAACGGGCCGGCATCGCGCGGGTCCGGCTGCTGGTGGAGTTCCTGGTGGAAACGGTCGCAACCATCCCCGGGATCGCGCGGTCGTCCCGGGGATAGTCGATAGGGCGATTACGGGGCCGCCCCCTCGGTCACCGCCCCTTTTCTTACCGTCAGGCTGCGGCGCGGCAGGCGCAGGCGCCCGTTGAGGACGAGATGGGCGACGAGGCCGATCAGCAGTCCCCAGAACGCACCGCCGATGCCGAGCAGCTTGATGTTCGCGGCGGACGCCAGGAAGGTGATCAGCGCCGCCTCGCGGGACGCCGGGTCGGCCATCGCCCCGGCCAGACTGCCGCCGATGGTCCCGAGCAGCGCCAGACCGGCGAGCGCGGGGATGAAGGTCGCGGGGAAGGCCATGAAGACGGCGGCCAGCGTCACCCCGAACACGCCGACGAGCACGTAGAAGACGCCCGCGGCGATCCCGGCGATCCAGCGCTTGGACGGGTCCTCGTGCGCCTCCTTGCCGGTGGCGATGGCGGCGGTGATGGCGGCGATGTTGAAGGCGTGGGAACCGAACGGGGACATGAGCAGCGAGCCGAGGCCGGTCACGGTCACGATGGGGTTGGCGCTCGTCTTGAAGCCGTCGTTCCGCAGGACCAGCATCCCCGGCATGTACTGGCCGGACAGCGTGATCAGGAACAGCGGCAGAGCGACCGACAGCAAGGCGTTCAACGAGAATTCCGGCGCGGTGAAGACCGGGGCGGCGAACTCCAGCGACAGCCCCGACAGATCGACGCGGCCCTGCGTCAGCAGGAAGGCCAGCCCGAAGACGAGGATGCCGACCACGGCGTAGCGGGCGGAGAACCGCTTCAGCGCGACATAGGCGACGATCAGCAGGCCGACCAGCAGCGGATCGACGCTGGCCCCGCCGAACGCCCCGATGCCGAAGGGAAGCAGGATGCCGGCAAGAAGGCCCGAGGCGATGCCGGGCGGGATCAGCCGGATGACCTTCTCGAAGCAGCCCGACAGGCCGAGCGCGACGAAGGCCGCCGCCGAGATCATGTAGGCGCCGACCGCCTCGGCGTAGGGCGTCGTCGCCAGCGCGGTGACGAGGAATGCCGCGGCCGGGGTGGACCAGGCGGTGATGATCGGCTCGCGATGGCGCCAGCTCAGGAACAGCCCGGTCAGCCCGACGCCGATGGAGACCGACCAGACCCAGGAGGCGGTGAGGTCGGGGCTGAGGCCCGCGACCTTCGCCGCCTGGAAGACCAGGATGAAGGTGCCGCCGTAATTGACGATGACGGAGATCAGGCCCGCCACGACGGGGTGGGTGAGGTCGTTGAGGCGAATGGGAGCGGAATTGGGTGGCATGGTTGCGCGGGACCTCCGGACGGTTCGAGCCGTAAGGGCGATGAGCGGCCTTGACAACTAGCCGACCAATGGCCTGATGTGCCCATCCGCTTTATCGAAGAAGGCCAGACCATTTGTTCCGACACTCCCAGCTTGAGTCCGTGAAGGCGTGGATCGCCAACCCCGCCCACGCGGCGATGCCGCTCCACGCGCGGATTCAGCGGGCCGTCCGACAGCTCATCGTCGACGGCGCGCTTGGGCCGGGCAAGCCGCTGCCCGCCTCGCGCGCGCTCGCCGCCTCGCTGGGGGTGTCGCGCGACACGATCGAGGCGGCCTACGCCCAGCTTCACGCCGAAGGCTTCATCGACCGGCGCGTCGGCAGCGGCAGCTTCGTCGCGGAGATCACCGAGTTCACCCCCGGCCGCCGCCGGTCCCGGGGCGACACGCTCCCGAGCGACCCGGCGCCGGCTCTCAGCCGGCGCGGCGCCGCCGTGTTCGAGGGCGGCGGCGTGCGCGAGATGCCGGCGCCGCGGCCCTTCGCCCACGGCGTTCCGGAAACCCGGACCTTTCCGCTCGCGCTCTGGGAGCGTCTGGAACGGCAGGTGCGCAAGGAGGTCGGCACGCAAAGCCTGTTTCACGGTGATCCGCAGGGGACCGAGCCGCTTCGCCGTACCATCGCCGATTATGTCAACCTCGAACGCGGCGCGCGCGCCACCGCCGACCGCGTTCTGGTGCTGACCAGTTCGCAACAGGCGATGTCGCTCTGTGCGACCCTGCTGTTCGACCCCGGCGACGGGATCTTTCTGGAGGACCCGGCCTATTACGGCGCGCGCAAGGCGTTCGAGGCGGCGGGGTTGGACTGCGTTCCGGTCCGCGTCGATCGGCAGGGCATCGTCGTCGATCACATCCTGGCCGAGCCGCAGCGGGCGAAGGCGGTGTTCCTGACGCCGTCCCACCAGTTCCCGACCGGCGCGACGCTGGCGCTGGACCGCCGTCTGGCCCTGATCGAGTGGGCGGCCCGGCATCGGGCCTGGATCATCGAGGACGACTACGACAGCGAGTTCCGCTACGCGGGCAAGCCCACCGCCTGCGTGCAGGGGCTCGATCCCCATGGCCGCACCATCTACATCGGCACCTTCACCAAATCGCTCTTTCCCGGGCTGCGGATCGGCTACGCCGTGCTGCCGCCCCAGCTCGTGAAGCCGATGACCGTCGCGCGCACCTTGCTGGACGGGCACACGGCGCCGATGGCCCAGCTCACGCTGGCCCGCTTCATGGAGGGCGGGCATTTCGGGGCGCATGTCCGGACCATGCGCGGCGTCTACGCCGAGCGCCTCGACGCGCTGGCGGGCCTCGTCGCCAAACACCTGTCGGATTTCGTCGAGCCGCAGGTTCCCATCGGCGGGCTGCAGATGCCCTGCCTGCTGACCGGCGACCTTACGGAACGCGCCGCCGTCGACGCGGCGCGGCGGGCCGGGATCGAACTGCTCGGCCTGTCGGCGCTGCACGCCGCCGGTGACGGCAGGGCCGGATTCCTGATGGGCTTCGCGGCTTACACGCCGTTCGAAATCGAGACCGCGGTCAGAAAGCTGGAGAAGGCGCTTCGCACGGCGACGACGCCGTAAATTCGGCGGGCCTCGGGGACAAGGAGAATTGGTCTGGACCATTGCGGGGAAATGGCTGGGCGCAGCGAACCATTCGTCTGATATTCGAGAGCCGACCAATCCACGACGTTCCCGGCGCGGGAGCGGGAGGCGACCCATGCACAAAACGGCACTGGCGATCCGGCACGTCCATTTTGAAGACCTAGGCATCTTCGGCGCGGTGCTGTCGGATGCCGGCTATTCGGTCCGCTATCATGATCTCGACGCGGCGCCGTTCGCGACGCTCGATCCGCTGGAGCCGGATTTGCTGATCGTCCTCGGCGGTCCCGTCGGGGTCTATGAAAGCGCCGCCTATCCCTATCTCGCCGAGGAATCCTCGCTCCTGGCGGCAAGGCTGGCCGCGGGGCGTCCGACGCTCGGCATCTGCCTCGGGGCGCAGCAGATCGCCAAGGCGCTCGGCGCGGCGGTGCGCCCCATGGGCCACAAGGAAATCGGATTCGGGCCGCTCACGCTGACCGATGCCGGTCGGGACGGGCCGCTTCGACATTTGGAGGGCGTTCCGGTGCTTCACTGGCACGGGGACGCCTTCCAGATCCCCGACGGGGTGGAGAGCTTGGCGTCGACGCCGCTCTGCGCAACCCAGGGGTTTTCGGTTGGCTGCCACACGCTGGCCCTGCAATTCCATCCGGAGGTCGATGTGGCCGTCGGCATCGAGCGATGGCTGACGGGCCATGCCGCCGAACTGGCCGGGGCTGGCATCGACCCGCGCGTGCTGCGCGGTCAAGCGGCTCGGATCGGCCCGGAATTGCGCGAGGCCGGGCAAAAGATGCTGGCCGAGTGGCTTCAGGCCGTGCCCTGATCCCTGTGCGATGAGGCGGGATGGCGTTTCCATCGATCTGCACGACACTGCCGATCTGTGGCACAGTCCGCTCCAACGAGCCGCCTCACAGGGAACCTGAATGAACCACGCAGCAAGGAATGTGCTGATCGACGGCATGGAGCGTTGGAGCGCCTTCATCGAAGCGAACGCCTCCTGGGCGGAGGTGATCTTCTTCCTGTGCGCCTTCGCGGAGTCCCTGGCCTTCGTCGGGTTCGTGGTGCCGGGCGTGGTGCTGATCGCCGCGGGAGGCGCGCTGGTCGCCTCCGGTGCCCTCGGCTTCTGGCAGGTCTACATCGCCCTCGCACTGGGCGCGGTGCTGGGCGACGCCGTGTCCTACTGGCTCGGCCGGGTGTTCGGCGATCGGGTCCCGGTCGTCTGGCCGTTCCGCCAGCGGCCCGAGCTTCTGGCGCGGGGCAGCCGCTTCTTCCTGCGCCACGGCGGCAAGAGCGTCTTCTTTGCCCGCTTCCTCGGTCCGCTGCGGCCGGTGGTGCCGATCACCGCTGGGATGATGGCGATGCCTCACCACAGCTTCCAGACCGCCAACCTGCTGTCCGCGGTGATCTGGGTGCCCCTGATGATGGCGCCTGGCATTGCCATCGCGAAGGGGGTCGGCATCGACGAACTCCTGTCCGGCGCCACGGCGACGCCGGCCGTCACCCGGAACGGAAACGACACGCCCTGCGTGCCGGCGCCGCCGATTTCCGGCGAGCCGTCGCGGTGCTGACCGCCCTCAGGCGCATCGCGAATAGCCGCAGTTCAGGCAGCTGTCGCAGCCTTCCTGCCGGATCAGGCCGGGCTGGCCGCATTTCGGGCATTGCCGGAGATTGGCCGGCTCGGCTCCGATAACCAACGGCGCGGGACCAGGGGCGGGGGCGGCGATCGGCAGCACAGTCGGCGTCCCGTCGGCGGCCCTTTCGTCCGGCAGCATGCCGATGGCCTTGAGGTGCCGTTCGATCACGTCACCGATGGCCGCCAGAAGGGACGGGACGTAGCGGCCCTGCATCCAGGCGCCGCCGCGCGGATCGAAGACCGCCTTCAACTCCTCCACCACGAAGCCGACCTCGCCGCCGCGGCGGAACACTGCGGAGATCATCCGCGTCAGCGCCACGGTCCAGGCGTAATGCTCCATGTTCTTGGAGTTGATGAAGACCTCGAAGGGCCGGCGGCGCCCGTTCTCCACGATGTCGTTGATGGTGATGTACATGGCGTGGTCGCTGTCCGGCCAGCGCACCTTGTAGGTCTCACCCGGCAGGGTCTCCGGACGATCGGGCGGCATGGCCGCCATGGCCGCCGGTGCTGCGGCGGGGTCGGGGGCCTGGGTCGGGGCGGGGTCGCGCCCTCCTTCTTCACCGACAGGACGGAGCCGGTGACCGCGTTCGGGCGGTAGGTGGTGCAGCCCTTGCAACCCAACTCGTAGGCTTGCCAATAGACGTCCTTGAAGGCGTCGAAGGGCAGGTCCTCCGGGCAGTTGATAGTCTTGGAGATGGAGCTGTCCACATGGCGCTGGGCCGCCGCCTGCATCACCACATGCTCCGCCGGGGTCAGCGACTGCGCGTCCACGAACCAGTCGGGCAGAGGCTGTTCGCTCCCGAACCGCGCGCGGAACAGGCGGTAGGCATGGTCGCTCACCTCCTCCGTCCGGCGGGTGCCGTCGGGCATCAGGACGGCGCGCTCGTAGCTGTAGGAGAAGACCGGCTCGATTCCCGACGACACGTTGTCGGCGAACAGCGAGATCGTCCCGGTCGGCGCGATCGAGGTCAGAAGCGCGTTGCGGATGCCATGTTCCGCGATCAGGCCGCGCACGTCCTCGTCCAGCCCGCGTACCATCGGGGCAGCCATATAGGCGTCGTGGTCGAAGAGCGGAAACGCGCCCTTCTCCGCGGCGAGCAGGGCGGAAGCGCGGTAGGCCTCGTTGCGGATGGTCCTCAGCCAGGACTCCGTCAGCGCGACCGCCGCCTCGCCGCCGTAGCGCGTGCGGCAGAGGATCAGCGCGTCGGCCAGCCCGGTGACGCCCAGCCCGATGCGGCGTTTGGCGTGGGCCTCCCGCGCCTGCGGCTCCAACGGGAAGCGCGAGGCGTCGACCACATTGTCCATCATCCGCACGGCGAGCGCCGTCAGTTCCTTCAGCCGGTCGGTGTCGAGCCGGGCCGTCTCCTCGAACGGGTCGATCACCAGGGCGGCGAGGTTGATCGAGCCGAGCAGGCAGGCTCCGTAGGGGGGCAGCGGCTGCTCCCCACATGGGTTGGTGGCGGAGATGGATTCGCAATAATTCAGGTTGTTCTGCCCGTTCACCCGGTCGATGAAGATGACGCCCGGCTCCGCATAGGCGTAGGTGGCCTGCATGATGCGGTCCCACAGGCCGCGGGCCCGCACCTCGCGATGGACCTGACCGTCGAAGACCAGCGGCCAGGGCCGGTCCGCGCGCACGGCGTCCATGAAGGCGTCGGTGACCAGGACCGACAGGTTGAACATGCGCAGCCGGCCGGGCTCGCGCTTGGCGTCGATGAAGTCCTCGATGTCGGGGTGGTCGCAGCGCAGGGTCGCCATCATCGCGCCGCGTCGGGCGCCCGCCGACATGATGGTGCGGCACATGCTGTCCCACACATCCATGAAGGACAGCGGGCCGGAGGCGTCGGCGCCCACACCCTTCACGAGGGCACCCTTGGGTCGCAGGGTGGAGAAGTCGTAGCCGATGCCGCCGCCCTGCTGCATGGTCAGCGCCGCTTCGCGCAGATGGGCGAAGATGGCGCCGAGGTCGTCCTCGATCCGTCCCATGACGAAGCAGTTGAACAGCGTCACCGTCCGCCCGGTGCCGGCCCCGGCCAGGATGCGTCCGGCGGGAAGGAACTCAAAGCGGGACAGCGCCCGTTCGAATCGCGGCGCCCACACCGCCGGATCGGACTCGGGCGCGGCGAGCGCCGTGGCGACGCGGCGCCAAGTGTCGGCGATGGTCTGGTCGATGGGGTCGCCCGCGGCGGACTTGAAGCGGTACTTCATGTCCCAGATCCGCTGGGAAATGGTGGCGATCCCCGTCATGCGTCTTCCCCTTGCGCGGGCGGCCGGTCAAAAACGCCGTCCCGCCGACAACCGTGTCCGAAGAGTAGGGGCCGCCCTTCCGAGGGTCAACCCGACCGTTCTTCTTGCGTTCCGGCCGTCAGTTGCTGATGCGGTCCCGCTGGTCCGGCATGGCCTTGAGCGTCGCCAGGATCCGCCCGGTGTCGGTGCCGGACCCGCACAGGCCGAGAGCGGTTTCGCCGAAGTCCATGAGGCTGTGGTGACGCGGGGCGGGCGCCCGCTCCAGCGGCACCAGCCACGCCGCGTGCCCGCGCTCCACCAGGGCGTCGAAATAGCCGCGCTGGGTGTGGAACGGAATGTTGGTCTCGCGCGGGTCGCCGATGACGAAGATGCGGCGTTCGGGATCGGGCGGGATGCGGTCGAGCGAGTCGGCGGGGTCAAACCAGCCCTGCGGGCGGGCCAGCACCCTCTGGAGTCCGCGCGCCTCCAGATAGGCTCGGTAGGCCGGCGCGCCGGAGGAGATGACCGCGCAGCGCAGGTCGTGGCGGCGGGCCAGGGACTCCGCGGTCAGCGTGCCGCCGGCGCTGTGGCCGCCCAGGGCCCATTCCTTCACGCCGTAGCGGGCCTTCAGGACGTCGAGCAGCGCGTTCATCAGGACCGCCTCGCGCGGCGTGTGGCGCGTCGTCCAGAAACGGCCGGAACTGCCATAGGCGCCGGGCCGGGCGAGGAACAGGAAAGGGATGCCGAACCGCTCCGCCAAGGTCCGTTCCTGGTCGATCATGGCGGCGACGCCCAGCCCTTCCTGGTGGCCGACGGAGGTCGGCTTGGTCCCCATGATGTCGCCGTGCATCCAGGCCGCGGCGATGGGGTTGGGGCCGGGGGCGGGGCGCAGGCCCGCCGCGTAGTAGCGCAGGCACTCCCCGCGCCCGTCCACCTCGACCCAGGCGGCGGTTTCCTGGGCCTCCAGCGCGGCGCAGGCCTTTCGGGTGATGGTGACGCCCTTGGTCACCGCGGCGTCGGAGAAGCGTTCCGCGCTCGGCTGCGACTGGGCGTGGGCGTCCGTCGCCGTCGCCATCGACATTGCCAGCACAGGACCGGCGAGGATGGCGAAGGCCGCGCCGCGCCGCATCAGGACGCGGTTTCGCTCACCGCGGCGGTGGCCGGTTCCGCCGCCTTCGGCCGCACGGTCGCCGGGCCGCCCGCGGCGACGACCAGCCGGTCGGTGGCCGCCTCCAGCCGCTCCTCCAGCTCCTGCATGGCCTTGGCGCGGCCCAGGCCCGGCGGGATGGGGGGCAGGAATTCCACGATGATGGTGCCCGGCCGCTTGATGAAGCTGTTGCGCGCCCAGTAGAGGCCGGCGTTCAGAGCCATCGGCACGATGGGGATGTCGAGATGGTCGTAGAGCACGCCGACGCCGATCCGGTAAGGGCGATAGGCGCCGACGGCGACCCGCGTCCCCTGCGGGAAGATCACGATGGGACGCCCCTCGTCCCGCACCGGGCGGGCGTTCCGGACCATGGAGGCGACGGCGCGCCCCTTGGCGCCGCGGTCGACGGCGATCATCCGGGACTTGGCGGCGTACCAGCCCCAGATGGGAATCCACAGAAGCTCGCGCTTCAGGATGATCGCCGGGTCGTTGACGAGGAAGTGCAGCTTCATCGTCTCCCAGGCCGACTGGTGCTTGGCGGCCAGGAGGAACGACCCGCTTTTGGGGACGTGCTCGCGCCCGCGCACCTCGTATCGGATGCCGGCGAGCGTGCGCTCCAGCCACGAGACGGTGCCGAAATACCACGTGATCACGCGGATCATGCTGCGTCGCGGCAGCAGCAGCGACCACAGGATGCCGACGCAGATGACCGCCGTCCACACATAGAAGGCGACGTTGAAGGCGAGGGAACGCAGGAAGATCATGGCCGGGAACTTGTCAGGATTCGATCAGCTTCTCAAGCGTGTAGCGAAGGCGCGTCACAATGTACTTGTTGTACTCGGTCATCAGCAGATTCGCCGTGCCCGGCCACAGCCACCAGTCGTTGAGATGCACGTTGGGGGAAGCGACGGGGTGGGGCACCACCTCGACCTGCGGGATCACCATGCGGAACTCCAACAGGCTGCGCATCATGTGGTAGTTGGCGGTGACCAGCCGCATTGAGGTGAAGCCCTGCTCGCGCAGCCAGTCCGCCGTCTCGTAGGCGTTGCCGATCGTGCTGTCCGCCGAATAGCCGAGCGTGATGCAGCATTCCATCTCGCCGGGGAACTGGCGGGAGCGCTTCAGCAACTCCTGCACCTCCAGCCCCTCGTAGACGCCGGAGACGAACAGCCGGTGCGCCCGCCCGTCGGCCAGCAGTTCAAGCCCGGTGCTCAGCCGGCCGCTGCCGCCGGTCAGCACCACGATGGCGTCGGTGTTGCGGGTGGCCTCGGCGCTGCCGGGTTGCGGCGGGCTGCGGGGGATCGACGCGGCGAACCAGAACAGCCCGCCGAGCCACGCCATCCCGCCCAGCATCGCCAGCAGCAGCAGCCGTCGCAAAGCCCGCAGGACCCGGGCGCGCCGCGAGTGGGCCATCCCTCAGCCTCCGGACGGACGGAGCGGGCGGGCGGTCACGGCATCGACTCCAGCGTGCGCAGCACCGTCCAGCGCGCGGTCAGCGCGGCCAGCAGGCAGGCGGCCAGCGGCACGGCGGCCAGCGCGGCGACGGCCCACCAGGGCGAGGTGGCGAGGTCGGGCAGCAGGCTGGCGTGAAGCCCGGCGGCGGCGTGGCCGATCCCACCCAGCGTGCCGGCGGCCAGCAGCAGCCCGGTCATGCCGCCGCGCAGGGTCAGGCCGATGACGTGCGATTCGAACTGCCGCGCCACGTAGCGGTCGGTTGCCCCCATCAGGTGCAGCAGCTCCACCACATGGCGGTGGATGGCGAGGCCGGAGCGCACGGCGAAGATCACCGCCATCACGCCCGCCCCGCCGATCAGCGCCACGATGCCCAGCGCCGCCAAGTGCATCGCTCCGGCGAAGCGGCGCAGGTCGGCCAGCCACACCGCGTGGTCGTCCAGCGTGGCGCCGGGGGCGGCGGAGGTCAGGCGCGCGGACAGCGCCGCCGTGTCCACCGGCCCGTTGGTCATCACGTCGATCAGCCGCGGCATCGGCAGCAGCGGGTCGGCGGCCTCCTTGCCCAGCCAGGGTTCGAGCAGCCGGCCGACGTCGCCGCTGGACAGGAGGCTGGCGGTGGCGATGCCGGGGGTAGCACGCAGAACGGTCAGCGCGGCCTCCGTCCGCTCCTCCAACGGGGCGGCCTGGGCGCTGTCGGGCAGCGGCATGATCTGCACCGTCAGCCCGCCGGCCAGACCGCTGTCCCAGCGCCGGGTCATGTCGGAGACGAGCAGCGCCCCGGCCAGCGCCAGCGCCGCCAGATAGACCATCAGCGCGGTCAGCCACATCAGGAAGCGCGAGGTCGGGTCCTTCGCCAGCGGCAGGTCGGAGTTTCGGCGGGTCAGTGGCGGCAGGGCCATGGCGTGTCTCCTTCCCTCCGCGTCACGCCCAGCGCGAGGCGTGCGCCGGCAGGACGTGCAGGCGCCCGTTCTCCAGCATCAGGCGCGGGTGCTCGAAGCGGCGGATCAGCGCCTCGTTGTGCGAGGCGATGACCACGGTGGTGCCCAGCTTGTGAAGCTCCTCGAACAGGTAGAGGAGGCGCATGCCGATGCCGTCGTCGACGTTGCCGGTCGGCTCGTCAGCCAGCAGCAGGCGCGGGCGGTTGATGACCGCGCGGGCGATGGCGACGCGCTGCTGCTGCCCGCCCGACAGGGTGGAGGGCAGGGAGTTCAGATGGTTGCCCAGCCCCACCCAGCGCAGGATTTCCGTGCAGTGCTCCACCACGTCGGACTCGCGCGCGCCGCCCATGCGCAGCGGCAGCGCCACGTTGTCGAGCGCCGAGAGATGGTCGAGCAGGGCGAAGTCCTGGAACACCACGCCGATCTGGCGGCGCAGCGCCGGCAGGTCGGTGCGCTTGACCCGCGCCATGTCCTTGCCGAACAGGGTGACCAGCCCGCGCGACGGACGGAGCGCCAGATACATCAGCTTCAGCAGCGACGACTTGCCGGCCCCGCTCGCCCCCGTCATGAAGTGGAACGAGCCGGGCGGCAGGGTGAAGCTGATGTCGCGCAGCACCTCCGGTCCGGTGCCATAGCGCAGTCCCACATTCTCGAAACGGATCACGGTCCCACCAAAGGCGCAACGGAAGGCCCCGGCGGCGTCCCGCCGGGTGCGCGGATGGACAATGCACCGGCAGGGGCCGGCGCGTCCACCGCTGTCCGCCTTGCCGCGCCCATTGCCTTGGTTGGAGCGGCCGCGCGCAGCGCCCGTGCGTTCCTTGCTTCACACCTCATGACTACCTATAAGGACAGTCTGCAAATTCGGTGACAACGATCGGCATCTATGATCATCACCTGCCCGGCCTGCGACACACGGTACACTCTTGCCGATTCGGCGGTTGGTCCGCAGGGCCGGAAGGTGCGTTGCGCCCAATGCGGCCACATGTGGTGGCAGTCGCCGCAGGACGATCCCGTCTTCCATCCCGATGCGGTGACCGAGTTCCACCCGGTCCCGCCGCCATCCTCCAAGACGCCGTCCTCCAAGACGAAGGCACCGGCCAAAACCCCGGCGGATCCCGGCGCCGGGCGCCGGGCGCTGGTCGGTTGGGGGGCCTTCGTGGCGGTGTTGCTGGCCATCGGTGCCGCCGGCTACTTCGGCCGCGCCACCGTGGTGCGGTTGTGGCCTCCGGCCGCGCTGTTCTACGAGACGGTCGGCCTGCCGGTGGAGCCGCCGGGCACCGGCCTCCAGCTTCAGAACGTCCGCTCGGAACAGAAGGCCGAGGACGGCAAGGCCGCTTTGCTGGTGGAGGGGCAGATCGTCAACGTCTCCGAGACGCTGCGTACGGTGCCGGCGCTGCGGGTCACCGCGCTGGGCGCCGACCGCCAGCCGTTGCGGAACTGGACCGTCGAGCCGATGCCGCCGCAGATCCTTCCCGGTGAGATCGCCACCTTCCGCGATGTCCAGGCGGACGCCGCCGGGGTGCTTGAGGTCATGATCACCTTCGACGGCAACACCCCCAATGGCGGTCGCTGAGGCGCGTGCCGGGCGCAGGCCCGTTATGGCGCGTAGCCCCGGATGATCAGGGAAACCGCGCCGTCGACGATCCGGGTCAACTGCTCCTCCGTCGGGCGTTCCGACAGGCACAGCATGAAGCGCAGATGCGTGTGCGACTTGACGAGTCCGACGAACTGCTCCGCCGCAAGCTGCGGGTCGGGGATGCGCAGCAGGCCGCGGCGGTCAAGGTCGGTCATGAAGGCGCTGATGTGCTCCATGGTGCGGGCCGGGCCGGCCTCGTAGAAGGCGCTCGCCAGCTCGGGGAAGCGGTGGGCCTCGCCGACCACCACGCGGTAGCCGGCCAGTGCCTGCGGCGACAGGATCAGCGTGACGAAATGGCGGGCGATCAGGCGCAGCCCGTCGGCCATGTCGAGCGCGCGCGCCTCCTCGCAGACGGCGGCCATCGCCTGCCCCTTGCATTCGCGGGCGACCATGACGCGGAACAGCTCGTCCTTGCTGCCGAAATGGGCGTAGAGCGTCGCCTTGGACACGTTGGCCGTCTTGGCGATGGCGTCCATGCTGACGGCGCCGTAGCCATGGTCCAGGAACAGCTTTCCGGCGGCCTCCAGGATCTGCGCGGGCTTCGATCCTGCCTCCGGGGTGGGGGCGACCAGCGTGCTCATGCGTTCCTCATGTCCTGAAGCCGGGTGTCCTGAAACCGGCCCTGCGTCCTGTTCTACCACGGTGCCGGCGGTGCTTGCGGGACTTCGTGCGCCGAGTCCCCGCTGCCGTAACGCGTTCCGCATTCAACCACAATCCCAAACGTTAAAACTAGACCGTTCAGTTCACTCTTGACAACAGGTAGGCCCGCGATCATCTTTTCGCAAGACTAAACTGAACGGTTCAGTTTCGGTGGGGCGGCGGCAAGCCGGACCGTGCCGGGCAAAGAACCGAAACGGGTGGGTTGGATCACGATGAAGGCCGTGCGGAAGATCGTTCTGTCGGGTGTTGCGGTGGCGGCGCTGGCCGGTGGCGGCTACGCCGGCTGGGAGTGGTGGACCGAAGGTCGCTTCTTCGAATCGACCGACAACGCCTATCTCCACAGCGACATCACGGTGGTGAGCCCCAAGGTGTCCGCTTATGTGCGCGACGTCCGGGTGGCGGAGAACCAGCAGGTCGCCGCGGGCGATGTTCTGGCGGTTCTGGACGACCAGGACTTCCGCGCCAAGGTCGCGGAGGCCGAGGCCAACGTCGCCGCGCAGAAGGCGGCGCTTGGCACCCTCGACAGCAAGCTGCAGCTCCAGAAGGCGATCATCGATCAGGCCGCCGCCTCGGTCGCCAGCGCCGAGGCCGAGCAGCGCCGCGCCCAGCAGGATTTCGACCGCACCCGCGCGCTCGCCAGCGACAGCTGGGCCAGCCGTCAGAAGTTCGAGACGGCCGACGCCGACCTGCGCAAGGCGACGGCGGAGACCGCCCGCAGCCGCGCCGCTCTGGTCGCGGAGCAGGATCAGGTCGGCGTGCTGAACGCCAGCCGCAGCGAGACCGACGCCCGCCTGCGTCAGGCGGAGGCCGCCCTGCAGACCGCGCGCAACGATCTGAACAACACGGTCATCCGCGCCCCGGTGGACGGGGTGGTCGGCAACCGCGGCGTCCAGGTCGGCCAGTACGCGCGTCCGGGCGTGCAGCTTCTCTCGCTGGTGCCGCTGCCCGACGTCTATGTGGTCGCCAACTTCAAGGAGACGCAGCTCGCCCGCATGCGTCCCGGCCAGCCGGTGACGGTGGAAGTGGACGCCTATCCGGACAAGCATCTGCTCGGCCGGGTGGAGAGCTTCGCCCCGGCGTCGGGTTCGCAGTTCAGCCTGCTGCCACCGGAGAACGCGACCGGCAACTTCACCAAGATCGTCCAACGCGTGCCCGTGCGGATCGCCCTGCCGCGCGACAGCGTGCTGTCCGGCCTGCTGCGCCCCGGCCTGTCGGTGGTCGCCGAGGTCGACACCCGCGGCGCCGAGGAGCAGCCGCACAACGCCGGCACCGTCATGGGCGCGCTGGTTCCCGGCCGCACGGTCGCATCGAAGTAAGCGCGCCCACAGCCGCTTTTGCATCAACCGTTTTCGTCCTGGAGAGGGCGACCATGACCGCCATCACCAACGACGACACGCCCACCGCCCGCAACGCCAATCCCCCGGCGGACGCGGGCGGCGAGACCGCCGCGTCCCGGCTCCAAACTCCCCCGCCCCCCGCGGGCCGGGGCGCGGCGGCTCCTTCCTCTTCCAACGCCGGGCCGCGCCCGGTGACCACCCGCGACTGGCTGGGCTTCCTGTCCATGGTTGTCGGGATGTTCATGGCGATCCTGGACATCCAGATCGTCTCCAGCTCCCTGTCGGAGATCCAGGCGGGCCTCGCGGCCAGCGCCGACGAGATCTCGTGGGTGCAGACCTCCTACCTCATCGCCGAGGTGGTGATGATCCCGCTGTCCGGCATGCTGGCGCGGATTCTCTCCACCCGCGTGCTGTTCACCATCGCCGCCGCCGGCTTCACCCTGACCAGCGTCGCCTGCGCCTTCACCTCCAGCATCGAATCGATGATCGTGTGGCGGGCGCTCCAGGGCTTCATCGGCGGCGCGATGATCCCGACCGTCTTCGCCACCAGCTTCTCCCTGTTCCCGCCGGAAAAGCGGGCCGGCGTGTCGGTGATGATCGGTCTGGTCGCCACCATGGCGCCGACGCTCGGTCCGACCTTGGGCGGCTGGCTGACCCAGAGCTTCTCCTGGCACTGGCTGTTCCTGGCCAACGTGCTGCCGGGCATCGCCGTGACCTCGCTGGTCTGGACGCTGGTCGACGTGGACAAGCCCAACCCGGCGCTGCGCAAGGGCTTCGACTTCATCGGTCTGGGGCTGATGGCCGCCTTCCTCGGCAGCCTGGAGTTCGTGGTCGAGGAAGGCCCGCGCCAGGACTGGTTCCAGGACGAGTATGTGGCGATCTTCGCGGTGGTCGCCGCGGTGTCCGCCGTCGGCTTCTTCTGGCGGGTCCTGACCTACGGCAATCCGATCGTCGAGCTGCGCGCCTTTCTGGACCGCAACTTCGCCATCGGCTCGCTCTACAGCTTCATCATCGGCATCGGGCTCTACGGGGCGGTCTATCTGCAGCCGCTGTTCCTGGCGCGGGTGCGCGGGCTGAACAGTTTGCAGATCGGCACGATCATGTTCGTGACCGGCGCCTTCCAGTTCCTGTCCGCCCCCATCGCCGGCGTGCTGTCCAAGAAGATGGACCTGCGGGTGATGCTGGCGCTGGGGCTGTGCCTGTTCGGCACCGGCGTCTGGCTGAACGCCCATCTGACCAACCAGTCCGGCTTCTGGGAGCTGTTCCTGCCGCAGGCGGTGCGCGGTCTGTCGCTGATGCTGTGCTTCATCCCGGTGAACACCATCGCGCTCGGCACCCTGCCGCCGGAGCAGCTCAAGAACGCGTCGGGCCTCTACAACCTGATGCGCAACCTGGGTGGCGCCATCGGTCTGGCGGCGATCAACACCGTGCTGTTGGAGCGGTCGGCCCTGCACATGAACCGGCTGGGCGACAACCTGAACCTCGCTCGCCCGCTGGTGCAGGAGACGCTGGACGGGCTGGCCGCCAAGTTCGACGGGCTGGTCGCCGATCCGCAGGCCGCCGCCATGAAGACGCTGGCCCGCATGGTCGAGCGCGAGGCGATGGTGCTGACCTTCAACGACTGCCTGCTGCTGATGGCCGGCGTGTTCTTCGCCGGGCTTCTGCTGATGCCGCTGGTGCGGCGGCCGGGCGGCAAGCCGGTCGCGGCGGATCACTGATCGCGGCTCGCCGCTCCGTTGTCGCGGTGAAGCGTCCCGGTGACCGGCGCCTGTCTTCGTGCTATAGGGCAGGCCGTCGCGTCGAGGGGTCTTTCCACCGTCATGAGCAAGCGCCAATACACCCGCGCCGAGGTCAAGGAACTGCTGTCCGCGCTGGAGCGCCAGTGCCGGGAAGCGTCGAAGCTCGCCCAGCTGGCCGAGCATGAGGCGAGCAAGCACAGTTTCGGCGCCTACCGCGAATTCCGCGACAAGGTGGGCGAGTTCCAGGCGCTGGTGATCCTGATCGAGCAGCGGTTGCGCAACCTCGTGGACACCCGCTCCGACGATCTGCGCGACCAGTTCGAGCGGCTGGACACGGTGATGCTGGCCCTTCTGGTGCGGGCCAGCATGCGCTTCTTCTTCGTGCTGTCGGCCAACCCGATCCTGCCGATGGGCGCCCGCGAGATCTTCGTGGCGGAGCTGCGCAGCCTGCACGACGCCCACGAGAAGCTGAAGCGTCCCAACTACGCCGGCAAGCTGGGCCAGGACCTGGAGCGCGATCTGGAGACCGCCTCCCTGATCCTGGAGGAGATCATCGACAAGGCGCCGAGCCTGCTCAACTTCCGCGGGGGATGACCGTGCCGGCGCTCAGCGCTGGATCAGGGCACTTTCCTTGCCGGACAGCACGAACACCTTGGCGTAGCTCTTGAGAAGCGCGTCGATCAGGGCGTTGACCTTCGGGCTGGACATGGCCCGGGGCTTGGCCGGATCGACATGGAGGACGCAGCTGTCCTTCACGTCGTTGAAGGCGGCCAAGGCGTTGATGCGGTCGGGCCGGAACTCGTCGGGGAAGTTCTCGTCCATCAGCCAGAAGCACTGGAAGTTCCGGCAGGATTGCGGACGCTCCTCATAGACGGTGCAGCCCTTGCCCTGGTCGCAGGACACGCACCACTTGGCCGAAGGCTTCTTCAGTTCGGGCACGCCCATCAGCTTGCAGCACAGCGTGCATTCTCCGCAGTTGCGGTCGGCCATAACGCAGAATCCCGATCTGTCCCGGTGAAAGAGCGCGGACACTCGCACAAAGAACGGTGCCGGGGAAAGTGTCCGTTGGATGGGGGCGGACGTGAGGATGCGGAGCCTTACGCCAGGCTGGGGAGGACCAGCGGTTCCTCCGCCTCGCGGAGCAGCAGCGCCTCGATGGCGTCGGCGGGGGCCGGGCGGGCGTAGAGATAGCCCTGCGCGTACTTGCACATGATGTCGCGCAGGAACTCCGACTCCATCTCGGTCTCCACGCCTTCGGCCACCGCCTCCATGCCCAGGATGGCGGCCAGCGTGGCGATCACCTGCACGATGGCGGCGTTGCCCTCGCCGGACGAGATGGCCTGGACGAAGCTGCGGTCGATCTTCAGCGTGTCCGCCGGGAACTTGTGCAGGTAGGACAGCGACGAATAGCCGGTGCCGAAATCGTCGATGGACAGGCGCACGTCCATGTCGCGGATGCCCTGCATCAGCACCCGGCACTTGGCGGGGTCCTTCATCAGCAGGCTTTCCGTGATCTCCAGCTTCAGGCTGGAGGGCGGGACCCGGCTTTCCTGGAGAACCTCGCTGACCAGCCCGATCAGGTCGTCGTCGCTGAACTGGCGGGAGGAAACGTTCACACTCATGAACAGCGGGGTGGAGCGCGGGAAGCGGGTCTGCCACTGGCCGAGCTGGCGCGCCGCCTCGCGCAACGCCCAGCGGCCCATCGGGACGATCAGCCCTGATTCCTCGGCCAGCGGGATGAACTCGCCCGGCGGGACCAGCCCGCGCTCGGGATGCTTCCAGCGCATCAGCGCCTCGAACCCGGCGATCTGGCCCGAGGAGAGGGCGACGATCGGCTGGTAGTAGAGGACCAGCTGATTCTGCTCCAAAGCCATGCGCAGGTCGGTTTCCGTGCGCATCTGGGCCATAGCCTGACGGCGCAGGTTGCTGTCGAAGACGTCGATGCGCGCCCGCCCGCCCGACTTGGCGCGGTACATGGCGAGGCTGGCGTCGCGCAGCATCTCCTCCGCCCGGTCGTAGCCGGAGACGCTGAGGGCGATTCCGATGGAGGCGGACAGCACCAGCTCGTGGCCGTCCAGCGCCAGCGGCCGCGCGACGGCCTCGCCCATGCGCTCCGCCGCGGACAGGGCGTCGCCCACATCGTCGATGCCGTCCAGCAGAACGGCGAATTCGTCCGCCGACAGGCGGGCCAGCGTGTCGCCCATGCGGCGGGTCTCGTCCAGCCGCTCGGCGATGGTCTTCAGCAGCCGGTCGCCGACGCTGGACCCCAGCGCGTCGTTGATCGACTTGAAACGGTCGAGATCGACGAAGATGACGGCGAAGGCCTTGCCGCCGGCCCGCCGGTTGCGGTCGAGCGCCTGGCCGATGCGGTCCAGCAGCAGGGTGCGGTTGGGCAGCCCGGTCATGCCGTCGTGGAAGGCGTCGAACAGGAGCTGCTGCTCCGCCCGCTTCTGGGCGGTGATGTCGGTCATCGAACCGGCGATTCGCACCGCCCGTCCCGACCCGTCCCGCACGGCGAGCCCGCGGACCAGCATCCACAGCTCGTCCCCGTCGGCGGCCTGGATGCGGAAAACGTGCTGGAGATGTTCGCGCTCGCCCGTCAGATGCAGGTCGAAGGCGGTGCGCAGCCCGGCCAGATCGTCGGGGTGCACGCGCTCGAACCATTCGCCGATGCGGTTGGACAGGCTGTCCATGGCAAAGCCGAGCATCGCCGCCCAGCGTGGGGAGTAATAGACCTCGTCCGTGTCCAGCCGCCAGTCCCACAGCCCGTCGTTGGCGCCCGCGGCGGCCAGCGCGTAGCGCTCCTCGCTCTGCAGCAGGCGTTGCTCGGCGGTCTTGCGGTCGGTGACGTCGGCCTGGCTGCCGACCAGCCGCACCGGCCGGCCCTGCGCGTCCAGAACAGCGGTGCCGCGGCAGGCCATCCAGCGGATGCCGCCGTCGGCG
Source organism: Azospirillum sp. Marseille-Q6669 (assembly GCF_965111635.1). Lineage (NCBI taxonomy): Bacteria > Pseudomonadati > Pseudomonadota > Alphaproteobacteria > Rhodospirillales > Azospirillaceae > Azospirillum > Azospirillum sp. Marseille-Q6669. The sequence continues at coordinate 1,400,306 of NZ_CBCOOP010000001.1, read as the reverse complement.
TGATGCACGCGGTACTCGATCTGGAAAACGGTGTTCTCGCCGCCCAGGGCGTCGAGCGCTTCGCGCAACGAACGGCGGTCGTCGGAATGGACGCGCTCCATCCATTCGTCCGGGCTGTTGCCGATGCTGCCTTCCTCAAGCCCGAGGAGCGACAGCCAGCGCGGCGAATAATAGGCGGTTCCGGCGTCGAGATCCCAATCCCACAGCCCGTCATTGCTGGCCGCGGCGGCCAGCGCGTAGCGCTCCTCGCTCTTGCGGAGCTGGGCTTCGGCGTGCTTGCGGTCGGTGATGTCGGCGACCGACCCGACCAGACGCACCGGATCGCCCGATTCGTCGGGCACCGCCATGCCGCGGCAGACCAGCCAGCGCCAGCCGGAGTCGCCATCGTCCGGCGATAAGCCGGCTCCGGCACGGCGGACTCGGTGTTCGATCTGGAAAGGAAGCGAGACGCCGACCATCTGGCCTTCAAAGGAGGCGTAGAGCCAGTCGATGTCGTCGGGGTGGACGTGGTCGAGCCAATCTTCCGGGCGATTGATCTCGCCCGGCGGCAGTCCGAGAAACTCCTTGAAGCGGGGAGACAGGAACATCGTATCGTTGCGAAGGTCCCAGTCCCACACGCCCTCGGAGCCAGCTTTCTCGGCCAGCAGATATCGCTCGATCGTGCTGCTCAAAGCCCCCTCACCGCCGCGGCGCGCCCGCATTCCGTCACTCGCAACATAGTGCCCGAATGGTGAATGAGAAATGAAGCCCTGTTGCGAAGGATTTGCGCCATGCTGGCGGAAAGCGTGACCGATCCCGCCTTGCGGGCACTCCGGGGTATGCCTGGGCGCCGCGGGCGAGCCTCGCAGGTCCCGTCAACGTAAGGAAGCAGGCCTATGGAGTGGTCCGATCAGGGCGTCGTGCTGTCGGCCCGGCCGCATGGCGAGACCTCGGCGGTCGTCACCCTGCTGACGCGTGACCACGGGCGGCACGCCGGCATGGTGATGGGCGGGCGGTCCAGCCGCACACGGGCGGCGCTGGAGCCCGGCACGCTGGTGTCGGCGCGCTGGCGCGGGCGCCTGCCGGAGCATCTGGGCAACCTGACGCTGGAGGTGGTGCAGGGCTATTCCGCCGCCTTTCTCGATGATCCGTTGCGACTCGCGACCCTGACCGCCGCCTGCGCGCTGGCCGAGGCCGCCCTGCCGGAGCACCAGCCGTACCCGGCGCTGTTCGACGGGCTGCTGGCCCTGTTCGGCCTGCTGGGCGGCGACGCCTGGGCCGAGTCCTACGTGCGGTGGGAGGTCGGGTTGCTGGCGGAACTCGGATTCGGGCTGGATCTCGACCGTTGCGCGGTCACCGGAGCCAACGATTACCTCGCCTATGTCAGCCCGCGCACCGGGCGCGCGGTGTCGGCCTCGGCCGGAGAACCCTACCGCGACCGGCTGTTGCCGCTGCCCGGATTCCTGATCGGTCTGGGCGGCGGCGGGCCGCAGGCGGTGGCGGAGGGACTGCGTCTGACCGGTCATTTCCTGGAGCGCCATCTGCTCAACGGCCCGCTGCCGCCCGCAAGGCTGCGATTAAGAGAACGTTACGAGAACGCTGTGGCGCGTGGCCGCTAGATTTGGTATCCAGACGCAATGACGTCCCAAGACCCCGTCCTCGACATCCAGGAGAAGCCGCTCCGCGACGCGCTGAGCGAGCGGTATCTGAGCTACGCGCTGTCCACCATCATGGCGCGGTCGCTGCCCGACGTGCGCGATGGGCTGAAGCCGGTGCACCGGCGTCTGCTCTACGCCATGAGCCAGCTGCGGCTCGACCCCTCGACTCCGCCGAAGAAGTCGGCGCGCGTGGTCGGCGACGTGATCGGCAAGTTCCACCCGCACGGCGACACCTCCGTCTACGACGCGCTAGTCCGTCTGGCGCAGGACTTCGCGGTGCGCTACCGGCTGGTGGACGGGCAGGGGAACTTCGGCAACATCGACGGCGACAACGCCGCGGCCATGCGTTACACCGAAGCGCGTCTGACCGACGTCGCCAAGGCCCTGCTGGAAGGCATCGACGAGGACGCGGTCGATTTTCGCCCGACCTACGACGGCGACGGGGAGGAGCCGGCGGTTCTGCCGGCCAATTTCCCCAACCTGCTGGCCAACGGCTCCAGCGGCATCGCCGTCGGCATGGCGACCAACATCCCGCCGCACAACGCCGCCCAGCTCTGCTCCGCCCTGCGGCTGGTGCTGAAGCACAAGCTGGACTGCGTCAAGGCGGCGCTGGCCGGCAAGGAGAAGCCGGCTCCGACGAAGATCGAGGATCTGGTCACCCTGATCTCCGGCCCCGACTTCCCGACCGGCGGCGTGCTGGTCGAGCCGCGGGCCAACGTCGTCGAGGCCTACCGCACCGGCCGCGGCTCCTTCCGCCTGCGCGCCCGGTGGGAGGTGGAGAAGCTGGGGCAGGGCACGTGGCAGGTCGTCGTCACCGAGATGCCCTATCAGGTGCAGAAGGCCCGGCTGGTCGAGAAGATCGCCGAGCTTCTGACCAACCGCAAGCTGCTGCTTCTGGAGGATGTGCGCGACGAGTCGGCGGAGGATGTGCGCCTCGTCCTCGTGCCGAAGAGCCGCAACGTCGACCCCGAGGTCCTGATGGCCTCGCTGTTCCAGACGACCGATCTGGAAATCCGCTTCGCCATGAACATGAACGTGCTGGACAAGGACAATGTCCCGCGCGTCATGAACCTGTTCGAGGTACTCGACGCCTTCCTCGACCACCGGATGGAGGTGTTGGAGCGGCGGTCCCGCCACCGGCTGGCCAAGATCGACCACCGGCTGGAGGTCCTGGGCGGCTACCTGATCGCCTATCTGAACCTGGACGAGGTCATCCGCATCATCCGCGAGGAGGACGAGCCCAAGCAGGAGCTGATGCGCGCCTTCTCCCTGACCGAGGTGCAGGCCGAGGCCATCCTCAACATGCGGCTGCGCAACCTGCGCAAGCTTGAGGAGATGGAGATCCAGCGCGAGAACGACGCGCTGACCGCGGAGAGGGCCGGCCTGACGGAGCTGCTGGCGGACGAGAGCCTGCGCTGGAAGACCATCGGCAGGGAGACGGAGGAGACGCGCAAGCGCTTCGGCGAGGACCGCCGGACCCTGGTCGCCGAGGCCACGGCCGTCATCGACATCCCGGTCGACGCCATGGTGGAGCGCGAGCCGCTGACCGTGCTGTGTTCGCAAAAGGGGTGGATTCGCGCGGTGCGCGGCCATCTGACCGACGCCGAGCGCCTCGACGTCAAATACAAGGAAGGCGACAAGGAAGGCTTCTGGGTCCATTGCGAGACCACCGACAAGCTCCTTGTCTTCGGCACCAACGGCAAATTCTACACGCTGTCCGCCGACAAGCTGCCGCGCGGGCGCGGCTTCGGCGAGCCGGTGCGGCTGATGATCGATCTCGGCAACGAGGCGGACATCATCACCCTGTTCAAGCACCAGCCCGACCGCCGCCTGCTGGTCGCGTCGGAGGACGGGCGCGGCTTCCAGGTGGAGGAGAACGAGGTCGTCGCCCACACCCGCTCCGGCAAGCAGGTCCTTAACCCCGACGACAACAAGGACGCCAAGATCTGCATTCCGGCGGAGGGCGACCATGTGGCCGTCATCGGCAACAACCGCCTGCTGCTGGTCTTCCCCCTGGAGCAGGTGCCGGTGATGGCCCGCGGCAAGGGCGTGCAGCTTCAGAAGTACAAGGATGGCAGCCTGTCCGACCTGAAGGTCTTCACCATCGCCGAAGGGCTGAGCTGGAAGCACGGCGAGCGGCAGTTCAACGTCACCAACCTGACCGGCTGGCTGGGCAACCGCGCCGGCGTGGGCAAGATGCCGCCCAACGGCTTCCCCAAGGTCAACCGGTTCACCTGAACCTCTATTACCTAACGTTGCACGCAAATGGGGGGCTTTCGGCCCCCCGTTTCACTTTTGGCGGAATTTCCGACGGAAAATTCCCGAATTGGTAGGGTCGAGCCATGCTCGGGCTTGAAGTCTGCCCCGCGATTCCGGCATAGTCGTCGTATCAAAAGGAACTCGGTGCCGCCGACCGAAGGAGTGCCCCGAAGGGGGCGCCATGGGCCGGAGGAACACCGGGCGACAGGGAGGCACGCGCATGGTCACCACAGATCCGTGTGAAGGCACAGCGGCGGCTCAGGGCCCCATCGACTCCGGCAGCCCCGGTCCGTGACCCGCACGGTGACGTCGATCCGGCGTTGCCAGACAACTTCCTCAAAAACAACAGCCTTTCGGTTCGCATGCCGCGCTCCCTTTCCGGGGGCCGGAACGGCGGTGTGCGCCCACGCCGGGACGAGAGGACCCAAGGAGACCGCCATGAAACGCCGTACCTTCATCACCAGCGCCGGTGTCGGTGTCGCCGCCAGCACTTTGGCCGCGCCCGCCATCGCGCAGAGCAACCCCGAGATCAAGTGGCGCTGCGCGTCGAGCTTTCCCAAGAGCCTGGACACCATCTACGGCGGGGCCGAGCGGGTGGCCAAGCGCGTCGCCGAGATGACCGAGGGCAAGTTCCAGATCCGCACCTTCGCCAGCGGCGAGATCGTCCCCGGCCTGCAGGTGCTGGACGCCGTGAAGGATGGCACCGTGGAGTGCGGCCACACCGTCTCCTATTATTACGTCGGCAAGGACCCGACCTTCGCCTTCGACGCGGCGATGCCCTTCGGCCTGAACGCGCGTCAGCAGAACGCCTGGATGACCCATGGCGGCGGCATGGAACTGATGCGCGAGTTCTTCAAGGGCTACAACATCGTCCAGTTCGCGGCGGGCAACACCGGCACCCAGATGGGCGGCTGGTTCCGCAACGAGTTGAAGTCCGTGGAAGACCTGAAGGGCCTGAAGTTCCGCATCGGCGGCTACGCCGGCACCATCCTGCAGCGCCTGGGCGTCGTGCCGCAGCAGATCGCCGGCGGCGACATCTACCCGGCGCTGGAGAAGGGCACGATCGACGCGGCGGAGTGGGTCGGCCCCTACGACGACGAGAAGCTCGGCTTCAACAAGGTCGCCAAATACTACTACTACCCCGGTTGGTGGGAGGGCGGACCGCAGGTGTCCTTCCTCGTCAGCCTGCCGCAGTGGGAGCAGCTTCCCAAGCATTACCAGGCGATTCTCGAAGCGGCCTGCGCCGATGCGACCGCTGACATGGTCGGCAAGTACGACGTGGTGAACATGCACGCGCTGAAGCGTCTGGTCGGCGCCGGCACCGTGCTGAAGCCCTACCCGCGCGACATCCTGCAGGCTTGTTACCAAGCAACCTTCGATGTCTACGAAGAGGAAGCCGCGAAGAACGAGAAGTTCCGCAAGGTCTACGAGCAGTGGCGCAAGTTCCGCGACGAGGAATACCTGTGGTTCCGCGTCGCCGAGAACACCTTCGACAACTTCGTCTACTCCGCCCCGACGCCGAAGAAGAAGTCGTAAGGAGAAAAGCCGGACACGAAAAAGCCCCGCGAAAGCGGGGCTTTTTTGTTGCCGATAAGCGGGCAGGCTTTCCGGTTCCTCCCCCACCAAGCGGGGGGGAGGGAGTGGATGGACCGGTTACTTGTCCTGCAACTGCCGCATGAGGTCGGCGTTGGGGTCCTCGGCGGGCTGTTCCGGCGCGCCGAACGGCGGCGGCGGCTCGCCCGAATCGAAGGCCGGGATCTCGATCTTCACGTTGTCCAGATCGATCGGCTCGCCGCGGTCCAGGCCGGAGAAGACCATTTCCGGGAACATGATGACCAAGGCCACCATGATCAGCTGGATGCAGACGAACGGCACAGCGCCCCAGTAGATCTGGCCGGTGGTGATCTTCTTGATGATCTTTCCGGTGATCTTGTCCTTGTAATCCTCGCGTGGAGCGACGCTTCGCAGGAAGAACAGGGCGAAACCGAAGGGCGGATGCATGAAGGAGGTTTGCATGTTGACGCCCAGCAGGACGCCGAACCAGATCAGATCGATGCCCAGCTTCTCCGCGACCGGAGCGAGCAGCGGCACGATGATGAAGGCCAGCTCGAAGAAGTCGAGGAAGAAGGCGAGCAGGAAGACCATGATGTTGACGACGATCAGGAAGCCCAGTTCGCCGCCCGGCAGGCCGGTCAGCAGATGCTCCACCCACAGGTCGCCGTTCACGGCGCGGAACACCAGACCGAAAACCGTCGAGCCGATCAGGATGAAGATGACGAAGGAGGACAGCTTGGCCGTCGTGTCCATCGCCTGACGCATCAGCGACCAGCTCAGCTGCCGCTTGATGAGCGCCAGGATCATGGCGCCCGCGGCACCCATGGCGCCGCCTTCCGTCGGCGTCGCGATGCCGAGGAAGATGGTGCCCAGCACCAGGAAGATCAGGACCAGCGGCGGCACCAGCGAGGTCAGCACCCGGAACAGCAGCTGGAAACCGCGCAGGGAGCGGGCCTCCAGCGGCAGGGCCGGGGTGAACTCGGGGCGGACGATGCTGGTGACCAGGATGTAGCCGGCATAGAGACCGGTCAGCACCAGTCCGGGGACCAGGGCGCCGGCGTACATGTCGCCGACCGAGCGGCCGAGCTGGTCGGCCAGGATGATCAGCACCAGCGACGGCGGGATGATCTGGGCCAGCGTGCCCGACGCCGCGATGACGCCGGTGGCGACCCGCCGGTCATAGCCGTAGCGCAGCATGATCGGCAGCGAGATCAGGCCCATCGAGATGACCGACGCGGCCACCACGCCCGTCGTGGCGGCAAGCAGCGCGCCGACGAAGATCACCGCGTAGGCCAGACCGCCGCGCAGCGGGCCGAAGAGCTGCCCGACCGTGTCGAGCAGGTCTTCGGCCATGCCGGATCGTTCGAGGATCAGCCCCATGAAGGTGAAGAAGGGAATGGCCAGCAGCGTGTCGTTGCGCATGATGCCGAAGACGCGCTCCGGCAGCGCCTGGAACAGCGCCGGGGTCAGGAGACCCAGCTCGATGCCGATCAGACCGAAGAGAAGGCCGTTCGCGGCGAGCGCGAAGGCGACCGGAAAACCCATCAATAGGAAAAGAACAAGCGCCGCGAACATCAGCGGCGCCATGTTCTCAATGAGGAAGGCGGCCATCGTGTGTGGTCCCCGGTCTCTTAGGAGTGGCTGTGCATCTTCTCGCCGGGCTGGTCAATAAGACCGGCCAGGAAGGCGACGCGCTTGATCAGCTCGGACACCGCCTGCATGGTCAGCAGGAAGAAACCGGCGGGAACCAGGATCTTGGCCGGCCAACGGATCAAGCCGCCGGCGTCGCTCGACATTTCCTTGGTGATGAAGCTGTCCCAGAACATCGGCCAGGAGAGCCACATGATCAGGATGGCCATCGGGAACAGGAAGAAGAGGATCCCGAAGATGTCCACCATGCACTGGACACGCCTTGAGAAACGGCCGAGCACGATGTCGATGCGGATGTGTTCGTTGCGCAGGAAGGTGTAGCCCGAGCACAACAGGAAAATCGCGGAGAACAAGTACCATTGCAGCTCAAGCCAAGCGTTGGAGCTGTAATGGAGGCTGTAGCGTATGATCGCGTTGCCGGCGCTGACAATCACGGCGACCAGCACCAGCCAATAGACGAGCTTGCCGATGCCGTCGTTGACAGCATCGATCAGCCCGCTGATTCGGAGCAGGAACCTCAACGGAGAGCCTCCCTGTTGGTTTGGAACGGGTGTATCCCCGTCCGTTCCTTTTGTTGCCCTGTGAACGGTGGCGCTGGGCGCCGGTTCAATCTTTTATGGTAACACCATGGGGTGTTTGCTGCGGCAATATTCCGCAGGAGACCCCGGCAGCGCAAGAGCTTGAAAGCCTTTATACGTGATTGCCCCAATAGTCACCGATCACAGGCAATCCGGCGGTCGGTCGGTCAGTCTTCCGGATCGTTCGGCAGGCGGAACCAGCCGTCACGGCCCAGCGCCTCCAGCGGGCGGAACTTGGCCTTGTAGGCCATCTTGCGGCTCTGGGCGATCCAATAGCCGAGATAGACGTAGGGCAGTCCGTCCGTTTGGGCGCGTTCCAGCAGGCTGAGGATCATGAAGCTGCCTAGGCTGCGGCGGTCCTGGCGGGGGTCGTAGAAGCTGTAGACCGCGGAATAGCCGTCGGTCAGCCGGTCGGTCAGCATGCAGCCGACCAGCCGCCCCTCCGTGTCGCGGGCTTCGAACAGGCTGGTGTCCGCCCGCCCCTCGTCGATCATGGCGGCAAAGTCGGCCATCGCCATGCGCGCCATGTCGGACTCGCCGTGGCGGGAGTTCTGGTAAAGCGAGAACAGCCGGTACTGCTCCGTCGTGGCCGCGGCGGGCGCCTCCGCCAGGGTCAGGTCGCCGTTGGCCCGGCGGACGCGCTTCTGCGACCGGGTGGGGACGAAGGACCCGACCGGGATGCGGACCGGAACGCAGGCCTGGCAGTTCGGACAGACCGGCCGATAGACGATGTCGTGGCTGCGCCGGAAGCCGGCGCGCGACAGGGTGGAGTTGACCTCCGCCGAATAGGGGCCCAACAGCCGGGTGAACAGCTTGCGCTCCACCCGTCCCGGCAGATAGGGGCAGGGCATCGGCCCGGACCGGAAGAACTGCTGGAGCGGGCGGAGTTGCGGCTGGATGACCGACATCGGCTGGCTGACTTCTGAATCACCGGCCCGGGGGCCGGCTGTTGGGGTTCGGCGGCTGGAAGAGGATGCTGAACAGAGGTTATTGGGATTGGCTCTGGGTCATGACGACGGTGTCCTGGCCGAAGAAGGCGCGTCCGATCTCGGTGGTGATCCCGCAGAGCTGGGCCTGCACGCCGTCCAGATACTCGTGCAGGCCGAACTGGATCACCTCCTCGATCGGGCGGGCCAAAAGCGCGCCGAGCAACTCGTCCACCTTCTCCATCGCGTCACTGCCGTTGCGCAGGGTGTAACGGGACTTCAAACGGGTCAAGAGGCCGTCGATCTGTCGCACACACATCACAACGGATCGCGGGAAGCCCTCGTTGAACATCATGAAGCCGGCGACCGTGGTGGGCGACATGCCGCGCGGGTAGACTCGCCGGAAGGCGTGGTACCCGGCGGCGGAGCGCAGCACCGTCGTCCACTGGCTCATGTCCAGCGTGGAGCCGACCACCACGGGGGAGGGCAGCAGCGTGTGGTACTTGATGTCGAGCAGGCGGGTGGTCTGGTCCGCCCGCTCGATGTACTTGCCGAGCTGGTAGAAGTACCAGCCCTGGTCGCGGTAGAAGGTGCCCTCGGTGATGCCGGTGTGGGTTTGGCACTCCTCCTTGATCCAGGTACAGACCTTGGACAGGTTGGACAGAGCGACGTCCTTGCCGTTCATCTCCACCAGCTTGTTGTGGAACACGTTGATCTGCGTCCACATTTCGGTGGAGATCCACGGGCGCAGGACGCGGGCATTCTCCCGCGCCATGCGCAGCATGGACACCAGCGAGTTCGTGTTCTGGGTGTCGAACATGTAGTAATGGACCACCGCTTCCGCCGTGGGGCGGTCGTGGCGGCTGAAGAAGTCCTTCTCGTCGGCGTTGAGCTGGACGATGGAGAACCAGTTGGTCATCCCCCGCGTGTCGCGCGCGAAGGTCTCATGCACGTCCAGGATCCGGGCGAGATTCTCGGCGCGCTCCATGTAGCGCGCCATCCAGAAAATGCATTCGGCGTAACGGGCCAGCAGATTCACGACGCGCTCCCTTCCTGTGACCCATCCTGGAGGACCCAGGTGTCCTTGGACCCGCCGCCTTGCGACGAGTTGACGATCAGCGTGCCCTTCTTCAACGCCACGCGGGTCAGACCGCCGGGCAGGACCCAGGTGTTCTTTCCCGTGATGGCGAAGGGGCGCAGGTCGACGTGGCGGGGATCGATGCCGTCGTCGGTCACGGTGGGGCAGACCGACAGGTCGACCACCGGCTGGCTGATGTAGTTGGACGGATCGGCCAGCAGCTTGGCCCGGCAATCCGCCAACTCCTCCTTGCTGGCGCGCGGGCCGATGGTGATGCCGTAGCCGCCGGCCTCGCCGACCGGCTTCACCACCAGCTTGTCCAGGTTGTCCAGCGTGTACTGCAGCGCGTCGGCCTCGCGGCAGATGCGCGTGTCCACGTTGGGGATGATCGCCTCCTGGTCCAGGTAGTATTTGATCATCCGCGGGACGTAGCAGTAGATCGCCTTGTCGTCCGCCACGCCGGTGCCGATGGCGTTGGCCAGCGCCACGTTGCCCTTGCGGTAGGCCTCCATGATGCCCGGCACGCCCAGCATGCTGTCCGGGTTGAAGGCCTTGGGGTCGAGGAAGGCGTCGTCGATGCGGCGGTAGATCGAATCGACTCGCGCCAGACCGTTGGTGGTCTTCATGTAGACGCGGTCGTTCTCCACCACCAGATCGCGGCCCTCGACCAGCGGCACGCCCATCTCGCGCGCCAGGAAGATGTGCTCGAAATAGGCGGAGTTGTAGGAGCCGGGCGACAGCAGCACGACCTGCGGGTCGGCCACGTCCTGCGGCGCGATCTCCATCATCGCGTCGAGCAGCTTGTGTCCGTAATTGTCCACCGGACGGATGCCGATGTCCTGCATCAGGTCGGGGAACACGCGCTGCATCATGTGGCGGTTCTCGACCACGTAGGATACGCCGGACGGCACGCGCCCGTTGTCCTCCAGCACGCGGAAGGTCCCCTCGCGGTCGCGGACCAGATCCGTGCCCATGATGTGGATGTAGGTGTCGAACGGCACGTCCAGCCCGACCATCTGCGGCCGGAAGCAGCCGTTGCCCAGCACGAGGTCGGCGGGGATCACCCCGTCCTTCAGGATCTTCTGGTCGTGGTAGATGTCGTGGAGGAACAGGTTCAGCGCCGTGACGCGCTGGGTGATTCCCGCCTCCAGATGCGCCCATTCCTTGGCCGAGATGACCCGGGGAATGATGTCGAAGGGAAGAATCCGGTCCACCGCATCCTTGTTCGAATAAACGAGGAAGGTGATGCCCAGATTGTACAGTTCACGTTCGGCGTCCTGCGACCGCCGCAACAGATCCCCGAAGTTCAGACCGGCAAGTCTCTGCCGGATCAGCGCCGAGTGCTCGGCTGGATAATCACGGCCTCCGAACAATTCGTCGTAGTAAAGACCGGGATCATAGTTCGTCAAAAGGTCATTCGCCTTGCCTTCGGGTACGCTCACAGACTCCCCCGCAGCTAACGCCCTTGATTGACCGATGCCGTATGGCAATGGTGTCTGCCGCGAAGTATGAACCATCGCTTCGCCTTTTGAACAGGGCAAACATTCCCCGCGTTGTGCGGCGCATCGACAAAACAAGAAGAGGTACGTTCAAAGGCAAGGAACTAACGCCTTGGTACCAGCGCCGCATCAGCTTTGGTATCAATTCGTGGCGGCGGGTGCGGCTGCGGTCTTGCTTTCGCGCAGCAACACCATGCTGATGCGGCGGTTGCGCGGACTGCCCGGCTGCTCGGGCACCAGCAGATCGCGGTCGGCGCGGCCGATCACGTCTTGGACGCGCTCCTCCGGGATGCCGCCGGCGATCAGGGCGCGGCGGGTGGCGTTGGCGCGTTCGGTTGAGAGGTCCCAATTGTCGCGCCCGGCCCCGGAGGTGAAGGGGATGCCGTCGGTGTGGCCGCTGATCGACAGCTTGTTGGGCAGCTTGGCGAGCGCCTTGGCCACCTGCATGACGAGCTGGCGGGTCTGCGGGTACATCTGGCCCGACCCGCCGGGGAACATCGAGACGCGGTCCTGGTCGACGATCTGGATTCGCAGGCCCTCGGGCGTCTGGTCGATCATCAGGTTCTGGGCCAGCGGCTCCAGCTCCGGCACGGATTGGATGGCCTGACGGATCTCGGTGGCGGCCTGCTGGAACTGGCGGGCTTCCTTCTGGGCGTCCTGCAGCTTCTCGCCGCCTTCCTTCACCCGTTCCGCGAAGTCGGACAGCCGTTCCCCCGGCTTCTGGCCAGGAATGCCGAGTTGCTTGGCCTGCTCCTCCAGTCGCTTCTGGTAGTCGAGCCGCGACTCGTTGGATTTCTGCTCGGCGGTCGATGCGGGCGGTGGCGGGGCGGCGTCGGTCGGGTCGTTCGCCTCGTCGTCCTCCTGAGTCGAATGGCCGGGCGGGCCGGAGACCGGAACGTCGGCGGACATCGGGGACGAGGGAGAGATCTGGGCGCCCGGCGCGGTGATGGTGCGCCCGCCCAGCATGCCGCCGGACCCGGAGCTTTCACGGCTGACCGACGTCGGCGAGAAATAGTCCGCGATGCCCTTGCGCTGGTCCGACGTGGTGACGTTGAGCAGCCACAGCAGCAGGAAGAAGGCCATCATCGCCGTCACGAAGTCGGCATAGGCGACTTTCCACGCGCCGCCATGATGGCCGCCGTGGCCACCCTTCTTCTTCTTGATGATGATCGGCCGTTCGCCGCCGGACGGGTTCGCTGACATGAAGCCTTGGCTGAATGGGGCCTTGAGGTCGGGAATTCGCGGCCAGTGCGGACGCCCGAAGGGTGGGCCATCATCCTTAAGATCCATTTAATGCGATGGATGGCGGCTTCCGGCCAACGCGGCAGGCGGCCGCTTCCGTGCGGTCCGGGGCAGATGCGGCTTGCACCGAGGGTCCGGCTGGGATAATCCCGCTGTTTCGCCGTCGCACCCTCGCCCCAATAACCGACGAGCCCACACAGGCCGCCATGACCATCGACTCTCGGGCATTCCGCAATGCCCTCGGATGCTTCGCCACCGGCATCGCCGTGGTCACCACTGTCGCCCCGGACGGCGAGCCGATCGGCGTGACCGTCAACTCCTTCTCGTCGGTGTCGCTCGACCCGCCGCTGGTGCAGTTCTGTCTGGGCCGCGCGGCCATGTCGTTCGAGGCCTTCACCACCGCGCCGTCCTTCGCGGTGAACATCCTGGCCGAAGGGCAGGCGGAGCTGTCCAACCGCTTCTCGCGCCGCGACCTGCAGGAACGCTGGGACGGGGTGGGTGTCGAGCGCTGGGACAGCGGCGTGCCGATCCTCACCGGCTGTCTCGCCAGCCTGGAGTGCGGCCGGGAGCATGTCTATGACGGCGGCGACCACGTGATCATCGTGGGCCGCGTCCGCCGCCTGTCCGGCAGCGAGGACGGGAAGCCGCTGCTCTATTTCCGCGGCGCCTATGCGCAGCTTCCCTGAGCCGGGTCCAGGTCAGGAAATATCCGTCATCAGCTCCGTCGGAAAGCCCGCCTCCTCCATGTGGGCGACAAGGCGCTGGACGTGGCTGCGCCCGCGGGTTTCCAGCACCACGTCGATCTCGGCCATGCGCACCGGCACGTCGTGGAACAGGCGCTGGTGGTGCACCTCCACGATGTTGGCGCCGGCCTCGCCGAGCAGGCGGGCGACCCGGGCGAGCGCGCCGGGGGCGTCGGTGATGCCGATGCGCAGCCGCACCATGCGCCCCTCGTAGACCAGCCCGCGCGTCAGCACCTGCGCCAGGATGCGCGCGTCGATGTTGCCGCCGGAGACGACGACGCCCACCCGCTTGCCGCGGAAGCGCTCCGGGTCGTCCAGCACAGCGGCCAGCCCCGCCGCTCCGGCGCCCTCGGCGACCAGCTTCTGCACGGTGGCGAGGCGGTAGACGGCCTCTTCCAGCCGTTGCTCGCCCACCTCCACCACCACGTCCACATGCCGGCGGACCAGCGGCAAGGTGACGGCGCCGGGGGCCTTGACGGCGATGCCGTCGGCGATGGTGGCGCCGCCGCAGGTGATGGGCTGCCCGGCCAACGCCTGTCGCATGGACGGGAACATGGCGCACTCCACCCCGATCACCGCGATGTCCGGCTTCAACGCCTTGGCCGCCACCGCCATGCCGCCGATCAGCCCGCCGCCGCCCACCGGCACCACCAGCATCTCCAGGTCCGGCGCGGCGTCGAGCAGCTCCAGGGCGGCGGTGCCCTGGCCGGCGGCGATCAGCGGGTCGTCGTAGGGGTGCACGAAGGTCAGCCCCTCGCGCGTCGCCAGCTCCTGGGCGTAGGCCGCCGCGTCGCTCAGCGTCTCGCCGTGCAGTTCGACCCGCGCGCCGAGGCTTTCCGTGCGCTCCACCTTGGTGAAAGGGGTGAAGGAGGGCATCACGATGACCGAGCGGATGCCCAGCCGCGTGGCGTGGCAGGCCACCGCCTGGGCGTGGTTGCCCGCCGACATGGCGATCACCCCCGCCCGCCGGTCCGCCTCGCCCAGCGACAGCAGCTTGTTGAGCGCCCCGCGTTCCTTGAAGGAGCCGGTGAGGTGCTGGTTCTCCAGCTTCAGGACCACCGAGCAGCCGGTGATCTCGGACAGGCGGGGCGAGGCCTCGGTGGGGGTGACGGGGAGGTGGCCCGCGATCCGCGCGGCGGCGGCGCGGACGTCGTCCAGGGTTAGAGTCGGTGCTGGCTCGGTCATTGGGAACTCTCTGGACGGGTGGGGGAAAGCGTCAGCAGCGTGGCGCCGTCGCGGGCGAGCGTGCCGCGGTCGCCGGCCAGCCGCAGGCCCGCCCCGTCGCGCCATCCCTGCACCAGATCCCCCCAATGGGGCGACAGCGGGTTGCCCGACTGGCCGGTGGCGATGGAGAAGCGGGAGTTGCCGAGGTCCGCCAGATCGTAGACCGCGCGCAGCCCCGGACCATGAACGTGGGAGAAGGGGACCTGTGGGTCGCGCACGCGGGTGGTGCCGCGGTTGACGGTGAAGGCGCCGCCGCCGGTCGGGATGGACAGGTCGAACAGTTGGCCGAGCAGCGGCACTTGGCCCAGCAGCCGGTGGTTCAGGGCGGCCTTGTGCTCCGCCCCCCAGCGCCAGTTGGTCATGTCCGCTCCGTGGCGCCGCTCGATCTCCGCCAGCGCCGTCTTCAAGGCTCCGGCCAGCATGGCGGTGCAGTCCTCGCGGGCCGGCGTCGTCCGGTCGTCACACCACTGCGGCGCCTGGGTCAGCACGCGGTGCAGGGCGCGGGGGCGCAGGTCCCAGTAGCTCTGGAACAGCGGCCCCAGCTCGTCGGCGAAGACGCTGCGCACCAGTTCCCGCTCCCACCAGGAGAAGATCAGCGGCTCGGCCCGGTCGCGATCCATCCGTCCGTCCCAGCCGGCCAGACGGTCCAGCGCGGCGCGGGCCTGTCCGTTGAGATCGGGCACGCTGCGCAGCGGCTCCAGCATCAGGAGCAGCAGGTCGCGCGCCGGCAGGGACAGCTCGTCCATCTGCTGGGCGGCGACCTCCTCCACCGTGTGCGGGCCGTCGCCGAGCATCTGCACGATCCGCTCGGCGCGGGCGGGGTCCGGCCATTCGGTCGCCAGGGCGTAGGGGTAGCCGGGGCCGACCACCGCGTTGTTGGCGTTGACGAACTGGCCCGACGGCGGATCGACCGCCTGGGGCAGAGCGTCGAAGGGGATGTAGCCGATCCAGTCGTATTCGCCGGTCCAGCCCGGCACCGGAACGCGTCCGTCGCCGCCGCGCCGCACCGGAACCAGCGCCGGCGACAGGAAGCCCAGCGTCCCCGCCGTGTCGGCGTAGACGACGTTCTGCTGCGGCGCCACGTGGAGGAACAGCGCCTCGCGCACCGCCGCGGCGTCGGCGGCGTGGTTGAGGCGGTACAGCGCCTCCGCCGTGGTGTCGGCGGCGGTCAGGCCGGGGAAGGCCAGCGCCAGCACATGACCCTCCGGCGCGGCGTCGGCGGCGTCCGGCGTGGTCAGCACCGGGCCGTGCCGCGTCTCGCGCACCGTCAGCGTCTCGTCCGGCTGGCCGGCGATGCGGATCGTCTCCTGGCGCGTCTCGAAGGCCGCGCTGCCGTCCGGGGTCAGGTAGCGACCGGGGTCTTGCGGGTCGAGCTTCTCGATGAACAGGTCCTGGGTGTCGCTGTGGGTGGTGGTGAAGCCCCAGGCGACGCGCCCGTTGTGCCCCAGGATGTGAAGCGGCACGCCGGGGATGGTCGCTCCGGCGATGCGGTGCTCCGGAGTCACGATGCGCGCCAGATACCATAGGATCGGCGCCTCCAGCCCGAGATGGGGGTCGTTGGCGATGATCGGCTTGCCGGTCGGGCTGCGCGCCCCGGTCAGCGCCCACTCGTTGGACGCGGTGTCGAAGCCAAGATCGGGCAAGGCGGCCAGCGCGCCCCGCAGGTCCATGCCGTCGAGCGTCGCCGCCAGGGTCACCGGGGCGGCGGGGTCGGAGTCCGGGAACAGGTCGTGCATCTGCTCCGGCGTCAGGCTTTTCAGGGCGCTGGCGCGGAACAGCTCGTCCCGCGAATCGCCGGAGAGTTGGAGCGCCATCAGCTTGCCCCAGACGAGGCTGTCGGCGGGGCGCCAGGGCTCCGGCGTGTGGCGCAGGAGTTGGAATTCGATGGGCAGCGCCTCGCGGCGCGTCTCCATCCAGGCGTTGACCCCGGCGGCGTAGGCGTCGAAGGCCGTGCGAGCCTCCGGCGACAGCTCCTCATAGGCTTCCTCGGCCCGGCGGTGGACGCCCAGCGTGCGCATGGAGCGGTCGAGCCGCAGCGCCCAGTCGCCGAAGCGCGTGCCGACCAGCTCGGCGAGCCGCCCGGCGGCACCGCGCCGCATGGTCTCCATCTGCCACAGCCGGTCCTGCGCGTGGACGTAGCCGAGCGCGAAATAGGCATCCCGCTCGGTGGCGGCGAAGATGTGCGGGATGGCGTTGCGGTCGCGCAGGATCTCCACCGGGCCCTCGATCCCCGGGACGGTGACCGCGCCTTCGTAGGCCGGAGTCTGCTGGCGAAGCCACAGCAGGAATCCGCCCGCCCCCAGCACCGGCACCGCGATCACCAGGGCGAGAACGGCGAACAGCATGGCCAGGGGCTTGCGGACGGCGCGGGGAATCATTTGGGGCCAGGGCTCTGAATGGGGGCTCAACAGACAGAGATGGGGATGGGGGCGGCCCGGGGCCATGCTCGCCGATCTCGATCGCTTCCGCCCGCGATCCCGGACTTATGGCGCCGTGGCTTCCCTCAGATAGGCGACCAGATCCCGGCGGTCAGCCGCGCTGGTGATGGTCTGCATCGGCATCTTGCTGCCGGGGGTCATCACATCGGGGCCGATCTCGAACAGCCGGGCCACCGCCACCTCGTCCCAGACGATGCCGCTGCCCTTCAGCGCCGGGGAATAGTGATAGCCCTCCACCGCTCCGGCGGGGCGCCCGAACAGCCGCCACAGCGTCGGGCCGGCGCGGTTGCCGCCGTCCGGAGTGAGCGTGTGGCAGAAGGCGCAGGCGCGGAACAGCGTCTTGCCGCGCTCCGGATCGGGCGCGTCGTCACCCAGCGCGGGGCTGCCGGCGGCCAGCAGGAGGAGGGCGGCCAGCGGCAGTTTCCCGCTCATGGCGCGTCGTCTGGATCGGTGACGGTCAGCGCGACCACGGATGTGTTGATGAGCAGCTTCCCGGCGTTCTCGAAATTCACGGTGACGCGGTCGCCGATGGCCGACTGCACCTGCCCCAGGCCCCAGTCGGGACGGGCGGGGTGGCGCACCCAGGCGCCGGGAACCAATGAATCGTCCATGCCGCGCCTCCTGCATCCGCCGGAATTGGTTATCGCTTTCGCGGGATGACCGTGGAAAAGCGGCGGCATCCGCGCTCCTGGAATGATACAAACGAACGTCGCCGCCGGCCATCCCCATGGGGCACCGGCATGCAACAGAATGCCGCCCGGCCAGGGTAAGTTCCCAGGGCTGCGGCCATGGTCGCCACCCGGTTTGCCGGAGGTCGGCCGTCAACGATCTGGAGACCACCCGTGCCGCTTGACATCCGCGTGATCGAGCTTGTCGCTTCCCGCATCTGCCACGACCTCGTGAGCCCGGTGGGAGCGATCCGCAACGGGTTGGAGCTGATCGAGGAGATGGAGGACGAGCCCGCCGGTGGCTTCATGGGCGAGGCTGTGAAGCTGATCGAGCATTCCTCCGGGCAGGCCGACCGGCGGTTGCGCGTCTTCCGGCTGGCCTACGGCCTCGCCGGGCGCGAGCAGAAGGGCTTTGGCGACACCCGCTCCTCCGCGCAGGGGTTGCTGGAAGGCGGGCGCACCACGTTGGACTGGCCGGCGGGGGTGCCGAACGACCAGCTCGCCTTCAAGCGCGGCGCGTCGAAGGTGCTGCTCAACGTCATCATCCTGGCCGACGAGGCGCTGACCCACGGCGGCACCATCACCGTCGCGGCGGAGGGGGACGAGCAGGCGGGGCGCTTCACCATCACCGCCGCCGGGCGTCCCGGCGCCCTCAAGGACGAGTCCGCGGCGGCGCTGGCCGGCACGGTGGCCGCCGCGGACCTGACCCCGCGCAGCATCCACGCCTACATGACCGGGCGCTTCGCGGAGGACGACGGATACCGCGTCGCCGCCACCCCGGCCGGGCCGGACCGGCTGGTCTTCACCGTGGAGTGGTGACGCGGCCCCCACCGGGGGCGTGACCCGCGCATCGACGTGTTTCAAACCGCCGCCGGTCCGGTGCGCGGCACTTCGTCATGGCTGCGTGGAGCGTGCTCTGCGGTCATAGGCCGCCGCGCCGGCGCCGGCCGCGCGGGCTGTGACTTTTGGCCGGTGGGCTCGGCACGACGGCGGAGCCCGAGAGTGGTATCGAAGGAGGTAAGGTTCTCTTAATCAGTGTTTGACAGGCTCCCACCGTAGCTGGAAAGGCCCGTACCGGCGGCGTCGCGCACGCCGCCCTCCGGACGGCCCGGCCGGAAACGGATACAATTGCGGGCGTGGGGATCGTGACATGGATGATCTGCTCTCCGAATTCCTGACGGAAACCAACGAGAACCTGTCGGTTCTCGACGTGGAACTGGTCCGTCTGGAGCAGAATCCCAACAATCCGGAACTTCTGTCGAACATCTTCCGTCTGGTGCACACCATCAAGGGCACCTGCGGCTTCCTCGGCCTGCCGCGCCTGGAAAAGGTCGCGCACGCCTCGGAAAACGTGTTGGGCAAGTTCCGCGACGGTGAACTGACCATCAACCCGGAAGCGGTCTCGCTGATCCTCCAGGCGCTGGACACCATCAAGAGCCTGCTGGCGGTGCTGGAGGCGACGGAGGCGGAGCCGCCGGGCGACGACCTGCCGCTGATCGAGCGGCTGAACCTGTGCGCCGAAGGCAAGCTCGGCGCCGGCGCTGCTCCGGCCAAGCCCGCCGCGGCCCCCGAGCCCCCGCCGGCCCCCGCGGTCGCGGCGGCGGAGGTGGCTCCGGTCTCCTCCTCGGGCAACCTCACGCTGGACGAGCTTGAGGCGATCTGGAACGCCACCCCCGGCCCGACCAGCACCGCGCTGGCCCCGGTCGCCGCGGAGCCGGCGGAAGAGCCCGCCCCCTCGCACGATCTGGTGGTGCCGGACCCCGATCCGGTCCCCGCCGCCGCCAAGATGCCCGCTCCCGCCGCGGAGGCCGCGTCCGGCGCCGGTGCGGGCGGCGAGGCCGCGACCAAGGAATCGGCGGTCGCCGCGCAGACCATCCGCGTCAACGTGGACCTGCTCGAAAACCTGATGACCATGGTGTCGGAGCTGGTGCTGACCCGCAACCAGCTCCTCCAGATCCTGCGGTCGCAGAAGGAGAGCGAGTTCGCCGCCCCGCTGCAGCGCCTCAACCACGTGACGTCCGAGCTGCAGGAAGGCGTCATGAAGACGCGCATGCAGCCCATCGGCAACGCCTGGGCCAAGCTGCCGCGTCTGGTGCGCGACCTGTCGCACGAACTGGGCAAGAAGATCGACCTCCAGATGCTCGGCGCCGACACCGAGCTGGACCGCCAAGTGCTGGAGCTGATCAAGGACCCGCTGACGCACATGGTGCGCAACTCCGCCGACCACGGCCTGGAGGTGCCCGCCGACCGTCTGCGTTCGGGCAAGTCGGAGACCGGCCGCATCACGCTGAACGCCTATCACGAGGGCGGCCACATCATCATCGAGATCCAGGACGACGGTAAGGGCCTGGCGATCGACCGCATCAAGCAGAAGGCGATCCAGAACGGGATGGCCTCGGAAGGCGAGCTGGCGGCGATGTCCGACCAGCAGATCATCCAGTTCATCATGAAGCCCGGCTTCTCGACCGCGGCGAAGGTCACCAACGTGTCGGGCCGCGGCGTCGGCATGGACGTGGTCAAGACCAACATCGAGAAGATCGGCGGCACGATCGAGATCAAGTCCCAGCAGGGCAAGGGCTCGACCTTCGTCATCAAGATCCCGCTGACGCTGGCCATCGTTTCCGCCCTGATCGTGGAGTGCGCCGGCGAGCGCTTCGCCATCCCGCAGATCAGCGTGGTCGAACTGGTTCGCGCCGCCGCCGACAGCGAGCACACCATCGAGCGGTTGAAGGGCACGCCGGTCCTGCGCCTGCGCAACCGCCTGTTGCCGCTGGTCTCACTGCAGGAGCTGCTGCGGCTGGACGACCAGGAGGGTGGCGAGAAGAAGACCGACGAGACCTTCATCGTGGTCACGCAGGTCGGCACCTACACCTTCGGCATCATGGTCGACCGGGTGTTCGACACCGAGGAAATCGTGGTGAAGCCGGTGGCGCCGATCCTGCGCCACATCGAGATGTTCTCGGGCAACACCATCCTCGGCGACGGCTCGGTCATCATGATCCTCGACCCCAACGGCATCGCGTCGGCCACCGGCGAGATGGCTATGGGCGAGACCGCGTCGAAGGAGGCGACTTCCGTCCAGGCGGCCCGCCAGGAGGACAAGATGGCCCTCCTGCTGTTCCGTGCCGGGGCCGGCGCACCGAAGGCGGTGCCGCTGTCGCTGGTCGCCCGCCTGGAGGATGTCGACCTCGCCAGCGTCGAATCGTCCAACGGCATGCCGGTGGTCCAGTACCGCGGCAAGCTGATGCCGCTGGTGCCGATCGATCCGGGCTTCATGATCGGCCAGGAAGGCCGCCAGCCGGTTCTGGTCTTCGCCGACGGCGACCGCTCGATGGGCTTGATCGTCGACGAGATCGTCGACATCGTGGAGGAGCGTCTGGTGGTGCAGCTCACCGCCGACCGTCCGGGCCTGATGGGCTCGGCGATCATCGCCGGCAAGGCGACGGACGTGCTCGACGCGGGCTTCTTCCTGACCCAGGCCTACAAGGATTGGTTCGGCTCGTCCTCGACCGATGCGTATGAGGAGGAGAGGGCGCTGCAGCGCGTTCTGCTGGTCGACGACAGCCCCTTCTTCCGCAACCTGCTGACCCCGCTGCTGTCGGTCGCCGGCTACGACGTCACCGCCGTGGAGAACGCCAACGAGGCGCTGGCGCTGTGCGAGGCGGGCGAGGACTTCGACGTCATCGTCTCCGACATCGAGATGCCGGGGATGAGCGGCTTCGACTTCGCCGAGGCCGTCCGCCAGGGCGGCACCCGCTGGAGCGGCACGCCGATGGTCGCCCTGTCCAGCCACGCCTCCCCGCGCGACCTCGACCGCGGCCGTCAGGCCGGGTTCACCGACTATGTCGCCAAGTTCGACCGTGACGCTCTGCTGTACGCGCTGCAGCAGACCCTGTCCGAGCAGAAAGGTGCCGCATGAGCAACGCCAAGCTGCCCGCCACCACCAAGAAGTCCAAGGGCGACGAGATCACCTCCGGTGGCAGCCAGGACTATGTGACCATGACGATCGCCGACCAGCTGTTCGGCATCCCGGTTCTGCAGGTCCAGGACGTGCTGGGGCACCAGCGGATCACCCGCATCCCGCTGGCCCCGCCGGAGGTCGCCGGCTCGCTGAACCTGCGCGGGCGCATCGTCACCGCCATCGACGTGCGCCTGCGGCTCGGCCTGACCTCGCGTCCGAAGGATAAGCCGGGCATGTCCATCGTGGTGGACCTGCGCGGCGAACTGTACAGCCTGATGGTCGATTCGGTGGGGGAGGTGCTGAGCCTCTCCAACGACGACTTCGAGCGCAACCCGGCCACCCTCGACCCGCGCTGGCGCGAGGTGTCCACGGGCATCTATCGCCTGAACGGTCAGCTCATGGTGGTCCTGGACGTGCCGCGTCTGCTGAACTTCACCACGATGGAAGCGGCCTGAGGCGAAACCCCGGTCGGTGTGCAAAGCGAAGCCTGAGGCCCGTTCACAATGAAAGTTTGTCTGGTCGTCGACGACAGCCGCGTGGTCCGCAAGGTCGCGCGGAAGATCCTGGAAGAGCTGCACTTCGCCTGCACCGAGGCGGAGGACGGCAGGCAGGCCATGGAAGCCTGCGCGCAGAAGATGCCGGACGCCATCCTGCTGGACTGGAACATGCCGGTGATGACCGGCATCGAGTTCCTGCGCCGCCTGCGCAAGATGAGCGGCGGGGACATTCCCAAGGTCGTGTTCTGCACGACGGAGAACGACCTCGCCCACATCCAGGAGGCGCTGTCCGCCGGGGCGAACGAGTACATCATGAAGCCGTTCGACAGCGACATCATCCAGACCAAGTTCGAGCAGGTCGGGCTGCTGTGACGGGCGGGACCACCGCGCCGCGCATCGTTCCGACCCTGAAAGGCTGATTGCGTTATGTCCGATCGTTTCGGCAGACCTCCTCCCCCCGCGCCGCCGGGGCATCCGACCGGTGCGGCCGGCGGCGATCCCGTCCGGGTGATGGTGGTCGACGATTCCGCCGTCATTCGTGGCCTTCTGACCCGCGCTCTGGAAGGCGACACCGAAATCCGCGTGGTCGCGTCGGTCGGCGACGGCCAGATGGCGGTCAACGCCCTGCAGCGCAACTCGCTCGACGTCATCGTCCTCGACATCGAGATGCCGGTGATGGACGGGTTGACCGCCATCCCGAAGCTGCTGGCCGTGGCGCCGCAGGTGAAGATCATCATGGCCTCGACGCTGACGCTGCGCGGGGCCGACATCTCCATGCGCTGCCTGTCCGCGGGGGCCGCCGACTACATCCCCAAGCCGACCTCCACCCGCGAGATCGGCGGCGCGGACGCCTTCAAGCGCGAGCTGGTGTCGAAGGTCAAGGCGCTGGGCGCCGCCGCGCGCCGTGCCGGCTCCCGCACCCGCGGCGAGCTGCGCCCGCTGACCCCGGTGCCCGCCGCCTTCCTGAAGCGCGAGCCGCCGCCCGTCACGCTGCGCCCGGCCCCGGCCGTCGGCTCCGTCGGCCAGGTCAAGCCGGACGTGATCGCCATCGGCAGTTCCACGGGCGGCCCGCAGGCGCTGTTCGAGGTGCTGGCCCATCTGAAGACCGGCGTCACCCAGCCGATCCTGATCACCCAGCACATGCCGGCGACCTTCACCACAATCCTGGCCGAACACATCACCCGCCAGTGCGGGCTGAACGCCCAGGAGGCGAAGGACGGCGAGCCGGTCGTGTCGGGGCGCTGCTACATCGCGCCGGGCGACTTCCACATGCTGGTCACCCAGCGTGCGGGTGCCAACGTGATTTCGCTGACCAAGGACCCACCCGAGAACTTCTGCCGTCCGGCGGTGGACCCGATGATGCGGTCCATTCTCCGCGCCTTCGGCGGGCGCAAGGTTCTCGCCTGCATCCTGACCGGCATGGGGCAGGATGGGCTGAAGGGCTGCACCGATGTGGTGAACGCCGGCGGCACCCTGATCGCGCAGGACGAGGCGTCCAGCGTCGTGTGGGGCATGCCGGGCGCCGTCGCCCAGGCGGGCATCTGCTCGGCGGTGCTGCCGCTCAAGGAAATCGGTCCCTACATCCGCAAGTTCGCATCGAGGGCAGCATGAGAGTCGAAGATTTCGACATGTTCTCCACGCTGCTCAAGCAGCGTTCCGGTCTGGTCCTGACCCGGGACAAGGCCTACCTGCTCGAATCCCGGCTGATGCCGGTGGCGCGCAAGTGGAACATGAAGGGGCTGGAGGAACTGGCCTCCACCGTGCGGACGCGCAAGGACGAAGCGCTGCTGCGCGACATCACGGAGGCGATGACGACCAACGAGTCGTCCTTCTTCCGCGATCAGAAGCCCTTCGACCAGTTCAAGCAGATCGTCCTGCCCAAGCTGATGGCGGCGCGGTCCGCGAAGCGGTCGATCCGCATCTGGTCGGCGGCCTGCTCGTCCGGGCAGGAGGCCTACTCGCTGGCCATGCTGTTGAGCGAGGATGCGGCGAAGCTGGCCGGCTGGCGAATCGAGATCGTCGGCACCGACATCTCCGCGGAGATGGTGGAACGCTCCAAATCAGGCATCTACACCCAGTTCGAGGTGCAGCGCGGCCTGCCGATTCAAATGCTGGTGAAGCATTTCAAGCAGCAGGGCGACAAGTGGCAGATCAGCCAGCAGCTCCGCCAGATGGCCTCCTTCCGCGAGTTCAACCTTCTGGGCGACCTGTCCGGGTTGGGGCAGTTCGACATCGTGTTCTGCCGCAATGTGCTGATCTATTTCGACCAGCCGACCAAGACCAAGGTGCTGGAGGCCATCGCCCGCCAGATGCCGCAGGACGGCGTGCTCTATCTGGGGGGGGCGGAAACCGTGCTGGGCATCACCGACCGCTTCAAGCCTGTGGAAGGCCAGCGCGGCCTCTACAGCCTGGGTGGTTTCCAGGTGCCGAGCGGGCTGAAGGCGGCCGTCTGATCGGGGCCGTCTGATCAGGGCTGCGTGATGGTGAGGCGGTCGGCGGCGCCTTCCTCCATGATCCAGCGGCGGAAAGCGGCGATCTTAGGTCGGTCGGCGGTCACCTCCGGGCAGACGAGGTAGTAACCGAAGTCTCCCGGCAGCGCGAGGTCGAACAGCCGGGTCAGCCGCCCGCTCGCCAGCTCCTCCAACACCAGGGTGCCGCGCGCCATCGCGATGCCCTGGCCGTTCTCGGCGGCTTCGATGGCGATGCCGATCTCGTCGAAGACCATTTCGGAGCTTGGCTTCAAATCGCCGAGCCCGGCCATCGCCAGCCACGTTGCCCAATAGCTGTGGCCGGTTTCCTCGACCAGAACGTGATGGCGCAGGTCGGCCGGCTGCCCCAACGGCATCGGTCCTTGCAGCAGGGCCGGGCTGCACACCGGGAACACCGCGTCGTCGAGGAAGCGGTCGGCCCGCAAGCCCTCCCACACCCCGAGGCCGTGGCGAAGCCCGATGTCGATGTCGGCTTCGCGCTCGAAATCGATCTCGTGCTGGCTGACGCTGATGCGCAGGTGGATTTCCGGGTGGCGGGCGCGGAAGCGGCCGATGCGGCTCATCAGCCAGCGGCTGGCGAAGGAGGGCGAAACGCTCATCGTCAGCACGCCGGAGCGCTCATGCTCCATCACCCGCTCCAGGCCGGTGGCCAGCCGCGCGAAGGCGTCGCGCACGCTGGGCAGCAGGAGCTGGCCGGCGTCGGTCAGAACCAGCGCCTGATTCAGCCGGCGGAACAGCCGGATGCCCAGCCGATCCTCCAGCGTGCGGATCTGGTGGCTGATCGCGCTCTGGGTAACGTTCAGCTCCTCCGCCGCGCGGGTGAAGCTGAGATGGCGGGCCGCCGCTTCGAAGGCGCGCAGGCCGTTGAGGGGAGGGATCTGCATGGGTCCGCATCCGCCGGATTGTTGCCCGGCCGCATGAAATTCTCTCATGCAGGTTAGAGAAAGCATCCTTTGCGGACAACCCGATTCCGGGTGCATTCCTAGGGAACGGAATTCATCAAGCGGAGTGTCGGATCATGAGCAGGAGAGCGCTGGGCGCCGTTTCCGCAGACCGGGGCATGGTGTCCCTCGGGCAGGCTGGAATTGACGGCGCGCAGGGGGTTGTGAAGTGGGCGCTCGGGGAGGTGCTGGGAATGATCGAGCGCCACCGGCAGCGCCGCTCCCTGGCAGCTCTGGACGACCATCTGCTGCGCGACGTCGGGCTGAGCCGTACGGACGCCCGCCGGGAAGCCGACAAGGCGTTCTGGCAGGAATGATCGCGGATGGCGGCGGGCCTGAGCCCACCGCTTGCCGGCATGAATGTTAACCGTGATGGGCGGTCGGCGGTCAGCCGGCCGCCTGGGCCTGTTGGTGCGGGACGCGCGGGATCGGGGACGCGTCCTCGTGCGGGTCGCGCAGCACATAGCCGCGGCCCCACACCGTCTCGATGTAGTTGTCGCCCTGGGTCGCCGCGGCCAGCTTCTTGCGCAGCTTGCAGACGAAGACGTCAATGATCTTCAGCTCCGGCTCGTCCATGCCGCCATAGAGATGGTTCAGGAACATCTCCTTGGTCAGGGTCGTGCCCTTGCGCAGGGACAGCAGCTCCAGGATGCCGTATTCCTTGCCGGTCAGGTGGAGCGGCTGGTTGTCGACCTCCACCGTGCGGGTGTCCAGGTTCACGGTCAGGCGGCCGGTGCGGATGATGCTGTCGGAATGGCCCTTGGAGCGGCGGACGATGGCCTGGATGCGGGCGATCAGCTCGCGCTTGTCGAAGGGCTTGGTCAGGTAGTCGTCGGCGCCGAAGCCCAGACCCTTGATCTTGTGGTCCAGTTCCGACAGGCCGGAAAGAATGAGGATCGGCGTGGTCACACGGGCGGCGCGCAGGCGGCGCAGCACCTCGTAGCCATCGATGTCCGGCAGCATCAGATCGAGGATGATGATGTCGTAATCGTACAGCTTGCCGATTTCGAGCCCATCCTCACCGAGGTCGGTAGAGTCGACGATGTAGCCTTCCGACTGAAGCATCAGTTCGATGCTCTTGGCCGTGGAGGAGTCGTCTTCGACCAGCAGAACCCTCATGGCGATATCCCGATGTTAGATGGCGCGTTTCTGGCTTCCGATGCGGCGTTGCTGTCCCGCAGTTCCTTAACCAATTCCCTTAACAGATCGGCGCGTCCGTTTACACAAGTTAACAGACGATTCAGCTTAACGCCAGAGGCATAGCACTTCATTTAACGTTAATGTTTTTGGACGAGCATGACGCGGGCGGCATGGCGGCGGACTTCGAGCCCACCGCAAATTGCGCCGTCCGCACCCGGCTCACCCGTCCCAATTCCGTCCGCTGATCCGCAAGACCGTGCCCGCCGACGTCGCCCGCATCCTTCAGGAGATCGAGTCCGTCTCCGGCTACAGCCGGTTCGGGCGGGTCACCGCCGTGCTCGGCCTGCTGGTCGAGGTCGGGGGGATCGAGAAGGAGCTGTCGGTGGGCGGCCGCTGCATCGTGGAATCCCGTGATGGCCGGCAGGTTCCCTGCGAGGTTGTGGGCTTCCGCCAAGGCCGCGCGCTGCTGATGCCCTTCGGCTCCATCGACGGGGTCGGTCTGGGCTGCCGCGCGCTGGTGTCGGACAGCCAGCCCATGGTCTTCCCGACGGAGGCGTGGCTCGGCCGCGTCATCAACGCTCTGGGCGAGCCGGTGGACGGCAAGGGGCCATTGCCCAAGGGAACGCACGGCGTTCCCATCCGCAACAACCCGCCGCCCGCCCATTCTCGCGCCCGGGTGGGCGAGAAGCTGGACCTGGGCATCCGCGCCATCAACGCCTTCCTCACCTGCTGCCGCGGCCAGCGCATGGGCATCTTCGCCGGCTCCGGCGTCGGCAAGTCGTCGGTGATGTCGATGCTCGCCCGCTTCTCCGGCGCGGAGGTCGCGGTGATCGGGCTGATCGGCGAACGCGGGCGCGAGCTTCAGGAATTCATCACCGAGGATCTGGGGGAGGAGGGGCTGGCGCGCAGCGTCGTGGTCTGCGCCACGTCCGACGAGGCGCCGCTGATGCGCCGTCAGGCCGCCTACATGACTCTGGCCGTGGCGGAAGCCTTCCGCGACGCCGGCTGCAACGTGCTGTGCATGATGGACAGCGTGACCCGCTTCGCCATGGCCCAGCGCGAGATCGGCCTGTCGGCCGGCGAGCCGCCGACGACCAAGGGCTACCCCCCGACCGTCTTCGCCGAGCTGCCGCGCCTGCTGGAACGCGCCGGGCCGGGCCTCAGCGGGTCTGGCTCCATCACCGGGCTGTTCACCGTGCTGGTGGAAGGCGACGACCACAACGAGCCCATCGCCGACGCCGTGCGCGGCATCCTGGACGGTCACATCGTCCTGGAGCGCCAGATCGGCGAGCGTGGGCGCTATCCGGCCATCAACATCCTGCGCAGCGTGTCGCGCACCATGCCCGGCTGCAACTCCCCCATGGAGAACGAGCTGGTGAACCACGCGCGACGGCTGATGTCATCCTACGACAACATGGCGGAGATGATCCGCCTGGGCGCCTACCGCAAGGGCACCGACCCGCAGGTGGACGAGGCCATCCATTTCCAGCCGGCCTTGGAGGCGTTCCTCAAGCAGGGCAAGCGCGAGGCGACCGACCTCGACAACAGCTACGCCCAGCTTGCCGCCATCTTCGGCATTGAACAGTGGCCGCCGCAAGAATGAGCAGTCTGAAGACCATCATCCGCCTCCAGAAGTGGAAGCTCGACGAGAAGCGCCGGGCGCTGGCGGAGTTGCAGAATCTCGCCGACCGGCTCCAGGCCGAAATCGAGCGGCTGAAGGAGGAGATCGCGGCGGAGCGCGACACCGCCCGCGGCAACGTCGAATACGCCTTCACCTACAGCAACTACATCCAGGCGGCGATGGAGCGCGGCAAGCGGCTGACCCAGTCCATGGGGCAGGTGGAGGCCCAGATCGCCGTCGCCACCGACGAGATGGCCGAAGCCTTCCAGGAGCTGAAGCGCTACGAGCTGGCCGAGGAGGAGCGGCTGAAGCGCGAGAAGGAAAAGCTCAAGCGCAAGGAAGCCAACATGCTGGACGAGACCGCTCTGGTCGGCTTCCGACGCCGTCAGCAGGAGGAGAGCGGCGTCGAATCCTGACGGGCCGACCTGTTCCCGTCAGCCTGTTCCCGTCCACCGCTTCAGGTCGCCATGGCGTTGCCGGTGGGAAGATCCGAAGTGGGAAGATCCGAATAGGACACCACGCGCGCGCGGCCGGCGCGTTTGGCGGCGTACAGCGCCCGGTCGGCGTTCTGGAGCGCCACGGACAGGTCCGCGGCATCCGCCGGCCAGAGCGCCACACCGATGCTGCACCCGATCCGGACATCGAACCCGTCGGCGGTGATCGGAGCGGAGACGCTGCCGATGATCCGTCGGGCCACGTCCATGGCGTAGTGCGCCTGATGGCCGTCCGCCAGGGAGAGCAGCACGGCGAATTCGTCACCGCCGAGGCGCGCGGCGAAATCCCCCTGGCGCACGCAACGGGCCAGCCGGTCGCCGATCTCCTTCAACACCAGATCGCCGGTGTGGTGGCCGTGTTGGTCGTTGATCGGCTTGAACCCGTCGAGATCGATGTAGAGGATGGCGATCGCGGTCTGATCCTGCGCCGGCTGGTCCCGAAGGCGCTCCACATGAGCCTCGAAGAAGCGCCGGTTGGCGAGCCCGGTCAGGCGATCCTCGAAGGCGATGGCGCTCAGCGTCCGTCCCATCGTCCGCATCGCCTGGGCGACTTGGCTGAATTCGGACGGGTGGACCGGCGCGGGCGTGCAGGGGGCGTGGGGATCGAAGAGGTCCGACGACAGGAACGCCGCCGACGCCTTGAGATCCCGCAGGCGGCGCAGGACCATCACCTCCATCAGAACCCAGACCCCGACGACGATGAGGAGCACCACGCCGGCCATGACGCCGGTTCCCAGCAACAGGTTCCGGTCGGCCGCAGCCAGGATGTCGTCGCGCGCGACGGCGACGACGATCTTGGCACCGGTTTCCTCCAGGGTCGAGAAACCGCTGATCCGGGGAATGCCGTCCAGACCGTCGTCCTCGATGATCCCGGCCTCCTCCTCCATGATTTTTCGAACCATCGGGTGATCGGTCATCGATCGCCCGACAATCCCCTGCGGGTCCGGCACGCGCGCGAGGATCGTCCCTTCGGAATCGAACAACGATACGGTTCCACCGGACTCATGAGCGATTTCGACGGACAGTTCCGCAAGCCAGTTCAAGTCCACCCCGGCCAGCAGGACGCGGATGACCGAACCATCGCCACCGAGAATCGGCAGGGCCGCGACCACGCGGGGTTGCTTGCTGTTCTGGCCGATCAGGAAGTTGCTGACCGTGAAGCCGCGCGTCGCCAGCGCCTCGCGGAAATAGTCACGGTCGCCCACGTTCATGGGCCGGCTCCTGTTGCTGCTGCACAACAGATTGCCATCGGGGTTGAACACCCCGAAGCCGGTGCTCCAAGGATAAAGGTCGGTCGCCTGTTTCAGCATCGTCGCGCAACGCTCAGGGCTCGCCTCCC
Organism: Azospirillum sp. Marseille-Q6669; assembly: GCF_965111635.1. Taxonomy (NCBI): domain Bacteria; kingdom Pseudomonadati; phylum Pseudomonadota; class Alphaproteobacteria; order Rhodospirillales; family Azospirillaceae; genus Azospirillum; species Azospirillum sp. Marseille-Q6669. The sequence continues at coordinate 1,370,328 of NZ_CBCOOP010000001.1, read as the reverse complement.
GGATGTCGGGGACCAGGGTGAGGAGCTGGAGGACGCTGCGGGTCTGCTGAACGATCTGCGCCTGCTGCTGCGCCCCGCGGTCGGCCAGCAGGCGGGTGGCATCGCGCGCCCGCTCAATGTCCTGGTTGCGCTCTTGAAGCAGAAGGACGACGACCAGGCCCACCATCGGAAGAAGGGCGAGCAGGAGGAAGGCCTCGAGGCGCGCGCGAAGCCCAACGCGCGCCCAGAGGGTTTGGACGCGCCTTAATATTCCTGTACGTTTCAACGGACTCATCCACGCACCAGCCGACCCGCTTTATTCTCATGCGGGTTGAGGAAATCAAGCGGCGAAAGCTGTGACGTGGCGCGGTGCAGCCATGCTGGACGAAGGGCGAGGCGGGGATCGGAGGATCAGACGCGCCGCATCCGGGCGAAAAGATGCGGGTTGTCCCAACCGGGCTGGCGGTCCTCGATGACCACACGCTGGGGGATGGGCAGGGTCCGCTCCACCGTGACCTCCACCCAGCGGGGGATCAGCTCGTTGTTCAGGTCGTCCAGCACGGCGACGGCCAGCGCTTCCGGCCCGACGACCGCTGTGGTGTCGGACAGGGCGCCGAGATAGGCGGCGACGCCGTCCGGCGTCACGACCGCGCGGTCGGGGACGTAGCGCAGGGTCAGGCGGGTGCCGGGCGCCGGTTCCCCGTGCAGCTCCACCAGATAATCGTGGCGGGCGTCCGGGTTGGCGGCGGTGGTCAGACATTCGCGGCGGTGCATGGCGTCCAGGTTCGTCAGGCGGTGTAGCTGCTGCCCCCGGCCCCGACGCGGGTCAGCTTGACCCAGCATTTGGCGCCGGACTGGAAGGACAGGCCGCCGATGTAGCCCACGGCGCGGATGCTGTCCGCGAAAATCTGGATCAGGTCCAGGCGGATCTCCGGGGTCAGCGGGGTGTGGCTGCGCAGGATCAGGTCGAACCGGTTGGGCTGCACCAGCCCGTCGAGCTGCATCGGACCGAGACGGCTGAGATCCAGATCGAGCAGAAAGCGGCTCCCTTTGTCACCGCCCTTGCGGCCCGTCTTGCCGTCCTCTTCCGGATTTATGGGATGGATGTGCAGCTTGATCGGCAGCAGCCCGTTGGCGTCCATCATCGGCAGGGTGTAGGGGCGCCAGTCGCCGGGCAGGGGATCGCCCGCCTGCTGCTGGAGGCTGCGGAACTCGCGCTCCAGCTGGGACAGCAGGCTTCCCTGGCCGGATTTCTCCAGGGCCGAGGCGGCGTCCTCCCCCAGCCAGCCGCGGGCGTCGCCGCCGCGGATCGCCGACAGGAAGAAGCTCATCGCCGCGCCCAGCTTGCGGTTCGGCTGCGGCAGGACCGTGCCGATCAGCGCCTGCGCGGCGGAGCGGTCCACCCCGGCCAGGGCGCTCAGGAGCTGGCGCATGGCGGGCCAGTCCCGTTCGCTCAGCGGCCCCGGTTCCGTGGCGAGCGGGGGCGGTGCGGTCTGGAGCGCCTTGGCCGGGTCGGTCAGGACGGCGGTGACGGCGCTGCCCTGCGGCAGGCTCGCCTGGACGTTCAGCGCCAGCATGCCCTGCGGCGTGGCGAGGATCGGCTGGCCCTGCGGCGTGCTGCCGGCCACCGTGCCCTTCAGCACCGGACCGTCGGGCGTTTCCAGCGAGGCGCCGGGGTCCGCACCGGGCATCGTGGGCGCTGCGGTCGGAGTTGCAGTGCCGCGGGGCGGGGCAGGGGCTGATTGCGGGGCCGCCGTGGATTGGGAAGCGGGTAGGGACGGGGCGCCGTCCTTGCGGGGCGGGTTGCCGGCGCTCTGGCCGTCCGATGGCGGACACCCATCGTCCGGCGGGGCGGCCGGCGGCTGGTCCGGCGGGGGCGTGACGGTGAGGATCTTCAGGGCGACGGTGCCGCCCTGGGTCAGGACCGGTTCGCCGGCTGGCTTCGTGGGGGTCGGTTTCGTGGGGGAGGCGGGCTCCGGCATATCCCCGCCGGGATGCGCCGCATCGCCGCCGAGTTCCACCGTGCTGTCGAGCATCGGCTTGCCGGGGAGCGGCGATGCGCCCGAAGGCGTGGGCGGCGCCTGCGGAGGGGCGGGGCTGCGTTGGGCTGGCCGGCTTGCGTCGGTGCCGGGGCTTGGCCGCTGCCGCCGTCCGTGAGGGGAAGCGGTGGCGGCGCTGCCGGTGTGGCGGTGGGCTGGCTGGGCAGGGCCGGGGCCGCACCGGGTGGAGCCGGCGGCTTCGGCGCCGCGGCGATGACCAGTGCTGGAACGATGGTGCCCGGCAGCAGCAGGGGAAGCAGCTGGCCCGCCGGTCCCACCGTCGGCGTGGCGGACGCCGGGCTGGGCAGGATCACCACCGGTGTCGCTGAACCCTGAGGGGCCGAACCCTGAGGGGACGTCGCTCCGGTCTGGCCGGGAACGGCCGGCGCCGGCCCGCCGGAGGTCGGCACACTTGGTGTGGTGGTCGAGGGGGTGCCCTGGGTCAGCACCAGAACCTTCGCCGCGAGGCTCTGTGTGGGGGAGGCCGCGGCGGGGTCGGTCGACGCGGCCTGGGCCTGTTCCAGAAGCACCTGCGCCGGGGTGATCTGGAGCGTCACCGGCTTGTCGGCGGGCAGCGGCGTCGGGGTTTGCACAAGCACCTCGCCGGCCTGGGTGCGCACGCGGGCGAGGCCCTCCGGCGTGGTGCCGACGACGGTGCCGGTCAGCACCACCGGGCGGGCGATGTCCTGCAACCGCTCCGGCAGGGCCTTGACCGTGCCCTCGGCGACCGCCACCGGGGCGGGCGCGGGGGTGGCCGCCGGGGCGGCGGGCGCGCCGACGGCCTGGGGAGGAAGGGCGCCCCCATCTCCGGACTTACTGGCCGTTGAGCAGCCGCTGGGCGATGGCCAGCACGTCCCGCGCAGCGTCGGAGCTGGGGGAGCGGGTCAGCAGCGGCGACTGGTTGCGGATGGCGTCGCGCACCTTCAGGTCGCGGCGGATGATGCCGGCCAGCGCGGGCTTGTACTTCAGGAAGTTTTGGCAGGCCTTCAGGATGGTGCCGTAGGTGCGCTCGCCGTCCTTCACGCTCTGCGCCATGTTGACCACGACGCGCAGGTCGGCGGTGGGGTTGGTGGCGTGGGTCAGCTTGATGAAGGCGTAGGCGTCGGTCAGCGAGGTCGGCTCGTCCGTCGTCACCACCAGCGTCGTTCCGGCCGGGCCGGACAGGGTGCGGACCGTGCGGTCGACGCCGGCGCCCATGTCCATGATGACGCAGTCGTAGCGCCGGGCCAGCTCCATAAGGTCGTTGCGCAGGCCCGACAGGCGCTGGCTCGGCAGCTGGGCGAGCGTCCCGGAGCCGGAGCGGCCGGCGATGATGTCGAAGCCGCCCTCGGTGTAGCGCTGGGCCGCGCGGCCGAGCGTCACGTCGCCGTTGATCACCGCGCCGAGATCGTTCTTGGGCTGGAAGCCGAGCTGGATGTCGACGTTGGCGAGGCCGAGGTCGCCGTCGAACAGCAGCGAGTTCTTGCCCATCTTGGTCAGCGCGTGGGCGAGCGTGATCGAGAACCACGTCTTGCCGACGCCGCCCTTTCCACTGGCCACGGCGATGACGTTGGCACCGCGCAGCGGATGAACGTTCTTGAGGGCGGCCGGAAACACCGGATCGGTCATGGGATGGTCCTCGACGAAGAACGAACGGCTTTGGTCTTGGCAGGGGCCGCCGGCTTGGGCCGGTTGCGCGCCGCCTTGTCCTCGGCGGGCATCATCAGGCGGGCGAAGGCCACCGGGTTCAGCGGTGTCAGCCCTTCGGCCACCTTGGAGGAAACGCTGGCGTTGCAGAAGGCCATGCGTGAACGGTGCGCCGTGCCGAGCAGGCTGCCCAGCCGCCGCGCCATGTCGAGCCGGGTGATCAGCATCCGCCGCACGCCCAGCGCCTTGAAGGATTGGGCGATGTCGGCGGCTTCCATGGCGTCCAGCCCGGCGGGCAGCACGAGGATCGGCTCGGCCACCCCGGCGGACAGCAGGGCCTTGAGGTCGGCCATGTCTTCCCGGTTGTAGGGGTTGCGTCCGGCGGTATCCACCAGGACGACGTCGGCGCCGCGGCTGACCTCGAACGCGCCCGCGAGCGCGTCGGGGTCTTCCACCGTCGCCAGTTTGATTTTCATCAGACGCGTGAAGGCGGCCAACTGTTCCATGCCGCCGGCGCGAACCGTGTCGGTGGTGATCACGCCGACCGAGCGTTTGCGGAACACCGCCTGGGCGGCCAGCTTGGCGACGATCAGCGTCTTGCCGCTGCCCGGCGGGCCGACCAGGATCAGCGGCTTGTTGCCGCCGCGCCGGTCCTGCAGCGGGCTGAAGGTGAACATGGAGTCGAGCGCGGCGCCCAGCGCCAGCGCGGGGTCGTCGGTGTCCAGCCCGGCGGCGGCGTCGATCAGCTGCTCGGCCAGGGCTGCGGGCACGCCGTGGCGGTGCAGCACGTCGGCCACCACCTCGCCCACGTCGATCTCCGGCTCCTCCTCGACCACCATCACGGGGCGGGAGGTCCGGGGCGGCTGGGCCGTGCGGACCTGCGCCATCTGCAGATCGTCGTCCTCCACCGCCGCGGTCACGCGAACGCCGCCGCCGTCCTCTTCGCGCGTGGCGACGATGATGGCATCGTCGCCCAGCGTCTGGCGGACCATGCGCATGGCTTCGGACATGGACTTGGCGTGGAACGACTTCAGCCGCATCGGCTCGCTCCCCGCCCGTCACACTGGTTCGTCATGGCCTGCATCAGATCTGCCCCAGGGTCTTGATCCGCGCCTTGGGGTGGATCTCGTTCTGCGACATCACCACGGTGGCCGGCCGGAACCGCTCGACGATCGAGCGGACGAAGGGACGGATCAGCGGGCTGGTCAACAGGACGGGGGTCTCGCCCATCATGGCGTGTCGCTCGAAGGTTTGGCGGACCGAAGTGATGAATTGCTGAAGCCGGCTCGGCGCCATCGTCAGTTGCCGGTCGTCGCCGTCGCCCACCAGCGATTCCGCGAACGCCTGCTCCCACTCGGGGGACAGGGTGACGAGCGGGATGACTCCCATCTCGTTGATGTTCGCGTCGCAGATCTGCCGCGCCAGGCGCGTGCGCACATGCTCGGTGATCTGTGTGATGCTGCGGGTTTGGCTTGCCGCCTCGGACACGCCCTCCAGAATGGTGGCAAGATCGCGTACCGAAACCCGTTCTGCAAGCAGGTTCTGCAACACCCGTTGCAATCCGCCCACAGTGATCTGCGCCGGCACCACGTCGGCGATCAGCTTCTGGTGCTCCTTGTCCAGCTCGTCCAGCAGCTTCTGCGTCTCGGTGAAGGACAGCAGCTCCGGCATGTTGTCCTTGATGAGTTCGGTCAGGTGCGTGGTGATGACCGTGGACGGGTCGACCACCGTGTAGCCCTTGAACAGCGCCTCCTCGCGGTAGCCCGGTTCGATCCAGATGGCCGGCAGGCCGAAGGTCGGTTCCACCGTCTGCTCGCCGGGCAGGCTCATCGCCTCGCCGCGCGGGTCCATGACCAGCAGCATGTTCGGGCGGATGTCGCCGCGCCCCGCCTCGATCTCCTTGACGCGGATGATGTAGGAATTGGGCGGAAGCTGCAGGTTGTCCTGGATGCGCACCGCCGGCATGACGAAGCCGACCTCGCCGGCGATCTGCCGGCGCAGGCCCTTGATCTGGTCGGTCAGCCGGTGGCTGCCCGCCTGCGGCTGGTTGATCAGCGACAGCAGGCCGTAGCCCAGCTCCAGCCGGATCAGGTCGATGGCCAGCGCCGTGGCGATCGGCTCGTCGGCCACCGGGGCGGCCCCGCCGCCCGGCCCGCCCATGCCCGCGGCCTCCGCGGCGGCGGCCTCCGCCTCCTCAGCCTCCTTCTTTGCGCGCATCTTCGGCAGATACCAGGCGGCGGCCCCGACGGCGGCGATCACCGGCAGGAAGGGCAGCATCGGCATACCCGGCATCAGCGCCAGCAGGGTGATGGCGCCCGCCGACAGGCCGAGCGCGCTGATGTGATTGGTGAGCTGTCCGACCACCGCCTTGTCGGTGGAACCGCCGGTGCCGGCCTTCGACACCAGGAAGCCGGCGGAAATGGAAATGACCAGCGCCGGGATCTGCGAGACGAGTCCGTCGCCGATGGTCAGCTTGGTGAAGGTGTCCAGCGCCTGCAGGATCGGCATGTCGTAGCGCAGGACCGCCAGCGACACGCCGCCGATGATGTTGATGAACATGATCATCAGGCCGGCGACGGCGTCGCCCTTCACGAACTTCGACGCACCGTCCATGGAGCCGAAGAAGGCGCTTTCGTCCTCCAGCTCCTTGCGCTTGGCGCGGGCGGTGGTCTCGTCGATCATGCCGGCCGACAGGTCGGCGTCGATGGCCATCTGCTTGCCGGGCATGGCGTCCAGGGTGAAGCGCGCCGCCACTTCGGCGATGCGGCCCGAACCGGCGGTGATGACCTTGAAGTTCACGATCGTCAAAATCGCGTAGACGATCACGCCGATGATGAAGTCGCCGCCCATGACGAAGCCGGCGAAGGCTTCGATCACATGGCCCGCCGCGGAGGTTCCCTCGTGCCCCTGCGTCAGGATCAGGCGGGTCGACGCCATGTTCAGCGACAGGCGCAGCAGCGTCGTGATGAGCAGGATGGTCGGGTAGGACGACAGCTCCAGCGGTTTCTCGATGAACAGCACCACCATCAGGATCAGGATCGAGATGGTGACGTTCAGCCCGAGCATCATGTCGAGCAGCATCGGCGGCAGCGGCAGGATCAGCCCGACGACGATCAGCATGATGCCGGCCGCCATGATGAGGTCGCCGCGCTTCAGCGCCCCCTTGGCGACGGCCACCATGTCGGTCAGCGCGGACATGTTGCCCCCGCCGCCCGTTCGCGCTCCAGGATTGTGTTCGGTCAGTGCCATGCCGCCGCTCCTCCGCCTTTCCTCCGATCAGCGGATCAATAGGCCGCCCGTTCCTCGCTGCCCGGCGGCGGCACCGGCACGCCCTCCTCGCTGTACTGCTTCAGCTTGTTGCGCAGCGTGCGGATCGAGATGCCCAGGATGTTCGCCGCGTGGGTGCGGTTGCCCAGGCAGTGGGACAGCGTGCCGATGATCAGGTCGCGCTCGACCTCCGCCACCGTGCGCCCGACGAGTCCCTGGACGGCTGGGGCGCCGGACGCCGCTCCGGCGTTGCCATAGGACGACGCTCCGGCGTTGCCGTAGGCCGCGGCCCCCGCGGCGTGGCCCGGAGGCGGCGCGTAGGAGGTCGGGTAGCCGGGAGCCGGCTGCCCATAGCCGCGCGGCGCCTGAGGCACCGTGCCGCCCGGCCCGGCGAAGGGGTTGGCGACCGGCGAGTTGGTCGGGATCGACGCCTGCGCCGAGCCTTCCGGAGCGAGCAGTTGGCTGGTCAGCATGATCGCGTCCGGCCCGACCGTCTCCGACTTGGAGAGGAGGACGGCGCGGTGCATGGTGTTTTCCAGCTCGCGCACGTTGCCGCGCCAGTGGTGGGCGCGCAGCATCAGCAGCGCGTCGTCCGACAGCCGCTTCTCGCCCAGCCCGTTGGCCTGTGCGTATTTCTTCAGGAAATGGTCGGCGATCATCGGAATGTCGGCCGGCCGTTCGCGCAGGGACGGTATGGCGACGCTGAAGACGTTGAGCCGGAAATAGAGGTCCTCGCGGAAGTTGCCGGCGCGGACCTCGTTCTCCAGGTTGCGGTTGGAGGTGGCGACCAGACGGACGTTGACCTTCACCGGCTGGGACGAGCCGATGCGGTCGATCTCCTTTTCCTGGATGGCGCGCAACAGCTTGGCCTGGAGCCGCGGGTGCATCTCCGACAGCTCGTCGAGCAGCAGGGTGCCGCCGTTGGCCTCCTCGAAGCGGCCCAGCCGGCGCGCGACGGCGCCGGTGAAGGCGCCCTTCTCGTGGCCGAACAGCTCCGATTCCAGAAGGTTCTCCGGGATGGCCGCGCAGTTCACTGCGACGAAGGGCGCGTCGGAACGGCGGCTCTTGCGGTGGATGTAGCGGGCCATCAGCTCCTTGCCGGTGCCGCTCTCGCCGGTGATCAGGACGGAGGCGTCGCTGGGCGCCACCTGGTCCGCCAGCCGCAGAGTCGCCAGCATGGCCGGGTCCTGGCAGACGATGGCGTGGCTTTCCTCCGCCACCGCTTCCAGCACGGCGGCGATCAGCTCCGCGTCGGGGGGCAGGGGAATGTATTCCTTGGCGCCGGCGCGGATCGCCTTCACCGCCGCCGCCGCGTCGGTGCCGATGCCGCAGGCCACCACGGGAATGGTGATCCGTTCCGCCTTCAGGCTCTCGATGAAGGTCGCGATGTCGAGTTTGACGTCGATCATCACGAGGTCCGCCCCCGCCGCCGCGCGCAGGGCGTTCAGGGCGCCCTCGATGCTGTCGGTGTGGGACACCTTCGCCCCGCGCTGCATGGCGATCTTGCCAGCGGCGGTGATGTACCCTTCCAACGTTCCAACGATCAGCAGACGCATCTTACGCTCCCCTCGGAGAACCCCGGTCGGAGTCCCGGTCGAAGTACTGAATCCGCTTTCCAGGCGGAAGAACGGCGTTCAGGAGCATCTCCAGACGCCGCGGATTTTCCTGACGCGCGATGGATACCGCGCCGATGGTGTAGAGAGTCTTGACGAGCGCGTCCTCCTCCGCCGTCCGCTCCACCTTGGCGGCCAGCGGGGCCAGCGCGACGTTGCCGAGCACCGCCCCGTAGAAGGTGGTCAGCAGAGCCAGCGCCATCGCCGGGCCGATGCTCGACGGGTCGTTCAAGCTGCCCAGCATCTGGACGAGGCCGACCAGCGTGCCGATCAGCCCCATGGCCGGCGCCACCTCCGACGCGCGGCGCAGCACGCCGGCGCTCTTGACCTTGCCGGCGCCCGACGCCTCGACCTCGCCGATCAGCATCCGCTCGATGTCGTCGGGCGGCAGCCCCTCGGCCACCAGAGTGACCGAGCGGTGCAGGAAGGACTCGTGCTTCAGCTCCGGCAGGACGTTGCGCAGCGTCTCCGGCGCGCGCCGCGCCGCCTCGGCGAGCAGGAGCACCTGCCGGGCCACGCCGCGCGGGTCGCTGGTCCGGTGGATCAGCACCGCCCCGGCGTCGCGCCAAGCGATGGCCACGTCGTGCAGCGAGAAGGAGGCGGTGGTGACCGCCAGCGTGCCGCCCAGCACGATGATGAGCGACGGCGGGTCGACGAAGGCGCGCAGACTGCCGCCCGACGCCATGGCGACGAAGATGACCACGGCGGCGGCGGCCAGACCGACCAGCGTCGCCATGTCCACCCCGCCGCGCGGACGGGCGGAACGCCCACCCCGGCGGGACGCTTCAGCGCTGTCTCGTGTGAGGCTCATCCGCGGTCCGACTTGATGATTTCGGTCATGGTGATGCCCAGCCGGTCTTCCACGACCACGACCTCGCCGCGGGCGACCAGACGGTTGTTCACGTAGATGTCGATGGCCTCGCCGACCTTGCGGTCCAGCTCCACCACCGCGCCGCGCCCGAGCTTGAGCAGCTGGCTGACCTGCATGGTCGATTTGCCGAGCACGGCGGAGATCTGGACGGGGATGTCGTAGACCGCTTCCAGATCCTTGGCTGGACCCAGGCCGGTCTCATACTCCGCAATGTCGCTGCGGCCGCCGCCGTCCAACTCGTCGAGGGAGAAGCTGTCCTTGGCCATCGAAGTCTCCAGAAGCCCTTAGAACCTTGAAAATCCTGTCCGCCGTCCAACCCGCGGGGATGTCAGCCCGGCGGCGCTTCCAGCAGGCCGGCCATCCGCCGTTCGATCTGGGAGAGCAGGCCGGCGGTGTCCCGCTCCACCCCGCCTTCGGCCCACTCGATCCGGCAGCTTCCCGGCGCGAGGCCGGAATCGCCCACCACCATCAGCTTGGCGCCGAAGCCGCGGGCCGCGATCACCTGATCCAGATGCTCGCGCACCGCGTCCACCATGTCGTCGGCGACACGCACCACCAGGCGCGGCTCGTCGATCAGGTCGGTCAGGCAGGCGCGCACCAGCCCTTCCACCTCCATCAGCCCGCCGCGCCGCGCCAGTTCCGGCATCAGCTTGCGGACGATGGCCAGGGCGATGTGCACGGGCTGGTCGGCCCGCTGGGCGCTGGTGGCGTAATGCTCGTTCAGCAGATGCTGCACGCCGTTGCCGACGGTTTCCAGCGCGTTGGCGATCCGCGCCTGCACCGTCGCCTCAATCTCGACGCGGGCCTGCTCGTAGCCGTCCTTGCGGCCGGCGTTGTTGCCGTCCACGAAGCCCTTGCCGTAGCCCGTCGACTTGCCGGCGGTCTCGCCCTCCGCGAAGCCGGCGGCGCGGGCGGCGGCCAGATCGGCTTCGCCGAACACCGGGGGCGGCGGCTCGGACGGCAGCTCCGGTTCCGGCTCGGGCTCCGGTTCCGGCAGGGGGATGTTGTCGAAATAGTCGTCGTCGGCCTGGAACTGGCGACGCGGCGGCGCGTCCACATCGAAGGATTCGTCGAACAGGAATTTGCGGACCGAACTCATCGCGTCAGCTCTCCTGATACAGCCAGTTGCGCAGGATCGACACCGCTTCCTCCGGATGCTTCTCGACGATCTCGCCCACCTTGCGCAGCGAGGAGGCGCGGACGCGGCCTTCGACGCGGTTGATGTCGATCATCTGCTCCAGCTCCTCGTCGGCCTGGGCAGCCTCCAGTGCGAGATCCTGGGCCAGCGCGCCGGTCGGCGCGGCCAGGGCGGCGGGCATGCCGCTCTGGTCGGCCAGCAGGCGGTCCATGTCGTCCTCCTCCTGCTGGTCGGCCTTCTCGAAGGCACGGGTGATCAGCGGGCGGATGACCAGCAGGATGATGAGGACGGCGACGATGCCCAGAACGACCATCTCCGCGATGCGGAACAGGTCGTCCTTGGTCATGCCGAGGAACAGTTCCTCCGGCTTCTGGACGTCGTCTTCCGGCGACCAGAAGCGCATGTTGATGACTTCCAGCGTGTCGCCGCGCACGGCGTCGAGGCCGACGGCGGAACGGACGAGCGCCTTGATGCTCTCCAGCTCCTGCTCCGGCCGCGGCTGGTAGGCCGCCGGGTTGCCGTCCTTGGGCAGGCTGTAGGTGCCGTCGACCAGAACCGCGACCGACAGGCGGCGCACCTGCCCGGATTCACGGACATGGTTCTTGGTGGTCCGGCTGATCTCGTAGTTGATCGTCTCTTCGCTGCGGTTCTGCTTGTTCTGCGAGATCGGTCCGGCGTTGTTGCCCGACTGTGCGGTCGGCAGGTTCTGGTCCACGGTGACCGGCGATAGCGGGTCGCGGTCGTGGCTCTCGTTCGCCTCCGTCACCGTCTGGGTGGAGCGGACGACTTGGCTTTCCGGATCGAAGATCTCGGACTGCGTGGTGATGCGGTCGAAGTCGAGATCGGCCGAAACCTCCGCCCGCACCTTGCCGTAGCCGACGGTGCGGCCCAGCAGATCCTCGATGATGCGGGCGATGCGGCTCTCGTAGGCGACCTTCTTCTCCTCTGCCGAGGCCAGCATGGCGTCCGCGCTGTCGTTGCCGGTCCCGCGGGCGAGCAGGGTGCCCTTGTCGTCGACGATGGAGATGCGGCTGGGATCGAGGTTCGGCACGGAGGCGGCGATCAGGTGCTGGATCGCCTGGATGTTCTCGCGCGACAGCTGGGCGCCGGGGCGCAGCTTTATGAAGATGCTGGCGGTCGCCGGATTCTGCTGACGCGCGAACAGCTCGCGCTTGGGCAGCACCAGATGGACGCGGGCGCTCTGCACCCCGTTCAGCGTCTGCACCGTGCGCGCCATCTCGCCTTCCAGGGCGCGCAGATGGTTGATGTTCTGCATGAAGCTGGTGGCGCCGAAGCCTTCGCCCTTGTCGAACAGCTCGTAGCCGATCGAACCGCCCGAAGGCAGGCCGGCGGCGGCCATCCGCATGCGCGTCGGCCCCACCTGCTCGGCGGCGACCATGATCTTCGTGCCGGTCTTGTCGACCGTGAAGGGGACCTTCGCCTCCTCCAGCTTCTTGGCGATGGCCGCGGCCTCGGTGGGCTGGAGTTCGGCGTAGAGAAGCTCCATCTCCGGGGTGGAGAGGCGCGTCATCAGATAGACGAAGAATCCGATCAGGAGCAGGCCGACCCCACCGATGGCGGCCAGGCGCGCGGGACCCAGGTTGCGCAAGGTCTGCAGAAGGTTGTTCACGCGCTAGTCCCCGATCGGATGCCCCGGTGGATCTCCGGGAAGTTCTTGATTTCGCAGACGCAAAAAAGGAATTTGCAAAAACCGCGCCGGTCCTTGCCTTAAGCGCGCATGCTGGGCTTTCTTGATGAAGAGAGCGTTAATTCGTGGGCAGAAATTGCCCAGTGCCCGGCAAAATGTGCCTATCGATGCGCGTTGGCAACGCTCTTCTGCCCACCTACGAGCGAGGAGGAGGGGGGTGATTCGCCGCGAAAGGGCATGTGTCAGATTGTTTCTTCTTTGAGCAATTTGAAATTACCTCGAAAGAAGGAATAATGCGCGTGTACATAACCCTTCTATTTCTGTGGTTTGTTGGGACGTAGGTAGTAAATGCCGGAACGGTGGTTGACTTTGCACCGCCGACGTCATAGCTGAGTTGCAATGGTCGCTTGTCCGATACCAAAAAGATCGTGGCACAAGCGCGTCGGAATCTTTCCAACGCAGAACCGAATGTTGCTTCGCGCGACATGAGGCTTTGCCACTTTTTTTGATGGGGGAATGTTGTGAAAAAACGTGGACGTGAGAAGAAGGAAGGCCTCAACGAGGTCGATGTGTTTGTTGGGCAGCGTCTGCGCGAACTGCGCATGCTCGCCGGCCTGAGCCAGAGCGATGTCGCGTCGGCTCTGGGCCTGACGTTCCAGCAGCTTCAGAAGTACGAGCGCGGCTTCAACCGGGTCTCGGCCAGCCGTCTGTTCAAGCTGGCCCAGTTCTTCCGAGTGCCGGTCTCCGTCTTCTTCGAGGGGCTGGAGGAACGCCACGCTGCCCAGGAGGCGGGGGTCGCCAACCCGCAGGCGGAGGAATCGGAAGGCACTCTGCGGTCCCGCGAGGCGCTGATGCTCGCCCGTTACTTCCAGAACATCCGCGACCCGCAGATCCGCGGGGCGATCCGCGAACTGGCGGAGCGCTGCGCCGACCAGGCCGACGGTGTCGGCGGCCCGGCGCTCGACGAGGATGCGGAGTCGATCGACCCGACCACCGTCCGTGGACGCCGCGGGCGCAACGCCGGCCACAGCGTCGGTCAGGCGTGAGGAGCGGGCGGCGTCGCCGTTGGGGCCCGGCCCCATGCGGTTCACCCGCCCGGTTTCGTGGGTAGGCCCGGCCCCGGTGTCTCCGCTGGGCCGCGTCGGTTCGCGCCGCCCTGCCGCCTTGGCCCCCCCGTGAGGCGGTCGGGCGCGCGCGTTTGCTCCGATTGGGTTCGCGTCGACCGTCGATGACGGAGCCCGACACGAGCGGGCAGGAATTTTGTCGACGCTCGCCGTGTCCGGCTGGTTCCGCCACGTCCCCCGCCGCCGCATGCTCTTGAAACAGGAGGCCGCGCACAGCGCCTCGGTCGGGAAACCCCGCCGAGGCGCTGGACGAACGGCTGCAATCCGTCGATAAGGCAAGCCGGAACAAGGCTGGTGCGACGACCGCTGAATTCCGTCCGTTCGATCCGCGATCCGAGACGGGCGGCGCGCTCCCGATATGGCCGGTCACCGATCAGCCACCACGGAACTCACCCAACCACACCGACGGTGTTCGATGCAAAATTCCGGAGAATCGAAGACAGGCTTCCTTGGTCGGCGGGAGCTTGACCTCCCGGTCACGATCTTCGAGGTGATGTCCCGCCTGTCGGACGAGCACAAGGCGATCAATCTCGGCCAGGGCTTTCCCGATGAGCGCGGTCCCGCCGACGTGCTGGACGTGGCGGCCAAGGCCATCCTCGAAGGGTGGAACCAGTACCCGCCGATGATGGGCACGCCGGACCTGCGGCAGGCGCTGGCCGCCCACGGCCGGCGGTTCTACGGGCTGGACATCGATTGGAAGACCGAGGTGCTGGTGACCTCCGGCGCCACCGAGGCGCTCACCGCCAGCCTGCTCGGTCTCATCGAGCCGGGTGACGAGGTGGTGCTGTTCCAGCCCATGTACGACAGCTACCTGCCGATCGTCCGGCTGGCCGGCGGCGTGCCGCGCTTCGTCAGCCTGAAGGCCCCGGACTGGAGCTTCACACGGGCGGACCTGGAAGCGGCCTTCTCGCCGAAGACCAAGCTGGTTCTCATCAACGACCCGCTGAATCCCGCGGCCAAGGTTTTCAGCCGCGCCGAACTGGAGCTGCTCGCGGAGTTCGTCCAGCGCTTCGACGCTTTCGCCGTCTGCGACGAGGTGTACGAGCACATCGTCTTCGACGGGCGTCAGCACATTCCGCTGATGACGCTGCCCGGCATGCGCGACCGCTGCCTGAAGATCGGCTCCGCGGGCAAGACCTTCTCGCTGACCGGCTGGAAGGTCGGCTACGTCACCGGCGCGCCGCACCTGCTCCAGCCCGTCGCCAAGGCGCACCAGTACATTACCTTCACCACGCCGCCCAACCTTCAGACGGCGGTCGCCTATGGGCTGGGCAAGGGCGACGCCTATTTCGCCGGGTTGTCCAGCGGGCTCCAGGCCAAGCGCGACCGGCTGGCCGACGGGCTGCGCGCCGTGGGGTTCGAGGTGCTGCCGTCCGCCGGCACCTATTTCGTGGTCGCCGACGTGTCGCCCTTCGGTTTCGACGGCAACGACGAGGCCTTCTGCCGCCGTCTGACCGCCGAGGCCGGGGTGACGGCCATCCCCGTCGGAGCCTTCTTCGTCCAGGACGCGCCGCGAAGCTTCATACGCTTCTGCTTCTCCAAAAGGGACGAAATCCTCGATGGCGCGGTTGAGCGGTTGAGGGCGTATTTCACGCGGAAATGACATGAAGACCTCTGCCGTCAACGCTGGATGGAGAGGCTTGCCGGAGACTTCGGTGGCGTGATACCCCTTGTCCTCTAGGGTCGATACCGGGCCGGAACGGATCAACGTCCGGACCCGCCCCGGTGGGCCGCCTGTGGAAAGACCGGGATGCGTCTGCCGATCTCGTTCCGCTGGTGCGTGTTCGCCATCGCCGCCGTTGCGATCACGGTGGTCTGGGGAGCCTACGCGCAGGTGGCCCGCGAACTGCTGGACGGCCAGACGCGGGAAGCGGTGGCGAAGGCCGAGATCATGGTCCGGGCCTTCGCCAAGAGCACCCACCGCGCGGTGCACGAGGTGGACATCACGTTGCGCTCCCTGGCGCTGGAGTTCGGGGAGAACGGCCTGCCCGGCATCCGCAACTTCCTCGACCAGACGCTCTACGATCCGACGCTGATCCATCACTTCACCGTGCTCGACGCCGACGGGACCGTGCTGTTGCGCAGCGAAGGTCCGGGCGGGCGGGCGAACGAGCGGGACGAGGCGGCCTTCGCCTTCCATCAGGGCACCGGGCGCGACCTGATGCACATTGGAACGCCCTTTCCCGGAACGACCGGCGGCGGCCCCCTGCTGCGCCTCAGCCGGCGGTTGACCGACGGGGATGGCGGCTTTGCGGGCATCGTGATCGCCAACATCGATCCCGACATCCTGGCGGAGTTCTACCAGCAGGCCAATCTGGGGCCGCAGGGGGCGGTGACCCTGATCGGGATGGACAAGGTGATCCGCGCCCGCGGCGCCTCGCGCGGTGTCGAGGCGGTCGGACTCGCCATCCCCCAGTCCCGCCTGTGGGGGGAACTGGGCCGGTCGCTCGCCGGCGTCTACTGGCAGGAGTCGCAGACCGACGGCGTCCTGCGCGCCTTCGCCTATCGCGTGGTTGAGAGCTATCCGCTGGTCGCCACCGTCGGCGTCGCGCAGGTGGATATCGAGGCGGGGGTGGCAGACCTGCGCAACACGCTGTTCCTGCTGGCGGCGATCCTGACCGCGTCCATCCTGCTGGTGACGCTGTTCCTTCTGGTGCAGCACCGCACCGCGGAGCGGTTGCGCGCCGCGCTGGCGCTGAACCGCAACTTCCTGGCCCGCGTCAGCCATGAGCTGCGCACGCCGCTGAACGCCATCCTCGGCTTCTCGGAGATCATCCGCGATCAGATGCTGGGGCCGCAGGCCGGCGGGCGTTACGCCGACTACGCCCACGACATTCATGAATCGGGGCGGCACCTGCTGGGGCTGATCAACGACATCATGGATCTGTCGCGGCTCCAGGCGGGGACGTTGCCCCTGCATCGGGAGGATCTCGACGTTGCTCCGGTCGTCGAGTGGGCGTTCCGCATGGTGGCGCCGCAGGCCGACGCCAAGGCCATCCGCGTGGACATGCATGTCGAGCCGGGACACCACAGCGTCTCGGCGGACGAGCGCGCCCTGAAGCAGATGCTCCTGAACCTGCTGACCAACGCCGTCACCTTCACGCCGGAGGGCGGGCGCATCCTGGTGACGGTCGGCGGCGGAGCGGACGGCGGATGCCGCGTGCGGGTGACGGACAACGGCATCGGCATGACCCCGGAACAACTCCACCAAGCCGCGGAACCCTTCGGGCAGCCCGCGGTGCATGTGGCGTTGCCGGGGCAGGGCGGCGGGCTGGGGCTGCCCATCGTCAAGTCCCTGATGGAGGCCCATGGCGGGCGCCTGCGCATCGACAGCCGGCCCGGCGAGGGCAGCCAGTTCACGCTGGAATTCGCCGCCTGATCCGAACCCCATCCGCAGCCAAATCCGCCTTGCGGGATTTTCCGGGCGGGGCCGCAAAGCCGTGGCGAAACCAGGGGCGCTTCGGCATACTCCGCGCCGGTTTGCCGAAAACAATGTTTTCGCAGGCCCCAAGTTTTCGCATAGGCCCGCGCGCGCCGCGCCGGGCGGCTGGTCCAGGGAAGATCGAATGTTGCGTGCAGTGGCGCGTGTCTGTGCCGTCCTCGTCGCGTCCTCAACCCCCGTCATCGCCGCCGACGCGCCGCCCGAGCCGGTGCCCTTCGGCGTGTCCTCCGCCGAGGTGGTGGCGGAGCGCGACGTGCCGCAGGCCTGCTTCACCTTCACCGACCGGCTGGAGAAGTCGCGCGCGGTGAACTACCGCGACTATGTGGAGGTGACGCCTGCTGGGGGCGGGGCGGCCTTCGACGGGACCGCCGTCGCCCGCGACCGCACGCTCTGCGTCGAGGGGCTGAAGCACGGGCAGAGCTACCGCATCACCCTGCGCGACGGCTTGCCGGGCAGCGACGGGAAGCGCCTGCCCAACCCCGACGCGCGCGACATCGAGGTGCCGAACCGCAAGCCGGCGCTGGCCTTCCGCGGGGCGGGCTACATCCTGCCGCGCATCGGCGCCGACGGGCTGCCGCTGCGCTCCATCAACCTCGACCGGGCGAAGCTCCAGGTGCTGCGGATCAACGACCGTAGTCTGGTCGAGAAGATCTATTTCGGCCGCATCGGCCAGCAGATGTCCGACCACGAGGTCGGCGAGATCCTCGACCGCTCCGGCCAGGAGGTGTGGCGCGGGGAGATGGCGATCAGCAACAGCCGCAACCAGGCGGTGGTGACGCCCTTTCCGATCGACGCCGTGCTGGGCCGGCTGGGGCCCGGCGTCTACATTGCCGTGGCCAGCACCGAGGATATCAAGCCCGGCGGCTGGGACCACAAGGCGACCCAGTGGTTCGTCGTCTCCGACCTCGGCCTGAACGCCATCACCGGCGAGGACGCGCTGGTCGTCTTCGCCCGCTCCGTGAAGGGGGCGACCCCGGAGGCCGGCGTCGAGCTGCGCCTGCTCGCCCGCAACAACGAGGAGCTTGGCAAGGCGCTGACCGGCGCGGACGGGCTGGCGCGCTTCGACCTCGCTGCCCTGCGCGCCGCCGGGCGGGAACCGGTGCAGGCGCTGTTCGCCTACCGCGGGGCGGGGGACTTTGGCTTCCTCGACCTCGTGACACCGACGCTGGCCAACGCGCCTCCGGCAGGCGGGGCGCCGAACGCGGCGCCGGGCGGTGTCGCGGCGGCGGTCCCGGCGCGCCCGGTCCCCGGCCAGCCCGACGCCTTCCTCTACACCGAGCGCGGCATTTACCGCCCCGGTGAGACGGTGCATCTGGCGATGCTGCTGCGCGACGCCGACGCCAAGCCGGTCACCGGCCGTCCCGTCACGCTGAAGATCCAGCGCCCGGACGGCTTCGAGGTGGACCGCCGTCCGCTCGCCGAATCCGGCGGCGGCAGCTTCGCCGCCCGCGTCGAGATCCCGGCCAACGCCATGACCGGCACCTGGGCCGTCACCGCCCACGGCGAGCCGGAGGCGGGGAGCCAGCCGAACACGATGGGTCCGGTGCTGGGCCGCGCCGAATTCCTGGTCGAGGACTTCGTGCCGCCGCGCCTTGAGGTCGCCCTGGCCGCCGAGGCGGCGGAGCTTCCGGCGGATGGCAAGACGACCCTGACCATCGACGGGCATTTCCTCTACGGCGCCCCGGCGGCGGGCCTGCCGGGCGAGCTGGCGGTGACGCTGCGCGCCGCGGCGAATCCCTACCCGAACCTGCCCGGCTACCGCTTCGGCCTCACGCAGGAGGAGGTGAAGCCGCTGCGCAGCGACCTGCCGGGTTTCACGACCAACCGCAACGGGCAGGCCAAGGCCGATCTCGCGCTGCCCAAGGCGCCGGAGAGCACCAAGCCGCTGGAGGCGGTGGTCCGCGCCACCCTCCTGGACATCGGGGGCCGCTCGGTCAGCCGCGATCTGGTCCTGCCGGTGCGCCACCAGCCCTTCGCCGTCGGCATCTGCCCGCGCTTCGAGGGTGATGGGGTGCCGGAAGGCGCCACTGCCGGCTTCGACGTGGTGGCGGTCGGACCGGATGGCCAGCCGATGGACAAGGAGGACCTCTCCTACGAGCTGTTCGAGGAGGAGTACGACTACGCGTGGTTCGAGGCGAACGGGCGCTGGGACTACAAGGTCACGGTGCGCGACCAGCGGGTGACCGGCGGCACGCTCGCCGCCCAGGCGGCCAAGCCGGCTTCCGTGGAGGCCCCGGTGACCGCCGGGCGCTACCGGCTGGAGGTGTTCGACCCCAAGACGGGCGTGGCGAGCAGCCTGCGCTTCGCCGCCGGCTGGTGGATGACCCCGACCGCCGGCGAGCGTCCCGATCAGGTGGACGTGACCGTCATGCTGCCCGCCTACAAGGGCGGCGAGACCGCCTGGGTCTACGTCAAGCCGCCCTACGACAGCGAGGTGCTGATCACCGTCGCCGACCGCAAGATCCGGCAAGCTTCGACCCGCCGCATCGGGCCGGAGGGGGCGTTCCTGGAAATCCCCGTCGATCCGACCTGGACCGGTGGCGTCTATGTGCTGGCGACCGCCTTCGGCGCGCCGGACGCGGCGGGCGGCCCGTCGAAGGGCGTGGCGCGCCGCGCCGTCGGCCTGTCCTGGCTGGCGGTGGACGGGGACGAGCGGGCGCTGGACGTGCGCGTCGCCGCCCCGGCGCAGACCGAGCCCCGCCGCTCCGTTACCGCTGAGGTGGTGGTGGAGGGCGCGCCGGAAGGCCAGCCGGCCTATGTGACGGTCGCCGCGGTGGATGACGCCGTGCTCCAGCTCACCGACCAGCATTCGCCGAACCCGATCGACCATTATCTGGGCAAGCGCCGCCTGGGCGTGGAGCTGCGCGATTCCTTCGGGCGGCTGATTGATCCGGCGGTCCTGGACGCCACCCGCACGCGCCCCGGCGCCGCTCCGCGGCTGCGTCAGGTCGGCGTCACCGTTCCGCAGAAGTCGGAGCGCGTCGTCTCCCTGTTCTCCGGCGTGCTGACCGTGGGGCCGGAGGGCAAGGTGGCGGTGCCGCTGGACGTCCCCGATTTCCAGGGCCGGCTGCGCCTGATGGCCGTGGCCTGGAGCGGGGACAAGCTCGGCCGTTCCGAATCCTCCATGCTGGTCGCCGATCCGGTGCTGGCCGACCTGGGCCTGCCGCGCTTCCTGGCGCCGGGGGACCGGGCGGTGGTCCCGGTGACGCTCGACAACGTCGGGGGGCCTGCGGGCGCCTACACCATCTCCCTGATCGCCAGCGGCGCCGTGTCGCTGAGCGAAGGCAACATCGCCGTGCCCGAATTGGGCAAGGGCAAGCGGGCCACCGCCGGGAGGGTGCTGACCGCCAACGGCGTCGGCACAGGGCACGTGGCGCTGGACGTGACCGGGCCGGACGGCCTGCGCATCACGCGCCAGTGGGAAATCCCGGTGCGCCCGGCCTCGCCGCTGGTCACCCGCCGCACCGCCTCCATGCTGGCCCCGGAGCGCAGCGTCGAGCTGCCCCCCGACCTGCTGAACGGCCTGCGGCCGGAGACCGCGACGGCGGCCCTGTCGCTCGGCAACCTGCCCGAGCTCGACATTCCCGGCCTGCTGACCGCGCTGGAGCGCGGCGGCCCCGGCGGGCTGGAGATGACGGCCAGCCGAGCGCTGCCCCTGCTGTCGCTGGGCGACGTGGCGGTGGCGCTGGGCGTCGCCTCGGACGAGCGGGTGAAGGCGCGGGTGCAGCGGTCGGTGGACCGGGTGCTGACCTTCCAGCGGATGGACGGCGCCTTCGCCGCTTGGTCGCCGAAAGGGGAGGCCGATTCCTGGCTGACCGCCTACGCGCTGGACTTCCTGGGCCGCGCCAAGGCCGCCGGCTACCGAGTGCCGGAGGGGCCCTATCGCAAGGGGCTGGACGGGCTGCGCGGCGCGCTCGACAACGCCTGGGTGGAGGCCGACGAGCAGCCGGCCCGCGCCTACGCGCTCTATGTGCTGGCCCGCGCCAAGATGATCGACGCCGGTGCCGTCCGCTACTTCCAGGAGACCTTCTGGGACAAGCTGCAGACCGACTTCGCCCGCGCCCAGGTCGCCACGGCCATCGCCGCGCTGGGCGACAAGGACCGCGCGGCGGAAGCCTTCGGCCGGCTGTCCGGCGCCCGCGTCGTGTCGGCCAGCCTGCGCGATTATGGTTCGTCCCTGCGTGACGAGGCCGGCGTGGTGGCGCTGATGGGCGAGAGCGGCGTGGTCGAACGGGATCGCCTGACCCAGGCAACCGAGCGCCTGTCCAAGACCTACGCCGCCGTCCGCACCACCGGCGTGCAGGAGCAGGCATGGCTTCTCCAGGCGGCCAAGGCGCTGATCGACCGTGCGCCGTCGATGAAGATCGCCCAGAAGGACCAGCAAGGGGCCGAACAGGTCACCGAGGGGGCGAAGCCGCTGTTCCAGCGCATCGACCCGGCGGCCCCGCCGGCCATCCGCAACGCCGGGGGCGAGCCGTTGCGCCAGATCCTGTCGGTGTCCGGCATCGCCGATGCGGCGCCGGGCGCGGAGGAGCAGGGCATGACCGTCACCCGCAGCCTGTTCGATATGACCGGCCGCCCCGCCGATCCGGGCGCCGTCCGTCCGAACGACCGGCTGGTGGTGATCCTGGAGGGCAGCGCCTCCGATCCGATGGACCGGCAGGTTCTGGTGTCCGATCCGCTGCCCGCCGGCTTCGAGATCGAGGCCGCCCGCTTCGCCGGGGGCGGGGCGCCGCTGGGGGACCTGTCCTGGCTGGGCGAGCTGACCGCGCCACGCGCCGTCGATTACCGCGACGACCGCTTCGTCGCCGCGCTCGACATGACGAAGCAGGCGCCGCGTTTCCGGCTGGTCTATCTGGTGCGCGCGGTGACGCCCGGCGACTACGTCCAACCCGGTGCGATGGTGGAAGACCTCTATCGCCCGCACCAGTCGGCCCGCACCGCCGTGTCGCGCCTGCGCGTCCTGCCGGAGTAGGCGGCCCAAACGGAAAAGCCCCATCGTCCGCCGTGCGCGGGCGGTGGGGCTTTTGCTTTTCCCGAACCGGCTTTTCGCAGACGGGCCTTTCCGAGCTGGCTTTTCCGGTTCGGCCGGTCTGATACCGACGGCGTGTGAAGGCTTCCTTTGAGGCGAGCCCGATCCACCTGATTTGGCATGGGCAGCAAGGTTCACCTGGTTCATCACCTTGACGCCAATGAGTTGCATCGGCTGTACAAGGCCGCGACGGATGCGACGGAGCGGACGCATCTGCAAATCATCTGGCTGCTGACCAGTGGGCGCTCGGCCCAGTTCGTGGCCGAGGTGACGGGGTACACGCCGCGCTGGGTCAGCGTCATCGTGGGACGCTATAACGAGGCCGGGGTTGCGGGGCTGGGTGACCAGCGCCAGTTCAACCCCGGCGCCAGACCGCTGCTCGACGAAAACCAGCGACAAAGCCTGAGGACTAGCCTGGCCGATCCGCCGCCCGGCCGCGGTTTGTGGACGGGCCACTCGGTCGCCCAGTGGATCGCCGGCATGCTTGGCCGGCTCGTCTCACCCCGGCGCGGCACCGATTATCTGGGCCGGCTCGGCTTCACCCGCCAAATACCGCGCCCCCGCCATGCCGAAGCCGATCCCTTGGCCCAGGAGGTCTTCAAGGCCCGGTTCCGCCGCCGTGTGCAGGCCCTCCAGCAGGAAGACCCGGACACACCCTTGGAGGTGTGGGCGATGGATGAGCATCGCGTCGGGCTGAAGCCGGTGCTCCGCCGAGTGTGGGCGCCGCGCGGCCGCCGGCCGGTGGCGCGCGGCCACCAGCGCTTCGAGTGGATGTATCTCGCGGGCTTCGTACGGCCGAGCACCGGACAGGTGATCTGGTTTCTCGTCGATGGCCTCGATGCGCCCATGTTCGGTGCTATCCTGGACGCCTTTGCCCGCGAGGTCGGGGCCGGGCCCACCAAGCAGGTGCTCATCGTCCTCGATGGCGCGGGCTGGCATGTCGCCGGCTCGCTGGACATCCCGGAGAGCATCACGCTGGAGTTCTTACCCCCGTATTCCCCCGAATTGCAGCCCGCCGAGCATCTCTGGCCACTGACCAACGAGACGATCGCCAACACCTACTTCGAGGATCTCGATGCCCTCGATCAAGCACTCGCCGATCGCTGCTGCGGTCTCGCCGATGATCCCGACCGTATCCGCGCCGCCACATGGTTCCACTGGTGGCCGCAATTCGCATGAATTCCAAGCAA
The DNA here is from genome assembly GCF_965111635.1 of Azospirillum sp. Marseille-Q6669. Taxonomy (NCBI): domain Bacteria; kingdom Pseudomonadati; phylum Pseudomonadota; class Alphaproteobacteria; order Rhodospirillales; family Azospirillaceae; genus Azospirillum; species Azospirillum sp. Marseille-Q6669. The sequence goes on along the minus strand of NZ_CBCOOP010000001.1, from coordinate 1,347,359 downwards.
TGGAAGCCTTCATGCGCCATCGGTATCAGACGATCTTTTTGTGCTCGTCCTCGCGGTGGCGGGAGATGATCATCATGATGACCACCACGACCGCGAAGAAGGCGGTCAGCGCCACGTAGAACAGCAACGCGACCCCGACCGTCAAAGTGCCGATCAGCACCATGGCGAGTATCCAGACGCCCAGCGATACGATGGCGCGCGACGACATCGGCTGTCCCAACCCTGCTTGCCGTTACTCCGGTTTGTCCTGCCCTGTAACCGGCCGTTGCGCCCGGCCATTCCTGGCCCGGGTTCGCCGGCGGCTTTTTTGTTGAGTGATCCGAGCCTGCCATAGCTGGGCAGGCTCATCGCCCGTGGCATGCTGTCACAGCGCGCCCGCGCCGCACCCCGGATGGACAGCGGGAGGGCGCCCGAATGGGAGCGGGCAGCCCGCTTGACAGCGCATGGCAGGCGCCTTACCTTTACGTAAACGTCAACCCGTGACGATTAAGGGCAATGACGATCAAGGGAAGGGTGGGGAATGTCGCAACCCGCAAGGTTGATGGGGCTGGGCACGCGCGCCGACGTCGGGCTGGATATCGGGCTGGACCCCGGCGCGGACGGTGCCGGGCGCTCCTTCGCCATCGGTGAACTGGCCGACGAATTCGGGCTGACCCACCGCACCATCCGCCATTACGAGGACGAAGGGCTGCTGGCGCCGCAGCGCGACGGCACCGCCCGTGTCTACGGCCACCGCGACCGCGCGCGCCTCGCGCTGATCTGCCGGGGCAAGCGGCTGGGCTTCAGCCTCGCCGAGATCAAGGAATTCCTCACCCTCTACGACGCGGACGAGATCCAGAAGGAGCAGATGCGCTTCATGCAGCGCATCGCCCGCCGCCGCATCGCCGACCTGGAACGGCAGCTTCAGGACGTCCAGCAGACGCTGGGCGAGCTGCGCATCATCGACACCCAGATCTCCGACCATTTCCGCAAGAACGGAATCACGGAGACGCACACCCCGGAGGACTCGCAACCATGACCTCGGCGCCTTTGACCACGCCCGCCAATCCGGTCGTCATCGCCGGCTACGCCCGTTCCCCCTTCGCCTTCGCCAACAAGGGCGAGCTGGCGAAGGTCCGCCCCGATGACCTGCTGGCCCATGTCGCCGCGGCGCTGGTCGAGCGCACGGGCGTCAACCCGCAGGACATCGAGGATGTGGTCGTCGGCTGCGCCTTCCCCGAGGGCGAGCAGGGCATGAACATCGCCCGCACCGTGTCCTTCCTGGCGAAGCTGCCGCTGACCGCCGGGGCCACGACGATCAACCGCTACTGCGGCTCCTCCATGCAGGCGATCCATCTGGCGGCCGGCGCCATCCAGATGGGGGCGGGCGAGGTCTTCCTGTGCGGCGGCATCGAGTCGATGAGCCGCGTCCCGATGATGGGCTACAACCCGCTGCCCCATCCGGGCCTGAAGGACCAGTATCCGGAGGCCTACTGCTCGATGGGCGTCACGGCGGAGAACGTCGCCCGCCGCTACGGGATCGCCCGCGCCGACCAGGAGGCGATGGCTGCCGAGTCCCATGCCAAGGCCGCCGCGGCCCAGCAGGCCGGGCGCCTCGCCGAGGAGATCGTCGCCATCCAGACCGCCGCCGGCCTCGTGGAGCGCGACGGCTGCATCCGCCCCGGCACCAGCGGCGAGACGCTGAGCGCCCTGAAGCCCGCCTTCCTGGCCGACGGCTCGGTCACCGCCGGCACCTCCTCCCCGCTGACGGACGGCGCCTCGGCGGTGCTGGTGACGACGGAGGCTTACGCCAAGGCCAACGGCCTGCCGATCCTCGCCCGCATCCGCTCGGTCGCGGTGGCCGGCTGTGCGCCGGAGGTGATGGGCCTCGGCCCGGTCCCGGCGGCGCAGAAGGCGCTGGCGCGCGCCGGCCTGTCCATCCGGGACATCGACGTGATCGAGCTGAACGAGGCCTTCGCCGCCCAGGCCATCGCCTGCATGCGCGACCTCGACATCGACCCGGCCAAGGTGAACCTCGACGGCGGGGCCATCGCGCTCGGCCATCCGCTCGGCGCCACCGGCGCCCGCATCACCGGCAAGGCTGCGGCCCTGCTGAAGCGCGAGGGCAAGCAGTTCGCTCTCGCCACCCAGTGCATCGGCGGCGGCCAAGGCATCGCCACGGTCCTGGAAGCGGTCTGACGGCGGCGGCACAGGGAGGCACCAACCATGCAGATCAAACGCGCCGCCGTGATCGGCTCCGGCGTGATGGGCAGCGGCATCGCCGCCCATTTCGCGAACGCCGGCATCCCCGTCGTTCTGCTCGACATCCCCGCCAAGGAGGGTGACGACCGCAGCGCCATCGCCAAGGGGGCCATCCAGAGGCTCCTGAAGACCGACCCCGCGCCCTTCATGCACCCGAAGAACGCCAGGCTGGTGACTCCGGGCAATCTGGAGGACGACCTCGCTCTGCTGGCCGACGTCGACTGGATCGTCGAGGCCATCGTCGAGAATCCGGCGGTCAAGGCCGACCTCTACCGCCGCATCGACCCGGTGCGCAAGGACGGCTCCGTGGTGTCGTCCAACACCTCGACCATCCCGCTGGGCGTGCTGGTCGAGGGGCAGTCGGACGCCTTCAAGCGCGACTTCCTCATCACCCACTTCTTCAACCCGCCGCGCTACATGCGGCTGCTGGAGATCGTCGGCGGCGAGGCCACCCGGCCCGACGCGCTGGCCGCCGTCGCCGACGTCTGCGACCGCGCGCTGGGCAAGGGCGTGGTCCGCTGCAAGGACACGCCAGGCTTCATCGCCAACCGCATCGGCGTCTACTGGATCCAGACGGCGATCAACGCCGCCGTCGATCTCGGCCTGACGGTGGAGGAGGCCGACGCCATCGTGGGCCGTCCCATGGGCATTCCGAAGACCGGTGTGTTCGGTCTGGTCGATCTCGTCGGACTCGACCTGATGCCGCACATTGCGAAGAGCCTGCTGGCGACCCTGCCGGAGAACGACCCCTACCGCGCCGTCTTCCGCGAGCACCCCGTCATCACCCGGATGATCGCGGAGGGTTACACGGGCCGCAAGGGCAAGGGCGGCTTCTACCGCCTGAACCGGGAGGGCGGCGCCAAGGTCAAGGAGGCCATCGACCTGTCCTCCGGCGCCTACCGCCTCTCCGACAAGCCGAGGCTGGAAAGCGTGTCGGCCGCCGGGCGCGACCTGCGGGCGCTGGCCGACTTCCCCGACAAGACCGGCCAATACGCCCGCCGGGTGCTGGCCCACACGCTGTCCTACGCCGCGTCGCTGGTGCCGGAGATTGCCGACAGCATCGTCGCGGTCGATGAGGGGATGCGGCTGGGCTACAACTGGAAGCAGGGTCCGTTCGAGCTGATCGACCGGCTGGGCACCGCCTGGTTCGCCGACCTCTGCCGCAGCGAGGGCATCCCCGTCCCGCCGCTGGTCGAACAGGCCGCCGGGCGGCCCTTCTACCGGGTGGAGGACGGCAAGCTCCAGCATCTGACCACCGCCGGCCTCTACGACACGGTGGTGCGTCCCGACGGTGTTCTGCTGCTGTCGGACATCAAGCGGGCGTCGAAGCCGGTGTGGAAGAACGGCTCGGCCAGCCTGTGGGACATCGGCGACGGCGTGCTGTGCGTCGAGTTCACCAGCAAGATGAACGCGTTGGACGGCGACGTCATGGCCGCCTACGGCAAGGCGATGAAGCTGATCGGCGATGGGAAAAGCGACTGGAAGGCCCTGGTCATCCACAACGAGTCCGCCAACTTCTCGGTCGGCGCCAATCTTGGCCTCGCCCTGTTCGCCCTCAACGTCGGGCTGTGGCCGCAGATCGAGGAGTTGGTGGAGGGCGGGCAGCGCACTTACCGCGCCCTGAAATACGCTCCCTTCCCGGTGGTCTCGGCGCCCAGCGGCATGGCGCTCGGCGGCGGCTGCGAGATCCTGCTGCATTCCGACCATGTGCAGGCCCACGCCGAGACGTACATGGGACTGGTCGAGGTCGGCGTCGGGCTGATCCCCGGCTGGGGCGGCTGCACGGAAATGCTGGCCCGCCACGCCGCCAACCCGCGCACGCCCAAGGGGCCGATGCCGCCGATCGCCGGAGCCTTCGAGACCATCAGCCTCGCCAAGGTCGCCAAGTCGGCGGCGGAGGCCAAGGACCTGCTGTACCTGCGCCCCAGCGACGGCATCACCATGAACCGCGACCGACTGCTGGCCGACGCCAAGGCCAAGGCGCTGGAGCTGGCCACACACTACACCCCACCCGAGAAGGTCACCTACACGCTCCCCGGCCCCAACGGCCGCGCCGCGCTGGAGCTGTTCCTGGAAGGCTTCGCGCTTCAGGGCAAGGCGACGCCTCACGACATGGTGGTCTGCGGCAAGCTGGCCGGAATCCTGACGGGCGGACCGAAGGCCGACGTTACCCAGCCGGTGACCGAGGACCAGATGCTGGCGCTGGAACGCCGGGCCTTCATGGAGCTGGTGCGCACCGAGGGCACCATCGACCGGGTGGAGCACATGCTGACCACCGGCAAGCCGCTGCGGAACTGATGGGGGAGGACTGAGCAATGCCGATCTACAAGGCTCCGCTGGAGGATGTCCGCTTCGTTCTCGACGAGATCGTCGGGGCGGGGAAGCTGGCCGAACTGCCGGGTTACGAGGACGCCACCCCCGACCTGATCGCCCAGGTCCTGGAGGAAGGCGCCAAGCTGTGCGAGGAGGTGCTGTTCCCGCTGAACCAGTCCGGCGATGGCGAGGGCTGCAGCTTCGAGAACGGCGTGGTGCGCACGCCCAAGGGCTTCAAGGAGGCCTACGCCACCTACATCGAGGCGGGCTGGCAGGGCCTGTCCTGCGACCCGGCCTATGGCGGGCAGGGTCTGCCGAAGCTGGTGAACACCATGCTGGAGGAGTTCATCTGCTCCGCCAACCTCAGCTTCGGCATGTATCCCGGCCTGTCGCTGGGCGCCTACAACGCGCTCTCCACCTATGGGTCGGAGGAATTGAAGCAGCGCTTCCTCGGCCGGCTGGTCGACGGCACCTGGGCGGGCACCATGTGCCTGACCGAGCCGCATTGCGGCACCGACCTGGGGCTGATCCGCACCAGGGCCGTCCCGCAGAAGGACGGCAGCCACAGGATCACCGGTACGAAGATCTTCATCTCCGCCGGCGAACATGACCTGACCGAGAACATCCTGCATCTGGTGCTGGCGCGCCTGCCCGATGCGCCGGCCGGGACGCGCGGCATCAGCCTGTTCCTGGTGCCGAAGTTCCTGCCCAAGGATGACGGTACGGTCGGGCCGCGCAACGGCGTCGCCTGCGGCTCCATCGAGCACAAGATGGGCATCAAGGCGTCGGCGACCTGCGTCATGAACTTCGAGGACGCCACCGGCTGGCTGGTCGGCGAGCCGCACAAGGGCATGCGGGCGATGTTCGTGATGATGAACGCGGCCCGCCTCGCCGTCGGCATCCAGGGGCTGGGGGTTGCCGAGGTCAGCTACCAGAACGCGGTGGCCTACGCCAGGGAGCGGCTCCAGGGCCGTTCGCTGAAGGGCACGGCGCACCCCGACAAGCCCGCCGACCCGATCATCGTGCATCCCGACGTGCGGCGGAACCTGCTGACCGCCCGCGCCTACACCGAGGGCGCCCGCGCGCTCGGGGCGCTGGTCGGCTACAAGCTGGACGTGGCGGAGAAGCACGCGGACGAAAAGACGCGCAAGGAGGCGGACGAATTCGTCCAGCTCATGACGCCGATCGTCAAGGCTCTGTTCACCGACATCGGCTTCGAGTCGGCCAACATCGCCGTGCAGGTGCATGGCGGCCACGGCTTCATCTGGGAAACCGGGGTGGAGCAGTATGTCCGCGACGCCCGGATCTGCCAGATCTACGAGGGCACCAACGGCATCCAGGCGCTGGACCTCGTGGGGCGCAAGCTGCCGCAGGACATGGGCCGGCTGCTGCGCCGCTTCTTCCACCCCGTCGGTGCCGAGATCGAGGCCGACATGGAGACGGAGGAGCTGGCCGAATTCGTCCTGCCGCTCGCCAAGGCCTTCGCCAAGCTCCAGCAGGCGACCGCCGTCATCGCGCAGAAGGGAATGAAGGACCCGGAGGAGGCGGGGGCGGCCGCCACCGACTATCTGCGGCTGTTCGGTCTGGTGGCGCTTGGCTGGATGTGGCTGAGGATGGTCAAGGCCGCCAAGACGAAATTGGCGGCGGGGGATGGCAATGCGGCCTTCCTTGAGGCCAAGATCAGGACGGCCCGATTCTACACCGCGAAACTGCTGCCGCAGACCAACGCCCTGTTCGTCATCATCATGGCGGGGTCCAGTTCCCTGATGGAGATGGACGAGGCCGCCTTCTGAGGATCAGCCTTACGGGGTCTATGTCTTTGGGCCGGGATCGGTGTATGCTTCACCCGTTCCGGCCCTTTCGCTTCGAGAGATGCGAAAGATAGAAAGTACGAAAACGACGGTTCTTTGTCATGAGCAAGCCTATGGCTTGATACATTCGTGCTCACTTTCGTCATGGGCGGACGTCGCGTAAAATGGATATTGCTGTCACGCAGCAATGCCATTGCTCAGAGCCTGCCATGTGACAAAGGTTAAATTCGGGTTGTCCACCCCCACCGGAACGTGGTACATCTGATGTGACATTACCCTGCATAAGGACTTTCTATACCTTTTGGAATTGGGTCATATGATGCTTGAAAATGACCTGCATTTTTTCCGAAACTGAGGGTTGGAACACTGGCCTTGTGTCAGGGCTGTACGTTCGGACCATTGAAAGCACTGAGTACGGGGGCACCACCAGATGAAAATCCTGATCGGAGACGACCATGTGCTTTTCCGGGAGGGATTGCGCAGGCTGCTCGAGCAGCTGAAGGAGGGAGCCAGCTTTGAGGAAGCCAGCAACTTTGATGAGCTTCTGGAAAAGGCTGGCAAGGGCGAGACCTACGATCTTGTCCTGACCGATCTGCGCATGCCCGGTTGGCCCGGCTTCTCCGGCATCCAAGACCTGCGGGAAAAGCAGCCCGACTCCAAGGTCGTGGTCGTGTCGGCGTCCGAGGCGCATCACGATGTTCGCGACGCGCTGGAGCATGGCGCCGCAGGCTACATCCCGAAATCCTCCAGCGTGAAGATCATGCTCAGTGCGCTGGATCTCATCTTCTCCGGTGGCGTCTATGTGCCGCCGACCGTGCTGCGTGAATCCGGGGAGGCGGAGGTGCGCGTCGGCGCCATTCCGCCCAGCGACCCGCAACTCGACCATCTGCTGACCCAACGTCAGCGCGAGGTTCTGGACCGCCTGCGCGAAGGCAAGTCCAACAAGCAGATCGCCCATGAGCTGGGCCTGTCGGAAGGCACGGTGAAGATCCACATGACGGCGATCTTCAAGTCGCTGGGTGTGCGCAACCGCACCCAGGCCGCCATGGCCTTCCCGCAGTCGCACTCTGCCTGATCGTTCGGCTGCCCTACCTTTGAAAACGCCCGCGGGACCGTCCGCGGGCGTTTTCGTTTATGGGATGATGGGCTGAGTCTCAGCCCATTCCGGCGACGTAGCCGCGCAGGGACTCGACCTCCAGTTCCGCGTCGTCCAGCCGCGCCTTCACGATGTCGCCGATGCTGACCAGCCCGACGAGTTCGCCGTCCTCCAGGATCGGAAGATGGCGGATGCGGCGTTGCGTCATCACGCTCATGATCTGGGACACCGTGTCGGCCGGGCTTCCAGTAACGAGGTCGCGGGTCATCAGATCGCCGACGGGCCGCTCCAGGGCGGCGGCCCCATCCGCGGCCACGGCGCGGACGATGTCGCGTTCCGACAGGATTCCGGCGGGGCGGCCGTCATCCTTCATCACCAGGACGGCGCCGATTTTGTGATGGGCGAGCTTGCGGGCGACCGCGTCGATCCGGTCGTCCGGACTGGCGGTGATGATCTCCGTGCCCTTCCTTTTCAAGACGGCGGCAATGTGCATGGTTGTGCTTCCTCCCGCGCGGATTCGCGAAAGGGAATGCTCCTCCACTGTCGCCGCTCAAGGAAGTCGCAAAAAGGAACAGGCCGGCTACTCCTTTCGGGGTAACCGGCCTGAATCCAGCGGTTTCGCGAAGCCTCCCGCGAGAGGCTCCGAACAAGCCGATTAGAAGCGGTAGCCGACGCCGATGCCGATCAGCCACGGATCGATCTTGACGTCCGAAGTGACCGGAACGCCGCTGACGTTGGCGGTAACGTCGGTCTTCAGGAAGATCTTCTTGACGTCGAGGTTCAGCGACCAGTTGCCGGTCAGGGCAACGTCGACACCAGCCTGCAGGGCCCAGCCGAAGCGGTTCTTGTAGTCGACGGTGTTGGTCGTGAAGCCGTCCGCGTTGGTGCTCCGCGCGGCGGTCTCATCGTAGAACCAAGTGTAGTTGATGCCGGCGCCGACGTAGGGGCTGACACGCTCCTTGGTGAAGAAGTGGTACTGGGCCGTCAGGGTCGGCGGCAGCAGCGACACCTTGCCCACGTCGATGTCGTGGCCGGTGATCAGCGAACCGGAAACCTTGTGACGGGTGGTGCCGGCGATCAGCTCCAGAGCGATGTTGTCGGTGATGAAGTAGGAGACATCGAGTTCGGGGATGTAGTCGTTCTCGATGTCCACGCTGCCGATGTTGCTGCCGCCGAACGGACCGCCGCCGATCAGGTCGCCATTTTCCTGCGGGATCACGGCCAGGGCGCGCGCGCGCACCAGGATGTCACCGGCGGACTTGCCCTTGAAATCCTGGGCCAGCGACGGGGAGGAAACGGCGGCGAGAGCCGTGGTCGCCAGCAGGGCGGCGGCGGCGCGCTTCAGGAAAGTCATGGGATTCGCTCCAGGGCAGAATTAGCTGATGTCGTTTTTTTGGCTTAAAGCCTGGAGATGTATTACCAGAGTTTTTTTAGGGTTGCTATGCCACCTCAACCAAAACGTCATAGTGAGGCGGCTTTGCAACAGCGACGAGTTGTCGCATGGACTGGAACTCTTACCGCGCTGGGGCCATGGAGGGTTGTGGGGACTGGGAAGGGACTTGCGCCAGGCAGTTCTGTACGATCACGTAGCATTGGCCGAGTCGGCTTCCGCCGCTGGACGATCCGCCATAGACAATGCGCTCCACCGCGCCGTTACGCAGGGTGAAGGTGGCCTCGCAGTCGACGCTGGTCACGTCGTAGCCGTAGCCGCCCCAGGCGCCGTAGGGATAGCCCCAATAACCGCCGTAGCCACCCCAGGCCGGGTAGGAGATCAGACGGTTGCTGCGGTAGGTGAAGAATTCCAGGTCTCCGGCGGTGGCCTGGCGTTCGGGAACCCCGGCGCAGGACAACAGGGTCTGTTTCGGCATGCCGACCAACGCGTTCTGCGCGACCATCGCCTGATCGGCGGCCGGGTTGGCGCAGCCGCCCAGAAGGCCGCCAACCAGAAGAACCGCAACGCAACCGATTCTCGTCATCGTACCGCGCATCGCCGTGTCTCCCGTCAGGGGCGCCGCAGCCGGGCCGGCGCCAGATCCTCCACACGCACGCCGAGCGCCGCAACCTCCGGCGGCAGGCCGCGTCCGGTCGCCAGGGCCGCCGCGGTGCGGCCCATGGCCGGCGCCGTCTGGATGCCGTAGCCGCCCTGACCGGCCAGCCAGAAGAAGCCGGCCGCGGACTCGTCGTAGCCCACCACCATCACCTTGTCGGCGACGAAGCTGCGCAGGCCCGCCCATTTGTGCGTGATACGTCGAACGGAAAACCGCACCGCCTGTTCCATGCGGTCGATGGCGACGGCGATGTCCAACTCCTCCGGTTGAACGTCGCAGGGCTCTACGGGCGTCTCGTCGGCGGGGGAGAGCAGCAGCCGGCCCGATTCCGGCTTCATGTAGAACTGCTCGTCCACATCGATGGTCATGGGCCAGCCGGCGAGCCCCGCCCCGTTCGCCGGGTCGGCGGACACGGGATCGGCAAACACGGGATCGGCAAACACGGGATCGGCAAATACGGGATCGAAGGTGATGGCGGTGCGCCGCTTCGGCACCAGCCCGACGGGGCGCGCCCCGGCCATCCCCGCCAGAACATCGGCCCAGGCGCCAGCGGCGTTGACCAGCACCGGGGCAGCGAAGTCGCCCGCCGGGGTCGAGGCGATCCACATCCCGTCGCGCCGCTCCAGCGCCGTCACTCCGGCGTCGGTCACCAGCCGGCCGCCACGCGCCTTCAAGCCGCGCAGATAGCCGCTGTGGATGGCGTGGACGTCCATGTCCATGGCCGCCGGCTCCCACACCGCACCATCCACATAATCGGCCTTGAGGAAAGGGGCGCGGGCAAGTGCCTGGGCGCGGTCGAGGCGCTCCACGGTCGGGGTCAGCCGGCGGCCTTCGGCAAAGTCGCGGTCCAGCGCAGCGCTCTGGTCGGCGCGCCCGATCAGCAGGACGCCGCGCGGAGTCAGCAGGGGATGTTCCGAAAAGCCCTGCGGCGGGTTGGTGTAGAAATCCCAGCTCGCCACCGTCAGCGCACGGACCACCGGATGCCCGTAGGTCTGGGTGTAGAGCGCCGCCGACCGTCCGGTGGAGTGGTAGCCGGGCTGGCTCTCCCGTTCCAGAACGGCGACGCTGCCGTGCGCCGCCAGCTCATAGGCCGCCGAGGCGCCGGCCATGCCGCCGCCGACGATCAGGTAATCCACCCGTTCCACGTCCATTCTCCCTTTCCGGCGACCGGCCGGTCATTCATCCGCCTTATCTTATGCGTCCGGGAGAGCGGAATGAAGCCGTGAAAGCCAGAGAATGGGAATTGGAGCCGGTTACGCCGCCCCGCGCAATTCCTCGGCCTTCTGCAGGTCCACGCTGACCAACTGCGACACGCCCCGTTCGACCATGGTCACGCCGAACAGCCGGTCCACGCGGGCCATGGTCAGGCGGTGGTGGGTGATGAGAAGGAATCGGGTGTTGCCCTCCCGCGCGATGTCTTCCACCAGATCGCAGAAGCGGCCGACATTCGCTTCGTCCAGCGGCGCGTCGACCTCGTCCAGCACGCAGATCGGGGCGGGGTTGGAGCGGAAGACGGCGAACAGCAGCGACAGCGCCGTCAAGGCCTGCTCGCCGCCGGACAGCAGCGACAGCACCTGAAGCTTCTTGCCCGGCGGGCTGGCGTAGATCTCCAGCCCGGCCTGCAGCGGGTCCTCGGCGTTGACCAGCTCCAGATGCGCCTTGCCGCCGCCGAACAGGCGGATGAACAGCTCCTGGAAGTTGCGGTTCACCGTGTCGAAGGAGGCGACCAGACGCTCCCGCGCCTCGCGGTTCAGGCTGGCGATGCCCTGGCGCAGGCGGGCGATGGCGCTGACCAGATCCTCGCGCTCGGTCTGCAGCGTGCCGATCTGCGTTTCCAGTTCCGCCGCCTCGATCTCGGCGCGCAGATTGACCGGACCCATGTTCTCCCGCTCGCGGGTCAGCTTGTCGAGGCGCGATTCCACGACCGCCACGTCGGGCATCGCCTCGTCGGGAGGAAGGTCGGCGGCGGCGCGGGTCTGCTCGGGGCGGCAGTTCAGCCGCTCGGCGATGCGCTCCGTCAGGGATTGGCCGTTCTGCAGAGCGGCGGAGACGGCGGCCTCGGCGTGGGCGCGGGCCTCGCGGGCGTCGGCCAAACCGGACTCGGCCTGCTTCAGCAGCTTCTCGGTCTCGGCCAGCCGGTTCTCGGCATCGGCCAGGGCATCGGCGGCGCGCTTGCGGGCACGCTCGGCCTCGCTGATCCGGCCGAGCAGGGCCTGCCGGTCGGCCCCGATCGCCGCCGGTCGGCTTTGCAACTGGGCGAGGTCTGTTTCGGCGGCGGCGGCGCGCTGCTTCAACTCGGCCACGCGTCCGCCAGCCCCGGCGGAGCGGGTGCCCCAGGAGGCGACGTCCTGCTGGATGGCGGACAAGCGCTGACGGCGGGACTGCGCCTCACGGGTCAGGCGATCCAGCGCGTTCTGCTTCTCGGCGAGGACGGCGCGGTGCTCGGCGAGCGTGGCGCGGCGGTCGTTGACGGCGTCGCGGCCCTCGCGCGGGTCGGGCAGGGCGTCCAGCAGCTCCCGTGCCTCCTCCAGAGCGGCCTCGGCCTCCTGCCGGTCGGTGTCCAGCCGCGCGATGCCTTCGACCACCGCCGCCAGCTTCGACGCGGCGGCGTCGGCCTCGCGGGCCAGCTTGGCGTGGCGGTCGCGGGCGGTGGTCACCCCGGCGAAGGCGTCGCGCACCGCGTCGCGGGCGCGGCGGTCGGCCTGGGCGGCCTCCTCCACGGCGCGCTTGGCCTCGTCCAGGGTATCGCGGGCGACCTCCAGCCGCTCGTCGGCGAGGTCCAGCTCGCCGCGCAGCTCGTTCAGGCGGTTGCGCTGCTTCAGGCGGACGGCGGCGGCGGTCGGCGCGCCGGCCTGGACGGTCAGCCCGTCCCAGCGCCATGCCCCGCCATCGCGGCTGACCAGGGTCTGGCCGGGGGCGAGGCCGGCGGCAAGAGCCGCACCCGCCGCGTCGTCGGCGACCACGCCGATGTGCGACAGGGCACGGGCGGCGGCCTCCGGTCCCTGGACGCGGTCGGCCAGCGCTTCGGTCCCGACAGGCAGCGCAGCGGCATCGGGGTAGGGCGGCAAGTGGCGCCAGTGGACCGGAGCCGCCTCGTCCAGGGGGGCGGTCAGCGCGTCGCCCAGCGCCGCGGCCAGGGCGCCCTCATATCCGGGAGCGACGGTCACCGCATCGACCAGCGGCGGAAACAGGTCACCGGCTCCGGCGGAGAGAAGTTCAGCCAGCGCCTTCTCCTCCGCCTTCAGCTTGGCACGGGCGGATTCGGCGGCCTGCAGGGCCTCGCGGGCGCGGGCCTGGGCGGGTTCGGCGTCGGTCTTGGCGCGCTCGGCACGTTCGGCGGCTTCGCGGGCGTCCTCCAGCCGCTGTTCGGCCAGCTCGACGGCCAGCTCGGACTCGGCCACGTCGGCGCGGGCAGCGATCTCGCGCTCCAGCGCGTCGCGCTGCGCCTGCTGCTCAGCGAGGCGCTTGGCGAGCCCGGAGGCCCGTGTTTCAAAATCAGCGACCTGCCGCTGGGTGGCGGCGCGGCGCGCCTCGTCGGCGGCGGTCTGCTCGGTCAGGCGGATCAATTCGCGGTCGAGCGCGTCCACTGCCTCCCGCGCATCGGCCAGCGCCTCCCGCGCGGCCTCCTCCAGCATCTCCTCGTCGGCCTGGGCTTCGAGAAGCCGGTCGCGCTCGGCCTCCAGCCGGGCCAGGGCGTCCCCGGCGTCGGCGGCGAGCGCCTCCTCGCGGCCGAGGTCGCCGGCGATCTGCTGAAGGCGGGAGAGCAGGGCGCGCTGCTGCTCGGCAACGCGCTTCTCCTCGGCGTCGAGCTGTTCCTTGGCGATGATCAGCCGTTGCAGGGCCGCCGCCGCCGCCGCTTCGGCTTGGCGCTTTTCCGGCAGCCCGGCAGCGTCGTCGGTGCGGCGGGTGGTCAGCTGGGTGACCGCCAGCATCAGCTCCCGCACCGCGCCCTCGGCCTTGGCGAAGGCGCCGCGGGCGCGGGCCAGCTCGCCTTCATGGGCAATCCAGCGCAGGTGCCAAAGCACCGCTTCCGCCTTGCGGATCTGCTCCGACAGGTTGCGGTAGCGGGCGGCCTGCCGCGCCTGCTTCTTCAAGCTCTGAAGCTGGGTGTCCATGGCCCCGATCACGTCGTCGAGGCGCATGAGGTTGGCTTCGGCCGCCCGCAGCCGCAGCTCCGCCTCGTGCCGGCGGGAGTGCAGGCCGGTGATGCCCGCCGCCTCCTCCAGCAGCATGCGGCGGTCCTGCGGCTTGGCGTTGATGATCTGGCCGACCTTGCCCTGGCTGACCAGTGCCGGGGAGCCGGCGCCCGAGGCGTTGTCGGCGAAGAGGAGCTGGACGTCGCGGGCGCGCACCAGCTTGCCGTTGATGCGGTAGTCGGAGCCGTTGCCCCGCTCGATCCGCCGCGTCACCTCCAGCTCGTCGTGCTCGTTGAAGCCGGCGGGGGCGGTGCGCGTGCGGTTGTCGATGAGGAGGGCGACCTCGCCCAGATTGCGCGCCGGACGATTGGCCGTGCCGCCGAAGATGACGTCGTCCATGTCGTCGCCGCGCATCCGCTTGGCGGAGGTTTCCCCCATCACCCAGCGCAGCGCCTCCACCAGATTCGACTTGCCGCAGCCGTTGGGGCCGACGATGCCGGTCATGCCCGGCTCGATCACCAGATCGGTGGCGTCGACGAACGACTTGAAGCCGGACAGGCGGAGGCGCGTGAAGTGCACGGGATCGAAGCCTTCTGCCCGGTCCTTACTTCACCAGCTTGTCGATGGCGGCGGCGAAGGTCTCGAAGGACTGCGCGCCGCTGATGGTGGCCGCGCCCTCGTTGAGGACGAAGGTCGGGGTGGCCTCCACCTTGTACTTGTCCTGGCCGACCAGCCGGCTCTGCAGGATGCCGTCGGCGAGCGCCTGGTTGGCCATGCAGGCGTTGATCACCTGCTCGCTCATGCCGGCGAGCTTGCCGTACTGGGCCAGCGCCTTGACCGGGTCGGCGGCGCGGCTCCACTGGCCCTGGCTCTTGAACAGCACGTCGAGCAGCGGGTAGTAGCGCTCCGCCGGGGCGCAGCGGGCCAGCATGGAGGCGCGCAGCGCCGCCTGATCGAAGGGGAAGTCGCGGAAGATCAGCTTCGCCTTGCCGGTGTCGATGTAGGCTTCCTTGATCTTCGGCAGCGTCTCGGTGTGGAAGGCGGCGCAGTGCGGGCAGGTCATCGACGAATAGTCGAGGATCGTCACCGGCGCGTTGGGGTTGCCGAGCACCCGGTCGGCCAGCAGGTCGGCCGTGGAAGCGGCGGGAGCTTGCGCCGTCTGCACGGGAGCCGTCTGCACCGGCAGAGTCTGCCCGTTCGACGGCCGGGAGCCGACCACGGCGAGCCCGACGATCAGCGTCATGCCGACCGCGATCAGAGCAACGATGCCCAAAAGGTTGCGGTTCACTTTGGCCTCATCCCTACCAGATGTTGATGGTATAATCGAAACTCCCCTTTTGCGGCAAGAGTATGGCCCAGCCCGAGCCGGCTCCTGCCCCAAGGGGTCGCATGACGGCTAGCGGCGGCGCGGCGCCGGACGCGGGCGGGCCAGCAGCGACCGCCCGAAGCGCTCCAGCGTGGCCCGCAATTCCTCGTCCTCCACCGTGGCGGTGGTGGTCATCACCGACAATTCCTCATCCATGGTCAGGTCGCGCGGGCGCACCGTCGGCTTCTGTATGGTCAGCGGGGCGGCGTGGATCAGCTTGATCTTCGCCACCGCGCGGTAGCCGAAGAAGCTGTTGATCCGCTCCACGATCTGCGGTTCCAGATGCTGAAGCTCCAGCGCGATGGCGCCCATGGCGCGGATGTGCAGGACGGCGTCCTCGCGCTTGCCGCGCGGGAAGCTCAGCTTGTCGGGGGCGGTGCGCAGGCTCAGCTGGTGGCCGACGATGGACGGCCAGTCGTTGATGAGCGAGCCGAAGGCCAGCCCGCGCTTGCCCAGCGCCTTTCCGGCCACCTCGGGGACGGTCTGGCCGATTCGCCGCGGTCCGTTCATGTCAAGGCTTCCTGGTCGGGGCTTCCTGGTGATCGTCCGCGCACCCTAGCGCAAGCGGGCGGGACTTCGCCAGCGTGCCCGCGGGTGTTCCTTTCTCGGCAGGCCTTTATCGGCGGCCCTTTATCGGTGCCTGGGTTCGCCCTATGTCTTGCCGCCATGACGACGCCTCCCCACACCGCCCCGAAGAGTGCCCCCAGGGACGCCGCCCCACGGCTGCTCTCCTGGTACGATCACAACCGCCGCGACCTGCCTTGGCGCGCCAAGCCGGGGGAGGTCGCCGACCCCTACCGGGTCTGGCTGTCGGAGATCATGCTGCAGCAGACCACGGTGCCCGCCGCGGCTCCCTATTTCCGCGCCTTCACGGAGCGCTGGCCGACGGTACGCGACCTCGCGGCGGCACCGCTGGACGACGTTCTGGTGGCCTGGGCCGGGCTCGGCTACTACGCGCGGGCGCGCAACCTGCACAAATGCGCGCAGGTGGTGGCGGCGGAGCGGGCGGGGCGCTTCCCCGACAAGGAGGTGGCTCTGCTGGACCTGCCGGGCATCGGCGCCTACACCGCGGCGGCGATCACCGCCATTGCCTTCGGCCACAAGGCGACGGTGGTGGACGGCAATGTGGAACGGGTGGTTTCCCGCGTGTTCGCCGTCGAGGAACCGCTTCCCGGCGTGAAGCCCAAGCTGCGCGCGCTGGCCGCCCTCCTGACGCCGGACGAGCGGCCCGGCGACTACGCCCAGGCGATGATGGATCTGGGCGCAACGGTCTGCACGCCGCGCAAGCCGAAATGCATGCTCTGCCCCTGGTCGGACTGGTGCGCCGCCCGTGCCGCCGGCATCCAGGAGCAGCTTCCCCGCAAGGCCGCCAAGGCGGACAAGCCGACCCGGCGCGGCGTGGCCTTCTGGCTGCTGAACCCGGAGGGAGCCGTTCTGCTGCGCCGCCGGGCGGAGGAGGGGCTGCTGGGCGGCATGACCGAAGTGCCCTCCACCCCCTGGGCCGGCCACGCGCCGACCGATGCGGAGATTGCGGCGGCGGCGCCGCTGGATTTGTCCTGGCGCCGCCTGCCGGGCGTGGTCCGCCATACTTTCAGCCATTTTCACCTTGAACTTGAGGTCGTCGCGGCCAAGGCCGGCGACGGCTGGCGGATGGCCGAGGGGCTGTGGGTTCCGGTGGACCGGCTGGGCGGGCAGGCCCTCCCTTCCGTCATGATGAAGGTGGTGCGCCACGCCCTGGCTCACGCGTAAACGGGGCGCACGCGTAAACGGAAGGTGGACGGAGCGACATGAGGCGGCGGACGATCCTGGCCCTGCCGGCCTTCCTGGCCGGCGCGTGGCTTGCCGGCCCCCTGCGGGCGGAGTTGCCCCAACGGGCGGAGCCCAAGGCGAAGAAGGTTCCGGCACCCGCCGGGCGTCGCGTCGCCCTGGAACTGGTTTTGGCGGTGGACGGGTCGGCCTCCATCACCGATGGGGATCTGGAGTTCCAGTTGCAGGGCCACGCCGCGGCCTTCCGCGATCCGGACGTCCGCGACGCGGTGACCGCGGGTGGCGTTGCGGCGACCCTAGTGGTCTTCTCAGGCCCGCACAGCCTGCGCGTCCTGGTGCCCTGGACTCCGCTGACCAGTGCGGAGGAGGTGGCCGCCTTCGCGGACCGGATCGACAAGTCGCCGCGTGGTTTTCAGGGGGATTCCACGGCGCTGGGCAGCGCCATCGACGAATCGGCGAAGCTGTTCGCCGGCAACGGCTTCGACGCCGCGCGCAAGGTCATCGACATCGTTTCGAACGGCTTTTCCAACAGCGGTCCGGACCCCGCGGGTGTGCGCGACCGGGTCGAGCGGCAGGGGATTACCATCAACGCCCTGGCCATCCTCGACGAGTTTCCGTGGCTGGAAGAGTATTATCAGGAGAATGTCGTCGGCGGCATGAATGGATTCGTGAAAACGGCAATGGACCGCAGCAGCTTCGTCGAAGCGCTCCGGCAAAAACTCATCCAGGAAATCGCCGCTCTTCCTGCACCGCGCTCGGTTATCACCGCAGCTAATTTTTGAGCAATGCCGCTCAACGGCGCTGAATTTTGGAAAATCGTCTGGAGGAACGAGGCCAAATCGGGCTACTTTACCGTTGTTTGCAAAACTCCATTCATGCGCATCGCTTGAAGTGTCTTTTCGTGCGAGTGGCGTCCTGGGCGATGCGCTGGAATGGTGGGATGGACAATCGAAAGCCGGTGGGGCCGGGCGATATCGTGGCGGCGGCCGGCGCGCCGGTCACCGGGAGCGCCGACGCCCATGGCGCGGTTCCCCCTCCCAACGGTCCCTCTCGCGACGTTCCAACGGTTGGGGCGGTCAACCGCTCCGGGGGCAAACCCCGTCTGCAGGCTGTGGCGATGATGCTGGCCGCCGCCGTGGTCCTGGTGCTGGGGACTCTGATGGTGGTGGTCGGGTCGGCCTTCCTCGGCATCGCCGGCATCGCGGAGGAGGCGCGCAACGTCACCATGCCGCGCGCCGGCGCGCAGCACCGCGACGCCCTGACCGCCGCCGAGCTGAGCCGGCTGGCCGAGGTGATCCTCAACAGCCGGGACCACGCCCGCCGCGCCGCCGCCCTGGACGAGGCTGAGGCGTTGGCCAGCCGGTTCGCCCTGGTGGTCGATGCCGACGTCTTGGACAAGCTCGACCGTGCGCTGAGCGCCGTGCGGCGCAGCAACCATCGCGCCAACCTGATCGACTCGCTGTCCGCCAGCATCCGCGAGCAGTTGGCCGGGGTCGACGAAGCGCTGGCCGGCGCCACCGCGCTGCTGGCGGAGCCGGACAAGGCGGTCCAGGACTATGCCTTCCTCAGCAACCTGTACCATCTGCGCCGGCTCTACGGGCAGGCGGCGGCCGGTGAAACGGCGCAGCAACTCGTGCTGCTGGACAGCGAGGTCATGGGGCTGCTGCGCAACCAGCAAGCCTTGCTGGACAGCCTCTCCAGCATGAGGACGGGGCCGACGGTCCAACCCAACCGGCTTGCCATCCTTCTGGACCGGTTCGCGGCGGCGCGCACGGTGATCGACCTGCAACGCGGGCGCCTGTCCGTGCTGGCACAGGTTCGGCAGGACGGCGACCTCGTTTATCGTCAACTGAGAACGCTGGCCGACAGCCTGTCCAGCGACGCCGCCGCGACCACCCTGCTGATGACGGACCGCATCGTCGCCGATGGCTGGCGCGGGTTGTGGACCGGGGTGGCGGGAATCGCTGCGGCCATCCTGCTGTTGGTCATCGTGACGGCGCTGCTGCGCCGCCATGTGGTGGCTCCGGTGCTGCGCGTCAGCGACACTCTGCACGCCTTGCAGAAGAGCCCGCAGACGGTGGCCTTGCCGCCGGCCTCGCTGGAGGAATTCGATCGCATCGGCAATGCGGTGGAGCGGTTCGCCGAGGCGATCGGCGCGCTGCACCGCCAGTCCGCGGCTTTGCGGGCGAGCGAAGGGCGGCTGAACGTCATTCTGCAGTCCTCGCCCTTTCCCATCGTCATCGCGCGGGGTAGCGATGGGCGCATCCTGTTCGCGAACGCTTCCGCCGCGGAGCTTCTGGAAACCACGGGCACCGTCCTGCTGGAGCGCGCGATGCCGGATTTCCTGGAGACTTCAGCTGATTGGCAGGGATTCGCCGATGGCGTGTTCCGCCGCGGACGGCGGCCGGATGTCGAGACGCGGCTGAGAACCGCCGAAGGGCGTCCCTTCTGGGGTGTGTTGTCGGCAATGGCGATGGATCACGACGGTGTGGAATCGCTCTTCGTGACTCTTCACGACATCTCCGCTCGCAAATACGCCGAAAAGGCGCTGGTCGCCGCGAAGGAGGAGGCGGAGCGCGCGCTGCGCGACCTCCGGAGGACCCAAAGGAGCCTCGTCCAGGCGGAGAAGCTGGCGTCGCTGGGGGCACTGGTGGCTGGAGTGGCGCACGAGATCAACACGCCCGTGGGAATCGGCGTGACCGCCGCCAGCCATCTCGCCGAGCAGGCGCGGCAGTTCAGGGCCGGCCTGGCGGATGGCCAGCTGCGCCGCCGCGACATGGAGGACTTCGTGGACCGGATCGAGGAGGGGGCCTCCATCGTCCTGGGCAATCTGGAGCGCGCCTGCGCGCTGGTGCAGAGCTTCAAGCAGGTGGCCGTGGACCAGACGTCGGAGGCGCGGCGGCCGTTTGAACTGCGCGGCTATCTGGACGGCGTGCTCGGCAGTCTGGCCCCACAGCTGAAAGGCACCGGGCATCGGGTGACGCTGGACTGTCCGGACGGGTTGATCATGGACAGCTATCCGGGCGCTCTGTCGCAGGTCGTGTCGAATCTGGTCATCAACGCGCTGCTGCACGCCTTCCGGCCCGACGTGCCGGGGACCATCACCATCGCCGCTGGCACCGGCGGTCCGTCCTCCGCCGGCGCGGGGAGCGTCGTGCTGGACGTCGCCGACGATGGCCGCGGCATTCCGCCGGATCAGATCGAGCGTATTTTCGAGCCCTTCTTCACCACGCGCCGCGCCGAAGGCGGCAGTGGGCTCGGCCTGCACATCGTCTACAACATCGTCACGGGAACACTTGGCGGGCGCATCGCCGTGGCGTCACAACCGGGGTCCGGCTGCCGCTTCACCATCCATTTGCCGCTGACCGCGTCACCCATGGCGCCGCCCGCCGTCACCGCCGGCCGCGTGACGGTGGAGGAGACGGAACCCGCCTGACGGGTCAGGCGCGGGCGCGTTCGATCTCGACGCCGACGCTGGCGGCGTCCGGGAACACGTCCAGCTTCTCCACCCGCACCTTGACGCTGGCGATCCGCTCGTCGGACAGGCAGCGCTCGGCGATCCGTTCGGCCAGCGTTTCGATCAGGGTGACGTGGCCCTGGCTGACCAATCCCTTCACCACCGCCGCCATGTCCTCGCCGGTGACGCCGGGGGCGACGACGTCCAGGTCGAGGCTCAGGCGGATGCGCTGCGGCTTGATCCGTTCGTGGGCATAGACGCCGATCAACGCATCCATGACCAGATCGCGCACGAAGCAACGGGTGGAAAGCGCCGCCGGGGCCGAACGGGGCGCCGGAGCGGTGACGGTGGCGAAGAGCTTGTTCATGGCGGACACGCCTATCACGCCGTCCCCGTCCTGCCAAGGCATGCGGGCGGCGCTTGATGAGGGGCTCCAATGCCGAACTCGCGGGAACGGGGCGGCGTGAACGGCCGCTCCGTCTCCAGTCCGGCGCCGGGGATCAGGCGGAGGCTTCGGAGCGGATGCGCTCGCGCAGCACGTCGATGGGGCGCAGGTCGCCGCCGTCCTCATAGTGCCAGAAGGTCCAGCCGTTGCAGGCCGGCAGCCCGGCCATGGCGGCCCCCACCTGATGGATGGAGCCGCGATGCTCGCCGCGCGGGCCGGCCCCGATCAGCGTGCCGTCGGCGCGCACGCGGGCGACCACCCGGCGGCGCAGGTCGAACAGCGACGTGCCGGGTCGCAGCAGGCCGCGCTCCACCACCCAGCCGAAGGGAATGCGCGGGGCCGACCGCTTCGGCGGCGTGTCGAGAACGGCGGCGTCGGGCGCCTCCTCCACCGCCTCGATGCGGGCGGTGGCCGCCTTGGCGTAGGTCGGGTCGCGCTCCAGCCCGATCCAGTTGCGGCCCAGCCGCTTCGCCACCGCACCCGTGGTGCCGGTGCCGAAGAAGGGGTCCAGAACCGTGTCGCCGGGGCGGGAGGAGGACAGGATGACGCGGTAGAGAAGCGATTCCGGCTTCTGCGTCGGGTGGGCCTTGCGGCCGTCCTCGTCGCGCAGGCGCTCCGCGCCGTTGCAGATCGGCAGCAGCCAGTCGCTGCGCATCTGCAGGTCGTCGTTCAGCGCCTTCATGGCGTCGTAGTTGAAGCGGTAGCGGGCGTCCTTTTCGCGCGAGGCCCAGATCATGGTCTCATGCGCGTTGGCGAAGCGCGTGCCGCGGAAGTTCGGCATCGGGTTGGTCTTGCGCCACACGATGTCGTTCAGAATCCAGAAGCCCAGATTCTGCAGCGTGGCGCCGACACGGAAGATGTTGTGGTAGCTGCCGATCACCCACAACGATCCCTCGGGCTTCAGGATGCGGCGGGCAGCGGCGAGCCAGTCCCGCGTGAAGCGGTCGTAGGTCTCGAAATCCTCGAACTTGTCCCAGTCCTCCTCCACTCCTTCGACACGGGAGTGGTTCGGGCGCAAGAGTTCGCCCCCCAGCTGGAGGTTATAAGGCGGATCGGCAAAGACAAGG
Source organism: Azospirillum sp. Marseille-Q6669 (assembly GCF_965111635.1). Classification (NCBI taxonomy): domain Bacteria; kingdom Pseudomonadati; phylum Pseudomonadota; class Alphaproteobacteria; order Rhodospirillales; family Azospirillaceae; genus Azospirillum; species Azospirillum sp. Marseille-Q6669. The sequence goes on along the minus strand of NZ_CBCOOP010000001.1, from coordinate 1,325,612 downwards.
TCCACCGATTCAGCCGGCATTTCATTCATGAGGGCGATGCAATCGCCCACGAGAATTTTGTTCAGGGGGAGCATTGACGAAACCAAAACAGCGAATCAGTCGTTGGGACAATGATTCGCCGCCGAGTCGCCGTCAACTGATTTCTTATCCCGGAATCGCGGCGGTCAGCCGGCCCGCTCGATTTGGGCGCGGACTGGTGCAAAAGTGACTCGGTGGTGGGGCGTCACGCCGTGGCGGCGCAGCGCCTCCAGATGCTCCGGCGTCGGGTAGCCGGCGTTGCGGTCCCAGCCATACTCCGGGTGAAGCTCGGCCAGCCGTATCATCTCGCGGTCGCGCGCCACCTTGGCGACGATGGAGGCGGCCGCGATCGACTGGCTGCGCCCGTCGCCCTTGACGATGGCTTCCATCAGGCAGGACAGGTCGGGCTTGAACTTGCCGTCGATCAGCGCGACGGCGGGCGGCTCGCCGGGCAGCGCCTCGTAGGCGCGCTTCATGGCCAGCAGCGTGGCCTTGTGGATGTTGAGGGCGTCGATTTCCGCCGCGGACGCCTCGGCGAGCGCGACGGCCAGGGCGTGGGCGCGGATCTCCGGCTCCAGCGCCTCGCGGGCGCGCAGGCTCAGCGCCTTGCTGTCGTTGATGGCACGGGCCAGCGCGTCGGGCAGGCCGCCCGTCGGCAGCACCACGGCGGCGGTGACCACAGGGCCGGCGAGCGGGCCGCGCCCCACCTCGTCGATTCCGCAGACCAGCCGCCCCTGGCCCAGCGCGGTTTCGAAGGACAAGTCGGGCTGCGGGCGGGGAACTTTCGGGCGGGCGGTTTTGACGCGGACGGCTTTGGTGGTGGTCTTGGGCGTCATGGAGGGTCGGTTCTTGCGGGTTCGGCGTGGTGGGGCAGGAGCCGTCTGCCGGACAGCTGTTCGATGTAGATGCGCGTCAGCGAGCGCAGGATGGGCGGCATCGTCTCGATGGCTTTGGCGAACTGGTCCTTGCGGATGATTTCGCAGACCGTGGCCTCCAGCGCAACGACGGTGGCGGCGCGCGGCCGGTTTGCGAGGAGAGCCAATTCCCCGAAGATGCGTCCCGGCCCCAGCACGCCGAGGTCGGTCCCGTCGCGCCGAACGCCGACCGAGCCGGACTGGATCAGGTAGGCCGCCGTTCCCTCGTCCCCCTGGCGGAAGAAGCTGTGGCCGTGGCGGAACATGCGGCGGTCCGCCACCGTGGCGAAGGAATCGGAGGAGCGGATGGCGGCGCCGCCCTCCTGCCGCTCGGGCTGGGACAGGCCGTAGCTGCGGCGGATCGCGGCGACGAGGCTTTCCAGCAGGTAGGAGGTCAGCGGCGGGCAGCGGCCGCGCAGCGCGCGGAAGGTGCCGCGGGACAGTTCCACCGCCTCGACGGTGGTCAGGGCGCGCACCGTGGCGCTGCGCAGTCCGTCGTCCAGCAGGGCCATCTCCCCGACGATGGCGTTGGCGCCGACGGTGCCCAGGTGGCGCGGGCCGTCCGGACCGTCCAGCAGAACCTCCAACTCGCCCGACTGGATCAGCCAGGCGCAGTCCCCGGCCTCGCCCTGGCGGATCAGCACGGTGTCGGCGGCGATGCGCCGCGTGGGAAGGTCGGGTCCGCGTCTGGTCATCACCGGTTCCATCGCTCCGGGCCGGGCGCCCCTGTTTTGTACAGGTTAGCGCGAATGCCGGTCCGGTTCAGGCGAATTTGCGGCGGCCAATTCACGCGGCCAACCGGCGGCGGCCGTGACGCTTGGCGGGGCGCGCCGGCTGCGCTATGCATGGCGCCCTCAAATCGAGAGGCCGGAAGTCATGACCACCACCGCCACCACCGAATGCCCCTGCCGCTCCGGCAAGCCCCTGGACGCCTGCTGCGGCCCCTATCTGGACGGCAGCGCGCTGGCGCCGACCGCCAAAGCGCTGATGCGGTCGCGCTATTCGGCCTTTGCCTGCGGGAAGATCGACTATCTGCAGGAGACGCTGCTCCCGGAGACCCGCGAGGACTTCGACCGCAAGGAGATCGAGACCTGGGCCGCCAACAGCCAGTGGACCGGCCTCGAGGTCCGCAGCACCGAGGCCGGCGGGGTGCAGGACGAGGACGGCGTGGTCGAGTTCGTCGCCCACTTCACCATGAACGGCAAGCCGCAGAAGCATCATGAGACCAGCCGCTTCACCAAGCGGGACGGCCGCTGGTACTATGTGGACGGCACTCTGGGCGCCCGCCCGCGCAGCGGCCCCAAGGTCGGCCGGAACGATCCCTGCCCCTGCGGCAGCGGCAAGAAGCACAAGAAGTGCTGCGGGGCGGTCTGACGGTCCAGTTCTGATAGGGCGGTCTTGAGCGCCCGGACTTGACCGGTAATCCGCCGATTCTCGCAGCAATTGCGATATTTTTGGTCGCCCGGTGACCGCCGGGCGGCCTTCGGCTGGGTTTTTGCCGAATCTTTCTTTCCGGCGCGCGCGATCTCAATTGAAAAGCGCGGCGGAACGGATCATCTTCGGAGGGCCATGTTCCGCCTGTTGGGGCATGGCCTATCACGACAGATGAGACCACGTATGTTCGACCGTCCGCAGCGCAACAGCTTCCGCGCTCCCGAGATCACCCAGCGCAACATCCGCGCCACCGTCAAGTGGTTCAACGCGACGAAGGGCTTCGGCTTCGTCACGCCCGAAGACGGCTCGCCGGATGCCTTCCTGCATTCCACGGTTCTGCAGTTCTGCGGACACGACAGCCTGCCCGAGGGTGCCACCATCACCTGTGACCTGTCCCGCGGCCCGAAGGGCCCGCAGGTCGCCACCATCCACGACGTCGACACCTCGACCGCCAGTGAGTCCCCGCGCCCGGCGGCGCGCGCTCCGCGCGGCGACAGCTACGGCGGCGGTTACGGCGGCGGCGGCAGCTACGGCGGCGGCAGCAGCTACGGCGGCGGCGCCGGCGGCGCCGAGGAGACGGTCGACGGCACCGTGAAGTGGTTCAACGTGTCCAAGGGCTTCGGCTTCATCGCCCCGTCCACCGGCGGCAAGGACATTTTCATCCACATCCGCGCTCTGGAGCGCTCGGGCCTGGACGTGCTCGCCGACGGCGAGCAGGTGCGGGTGACCGTCCGCCAGGGCGTCAAGGGTCCGGAAGCGCAGCGCGTCGAAGTGGTCTGACGTCGAACAGCCGGGTTTGAGGGGGCGGGGCGGACCCATCCCCTCACGTCCGGTCGCGGAAGCAGCACCATTTCCCCCGCCGTCGCGATCCGCCAACACGGTTCGAGACGGTGAGTGGGGCACAAAGAAAAAGCCCTCCGTTCCAGTGGAACGGAGGGCTTTTTTGTTGGGCCTCGCCGAGGAGAGGGGCTTTTACTTATGGCCGCCCGATCAGCGTGCCCATTAGGCGGGTGCGGATGGCGGCGACGGCGCAGTCCAGCGGGCGGTCGGCGTCGGGCTTCGACGGGGCCGCGGCCACGTCCGGGCACAGGTCCTCGATCCTCCAGGCGCGCGGCGGCGGCGGCGGGGTGGCGTGCGGGTCGCAAGTCGCCGGGTCGGGATGCGTTTCCTCGCTGTTGTCGTTGGCCGGCTTGATCTCCAGGTTTGGCGACACGCCGAAGCAGTCGACCAGTCCGCCGGACGGGCGGAAATAGCGTGCGGTGGTCAGGCGAATACCGATGTCGCCGGACAGCGATGAGATGGTCTGCACCGAGCCCTTGCCATAGCTGCGCGTGCCGAACAGCAGCGCCCGGCTGTGGTCCTGAAGGGCGCCCGCCACGATCTCCGACGCCGAGGCCGACCCGCTGTTGATCAGCAGGACGATGGGCAGCCCGGCCAGCAGGTCGCCCGGCGTGCCGGTGTAGCGGCGGTTTTCGTCCGGATCGCGGCCCCGCACCGACACGATGTCCACCGCCTCCAGGAAGCGGTCGGCGACGTTCACCGCTTGGTCGAGCAGGCCGCCGGGGTTGTTGCGCAGATCCAGCACCGCCCCGGCCAGCCGGCCATGGGCCTGCCGGCGCATCTCCTCCACCGCCTCGTCCAGCGCGTGGGAGGTCTGCTGATTGAAGGCGGCGATGCGGATATAGGCGACGTCGCCCTCCAGCCGGTAGCGCACGGGCTGGATCTTCACGATCGCGCGGGTCAGCGACACCCGGAAGGGAGCGTCGGGACCGCCGTTCCCGCTGTTGCCGCCGTTGCGCCGCATGGTCAGGGCGACCGAGGTGCCGACCGGGCCGCGCATGCGGGCCACCGCGTCGCGCAGGTTCATGCCCTTGACCTGCGCCTCGTCGATGCGGGCGATCAGGTCGCCGGTGCGCAGTCCGGCGCGGGCGGCGGGGGAGCCGTCGATGGGCGATACGACGCGGATCAGGCCGCTGTCCTCGTCCATGGTCACCTCGATGCCCAGCCCGCCGAACTCACCCTGGGTCTGCTCCCGCATGTAGCGGAAGTGCTCCGAGTCGAGAAAGGCCGAATAGGGATCGAGGGAGGTCAGCATCGCGTCCAGCGCCGCCTCGGTGAGCGTCCGGTCGGTTGCCCCCGGCTCCTCCTTCTTCTTCTTCTGAAGGCCGGCGACGGCCTTTTCGACCAGAACCTGCGGCGTGCCCGGCTTCACATGTTCGGCCAGCACGCGGCGCATGACGTCGGAGAAGAGGAGATAGTTGCGGTCCGCCGGGGAGGGGAGGGTGGAGGTGCCCTTGGCTTTTGCGAATTCCTGCCGGTAATGCTCCAGCGCGATGCTGGTGTCGGCGCGGGAAGCGGGCACCACCGCACAGGCGGGTCCCATCGCCACCATCAGCAGCAACAGCGCCGCCAGCAGTTTCGCCATCCTGCGCCCCTCTTGACTGACCGGCCCGGCCGGCGGAATCAAAGCCATCAACGCGACTGCAAGCCTTATTGTACCAGGGGTTTCGCCTGTCGGACGCCCAAGGCCGGTGCGTCTGTGCTTTCGTACGGCGGAGCATGGCCTTTCGGCCGGTCCCGCCGGTCGTCCATTCGCAACCTAGCACGTTGACCGGGCAATCTCAAATCCTGCCCCCTGGTGCCGCGGGGCCCGTCGCCTCGCCCAGGATAGGATATGTGTCTCTGCCCTCCGCGCCGCCACTCTCCGGGCGAGGGAGGGCGGCGGCGCGGGGATTCTACGCCTTAATAGGCACCTTTTCCGCTGAGCATCACGCCGACCGTGCGCAGCAGGATGCGGAAGTCGCCCCAGAAACTCCAGCCCAGCAGATAAGCGGTGTCGAGCTGGACGCGCCGGCCATAGTCCACGTCGTTGCGGCCGCTGACCTGCCACAGTCCGGTCAGGCCGGGGCGGCAGCGCGTGTAGAAGGGGAAGCAGACGTGATAGCGCGCCACCTCCTCCTGCACGATGGGGCGTGGGCCGACCAGACTCATATCGCCGGTCAGGACGTTGAAGAGCTGCGGCAACTCGTCCAGGCTGGTGCGGCGCAGGAAACGGCCGATCCAGGTGATGCGGGGATCGTTGCGCAGCTTGCGCGTGGCCTCCCATTCGGCGCGGGCCTCCGGATCGGATTCGATCAGCTTTTCGAACACCTCAGGTGCGTTGACGACCATGGAGCGGAACTTCCAGCAGGTGAAGTCCCGACCCTCCGTCCCGATGCGCCGGTGGCCGAACACCGCGGGGCCGCCGTCCAGCGTGATGAGGAGCCCGACGATCAGCATCAACGGTCCGAAGAACAGAATCAGCCCGACCGCCCCCACGAGGTCAAAGGCCCGTTTCACCCGGTTGCGGTGCAGCGGTGCCGTGGCCGGCAAGCGCGCGACCAGCTCAGCGGCGGACGCCGTGCCGGCGAGCGTCGCCGGCTCCAGCGGTGCAGCACCCAACTGGATGGACTGCGGAATACCCATCGATCCCCCGTACTCACAATTCGGCTGGCGGAAACACGACCGCCTTCCGGGGGAGGCAACGCGTGAGGCGCGTCCGGGGTCCCCCGGCTGGGCCGATCCGCCACAGTTCCATTGCGGTACGCCGGGTGGCGTGAGCGAAGCCGACGGGGTGCCTCTTTCGGCGCAAGCGGAGGCTCAGCAGATGCGGGGAAGCTGGTCGCCAGACAGCCAATCGACGATGCGCTTGCCGCCGAAGCGCGTCTCCATCTGCACGAAGCGGTGGGAGTCCTCGACCACCGTGCCGATGGCCGCGGCATCGACCCCCAGCGGATGGACGCGCATGGCCGCCAGCAGGTGCGCGGCATCCTCCGCCGCGCAGATGGCGATCAGCTTGCCCTCGTTGGCGACGTAGAGCGGGTCGAGCCCGAGCAGTTCGCAAGCGGCTGCGACCTCCGCCTTCAGCGGGATGTCGGCCTCGCGCAGCAGCATGCCGACTCCCGACTGGTGGGCGATCTCGTTCAGCGTCGTTGCCAGACCGCCGCGAGTCGGGTCGCGCAGGACATGCACGTCCGGCACCGCCGCGACCATGCTGGCGACCAGCCCGTGCAGCGCCGCGCTGTCCGACCGGATGTCCGTCTCGAAGCTGAGATTCTCGCGGGTGGACATGATGGCGACGCCGTGGTCGCCCATGGTGCCGCTGAGCAGGATCGCGTCGCCGGGCCGCGCCCGCTCGCCGGACGGGGCGACGCCGGGCGGCACCACGCCGATGCCGGTGGTGGTGATGAAGACGCCGTCGCCCTTGCCGCGCTCCACAACCTTGGTGTCACCGGTCACGATGGACACGCCGGCCTCGCGCGCGGCGTGGGCCATGCTGTCCACCAGCCGCTTCAGGTCGGCCAGCGGGAAGCCTTCCTCCAGGATGAAGCCGGCGGTCAGATAGAGCGGCACCGCCCCGGCCATGGCGACGTCGTTCACCGTGCCGTGCACGGCCAACGAGCCGATGTCGCCACCGGGAAAGAACAGGGGCGAGACGACGAAGCCGTCGGTCGTCACCACCATCCGTCCGGCGGGCGGGTCGAAGGCCGCCTGGTCGTTGCCCTGGTCGAGCAGCGGGTTGGCGAAGGCGGCGGCGAACAGCTCCCGCACCAGCTGGGCCATGGCCTTGCCGCCGGATCCGTGGCTCATGTCCACGGTGCCACGGGCGAGGTCGAGCTTGCGGGTGAAGAGACGGCGGTCGGTCATGGCGGGGTCCACAAAGTCAGGCGGCATCCGAGGCGGGCGGCAAGGCACCGGTGCCAGTGCCGGTTTCGGCGAGCAGGGCAAGCGTGCGCTCTGCCTCTTCCGGGTCGAGCTTGGACAGGGCGTAGCCGACATGCACGATGACGTAGTCGCCCACCGCCACGCCCTCGACCAGCGCCAGGGAGCAGGCGACCTTCACCCCGCCCAGGCTGACGGTGGCGCGGTCGTCCTCCAGAAGCTCGATCACGCGGGCGGGAACGGCGAGGCACATGGGGGCGGTCCTTCCTCAAGCAAACTCTGCATGGCGACCCAGGCCTGTCCCAGGCTGAGCCCGCCGTCGTTGGCCGGTGCCTGGCGCGGCAGCAGCGCGGTGACGCCGCGCGCCGCGAAGCCGGCGCTCAACCTCTCCGCCAGAACGGCGTTCATCAGGCAGCCGCCGGACAGGGCGATGCGGTCGAGGCCGCGCGCCGTCAGCGCCGGCATGGCCCAAGCGACCAGCGCCGCGGCCAGGGTGCCATGGAACCGGTCGGCCCCCTCCTGCGCATTGATCTGCAACAAACTTTCCAGGAGGGGGGTGATATCCAGCACGCCGCCGTCGATCCGCCAGCCGCCCTCCAGCACCGTGGGGCGGCGCACCAGCGATTCCAGGGCCATCGGCGCCTCGCCCTCGAAGCCGGCGACGGCGCGAATCCCCAGCAGGCCGCAGGCGGCGTCGAACCAGCGCCCGCAGGAGCTGGTGGGCGGCGCGTTGACGCCGGCCTCGATCATCCGCCGCACGCCGTCCGCCGGCCCGCAGGAGGCGAAGCGCCCGGTGATCTCCGCGCCGCGCCCCATGCGGGCCAGCGCCGCCGCCGCCATGCGCCAGGGCTGGCGCGCAGCGACATCGCCGCCCGGCTGGGTCAGCGGTGCCAGATGGCCGAGGCGCGTGAAGCCGGTGCCCTCCGCCAGCAGCATCTCCCCGCCCCAGGACCCGCCGTCCGTCCCCAGCCCGAACCCGTCCAGCGCCAGCCCCAGCGCCGGGCCGTCCAGGCCGTGTTCGGCCAGCACCGCGGCGATGTGGGCGTGGTGATGCTGCACCGGCAGGGTCGGCAGGCCGAGCGATTCGGCGAGGCGGGTGCTCTGGAAGTCGGGGTGGAGGTCGTGGGCGACGGCCACCGGCTCCACCGCCAGGATGCGGCGCAGATGGGCGACGCTGTCCTCAAGGAACGCTACGGTCGCGGCGTTGTCGAGATCGCCGATGTGCTGGCTGAGGAAGGCTTCGTCGCCGCGGGTCAGGCAAACGGTGGCCTTCAGGTGCCCGCCGACCGCCAGCACCGACGGTCCGGAGCGCGGCAGACGGATGGGCACCGGCGCATGGCCCCGTCCCCGCCGCAGGAACGCCGGCGCGCCTGCCACCACCCGCATCACGCTGTCGTCGGCGCGGATCAGGATGTCGCGGTCATGATCGACGATCAGGTCGGCGATTCCTGCCAGCCGTTGCCGCGCCTCGGCGTTGCCGATGGCGAGCGGTTCGCCGCCTGGGTTGGCGGAGGTCATGACCAGGGCGAGGTCCTGCGGCCGCTCCAGCCACGCCGTGCCGTCCGGGCGTCCGGCGGCCTCGTGGAACAGCAGATGATGGATCGGCGTGTAGGGCAGCATGACGCCCAACCAGGCGAGACCGGGAGCGATGGCGTCGGGAAGTGTGGGGGCGCCGTCCCGCCGCCGCAACAGCACCACAGGCCGCTCCACCCCCTCCAGCAACGCCCGTTCCGCCTCCCCGATTTCCACGAACCGCTCCGCGGAAGCAGCGTTGGCGACCATCAGGGCGAAGGGCTTGCCGTTGCGCCGCTTGCGCGCTCGCAGCCGTTCCACCGCCGCCGCGTTGAACGCGTCGCAGGCGAGGTGGAAGCCGCCCAGCCCCTTGATGGCAACGATCCGTCCGCCGCGCAGCGCGGCCAGCATTTCCTCGATGGAATGGGACAGGCGCGGGCCGCAGGCCGGGCAGGCGGTCGGCTGGGCGTGGAAGCGGCGGTTGGCGGGATCGGCGTATTCGGCGGCGCAGTCCGGGCAGAGCGGAAAGCCCGCCATGGCGGTCTGCGGCCGGTCGTAGGGCAGGGCGCGCGTGATGGTGAAGCGCGGCCCGCAATGGGTGCAGTTGAGGAACGGATAGCGGTGGCGCCGGTCCGCCGGGTCGAACAGCTCGGCCAGACAGGCTGGGCAAACGGTGGCGTCGGGGGCGACTCCGGTGGTCACCGTTCCGTGCCGCGACGCAAGGATGGCGAAACCCGCCTCGTCGGGGCGGATGGGGCAGTCTTCCGCCTCGACCGCGTCGATCCGCGCCAACGGTGGGGCATCCTTCGCGAGCGCCGTCAAAAAGCGCTCCAGGGTCTCGCCCTGCACCTCCGCCAGCACCCCGGCCCCGTCGTTCAGCACCCAGCCGGTCAGTGCGAGGCGGTGCGCCAGCCCATGCAGGAAGGGCCGGAAGCCGACCCCCTGCACCTGCCCGCGGACCCGGAGGCGAAGCCGTTTCACCGCGCGGCGACCGCCACGCCAGCGCCGATCATCAACGTGCCGGCGCCCTGGTTCAGCGCCTTCATAGCCCGCTCGCTGCGGAACAGATGACGGGCGCGCGACGCCGCCATGGCGTAGGTCAGCAGGACGGCGCTCAACACGCCCACCACGATGCCGGCCATCAGCACGGCGTCGGTGGCGGATACGCGGGTCAGATCCACGAAGGCCGGGAGAAAGGCCATGTAGAACAGGATGGTCTTCGGGTTGGAAAGGGTCAGGGCCAGACCGCTCGCGAAGCCCCGCAACTGCGCGCCTTCGGCCGCCGGCGGGTCTCCACCGAGGGTGACGGGCGCGCGCCATGTTCGGATGCCCAGCCAGATCAGGTAACCGGCGGCGGCGAAGCGCAGCAGGGTGAACAACTCCTCGAAGGCGTGGGCGACGGCGGCCAGCCCGCCGAGGGCGAGCGCCAGAAGCACGAGGTCGCCCACCACCATTCCGGCGAGGAAGCCCAGATTGCACCGCCATCCCAGGGCGAGGGAACGGGCGACCACGGCGAAGATGCCGGGTCCGGGGGTGGCCATGAAATACAGGCAGGCCCCGGCCATCAGGAGGAAATCGGCGGGGCTCATGCGCCGCGTCCCGCCACGGCCGTCGCAAGCCCCTCCTCGATCCAGCCGTACCAGTCATCGAGCCCCTGGCCGGCGGTCGCGGAAACCTCGATCACGCGCAGGTTCGGCTTCAACTGGCGGGCGTAGGCGATCATGCGCGCCACGTCGAAGGTCAGATGCGGCAGCAGATCGACCTTGTTGACCAGCAGCAGGTCGGCGCCCGCGAACATCGCCGGGTATTTCAGGGGCTTGTCCTCCCCCTCCGTCACCGAGAGCACGACGACCTTGTGCGCCTCGCCGAGGTCGAAACCGGCCGGGCAGACGAGGTTGCCGACATTCTCGATGAACAGAACGCTGCCCGCCTCCACCGGCAGGCGCCCCATTGCCAGGGTAACCATTTGGGCGTCGAGATGGCAGCCCTTGCCGGTGTTGACCTGGATGGCCGGGGTGCCGGTGGCGCGGATGCGGTCGGCGTCGAAGGAGGTCTGCTGGTCGCCCTCGATCACCGCCATCGGGAACCGCCCCTTCAGGTCGGTCAGCGTGCGGGTCAGCAGGGTCGTCTTGCCCGAACCGGGGCTGGACATCAGGTTCAGCACGAACACGCCCTTCGCCGCGAACAGCTGGCGGTTCACCGCGGCGAAGCTGTCGTTCTTGGCGAGGATGTCCTGTTCGATGGCGACCAGCCGGGTCTGCGACATTCCCGGCACCTCCGTCCCCGCCGGGCCGCGGCCGAGGTCGATGGTGCCGTGGTCATGCCCATGATCATGGCCATGGTCGTCGCCGTGCGTGTGCCGGTAGACCTTGCCGTCCGGGCCGAGATGCTCGTGGCTGTGGTCGTGATGATGATGGTGGTCATGATCATGATGATGGTCGTGACCGTGGTGGTGATGGCCGTGCGCGTGGCCGGCTTCGATTTTCGTTTCGCCTTCGGCGCAGCCGCAGACCGTGCACATCACTCCACCTCCAGTTCCTTGACGCGCATTTCCTCGCCGCCGGTCACCATCAGCTGGTGGCCGCCGCAGTCCGGGCAGGGGGCCGACCGCTCGGGCAGCGGGACCGGCTTCTCGCAGGACAGGCAGAAGGCCTGACCCGGCGGGCGTTCGATGTCCAGGACGGCGCCCTCCGCGATGGTGCCGCGGCTGACCGCGTCGAAGCCGAAGGCGATGGCCTCCGGTTCGACGTGAGACAGGGTGCCGATGACCAGACGCACCGTCTTCACCGTCGTGAAGCCCTGGGCCGCGGCCTGATCGCGGATCACGTCGATGATGCCCTGGCTGAGCGCCAACTCGTGCATGGGTCAGTCCTCGTCCTGAATCGTGATGGCGGAGGCCACGCAGGGATCGAGTGCGGCCACCAGCAGGCTGGCACGCTCGGCCAGACCCACGTCGGCCGCGGTGCCTTCCAAACCCCGGGCCAGCGGTCCGTCCGCGGCGAAATTCCATTCGGTCGGCGCCGCGATGCGATAATCGGCGATACGACCGTCCTCAAGCCGCAGCCAGTGGGCGAGGCGCCCGCGGGCTGTTTCCACGACGCCACTTCCCGCGCCGCGCCGCGTGGCGCCGGTGTCCGGAGCCGGTTCGGCGTCGTCGAGGCGGTCCGCCCAGGATGCCAAGCGCTCCGCCAGTCCCGCCAGTTCCACCAGCCGGGCGGCGGCATGAGCGGCGAGACCGGAGCCGTGCCGGGCCAGCAACGCGGCGACCAGCGGATGCGCGGTGCGGCGGGCCAGCGGCCCGGTGTGGGCCGGGGCACCGTCCTGCCGGGGACGCGCGGAGAACTCCGCGTCGACGGACAGCCGCTCGCCGAACCAGCCCGCCGGATGCGGCTCCAGCGCCGCCACGCCGCAGGCGCCGAAGCCTGCCATGCCCGGTGCCAGGACGCGGCGAATCAGCCGAGCCGCACCGGTTCCGCCCGCCTCGGCCCAGCGCTCCAACGCCGCCACGTCGGTGGGAGCCGGGGCGGCGAAGACGGCGCGCTCCACCCCCTTGCGCAGGGCCGCGATGGCGGCGGTCAGAGCGGCGCGGTCGGGCCGCAGGGAGCCGCCGCCGAGGCGCAGCCCGTCGCGGGCCGGGTAGAGCGCAGGATGGATCGCCGCCGCCGCGGCGCGCAGGACTGCCAACTCCTTGGGCTGCGGCGCCTCGCCGAGCCGTGCCGGCCAGTCCATCAGGACTTGCCACGCGTGGTTCGTCGCGGCTTCCGCCTCGGCCAGCAGGACGCGGGCGGTGGTGTGCGGTCGGGCGCCGAGACCGAGCGCATCCTCAAGAGCCTCAAGCGCGGCCAGCGACTGGGCGGTGCCGCACAGGCTGAACAACAGCGGCACGAGGCGCATCGCCTCGTCGGGCGTGCGTCCGCACAGGGCGCGGGCGGCGGCGGGGCGGCGGACCTGCACCGACACGGCGCGCACCCGCCCGTTGGCGGTCCGCAGCCGCACCGACACGGTGCCTTCCAGTCCACCGCCCGCCACGCTCATCGGCGCGCTCTCCCGAACAGGGAGCGGCGGGACAGGGCGGGCTTCGCCGCCTCCGCATCGCTTGCCGGCGGCGGCTCGGTCTGTGGCGCCAGTGGCTGCGGCTCCCGCATCAGATGGTCGAGCGCCAGGGCGGCGGCGGCGCGGGCGTCCTGCTGATCGGGAAACACGTTCATAGCCGAGGCGAGCGGGATCACCGCCAGCGTTCCCAGGACGCCCACGCGCGCCGCGGTGAAGCGGTAGGCGCCGGAGGGCAGGGCGATCTCCATCTTGTCGCCGTCGCGCCGCTCCGCCCATAAGGCGGGATCGCGCGGGATCAGCACGGCGTTCAGGAACCAGGGGGCGATGACGCAGCCGATCCAGCCCGGCCCTTGGGGGCGGAACCCCAGCGCCTCCACCGCAAGGGCGGCGTTGCAGATGGGAACGCCGGCCATGTCGCGCTCCGCGATCAGGCGGTAGCTGGCGGTCAGGGCGGCGACGCGCGCGTCCATCGCATCGCCGCCGGGCGGTGCCGCGACGGTGAAGCCATGCTGCGGCCCGCCGCAACCCGGGCAGCGCCAATAGTCCGGCAGGCCGCCGAAGGGCGTTCCCGGCGGCACTTCCCGCCCCGGATCGCCCGCCGTGGGGTTGTAGACCGCGCCGCAAGACCCGCAGGCGGGACGCGCGTCGGCGGCGAAGCCCGCCTCGGGGCCGCCGGGGGTCATGCGGTCGCCTTTTCCATGAGGTCGGCGAACAGGTGGTCCACATTCTCCCCCTTCGCGGCCAGCAGGATGGCGTCCAGCGCGCGGTTCAGCGGCTCCACCTCTTCGAACTCCAGTGGGCGGACGGCGCGGTCGAGATGGACGAGGACCCAGCCGCCTTCCGGCACCTCCTCTATCAGCATGACGTTGACGCGCCGCTCCTCGCCGCGGCCGGTGCAGCGCGCGGTGAAGCCATCGGTTTCCAGGACCTGCATCGGGATGCCGAGACACATGCGCGCGTCCTCACGCGGGGAGGCCGGTCGCCGTGACACTGGCGACGTAACCGCGGCATCTTGACCGGGGGTTGAATCCGCACATTGATGTGCGTCAAACATGCGGTCCGACGCAATTTCGTGGCGCTCCGCCATTTCCAATCGGAACGGTTCTGCTAAAGTGGCGACCGCTTCGCGCGCGATGGGGTAGGGGTCGGTCGTGCGCCGCTCAACGATACAGCAGGGGTTTTCACAAATGAAACGCATCGCTCTCGCGTCGGTCACCGCGGCGGCGGCCCTGGCCGCGCTGCCCAACGCGGCGTTCGCCCACACCTTCGGCGCCCATGATGCCGGGTTCGTCCATGGGTTCATGCACCCGGTCGGCGGCTGGGATCACCTGCTGGCCATGGTCGCCGTCGGCCTGTGGGCCGCGCAGCGCGGCGGCAAGGCCCTGTGGGCGCTGCCGACGGCCTTCGTCGGCGCGATGATCGGCGGCGGCCTGCTGGGTGTCGCCGGCATCGACCTGCCGCAGGTCGAGCTTGGCATCGTCCTGTCCGTGGTCGCCCTGGGTGCCCTGATCGCCCTGCAGTCCCGGCTGCCGCTGCTGGCCTCCGCCGGTGTGGTCGCCCTGTTCGCCGTGTTCCACGGCCACGCCCACGGCGCCGAGATGCCGGAGGCGGCGGAGCCGCTGCTCTACGGCCTGGGCTTCGCCCTGTCCACCGCGCTGCTGCACGGGGCGGGCATCGGCGCCGCCCTGTCGCTGCGCCGTCTGGTGGAAGGCCGCAGGGGGGCCCTGGCGCTGCGCGGCACCGGCGCCGTGGTCGGTCTGGCCGGCGTGGCGCTGCTCGCGCTGGGCTGATCCGGAGCACCGCCTTCGACGCAATCGAAAAGGCCCGGCGGGTTTTTCCGCCGGGCCTTTTTGTATGCCGCGTTCCACGCGGCGCGGCGCATCGACGGCGTTCCGCCTAGGCCGCCCGGATGGCCGCGAGGAAGGTCGAGACTTCCTGATGAAGCGCGTCGGCCCATTGCGACAGGGTTCTGGCGGACTCCAGAACCTCGGCGGCGGCGGTGCCGGCCTGCGTGGCGGCGCCGTTGACGTTGGCGATGTTGCCGCTGACCTCTTGGGTGCCGCGCGCCGCCTCGACGATGTTGCGCGAGATCTCGCTGGCGGTGGCGTTCTGCTCTTCGGTCGCGGCGGCGATGGTGGCGGAGATCTCGTTGATCGACGCGATGGTGGCGCCGATCCCTTCGATCGCCGCCACCGTGCCCTGGGTCGCCGACTGCACGGAGGCGATCTGCGCCGAGATTTCCTCGGTGGCCTTGGCGGTCTGGTTGGCGAGGCTCTTGACCTCTCCCGCCACGACCGCGAACCCCTTGCCGGCCTCGCCGGCCCGCGCCGCCTCGATGGTGGCGTTCAGCGCCAGCAGATTGGTCTGGGCGGCGATGCCCTGGATGAGCTTGACGACGTCGTCGATGCGCCCGGCGGCGCTGGCCAGGCTGCGCACGCTGTCGCTGGTCTGCCCGGCCTCCGCCACCGCCTTCCCGGCGATTTCGTTGGAACGGGTGACCTGACGGCCGATCTCCTGGATCGCGGCGGTCATCTCCTCGCTGGCCGCCGCGACGGTCTGGACGTTGGTGGCGGTCTGCTCGGCGGCGGCGGCGGTGGCGGTCGATTGCCGGTGGGTCTGGTCGGCCAGCGCCGCCATCAGGCCCGCCGACTGGCTCATCCCGGCGGTGGAGGCGCCGAGCTTGCTCAGGATGTCGGCGGACTTGCGGTCGAAGCCGCGGATCAGATCCTCCAGCGCCCGCGTCCGCTTTTCCTTGCTGACAACCTCGGCCTTGCCGGTTTCGGTCAGACGGACGCGCTCTTCGGCGCCGTCCTTCAGAACCTGAAGCGCGCGGGCCATGTCGCCGATCTCGTCGGTGGCGGTGGGCTGCGGAATCTCGACGGCGAGATCGTTTTGCGCCAGCCGCAGGATTGCGGCGGTCAGCCGGTGCAGGCGGCGGATGACCTGCCGGAACATCAGCAGCAGCGCCAGGCCGAAGGCCGCCAGGATGGCCGCGATGACCGTCAACGCGATGCCCAACTGCCACCACGCCCGGCTCAGGGTGTCGGCGTTCTGTTCCTTGGCATTGACCAGCGCCGCATCCCGCATCACCAGGATGTTGTTCAGCATCGGGCCGGCCCACTTGTTCCATTCGGCATAGGTGACGGGCGGCGGCGCGCGATCCCGCGCCGCGGCGAGGGCGGCCTGGAAGCGCGCCTCGCCATCCGACATCACCGTCGCCTTCATATGGTCCAACGCCTTCACGAGGTCCGGAGGACTGCCCATGGCCTCGACCGCCTTCCCGATCTGCTGCCAGAGCAGGGCGATCTTGCCGGTCATTTCGGTCAGGGTCTTGATGCGCTCAGGGGTCTGCTCCGTGCCATTGACAAAAATGGCGAGGAAGGAGGAGCGAACCCCATCGATGTCACGCAGGTCCTGGGCCGTGCGGGCGAGGCTGGTGGTCGAAAGCAGGGTTTGATCCGCCTTTATCGTCGCGCGGAAGGCTTCGTTGGTGGCTTTTCCTCCCAGATCGCTTGCCTTCGCAAGGCCGTCGACCACGGTGGCATAGGCGTTGGCGGGACGGGAGGAGGGGGGCTGCATCAGCGCATTCCGTCCGTCCGTCCGCATCGTCTTCAATTCCGCGGTGAGACGGTCGATCGTCGCCGTCGGCAATCCAGCCGCCGCGAAGCGCTGCCGCGCCGCGCCGATGGACTCGTCGAGCGCGGCGCCCGTCGTTTCGAGCCGCTTGTTCGTCTCGGCGTCCAACTGGCCGGAAACCCCGAAGGCATAGCCCCACGCCGACCGTTCGGTGGGCACCTTGGAGCCGATCGCGATGGCGGTTTCATACGCTGCAAGGTTGCGTTGCGCTTCCAGTTGCGTGCGCACGTCGGATACCGCGTCGTACGCGATGAACCCAGCCAGGCAGAGTGGGACGACGGCCATAATCGCGTTGGCCGTAATGATTTTTCCGATAATTCTCATCCCGGTCTCCCTATGACCTTCAAGGACGAAGGACACTGCGCGGCTTTTTGTTATGTGCTCGGATTGTTAATTTTCCTATAATTTCATAAACTGGCTAAAATTGAAAATCTTCGATAAGCGGGTGGTGTTTTGGTGACGCGCAAAGCGGCTTTGCTTCCTCGTCGCCCAGTGCTTGTCCGATTGCTTTCAGCCGTGACGCGATCGGACGCGCCGGCCCGTGGTGGTTGAAGCCAGGCTCGCGTCACGACACGTCCGGCGCCGCCTGGTCCGGATGGGGGTGACGGGCTAATCCTCAAGACAACTCTCGCCGGGTGGCCGTTCCGTGCCGATGCCTCGACGATGTCGACTTACCCGCGGGTGTCCGCCGCCTCGTGCAGCGGGGACCGAGTCGCTGGCGATGATCCGGCAGACCTTCCACCGGGCGATCCCATGCGCAGCGGTGACGGCATTTCCATGGTCTCGATCAATGCATTGGCGTCATGCGCGCGGTTGCCCTTCCGCCGCGCGGCCAGGACGGCCATGCTGGGCGCCGACCATTCTGAAGGGGAACCTCGCCGATGACTCCGCCGACCTTCGTCACCTTGCGCAGAGCCCTGCTCACCCTGGCTGTCGCCGTTCCCGCCGTCTTGACCGCCGGTGCCGTCCTCGCCCCTGCGGCGCCGGCCCTGGCGGAGGTGCCGGGCCAGCAGCGGACCCAGGCGCCGGGCTTCTACCGCATGGCCATCGGCGATTTCGAGGTCACCGCTCTGTATGACGGCTTCATCGACCTCGACCGCAAGATCCTCAGCGGCGCCAGCGCCGACGATATCCAGAGCCTGCTCGCCCGGATGTTCCTGGCCGACACACCGGGCGTCCAGACGGCGGTGAACGCTTTCCTCGTGCACACCGGCGCAAACCTCGTCCTGGTGGACACCGGGACGGCCAAGGCCTTCGGTCCGGCGCTGGGCTTCATTGCCGACAACATCCGTGCCGCCGGCTACAGCCCGGAGCAGATCGACACGGTTCTGCTGACCCACCTGCACCCGGACCACGCCAACGGCCTGCTGCGTCCGGACGGCGCCATGTTGTTCCCCAACGCGACGGTCCAGGTCGCCAAGGCCGACGCCGACTTCTGGCTGAGCGAGGAGGTGGCGGCCAAGGCCCCGGCCGACAGCCAGCCCTTCTTCGCCATGGCCCGCGCGGCGGTGGCGCCCTACGCGGCGGCGGGCAAGCTGAAACCCTACCAGCCCGGCGACAGCCTCGTGCCGGGCGTGGAATCGGTGGCGGCCTACGGCCACACGCCGGGGCACAGCGGCTATCTGTTCACATCGGGGGAGCGCAGCATCCTGATGTGGGGCGACGTCGTGCACAGCCACTCCGTGCAGTTCGCCCGCCCGGAGGTCGTCATCGAGTTCGACGCCGACAAGGCGCAGGCCGTCGCGTCCCGCAAGAAGCTCTTCGCCGACGCCGCGGCGCAGAAGCTGTGGGTGGCCGGCGCCCATCTGCCCTTCCCCGGCATCGGCCATGTCCGCACCGAAGGCAAGGGCTACGCCTGGGTCCCGGTGGAGTTCGGCCCGATCCGCGCCGACCGCTGAGGATTGATCGTGATCGCCACGCTCAGTTTCGGGGCGTGGCGGTCACACCGAGGCGGGCCAGTTCCTCGACGATCATCGTCACCATCCGCGGGATCACCGCCTCGATCTCCGGAGACATCATCAGGCCGGTGCCCAGCGCCATCGGCACGCAGCCGACCACCGTCACGCTCTCCGGCGCCTCGTCCTGCAGGCGCAGCGAGGCCAGCAGGTCGCTGAGGCCGAGTTGGTGGGGCGACAGCTTGCCCTTGAAATAGGCCGGAACCTCGTCGCCGCGCAGCACGGTCAGGCTGGCCGGCGGCGCGCCGGTCTTCACCGCGTCCACCGCGATGAGGTGCTTGTGGCTGGCGATGAGGTCCAGCATGTCCATGCCACAGGTGCCGCCGTCCACCACGCTGACATGGTCGGGCACGCTCCAGGCGGCGTCGAACGCCTCCATGGCGCGCACGCCCACCCCTTCGTCCATCAGGAGGATGTTGCCGAGGCCGAGGACGAGGATGGACATGGTGCGGACGCTCCGTTCGTTGATTTTGAAACAGAAGGATGAGGCCGGATCGGCGCCGGGCGCCGTGAACTGGATCAATCGGCCTGAACAGGCGACGCGAAAAGCCCCTCCTCCATGGGGAAGAGGGGCTTTCGGCCGGTCAGAGGGCTTGGATCAGACGACCTTCACCTGATAATGCGACTTCGTTTCCGTGTCGGTCAGGTGCACGGCGCAGGCCAGGCACGGGTCGAAGCTGTGCAGGGTGCGGATGATCTCCAGCGGCTGGTCGGCGACCGCCACCGGGTTGTCGATCAGGGCCGCCTCGTAGGCCGAGATGTTCCCGTCCTCGTCGCGCGGACCGGCGTTCCAGGTGGTCGGCACGACCGCCTGGTAGTTCTTGATCTTGCCGTTCTCGATCACGACCCAGTGGGAGAGCATGCCGCGCGGCGCCTCGTGGAAGCCGAAGCCGCGGATCTCGCCCTTCGGGAACACCGGCTTGTTGAAGGTCTTGGTGTCGCCCTTCGCGATGTTCTCCATCAGGAGCTTCCACTGGTTCTGCAGTTCCTCGTGCAGGACCACGCAGCGCACCGCGCGGGCGGCGTGGCGGCCGATGGTGGAGTGCAGAGCGTCGACGCCGACCTTGCTGCCGAGATGGCCCGACACCGCGTCCAGCACCGCGTTGACCCAGAACTGCGTGCGCTGGTGGCCCGACGCGTACATGCCCAGCACGTTGGCCAGCGGGCCGACCTGGGCGCGCTTGTCGTAGAAGGTCGGCGACTTGATCCAGCTGTACTTGCCGTCGTCCTGCCAGTCGGTGAAGTTCGGGATCGTCTCGCCGTCGTAGGGGTGCAGGGGACCCTTGCCGCCCTGGTACCAGGAATGCTTCACGCTCTCCTTCACGCCCTTCTCGAAGTAGGGGTCGTGGAAGTCCTTGATCGGGGTGAACTTGGTGAGGTCGCCGCCGTCGATGTAGCCGGCGGGCAGGGCGAAGGTGGTGCCCTTGGTGTCCAGCGGCATGTCCGGGATGGACAGGTAGTTCACCACGCCGCGGCCATACTGCGTCCAGTCGGCGTAGAAGGCGCCGATGGCCGCCACGTCGGGGATGTAGACCTGGGTGATGAAGTCGCCCACCTCGTCGATCAGCTGCTTGATGTACATCAGCTTTTCGAGGGTCAGGGTGGACTGGCTGTCCATGTTGATCGGGTTGGTGACGCCGCCGACCGCCATGTTCTGGATGTGCGGGGTCTTGGAGCCGAGGATCGCCACCACCTTGTTCATGCGCCGCTGGTAGTCGAGCGCCTGGAGGTAGTGGGACGCCGCCATCAGGTTGGCTTCCGGCGTCAGCTTCATCGCCGGATGGCCCCAGTAGCCCGAGCCGAAGATGCCGAGCTGGCCGGAGTTGATGAAGGCCTGCAGCTTCTTCTGCGCGGTGGCGAATTCCTGCGTGCTGTTCCGCGGCCAGCCGGAGATCGACTGGGCCAGCTTGGCGGTCGCCGCCGGATCGGCCTTCAGCGCCGAGACGATGTCCACGAAGTCGAGCGCGGACAGGTGATAGAAATGGACGATGTGATCGTGGACGTTGTGGGCGCCCTGGATCATGTTGCGGATGTACTGGGCGTTGAGCGGCACCTCCAGCTTCAGCGCGTTCTCCACCGCGCGGACGGAGGTGATGGCGTGCACCGTGGTGCAGACGCCGCAGATGCGCTGGGCGAAGACCCAGGCGTCGCGTGGGTCCTTGCCCTGAAGGATCAGCTCGATGCCGCGCCACATCTGGCCCGACGCCCAGGCGTTGGTGACCTTGCCGCCGTCCACTTCACAATCGACCCGCAGGTGGCCCTCGATGCGGGTGACCGGATCTACAACAACTCGCTGAGCCATAACGAAAGTCTCCTAAACTCAGCCGTGCTCGGGATGGACGGCGTGCATGACGGGCAGCTTCTTCACGAAGAGGAGATACAGCGCGATCTCCAGCGCGAAGACGCCGACGGTGACCATGATTTCCTTGACCGAGGGGAAGTAGTGCCAAGGACCGACCGCCGGCGTGAAGCCGATGAGATAGACGTTCAGGCGGTAGAGGATGCCCGCCGCCAGCAGGAGCGAGGCCGCCAGGAACAGCGCCCGCGACCGGTTGCGGTTGGCCTTCGGGATCAGCAGCGCGAGGCCGGAGATCATCAACGCCATTTCCGCGACGAACCAGCCGGACTGCGGGCCGCCGAAGATCTGGCCGATCTGGCCGCGCACAATCAGGTCGACGAAGCGCAGCACGACGAACAGCGAGGCGACGACCAGCATCAGGCCCGACAGCTTCGACAGCACCGGCGTTTCCATCGGGCGGCGGAAGTTCAGCGAGGCCATGACCGATTCCCAGACCACGATGGCGAAGCCCATCAGGATGGCGGTCAGCAGGAAGAAGACCGGCAGCATCTGCGACTGCCACAGCGGCGACAGCTTGTGCCCGACGATGACCATCATGGTGCCGAGCGACGACTGGTGCATCGTCGGCAGCAGAACGCCCAGCGCGATGAAGACCCACAGCACCTTGTTCAGCTTGGCGCGCAGCCCCTCGATGCCGAAGCGCTCCAGGAAGGCCGGGGCGAACTCCACCACCAGCACCAGCGTGTAGGTCGCCACGCACAGGCCGACCTCCAGCATCACCGAGTTCGGCTGCGCGTACCACGGCAGCATCATGTGGTAGAAGTTCCAGTAGCGCCCCAGATCGACCAGCACCGCCAGACCGGCGAGGCCGTAGCCGAACAGGCTGGCCAGCACCGCCGGACGGACCAGCGGGTGGTACTCGCCGCGGTTCAGGATGTAGCAGAGCAGCGCGATGACGTAGCCGGCGCAGCCGAAGGCCGAGCCGATCACCACGTCGATGGCCACCCAGATGCCCCAGGGATAGCCGTCGTTCAGGTTCGACGCGGCGGCCAGGCCCTGCGTGTAGCGCTGGAACAGGATGACGCCGGCGATGGCGACCAGGGCGGCGCAGATCAGGAAGGGAAGGGTGAGGACCCGGCCGCCGAGCGGCTGATGCTCATGCCCATGATGCTCTTTAAAGTGCGAAGACATGGCGTGGCCCCCTCACTCGTCGGTGTGGTTCTTGGTGTTGCGGTGCGCCAGATAGGCGAGACCGGCGAACACCGTGGCGGGGGCGATCATGCCCGCGTAGAGCGTGTGCTGGATGCCTTCCGACAGGGTCGGATAGCCGTTCTCCGGCACGTTGGTAGGCAGGTTCAGCTTGTCGAACGGCACGGCGGACACCGCGAGGCACTGGGTGCCGCCCAGTTCCTTCTCGCCGTAGATGTGCGTCTGGTAGGCCGCCTCGACGAGCTTCTCATGGCCGGAGCGCGGGCCGCCGACCTTGCCGGCGATGTCGCCGCGCGGGTAGTGGGTGTGTTCGCCGACCTTCAGCGCGGTGCGGCGCTTGGCCTCCGCCTTGAGGTCCTCCGTGCGGCCGAATAGCGTCGCCCCGGTGGGGCAGACGTCGGCGCAGCCCGGAAGCTCGTTCTTGGCGAGCTGCTGCTTGCAGAGCTGGCACTTTTTGATCTCGCCGAAGGCGTCGTTGTAATCGTACTTCGGCACGCCGAACGGGCAGGACAGCACGCAGTAGCGGCAGCCGATGCAGGCGCTCGGGTCGTGGTTGACGATGCCGGTCTTCGCGTCCTTGGTCATCGCCGACACCGGGCAGACCGACACGCAGGACGGATCGGCGCAGTGCAGGCACTGCCGCTTGATGAAGGCGAAGCCGTTCTCCGCTGCGTCCTTGGTGGCGCCGGTGCCGTGGCTGTAGGCCTTGATGACGTTCAGCGTCCTGGCCGACAGCTCCACCGGGCTGTCGTAGATCGGCTTGTCGCCGCCCCCCGCGTTCCAGCCCTGCTGGGCCGGGCCGACGTCGGGCGGCATGTGGTTGACCTCCTTGCAGGCGGTCACGCAGGCCTTGCAGCCGATGCACAGCGTGCTGTCGTAGAGCAGACCGACCGCGTCGGGCGGCAGCGGCTTGGGCGGGCGGACCAGTGCGTTGGCCTCCGGCGGGGCCGCGACCACGGTGGTGCAGGCCGCTGCGGCGGCCGCAGCGCTGCCCTTGACCGCGTTGCGCAGGAAGCCGCGACGCGAAACCGATGTCCTGCTTTTCGACATCATGTTCTTTGACATCATGTTTTTCGACATGGCGTCACCTCACTCGGCGGCGGTGGAGGAGGATTCGGTCTTCGCGTCCTGCTTGCCGAGCCGGCTGGAGATGACGGCACCGGCGCCGACCGCCGCGCCGGCGATGCCGGCGACCACCGCCGCGGCCCCGGCGGAGATGCCCTCGCCCTTCTCGACGGCGACCGCCGGGTAGGTGTTGGGCGGTGCCACCGACTTCAGCGAGGCCAGCTCATGGATGCCCTTGGTGAAGCCGACGCCCTTCTCGGTGCAGCCGAAGCAGGGATGGCCGGTGCCCACCGGCCAGGTGCCCTGGCCGACGTCGTTGAAGCCGATGGAGGGACAGTTCGCGTAGGTCTCCGGACCCTTGCAGCCGAGCTTGTAGAGACAGTAGCCCTGGCGGTGGCCGTAGTCGCCGAACTCCATGGCGAAGCGTCCGGCGTCGAAATGCGGACGGCGCTCGCAATTCTCGTGGATCAGGCGGCCGTAGGCGAACTTCGGGCGCATCTTGTCGTCCAGCTCCGGCAGCTTGCCGAAGGCGACGAAATGCAGGACCAGCGACAGGAAATTGTAGGGGTTCGGCGGGCAGCCGGGGACGGAGACGACCGGCTTGTCCTTGATGATCTCGTTCAGCCCGACGGCGCCCGTCGGATTGACGCCGGTCGACGGCCAGCCGCCCCAGGAGGAGCAGGACCCCATGGAGATGACCGCGGCGGCGCCCTTGGCGCACTCCAGCACGGCGTCCTTGTAGGTCTTGCCGGCGACCTTGCAGTAGACGCCCCCATCCTTCGTCGGGATGGAGCCGTCGGTGACCATCAGGTACTTGCCCCAATTGTCCTTCATCGCCTGCTGCTTCCAGTTCTCGGCCTGGTGGCCGGAGCCGGTCATCAGCGTCTCGTTGTAGTCGAGCGAGATGGTGTCGAGGATCAGCGTCTCCAGCGACGGGTGATGGGTGCGCAGCAGCGATTCGGTGCAGCCGGTGCAGGCCTGGCCCGACAGCCAGATCACCGTCGGGCGCGGCGCGGCCACGGCGGCGTTGGCGATCTTCACGCCAAAGGCGGGGGACAGGCCCAGCGTGGCGGCCACGCCCGTGCAGTAGGTCAGGAATTCCCGGCGGGACAGGCCGGCCAGCGCACCCTCATACTCGTCGAGATCGCCGATGTGCTCGGCGTCGAGATCCACATGTCCGTCGGGCATGATTTCCCCCAAAGACCCTTTTGCATTGATCCGCTGGCCGCCCGGTTGCCGGACGCCGGATGCGCAGCACGCCACGGCGCGTCCTGGGGGACCCGATGAGGGAAACCCACGGCGCGGCGTAATCCCTATCAATTGTAGGGGTATTTGGGCGCGAAACGCTCGCCGGCATTGCACCAGTTTCGATGCGGGCGCGGCATTGATCTACATCAAATGGGGTATGACGCGGGTAAGCTTCGAACGCCGAGGCGGTATCAACGGAAAGGATGCGTCGGGAAAAGCCTCCTCTCCGGCGCGAAAGCCGGAGAGGAGGAGGGAGGGGGTCAGACCGCCTTCATCTGGCGGGTGAAGTCGTCCACGTCGCTTTGCAGGGTGCGCGCGTGGACCGACAGGCCCTTGGCGGCGCTCAGCAGGCCACCGGCGGCCTCGCCGGTGTGGTCGGCCGACTGCGACACGCCGGAGATGGTCGAGGAGACCTCCTGCGTGCCGATCGCGGCCTCCTGCACGTTGCGGGCGATTTCCTGGGTGGCGGAGCCCTGCTGCTCCACTGCGGCGGCAACGTTGGTGCTGATGTCGCTGATCCGCTCGATGGTGCCGACGATGCCGCTGATCGCGCCGACCGCCTGCTGGGTCTCGCTTTGGATGGCGACGATCTGGGCGGAGATCTCCTCGGTGGCGCGGGCGGTCTGGTTGGCGAGGCTCTTCACCTCCTGCGCCACCACGGCGAAGCCCTTGCCGGCCTCGCCGGCGCGCGCCGCCTCGATGGTCGCGTTCAGCGCCAGCAGGTTGGTCTGGCTGGCGATCTCGGTGATGAGGTTGACCACCGCGCCGATCTTCTCCGCCGCCTGGGCGAGGCCCTGGATGGTGCTGTTGGTGCGCTGGGCCTCCCGCTCCGCCTCGCTGGCGATGCGGGCGGCCTCGCCGAGGCGTTGGCTGATCGAGCCGATGGAGGTGGACAGCTCCTCGGTCGCCGCGGCCACGGTCTGGACATTGCCGGTGGCCTGCTCCGCCGCCGCGGCGACGGTCGAGCTGCGGCGCGAGGCGTCGGCGGCGGAATGGGTCAGCGATTCGGCGCTGCTGCGGATGCTGTCGGCCTCCCCGTTCAGGGTGCGGCACAGCCCCTCGATCTTCTGGGCGAAGCCCTGGGTCAGGGCCTCCAGCCGTTCCTGACGCTGGCGGCGGACGTCGATCTCGCGGCGCTCCTGCTCGGCCAAGTCATTGGCGCGCCGCAGCCCGTCCCGGAAGACCAGCACGGCCTCCGCCATGTCGCCGACCTCGTCGCCCTGGCCGGTGCCGGGCACCTCGGCCATGGTGTTGCCGGCGGCGATGGTCTTCATCGCCGCGGTCATGCGGGCGATGGGGCGCGCGATCATGTCGCGGGCGACCAGCACGGCCAGCAGGATGCCGAAGAGCACGCCGCCGACGCCGATGGCGAGCATCAGGGTGGTCCAATGCCAGCGGGCCGACTCCAGCTCGTCGTGCAGGCGGTCGATCATGCCGTCCTGATTGGCGCTGAGCGTCTGGATCGCGGCGTTGAGCGCCTGGCGGTTGCTGCGGTTGGCGTCGTTGTCACCGAAGGTGCGGGCTTCCGCCGGCCCCTTCTCACGGGCGAGGCGCACCGTTTCGGTGCGGAAGCGGATGAACTCCTCGGCCTTCGCCGCCACCGGAGCCAGCGCGGCCTGCCCCTCCGCCGGGGTGAGGCGCTTCAGGGTGCCGAGCCGCTCGCCAAGGGTGTTCAGATTGTCCAGCAGGGGCTTGCCGAACTTGTCCACCTCGGCCCGGTCGCGGGCCATGTAGACGCCGCGCGAGTCCATGACGACGGCGAGGACGAGGCCGTTGAGCTGCTCGCCCAGCACTTGGCGGTCCGACGCCCGTTCGATGGCCTCGGACTTGCCGGCCAGATCCTGCATGGCGGCCAGCCCCATCAGGCCGGTCACCGCGGCCACCGCCGCCTGCAGCCCCACGAGAAGATAGACCTTCGGCCCGATCTTTAGATTCTTAAGCGCTTTCAACATGCTGGACGTCCCCATTGCGGCGGTCTTGTGCCGCCTCTGCGTCTGACGATAATGAGGCACCCATTGGTTTCCGAAGCGTTAAATCGTTCCATGACACGTTGCCGCGCCGCCTTTTGGCCAGAACTGGACGAAACGCATATTGTTTTTGGAGCGGACCAATTTTTTCAGGAATAGCCAAAGTCACGGCGTGTTTGTTTTCATGAGGGTGCAACGCGTCGGAGCGGGCGGGTGGATCATGAAACCCATCGCAGCCATCATCGGAACGCTCACGCAATTGTTCATTGCCGTTCTGCTTCTGGTGCTGACGGCATGCGGAGACAATGGTCCGCCCGAGGCGGGCAACTACGGCGTCGGCTATGGTGGAAGCGGGCCGGTCTACACGCTGGGTGGCGGTCTCCCGGCCTACCGGCTGGAGCCGCGCACCTACTGGAACTACCCGGACTATCGTGGCACCGCACCGGTGATCGAACTGGCGAGTCGTCCGGGGGGCTGAGCGCGCAATCGACGTTATGGAATATCCGATTGAAGGGCGCCGTCCGGCCATTTACCTAAAGAAGACTTGGAATGGGCTGGACGAGGCGGAGCGATGGCGGTCACACGGGACGAACTGAAGACGCGCATCGGTCAGGCCCTGGGCGAGACCAAGGCCGATCTGGTCATCAAGAACACCCGTTTCCTCAACGTCGTCACCGGCGAAACCGCCGCGGGCGACATCGCCATCTGTGCCGACCGGATCGTCGGCACCTATGAATCGTACGACGGGGCGGAGGAGATCGACGGGTCCGGACTGACCGTCGTTCCGGGCTTCATCGACACCCACGTCCATTGCGAATCCACCTGCGTCACGCCGATGGAGTTCGACCGCTGCGTCCTGCCGCGCGGCACCACCACGGCCATCTGCGACCCGCACGAGATCTGCAACGTGCTGGGCGAGAAGGGGCTTCGCTACTTCCTGGACTGCGCCGAGGGAACGGTGCTGGACCTGCGGGTGCAACTCTCCTCCTGCGTGCCGGCGACGGAGCTGGAGACCTCTGGCGCGCGGCTGGAGGCGGCGGATCTGCTGCGCCACAAGGACCACCCGAAGGTGCTGGGGCTGGCGGAGTTCATGAACTTCCCCGGCGTCTTCCACAAGGTGGACGGGGTTCTCGACAAGCTGGCCGCCTTCGACGGCCGCCACATCGACGGCCACGCTCCGCTGCTCAGCGGGCGGGAACTGAACGCCTATCTGTCCTGCGGCATCCGCAACTGCCATGAGACGACCAGCGCGCCGGAGGCGATGGAGAAGCTGCGCAAGGGCATGCAGGTGCTGATCCGCGACGGGTCGGTGTCGAAGGACGTGCACGCGCTGGCCCCGGTGATCCAGCCGGAAACATCGCCCTTCCTGGGCTTCTGCACCGACGACCGCAACCCCCTCGACATCGCCGAGGAGGGGCACATGGACCATCTGATCCGCAGCGCGATCCGGCTGGGCGCCCCGCTGGCCCATGTCTACCGCGCAGCCACTTGGTCGGCGGCGCGCGGCTTCGGCCTGTTCGACCGCGGCCTGATCGCGCCGGGGCAGCGCGCCGACCTCGTCCTGCTGGACGATCTGGAGGAATGCGCGGTCAACCGGGTCATCCGCAACGGGCGGGTGGTGACGCCGGAGACTTTCGCCGGCCGTCCGGCGGTCAGCCCGGTGGGCCTGCGCTCCGTCAAGCTCCACCCGGTGACGGCGGAGGACTTCGCGGTGCCCGCCCGCGGCTCCGTCCAGTCGGTGATCGGCGTGCTGCCCGGCAAGATCATCACCGCCCATCTGCGGCTGGAGGTGCCGGCCAGGGACGGCAAGCTGGTGGCCGATCCCGACCGCGACATCCTGAAGATCTGCGTTTTCGCCCGCCACGGCACCAACCAGAATGTCGGGCGCGGCTTCGCCAGCGGCTTTCACATCCGCGAGGGCGCGCTGGCTTCCTCGGTCGGGCACGACAGCCACAACATCTGCGTGGTCGGCGCCTCGGACGAGGATATGGCCATCGCCGTCAACCGCCTGATCGAGCTTCAGGGCGGCTTCGTCGCGGTGCGCAATGGTCAGGTGGTGGGGGAACTCGCCCTGCCGCTGGCCGGGCTGATGAGCCTGGAGCCCTTCGAGACGGTGGAGCGTCATCTGCGCAGCCTGCGCGCCTCGGTGAAGGAGATGGGATGCCCGCTGGCCGAGCCCTTCCTGCAACTGGCCTTCCTGCCGCTGCCGGTGATTCCGCATCTGAAGATCACCGACCGCGGGCTGGTGGACGTCGACACATTCGCGCTGGTGGAAGCGTGACCCCGGCAATTCCTGCCGGACGGGGTGCGGATCTTGCCGGCCCCTTCGGCAGGAGCCCCGGCTCAACCCTTTGAAAGTCATGGAAAGCCTTTTGGCCCGCCGCCTGCAAGGGGCCGCCCGACAAACGCGAAGAATGCCGGTCGGAGGGGCGTGCCATGGTTGGAATGAGCGACATCAGCGGCTTGGCGCAGAGCATCCAGACGTCCATCGACGCGGCGATGAAGCGCGTCCAGGAGCAGGCCAAGCAGGCGACCGACGCCAAGCCCAGCGGCAACGTCCAGGAGTATGAGCAGACCGTCCGCAAGTCGGCCCTGAACGCCGCGCCCTTCGCCACCAACGTCGGCACGCTGGTGAAGGACACCAGCCGCCTCAACGTGCTCAGCACGCTGGCCGCCAACGACCCGGCGGACTTCTACAAATTCAATCTGGCGACGCCCGGCGAGGTCGCCCTCGGCCGCGTCGGCGACACCGGCGTGCGCGTCCAGCTGATGGACAAGCAGGGCAAGATCGTCGCCGACAGCAACAGCGAGGCCGGCTCTACCTACGACGCCTACAAGAAGTTCGAGGCGGGCACCCTGTCGCTCGACCGTGGCGACTACACGCTGCGCGTCTCCCGCGACAAAGGCGTGGCGGCGAAGGAGGAGAAGAACTACGGCCTCCAGCTCCGCATGGGTGATTACAGCAAAGATTACGACACCATCGCCAAGCAGCCGGCCAAGGGCGACAACCCGCTCCAGCAGACGCCGCAGCTTCAGCGCCTGACCTCCCTGCTGACCGGTGGCACGACGACCAGTTCCGGGGCGCTGGGCATCCTCACCGGGGGAAGCAGCGGCTACAGCGGGCGCGGGTCTCTGCTGAACGGGCTTTTCTGAGGCGCGGCGGGTCGGCGGCGGCTACACTGCCGGTCCGCCGCTGCCGGAGACCACGCCGCCATGACCCCTGAAGAGCTGTTCCGCGCCGTCGCCGACTACGTCGCGGAGCATCAGGGAAAGGCCGGCCAGCAGGATTTCTTCCGCGCGATCCACCGGCAGGCCCTGAAGGGGATGGGTCTGGTCAACGACGCCGACATCCAGACCTCGGGCGAGGCCGGAGTCCTCCGCTACATCCAGGGCGAACTGAAGCGGCGCGGCGTCGCCGACGCCGTGATTCTCGATGTTGGCGCCAACGTCGGGGTTTACACGGCGGCGGCGCTCGACCGCTTTCCCGCCGCAACCGTCTGGTCCTTCGAACCGTCGCCGACGGCGTTCCGCGCGCTGCGGGAGACGGCCACGCGTTATCCCGGCCGTTGCCGCCCCGTCAACCTCGGCCTGTCCGACCGGGCCGGCGCAGCCACCCTGCACAGCGACCGGCCCGGTTCGACCCTGGCCTCCCTCCACGATCGCGCGATCCGGGAATTTCAAGAGGGCGGGAGCGGGGAGACCGTTCGTCTGGCGACTCTGGATGGGTTCTGCGCGGAGGCTGGCATCGACTGCGTCCATTTCCTCAAGATCGATGTGGAGGGCCACGAGATCGCCGTCCTGGACGGGGGGCGCGGCCTTCTGGAGCGGCGCGCCGTTGACTTCATCCAGTTCGAGTTCGGCGGCTGCAACCTCGATTCCCGGACCTTCCTGCGCGACTTCTGGAGCCGGCTGGACGGCTTCGCCGTCTGCAAGATCGTCAAGGACGGGCTGTACCGGCTGTCCGCCTATTCCGAGTTCGACGAAATCTTCGCGTACCAGAATTTCCTGGCCATCCGCCAGTAGGGCCTCAGGCCGCGAGGCGCAGCGACGCGGCACCCAGCACGATGACCGCGCCGGAGGCAAGACGCACCGGACCGACCCGCTCCTTGAGCACCAGAGCGGCCAGCGCCATCGCGAACAGGATCGAGGTTTCGCGCAGCGCCGCCACCACCGCGACCGGCGCCAGGGTCATCGCCCAGAGTGCGAGCCCGTAGGAGGCGATGCTGGCCGCCCCGCCGGCCAGCGCCACCATCCAGCGCCGGCGGGCGTGGCTCAGGAAGCCCCGGGCGTCGCTCAGCAGCGCCCCGCCCACCATGGGCACGCTCAACAGCAGGAATCCCCACAGCGTGTAGCCGGCCGCCGAACCGGACAGCCGAACGCCGATGCCGTCCACCACCGTGTAGGCGGCGATCACCAGGGCGTTGGCGAGCGCGCAGGCGGTGCCCCGCCACGATCCCGACGGGGCCGAGCGCCGCCCCAACAGGGTCAGCCCGAGGATTCCGCCGCAGACCAGCAGCGTTCCCATCCAGGCGCCGGCGGATAGCCCCTCGCCCAGCAGCACGCCGCTGCACAGCGCCACGATCAGCGGCGGCGTGCCGCGCATCAGAGGATAGGCGTGGCTCATCGCCCCGTCGCGATAGGCGGCGGCGAGGAGACGGAAATAGGCGACGTGCAGCACCGCCGTCACACAGAGATAAGGTGCGCTGGCGAGCGATGGCGCTGGAACGACGGGAAGCAGCAGCAAGGCGATGAAGGCGGACCCGGCGACCACCAGGACCGCGTCGGACGCACTGCCGCCGCCGGCCTTCAGCGCGGTGTTCCAGCCGGCATGGAGAAGGGCGCCGGCCAGGACGGCGAGAAGGGCTTCGGTGGGCAAGGCGGGAGCCGTGGTTGGGATGGTGACGACATGGACGGAGGCGCGGCATGGGACCCGCCGGGTGACAGGATACACGCCCAGCTCCGCTGCCGGACAGTCCGATTGCCCGGGCCGATTGCCCGGCGGCGTTCTTTGCGCTAAGCGTTCGCCATGCCGACCGATAGCTTCCCGCCCCAAAGTCTCCCGGCCGCCGCGGCGTCAGCCCCGGCCGCCGTCCGCCGCGCCACCGCCATTGGCGGGCTGGCCATCCTGATGTGGTCCACGCTGGCGCTGCTGACGGCGCTGTCGGGAACCATTCCGCCGTTCCAACTCGTCGCGATGTCCTTCGGCGTCGCCTTCATCGTCGGGACGGCGGCGGGGGCCGCGCGGGGCAAGGACGTGATCGGCGTGCTGCGCCAGCCCTGGCGGGTCTGGCTGCTCGGCGTCGCCGGGCTGTTCGGGTACCATTTCTTCTATTTCCTTGCCTTCCGCCTCGCTCCCGGTGCGGCGGTCGAGGTCAATCTGCTGAATTATCTCTGGCCGCTGCTGATCGTCCTTTTCTCCGCCCTTCTGCCGGGGGAGCGGTTGAAGCGCGGCCATGTGCTGGGCGCGCTGTGCGGGCTGGCCGGGACGGTGCTGATCGTGACCGGTGGCGGGCGCGGCCTGTCGCTCGACGCCGGGGACACGCCGGGCTACCTGTCGGCCATGGCCGCGGCGGTGCTCTGGGCGTCCTATTCGGTGCTGTC
This sequence comes from Azospirillum sp. Marseille-Q6669, assembly GCF_965111635.1. NCBI lineage: Bacteria > Pseudomonadati > Pseudomonadota > Alphaproteobacteria > Rhodospirillales > Azospirillaceae > Azospirillum > Azospirillum sp. Marseille-Q6669. The sequence goes on along the minus strand of NZ_CBCOOP010000001.1, from coordinate 1,294,000 downwards.
GCGCCGTTTCGGCGATGTCCCGACCGAGGCGGTCGGCGGCTTCTGCCTCGCCACGGCGGTGCTGGCCGGGCTGTCGCACCTGCTGTTCGAAACCACCGTGGCGCCGTCGGGCGGCGAATGGCTGGCGGTGCTCGCCATGGGGATCGGGCCGGTCGGCGCGGCCTTCTTCGTGTGGGACCACGGGGTGAAGCGCGGCGACATCCGGGCGCTGGGTGTGCTGTCCTACGCCACGCCGCTGACCTCCACGCTGCTGCTGATCCTGTTCGGGCAGGCGGCGGGAGGCTGGACCGTCTGGGCGGCCTGCGCGCTCATCATGGGCGGCGCCGTGCTGGCCAGCCGCGACGTTCTGCGGGGGTGAGGCTTTTACGGCGCGCGGTCGGTGGTCCTTGACCACTGCGTGTGGAGGGCAGCGATGTCGCCAGCGCAGAGCATCGGCATGGCCTCGGCGATCTGTTCGATCGGCCAATCCCACCAAGCCATCTCCAGAAGTTGGGCGATGTCGGAGTCAGGGAACCGCTTGCGGATCGGCTTCGCCGGATTCCCGCCGACGACCGTGTAGGGCTCGACGTCTTTGGTGACGAGCGCCCGGCTGCCGATGATGGCGCCGTGACCGATTTTGACGCCCGCCATGATCATGGCCTCCGAGCCGATCCAGACATCGTTTCCGACGACCGTGTCTCCGGCGGGTGCGTATCCGTCGCGTGCTCCGACAAAGGCGGCTTCTTCCTTCATGTAGAAGAAGGGGAAGGTCGAAACCCAATCGTTTCGATGTCCCTGGTTGCCCGCCATGATGAAAGAGGCACCCGAACCAATCGAGCAGAAGCTTCCGATGATCAGCTTGTCCACATCGGTTCGGTCGGGTATCAGGTACCGGGCGCAGTCGTCGAAAGAGTGACCGTGATAATATCCTGAATAATAGCTGTAGCGACCAACAATAATATTTGGATTCGTCACCTGTTCGGACAGTAATTTTCCTTTGAAGGGTGATTCGAAGAAATTCGTCATGATTGCTTTTTCCGTTGCCAATGCAGATAAGTATAAAGAAGATGAGGCGCCCGCTGACGGCTCACCCCGGCTCCCATCCTTCCGGCGCCATTTCGAAGCCGGAGAATTCGAAGGCGGGGGACACGGTGCAGCCCACCAGAACCCAACCTTCCGTTGGCCGTGCCGCCTGCCACGCGTGGGCCGGAACGACCCCCTGCGGGCGTTGACCGCCCGCAAGGTCCATCCCGAGGATTACCCGCTCCACCGACCGCCCGTCTTCGGAGATGGACAGCTCCAGCGGCCCCCCGGCGTGCCAGTGCCACATCTCGACCGCGTCCACACGGTGCCAGTGGGAGCGCTCTCCCGCCTGCAGCAGGTAGTGGATGCCGGTCTTGACCCCGCGCCCGCCGCCCGGCGGGGCGTCCCGGAAGGTTTCCACATAGTGGCCGCCTTCCGGATGGGGCTGCATGCCCAGCGTCGCGATGATGCGCTCGGGCGTCAGGGGCTCCATGGCGTCGTCTCCGTTCACGCCAGAGGCGGCGCGGTGCGGCGGAAACTGTCGAGGTCGGAAGCCGAGGCGAACCACGCCGCCAGCTCCGGGCGGCCCACCCGCCAATCCTCATGCCCGAACCGGAAGTCGAGGTAGCCGAGCGCCACCAGGACGGACAGCGTGCCGATGGTCAGCGTGCCGTCGAGGGCCGGCGCCTCCGCCTCCAGTACGTCGAGGGCGCGGGCGACCGCGCGGCGCTGGCGGTCCGCCCAGGAGTCGGAGCGCTCGCCGTCCGGGCGCTGAAGCTCCAGGCGACGCAGGATGGCGGCGTCGCAGATGCCGTCGGCCAGGGCCTGCTGGCGCAGCGCCGTCCAGCGTGCCGGGCCGGAGACCGGGAACAGGCGCGGGCCGTCGTGCAGCGAGTCCAGATACTCGGCGATCACCGGGCTGTCGTAGAGCGTCGAGCCGTCGTCCAGGATCAGGGCCGGCACCTTGCCCAGCGGGTTGTCCGCCGGCAAATCGGTGTCCGGCGCCCAGGCGTTGGTCACCTGTTTCTCGACCGCCGACTCCAGCCCGCATTCGATGAGGACCATCGCGACCTTGCGGACGTAGGGCGAGGTCGGGCTCCAGCGCAGCTTCATGAAAATCTCTCCTCCCGTTTTGTGGGCGTCAGCGTAGCGCGAGGGCGCTCCTTCTTAAAAGCAGTCCTTGCCTTAAAAGCGGTCCTTGCGGCCGCGGATCTCGGCGAAGACCGCCACCGGATCGGCCCCGGCCATGCCAATAGCGGACTGGACCTCCGACACGTCGGCGCGCAGGAAGGGGTTGGTGGCCTTCTCGACGCCCAGCGTGGAGGGGATGGTCGGCTCCCCGCGCTCGCGTTGCGCGGCGATGTCCGCCGCGCGGGCTTTCAGGGCAGCGTTGTCCGGCTCCACCGTCACGGCGAAGCGGGCGTTGGACAGGGTGTATTCATGGCCGCAATAGACGCGTGTGTCGTCCGGCAGGCCGCGCAACTTGACCAGAGAGGTCCACATCTGGGCCGGGGTGCCCTCGAACAGCCGCCCGCAGCCGAGCGCGAACAGCGTGTCGCCGCTGAACAGCGCCTTGGCCTCCGGAAACCAGAAGGCGATGTGGCCGGAGGTGTGGCCGGGGACGAAAAACACCTGCGCGGTGAGCGATCCGAACGAAATGGTCTCGCCTTCGCCCAGGCACGTCTCCATATCGGGAATGCGGGCTGCGTCGGCGCGCGGGCCGATCACGTCGGCGCCGTAGCGCGCCTTCAGCGCGTGGTTACCGCCGATGTGGTCGTTGTGGTGGTGGGTGTTGAAGATATGCGTCAGCGTCCAGTTGCGCCGGTCCAGTTCCGCCAGCACGGGCTGCGCGTCGCCGGGATCGACGACACCGACGGCGCCGCTGGCCGGGTCGCGCAGGAGGTAGATGTAGTTGTCGGCGAAAGCCGGAATAAGATGGATGTCCATGGCCTTGGGCCTCTCCCGCATGAATGGACGTTCAATCGAAACGTGATAGCCTGGGATGACCATGTACACCGATATCGTCGATCTTCGTGAATTCTACGAGTCCGGGCTTGGTCAGGCGGCGCGGCGGATGATCCGCCGGCGCATCCGCACCATCTGGCCCGACCTGCGCGGGCAGATCGTGCTGGGGGTCGGCTACACGACGCCGTACCTGCAACCCTTCCGCGACGAGGCGGAGCGGGTGTTCTCCATCATGCCGGCGACCCAGGGCGTGACCTTCTGGCCGCCGGGTGGGCCGGGCCTGGTGGCGCTGGGCGACGAGGCGGACCTGCCGCTGGCCGACATGTCGGTGGACCGCGTGCTGCTCGTCCATGGGCTGGAGGGGACGGAGCAGCTCCGCCCGATGATGCGGGAGATCTGGCGCGTGCTGGCCGGCGGTGGCCGGGTGCTGGTGGTGGTGCCGAACCGCCGCGGCCTGTGGGCGCGGGCCGACTGGACGCCCTTCGGCCATGGTTTCCCCTACTCGGCTTCTCAACTGAAGCAGGTGCTGCGCGACACGATGTTCGTGCCGGAGCGCACCGGGCACGCCCTGTTCCTGCCGCCGCTGCGTTCCCGCTTCCTGATGAAGACCGCCCCGGCCTGGGAAGAGGTCGGCTGCCGCTGGTTCAAGGCCTTCGCCGGGGTCACGATGATCGAGGCGTCCAAGCAGATCTTCGCCGGGGTGTCGCGCAAGACCCAGCAGCCGGCCAAGCGCCGTTTGATCGTGCCGCTTCCCGGCGGGGCGGCTCCGGCCCGCCGCCCGGCGGGGTCCGGCGCGTGGCGGGTGTCGGAGGAACCGTAAGCCTTGCTCCGGGGGCGTTGCGGTTTGTAACCTCCCTGGTCACCGCAGCGGATCGGACCCTATGGCGAAGGCGAGCGTTCTCATCGTCCCCGGACTCGGCAATTCCGGCCCGGACCACTGGCAAGGCTGGTTGCAGCAGCGTCACCCATCCTTCACGCGGGTCGAGCAGGCCGACTGGGATGCGCCGCTTCTGGAGGACTGGGTGCGGTCGCTGGAGGAGGCCGTGACCGCCGCCTCTGCGCCGGTGGTGCTGATCGCCCACAGCCTGGGCTGCGTGACGGTCGCCCATTGGGCCGTGCGGAGCGGATCGTCGGTCGGCAAAGTCGCCGCCGCCCTGCTGGTCGCCCCGCCCGACGTCGAATCGGCGGTGCACACGCCCCCGGAGGTCCACGGCTTCGCCCCGGTGCCCACCGATCCGCTGCCCTTCCGCGCGGTGGTGCTGGCCAGCCGCAACGATCCCTACGCCGCGATCGCGCGCTCCTGCGGGTTCGCGGTGGGGTGGGGTGCCGACTTCATCGACGGGGGCGACCTTGAACACATCAACACCGCCGCCGGCTACGGTCCCTGGCCGGACGGCGAGCGGCTTGTTCTCGATCTGCTGCGCGCGGTGGACAGCGGCGTTTGAGCCGCTATTGCGGCTGGCCGGTCACCGTCTTCACACCCGCGCCATAGGTGAATTCCGGCGCCCGCGCGAGTTCGGCCGCCGGCAGGTCCAGCGTCGGCGGTGTCGAGCCGTCGGCACTGGCGGCCGCGCCCGCGATGTCGGTGCGCAGCATGCTGACCGGCAGGGACCGCAGCTTCCCGTCCGCCCCGCTGCCCTCGGCGGGGGCCAGCACGATCCGTTCGATCGAGGCGGCGCTGCCGTCCAGTGTGAAATCCTTGATGGAGCCGCCGGGCTGACCGTCGCGGGTCCGCACCTCCTTGCCGATCAGGGTCCGCGCCTCCTCCGGGGTCAGCAGATGGGGGATCGCGGCGACGGAGGGAGCCGCGCGCTGCATCTCGTCGGAGGGCGCGTCGCCGCCGAGTCCCTCCGGCGAGGCCGCGGGCGGGGTGGCCGGTGTGTCGTCCGGGCGCGGCGCCGTCATCAGCGGGGGGCGCGCGGCGTCCGGTGACGCCTGTGGCGTTTGTGCCTGCGATGTTTGGGCCGATGCGGCGCCGGACAGCAGCAGGGCGGCGGCCGATGCGGCCAGGATGGAGGAGGGGACGAGGCGCATGGTGCGTGGCTCCCGCTGGTCTGTTGTTGAACGGACGTTGCCTAACAACAGCGCCAGCGGGGCAGGGGTTGCATCGCCGGGAAGCGGCGGGGTCCGGTCAGTCCCGGCGCAGCAGGAAGACGCCCTGCTCGCCCAGCAGGTTGGCGAGCCCGGAATGGGCGTGGCCGGTGACCCGGCCGGCGCGGTCCACGATCATGCAACGCTCGATGCGGATGCCCATCTCCTCCGCCAGGACGACGAAGTCCTTGATCGTGCAGAAATGGATGTTGGGGGTTTCCCACCACTGGTAGCCCAGCTTCTCCGTCACCGGCATGCGCCCGGTCAGCAGGAGCTGCACGCGGATGCGCCAATAGCCGAAGTTGGGCACCGACACGATGGCCCGCCGCCCGATGCGGGTCATCGTCTCCAGCACCGTCCGCGGCTCGCGCATCGCCTGGAGGGTCTGGCTGAGGATCACGTAATCGAAGGCGCCCGGCGGGTAGTCCTTCAGGTCGGTTTCGGCGTCGCCCTGGATCACCGACAGGCCCTGGGCCACGCACTGGTGCACGCCGTCCATCGACAGCTCGATCCCGCGCGCGTCCACCCCCTTCTGCCGGGACAGGAAGGCGAGCAGGGCGCCATCGCCGCAGCCGACGTCGAGCACGCGGCTGCCCGGCTCCACCATCTCGGCGATCAGCTTCAGGTCGGTGCGGATGCCGTTGCCGGAAGCGGTGCAGGCGGCGGCTTGATTCTCATCGAGGGGGCTCATGGCCGGGATGTCATGGTCTGGAGGGGCGTGTCAGGCCGCGGTGTTCGGCGCAGCCGTCCAGGAAGCCGCGGATCACCTGATGGAATTCCGGCTCGTCGAGCAGGAAGGAATCGTGGCCCTTGTCAGTGCGGATCTCCACGAAGCTGACGTTGGCCGCCACCGCGTTCAGCGCGTGCACGATGGCCCGCGATTCGGAGGTCGGGAACAGCCAGTCGCTGGAGAAGCTGGCCAGGCAGAAGCGCACCGGCGTGCCCTTGCCGTCCTTGCGGAAGGCGTTGGACAGGGTGCCGCCCCCGTAATCCGCGGCGAGGTCGAAATAGTCCATCGCCCGCGTGATGTAGAGGTAGGAGTTGGCGTCGAACCGCTCGACGAAGGTGATGCCCTGGTGGCGCAGGTAACTCTCCACCTGGAAATCGGCGTCGAAGCCGTAGGTGACGGTCTGGCGGTTCTGCAGGTTGCGTCCGAACTTGCGGTGCAGCGCCGGTTCCGACAGGTAGGTGATGTGCGCGGCCATGCGCGCCACCGCCAGCCCGCGGTGGGGGCGGGTGCCCTCCAGCAGGTAGTTGCCGCCGGCCCAGTCCGGGTCGGCCATGATCGCCTGCCGGCCGACCTCGTGGAAGGCGATGTTCTGCGCGGAATGGCGGGCCGCCGTGGCGATCGGCACCGCGGCGAAGACCGATTCGGGATAGGCCACCGCCCATTGCAGGACCTGCATGCCGCCCATCGAGCCGCCGATCACGCAGAACAGTTGGTCGATCCCGAGATGCTCCACCAGCAGCTTCTGCGCGCGCACCATGTCGCCGATGGTGATGACGGGGAAGCCGAGGCCGTAGGGCTTGCCGGTCGCCGGATCGGTCTCCTTCGGGCCGGTGGAGCCCATGCAGCCGCCGATCACGTTGGAGCAGATGACGAAGTAGCGGTCAGTGTCGACCGGCTTGCCCGGACCGACCAGCATCTCCCACCAGCCGGGCTTGCCGGTCACCGGATGCCGGTCGAGCACGTAATGGTCGCCGGTCAGGGCGTGGCAGATCAGGATGGCGTTCGACCGGTCCGCGTTCAGCGCGCCGTAGGTCTGGTAGGCGATCTCGAAGGGACCCAGCTCCGCCCCGCTGTCCAGCCGCATGGGCCGGTCCACCCCGAGCGTGACCCGGTGGCCGGGCATCGTCGCGGGCTCGGCAGGCGCGGCGGCAGGCACGGGGCCAGACACGGCGGCGGCGGGGTTCGGCGCGGACATGACGGGTCGGTGGCCTCCGGAAAACGGGAGTTCATAGCTACGGACCGGCGGTTGGGAGTGTCAACGTTTTCTTTGATTTCGCTCCGCTTGCGGACTACTACTATCCGGCTTTGGATTCGCCCTGGATTTGACGGTTTCCCGCCCCATGCCTCCGCCCAAGTCCCCGCTCGACGATCTGCGCCGCGAGATCGATCACATCGACGATACGATCCACGACCTGCTGATGCGCCGTGCCGCGGTGGTGGAGCGCGTCGGCGTCGTCAAAGGTCAGATCGAGGCCGCGGAAGGTCAGGTCAGCGGGAATCCCCAGACCCCGATCTATCTGCGCCCGGCGCGCGAGGCGGTCATCCTGCGCCGCCTGATGGCGCGCCACGCCGGCTCCTTCCCGGCGATGGCCGTCACCCGCATGTGGCGGGAGATGATCACCGCCTTCACCCGGCTCCAGGGGCCTTTCGCCGTCGCGGTCTACGCGCCGGAGGACCGCCGCGGATTCTGGGACGTCGCCCGCGACCATTTCGGCAGCGTCGTCCCGATGACCGCCGTCAACTCCCCCGCGGCGGCCATCCGCGCGGTGTCGGAGGGCACGGCCACCGTCGGCGTCGTCCCCTACCCGGCGGAGGACGACGCGGACCCCTGGTGGCGCTTCCTGGTGTCGTCCGACGCGCGTACGCCGCGCGTGGTGGCGCGGCTGCCCTTCGCCGGGCGCGGCAACGCCCGCGGCGAGGACCGCGACGCGCTGGCCATCGCGCTGGTCCCGCACGAGCCGACCGGCGACGACCGCACCCTCCTGGGGATCGAGCTGGGGCATGACCTCAGCCGCGGCCGGCTCAAGGACCATCTGGAGACGAGCGGCCTCGCCCCGACCTATTTCTGCACCTGGCACGCCCGCGATCCGTCCGGCCCGTCGATCCATCTGGTCGAGGTCGCCGACTTCGTCGACCACACCGACCCGCGCCTGTCCGCCTTCGCCGGCCGGCTGGGCGAGATCCCGGTGCGGATCAACATCGTAGGCGGCTACGCCGTCCCGCTTCATTTCTCCCACGACGCCCGCAAGGTCTGAGACCTGATATGACCCAGCCGAACAACGGCCCGGCGCCCCGCCCGGGGATTCTCGACATCGCCCCCTACGTTGGCGGCGAGCATGCGGGGCACATCCGCCTCGCCTCCAACGAAGGCGCGCTCGGCCCCAGCCCGCGCGCCGTGGAGGCCTATAAGGCCGCCGCGGGCGAGCTGCACCGCTACCCGGATGGCGGCTCCGCCAAGCTGCGCAAGGCCATCGCCGAGCGTTTCGGCCTGGACGCCGACCGCGTGGTCTGCGGCGCCGGTTCCGACGAGCTGATCGCCCTGCTGATCCGCGCCTATGCCGGGCCGGGGGACGAGGTGCTGTATTCGCAGCACGGCTTCCTGATGTACCCGATCGGCGCCAAGTCGGTCGGCGCCACCCCGGTCCAGGCGCCGGAGACGAACCTGACCACCGATGTGGATTCGCTGCTGGCCCACGTCACGCCGCGCACCCGGCTGGTCTTCGTCGCCAACCCGAACAACCCGACCGGCACCTACATCACCGCCGACGAGATGGCCCGCCTGCACGCCGGGCTGCCGGAAAACGCCATCCTGGTCATCGACGCGGCCTACGCCGAGTACATGAACCACAACGACTATTCGGCGGGGCAGGAGCTGGTTGACCGCTTCCCCAATGTGGTGATGACCCGCACCTTCTCGAAGATCTTCGCGCTGGGCTCGGTCCGGCTCGGCTGGGCCTACTGCCCGGCAGGGATCGCCGACGTGCTGAACCGCGTGCGCGGCCCCTTCAATGTCTCCTCCGCGGCGCAGATCGCCGGTGTGGCGGCGCTGGAGGACACCGCGTTCCTGGAGCGCTCGCGCAGCCACAACATCGAATGGCGGGAGTGGTTCGTCCAGCAGGTCCACGGCCTTGGCCTGAAGACCCATCCCAGCGTGACGAACTTCGTTCTGGTCGATTTCGCCGGCCAGACCCCCGGCAAGGACGACGCCGAGGCGGCGCGCCTGTTCCTGAAGGGCCGCGGCATCCTGGTCCGCCAGATGCCCGCCTACGGCCTGCCGAGCTGCCTGCGCGTCACCATCGGCACGGAGGCCGAAATGCGCGAGGTGGTGCAGGCGCTGAAGGACTTCCTGGCGGCGTAACAGGGCCGTCGGATCGCGCTGAAACAGGCCGGGCCATGCGCCCGGCCTTTTCGTTTGGGCTCTTGCGCGCGGTCGGCCGGGCAAAGTTTCGCTTGGTCAGGGGGCGCCTTGGTGCTTTATAGCGGAGCGTTCTGCAACCCATCCGCAGCCGGTGCCTTGAGATCATGAGCGAGACCGCCACTCCCTTGTTCGACCGCGTCGCCATCGTCGGCGTGGGTCTGATCGGTTCGTCCCTGGCGCGGGCGCTCACGCATTACGGGGTGGCGCGTCAGGTCGTTTGCGCGGACCGCAGCCCGGAGCATTGCGCCAAGGCGATGGAGTTGGGCATCGTCGAGCGCGCCACCACCGATCTGGCGGAAGCGCTGGAGGGTGCGGACGTGGTGGTCCTGGCGACTCCCGTCGGCGCCTTCGCCGAGGTGGGGGAGCAGCTCGGACCGCTGCTGCGCCCCGGCATGATCGTGACGGACGTCGGCTCGGTGAAGCAGGCGGTGCTGCGCGACGTCGGGCCGCACATTCCGGACGGCGTGCATCTGATTCCCGGCCACCCGGTGGCGGGCACCGAGCATTCGGGGCCTGAGGCCGGCTTCGCCACCCTGTTTCAGGGCCGCTGGTGCATCGTCACCCCGCCGCCCGGCGCCAACGAGGGTGCGGTGGACAAGGTGGTGGCGATGTGGCGCCGCATCGGTTCCACCGTGGAACTGATGGACGCCACCCACCATGACCGCGTGCTGGCGATCACCTCGCACCTGCCGCACCTGATCGCCTACACCATCGTCGGCACGGCGTCTGACTTGGAGGACGACACCAAGTCCGAGGTCATCAAGTTCTCGGCCGGCGGTTTCCGCGACTTCACCCGCATCGCCGCCAGCGACCCGGTGATGTGGCGCGACGTGTTCCTGAACAACCGGGAAGCGGTCCTGGAAATTCTCCAGCGCTTCACCGAGGACCTGACCGCCCTCCAGCGCGCCATCCGCTGGGGCGAGGGGGAGCAGTTGCAGGACCATTTCACCAAGACCCGCGCCATCCGCCGCGGCATCATCGACGCCAAGCAGGCCTGACCGGTCCGGTTGCGCCGTTCGGCTGGCGCAACCGTTTGATGTCCTATTTTCACATTAAAATTCCGATAAATGATAATCGTGCATATGTGAATTACACACCAAACAACAAAAGACGACTTGCCTGATAGGGATCGTCCGTGTTCAATAATCCCCGGCACCACGCCATCGACCGTCAGCCTGGGAAACACCGTTCATGCCGTCGCGCTTCCGCCAGAGCCTCATCGCCGTCGGGCTGGTGACCTTGGCCGCCCTGGCGACCGCCAGCGCCGCGAGCCGCAGCACGATCCTGAACGTCTCCTACGACCCGACGCGGGAGCTGTACGAGGAGTTCAACCCGGCCTTCGCCCGCACCTGGGCGGAGGCGTCGGGGGAGACGGTGGTCATCCACCAGTCGCACGGCGGATCGGGCGCGCAGGCGCGCTCGGTCATCGACGGGCTGGACGCCGACGTAGTGACACTGGCTCTTGGCTACGATGTGGACGCCATCGCCGATGCCGGGCTGATCGGCAAGGACTGGCGAACGCGCCTGCCGAACAACAGCTCCCCCTACACCTCGACGATCGTCTTCCTGGTCCGCAAGGGCAACCCGAAGCAGATCAAGGACTGGGACGATCTGGTGAAGCCGGACGTTGAGGTGGTCACGCCGAACCCGAAGACTTCGGGCGGGGCGCGCTGGAACTACCTTGCCGCCTGGGCCTACGCGCTGAAGACCAACGGCAACGACGAGGCGAAAGCCAGGCAATTTGTCGCCGACCTTTACAAACATGTCCCGGTGCTGGACAGCGGCGCCCGCGGGGCCGCCCTGACCTTTACCCGCAAGGGCGTCGGCGACGTTCTGCTGGCGTGGGAGAACGAGGCTTTCCTGTCGCTCCAGGAGTTCGGGGCCGACCAGTTCGAGATCGTCGTGCCGTCCCTGTCCATCCTGACCGAGCCGCCGGTGTCCGTGGTGGACAGCGTGGTCGACCGCAAGGGCACCCGCAAGGTGGCCGAAGCCTATGTGCAGTATCTCTACACCCGCGAGGGGCAGGAGATCGCCGCGCGGAATTTCTACCGGCCCCGCCATCCCGAACTGGCGCGGCAGTATGCCGGGCGCTTCTCCCCGGTGGCGCTGGTGACCGTGGACGACGTGTTCGGCGGCTGGCGCAAGGCCCAGGCGACCCACTTTGCGGAGGGCGCCCTGTTCGACCAGATCCAGTCGGCGCCCCGCTGAATCCCAGGGCATGAGCACGGATTGATGGAACGGGAGGGCCAAACACCATGAGCACGACATCGACCCCCCGGAGCACGGACTCCCGGACGGCGGACGGCGACGCCAACCCGCTGACCGGCGTGATCGCCGAGAACATTCGCAACTTCCGGCTCCGCCAGGGGCTGTCCGTCGACGCGCTCGCCAAGCTGTCGGGCAACAGCCGGGCGGAGCTGACGGCGATCGAAGCCGGGCAGGGGCCGTCCAGCATCGACTTCCTGTGGACCATCGCCCGCGCGCTCGATGTGCCCTTCTCCAGCTTGCTCAGCAGCGGGGGCAGCGGCGGGACCACGGTGATTCGGCGGGCGGACAGTCGGCCGCTGGCCTCGCGCGACGGGCGATTCAGCTCGCGGGCGCTGTTCCCCTTCCGCGGTGAGCGGCAGGTGGAGTTCTACGAGCTGCGCCTCGCTCCCGGCACCGACGAGCGGGCCGACGCCCACACCATCGGCACCGTGGAGAACATCCTGGTCGGGCACGGCGTCGTCGAGATCGAGACCGGCGACGGCACCCACCGGCTGGAGGAGGGCGACACGATCCAGTTCGATGCCGACGCTCCCCACGCCTACCGCAATGTGGGTGACGGCGAGGCGCTGCTGTATCTCGTGATGACCTACGTCTTCTGATTCCGGCGTTCTCTGGCCCTGGATCAGGCGGCGGTCCGCACGCTGGCATCGCCGTTGGCAGGGGCCTGCGGCCCGCTGTCGCAGGACATCTCCGTCTTCAGGGCGGCGGCGAGTTGACGGAAGGTCTCCTTGCGGCCGGAGGTGCGGCGCCAGACCAGTCCGATCCGGCGGAACGGCCGCTCCCCGCCCAGCGGGCGAACGACCACATCCAAACCGCGCAGAATCCCCGAGTCGAGCGCCATCTGCGGCAGCAGCGTCACCCCCAGACCGTTGGCGACCATCTGGACCAGCGTGTGCAGGCTGGTGCCCTGGAACGTGGCGCTTTGCCGCGCCCCTTCCATGGAGCAAGCGGCCAGCGCGTGGTCGCGCAGGCAATGCCCATCCTCCAGCAGCAGCAGATCGTCCAGCGCGACGTCGGACGGGCGGGGCGTCGTAACGTCGCTCAGCCGGTGCTCGGGCGTGCAGACCACGGAGAAGCGGTCTTCGGCGATGTCGATCGATTCCACGTCGCCGGAGGGGTAGGGCAGGGCGAGGATGGCCGCGTCCAACTCCCCCGATTCCAACCGGTCGAGCAGACGGGCGGTCTGGTCCTCGCGCAGGAACAGCTTCAGCTTGGGGAAGCTGTCGCGCAGCGCCGGCATCACGCGGGGGATCAGGAAGGGGCCTATGGTCGGGATCACGCCCAGATGGAGCGGCCCGGACATCGGGTCCTCCACCGAGCGGGCCATGTCCACCAGCTCCTCCGCCCCCTTCAGGACGGTGCGGGCGCGGTCGGCGATCTCGCGGCCCAGCGGAGTCGGCAGGACGGTGCGCCGCGTGCGCTCCAGCAGCGGGGCGCCCAGCAGATTCTCCAATTCCTGGATGCCGGCGCTGAGCGTGGACTGGCTGACGAGGCACGCCTCCGCCGCCTTGCCGAAATGGCAGCGATCGACGACGGCGACGAGGTAGTGGAGCTGACGCAACGTGGGGAGGGGCTTCATGCACTGCACAATAATCGGTTTTATCGATCAAAGCGATTGGTATTTTTCGCTTCCATCGCTGACCCATTGCCCCTAACTTCCCTGGTGTCAAGCGACCAACGAGGGGGGAGCAGACTTCCGGCAGGGATGCCGCGGCACCGGTAGCCCATATGGGAAACGGCGCCAGGCTGGCAGGACACCGGAGTGACGCTTGCTCCAATCATTCAGACTGATGGAGAAATCATGTCCTTGATCAACACCGAGATTAAGCCGTTCAAGGCGACCGCTTTCAAGGGCGGCAAGTTCATCGACGTCAGCGACGCCGACCTGAAGGGCAAGTGGTCGGTCGTCTTCTTCTACCCGGCGGACTTCACCTTCGTGTGCCCGACCGAGCTGGAAGACCTGGCCGATAACTACAGCGAGTTCCAGAAGCTCGGCGTTGAGATCTACAGCGTTTCGACCGACACCCACTTCTGCCACAAGGCTTGGCACGACACCTCGCCGGCCATCGGCAAGATCGCCTACACCATGGTCGGCGACCCGACCGGCACGATCTGCCGCAACTTCGAGATCCTGATCGAGGAGAAGGGCCTCGCCGACCGCGGCACCTTCGTCGTCGACCCGGACGGCAAGATCCAGATCATCGAGATCACCGCCGGCGGCATCGGCCGCGACGCCCGCGAGCTGCTCCGCAAGGTGAAGGCCGCCCAGTACGTCGCCTCGCACCCGGGCGAGGTCTGCCCGGCCAAGTGGGAAGAGGGTGAGAAGACGCTCGCCCCGTCGCTCGACCTCGTCGGCAAGATCTAAGCCTTTCCGGCTTGATCCTCTGGGAACCGCCGGCCGCAACCGCGGCCGGACGGTTCGGCCGCGGTCACGCCGGCCGCGGCGCCACGGCTTCGGGCCCGGATCGATTCCGGGCCCGGATCACGAGTGGCCTTCATCCGTTCACCAAGATCTGCCGTTCGACAAGAAACGCTTCAACGAACTTCTGCTGCCCGGACCCGCCCTGGCGCCACCGGGCTCGCTTCGAAAAACCACTTTCGGGAGCCCTCGCCGTGTTGGATAGCAACGTCAAAGGCCAGCTCAAGGCCTATTTCGACAAGATCACGCAGCCCATCGAACTGGCCGCCTCCCTGGACGACGGCGCCAAATCGCAGGACATGCAGGCTCTGCTGCAGGACATCGCGTCCCTGTCGGACAAGATCACCTTCGTCCGCACCGACGACGACGCGCGCAAGCCCTCCTTCGCGATCAAGCGCACCGGCACCGACGTCGGCGTCCGCTTTGCCGGCCTGCCGATGGGCCACGAATTCAATTCCCTCATCCTCGCCCTGCTGCAGGTCGGCGGCCACCCCTCCAAGGAGTCGGCGGAGGTCATCGAGCAGGTGAAGGCGCTGGAGGGTGAGTACAGCTTCGAGACCTACTTCTCGCTGTCCTGCCAGAACTGCCCCGACGTGGTGCAGGCCCTGAACCTGATGAGCGTTCTGAACCCGCGGATCAAGCATGTCGCCATCGACGGCGCGCTGTTCCAGCAGGAGGTGGACTCGCGCAAGATCATGGCCGTCCCGTCCATCTTCCTGAACGGCGAGCCGTTCGGCCAGGGCCGCATGGGGCTGGAGCAGATCCTCGCCAAGATCGACACCGGCGCCTCGCAGCGCGACGCGGAGAAGATCAAGGCCAAGGACGCCTTCGACGTGCTGGTGATCGGTGGCGGCCCGGCCGGCGCCGCGGCGGCGATCTACGCGGCGCGCAAGGGCATCCGCACCGGCGTCGCGGCGGAGCGCTTCGGCGGTCAGGTGCTCGACACCATGGCCATCGAGAACTTCATCTCCGTTTCCCACACCGAGGGTCCGAAGCTGGCCACCGCGCTGGAGCAGCACGTCAAGGAGTATGAGGTCGACGTGATGAACCTGCAGCGGGCGGAGAAGCTGATCCCCGCCGAGGGGCCGGGCGGACTGATCGAGGTCCAACTCGCCAACGGCGCCTCGCTGAAGTCGAAGACGGTGATCCTGTCGACCGGCGCCCGCTGGCGCCAGATGGGCGTCCCCGGCGAGGACGAGTACCGCAACAAGGGTGTGGCCTACTGCCCGCACTGCGATGGCCCGCTGTTCAAGGGCAAGCGCGTGTCGGTCATCGGCGGCGGCAACTCCGGCGTCGAGGCGGCCATCGATCTGGCCGGCATCGTCGCCGAGGTGACGCTGATCGAGTTCGACAGCCAGCTCCGCGCCGACGAGGTGCTCCAGCGCAAGCTGCGCAGCCTGCCCAATGTGCGCGTCATCACCTCGGGCCTGACGACCGAGGTGCATGGCGACGGCACAAAGGTGACCGGTCTCAGCTACAAGAACCGCAACACCGGCGAGGTGCACCGCATCGACCTGGAAGGCATCTTCGTGCAGATCGGCCTCGTGCCCAACACCGAGTGGCTGAAGGGCTCGGTGGCGTTGAGCCCGCGCGGCGAGATCGAGGTGGACGCCCGCGGCCAGACCTCCATCCCCGGCGTGTTCGCGGCGGGCGACGCGACGACGGTCCCCTACAAGCAGATCATCATCGCCATGGGCGAGGGCTCGAAGGCCGCCCTGTCGGCCTTCGACTACCTGATCCGTATGGCGCCGGTGGAGGCTGTCGCCGCGGCGTAAGGGGACGTGGTCGTGTAGGGCTCCCACCCAACCCTCCCCGCTTTGCAGGGGAGGGCTTTTTTCTCCTCCCCCGCGCAGCGGGGAGGTCGGGAGGGGGCCCGTCGCGCTCCCCCCCCTCGTCAGCGAAGCCCCGCCAGCACCTTGTCCAGCGTGATCGGGAAATCGCGCACGCGCACGCCGGTCGCGTGATGGATGGCGTTGGCGATGGCGGCGGGAACGCCGACGATACCGATCTCGCCGACGCCCTTGGCGCCCAGCGCGTTGACCATGTCGTCGTGCTCCTCGACGAACAGGACGTCGATCTCCGGCACGTCGGCATTCACCGGGACATGATACTCCGCGTAGTCGTGGTTCATCACCCGGCCCAACCGGTGATCGGTGAAGGCCTCCTCCTCCAGACCCATGCCGATGCCCCAGACCACGGCGCCCTGAATCTGGCTGCGCGCCGTCTTGGGGTTGATGATGCGCCCGGCGGCGATGGCGCTGACCACGCGGGCCACCCGGATGGTGCCGAGATCCTCGTCCACCCGCACCTCCACGAAGACCGCGGAATGGGTGGCGAAGGTGTGCCGCGCCCGCGCCAGCAGATAAGGCAGGGCGCGCGCCTCCTCCTCGATGCTGAGGGTGCCGGAGCCGCGCATCACGTCGGTGATGGACAGCCGCCGCGACCGGTTGTCCCGGACGATCAGATGGCCGTCGGCAAAGAGCACATCCGCCTCCGCCACCCCCTTCAGCGGACTGTCCTCCAGCTTGCCGGCCAGCGTGACCAGTTGTGACCGCACCCGGTCGCACACCGCCTTCACTGCCGACCCGACGGTGGAGACGGTCCAGGACCCGCCCTCGATGGGAGCGGTGGGAAGCGAGGAATCGCCCAGGCAGAAGGTCACCTCCTCGATCGGCAGGCCCAGCACGTCAGCGGCGATCTGCGTCATGACGGTGTAGGTGCCGGTGCCGATGTCGGCGGTGGCGCTGGAGACCACCAGCTTGCCGTCGACGCCCAGGACGGCCTTGGCGGCGGCCTGCCCCTGCATGGCATCCCAGACGCCCGCCGCCATGCCCCAGCCGACCAGTTCCCGCCCGTCACGCATAGAGCGCGGCGCGGGGCTGCGCTTCGCCCAGCCGAACCGCTCCGCCCCGTGCTGGAAACAGGCGCGCAGCTCCTTGCTGGAGAAGGGGTTTCCGGTGTTGGGGTCGGTCTCCGCGTAGTTCTTCAGGCGAAGCTCCACCGGGTCCATGCCGAGCTTGACGGCCAGCTCGTCCATGGCGATTTCCAGGGCCGGGACGCCGGTCGCGGCCCCCGGCGCGCGCTGATCCAGCGGGGTGTGCACGTCCAGCCGGGTCAGCTTATAGTCCAGCCGGACGTTGTCGCAGGCGTACTGCTGGCCAGACCAGTTGACGACGATCTCCACATAGTTCTCGTTTTGGGAGCTTTCCTGCACCGCCTCGTGGATCAGCGCGCGCAGCGTACCGTCGCGGTCGGCGCCCAGCGCCACCCGCTGGATGGTTTCGGGCCGGTGGCCAAAGCTGAACATCTGCGGGCGCGACAGTTCCACCCGGACGGAGCGTTTCAACTGCGTCGCTGCCAGCATGGCCATGAAGAGCTGATGCTGCGGCCGCAAGCCGGAGCCGAAGGCGCCGCCGACGAAGGGCGACATCACCCGCACCGCGGATTTGGCCAGGCCGAAGACGTTGCAGACGTAAGTGTGGCAGTTCTGCGCGCCCTGGGTCTTGTCGTGGACGGTCAGCGTGCCGTCGTCGTGGTGCAGGACAGTGGTGGCGTGCATCTCCATCGGGTTGTGGTATTCCGCAGCCTGGGTGAACTCCGCGTCCACCTGGACGGGCGAGTCCAGGAAGGCCTGCTCCGGGTTGCCGCGCGGCTTCGGTGGGGGCTGGAAACCGCCCTTGTCCTTGCCGGGGGTGAAGCTGTTCGCGCGGTTGGCGCGCAGGTCGGTCTGGTGGGGCGCCGCCTCATACTCGATGTGGACGAGGCGGGCGGCGTAGCGGGCCAGCTCGAAGCTCTCGGCGATCACCAGCGCCACCGGCTGGAGCGCGTGGTGGATTTCCGCGTCGTAGAGCGGGCGGAAGGGCGCTCCCTTGGGCGCGTCGTCGTCCTTCCATTTGCGGTCGAACCAGGCGAGGCTCGGCCGGTTCTCGTGGGTGAAGACGTGGATGACGCCGGGCAGGGCCAGCGCCGCCGCGGTGTCGATGCGGGTGATCCGCCCGCGCGCGATGGCGCTGGAGACGATGAAGCCGTGGGCGAGGTCCGGCAAGGTGAACTCGGCGGCATAATGGGCGTTGCCGGTCACCTTCTTGCGCCCGTCCACCCGGCTGACGGGCTTGCCGATGGGGCCGTTGGGGGCCGTCAGGAAGCCGGGGATGCTGGGAATGGCGATCATGGACGGGGCGCTCCCTTGCGGTCTGCGGCTTCGGTCAGGGCGCGGACGATGGCGCGCTCGGCCAGTTCGATCTTGAAACTGTTGTGCTCGTGCCCCTTGGCGTCGCGCAGCAGCACGCGCGCGGCGGCGCGGAACCGGTCGGGGGTGGCGGGTTTTCCGACGAGGGCGGCTTCCGCCTCCAGGTCGCGCCAGGGCTTGTGGGCGACCCCGCCCAGCGCCAGACGGGCGTCGCGGACGGTGCCCCCATCCAACTCCAGCCCCGCCGCGACCGACACCAGCGCGAAGGCGTAGGAGGCGCGGTCACGGACTTTCAGATAAGTCGAATGCTCGGCGAAGCCCTTGGCCGGCAGGTCGATGGCCGTGATGAGGTCGCCCGGCCGCAGGACCGTGTCGATCTCCGGGCGGTCGCCGGGCAGACGGTGGAACTCGGCGAAGGGGATGCTGCGCTCACCCTCCGGCCCGGTCACCTGGACCACCGCTTCGAGTGCCGCCAGAGCGACGCAGAGGTCGGAGGGGTGGACGGCGATGCACTGGTCGCTGGCGCCCAGGATGGCGTGGATGCGATTCACCCCGCCGATCGCGCCGCAGCCCGACCCCGGCTCTCGTTTGTTGCAGGGGGTGGCCGTGTCGTAGAAGTAGTAGCAGCGGGTCCGCTGCAGCAGGTTGCCGCCGTTGGTCGCCATGTTGCGGAGCTGAGCCGAGGCCCCCGCGAGAATCGCCTTGGACAGCATGGGGTAGCGGGTGTGTACGCGCTCGTCGTAGGCGGTGTCGGCGTTGCGGGCCAGCGCGCCCAGCCGCAGGCCGCCCTCCGCCGTCTCCTCGATCCGGTCCAGCGGCAGACGGGAGATGTCGACCAGCCCTTCCGGACGCAGCACGTCGGCCTTCATCAGGTCGAGCAGATTGGTTCCCCCGGCGACGAATGCCGTCCCGGAGGCGCCGGCCCGCCCGATCGCGTCCGCCGCGCTGTCGGCGCGGGCGTAGGTGAAGGATCTCATGGCGCGCCCTCCGCCTTCGGGGCGGCGGTGGCCATGGCCTGCCGAATCGCCGCAACGATGTTGGGATAGGCCCCGCAGCGGCAGAGGTTGCCGCTCATCAACTCGCGGATCTCGTCGTCGGTGGTGGCCTTGCCCTCGGCGATCAGCCCGGCGGCGGAACAGATCTGGCCCGGCGTGCAATAGCCACACTGGAAGGCGTCATGCTCAATGAAGGCGTCCTGGAGCGGGTGGAGCGCGTCGCCGGTGGTCAGCCCTTCGATGGTGGTGACCTTGCGACCGTCCTGCATCGCCGCCAGCGTCAGGCAGGCGTTGATGCGCCGCCCGTCCACCAGGACGGTGCAGGCCCCGCACTGGCCGTGGTCGCAGCCTTTCTTGGTGCCGGTCAGGTCGAGATGCAGGCGCAGCGCGTCCAGCAGCGTCGTCCACGGCGCTAGGTGAAGCGTCCGCTCCACCCCGTTGACGTTCAATGTGACGGGAATCGGTGCTGGGGGCGGCGCGGGGGCCGGGCGCAGGCTGGCCTTGAGCGGTGCCATGGAGACTCCGGATCTGCGGGGGAGCGCCGGACGCTGCCACGAACAAGGGCTGCGCCGGCGTCATATGTCCGGACCAACAGGAGGTTGGCACCGCCGTTCCGCTCTTGGCATGAACGAGCCGGGAACGGGGGATTCAGCATTCTTCACAACGAGCAAAAGACAGTGTTGCGGCGGTCGTCGTTACTTTTTCGCAGGACCAGCGATGCCGGACTTCTCCGCGGCGTCCAGCAGGGTGACGACCTCCGGGGCCACCCACCAGCGGCAGCGCTTGCGCTCGTCGCTCGACACGGCGATGACGCGGTCGATCAGGCGGGTTTCGGCAGCGCCGAACGTCTTCTGCTGCCGCAAGGCCGCCTCGATCACCCCGGCCAGCGCGATGTCGAGCGCGGTGATCTCGATGGGATAGCTCAGCATGTCCGCCAGATCGGCGAGCTGGCCGAGCGTCCGCAGCCCTTCCGCGGCGCCGGTGGAGGATAGGCGGCGGAAGACCGTGGCGACGTGGTTGCCGTCCTCGGCCCGCCACGGCTTGCCGGACGACACGATGCCGCGCCGCGCCAGCTGCGCCTGGAACTCGTTAACGAAGCGCACGCGCTCCATCAGCGGGTCGAGCACGCTGTGCATGGTCAGCGCCTCGATCCGCCGGGCGAGGACGGGGGCGAGGTCCTCGTGCACCGCGTTGCTCAGCTCGCGGAACGCCTGATGGACCATGTTGCGTTCGCGGTCGGTGGTGTCCAACTCCAGCGCGTGGACGGCGTCGTACCAAGCCAGGAAATGCTGGAGCTGGGCGGAGGGGTGGTCGCGGTCGTCCACCGCGTCCGCCACCAGCAGGCCCGGCTTGCTGAGAAAGCTGCCGGTCAGCGTGGTCTTCAACGCTTCCGCGGCGACAAGAAGGCGCCCGATGATCGCGTCCTTGGCCACGGCGACGGGGAAGGCTTCGAAGAGGCGGATCGCCAGGGCGGCGTCGTCGCGCCGGTGCAGGCCGGCCACCGCGAACATGGCCGCCCCGTCGCGCGTGCAGTCGCCGCGGCGCACCATCTCCCGCGCCAGACGCACCGGGTCGCCGTGCAGCAGCGACGGCAAGGGCTGGTCCGCCCAGGCGGGGGCTGCCAGAAGGATGGTTTCCATCCGCTCCAGCTCCGCACGGGCGACGCCTTCACGCTGGCGGACGCCGTGGCGTTTCAACATCTGCGCGCGGAAACCGGACGCCTCGGCCAGGAAGGCGGTCGCCTCCGCCGGCGTGGCGCGCAGGCGGGCCAGCACGGCGAGGCTGCGCTGGCGCAGCTCGTCCGCCCAGCTCTGCGCCTCGGCGGAGGCGAAGATCTCGTTCAGCGGCTGGTCCTTGGCGAGGCGGGCCACCGTCTCCTGGACGCGGCCGACCAGCGGCTCCATGCGCGGGGCCAGGGCGAACCACCAGGCGCTGACGTCCGCCAGATGAAGGGCGCCGGCCAGCCGGACCCCGCTGGTCAGCAGGGAATCGTCGCGAAGGATCAGCGCGTCGAACAGGCCGGTCCAGACGCGGCGCGCGTGCTCGGACCGCCGCCCGTTCAGCATGGTGACCAGCATCTGGGCGACCGGCTCGGCCATGTCCTCCAGATACCCGTCGCGGATCATCTTGTAGAGCTGGAGCTTCTGCCCATGGTCCAGCGGGGCCAGCACGTCGGACACACGCTTCAGGCTGTTGTCCTGCCCGCCGGGGAGATCGGGCAGCGCGAGATGGAGCGGCATCGCCGTCGCCGCATCGGGCGGCATGCCGTCGGCCGCCTGCGTCTCTTTCGACATCCGGAGCTTTGCCATGGTCGGACCCATCCGCATCGAAGCGTGTGGAAATTCAATCTAAGATCGATTGGATATGGTCGTTAGAATATGCCTAAAAAGCCTAACGAATCGCTAAGCGGTGACAAAGACAGATTTCCGCGGTCTCTATGACGAAATGTGACAAGGTTGACGAAACGAAAGCAAAAGATGAGTCATTGACCGTTACATTAAAAACACAACCCAAGCGCTCATGCCTCATCCTTTCAGCGGGCGGCTTCTTGCCGGCTCCACGGGCTTGCGGGCGGGGATGGGGGGTGCGCTGCGCTCCCGCCCTTCCTCCCCGAGGAAGCCCTGCGCCGCGACGACGGCGGAACGCCACGGGCGGTCCATCGCCATCCAGTTCTCGAAGGGCAGGCGGTCGAGGGGCAGGCCCGGCCAGGATGCGGAAAACAGGCCGGAGATCATCCAGCCGGCCAGCAGGGTGACCGCCAGTTGCTCCGAGAATCCCCCCGTCTTCAGGATGGGGAGCGCGAAGTTGCGCCGCCGCTTGATCGGCCAGAGCAGAGGCAGCCCCGCCGGGGTCAGCAGGTCGCCCGCCAGATGGGTCAGATAGCCGATCAGGAAGGGCAGGATCAGGTGCGAATAGTCCGCGTATTCGTGCAGGACCCACAGGCAGCCCACGATGGCCAGCGTGGAATGGGTGACGCCGCGATGCCCGAAGACGGCGGAAATCACGTTCGACAGGGGCCGCATCAACTGGCCGAGCGTCGATTTGGGATGGTCGATGTCCGGCGCCAGCGACCCGATCACCGCCGCCCCGAACGCCACCACGTCGAAAGGCAGGCCGAAGCGCGCCGAGGCGTAGAACCACGCCGCCCCGCCGACGATCATGTGGGAAGAGGCCATCATGACCGGTCACCGCAGGTCGAGCGATGAGGCACAGGGCGTCAGAACGCGCGAAGGCTGTGCCTGGGTGACGGCCACTCTGTCGGATGCTCCCGGATTCCTGGTTCCTAACATTAGGACAGAAGTCGCGACCACACAATCGCGGCCTGATCAAGAGGGATTCCGAAATAACATGGCGCCTATGCGTTCACGTGCGTCCGTGATGGAGGTACGCCTTCAGCCCGCCGGGCCGCGGCTGCAGGTGGCCCCGATGGCGCGCAGGGCGTTGCGCACCCGTCCGACGCTCTCACGGTCCGGCAGGCTGTACCAGGTGATGGTCAGGGCGACCGGTGCGGCGCGGCGCAGGCCATGGACGTCGCCGGGAGCGGCCTCGACGACGCGGCCCTGGCTGCCGACGAACCAGCGCCAGCGCTGGCCCTCCCCGTCGGCCAGTGATTGCCAGACCTCACGGGAGTCCCGGTAATAGGCCCCGCCCCCGGCGTCCGCCGCGTCGGCGTAAAGGTAAAGCGGGTTCTCCGGAGACAGGGAGAGCAGCAAATGTTGGACGGACCGCGGCCCGCCGGAACGGATGACGGCGTCGGGAAGCGGCTCGTCGCCGTCCTGGCCATAGTCGAACATGGTGGAGCCGCGGTGCATCGGTCGGTTGGATCGGGCTTTGGGGGTCAGCCGGGCTGGAGGAATTCGACCTCGACGAAGACGATGTCGCTGTCGCCGTCGTTGATGACGTTGTGGCTGACACCGGCCTTGCGGAAATAGGAGCGGCCCGGCTCCAGCGGAAACTGGCGGGCGTTGCCGTCCGGATCGACGATGGTGAAGGCGCCGGCCGTCACCGGGACGATCACATAATCGTAGCCATGCACATGGGCGCCGGTCTCCGCCCCCGGCACCAGACGCCATTCGGTGACGCGGGTGCGCTCGTTCTCGACATGCTGGGTGGAAACCGCCTGCGGACGGGTGCTCATCTCCTGGTGCCCTCCTTGCTCTTCTCGTCGGGGTCTTTTCAAAAGAACAATTCGTGTACCACGAAGCCCGAGCCGCGCCCAGACCGAAGCGCATTCTGCACCTTTCCTTCGGACTCCTTTGGCGAGCGGCCCCCCTCCTTTGGGGGACGTCTACCTACGATTGAATCCGTGACCCAACGACTCCCCGCAGCTTAGCCTTGCCGGTCCGTACCGCGGAAACCGTCAGGGAGGGCGTCAGGCCGGCATGCCAGCGTTGAGGAGCCACCAGACCATGGTCGCCGGCATCGCCGCGGCCATCGCCCAGCGGCAGACGGACGTGCGGGACGTTCTGGCCGCGGTGACGCCGGGTGGGGGAAAGTCGCTGCTGCCGGTCATCATGGGAGCGGCGCTGATGCGCGCCGGGCTGATCGACCGCATCTGCTGGATCGTGCCGCGCGACAGCCTGCGCCGGCAGGCGGAGGAAGCCTTCGCCGATCCGCGCTGGCGCGAGGCGCTGGGGCATGGGATCGCGCTGCGGGCGGCGGAAAACGGGCGCGATCCCTGCCGCGGTCTGCAAGGTTACGTCACCACCTATCAGGCGGTCGCCGCGGCTCCGGACCTGCACCTTCAGGAGTTCCGCCGCCACCGCTATCTGCTGGCCGTGGACGAATTGCACCACCTGCCCGCCGTCGCCGACACCGGAACGGCGACCACGGCGGAGGACGAGACCGCCTGGAGCCGCTCCATCCTGCCACTTCTGGAAAGCGCCGCCGCCCGGTTGCTGATGAGCGGCACGCTGGAGCGGGCGGACGGGCGCCCCATCCTCTGGCTGCCCTACCGCGCCCCTCTGGGGGTGCGGCGGGTGCGCGAGATCGACTTCAAGGCGCCGGGCTGGGCCATCGTCGGCTATTCGCGGCGGCAGGCGCTGGCCGAGAAGGCGATCCTGCCGGTGACCTTCGGCGCGATGGACGGCACCGCGACATGGCTGGACGCGGAGCGGACGACGCGCAGCGTCGACGCGCTGTCCCGTGCCGGGGAGAACACCCGCGACGCCCTGTTCACCGCGCTGCGCACCGGCTTCGCCCAGGCCATGCTGCGCGAGGCCTACCGCTCCTGCCGCGAGCACCGGGCGAAGCGGCGCGCGGCGGCGAACGGATCGGACGGTGCGGGGCTGGGCAAGCTGCTGGTGATCGCGCCAGACCAGGAAACCGCCCGCAACTATCTCGACACGCTGCGCGGCTGGATGCCTGGGGCTCAGGCGGCGCGGATGGCGCAGATCGCCATTTCCGAACGGCGTGACGCGCAGGAGGTGGTGGCCGCTTTCCGCCTGCGCCCGGAACCCGCCGTGCTGGTATCCGTCGCCATGGCCTATGAGGGGTTGGACGCGCCGGCCATCTCGCACGTCGCCTGCCTGACCCACATCCGCTCCCGCCCCTGGCTGGAACAGGCCATCGCGCGGGCTACCCGCGTCGATCCCCACGCCGGCGCCTACGAGCAGCAACGGGCGGTGATTTACCACCCCTCCGACATGATGTTCGAACGGTTCCGCCAGATGGTGGAAACCCAGCAGGGCACGCGGGCTATGGTGAAGACCCGGCGCCAGCATGAACTGCCCTTCGAGCGCACGGTGGAGGCGGAGCCGGAGATCATCCCGCTGGAATCCAACGCGACCGCCCTGCGCTTCGCCGTGGTCGCTCCCGGCCCCGATTTCGGCAACCCGTCGCCGGGGCGCGATTCCGCCGACCGCCCCTCGGCTGAGCGCCCCTCAAAGGAAGGGGTGCAGGTGCCCAGCGCGGTGGAGCATCATCTGCGCCAGCGCATCGGCCAGATCGTGGCGGCCCAGGTGATCGAGGACCAGGACAACAACCTCGTCGCCGAGGGGCCGGTCAGCTACCACACCTACAACGCCGTGCTGAAGCGCTGCATGAACAAGGCGCGGTCGGAGATGACTCTGTCGGAGCTGGAGGCCGCCCTCGGCTGGCTGGAGCGCAACCGCATCTCCGACCACCTGCACCTGATCGCCGACGACCCGCAATACCGTTGGTCGAGCCGCCGCAAGGCCCGTGGGGCGGGTTCGGTCACGGCCTTTTCAAAACCATCCCGCCGGACGCCACCCCATGGTACGGTGAAGCCGGCGTCCTAAATAACGCCCGCCGACACACTTTTTTGCAGGAGCGAAGACATCGGCCTTCGTGGAGAGTGTCGGCCCGTTCGCCACCCGTGGAGGTTCCTGGTGCGTTTCGTGAGGCCGCTCAAGATTCTTCTCGTGGAGGATGACTCGCTCACCGCCATGGCGATGGCCCGCATGCTGGAGATGGCCCATTGCACGGTCACCACCGTGACGGACGGGGAGGCCGGTTTGAGCGCCCTGGCCGACGGCTCCTTCGATGCGCTGATCACCGATCTGGTGATGCCCCGGCTGGGGGGCGAGGCGATGATCCGCCAGTTGCGCCGCGACTGGCCCGACCTGCCCATCGTCGTCCTGTCGGCCTCTCCGCCCGATGACGGGATTTCCGGCCTGCAGGACGGGGAGGGCGGTCCGCTGGTGATCCTGAGGAAACCCGTCCTGGCGGGGGAGTTGCTGACGGCGATGGAGCGGGTGTTCGTGAAGACCTGACCGGGGGGCGATCAGGCCTTCCTCTTGCCGAAGCTGATCTTCGGTTCCTCGCCCTTCAGCAGGCGCTGGATGTTCGCGGAATGGCGGATGGCGACCAACACCGCGATGAACAGGCACAGACCCGCCACCAGCGGCCCACCGAAGATCCAGCCGAAGATCGGGCTGAGGCCCAGCGCGGTCAGCGCCGACAGCGACGAGATCTTGAACAGGAAGGCCATGGCGAGCCACGTCGCGCAGGCGATCACGCCGACCGGCCAGGACACCGCCAGCAGCACGCCGAGCGCCGTCGCCACGCCCTTGCCGCCCTTGAAGCCGAGCCAGACCGGGAAGCTGTGGCCCAGCATGGCGCCGCCCGCCGCGAAGACCGCGGCCTCCGGCCCCGCCCAGGCGAGGGCGAGCAGGGCGGCGATGGCGCCCTTGCCGCTGTCCAGAATCAGGGTGGCGGCAGCCAGCGGCTTGTTGCCGGTGCGCAGCACGTTGGTGGCGCCGATGTTGCCGGATCCGATCTGGCGGATGTCGCCCAGGCCGGCCAGCCGCGTCAGCACCAGCCCGAAGGGGATCGAGCCCAGCAGATAGCCCAGCAGGGCCGAGATGAGGAGAGTCACCCGGTCAGCCCTCGAACTGCCAGACGGTGCGCCCGTCCACCACGGTGCGCAGCGGACGGCCCTGGACGGGGCGATCCTCGAAGGGGCTGTTCTTCGACTTCGACTTGAAGGCCGCCACGTCCACCTTCCACGGCACCTCCAGGTCGAAGGCGATCAGGTCGGCGGGCGCCCCCTTGGCGATGCGGCCGAGCGGCAGGCCGAGGAGTTCGGCCGGCTTCACGGTCACGCAGGCCAACGCCTTCAAAAGCGGCATGGCGCCCTTGTGCACCAGCTCCAGCGTCAGCGGGAACAGTGTCTCAAGCCCGATCACGCCGCAGGCGGCCTGGGCGAAGGGCAGGCGCTTCTGGTCCTGGTCCTGCGGCGTGTGGTCGGACGCGATGGCGTCGATGGTGCCGTCGGCCAGACCTTCCACGATGGCCCGCCGGTCCATCTCGCCGCGCAGTGGCGGGGAGACCTTGGCGAAGGTGCGGTAGTCGCCGACATCCGTCTCGGTCAGGGCGAAGTAATGCGGGGCGGTGTCGCAGGTGACCTTGAGCCCGCGCGCCTTGGCGCGGCGGATCAGGTCCACCGACTCGCCGGTCGAGACGTGCGCGAAGTGCAGCCGGCCGCCGGAGAGCTCGAGCAGGCGCAGGTCGCGTTCGATCATGATGATCTCGGCTTCCCGCGGAATGCCGACGAGACCGAGGCGGGTGGCCCGCTCGCCCGAATTCATCATGCCGCCGCTGGCGAGGCTCGGCTCCTCCGGATGCTGGACGATCAGCTTGTCGAAGGTGCGGGCGTAGCTGAGCGCGCGGCGCATCGCCTTGGCGCTGGCGATCGCCTTGGTGCCGTCGGTGAAGGCCACGGCCCCGGCGCGGGACAGCAGGCCCATCTCGGTGATCTCGTTGCCCTCGGTCCCGCGGGTCGCGGCGGCGTAGGCGAAGACCTTGACCAGACGCACCTCGCGGGCGCGCCGGGCGATGAACTCCAGGCTCGCCACCTCGTCGGTCACCGGGTCGGTGTTGGGCAGCAGGACCACGGCGGTGATGCCGCCGGCCACCGCAGCGCGCGACGCGCTCTTGATGGTGTCCTTTTCCTCCTCGCCGGGCTCGCCGATCAGGACACGCATGTCGACGAGGCCGGGGGCGAGGCACTGGCCCTGCAGGTCCACGACCTCGATCCCCTCCGGCACGCCGTCGGCGAACAGGGACGGGCCGAAGTCGGCGATCTTCGCGCCTTCGGTCAGCAGGTCGCCCCGCTGGTCCAGGCCGCTGGCGGGGTCGAGCAGGCGGGCGTTGCGGTAGGCGACACGGGCGTTGGCGTTAGACATCGGTGCCCCGGCGGTCTCGGGTGAGAAGGTCGAGCACGGCCATGCGGACGGCCACGCCCAGCTCCACCTGATCGAGGATCATGGAGCGTTTGAGGTCGTCGGCGACCTCCGAATCGATCTCGACGCCGCGGTTCATCGGGCCGGGGTGCATCACCACCGCGTGCGGCTTCGCCACCGCCAGCTTCTCGTAGTCCAGGCCGTAGAAGTAAAAGTATTCGCGGGTCGAGGGGACGTACTGCCCGCTCATCCGCTCCGTCTGGAGGCGCAGCATCATCACCACGTCGGCGTCCTTCAGGCCGGTCGCCATGGAGTGGTGGATCTCGACGCCCAGCCGGTCGATCTGCGAGGGGATCAGCGTCGGCGGCGCCACGACGCGGACGCGGGCGCCCATGGCGTTCAGCAGATGGATGTTGGAGCGCGCGACGCGGCTGTGCAGGATGTCGCCGCAGATCGCCACGATCAGCCCGTCGAGGCTGCCCAGGCGGCGGCGGATCGCCAGCGCGTCCAGCAGCCCTTGCGTCGGGTGCTCGTGGTGGCCGTCGCCGGCGTTGATGACCGAACAGTTGACCTTGTCGGCCAGCAGCTTCACCGCCCCCGAATCGGCGTGGCGCACGACCAGCGCGTCGAGGTGCATGGCGTTCAGCGTCATCGCCGTGTCGATCAGCGTCTCGCCCTTCTTCACCGAGCTGCCGTCCGACGACATGTTGATCACGTCGGCGCCGAGCCGCTTGCCGGCCAGCTCGAAGCTGGTGCGGGTGCGGGTCGAGTTCTCGAAGAAGAGGTTGACGATCGTCCGCCCGTCGAGAAGCGACGACTTCTTCGTGGGCTGGCGGTTCTGCTCGACGTAGCCGTCGGCGAGGTCGAGGATGGTGGTGATCTCGCCTGCCGTCAGCCCCTCGATGCCAAGGAGGTGGCGGTGCGGGAAAACCGTCGTGGAATGGGGCGATCCGGTCATGGGCCGCGACTATAGGAGCGGTCCCGGACGCCCGCAAGCGCGCCCTATGACCTTTTCCTACAGGTAGGCCCTACACGTAGGCGATGAGCCGCCCGCAGGCCAGGACGCCGACCCACAGCGCGAGCGAGGCGGCGCCCGCGAACCGGGCGCCCGGCGGTGGCCGGTCCGCAAGGCTCCACTCCGCCATCCGACGGCCGGCGAGCCCGTGAAAGGCCAGGATGTTCAGCAAGGCCAGCCCGATCAGCGCCAGCTTCGCCAGGAAGGCCGGGTTGCCGGCTAGCGCCGTCGCCTCCGTCGTGAAGAGGAGGAGGCCGGTCGGCACCGCCAGCGCGAAGCCGGTCACCGCCACCGGCAGGAGCAGCCGCGCCAGCGCATCCGCCGGTAGCAGCGGCGCCCGGACCCCGATCAGCCGCAGGTCGAAGGCCAGGATCGCCCCGACAAGAAGGGCGAATCCGAGGATGTGCGTGATCTCGACCAGCGGATAGAGCCAGATCGACTGGCGCAGCGATTCGCCGAGCCCGGATGTCTCCAGTGCGACGAGCCAGCCGGGGCCGGTGGGGCCGAGGTCATGGTCCATGCGGGGGCGCCGTCAGCGCAGCTCGATGGTCTTGTCGGCGGCGGTGATGCGCTCCGCCCGCAGCTCCGCCGGGTCGGACTTGGCGGGGTAGCCGACCACCGTCACGGTCTGGCCGGGCTTGATCGAATCGGCGGGCAGGCCGCGCGTGCTCATCCGGCTGGGCGGAGCGAGCACGACGTGCCAGACCTTGCCGTCGGCCTGGAGGTTCAGCATCGCGTGCGGGTTGTTGAAGGCGATCTGCTGCACGGTACCGGTCAGCGTCATCTCCTTGTCCGACTCGTAGCCGCCCCAGCCATGGTGGGCGGCGGCGGGCCAAGCCAGCGAAGCGGACAGGAGGGCGGCGAGGGCGAGTGGGCGTGCGTGCGTCATGGCGCAACCTTTCCCCGGTCAGGCGTCTGTTCAGGCGTCTGGGGTAGAGGTTGTGGCGGACTCCGCCGCGGACAAGGTCCGGCTGTGATCGGCGGTGGCTTCCTCGAACAGCCAGTCGCGGAACGCTTTGACCTTCGGACGCGCGAAGTAATGGGGCGGGGCGGCCACATAGTAGGCATAGTTGCCTGGCAGATGGACATCGAACAGCCGGACCAGCCGCCCGGCGGCGACATCGTCCGCCACCAGGACGCCGCGGGCCAGCGCCACGCCGCCGCCCTCCGCCGCGACCTGGAGGAGCAGCGCCGAATCGTCGAAGCGCGGGCCGCGGGCGTGGTCCAGTCCGGCGATCCCGGCGGCCTCACCCCAGGTGCCCCAGGTTATGAAGTAGTCGTCGTGGAGCAGCGTGTGGTGGCGCAGATCCTCCGGACAGCACAGGGGGCGGGGGCCGTTCAGAAGGGACGGGCTGCACACCGGGTAGATGTCCTCGGTCATCAGCCGCTCGCACCGCAGGCCGGGCCAGTTGCCGGCGCCGAAGCGGATGCCGATGTCGACATCCTGCTGGGTGAAATCCACGAGCTGCGGGGTGGTGTGCA
Source organism: Azospirillum sp. Marseille-Q6669 (assembly GCF_965111635.1). NCBI lineage: Bacteria > Pseudomonadati > Pseudomonadota > Alphaproteobacteria > Rhodospirillales > Azospirillaceae > Azospirillum > Azospirillum sp. Marseille-Q6669. Next base: position 1,263,781 of record NZ_CBCOOP010000001.1, on the reverse strand, counting down.
GCCGCACCTCCAACTCCGGATGGCGGGCCTGGAAGCGGCCCAGCCGCATGACCAGCCACTTCGCCGCGAAGCTGGGCATGGTGGAGATGGTCAGCGCGCCGGCCCCGTCCATGCGGAACAGCCGCTCCGTCGCCTGCGACAGCGTGTCGAGCGCATCGCGCACCGGCGGCAGATAGGATTGCCCGGTCTCGGTCAGGATCAGCGAGCGGTTCATGCGGCGGAACAGCGGCATGCCCAGCCATTCCTCCAGCCCCTTGATCTGATGGCTGACGGCGGCCTGGGTGACGTGAAGTTCCTCCGCCGCCTTGGTGAAGGACAGGTGACGGGCGGCGGATTCGAAGGCGCGCAGAGCGTTCAGCGGCGGCAGGCGGCGGGCCATGGAGCGACTCCGGGAGGCTGTCTTCGGATTAGTTTTCCTAATCCAAACTATGAGAAAGCGTCGTTTGTGCGCAAGGACCGGGTGGCCCATCCTCCAGTCACGGAACACAGTCCGGAACGTCGGGCGACAGGCACCGACAACGACCGGACACAAGAGGAGACGCGGTCATGGCCCAGAGCATGAATGACGGCATGAACGGCAGCATGAACACCCGCATCGACGCGCAGGAGCGGCCCGGCCAGGGCAGCGCCATTCATGGGATCGGCGGTGCGGTGATCGCCCTGTTCGACACGGTGGCGACCTGGAACGAGCGGCGGCGCCAGCGGCGCGCGTTGGAGGCTTTGCCCGATCATCTGTTGCAGGACATCGGTCTGTCCCGCGCCGACGCGGTGACCGAGGCCGACAAGCCCTTCTGGCAGGGCTGACTCATCCCTTATCGAGGAAACGGACGGGAGCGGACCGATGAGCGACGGCGGAGTTCTGACGGGCGGGTGTCTTTGCGGCGCCGTTCGGTACGACGTGACCGAGCGGCCCATGGGGGTGGTGAACTGCCATTGCGGCCAGTGCCGGCGCTTCCACGGCCATTTCGGCGCCTACATCACCATTCCTCGTGAGACGGTGGCGGTGTCCGATGCGGAAGGCACCCTGTCCTGGTACCGCTCCTCGGCGAAGGCGCGGCGGGGCTTCTGTTCGCGCTGTGGGTCGTCGCTGTTCTGGAGCGGCGATGAGTCCGACTTGTTCGACGTTGCCGCCGGGAGCCTGGACCAGCCGACCGGCCTCGCCACGCTGCGGCACATCCATGCGGCGGACAAGGCGGACTATTACGCCATCGACGACGGGCTGGAACGCTTCCCCCAGGGGGCGCCGGAGCCGCCGTGACCGGTCGCGGCGGCCCCTTGCAGCCGTTTCAGCCGAGGAGGCCGTGGATGGTTTCGACGATGGTCTTGGAATTCGCCCTGGCGTAATCATTCAGGCCGTTGGAGATGATCATGCCAACGACCCCGCCACTGCCGTCCGTAAGAGCGTAGGCATTGGCGGACTTTCCCGGACTCCAGCCGCCCGCACCGTCCAGCGACGCGCCAAGCGCCGAGGTCCTGATGCCGGCCAAGGCGCCTTGAGCGTTTGGTCCGCCCGTCTCCAAATCGACCAGGGAACTGCCGGCTCCGGGCTTCCTGCCGCTGTCGAACAGGATGCGGAGGTTTCCGCCCTTCTCCGCGCCATTCGGCAGGAATGTGACGTCGAACATACCGGTGCTTCCGCCACTTTTGCCGCTCCACATGCTTTCACCCGTCGTCTGCAGCATGTCGGCCACAGCCGGCGGCATCTCCGGTTCGATCAGCCCATTCTTTTCCGCCAAGTTCTTGATGGCGGTCAGCGCGGCTCCGCCCGCTGCCCAGCCGTTCCGGTCCGCGTCCAGACCGAAGGTCTGGTTGACGAGATCACGCACCTTGCCCGTATAGTCCGCGTGATTCTTCCGCCATTCGGCATGGGCCGCCATCGCTTCGGGTGTGAAACGGTCCGCGTTCGCGTCCAGCCCTGATACCGTCTTTGCCGCGGCCGCGGCTTGCGCCAGTGATTCGGCGGTCACGGATAGCTTGGTCGCGCTGCTCATCCTGAATTGTGCCTCGGCCGACAGAGTGATCGTGTCCATGGGTCCGGAGGCGGGTGCTTCCGCCGGCGTGAAGACCGCGGCAACCGGGGTGTTCCCTGCGGCTTTCCCCAGGACCAGCGACGACTGTGTTTGGCTGTGGGCCGCTGTGAGGGTGATGTCCATGGCTGTGCAGGTCCCCTCAAAGAACTATCCAGGGTAGTCTTTGTGGGGAGTGCCTAACGAACCATGAATGGCTGCAGCCCCTCATCCCGCCAAGGCGACGACCAGCGGCAGCGTGGCGGCGGAGGCGAGAGTCTGGACGGTGATGATGCTGGCCACGAGCGCGTGGTCGCCGCCCATCTGCCGCGCCAGGACATAGGAACTGGCCGAGCAGGGCAGGGCGTTGAACAGCACGGCGACGGTCAGCGGCAGCCCATCCACCCCCAGCCACAGCCCGGCGAGCGCCGTCGTGGCGGGGACCACAAGCAGCTTCAGGACGCTGGACAGCGCCACGCCGAGCCCGGCGCCGCGCGCCGCGGCGAGGTCCAGCCCGGCGCCGACCGACAGCAGCCCCATGGGCAGGGCGGCCCGCGCCAGAATGCCCACCACGTCACTGACCACCGGAATGCGGCCGATCCCATTCAGGTTCAGGGCGGCGCCGATGGCGACGGCGATGATGATCGGGTTGCGGAGGATGCCGAAGACGACCGCGCCAACGCCGTTGCTTTGCGGCGCTCCGTCCGCCACGCGCCCATAGCGCACCATCGCCGTGACGCAGAGCAGATTGACCAGCGGCACCACCACGGCGATGCCCACCGCCGTCAGTGTCAGCCCGGCGGACCCGTAGAGCGCGCTGGCCCCCGCCAGCCCCACATAGGTGTTGGGCCGGATCGCCCCCTGGAAGACCGAGGTGAAGGCCGGACCGTCCAGCCCGATCGGGCGACGGACGGCGAGCGCCAGGGCGGCCCCGGCGAAAATCCCCACCGCCATCGTCCCGCCCATGGATCCCATGGACAGCGCGCGCAGGTCGGTGCGCGTCAGCTCGTCCACGATCAGGCACGGAAAGAACAGCAGATAGGTCAGCCGGTCGAGCGACGGCCAAGCGGAGTCGGGAATCACGGCGCGGCGGCGCAGCCCCTGGCCGAACAGGATCAGCAGGAAGATCGGGGCCAGCGCCCCGGCGATGGGCAGCATGGAGCCGTCAGGCGTCCCCGTCGCCGCCAATGTCGTTGTCGTACTCGTCGCGCTCCCGCTGCTCCCGCTCCATGCGGCGGATGTGGGCCAGCGCGTCCAGCGCGCCTTGCAGGATGTAGGCGGCGGCCATCTTGTCCACCACCTCGTCCCGGCGCTTGCGGGTCATGTCGGCCTCGCCGATCATGAAACGCTCGACCGCGGAGGTCGACAGCCGCTCGTCCCAGAAGGCGATTTCGGCGTCCCAGCCCAGCAGGTCGGACCGCTCCATAAGGTTCTTGGCGAAGGCGCGGGTGGATTCGGCGCGCGGCCCCTCCGACCCGTCCATGTTCAGCGGCAGGCCGATCACCAGCCCCCCGATCCCGTAATCGCGCAGCGTCCGCGACAGCTCGCGGGCGTCCTGGGTGAACTTCGTCCGCTTCAGCGTTCCGATCGGCGAGGCGACGACGAAGTTCGGGTCGGACACGGCCATGCCGACGGTCTTGGTGCCGACGTCGAGGCCGAGCAGGCGCTGGCCTCGGCCCAGGCGGGCGGCCAGTTCGGGAAGCGTGTGGATCATGCCGCGAACCATAGAAGCCACAAGCCGGAACGGCAAGTCCGGCGAAGATGTTGGGCGATGCGACGGCGCAGCGAAGCCGCTTGAGTTGTTTTTCGGCGCACTTATTCTATCACGCATGAATTCCGGAGTTCGTCCATGTCCACTGCCGCACCGGCTCCACCCCCCGCCATCGCGTACAGCCACCGCCCCCTGTCCGATGCCGACATTCCCGACATCTGCCGGTTCGCCCGTGATCGGGAGGAGCTGTATTTTCTCTTTCCTCGCGCCACGTGGCCTCTGACACCGCAACAGCTGCGCGATTCCCTGGCCTTGCGCCGCGATCCCACGGTGGTGCTGCGCGGCGGCGAGGTGGTCGGCTACGCCAACTTCGCCACCTTCGAGGAGGGACGCAGCGCCAGCCTGGGCAACGTCAGCGTGGCACCCTGGGCGCGACGAACGGGCGTGGCGAAGCGCTTGGTGCGGACCATGATGGACCGTGCCTTCGACCATCACGGCTTGCCCGAGCTTGTGCTGCGCTGCTTCAACACCAACACGCCGGGGCTTCTTCTCTACGCCGCGCTGGGATTCGTCCCGATCGCCATCGAGGAGCGGACGGCGCCCTGGGGAAACCGGCTTGCTCTCTTCACCCTGCACATCGACCGGGCGGGCTGGAACGCGGGCCGTGGCGAGGGGTGACACGGCCCCTCTTTCATCGCCGGGCGTCGTCGCAAGGTCAGGCGCTGCGGATGCGCTGAACGAACTCGTCCCACCATGCGGTGGCGATTGCGGAAACCTTTTGCCGCGCCTCCGTCACCCGGAGCCATCCTGCCGCCGGTGCGGAGGGGCGCGCCGGTGGAAGGGATATCCCTGAATCATTGCGGTAATAGAATTCGGGTGATAGCTTCCAAGCCGTTTTTCCAGACGTTTCGGAAGAGAGTGGAAGGCATGTCGCTCGACAAGGCCACCGTGGCCAAGATCGCGCATCTGGCCCGCATCAAGGTGCCGGACGATGAACTGGATCACCTGGCGGGTGAGCTGAGCCAAATCCTGACCTTCGTCGAACAGTTGGGCGAGGTCGACACGCAGGACGTGCCGCCGATGACCAGCGTGGCCGCGCAAACGCTGCGCCGCCGCAAGGACGAGGTGACCGACGGCGGTTACCGCGATGCCGTCCTCTCCAACGGCCCGGAGACGGCCGAAGGTTTCTACGTCGTTCCGAAGGTGGTCGAGTGATGACCGGTCTTACGCATCTGACCATGGCGGCGGCCCTCGACGGCCTCGCCAAGAAGGAATTCACCGCGGTCGAGCTGACCGAGGCCCACGTCAAGGCGGTGGAGACGATCCGCCCGCTGAACGCCTTCATCACCGAGACGCCGGAGCAGGCGCTGGCGATGGCCAAGGCGTCCGACGCCCGCCGCGCCAAGGGGGAGGCCGGCCCGATGGAGGGCCTGCCGATCGCGGTAAAGGACCTGTTCTGCACCAAGGGCGTGCCGACCACCGCGGCCAGCCACATCCTCGACGGCTTCAAGCCGGAGTATGAGTCCACCGTCACCAGCAACCTGTGGCGCGACGGCGCCGTCATGCTGGGCAAGGTGAACCTGGACGAGTTCGCCATGGGCTCAGCCAACATCACCTCCCACCACGGCAACGTGATCAGCCCGTGGAGCCCGGGCGAGGTCGGCAACTGGTCGCGCCAGCTCGTTCCCGGCGGCTCGTCGGGCGGTTCGGCCGCGGCGGTCGCCGCGCGCGCCGCGCTGGGCGCCACCGGCACGGACACCGGCGGCTCGATCCGCCAGCCCGCCGCCTTCACCGGCATCGTCGGCATCAAGCCGACCTACGGCCGCTGCTCGCGCTGGGGCGTGGTCGCCTTCGCCTCCTCGCTTGATCAGGCCGGCCCGATGACCCGCACGGTCGAGGACGCGGCGATCATGCTGCGCTCGATGTGCGGCTTCGACCCGAAGGACTCGACCTCGGTCGACATGGCGGTGCCGGACTTCCGCGCCGCGCTGACCGGCGACATCCGTGGCCTGAAGGTCGGCATTCCCAAGGAATACCGGGTGGAGGGCATGCCCGCCGAGATCGCCGCGATCTGGGACCAGGGCATCGAATGGCTGAAGCAGGCCGGCGCCGAGCCGGTGGAGATCAGCCTGCCGCACACCAAGTACGCGCTCGCCACCTACTACATCGTCGCTCCGGCCGAGGCGTCGTCGAACCTCGCGCGCTACGACGGCCTGCGCTACGGCCTGCGGGTCGAGGGCGCCAGCCTGAAGGACATGTACGAGAACACCCGCGGCGCCGGCTTCGGCAAGGAGGTCCGCCGCCGCATCCTGATCGGCACCTACGTGCTGTCGGCGGGCTATTACGACGCCTACTACAACAAGGCCCGCCAGGTGCGCACGCGCATCAAGTGGGACTTTGACGAGGCGTTCAAGCAGTGCGACGTCATCCTGACGCCGACCGCGCCGAGCACCGCCTTCGCCATCGGCGAGAAGATGGACGATCCGATCCAGATGTACCTGAACGACGTGTTCACGGTCCCGGCTTCGCTGGCCGGCCTGCCGGGCATGTCGGTTCCGGCGGGCGTCGGGTCGGACGGGCTGCCGCTGGGGCTCCAGCTCCTGGGCCGGCCCTTCGATGAGGAGACCGTCCTGCGCGTCGGTCAGGTCATCGAAAAGGCCGCCGCCGTCACCGCCACCCCGCCGTTCATGGCCTGAGCCGGACGAGAGAAGAGACCGATGTCGTACATTCAGGGCGAAACGGGCGATTGGGAAATCGTGATCGGGCTGGAGGTCCACGCCCAGGTCATCTCGAACGCCAAGCTGTTCTCCGGCGCCGCCACCGCCTTCGGCGCGGAGCCGAACAGTCAGGTCAGCTTTGTCGACGCAGCCTTTCCCGGCATGCTGCCCGTCATCAACGAGCGTTGCATCGAGCAGGCGGTGCGCACCGGCCTGGGGCTGAAGGCGCAGATCAACCTGCACTCGGTGTTCGACCGCAAGAACTACTTCTACGCCGACCTGCCGCAGGGCTATCAGATCAGCCAGTATCTGCAGCCCATCGTCGGCAAGGGCGAGATCGTGCTGGATCTGCCGGACGGCTCCTCCCGCACGGTCGGCGTGACGCGCCTGCACCTGGAGCAGGACGCCGGCAAGTCGCTGCACGACCAGCACCCCGCCAAGACCTACATCGACCTGAACCGGTCGGGCGTGGCGCTGATGGAGATCGTGTCGGAGCCGGACATGCGCACCGCGGAGGAGGCCGGCGCCTATGTGCGCAAGCTGCGCTCCATCCTGCGCTACCTCGGCACCTGCGACGGCAACATGGAGGAAGGCTCCATGCGCTGTGACGTCAACGTGTCGGTGCGCAAGCCGGGCGCGCCCTTCGGCACGCGCTGCGAGATCAAGAACGTCAACTCGATCCGCTTCGTCATGCAGGCGATCGAGTACGAGGCGCGCCGCCAGATCGAGATCATCGAGGAGGGCGGCAAGATCGACCAGGAGACGCGGCTGTGGGACACGACCAAGTTCGTGACCCGCTCCATGCGCTCCAAGGAAGAGGCACACGACTACCGCTACTTCCCCGATCCGGACCTGCTGCCGCTGGAACTGGATCCGGACTGGGTCGAGGACATCAAGCGCACCCTGCCGGAACTGCCGGATGACAAGAAGGCCCGCTTCATCAGCGAGTACAAGCTGTCTCCCTATGACGCCAACGTGCTGGTGTCGGAGAAGGCCCGCGCCGACTTCTACGAGGCCGTCGCCAAGGGGCGCGACCCGAAGCTGGCCGCCAACTGGGTCACCGGCGAGCTGTTCGGCTATCTGAACAAGGCCGGCAAGGAGATCGAGGAGAGCCCCGTCTCGGCGGAAAACCTCGGTGGCCTGATTGACCTGATCGCCGACAACACCATCTCCGGCCGAATCGCCAAGGAGGTGTTCGAGGCGATGTTCGAAACCGGCGAGAAGCCGGCCGACATCGTCGAGAAGAAGGGCCTGCGCCAGGTCACCGACACCGGCGCCATCGAGTCGTCCATCGACGCCGTGCTGGCCGCCAACGCCGACAAGGTGGCGGAGTTCCGGTCGGGCAAGGACAAGCTGTTCGGCTTCTTCGTCGGTCAGGTCATGAAGGCGACCCAGGGCAAGGCCAACCCGGCCCTGGTCAACGAAATCCTGATGACCAAGCTGAAGGGCTGATTGGGAAGCGGTTGTGACGCCGTGCCATGGCATGGTGCGGCGTCATAACCGTTGATTTTGTTCTCCCGTCGGTTTCAAGTGGGGCCGGCGGGAGGCCCAATGATTGCAGATTCGCTGACGGTGGCGCTGTTCGCGCTGTTCGCCGGTCTCCTGGCCGGATTTCTTGCCGGCTTGCTGGCGGCGCGTCGCGTTGGGCGAAGACCCTTGGCGGAGAACATGGCTCCCCCCTCCGTCATGACGGAAGAGCGGTTGCGGGCCATCTTGGACACCGCCCCCATCGGCGTCCTCATCAACACGCGCGACGGCGACAACCTCTACCACAGCCCCAGTGCCGCGACCTGTTTCAAGGTCAGCGGCGAGCAACTCCAGCGCGACGGTATGTGGCCGCTCTACCATGACCCGCGGGACCGCCAGGCCGCCATCGATCGGCTCTACGCTGATGGCCTCTTTGATGGACAGGAGGTGCTGCTGCGCCGCGGCGATGGCGAAACCTGCATGGGCTCGCTGAGTTCGACTGTTATCGACTTCGAAGGGCAACGCTGCCACATCAGCTGGTTCTACGATCTGACGGAACAGAAGAAGGCCGACGCGGTTCGCCGCGATCTGGCCGACCGCCTGGAAATGGCGCTGGACGCCACCGGCGCCGCGGTGTGGGACACCGATATTCCGCGGGGAACCTGCTGGTGGTCCGACAGCTTTCCGCGCATGCTGGGCTACGCCGAGCCGCCGGAGATGCCGGCCCATTTCTGGGACGTGCGTTTGCATCCCGACGACCGGCAGCGCGTGCTGACCACCATCGATGCCCATCTGCGTGGCGAGACCGCGGCCTACGCCTACGATTACCGGCTGCGCCGCGCCGATGGCGACTGGATGTGGATCGCAGCGCAGGGGCGGGCGATCCGCGACGACGCAGGGCAGGCGGTGCGCTATGTCGGCATCATGACCGACATCACCGAGCGCCGCCGCCAGGAGGAGGAGGTCCGCGCCGGCAAGGAGCGGCTGCTCCGGATCCTGGAGGCCAGCCCTATTGCCGTGAACATCACACGCCGCGACGGCCTGCTGGTGTTCTGCAACACCCAGTCGGAGATCATTCTGGGCCGGTCGCGCGACGACCTGCTGCCGATGCCCGCCGAACGGCTGTACGCCGATCCGGCGGACCGTCAGGCTCTGATCGACCGCTTCGAACGGGAAGGCCCCTTCCGCGACGCCGAGGTACGCTTCCGCAAGCCCGACGGAACGATCATCTGGGTGTTGTCGAGTTGGGGTGAGATCGAGATGGACGGGGAGCCGGCGCTTCTGACCTGGCTCTACGACATCAACGACCGCAAGGCGGCGGAGGCCGCCATGGTGACCGCCCGCGACGAGGCGGAGCGCGCTCTTGCCGACCTGCGCGCCGCCCAGGAGAGCCTGATCCAGGCGGAGGCCATGGCCTCGCTGGGCCAACTGGTCGCCGGGGTCGCGCATGAGATCAACACGCCCATCGGCATCGGCCTCACCGCCGCCAGCCACATCGCCGAACAGGCCCGCGACCTGCGCGTCCGTTTCGATTCGGGCGCGCTGAAGAAAACCAACCTGGCCGAGTATCTGGATGCGGTGACGGAGGCCGCCCGCCTGCTGGTGTCGAACATGAACCGGGCGGCGGCGCTGGTGCAGAGCTTCAAACAGGTGGCGGTGGACCAGACCTCCGGCGAGCGGCGAACCTTCGATCTGCGGACCTACATCGACGAGGTGCTGTTCTCCCTGCGGCCCCGCCTGAAGCGCACGCTGGTGACGGTCGACGTGGACTGCCCGGAGGGGCTGGAAATGGACAGCTTCCCCGGCGCGCTGAGTCAAGTGCTGACCAACCTCGTGATCAATGCGCTGATCCATGCTTATGGCGAGGAGCAGCGGGGGACCATCCGGATCGCCGCCCACCCGGACGGTGGTGATCACGTCGTCATCGACTTTTCCGACGACGGGTCCGGCATTCCAGAAGACCATCTGGCCAAGGTTTTCGAGCCATTCTTCACGACCAAGCGTGGCGAGGGCGGTTCGGGTCTCGGGCTGCACATCGTGCAAAGCACCGTGACGGGGGTGCTGGGTGGTACGCTGGCGGTGCGCTCGGTGAGCGGGCAGGGCACGGGCTTCACCCTGCGATTGCCCCGTCGCATCACGCAGGAGGCCGTCGCGCCAACGGCGCTGCCGTCTCTTCCGGGATCGGTGTCGGGGCCAGTGGTGCCGGTCTGATGAACGCCGGGAGATTGCGTCAGGCGTGCAAATCCTGGGGCTGCAGATGCTTGGGCCGGCGGCCGCGCCGCTTGGGTGCCGCGAATGCGGCTGTGGCCCCATCCTCGCCGCGAACTTCGGCTTTCAATTCCTGAACGCAACGCAGCAGCAGTTCCTTCTCCCGAAGGTCTTCGCGGTCGGTGATCTCCAGGCAGCTCAGCTTGATCTCGACCAGATCGATCAGCGTTTCGGCGCAGCGGCGTGACAAGCTCATGGCGTCCCCCTGACCAAGAATTGCTATCGCGTTCTGGTGGTAAACTACCTCTGATTTTCTAAAAAGTACATAAAATTTTATACAGATTTTGTTCTTTCTCGTTTTGATCACATTTTTGGTGAGTAAGCGTTGACAGGCCCCATCCGGATCGTTAGAACGCACCCACGCCAGCGGCGCCACAGAGCGCCGACCCGGTAGGAGGGGTGGCCGAGAGGCTGAAGGCGGCGGTTTGCTAAACCGTTATAGGGGCTCAAACCCCTATCGTGGGTTCGAATCCCATCCCCTCCGCCATTCCTTTCAAATCAAATACTTAGCTGGCTGATTTGGCGGTTTCCTGGGATGCAACCCAGGAGAAACCGTTATAGATGTGCCGGTTTTTGTGCCGGCCCTGGACGGGACATACCCCAGATAAATCTCCGTCGTTTTCACGCTGCTGTGCCCCAGGTGCTTGGACAGGGCGTAGATGTCCCACCCGTTCCGCAAGGCCCGGATGGCGAAGCCGTGCCGCAGATCGTGGCAGCGAAAGGGCCGGAACGGTGTGCCCACCCGCTGTGCCGACTTTTGTGCCGACCACACCATCTCCCGAAACCGTGACAATACGTTGAGATAACGCGACCCCTTCCCGTGCCAGAACACCGCGTCGGAACCCAGGAAGTGGGGCAGGGCGGTCAGCATCGTCAGCGTGTCCGGTTCCAGGCGGATCGTGCGCGGCCGGTTGGTCTTCGTCTTCAGAAAGGTCACCGTGCCGGACTTCAGATTGACCTGCCTCCAAGTCAGGCCGGCGGCCTCCTCCTGCCGGCAGCCGGTTTGGGCGAGGAACCGGATCATGCTGGCGAACAGGCCGGAGCATCGCGTGATGCCGGCCTTGACGTCCGCGCTCGACAGCGGATGGATCGACTCGCGCTGTTCATGGGGGAGGCGGCGATTGCAGTCGCGTGCCGGGTTCGCCTCGCACGCCCCCCACTCGACGGCGGCGCCCAAGACGGCGGACACCGCGGCCAGGTCCTGGTTGATGGTGGCTTTCCTGGGGCCGCCCTTGCTCCTGGCGCTGATCAGGGCGGAGATGGTCTTCCGCGTGATCTGATCGACGTACAGCGCCTCCAGATGTGGGCCAAACCTGCCCAAGGCTGACCGTGTACCACTTCAAAGTGCCGGGCTTCACCGCGTCCGGCCCCGCCTCGGTGAGGTACCGCACGACTGCGGCCTTCCACGTCAGGCGTGATTCGCCGAAGTGGACCGCGGCGGTGATTTCCTTCTTGAGCTGGTCGAGGCGCCTTTGGGCTTTTTTCCGATCAGGTGCGCTAACAATGCGGACTTCATTCTTCTCTCTAAATCAAGATCGCTTGACGTAAGGCGATGTGATCGCAAATCTCTCTTAAACTTTAGTAAATACATCATTTTTTCTTTAGTGTTATCTAATAAGATTTTATGCAATCTACGTATTAATTTATCAAATGCTCCGTCATTTGGCATTGATTCTGCGTCGCATGTGTTTTGTTTGATAAATATAGTATGGTATGCATGCGACGAATTTTCGATATTTGTTGCCACAAATATGCTTTCTCGGTCAAATGCAATTGAGTATCCAGCGCGCCGCCCCGGCAAAGCCTATTACCTGAACGAAGGCCAAGCGCTGGTCATCTGCGCCCTGTCCCGCACCCCGCAAGCCGCCCTGGTGCGCCGGCAGATCATCGAGGTGTTCTTGGCTTACCGGCGGGGCGTGCTGCCCGTGGCCGAGGAACAGCAACAGACCATCGCCCACCTCGCCGCGGCCCCGCACATCCGGGCGATCTTCAAGGGCGGCTACCCACATCGACCAGCACGACCGTCGGGTGGCGTGATGCCGGAGCCGCCCGCCTGCTGCTGGCGCACCAGTTCATCGTTGCCGCCCGGTCGATCAGCAGCGGTTCCGAACGGCAGGAGGCGAACGCGCTAACCCGCTGAAAAACGTTGTGATCGTGGTTTGGAGGGAAACTGATGCGCTGGAAGTCTGGCTATTGGAAGCCGAAGAGACGATCCCCCAGCACGGGACGATGGCTCAACCGGATCAAGGTCCGCCGAACCCACCAACCCTCTGAGAATCCTTGCGATTTAAAAACGAAGCATCCCATGACCACGACCGCCGGTGCGGCGATCCCGCGCGACATTCACGACGACGCCCTGGCGCTGGTCCGTCGCTTCGAAGGCCTGTACCTGAAGGCCTACCTGTGCCCCGCGGGTGTGCCGACCATCGGCTACGGCCACACCGCCGGGATCCGGATGGGGCAGGCCATCAACGGCCTCCAGGCCGAGGTCTACCTGCGCGCCGACATGGGCACCGCCGCGGAGCAGGTCGACAAGCTCGTGAAGGTGCCGCTCACCGATCGGCAGCGCGGCGCCTTGACCTCCTTCGTGTTCAACCTGGGGGCCGGCGCCTTGCAGACTTCGACCCTGCTGCGCCTGCTGAACCAGGGCGACTATGACGGGGCGGCGGCGTAGTTTCCGAATTGGGTCGATGTCATCGTCAATGGCGTCAGGAAGCAGCTTCCGGGGCTGGTGAAGCGTTGCCCGGCGGAGAAGGCGCTGTTCGAGGCGGGCTGATCGTCGGCCGGTTATCGCGCTGGGGTTGGCATGTCAGCAGGCCGGTGGCTCGACAAGCGATAGTGCTCAGCGGCACGGCGCGTGATAGAAAATTGAGCCTACCTCGTGCGAGATGAGAATGAGAACGCCTTCAGCCTTAACAGCTTCCCGAAGCGTCTTTTGTGGACTACTGGCGCTACTCTCCGTTGCGGCTCTGACTGCGCCGGCTGCTGCGGAGCCGGCCTACGGCTTCGCACCAGGGAGCACACTGCCGATCTTCACATTTCACGGTGAGGACGGTGTGCGTCGCTCAACGGCGGAGTTTCGTGGCAAGTGGTTCCTTTTCAAGCGGGGAGCCGAATGGTGCTTGCCGTGCATCGGAGAACGGCCTTCGGTCGAGAGCTTCATGAAGGCCCACCCCGATGTGCCTGTCGTAATGCTCGTTTCCCCGCGTCCCAGCGAGACCGACCTGGAAGGGGCGTTCCAACGCGACCTGGACTATCAGCGGCGAAAGGCGCTGCGCACGGACTACATCGCCGTGTTTGACAGCCGCGACCCGGCACCCCGCGACCTTCCGACGCCGAAGTCCGTCACTGACCTTCCGTTGACCGTTGTCGTCGATCCGCAGGGCGTTATCGCCGCGTTGTGGACCAGCACGTACCAATACCAACGCCACTTCATGAGGCATGGGATCGTCGGCAAGGCTGAACCAGAGTTCCGTGACTACGTCGAGGCTTTGCTTTCGTGTAAGGGAGCTAAAGGGGGAGCTGCAACCTCCACAGCGCTGGAGATTGCGAAGACGTTCGACGTTTCCTGCTCATGACGTAAGGACGCCTCGGCCACCAGTCCAGCACCGCCGAACAGCGCCGTAAACCCAGCCCGCCCGGACCTCCGCGGCGGGCTTTTCCTTTTCCGGCGTCCCCATGACCGATCCCCTCAGCCGGAAGCTGGTCCGCCGGCAGTACGACGAACTGCCCCTGCACGAGCACTGGTGTCCTGGCTGCAACGCGATGCCCCAAATCGCCGCGGACAACCACCGGCGCCTGCACGAACCCATCGGCAACATTCCTCCCGCCGAGGCTGAAACTCGCTACTATGTTCAAACCGAGGACATCGTCATGGTGGCGTGCCCCAAGCCGAATGTACTCAGGAAGAAAAACCCGGAGCGATTTACTATGACCTCTGGCCGCTTGTCCGGCGGGCGGCCTTCTGTATAGTCCAGCCCATCCAGTGTCTAAGCCTTCGTGCTTCCGGTCGGCGACGCCACATCAGCAGCACGAAGGGACAAGATCGCCATGGCGATGCCAAGGAAAGCGGGGCAGAGAGCAAGGCAGATGATGGGAGTGGATGCGGTGCTGGAAGCGAACCGGAGGCGAGAGTCTTGCGGCGGCTTCTGAGAACCAACCGTCCGCTCCGGCGCATCGGCGCGCTCGGTGGGATCGTGCTGGCGGCCCTGTGCGGCGGCACCGCGATGATGATGGATCGTCTGCATGACGAGACGGTGGCCGAGGCGACACTCGGCCTGCGCACGCTCAACGCTTCGCTGGCCGAGCAGACGCTGCGCGCCATCGAAGGCATCGAACTCACCGTCAGCGGAGTCGTCGATCAGATACCCGCCGCCAACCGGCGCAGCGCCGACGCCTTCAAGCGCCTGGGCGCCGACTACGAAACCCATGAATTCTTGAAAGCCAGGGTGTCCAGCCTACCGCAGCTGGAGGCTTTGAGCTTGATCGCCGCCGACGGCACCTTGGTCAACTTTACCCGCCAGTTCCCGGCTCCGCCACACGACCTGTCGAAGCGCGACTATTTCCTGGCGCTCAAGAACGCTGATCCTGAGCGCGTTTTCGTCAGCCGACCAGTGAAGAGTGTCGCCACCCAGGATTGGACGCTCTACATCGCTCGCCGCGTGAACGATCCCGATGGCGGATTGGCTGGGCTGGTCGTGGGGGCCATGCGCCTGTCCTATTTCGAGCAGTTCTACCGCAGCCTGCATGTGACGCCGGGAACCGGAATTAGTCTGTGGTGGCGCGATGGCATGCTGCTGGCGCGCTACCCGACGTTGCCAGACAAGGTCGGGACCATCGCCATCAGCCCCGGCGTCGCCGAACTGGTCGCAAACCACGCAGCCGGCACCTATGAGACGCCGCAGTCGGTCGACGGCCAGGCCCGCATCCTGTCCTTCCTGTCCTTGCGCAACTACCCGCTGGTCGTCGGCGTAAGCCGGACACGGGGAGAAATCCTATCCCGCTGGAATGATCAGGCGCAGATCATCGCCGCCGCCGGGCTGCTCAGCGCGGTGGCGCTTGCCCTGATGCTGTGGGCGATGGCACGCCAATTCCTCGCGTATGAAACCGCCAACCGGGCGCTCCAGGAGCGGCAGCAAGCGGTCGAGGCGCGCAATGTGGCGGAGGAGCATGTTCGCCAACTGCAGAAAATGGAGGCGCTGGGCCAGCTGACCGGCGGGGTGGCTCACGACTTCAACAACCTGCTGCAGGCGGTGCGCTCCAGCCTGCACCTGCTGGAGGGCAGCGGCGAGGTGGTGGAGGCGGAGAGCCGCCGGGCGCTGCAGGTCGCAAGCCAAGCGGTCGAGCGCGGCGCCACCCTGACCCAGCATCTGCTGGCCTTCGCCCGCCGGCAACGGCTGGCTCCGGCACCCGTCGACCTCGGCGCCCAGGTGGCGGGGATGGTCACGCTGCTGGAACGCACTCTGGGCAGCGCCATCCGCATCCGCCTCGACCGGGAAGCCGACGTGCTGCCGGCCCTGGTCGATCCCCACCAGTTCGACATCGCCCTGCTGAACCTCGCGATCAACGCCCGCGACGCCATGCCCGGCGGGGGCACCCTGACCATCGCCATCGCCAGTCTGTCAGTGGGTGAGGAGACCAAGGGAGGGAGCGAGGGAGAGGCGAAGGAGATGGGCGTCTCGCCCGCCTTGGCGCCGGGTGATTACGTCGCGGTGACGGTTCGCGACAGCGGGACTGGGATGCCGCAGGACGTGCTGGACCATGCCATCGAGCCCTTCTTCACCACCAAACCGGTCGGCCAGGGCAGCGGGCTGGGACTGAGCATGGTGCACGGCCTGACCGCCCAATCGGGCGGCGGCATCCGCCTGGAAAGCCACCTCGGCGTCGGCACCGCGGTGACGCTGTATCTTCCCCATGCCCCTGCCGACAGCCGGACCGACACTCCGGACGCCGTCACCGCTCCTCCTCCCCTTGCCGCTCCCCTGACTGCCGCCTCGGACGGACCGCCGCTCGGGATGTCTCACGTCCTGCTGGTGGAGGATGACGCCCTGGTCCGCATGGCCAACGCTGCAGTGCTGGACGAGGCCGGCATGGTGGTGACCGAGGTCGGCTCCGGGGAGGAGGCTCTGGCCCTGCTGGAGGCGGACGAGAATCTGAGCATCCTGGTCACTGACTTCGCCATGCCCGGCATGACCGGCGCCGACCTCGCTCGTCTTGCCCGCCGCCATCGCCCCGACCTGCCGATCCTGATCGTCACCGGCTATGCCGAGAAGGCGGCACTCCAGGATCTCGGCCGTGAGCCCGGCATTCGCATCCTGTCCAAACCTATCCCACCGACAGCCCTGATCGAGCATATCTCAGCGGTGCTGTAGGGATCACGTCGAACTGGTCTCAGGTGGCGCTCGTAACGTTTACAACCGAGCGGCCTTCCTTACTCCAAGCCGCCCGGCAGCTTTTCCTTTTCCGGAGTCCCATGTCTGAACTCCTCAGCCAGAAGCAGCCCGCCGGTTGGAGCGAACGATGAGGCAATGCCTCCATGGTCGGCGGCAAGCGCTCATCGGAAAGGCGCAGCCAACCCCTGGAAACAACTGGTTGGCGACTGGTTCAGGCTGGCCCAGAACGCGCTCAAACTACGGATCGCCTCGGATAAAGCTTCGAAATCCATGGGCTTAACAACGAACGCATTCGCGCCCAGCTCATAGCTGAGTGTGATGTCGTTGTCCTCGCATGACGCTGTGAACATGACGCTGTGAACATGACGATGGGAACGTGCCGGATGGCCGGGTTGCTCTTCACCCGTTCCAGCACCTCCAGCCCGTCGATCTTGGGGAGATCGAGTTCGAGCAGGACGACCGCGGGTAGCTGGGTTGGCCATCCAGATTCCGGATCGCGAAGAGACAGCATCCGTAGCGCCTCTTCACCATCGCGGGCGACAATAATCCCGTTGGAGAGCTTGCATTTCTTCAGCGCCGCCAGCGTCATTTCCAGGTCCCGCGGATTGTCCTCGACCACCAGGATGGGCTTCAGGGCACTTGTCGTCACTCGCATCTCCCGCATCAGTTATTTCTTCGTTGAACACCGCGGGCGCGAATTTATTCGAGCACTCCCCAAATGTGACGATTGATGCTCCTTCGATGCTGTCGAGGGAATTTAGGCGGAGGGCGGGACGATACAGGTTCAGGTCTGCATCGGCTATCGGTCGAAGAACTGGCGGAGATGGCGACAGCACGCACGCTCTCGCCGGACATCCCGGCGGACGAGCCGGATTGAAGGCGTGACCGCCGGGTAGGGACGTCACCCCCTACGTTCAGTCGCCCCACCCGCAGATGGGCCGACGCCGGCCCGTATTGTCCGGTCCACACGGCGGTCACTGTCCGCGACGTGTGCATGCTGAGCCGAGGCTCCTCCCGCCACTCTACGTCCGAAACGTCTTCGCAGACTGACCAGAGCCTACAGCACCGAGGTTTCACCCACCAGCCGCCCGGCCCCCCGCCGAGGCGGCTTTTTCATGCCCGAGTTTAATAAGACAGCCGGACAGGCCCCTTATTGAACGGGCGAATAGCATGCCTGAAGGAGCGGCGTCCCCATGCTGCCACTGCTCATCCCCATCATCTCCGCCCTCGCTCCGGTGCTGCTGCCAGAGATCGCCAAGGCCGCTCTTGGCACTGGCGAGACCGCCCAGAAGGTGGGCGAGGCCGCGGTGTCCGTCGTCTCGGCCGTGACCGGGGTTCCGATCAGCAACACGGCGGATGCCGAGCGGGCCGTCGCCGCGGTGCAGACTGATCCCGCCAAGCTGGCCGAGTTGTACCGCCAGCAGGGCGATCAGGTCGTGGCACTGCTGCGGCTGGACAACGAGGACCAGGCCGACGCTCGCGCGCAGACCGTCCAGCTTGCGCAGGCTGGCAGCCGCATCTCCTGGGGCGCGCCCATCGTCTCGACCATCGTCCTGGTGACGTTCGGCATCGTGCTGTACCGAGTGCTGAGCCGGCCGGCCGGCGCAATTGACCAGAACGCCACGCTGATGCTCGGCGCCCTGACCACCATGGCGTCGGCGGTGGTGTCCTACTGGGTCGGCTCCAGCGCCGGGTCTGCGGCGAAGGACAAGCTGCTCCGGAAGTGAGGGAATCGCCATGATCGTTCCTCATCTCTCCGACCTCTCCGGGGCCGCCGGGTTCGCGCTGGTTGCCCTCTGGCCCTGGCTGTCCGGACGCCGTGCTCTGCTGGCCGGTCAGGGCGCCTTGACCTGGGCAGGCTGGCCATCGGCCTGTGCGGCGGCCGGGATGATCCTCGCCACCGTAGCGCGTTGGTGCCGGTCCGCCCTCCTGCTGCGCGTGTTGTTCCTGGCCGCTGGCGTCTGCTGGGTCGCGCACGACCTGCTGACCGGCTCGACCTTCGGGTTGGCCGCCGACCTGCTCTGCATGGCCGGGCTGGTCTACGGCGCGTTGCGCGGTTGCGTACCTCGGAAGCGTGACGAAGCAGCGCTCCCGGAGTCACTTCCTACCTCCCAAGGGCCAACGCCGGGGCTGCCTTCCGTTGAGCCGCGATGAGGAGCAGGATCAGGAGGAACGGCCGAATGCAGGTGAGAACGAGAAGAATGCCGGCGTTCCCAGGCGCATAGTTCCCGGCCACCCAAATCTGATGAAAGTGGCCGTACGCCACGCCGATGTAGAACAGCGATGCGTAGGTCACGACCGCCGCCTTGAAGCCGAGTGATCTGTGGAAGGCAAGCACCCCCATGACGCCCAGCGCTATGTCGGCGACGCCGATCTCGAACTGAAACGGGCTTGTTGTCCACCCGATGAACGCCGCGGCGCGCTCGGGAGCGAACACATGGAACAGCCCAGCCCAGAGAGCATCGACTCCAACGGCCAACAGCAGCAGCCAGGACAGATAGCTTTCCGGGGTCCGATCAGATCGGCTGAGGGTGGGAATGATAATCGCCAGTAGAAAGGTGATCAAAGGAATGTGTGTCAGGACAAATCGTATCAAATTAGCGATGTCCATTTCGTCCTCCTTGGAAGAGACGACAAGCGGACGTTGAGACGTTTATCTCGCCCGTTCCAAGAGGCTATCGGAAATACCTCGATGTAGGCGCTTTCCTCGCGCCTGTATCTGTTATGGCGAGGTGCGCAACCGTATCGATCCTGCGAACTGATGTCTGCAGATCGTCGGTCTGACTACCCAATCCCTATCATCAATCAAAGGATACCAACCGTGAACGCCTTGTTCCCGGCGCGCACCGTCGCGCCCGACTTCCGCCTCGTCGAAACCCTGTCGCTGAGCACCGGCCCGCTCGCCCCGGCGCTGGGCGCCGCGCGAGACCGCCTGTGCGCCGAACTGGTCACCCGCGGCGTGACACCAATCCTGTGCGACTCCTGGCCGGATATGCAGGCGCTGAATGCCCAGCACCGCGATAGCTGGTTCCCGCTGCTACCCAAGCCGTCCAGTGCCCCGGCCTTCTGGCTCGGGCTGGTCGACGGCGCAGGGGAGGTGGTCGCCACACACGCCGTGGTGTTGCTCGACTGCACCGCGTTCAGCTTCGGCGCCCCGCTGGCGGACCTGTCAGCGCTGCACGATCCCGGCTCGGCGCCGGCGGACGAATGGGCCTTCGTCGCCAGCAAGGCTGACCTGCTCCCCTGAAACTCCTCCAGGCTGAGTTAGAGTCCGTCGAGCAAGGGACGGACATGAAGAAGAGCCGGTTCAGCGAGGAACAGATCATTGGAATCCTGCGCGAGCAGGAAGCTGGCAGGCCAACGGCGGAGGTCTGCCGGCGGAGGTCTGCCGCAAGCACGGGATCAGCGAGGCGACGTTCTTCCGGTGGAAGGCGAAGTAGGGCGGTCTGGAGGTGTCGGAAGCCAAGCGGCTGAAGACGCTGGAGGACGAGAACGCCCGCCTGAAGCGTCTGCTGGCGGAGGCGATGCTCGACAACGCGGTGCTCAAGGATCTCGCTGCAAAATAATTGGCCGGCGGTGTGCGTATCGGACAACGGCGCGACGAGTGCCTCAACGAGACGCTGTTCACCTCGCTCGTCCATGCCCGTGCCGTCCTGGCGGCGTGGCACAGCGATGACAACCACGGCCGACCGCATTCCGGCCTCGGCGCCGCCACACCGATCGAGGTCGCCACGCGGATGTCGCCGAAAGCGGGGCCGGGGCATGCCCCGGTTGCCATCAACGCCCGGTCAGGGCATCACATGAGAGGACTCCCACTCTGAGCGGAGGAAACTTGGGGAGCAGGTCAGTCGTGACAGCGCCAGAGGGGATAGCCATACCTCCCCATGCACCATACTGATGCAGCTGGCTTGTATGTGCCCGGCGCGGAGCAAGTTTATGTCAGCGACAATTGTCGCTCAAGCCGGAAGCCCGAGTCGTCCCCCAAGAACGGAAAATGAACGAGAAGTCGTTGCCGTGTTGCATCCGCGTTGCACGGAATTTTTGGCAAGGCTTGTAAGTCGTTGATTCTTCAGTGAATCGGTTTGCAACCCCTTGCAACACAAAACCCCGCCGTTGGGCGGGGTTAAGTACCTGAATTCTCAGGGAATAAGTTGGCTGGGGCGCCAGGAGCCTGACAGAGGCTCGGTCTTTCCCTTTCAGATCAATGGCTTAGGTTCTGGCTGCGGTCGGCTTGGGTATCATGGTGGAGCTATGTTGCGGAGAGGTCAATGGCCATTCGTTGGTTTCAGCAACTCCGCGGAGCTCCGATGAGTGCTGTAGCGAACATAGCTGGTTGCTTGTCCATCGAGGTTGAACGCAGCCTGCTATAATGCCTTCGCGGCAGAGCTAACGAGAAAATCGCATGAGGCCGGATAGCTGCGGTCGGGCAAACGGCCCTTTCCGCAACCTGTTGGCCTGCGACTAAGTCCGGCGTACGAAAGTGGTTGCGTTTCTCCAATTATGGCAGCGTATATATCACGAATTTCTGAACTTGGTGCTGTCCGTATGGGGAAGTTCGATGCCTGTTGAACGACGTGAGGTGGATGGTTTAGACGGGCTGCTCAAGGAGACTCTGGCGATTGCTCAGGAGCTGTCACCGTCAGAATTTCTTTGGTTCCGAGGTGTAAACCTGGGTAAACATAAGTTGCTCCCGAAAATTATGAGGGATGGAAAGAGTAGCGATGAGGTGTTTGATCGAGAGAGGCGCTTACTAACTCGTTTCAGACAAAGAAGCATAGCATATTGGCCGGCGGGTTATCCCCAAAATGATTGGGAACACCTTTTTGCCATGCAGCATTTCGGAATGCCGACGCGCCTCCTAGATTGGAGCGAGAATTTGTTCGTGGCGGCACACTTTGCGTTAGGCTTGATGCCTCAAGAAAATGAAAGGAATGAAAGCCCGCCTGTTATCTGGTGTGTCAATCCGATTATTTGGAACAGATCGACTCCAGCACTTTCTGATTTTGGTGAGTCCATTCAGGTATTGACAACTTCTGATGAAGAAATTGAGGCGTACCAAACTCAAACAAATAAGCGCAGGAACAAGTTTCCAGTGGCAATATTCGGGACTCATAATTCCAATAGAATAGTTGCTCAGCGCGGTACATTTATGGTCTGGGGAAGCGACGTAAGAGCTCTTGAGGAATTTGCTGAAGAAGTTCCGGCGAAATTATGGAGAATACAGATAAATGGAAATCGAGATGATTTGGCGGAGGCGCTAAATGTGTTAGGGTTTGGCGAAACTATGGTTTTCCCTGAGCTGCCGTCGCTTGCGAGTGAGCTTAGTCGTGTAGAGGGATGGAGGAAGTAACTATGGCTGAACCGAACTCTCTAGAACTCCAGATTGCTGAGGCTCGGCGCTCAATATTTTCCGATGGCTACCCAATGAGCGTTGGGGAGATTACGAACTTATATCGCGACAATGAGCTTATAATTAGGCCCGAGTTTCAGAGGTTTTTCCGTTGGACTAGCATTCAAAAATCGCGACTAGTAGAAAGCCTTCTTTTGGGAATTCCGCTGCCATCGATATTCGTTGCGCAGACAGAAACAGGAAAATGGGAGCTTGTAGATGGGTTGCAGCGTATTTCTACAATACTTCAGTTGCAAGGAGAGCTTCTGAACCCACATGGGGGAAAGATCGAACCTCTGATTTTGGAGGCGACAAAGTACCTTCCAGCAATGGAAGGGCGGGTATGGTATGATGAAGACCCTGCGCGCTCACTTACAGAAGCTCAAAGGCTCGACATAAAGCGGTCTAAGATCGATATTAAGATAATCAAAAGGGAGTCGTCTCCTTCTACAAAATACGACCTGTTTCAGCGTCTAAATAACTATGGAACGCCTTTAACCACGCAGGAAATACGATCTGCTCTTCTTGTTTCTGTGTCTCCTGAGTTTTTCTCTTGGCTGGAGTCCTTGGCTTCGTACCCGAATTTTGTTGAGGCGACACAGCTTGGTGATAGGTTGATTGAGGAGCGATATGATCTAGAGATTGTTACCAGATTTTTAGTGCTTCATAATCGCCCTGAAAGCAAGCTCACACTAACGACTTTGCGTGACGTTCCGCAGGTGCTTGATAATGCATCCGTTGAAATGGCTATGAACTTTCCTGCCGGCATTGCCGAGCAGGAGAATGTGTTCAAGGCGACGTTTGATCATATAGCGATGCACGGAGGTGAGGACGTATTTCGTCGATGGGATAGGAAAAAGAACGAGTTTCAAGGCCCGTTTCTCAATACAGCATTTGAGATATTCGGTCTCGGTATCGGGTATAACATTGCAAATCGGGTACCCGTCCGGTCTGATCTGATGCAAATGGTCAAGGAATTTTGGTTCGATCAGGAAAAAGGCTATGCAACGGGCAAAGCAACCGAATGGCGCCTTGCCAAGTTTATGCCGCTTGGTCGGAAAATCACGGCAATGAACCCAATCTAGAAAAACGAATGTCGTCGACGGTCTCCTACACCCGGCACCCTGTTCTTGTAGCGGAACCACACAGCGGCCGTTGACTAAACGTCGGTGGTGCAACTAAATTCGCCCGATAGTCATCTCGTGAAGGCGTGTCTAGGAGAGTGTCATGGACGGGGCCACGGCTCGTTCGAAGGCGGATGCGAATAGCGCTCATCGTGAGCGGTGCACGTCTCTCCTGCGTCAGGGCGCGATGACGGTCGACGACTATCTGCGGCAGGTCTGCGGCATCACGGGCGACGTGCCGCCCCAGCTGCGCGCTGCTGTGCTGGCGCAGATCAATGCCACCTAAGAGTGCGGATCAAAACCCCGCCTCCTTAGGCTGAAGCCATTGATTTTGCTAGGCCCGGCAGCGGTTTTGATCCGCACTCTAAGCCATCCTGAGCACAGACGTAGAAAAGGGGCCAAAAGGCCCCTTTTTGCTGTCCGCATGTCGTGTGGGGTGGGCGTTTCTGCCACATGCACTGTCTGCCTAGCCGGCGAGTAAGGCGATGGCGAGGAAGAATCCGAAAATCAGGACAACGCCCCAGAAGATGGCCTTTAGCGTGCCTTTGACGACACCTATTGCCGCGTCGGTGGTGGCCTGAACAGCCTTGTCGGCGCTGGCTTCGGGAAGGACGCGGAAGGCGCGTAACAGGTTGACGATGAGGATGACGGAGAAAGCGCCGAGAAGCAGACTACCGATTATACCAAACTCGCCGATGATGCTCGTCATGATGCGTCCCTAAGACGATTGCGCTCCTACGCTTCGCGCGCAACCGTCCATAGTCAAGCTGGAGTTTAGATAGAGTTGAGCATCCCGCCCGGCCGCATCTGCGTGCGCAGCTCCTGTGTCACCAGGGCGCGCATCTGGTCGGTGACTTGGCGGCCGATCTGAGCTGCAAGCTCCTGGTCGGCCTCGCGGTTGCCGCTGGAGCCGCCGTTCACCTCGATGTTGTTAGTGACGCTGATGCTCGTCCCGCCGCCGTTCATCGCGGCATTGATTAGGCGGTCGGCGTTGGTCATCTGCTCCGGGGTGAAGACGGCTTCCCCCTGCTTGGCGATAATCGGTACCTCGCCGCGCAGCAAGCCGCCCTCGTGGAAGCGCGGCGCACCGGAGAACAGAGACATGGGCACGGAGCGCGACGGCATTCCGCCAGCGCCAACGAGGCCGCCCTCGTGATAGATGTACCCGGTTCCGGGGCCGATGATCGGCGTGGCCCCGCCACTGAAGAAGTTGGCAATGCCCATGATCGCCCTCATCATGAGCTGTTGAGCGAGCCACTCCGCGAAAAAGTCGAGCATATACTTGGTCATGTTGGAAAACATGGAGTGCGCGCCCTGGGCGAGCGTCTGTTGGCCGGTGATGACGTTGGAGATGAAGCCGGAAAACTCCCCGGTGAAGGCGTTGATACCGTCAGCGCGGACGAGCTGGAGGCGCTCCTCCATGCTGAGGCTGTATTCGTAGTAGAGCCGGCTGAGCTCGAGGTCGGCGCTGGCCTTGTCGTTTGCGAACAGCTCTGTGCGGAACTCCGGCCGGAAGTAGTCGGCCGCGTGGGCTTGCGTCTCCTTCGTGTTCAGCCGGAGCTGGTCTAGCCGGAGCTGGGCGTGCGCGGCCTGGAGCGCCTTGTCGTCATACAGCGCCAACTCGCGCGCAGCGTCCCGTAGCTGCTGTGTGACAGAGACTTGCGCCTGGAGGCGGAACAGCTTGTCTGTCTCGGCCTGGATGGAGGCGTTGCCGAGGTGCGCCAAATCGAGCCCGACGCGCTCCTGCTGTTCCTGGAGCTGCAACACCTCGCCCTGCACGGCTTTCCGCGACAGCTCGGCCTCGGAGAGCGTGAAGAGGCGTTCCCGCTCGTCCATGAGGCCGGCGGCGATCCGCTTCTGTTCGTCGGCCCGGCGCGCGGCAAACTCGGCGCCGTTGTGGTGCATCATCACCAGCGCGTCGCCGGCCTTCAGAAAGCTGTCGCGCAGTAGGTTGGCCTGCTTGACGGCGGCGCGTAGCTCCTTGTCCATCTGGGCAAGGAGCTTGAAGCGCTCCTCGGCACCCACGCTGCCGTTGCCGGCGTCGCCGAGGTCGATACCGGTGGGCTTCGTCTCGCGCGCCTGCCGCGCCTTGTCCCGGCCTTCTCGGATGCCGGCGAAGGTCGAGGCCGGGTCCGGCAGGGAGAGGGATGACCAGCCGGTTCCCGGCCCGGTCGTGGGGTTGAAGGTCGGCGACGGAATCGGCGTGGCGATGGACTGCGACAGACCCACGAGCATCGCCCGGCGCTCCTCGGCCGCCTCGATCTCGCCGGACAGGGCCTTGCGTTGCGCGGCGATCTGCGCCGGGATGGCGCTGCCTTCGGCGACCAGCCCGACCGGCTTGTTCGCGTCGTCGAGCTGCTTCTTGAGCTGGACGAGCTGCTTCTCCTCCAGGGCGAGCCGCTCCTTGACGACGGCCTGCCGGCGCTCGTCCGTCACCTTGCCGTCAACCACGCTGGCACCGTCGATGGCGAGGCGCGAGAAGTCCTCGCCGAAGGCCCGATCGTAGTTGTCGCGGGTGAAGAAGCGTCCGATGCCGGAGCTGTTCGCCTCCTTGTACCATCCCGCCACATCGCCCTTCATGAGCGCCTCCAGGCCGGCAAGGGCGCTGCCGCCCTCCTTGATCGCGGCCAGCGCGGCGATGATCTGGAGCGGCTTGGCGCCAAGGAGCATAGCGCCGAGAATGCCGTACTGCTTCACCACGTCGGGCAGGCTGTTGTAGGAGGCCATGGCCTCGTTAAAGACGCCCCCGGTCAGTCGGCCGAGGTTCTCCACTAGAGGCGCCACGGCGTTCCAGGTGCCGACGAACGCTTGGGCGACGGCCTCGGCGTCGTCGATCAGAGTATCGCCAATGCCGTCGCTGTTCTGCCGGGCTTCCCGGACGAGCTGCGCGAAGCTGGCGTTGAACTGCCCGGCCATGCCGGCGAGGGCGTCGTTGATGCCGGAATCGACCATGAGGCCGCCAACCTCGGTGCGCCAGATCGTCTTAAAGTTCTGGAGCTGCCCGGTGAAGTTCGCGGCGAGGAGCGAGCCGAACCCCTGGAACTCCTTGGCGCCCTTCGCCCATGCCTCAAAGAACTGGTCTGCGGAGACCTTGCCCTTCTTGGTCAGGTTCATGAGCTCCTGGGTGGTCACGCCGAGGCCCCGCGCGGTGATCTGCATGGCGAGCGGCAAGTGCTCGCCCATCTGCTGCTTCAGCTCCTCTAGGTAGAGCTGGCCCTTGCCGCCGACCTGGGACATCGCGTTGAAGACCTTGTTCAAGCCGTCCGCCGACACGCCCATTGCGGCGCCCGCGCCGATGGTGCCCTTGATGCCTTCCTGGAGGTCGGCGAGCGACACGCCCGCGCCGTGGGCCGTCGTCGCGAGCTTCACCCACGCCTTGCTCAAGCCGTCAAAGTCGGTGCCGGTCTCCATGGCGGTCTTGGAGAGCCATTCGAACTGTTCAGCGGCCGTGGTCGTCTCGCGCCCGGTCTCGTTGACCGACGCGGCGACCAGCTCCAGGCGCCGTTGAAGGGCGATCATCTGCTCGCCGGCCTCAACGGCGCCCTTGGTGACGGTCGCCAGCGCCAGCGTGCCGATAACGGCGTTGAACCCGGCGAAGGCGCGGGAGGCGCGGGCCGTGTTGGCCTCGAACACGCGCAGCTCGCGATGGGCGTTGCGGATGCCGGCGATGAAGGCGCCGGAGTCGAGGTCGAGCGTGGCGCGGAGGCTGCCGATAGTGATGCTCATGGTGTTGTCCTTCGAATCTGCGCCGCGACGGGGGGCGCGGATTTCGAGTGGTGCCCGTTCGATTGGGTGGTCAGGGTGGCGCTACGCCTGGAGGCGGGCGAGAACGGCAACAAGGGCTGTTTCGTCGGCCTCTGCACGTTGCGCGACCGCCTCGGCCAACGCGTCGAGTGCGCGTGGCGCTGGTGCGTCGATGGACAGCGCTAGTTGCCGGAGGGAGACGGCGCCCTGCTGATGCGCGAAGGCGCCGAGGCGCTGACGGAGGTCCGGCGGGGTGTCGGCCGGCGGTTTGGGCGTGGGCGCTTCTGCTGGCGCTGGCGTCGGGGAAGGCGGCGCGTCCGCGTCGTCGGCGGGATCATCGTGGAACCCGAGGCTGGCCTCGGCCTCGATGGTCTGCCGCATCCTCTCGGCATCCTCGGCCGACATGACGCGCACGGTCAGCTCCTCAGCCGCGTCGTTCTCCTCGCCGAAGGTGACAACGCCCACACGCTCCAGCACGTCGGCGACGCCCTGGAGGGCCGTCACGGCGGCTTTCAGGGCGGAAGCGCCAAGTCGGGCGTTCTCGCCGCGAGCAAGCGCGGCGAGCTGTACCAGGAGGTCGCCGGACGCACCAACGATGAGCCCACGCAGCGCGTCGGCAGTCTGTGCGGGCGAGGGCGCGCCGTTCGGATGCCCGACACCGGCCGTAGGAAGGCCGCTGGCGAGTCCTGGGGCAATCGCCGCTGGGGTGGGGGCCGGAGATGGCGCGGGCATCTCCTGAGTCGCGCCACGGCTCTTTAGCCACGCGCCAACCCGCTGCCGCGTGACACCAGCAGCGGCGGCGAGGTCGCGCATCGTCTTGCGTCCCTCGCGCCATGCCTGCACGTCTTCGTCGGTGAGGTCGGCGATTGCCATGGGCTAACCCCGACGTGCGGCCAATGCGGCAGCAATGCGCGATACCCCGAACAGGGCCGCACGCTCGGCCTCGGGCGACGGGGCGGTCTGCTGTTCGGCCTCAGCTTTGCGGCGCTTGGCGTCGGCGATGATCTCGGCACGATCAACGTCGGCCTCGTCGATGTCCTCGCCGGCCAGCGCCCGCTTAACCAAGTCATGCATTACGCGGCCTCCCTCTGAAGGTCACGCCCGATGGCGTTCGCGGCAAGACGCAGATAGTTCGAGGCGATCAGGTCGCCGGCTGCCCGGCGCGCGCCGGTCCATTCCTCATCGGAGAGGGGGCGCCCGATGTCGTCCTCATGCGCTAAGCGAAGGGCGGCGTCGTTCTGGGCGAGGCCGCCCCCTACTTCCAGGCCGCCGATCAGGCTGTAGAGCGTGGGGCGGCTCATGCCGTAGGTCGCAGCGATGCCGGCCAAGGGCAGGGCGACGCGCCCGTACAAGGCAACGGTCATCCGTGCCACTAGCCGGACGAGCGAGGGCTTACGTGCGGGCATCGGTCAGGCCCTCCAGCGCGGCGGCAACGGTGCCCATACGGGCCAGCGCAGCGGCGGCGGTTTTCTGGGCGTCGGAGAACTCGGCCACCAGCTCCGGCACGCGGCGGGCGAGGTCGCGCTGAAGCCTTACGCCGGCCAGGCGGCCGGCGGCTTCGGGCGAGTCCATCTTCAAGAGCGCGGTCTCCAACTCGGCCTTGCGCTTGCCTGCCGTGTCGCGGGCGCTGGCGATCTTCTTGACCTCGGTCTCAAAACGCTCCACGGCGGCGAGGATCGGGGCGGTGTTGCCCTCGAAGCGGACGCCCCAACGAGCGACGGTCTCGCCGGCACGAACGTCGGGGGTGGGGGCGGCGATTATGGCCTCGGCCTCGACGATGTAGCCGCGCACCGTCGCGCGGTCGGTGGTGAGGTCGGCCGGCAGCTCGGCGAGCTGCTGAGCGTCGGCCACCAGCTTCTTCAGCGCCTCGGCGCGTCGGGCAAGGTCAGCTCGGAACGCGGCGAGCTCGGCCGTTCCGGCGTCGGCGATGCCGGCCAGCAACGCGGCGGCGTCGGCATCGTCAAGTTCGTGCGCAGCGGCACAAGCAGCTGAGAAGGTAGAAATCAGCTCAGGACGAACGCGGAACAGCGATACTCCTGAGATGAACGGGCTATTGAAGAAAAGATGGTCTTCAATATTCCCGATAGTAGGGCAGTGAACGAACTTCATTTGCAGTCGCCTATGTTCTGAAGGTGGCTCGATCAGCCATTCTCATAACTATAATCGTCTTAACGATTTCTGTCAAAATGGCACCGGAGCTGCGTCTTGTGCGGCTCCGGGGCGCTACTTGTGGCTACGTGGCGTTGCGTACGATCCGCAGCGCCACACACTCGGCGAGCTGGTCGGTGTCGTCCGGGTCGATGTCGGACACGCCGAGAGCCGCGGCAGCCTGCCGGGCGCTGGCGATGCGCTGGGCGCCGGGCATGGAGGCGACAATCGCTCGAGCATCGGCCAGCGCAGCCGAGCGAGTCGCGGCCTCTGCCGGTGAATTGGCAGACAGAGCGAGCGACCGAACCGCAATGCCAGAGGGAAGCGGTTCGACCGGCGGGGCATCCATGAGACGACGGAAAAGTGAATCCGCCTCCGGCGCGGCCGGCGGAGTGTCAGGATTACCGGCGGGAAACTGGTCAGCCTCTTCGCCGGGATTCAATGAGGTGTCGGCCGGCGAAGGGAGCGAAGCGACCTCGCCGGCCGTGAATGATAGATCCTCTTCCTGTAGGGCGCTCTCTGTAACTCCTTCCTGTAGAATTTCTATGTAATGGCCGGACGCCTTGTCCGGGGTGGGCGGACGCCTTCTCCGGGGAGGGGAGGACACTGTGTCCGGGGAGGGGCGGACGCCGTGTCCGGGGGTGGGGAGGACGCTGTGTCCGGGGGGTGGGGCGGACGCCGTGTCCGGGGTAGCTGCCGGATTGGCGGGCTGCGGCCAGCGCAGCCCATACACGGAACTGCGACCTCCGCGGTGTTCATCCCAGAACATCCCGGCAGCCTTAGCAAGATTGATCGCTTGCCGACGCACCTTGTCGGAGACACGGGCCTTGCGACAGACCGTCTCCGCAAGCAGGGCGTAGTGTCCGTGCTCTGCGTTGTAGTGGCTGGCATAGACGTGCATCACCCGGTCATGGCCGTTGGTGGCGTCGGGAAGCTGCATGAAAAGCCCGAGCCACACGAACCGCTCCTCCATTGTCGACGGCTGGGTATCCTTCCAGCCGTCCGGCATAGCGATCAGCGGCTTGAATTTGGCGCTCATTGCCGGGCCTCCCCGGTCAACTCCGCAACCGTCATAGAGACGTGGGCGGCGAGCCGGTCGGCCAGCACATCCCAGCGCCCACCGCGCCGCACGCCAACTCCATGCCGGACGCACCAGACGCGGACAGCCTCATGCGTCAAGCAAATGCCGCGCTTCGAGAGAAGATCACGAGCTTGATTGATAGTCATCGAATTGCGCTCCCAGTCAAAGTGGAGCGCAGCAACGCGTTGCCTGGGATCGTGCCGGGTGCTATATTCGCACCTACACACACACGATGACCGATCCGCAGCTTGTCGGAGCTGCGCGATTGTGCCGGTGGCGCTGCGAACGCCACCGGCACTTCCCTTATCCTAAAAATCCAAACGGATGTCAAATCGCCTTGAGCCTCGGCCGGCGATGTCTGTTGCCTGTTGCCCGATTCTGCGCCCTGGCGGGAGTATCGAAGGCATTCCGCCTCATAGCGGCTTTGTTTTTTATTCCTATGATTTCGGCATAATTCGCATACGAATAGGCTATGGCTTCGCCCATAACTTCATCTGTTGTTTCTATCTGTCAGAGCTGACTGTGAAAGCTCGCCCCTGGCCTGAGAACATCTTCAAATAGCTTCTCGATTCTCACGAATGCTACACCTTTCGATAGTGGTTGATTCAGACAGGTGGAGTTCAATCGTATGGCGTTAGTGACTATCGTGCTCGATGACGAGCGCTGGGGCGGTATGTCGGAGGCTGATGCTCTGGACTGCATCGTGACGGACTTGGAAGAGAACGGGCTTCGGCCGGGCAACGGCGTACAGGTTATCAGTGTTGCCTTTGGTGCTCCGGCAACGGTCGAGAAGCCGCCAACGGAGGAGGAGCTCGCCGCATGGAGCCGTGAGTATGACGAGCTCAGGGCACCGATACGGGCAGTGCGCCTTGCCGAGAAGGAAGTGAAGCGATTGCGGGCACTGGAGAGGCGTAGGAAGCGACGCCGGGAGCTGCGCCTACAGGCAGCACAGAAGGCGGCATGATGGAAGAGGGCGCCCGGTTGGGCGCCCTTCGCTGTTTCGGCCTAATCAGCGAGACGCTTGAGGGGGCGTTCCACTCATAGTGGGCCAAGGTGCCAACGGCGCTGGCGAGTGTCACCACGGCGCCATCAAAGGCGCTGGCATAGCGGCAAGGCTGAGCAAACACGGTACCGTTGCGGCGGCAATGCTGGGCTTGGGCGTGGATGGCACGGTCGAGGATGTTCTGGAAGGTGAGCATAGTCGGGCCTATCGTGTCGGTCCCGTTACCGCTGCTCGAGATCGCTCATGCCGGACGGTATGATGTATAAGCGCGGATAATCGGCGATTTAGCCGATGCTTGTGCTCAGTGCAACCATCTCAATACGGCCTTCTCGGTATGTTGACTTACCCGGCGCTAATCCCGGAATGTTGGACAGAATTAGTCCCACGGAAAGGTGAGCTATGAAGGCGAACGATCGGGCGTTTAGGGATGTGCTCATTAAAGGTAAGCATGAAGGGCACGCTGGAAGGGCGCGTCACCCACATACCGCGGCAACTCGTGCCATGGTCTATCTAAACAAAGCCGAACCGAGGATTTTCCACTATCATCAGCATTACAGGGTAGAGGTGACGGACAGAGCTTTCGTGGTGACTGAACGTCCTAACGGTGAGAGAAATTGTGATGTGATGGCGCCTTAAATTCTGAAATCCGAGAAAATTATATAAACGTAAATAGGAAATAAATATGTATAAAAATGATGAACGCGAAGAATGTACTGTCCTTGATAATGTAATTAGACTGCAAAACAGCCTTGTTAGCTGTGCTACTGGTGGGGGATTTGACGGCGGAGATCCTGTCTATCAGCGGCTCAGGCGAGAGCTATTGGATAGGGCGGATATAAGAGATAAAGTTCCTGATTATGTTCGGCGAAGCCGCGATACCAATCAGTTCTGGCAGTTTATCAAGCATAAACTTGATACTTATGCGGAGCGGCGAGTATTTATATGGGACTCTTTCCACTCTCTGATTGAGTATCTGGAGGCTATTGACCGTAGCCCCGGTGTGCAGCCAATCACCGAAACGCTTGAACGATTCGATCCTCAGACGGTGCAGGCTGTTTGGCAAAAGGCTCTTGACCGAAGGGCAGAGGACCCGGACGGAGCCATCACGGCTGCGCGGTCACTGTTGGAGTCCGTCTGCAAGCATATTTTAGATGATGCGAGTGTTGAGTACCCGCATGATGCTGACCTGCCGAAGCTATGGGCGTTGTGTTCGGTAGAGGTGAACCTCGCGCCACACCAGCACCAAGAGCATGTTTTCAAATCTATTCTAGGAAACTGCCAAAGCATTGTAAACAATTTGGCTTTCATTAGAAACAAAATTGGCGACGCTCATGGGCAGGGACGAAAGCCAGTGAAGCCCACTTCCCGTCACGCCGAGCTGGCCGTCAATCTGGCTGGGACAATGGCTGCATTTCTTGTTGCGACGTGGGAAAACGATACGGGGAAAAGCGGTCAGCCAAAGTAGCGTTTCCTTTCTTCTGGATGCCTCATTCATCACGCGGCTCGCTGCATGACGCGCTGCACGGCCTTCGCCGTCCACGAACCGTTGTTCGTGGCCGTAGCGATGCCGCGGGCGTTTAGCTCCTTCGCCTTCGCGTTCAGCGAACCGGGGATGCTCTCGATGATCGGCAGCACCTTCGCGGCGAAGGCGCTTGCCTTCTCCGCGTTCACCGCTGCGCCCTTGGCCTGAGCTTCAGCGAGGTTGGTCCGGTTGCCGAGGAGCACCCCTTGTGCCTTCTTGGCGGCCAGCGCCACACGGGTGCGCTCGGCGATGAGGGAGCGCTCCTTCTCGGCCAGGGCGGCGTAGAGGTGGAGCATGAACGGGTCGGCATCGGCGCCCAACTCAGCGACGATGAAGGCGACGCGCTGAGCCATGAGGCCGGAGATGAAATGCACGTCCCGGGACAGCCGGTCGAGCTTGCTGACGATGACCGGGCACTTGGCCTTGCGTGCGGCGGCCAGCGCAGCGGCGAGTTGGGGGCGACGGTCGAGGGCGTCAGCCCCCTTGCCAGTTTCATGCTCCTCAAAGGTGGCGATGATCTCAATGCCCTCGGTTTCGGCGAATCGGGCGATAGCGTCGCGCTGAGCCTCGATGCCGAGGCCGGACTTGCCCTGCGCCTGGGTCGAAACTCGGAGGTATGCAATCGCCTTCGTCATGGTCGGTTCCCCGTGGCGCGTCGTCTGTGTCATGACTATACGAGCGTTTAGAGATGACACAAAGCGCCTTCCGGGGCCGGAGTCATGCGCTCCAGGAATCGACGGGATTCGCGGAGCGCATAACTTGTCAGGGCTTGAGGTGGTCGAGCTGTAGGCCGGGGTAGGCCAGCCGATTGAGCGCGTCGGCGAGCTGGGGGAGGGGGTAGCCCTTGGAATAGCGATGCGTCTCCGAACCACTCCCCTCATGGCCGACCAGATCGCGGATGATCGGCTCCGCTACCTCGGCGCGCTGCAACCCGGTGATCGCGGCATGACGAAACCCGTGAACGTCCAGATCGGGGATGCCCACCGCATCAAAGTACCGGCTCAGCTTCTTCGTCGGATAGAAGCCAAAGCGCTTGTCCGGGCCTCCAGGTTGGAGTTCGGGGAACAGCCGCTCTACCTTGGCTCGCCGCTGCTGCTCGACGTAGCGCAGGAAACCGACGCCGACCAGCTCCTTATGGACGGGGACGCGGCGCACGGCTGCGGCGGTCTTCAGCAGCTTTCCCCCCGCTGGTGTGATGTCGAAGAAGGCGATGCCGGAATCAGTCTGCACGTCCTCGACGCGCAACGCGGCGATCTCCTCCAGGCGCATCCCGGAGAACACGGCGATCAACGGTATCCAGAAGAGCGCGTCGCGCAGCATGAGCGTGCCCGGTGCCGAGCGGCGAGACTCCGATTTGCAGCCGGTCCAGATCGGGGAGGCGAACAGCTTGTTCAGCTCTGGTGCTTCCCATGCGGCCCGCTGCTCCCGTGCCCGGCGGTCCTTTTTGTAGCGGAAGGAGCGCGTAACCGGGTTGTCGTCTATGTGGCCCCGGTCCCGGCACCAGCCGAAGAAGCCCGACAGGGCAATGGTGTGCTTCTGAACCGTCCGGGCCGTCACCGGCTCAACAGAAGGATTGGCGGCGGTGTAGGCAGCTAGCTCCTTGAGGGTCTTGCCGCGGAGGGCTGTGGATTGGCCGTAGGTCGAGGGAATCTGTTGCAACGCCTCCACCCACCGGCCGATGTCGGCGCGTGTGTAGGCGTTTACAGGGCGGTCGCCCAAGAAGCCCGAGAACAGCTCATAGAAGCGCCGGTATTGATGCTCGGTGCTGCCCCGCCATTCCCCGGCCCGGTTCTTTTCGGCGGTGTAGGAGGCCACGGCAGCCGTAAATAGCGGCGCAACGGGCGCTGGCGTGGCACTGGGGGACGCGGGGCTCGGCGCTGGCGCGATGACGCGCACGATGGCCGGCGCTGGCTTCTCAATGAAAGCTGGGTCGGTGGGGGTCGCCGCATAATCGCCCTTGAGGCGTGCCAGATGGATCTCGGCCGCTTGCGTTGAGGCACGCAGCACCAGCCTGCACAGCTCGCGATATTCCGGTTCCTCTCCGTTCCAGAAGTTAATGCCTGCATCAGCGAGCAGCCGGTCAACAATCTCGCTTGCTGCGAGCCAATGGTTGTCAGCCAGCATGGAGCGCGTGGCTTGCCGATCTTCCTCGGCCATTTCGGTTTCGCGCTCGGTAGCTCCAGAGTCGTTCTGCGGCATGGACCTAAGGCGGCTTTCGTAATCCTCGCTCGTTTCCCTAAACCAACGCCGCGCAAGGGCGCTAATCTCATCGCGGGACAAGTGCAGGTTACGGTCAACCATGTCGAACAGATCATCCGATTGAGCAGCAAAAGCGCGTGCTCGCGCGCGTGCAGCGCGCGGCCCGATGTCGCCTAAAGGTATTGCTAGCTCGGACCGGCCAAAGCGGGCAATGAGGTTTTGGGGAATGCGCCGGCGGAACACCAGCCGGTCGCCCTTGCGCTTGAGGTAAGAAGTCACGCGACACCTGCGGGGCGTATGTGGCCCTTCGTGTGGCCCCTTTTGTGGCCCACACGGGTTTCGCCGACTGCGAAGCACCGAAAACGCTAAGCGATTGAAATACTTAGGAGGAAGGTGGCTGGGGCGCCAGGATTCGAACCTGGGAATGGCGGTACCAAAAACCGCTGCCTTACCGCTTGGCGACGCCCCAACCGAACGGCGCGATCAGCGCCGGAAGGGTCGGGACCATAAGCGGAAACCCGACCCGATTGCAACAGCTTCGTTGACCCTTACCGCCCCTCGCGACGCCACGCCATCAACAGCGCGCCCAGCGCTAGGGCCAGCACCGCGCCCACCGGCAGCAACGGCACCTCGGACACGCCCGTCACCGTGAAATCACCGTTGGCGCGCAGGCCGATCCAGTCGTTGCCGGTCTGCGTCCGGTCGGGACGGGTGCGGCGCACGTCGATGCCGGGGCTCACGCCCCCCTCCGTGTCGGAAATCCAATGCACCCCGCCGCCGGTCTCGTCGGCGACGCCCGACAGCCGGTCGCCGGTGGAGCGCACGTCGGCCAGTTCCGGCGGGTTGACGGCGCCCACCACGGCCAGCGCCGTGCGCTCGCCGTCGGTGATGCGGTAAATGCCCGGCTCGCCGGCGACCACGGTGGCGCTGGCGCGGCCGGTGCGGTCCTCGGTCATCTCCAGCGTCCGGGTCTCGTCGGAGGGCGTGGTGAGGGTGATGCTGCGCGGGTCGGGCTCCAGGGAACGGCGCTCCACCGTGATGCGGTTGCCATCCACATGGGCGCGCAGGTCGTTCTCCTCCAGCTCCGGCTCCTTCATCAGCCAGTGGGCGAGGCGGCGCAGAAGCTCGGCCTGGGGACCGCCGCCCTCGAAGCCGCGGCTCCACAGCCACATCTGGTCGGACGCCAGCTGTGCCACCCGGCCCTTGCCGACGCGGTCAAGGATCAGCAGCGGCCGGTCGTCGGCGCCGTTCATCACCACCGCGCCGTTGCCCGGCACGACCTCCACCTGATGGAACCAGCGGCCCCAGTTCGGTTCGCCGTCCGGGCGGTCGCCGGGCAGTCCAGCGGTCACCGGGTGGCGGCGGCCGACCTCCGTCACGGTCGGCTTGAAGGGGCGGTCGATGGCCTGACCGGTCGGCTCCGCCGGCATCACCTGGCCCAGCGGCGTGCGGAACAGCGACAGCGGTGTGGCGTAGCCCTGACCGGAGGCCTCCAGCAGGGCGCCGCCCTTCTGCACGTATTCGGCGATGTTCTCCAGATACATCTGCGGCAGCACGCCGCGCCGGCGGTAGCGGTCGAAGATGATCAGGTCGAACTCGTCCAGCTTGATCTCGAACAGCTCACGGATCGGGAAGGCGATCAGCGACAGCTCGCGGATCGGCGTGCCGTCCTGCTTCTCCGGTGGGCGCAGGATGGTGAAGTGGACGAGATCGACCGACGGGTCAGCCTTCAGCAGGTTGCGCCACGTCCGTTCGCCGGCGTGCGGCTCGCCGGACACCAGCAGGACGCGCAGGCGGTCGCGCACCCCGTTCACCACCACGGCGGTGCGGTTGTTGGCGAGCGTCAGCTCCTGCCGCGCCGCCTCGACCTCCATCTCCAGCACGTTCTGGCCGCCGTGGTTGACCGGCAACTCCATATGGAAGTCCTGGCCCACCGGCACGCGGATGGTGCGCGGCGGCCCGCCGTCCTGGCGCAGGGTCACCGCCGCGTCGGCCGACTGGCGGCGCGGCATGTCGTCCACGCGGATGGTCAGCTCCACCGGCTTGCCGACGAGGCCGTAGGCCGGCGCCTGGACGATGGCCAGACGACGGTCGCCCTCGTCGCGGTTGCCGGTCAGCAGCGTGTGCACTGGGCCGATCTCGGCCAGCCGGGCAAGGTTTTCCGGAACGTCGTGGACCTGCCCGTCGGTGATCAGCACCGCCCCGGCCATGCGGCGGCGGGGCACGTCGGCCATGGCGCGGTTCAGCGCGTCGAACAGGTGCGTCTCGTTGATGGCGGAGGCGCCGGATTCCGCGTCGCCGGCGCGGACCACCCGCAGTTCCAGATCGTCGAAGGACTTCAGCCGCTCGGTCAGGCGCTCCAGCTCGGCCTCGGCGCGGGCGCGGCGGTCGCCGATGTTCTGGCTGGGCGAGGCGTCGAGCACGACGACGGCAACGTCCTTGATCGGCTCTCGCTTCTCCTGCACCAGCGACGGATTGATCAGGGCGAGCGCCAGCACCGCCACCGCCAGCGCGCGCAGCCAGACGCCGCGCGCCCGGCGGAAGACGGCCAGCGCCAGGATCGCCAGCGCCACCACGAACAGCGGCACCAAGAATATCCAGGGCAGCAGCGGCGCCAGAGCGATGGAGGTTCCGTCAAGCAGGGTCACTGGCCGAGCCTCTCAAGGATCGCGGGCACATGGACCTGATCGGCCTTGTAGTTGCCGGTCAGCGCGTACATGACGAGGTTGACGCCGAAGCGGTAGGCCATCTCGCGCTGCCGCTCCCCGCCGGGGACGACGGCGTAGAGCGGCTGGCCGTTGCGGTTCGCCGCCCAGGCGGCGGCCCAGTCGTTGCCGCCGATCAGCACGGGAGACACGCCGTCGTTGGCACGGCCCTCGCGCGCCTCGATCCACAGATTGCCGCCGTTGTAGCGGCCGGGGAAATCGTTCAGCAGGTAGAAGGACTTGGTCAGCACATGGTCGGGCGGCACCAGGGCCAGCGGCGGGATGTCCAGCCCCTGCACCATGCCCTGGAGCGCCTGGTTGCCGCCGACGGCGCCTGCCGACTGGTCGCGCGTGTCGAACAGGATGGTGCCGCCATTGCGCATGTACTCGTTCAGCCGGGCGCGGGCGTGGTCGCTCAGCGCGCGCTGGCCGCCGGACACCGGCCAGTAGAGCAGGGGGTAGAAGGCCAGCTCGTCGGTTTCCGGATCGACGCCTACCGCTCCGGCGGCCTCCACCGCGGTGCGGCGGGTCAGCACGTCCACGAGGCTTTCCAGCCCGGCGCGCGAGGTGTCGTCCACCGTTCCGTTGCCGGTGCGCACATAGGCGAGGTAGGTTTCCGCCGTCACCTTGGTCGACTGCGCGTCGTCGGCGCGGGCGGGGGACCAGGGCACTGCGGCCATGGGGAGCGCCGCGCCCAGCGTCAGCAGGACCGCGGCGGCGGCCCCGGCGCGGCGGCGCTTGCCACCCCCCTTGCCGCCAAATCGCCAGCCGCCGAGCAGGCCGCGCAGCATCAGGGCGATCAGCAGGTCGATCATAGCGAGCGACAGGGCGATGCCGAGCAGCGCCGGCTTCAGCGCCACCTCGCCCCGCGTGCCGTAGGGGCCGCGCGCGACCCCGCCGGGCATGGCGCCCAACGGCTCGATCCGGGTCAGCGTGGCGGTCAGGTTCAGGGCGCGGCGGGCCTCCTCGGTGCCGTAGAAGCCCGGCGGGTGGCGCGGGCCGAGCACGTCGGCACCGGCGTCCCCGGCGATGGGGAAGGCGGCGGCCGGTGGCGGCACCAGCCGGCCGAAGCCGTCCAGCACCTCCAGCGGCTCCAGCGTGCCGCCATGGGCGCCGCCGGCGACGCCGCCGCTCAGAGTCACCAGACGGCGCAGCATGTCGACGAACAGGCCGGACATCGGCAGGTTGGACCATTCCGGGCTGGCGGTGGTGTGGACGAGCACGATGTAGCCGTCTCCGCGCTTTTCCGAGGTGACCAGGGGGGTGCCATCCTGAAGCCGCGCCCAGGTGCGGTCGGCGAGGTCCAGCGCCGGCTCGGCCAGCACCTGCCGCGAGACGGCGACGTCCTCGGGGATGTGCAGGCCGGCGAAAGGACTGCGGCCGTCGAAGGGCTGCAGCTTCGCCGGCTCCGACCAGGACAGGGCGCCGCCCAACGCCCGGTCGCCCAGACGCAGGCGCACCGGGACCAGACGGTCGGGATTCTGGGCCAGCCGCGGCCCGGCGAAGCGCAGCAGAACGCCGCCCTTGCGCACCCAATCCTCGATGGTCTGGGCCTCCTGCCCGGTCAGGGCGCCGATGTCCGACAGGACCAGCACGGCGAGGTCGCGCTTGAGAAGCTCGTCCGGCTCGCCGCGCCGCACCTCGTTGTAGGGGGCCAGCGCCCGTTCCAGATAGTGCAGGTCGGACAGCAGCGGCTGATTCTCGCCGTTGGCGCGGCCCGAGGCCAGCCCGACCGGGCGGCGGCGCCAGCGCTCGTCGAGCAGGACGGTGGCCCCGGCGGTGGTGTCGTTCTCCACGCGCAGGCTGGCGGCGTCGTTGCGCAGCTCCGCCGGCACCTCGAAGCGCACCTCGCGGGTGAGTTGCCCGGCGTCGAAGGCAACGGGCTGGCGGGTCAGCAGGCGGCCGTCGGCGCCGGACAGGCGCACGGTGACGCTTTCCGGACGGGAGGCGTCGGCGCGCACCACGCGGGCCGTCAGACCGGCGCCCTCCGACGAGGGGGGGAGCAGCAGGTGGGGCGGCTTCTCCGCGGAATCGTCGAGGATCTCCAGGGAGCCCATGCGCTGCAGCGTTTCGGCGAGGCCGCGGGCGGTGCGGTCGCCGATGCCGTCCGACAGCCAGACGGTGTGGGCGGAGCCGCGCGCGGCGAGACCGCGCACCGCCTCCAGCGCGCCGGCGCGGTCGGTCGGCCAGGGGTGCGGTTCCAGCGCCTGGATCAGGCGGCGGGCTTCCGAGGCGGGCAGGGGCGGGCTGGCCTTCACCGCCTCGCCCCCGGCGGGCCGGGCGGTCGGCAGCAGGACGACCGGACGGTTCTGCCGCTCCGCCTGCGACACCAGCTCCTCCATGGCGGCGCGGCGGCTCGTCCAGTCGCGGCCCGACGCCCAGCCGTTGTCGACCAGAAGCAGCAGTGGGCCGCTGCCCGGCAGGGCGGCGCGCGGGTTCAGCAGCGGCCCGGCCAGGGCTAGAATCAGCAGCGCGGCGACGATCAGGCGCAGGATGAGCAGCCACAGCGGGGTGCGGGCGGGAGTTTCCTCCCGCGCCGTCAGGTCGCGCAGCAGCCGGATGGCGGGGAAGCGCACCACCCGCGGGGCCGGCGGCGTGACGCGCAGCAGCCACCACAGCACCGGCAGGACGGCCAGGGCGGCCAGCACCCACGGAACGGCAAAGGCGATAGGTCCGAAACCCAGCATCGGCGTCTACGCTGTTGGAGGATGGGAAATCGGGTGCGAAGCAATTGCCTCCACCCCGACCCTCCCCGCTTCGCAGGGGAGGGGTTTTGCACATTGGCCCTCCCCTGCGAAGCGGGGAGGGAGGGACCCGCGAAGCGGGAGGGTGGGGGCAACGCGCCGCCCCACCTAAACCGCCTCGCGCGCCAGGGCGCCCCACAGCCCGAGCAGAGCGGTCTGGGGCGGCCGGTCGGTGCGGTGGACGGCGTAGGTCCAGCCGGCGGTGCGGGCGAGCGCGTCCAAGCCGTCCTGGTGGGCGCGCAGCCGCTCCAGGTAGGTCTCGCGCACCGCCTCCACGCGGGGCACCAGCAGTTCCTCCTCGCCTTCGAAGCCTTCGAACTCGACGCGGCCCTCGTAGGGCAGGGTCTCCTCCGCCGGGTCGAGGATCTGCAGCAGATGGCCGCGCACACCGCGTCCGGTGAGCGCCGACACGGTGGCGTGGATCTCCGGCAGCGGCGACAGCAGGTCGCCAACCAGAACCACCTGGGCGTGGCGGGGCAGCGGCTCGGGCTGCGGCAGCGCGTCGGGAGAATGGGCGTTGCGCGGGTCGGTCATCTGACCGGCCATGCGGTTCAGGGCGAACTTGCCATGGTCCGGGCGCTGGCCGGAGTTGAGCAGGCCCACCCGCTCGCCGCCGCGCACCAGCAGAACCGCGGCGGCAAGGGTCAGCAGGTCGGCGCGCTCCCGCTTCGTTGGCAGACCATTGACCGAGCGGTAGTCCATGGAGGGCGAGCGGTCGCGCCACAGCCAGACGGTTTGGGCGGCCTCCCACTCGTTCTCACGCACATAGACGGGCTGGGTCTTGCCGGACTGCCGCCAGTCGATCATCTGCGGCGAGTCGCCGGGCTGGTAGCGGCGGAACTGCCAGAAGGTCTCGCCCAGCCCGACGCGGCGCCGTCCGTGCACGCCCTGCGCCACCGTGGAGGCAACGCGCTCCGCCGCGACCAGAAGCGGCGGCAGGGTGGCGGCCAGCCCCTCCGCGCGCTGCTGCGCTCGCAGGGTGGTGGCGCCTAGGGTGGGACTGGCCATCGGCGGGTCCTTACGACAGCGGGGCGCAGAGTCGGTTGATGATGTCGTCCAGCGTGATCCCGTCCGCCCGCGCCGCGAAGTTCAGAGCCATGCGGTGCCGCAGCACGGGCTTCGCCAGGGCCACCACGTCGTCCAGCGACGGCGCCAGCCGCCCGTCCAGCACCGCGCGGGCGCGGGCGGCGAGCATCAGCGCCTGGCTGGCGCGCGGGCCGGGACCCCAGGCGACGTGGCGCTGCACCTCCGGCAGGTCGGTCGCCTCCGGGCGGCCGCGCCGCACGAGGTCGAGGATGCCGTCGACGACGCCCTCGCTGACCGGCACGCGGCGGACCAGCCGTTGCGCGACCTGGAGGTCGGCGGGGGAGAGCACCGTCACCGCCTGCTCGTCCAGCGAACCGGTGGTGGCGATCATCATCCGCCGTTCGGCGTCGCGGTCGGGGTAATCGACGTCGATCTGCATCAGGAAGCGGTCGAGCTGGGCCTCCGGCAGCGGGTAGGTGCCTTCCTGCTCCAGCGGGTTCTGGGTGGCCAGCACATGGAAGGGCTGGGGCAGGGCGTGGTAGTGGCCGGCGACCGACACGCGCCGCTCCTGCATCGCCTGGAGCAGGGCGGACTGGGTGCGCGGACTGGCGCGGTTGATCTCGTCGGCCATCAGGAGCTGGCTGAACACCGGCCCCGGAATGAAGCGGAAGGAGCGGCGGCCCTGCTCGTTCTCCTCCAGCACCTCCGATCCCAGGATGTCGGCGGGCATCAGGTCGGGCGTGCACTGGATGCGCTTCTCCGCGAGGCCCAGCACGGTGCCCAGCGTCTCGACCAGCCGCGTCTTGGCGAGGCCGGGGACGCCGATCAGCAGCACATGGCCGCCGGCCAGAAGCGTGATCAGCGTGAGGTCGATCACCTCCTGCTGGCCGAAGATGATCCGGCCGATGCGGTCGCGCACATGCGTCAGCCGGCCGCCCAGCGCCTCGATTTCCGCCATGAGCTGGTGCGGGTTCTCGCCGGCGGGAAAGTTCTGGCCCGGATTGGCCCCCGGATTGACGGCGTCGGTTGCGCTCACGTCTCTGCTCCCGTTTAAGACCATGCACTCTGGTGGGCGATCATGACCGCTCAATCATGACCGCTGGGGTCGAAACGGCCATCGTGGCAAATCCGCCAGTCCGGACCTATGTGACGAGTATGGCGAAATTACGTTGCGCGGCCAGTTCCCTCTGTGCCCCTCAGGCCCGAAAAAGACGAGAAGGCTAGCGATGAAGGTCGGCAATGACGGGGCGAATGACAAGCGCCCAAATGAAACGCGCTCAGGCGGAGAGAGCGGCGAAAGCCTGCCTCCCTCTCTGCCCCTGACCGCAAGGGAGCAGCGGTTCGACATCCGCATCGCCCGCGACGGCACGTGGTTCCACGAGGGCGACCCGATCCGGCGGATCGAGCTGGTCAAGCTGTTCGCCACGGTCCTGCGGCGCGACGAGGCGGGCGACTTCTGGCTGGTCACCCCGGTCGAGCGCGGGCGGATCGTGGTCGAGGACACGCCGTTCGTCGCCGTGGAAATGGCCGCAAGCGGAAGTGGAGACGAACAGGTCCTATCCTTCCGTACAAATTTAGACGAATGGGTCGAATGCGGGCCGGATCATCCGATCAGGGTCATCCACAATCCTGAAAATGGCGAACCGACGCCCTATATCCTCATAAGAAACGGGCTCGAAGCGCGAATTCTCCGGCCGGTCTACTACGAAATGGTGGACCGGGCCGACACGCGCGGCCATGATGGTGAGGCTGAGGTGGGGGTATGGAGCAAGAAGGTCTTCTTCGCGCTGGGCAGGCTGCCTGGCGG
The DNA here is from genome assembly GCF_965111635.1 of Azospirillum sp. Marseille-Q6669. NCBI lineage: Bacteria > Pseudomonadati > Pseudomonadota > Alphaproteobacteria > Rhodospirillales > Azospirillaceae > Azospirillum > Azospirillum sp. Marseille-Q6669. The sequence continues at coordinate 1,220,728 of NZ_CBCOOP010000001.1, read as the reverse complement.
GTGAGTCTCGACGAGATCCGCAAGCGCTTTCCGGGAAGCGCCGCCGCCGGTCTGCGCCCCATGAAGGTGCGCGGCGACCACGATCTGAATCCCGGTTTCGAGCCCTCCCAGGGCAAGCTGCGGGAGGCGGCCGTCCTGGTGCCGCTGGTCGACCGTCCGGAGGAGTTGACGGTCATCTTCACCCAGCGCACGGCCAACCTGACCGCCCATGCCGGGCAGATCAGCTTTCCCGGCGGGCGGATGGAAAGCGACGACCGCGACCCGGAAGACACCGCCCTGCGCGAGACCGAGGAGGAGATCGGGCTGGGACGCGACCGCATCGAGGTGCTGGGGCGGCTCGACACCTACGTGACGCGCACCGGCTTCCGCGTGATTCCGGTGGTCGGGCTGGTGCGTCCGCCCTTCCAGGTGACTCCCGACCCGACCGAGGTGGCCGAGGTGTTTGAGGTGCCGCTGGCCGCCATCCTCGACCCGACCAACCCGCAGCGCCACAGCCGGGAGTTCCAGGGCGCCCAGCGCTATTTCTACGCCTTCCCCTACCAGCAGCGCTTCATCTGGGGGGCGACGGCGGGGATGCTGGTGAATCTCTGCGATGTCCTGCGCGCCGAGCGCCTGGGGGGCGACGGCCTGAGGAGCGATCGCCTGGGCGATCACTCCGCCGGCGGGCCATCGTAGGGCGGGCGGCGCGGTGCTGCGGATCTTCCTGACGGTCATCCTGCCCCTGGTCCTGCCAACGGTCGGCTATGCCCTGTATGTGCTGGTCGTCGAGCGGCGTCGCCGCGAGGCGGAGGAGGCGCACAGCCCGGCGCCGTGGTGGGCGACCGCGCCCTGGCCCTGGCTGGTCTTCGCCGGGGTGGCGGCGATGGCGGTGACTCTGGGCTCCGTCGCCCTGACCAGTGGGGTGGCGCCGCACACGCCCTACACGCCGGCCCACCTCGAAGACGGGCGGGTGGTCGGCGGCGGGCCATCTGGCAATTGAGCGTCTTGCGGGCTAGCCTGCCGCCATGACCGTCAACGCCCGCATCGCTCCCCAGCCCTGGATGGTCGCGCCCGAGACGCGCGCCGTGTTCGACGCCCTCGCCGCCGGAGGGGCGGACGCGCGCTTCGTCGGCGGCTGCGTGCGCGACGCGTGGCTGGGCCGCAAGGTCAAGGACATCGACATCGCCACCCATGCCCCGCCGGAGCGGGTGATGGAATTGCTGAAGGCCGCGGGCATCGGCGCCATCCCCACCGGGATCGAGCATGGCACCATCACCGCTGTGGTGGGGAAGGCTCATTACGAGATCACCACGCTGCGCCGTGATGTCGAGACCTTCGGGCGCCACGCCCGCGTGGAGTTCACCGACGACTGGCGGGAGGACGCCGCCCGGCGCGATCTGACCATGAACGCGCTGAGCTGCACGCTGGACGGCTGCGTCTATGACCCCTTCGGCGGGCTGGCGGACATGGCCGCCGGGCGGGTGCGCTTCGTCGGCGACCCGCGCCAGCGCATCGAGGAGGATGTGCTGCGCCTGCTGCGCTTTTTCCGTTTCCACGCCCATTACGGGCGCGGCGCGCCGGACGCGGCGGCGCTGGCCGCCTGCGCCGAGATGGCTCCCCGCCTGCCCACTTTGTCCGGGGAACGGGTGCGGGGCGAACTGTCCCGCCTGCTGGCGGCGCCCGACCCGGCGTCGGCCTGGGCGTTGATGATCCGGCTCGGCGTGATGGCGCATCTGCTGCCCGATGCCGTCCGCACCGCTCGGCTGGACGGCCTGGTCCGGCTGGAGCATGACCTGGACGAGCCGCCCGACGCAGTGCGCCGCTTCGCCGCCGTGCTGGACACCGACCGGGCGGAGGCGCTGACCGTCGCCCAGACGCTGCGCCTGTCCAACGCCGACCGCGACCGCCTCGCCGCCCTGATCGAGCCACCGATGGCCGTGGCTCCCTCCGACGGGCCGGTGAAGCGGCGGCAGGCGCTCTACCGGCTGGGCGACGCCGGGCTGTACCGCGACCTCGTGCTGCTCGCGGCGGTGGACGCCCCCGGCCCGATGGCGCTCGACGCGGTGAAGGCGGCGCTGGCGACCGCCGAGGATCTGCCGTCCCTGGTTCTTCCCATCGCCGGGCGCGACCTGCTGGCCATGGGGATGCCGCGCGGCCCGGCGGTGGGCGCGCTGCTGAAGCAGGTCGAGGCGTGGTGGATCGCCGAGGACTTCCGGCCGGGACGGGACGAATGTCTGGCGGAGGCGAGGCGGCGCCTGGGGTGAAGCGCTGCCGTTACGGCCACTTCACCTCGGGCGGCATGCTCATCAGGATGGCCTCGGTGTTGCCGCCGGTCTTCAGGCCGAAGGTCGTCCCGCGGTCGTAGAGCAGGTTGAACTCGACGTAGCGGCCGCGGCGGATCAGCTGGTGCTCGCGCTGCTCCGGGGTCCAGGGCCGGTTCATGTGACGGCGGACCAGGGCGGGGAAGACGTCCAGGAAGGCCAGCCCGACGTCGCGGGTGAAGGCGAAGTCGGCCTCCCAGTTCCCGGAATCCAGATTGTCGTAGAAGATGCCGCCGACGCCGCGCGCCTCGCCCCGGTGCGGCAGGAAGAAGTAGCGGTCGCACCACTCCTTGTAACGCGCGTAGCAGGTCGGGTCGTGGCGGTCGCAGGCGTCCCGGAAGGCGGCGTGGAAGTCGGCGGTGTCCTGCTCGTCAGGCACCATCGGGGTCAGGTCGGCGCCGCCGCCGAACCAGCCGAGGCTGGTCACGATGTGGCGCGTGTTCATGTGGGTGGCGGGCACCAGCGGCGAGCGCATGTGCGCGACGAGGCTGATGCCCGACGCCCAGAACCGCCCGTCCTCCGCGGCGCCGGGGATGTTGGCGCGGAACTCCGGGCTGAAGGTGCCGTGCACCGTCGAGACGTTGACCCCCACCTTCTCGAACACGCGGCCGCGCATCACCGACATCACGCCGCCGCCGCCCTCGCCGCCGCTATGGTCGGGGCGCTGCCAGGGCTTGCGCTCGAAACGGCCCGGCGGCAGGTCGGCATGGGTGCCGGTCAGCTCGTCCTCGATCCGTTCGACCTCGGCGCGGATGCGGTCGCGCAACTCGGCGAACCAAGCGCTGGCCTGGGCCTGACGGGCGGCTCTGATGTCCATGGCGTCGGCGGGGGGGGTGGTCATGGGCGGGCGTCCGGCATCGGTCAGGGCGAGGGGAGGGGCGAGGGTCTCGGCAATGCGGCCGTCTGCCGCAGGGCTTCACCCAACACCATCGCGGCACTCAGCGCAACATTCAGCGACCGGGCGGGCGGCATCAGGGGGATGACCAGCCGGGCGTCGACGGCCTCGTGCACGTCGTCGGGCACCCCGGCGCTCTCGCGCCCGACCATGATCCGGTCGTCCGGGGCGAAAGCGAAGTCGGTGTAGGGAACGGCGCCTCGGGTGGTCAGCAGCACCAGCCGCCCGGCCTGCGGCAGCGCCCGGTAGGCCTCCCAGGAGCTGTGCCGGACCAGGGCCAGCTGGTCGATGTAGTCCATCCCGGCCCGGCGCAGCTTGCGGTCGTCCAGAACGAAGCCGCAGGGCTCGATCAGGTCCAGCGGCACCCCGAGTCCCGCCGCCAGACGCATCAGAGTCCCGGCGTTCTGGGGAATGTCCGGTTCGAAGAGAACGAGGCGCATGAAATTCCCTTTTGGTTCAGCGATGTCTAATGGTGCACTGCAAAGCGCGACAAGTTGTCCCGATGACAAAACCTTTTCAAGGCGTTGCCGCGACTGTATACCGCACCCCGGATACCCGGGAGATACAACCCCGGTCGACGCGGCGCGCACCCACCCACCCAGTGAGCGGACATGCCCGTCAAGTCGTGATAAACACTGGTCCACGTGTCATAGGGCGCTTCGGCGCGCCGCGTATGCCTTGAGGAGATTAACGCTTATGGCTCAGACCACGCATCCGCCCGGGACGGGTGGCCACGCGGCCCCCGGCGGCGAGGGGGCTTCCCGCCGTGATTTTCTCTACCTCGCCACCGGGGCCGTGGGTGCCATTGGTGTCGCGTCGGCCGTGTGGCCGTTCATCGACAGCATGAACCCGGCCGCCGACACCCTCGCGCTGGCTTCGATCGACGTGGATCTGGCCCCGGTCCAGGAAGGCCAGGCGATCACCGTCACTTGGCGCGGCAAGCCGGTCTTCGTCCGCCACCGCACGGCGAAGGAGATCGAGGAGGCCCGCACCGTCAACCTCGGCGAGCTGCGCGACCCGGCCGCCGACGACGCCCGCGTCAAGAAGCCGGAATGGCTGATCGTCGTCGGCATCTGTACGCACTTGGGCTGCGTGCCGCTGGGGCAGAAGCCGACCGATCCGCGTGGCGACTACGACGGCTGGTTCTGCCCGTGCCACGGCTCGCACTACGACACCGCAGGGCGCATCCGCAAGGGTCCCGCCCCGGCCAACCTCGTCGTTCCGCAGTACGCTTTCACGAGCGACACCGCGGTCCGGCTCGGCTAAGCGGCCCTTAAGGTTCTGGAGACCCCAAGATGGCTCAGGCTCACGCCCCCCAGTTCAAGAATCCCGTTGTGAAGTGGATCGACAGCCGCCTGCCGATCTTCACGATGCTGGACCATGAGTACAACCAGTATCCGATGCCCCGGAACGTCAACTATCTGTGGGCGTTCGGTGCCATCGCCGGCATCATGCTGGTCATCATGATCGCCACCGGCCTCGTGCTGGCGATGCAGTATGCGGCCAACACGCACATCGCCTTCGAGTCGGTGGAGCGCATCATGCGCGACGTCAACTACGGCTGGCTGCTGCGCTACGTCCACGCCAACGGCGCGTCGATGTTCTTCATCGCCGTCTACATCCACATGTTCCGCGGTCTCTACTACGGCTCCTACAAGGCGCCGCGCGAGATCCTGTGGATCCTCGGCGTGTTCATTCTGCTGGCCATGATGGCGACCGCCTTCATGGGCTACGTGCTGCCGTGGGGCCAGATGAGCTTCTGGGGCGCCACCGTCATCACGAACCTGTTCTCGGCCTTCCCGCTGGTCGGCGACCCGATCGTGACCTGGCTGTGGGGCGGCTTCTCGGTCGACAACCCGACGCTGAACCGCTTCTTCGCGCTGCATTTCCTGCTGCCGTTCGTGCTGCTGGGCCTGGTCGTTCTCCACACCGCCGCCCTGCACGTCTCCGGCTCCAACAACCCGCTGGGCATCGACGCCAAGGGCCCGCAGGACACCGTGCCGTTCAACCCGTACGTCACGGTCAAGGACGGCTTCGCGGTCGTCGTGTTCCTGATCTTCTACGCGGCCTTCGTCTTCTTCGCCCCGAATTACCTCGGCCACCCGGACAACTACATCCCGGCCAACCCGCTGGTCACGCCGGCGCACATCGTTCCGGAATGGTACTTCCTGCCGTTCTACGCGATCCTGCGCGCCATCCCGGACAAGCTGGGCGGCGTGCTCGCCATGTTCGGCGCCATCGCGGTGCTGGCGGCCCTGCCGTGGCTCGACACCTCCAAGGTGCGCAGCTGCAAGTTCCGTCCGATCTACCGCCAGTTCTTCTGGATCCTCGCCATCGACGCCCTGGTCCTCGGCTACGCCGGCGCGATGCCCGCGGAAGGCGTGTGGCTGCTGGTCGCCCGCATCGGCACGGCCTACTACTTCTTCCACTTCCTGATCCTGCTGCCGCTGCTGGGCAAGCTGGAGCGTCCTCTGCCGCTCCCCGCCAGCATCTGCGAACCGGTTCTGAAGGGCGGTGGCCGCGTTGCCGCCGGCGCCCACGCCAAGCCCATGGAGAAGGCATAATGCGCTCTCTGAAGTCTGCCATCCTCTCCGCGGCCTTCGCCCTGGGCTTGGCCGGCGCCGCGCAGGCGTCGGAAGCGGTGCACATTCCCAAGCAGGAGTGGTCGCACAGCGGCGTCTTCGGCACCATCGACAAGGCCTCGGCGCAACGCGGCTTCCAGATCTTCAAGGAAGTCTGCGCGACCTGCCACTCGGCCAAGCTGGTCCCGATCCGCACGCTCGCCGGCATCGGCTTCAACGAGGACGAGCTGAAGGCGATCGCCGCCGGCTATGAGGTCCAGGCCGGTCCGAACGACGCGGGCGAGATGTTCATGCGTCCGGGCATCCCGGCCGACCGCTTCCCGTCGCCGTTCCCCAACGACAACGCCGCCCGCGCCGCCAACAACGGCGCCCTGCCGCCGGACCTGTCGCTGATGGCGAAGGCCCGCGTCGGCGGTGAGGACTATCTCTACGCCTTCCTGACCGGCTTCGAGGAGAACCCGCCGGAAGGCGTGACCCTGATGCCGGGCATGAACTACAACAAGTACTTCCCGGGCCATCAGGTGGGCATGCCCAACATCCTGATGCCGGACGGCGTGACCTACGCCGACGGCACCCCGGCGACGGTGCAGCAGCAGGCCCACGACATCAGCACTTTCCTGACCTTCATCGCCGAGCCGCACATGGATGCGCGCAAGCAGATGGGCGTGAAGGTGATCCTGTTCCTGATCGTGCTGGCCGGCCTGATGTACGCCACCAAGCGCAAGCTGTGGAGCACCCTGCACTGAGCCGCGTCCCGGCCCGGTGTGGATGATTGAAGACTGGACAGGGCGCCTTCGGGCGCCCTGTTCTTTTGTGGGCGAGGCTCTTGACCGGCAAACCCCATTCCCAGGCGAAGGTGGTGCAGATGACCGACAGGCTGATCGACGAGATCGTGGATTTCTGGTTCGACGAAGCGATGAAGCCCTACTGGTTCCGCCAGTCCGACAGTTTCGACCGGACGGTGCGCGACACGCTGCTTCCCCATCACGAGGCGGCGGCGGAGGGGCGGTACGATCATTGGCTGGAGGATGTGGACGGCTGTCTGGCGCTCTGCGTCCTGCTGGATCAGGTGCCGCGCAACGTCTTCCGCGGTTCGCCGCGGGCCTTCGCGACCGACGGCAAGGCGCTGGCGGTGGCCCGCCATGTGGTGGAGCAGGGCTACGACCTGGAATGCACCGAGGACGAGCGGATCTTCCTCTATCTGCCGTTCGAGCATCAGGAGGACATGGACTGCCAGGAGCTGTCCTGCACCCTGTTCCGGGAGCGGGTCAGCGATCCGGAGGTCGTGGATTACGCCGAACGCCACCGCAAGATCATCGCGCGCTTCGGGCGGTTTCCCCACCGCAACGCGGTCCTCGGCCGCGAGACGACGCCGGAGGAGGCGGAGTTCCTCAAGGAGCCGGGCTCGTCCTTCTGACGGTCTCGCCCTCGGGCATCCCGGGCTCCAGCCAACGCTTCAGGGCGGCCAGAAGCTCGGGGCGGCGCACCGGCTTGGGCACGTAATCGTTCATCCCGGCGCACACGCAGCGGTCGCGGTCCTCGGCGAAGCCGTGGGCGGTGACCGCGATGATCGGAACCGCGGCGCGCGGGCCGGTCATCGTCCGGATGGCCCGGGTCGCGGCGATTCCGTCCACCTCGGGCATGGCGACGTCCATCAGCACGGCGTCGTAGGGCGCTTCCGCCGCAGCGACGGAGGCGACGGCCTCCGCCCCGCCGTCCGCAGTGTCGACCGTGAAGCCGACCTTGCGCATCAGCGCCGCGGTCAGCAGGCGGTTGGTCGGGCTGTCGTCAACCACCAGCAGGCGTCCACCGCGCGCCAGGGCCCAGGCGACCAGCCGGTCTTCCAGGGGCGATGGCGGCGCGCTGGGGGAAACCGGCGCCGTGCGCGGCGTCGGTTCGATATGGAGGGTGTCTTGTGGCTGTCGGTGCAGAATGTTGTGATTCACGACGAGCCTTTGGCATTTTGCAAATCAATTTGCGCCGGACCGCCGCAGACTCTCGGTTTCCCGAGGGGATGAGATGGCCGGCCTGCCCAGCCAAGCAAAGGGTGGGCCAGTTGGTTACGAGATCGAACTTTTCCCGCCGCCCGCGATGGACGGAACGCGGGTACGACAGCGTGGAGAGGATGTATGGGACTGGTTGATCGGCTTTGGGTGGCCTTCGCGGCCCTGAATGGCGCGGTTGCGGTGGGGGGCGGCGCTTATGCCAGCCACGGGCTTGCCGGCGACCCGCGGGGGCAGGAGTTGTTCCGGTTGGCCGGGCAATACCAGATGTGGCACGCCCTGGCCCTGATTGCCCTGGTCGCTTTGCTGCGCACCGCCGATGGCCCGGCGCGCTTGGCGCTGCGCTTGTCAGGGTGGCTGTTCGTGGCCGGAACTGTGCTTTTCAGCGGAACGCTTTACGCCACGGCGACCAGCGGCCCGCTCTCCTTCGCCATGACGGCCCCGACCGGGGGTAGCGCCTTCATCCTGGGCTGGCTGGTCCTGGCCCTGGCGGTTCTTCTGTTCGGGCGGCGCTTCATCGAAAAGGCTTGAGCCGAGAGGGAGCCGCGTTCAGGCCGAAGCGCCGCTGGGCTCTTCGGCGGAGGCGGGGGACTCATCGTCCTTCTTGCGGCTGACAGGGGCACAGAACAATTCATGGAGCGTCGCCATGATGGTCTGTGCCTCGTGCCCGTTCAGCGAGTAATAGATGTTCTGGGCTGCACGGCGCGTCCGCACCAGCTTGTCGCGGCGCAGGCGGGCCAGATGCTGGGACAGGGCCGACTGGCTGAGGTCGACCAGTTCCTCCAACTCGCCGACCGACTTCTCACCCTCGGTCAGGTAGCACAGGATGAGCAGGCGGCGCTCGTTGCTCATGGCTTTGAGCAGCGTGCTGGCCCGCCGTGCGTTGCTCTGCAGATCGGCAATGTTCATGAAACGACCGTTTCCATCGGCGCCAAGCAACAGCGAACCGTTGCGCCCAACCCTTGCGCCGCAGCACCGCCGTTTATCGTTCGTGTTCAATCATATGGAAGAGTGTACCGCGCTGTCTACCCGTGGATGTCCCGTAGTCGAAAGAATGTTCCCCGTTCTGTGAAACCACTGTTCAACGGGTTGAGGCGCGGGCGCCACCGTTCTAGACTCGCCGCCTCGAATCGTTGCGGCGGTGCCCGAAGGAGTGCAAGGAACGATGGCCGACCAGACGCTCGACGCCAAGGGGCTGCAATGCCCGTTGCCGGTGCTGCGCGCGCGCAAGGCGCTGAAGACGGTGCCGCCCGGATCGACGCTGACCGTCGAGGCGACCGACCCCAGCGCGCCCAAGGATTTCGCCGCCTTCTGCGAAGCCACCGGCAACCGGCTGGCCTCCAGCGTGGAGGAAGGGGGCGTCTACCGTTTCGTGATCGAACGCTGCGCCTGACGGAGCCGCGAAACGGGTTGGCTTGCACGTCCGCCGCGCAAAGGGGGTGGGGGTGGCGGTTGGGGGATGTGACGATAAGCCCCGCAATCATCCTGTACTTTCATTAGCGATCCGGGAAGAATGGGTGCAGGGAAATGCCTCGAACACGAACGAAAAAGACAGAAAAGCATGTTCACCACCCTGTTCACCCACGCCGCCTGCCTGGACCACGACACAGGGCTGGGCCATCCGGAATGCGCTGACCGGCTTCGTGCGGTGCTGGCGGCGCTTGAAACCGAAGAATTCTACATGCTCGAACGGCAGGAGGCGCCGCTCGCCACCCTCGAGCAACTCTCCCGGGCGCACCCGCGGGAGCATGTCGAGCGCATCCTGGCCCTGGTGCCGGAGCAGGAGCACGCCGGCATCGACGCCGACACAGTGATGTCCCCCGGCTCCGGCGAGGCCGCGCTGCGCGCCGCCGGGGCGGTGGTCGCTGCGGTGGACGCGGTGGCGTCGGGCCATTCGCGCAACGCCTTCTGCGCCGTGCGCCCGCCGGGGCACCATGCCGAGCATGAAAAGGCCATGGGCTTCTGCCTGTTCAACAACGCCGCGGTCGGCGCCTATCACGCGCGGGCGGCCCACGGGCTGCAGCGGGTGGCGGTGATGGATTTCGACGTCCATCACGGCAACGGCACGCAGGACATCTTTCAGCGCGACCCGGACCTGCTCTATTGCTCCACCCACCAGTCGCCGCTCTATCCGGGCACGGGCGACGCGGGAGAGAAGGGCGACTACGGCAACTGCGTCAACGCGCCACTCGCCGCCATGTCCGGCTCGCCGGAGTTCCGGCACGCGATGACCCACATCATCCTGCCGGCCATCGACCACTTCAAACCGGACCTGCTGATCATCTCCGCCGGATTCGACGCCCATTCGCGCGACCCGCTGGCCGGGCTGCACCTGACCGACGACGATTTCGCCTGGGCCACGCGCAAGCTGGGTGATCTGGCCCGCACCCACTGCGGGGCGCGCATCGTGTCGGTGCTGGAGGGCGGCTACAATCTGCGCGCCCTGGCCTCGGCCACCGCGGCGCATGTGCGCGAACTGATGTATTGCTGAGCCTTCCGGTTCTTTCCGGCCGGTTTTTCAAGGCCGGTTCTTCCGGCTAGGCCTGCGGTGGGAGCGGAATACGCCCGCCGCGGGCCTTGCGCATTTGGGGGCTGAGCCATAATTTCGGGTTTCGGTCCCATCGCGGGCACCCCATCGTATGGATCATTGGCCGGATGGATCATGGCTGACGCTGCTAACATACCCCCCGACATCGCCGCCCTCAGCTTCGAGGACGCGCTGTCCGAACTGGAGCGCATCGTGCGCCAGCTCGAAGACGGGCGCGGCAAGCTCGACGACGCGATCTCCTCCTACGAGCGCGGCACCGCGCTGAAGCGGCATTGCGAGGCGAAGCTGCGCGAGGCCCAGGCCAAGATCGACCGCATCACCGTTGCCGCCGACGGCACCCTCGGCACCGAACCCGCCCGGATCGACTGACGTGCAGACCGACCTCAAGACAGCCATGGCCGACATGGCGGCGGATGTGGAGCGTGCGATCCTGCATCTCCTGCCGACCACGGACCTCCCCGAATCGCGTGTGCTGGAGGCGATGCGTTACGGCTGCCTCAACGGCGGCAAGCGGCTGCGCCCTTTCCTGGTGTGCCAGTCCGCCGCCCTGTTCGGCGTCAATCCGGATTGCGCGCTGCGCGTCGCCGTGGCGGTGGAGTTCGTCCACAGCTATTCGCTGGTCCACGACGACCTGCCGGCGATGGACGACGGCGACCTGCGCCGCGGCCAGCCGACCGTGCACCGCAAGTTCGACGAGGCGACCGCCATCCTGGCCGGCGACGGGCTGCTGACCTATGCCTTCGAGGTGCTGGCCGACCCGGCGACCCACGAGGACCCGAACGTGCGCTGCCAGCTCGTGGCGGCGCTGGCCAAGGCGGCCGGGCCGCACGGCATGGTCGGCGGCCAGATGCTCGACCTGATCGCCGAGCATGAGACCTTCGACCTCGGCACGACGACGCGGCTCCAGCGCATGAAGACCGGCGACATGATCGCCTTCTCCTGCGAGGCCGGCGGCATCCTGGGCAAGGCCCCGCCGCCGCAGCGCCTCGCGCTGCGCGCCTACGCCCATGACCTCGGGCTGGCCTTCCAGATCGTCGACGATCTGCTGGACATCGAGGGGACGGAAGCAGAGACCGGCAAGTCGGTCGGTCGCGACGCGGAGGCCGGAAAATCCACCTTCGTGTCCATCCTCGGGCAGGACCGCGCCCGCTCGCAGGCCGCGATGCTGGCCGTCCAGGCCAAGGCGCACCTGGAGATCTTCGACGGGCGCGCCGATATCCTCAAAGCGGTCGCCGACTTCGTCGTCGCGCGGCGGACCTGAACGGAGGACGTTTCGAACGTGACCCTCAACGACAAGACGCCGCTTCTCGACCTCGTCCACACCCCCGCCGACCTGCGCGCGCTCAAGCCCGAACAGCTCCGGCAGGTGGCCGACGAGCTGCGGACGGAAACCATCAGCGCGGTGTCGGTGACCGGCGGTCATCTGGGCGCCGGGCTGGGGGTCGTCGAACTGACCGTCGCCCTGCATTACGTGTTCCAGACCCCGGATGACCGGCTGATCTGGGACGTCGGGCACCAGTGCTACCCGCACAAGATCCTGACCGGGCGCCGCGACCGCATCCGCACCCTGCGCACGGGCGGCGGGCTGTCGGGCTTCACCAACCGGTCGGAGAGCGAGTACGACCCGTTCGGCGCCGGTCACAGCTCCACCTCCATCTCCGCGGGGCTGGGCATGGCGGTGGCGCGCGACCAGCTGGGCCGCGACAACCATGTGATCGCCGTGATCGGCGACGGCGCGATGAGCGCCGGCATGGCCTACGAGGCGATGAACAACGCCGGGTCGGCGAACAGCAAGCTGATCGTCATCCTGAACGACAACGACATGTCCATCGCCCCGCCGGTCGGCGCGATGAGCGCGTACCTGTCGCGGCTGATCTCGTCGAAGCCCTATCTCAGCCTGCGCCATCTGGCCAAGGACATCGCGGAGCAGCTGCCGCGTCCTCTGCGCACGGCGGCGCGGCGGGCGGAGGAGTACGCCCGCGGCATGGTCACCGGCGGCACGCTGTTCGAGGAGATGGGCTTCTACTACATCGGCCCGATCGACGGGCACAATCTGGACCATCTGCTGCCGGTGCTGCAGAACGTGCGCGACGCCGGCGACGACAAGCCCGTCCTGATCCACGTCGTCACCAAGAAGGGCAAGGGCTACGGCCCGGCGGAAGCCTCGGCCGACAAGCTGCACGCGGTCGCCAAGTTCGACGTCGTCACCGGCGCCCAGTCCAAGCCCAAGTCCAACGCCCCGACCTACACCCGCGTCTTCGCCAACGCCCTGATCGCCGAGGCCGAGCGCGACCCCGGCGTCCTCGCCATCACCGCGGCCATGCCGTCGGGAACCGGGCTCGACCTGTTCGGCCAGCGCTTCCCCGACCGCTGCTTCGACGTCGGCATCGCCGAGCAGCACGCCGTGACCTTCGCCGCCGGGCTGGCGACCGAGGGCTTCAAGCCCTTCTGCGCGATCTACTCGACCTTCCTGCAGCGCGCCTACGACCAGGTGGTGCACGACGTCGTGCTGCAGCGCCTGCCGGTGCGCTTCGCGCTCGACCGCGCCGGTCTGGTCGGGGCGGACGGGGCGACCCACGCCGGGGCCTTCGACGTGGCCTATCTGGGCTGCCTGCCCGACATCGTGCTGATGGCGGCGGCGGACGAGCTGGAGCTGATGCACATGGTGGCGACCAGCGCCGCCATCGACGACCGCGCCTCGGCGCTGCGCTACCCGCGCGGCGAGGGGGTGGGGCTGGAACTGCCGGAGCGCGGCGAGGTGCTGCCCATCGGCAAGGGCCGCATCCTCCAGGAAGGCACCAAGGTGGCGATCCTCAGCTACGGCACGCGCTTGGCCGAGGCGCGCAAGGCGGCGGCGGAGTTGGGCGCGCGCGGGCTGTCGACGACGGTGGCCGACGCGCGCTTCGCCAAGCCGCTGGACGAGGAACTGGTGCGCCGTCTGGCGCTGGAGCACGAGGTGCTGATCACCATCGAGGAGGGCTCGGTCGGCGGCTTCGGCAGCTTCGTGCTGCAGCATCTGGCGATGGCCGGCCTTCTGGATGGCGGGCTGAAGATCCGCCCGATGGTCCTGCCCGACCGCTTCCTCGACCATGACAGCCCGGCCAAGCAGTATGAGGAGGCCGGCCTCGCCGCCCGTCACATCGTCGCCACGGCGCTGCAGGCGCTGGGGATCGAAGCGGCAGCGGTGCGGGCCTGACTCCGGACGACAAGCGCCGCTGCTCGACCCTGAATGTCGAGCCTGGACGAAGGGGCTAATGCCATTAGCCTAAGGTCGCGCGGGGCGCTTTCTCTGGTGCGGCTGGGACCGCTGTCTTACAATTCGAAAACAATAGATAATTAACGTATCCGGCGGGACTGGGTGTTGTCGAACATGCCTCAGGTGTTTGCAGCGGGTGCAGGGCGTGCATCCGACGAGAACGGCGCTTCGCCTCAGGATGGTCCGGGGATGTTCCGGTCCATCGTTGAGTCGTCTCCGACGCCCACCGCCGTGGTCGACGGGACATCCTTCCGTTGTCTTTACGCCAACGCCGTCATGCGCGCCCTGGGTTTGGAAGCGGGACATGCCCTGGCCGGCCGCTTTCCGGAGGCCTCCGACGAGCGCATGGCCGAGACGCTGCGCAATGGCGAGGGCGCCCGTCTGCGGATCACCGGGCCGGAGGAGGTGTCCTGGGACCTGACTGTGGCCGCGCTCGACGGCGGTCCGCCGCTTCTGGTCACCCTGCGTCCCGCCGAGTCCGAATCGACCGAGACCGCCCATCACCACGCGCGGGAGGTCAGCCACCGGGTCAAGAACACGCTCCAGCTGGTGTCCAGCCTGTTGACGCTCCAGACTCTGTCGGCCAAGGACCCGGACATGCGCCGCGCCTTCCAGGAGGCGTGCAGCCGCATCGGAACGGTGACCCAGGCGCACCAGCGCGTCCATGCCGCCGCCCGCGGCAGCCTCGTCGATTTCGGGGCTTATCTGAGAGACGCCTGCCGGGAGATGGAAAGCCACTTTGCGGTGGGGGGGCCGGAACGGCGCATCGCCGTGACGGTGGAACAGGCGATGCTGCCCGTGGATTCGGTGATTCCGCTCGCCCTCATCCTCAACGAACTGGTCGGCAACGCCACCAAATACGCTTATGCGGCGGGCAGCCCGGGAGACATCGAGGTCAGCCTCGTGCCGCGTGACGAGGGTGGTCGCCGCCTGACCGTCGCCGACCATGGGCGCGGCCTGCCGCCGGGCTTCGAGGTTGCGCGCGCCGACTCGCTGGGCATGAAGGTGGCGCGGGCCTTCGCCGGCCAGCTGAAGGGCAAGCTGCGCGCGGAGCCGAACGCTCCCGGCACGCGCTTCGTCCTGGATCTGCCTTTCTGATCCTCCGTCGCCTGTGACGGCTCATCGCCCCTTGCCGAACGCCGCGTCCTGCGCCATGCATCCAGCCTCGTCGACGGGGGAGTTCTGAGATGGCGCGGGTGCGTGCGGATGTGGCGCTGGTGGAGCGTGGGCTGGCCGAAAGCCGCGCCAAGGCGCAGGCGTTGATCCTGGCCGGGCTGGTCTATTCCGACACCAAGCGCATCGACAAGGCGGGCGACACGATCGCCGAGGACGCCCCGCTGTCGGTGAAGGGGCAGGACCATCCCTGGGTGTCGCGCGGCGGGCTGAAGCTGGTCAAGGGGCTGGACGTTTTCGGTTTCGACCCCGCCGGCCTGACCGCCGTGGACGTGGGCGCCTCGACCGGCGGCTTCACCGACGTGCTGCTGACCCGTGGCGCCGCCAAGGTCTATGCGGTGGACGTCGGGCACGGGCAGTTGGCCTGGAAGCTGCGCAACGACCCGCGCGTCGTGGTTCTGGAGAAGACCAACGCCCGTCACCTGACCAGCGCCGAAATTCCCGATCCGGTGGACATGGTGGTGTGCGACGCCAGCTTCATCGGACTGGAGGTGGTGCTTCCCGCCGCCCTCGCTCTGGTTGTGCCGGGCGGACGGCTCGTCGCGCTCATCAAGCCGCAGTTCGAGGTCGGCAAGGGCCGTGTCGGCAAGGGCGGGGTGGTGCGCGAACCCGAACTGCACCAGGAGGTCTGCGACCGTATCCGCGGGTGGCTCGATGCCCTGCCGGGTTGGCGTGTGCTGGACATCACCGAAAGTCCGATCACCGGCCCCGAAGGGAACAAGGAGTTTCTGATCGGGGCGGTAAAGGACCGGGGCTAACCGGGGTGGAACCATAAACCGTTACGGAAGCACCCGTAAACCGCACTCCGCGGAACCTTAGATTGGTTCACTGCAACCGCGCGCCAGGATCGGCGACCAGAATGCTGGGCGGTTGTAGAGCAGCATCCGATGGGCGATTTCTCTCGTGTCATGCCGCTCGATGGCCGAGCGCGAGGGGGTGCCTGATCTGAGTCTCTGGCCGGTGGGTGGCGGCCACCCGGAGCGGAAGGGTGGCCGCCACGAGGAGGGGCTGCCTCCTCAGCCGCGAACGTCGATGACGACGCGGCCGCGGATTTGACCGGCCAGGATCCGGCTTGCCAGATCCGGCAGCGCCTGGAATGGCTGCACCTCATACATCGTCTTCAGCAGGCCACTGTCCAAATCGCGGGCCAGCCGTGTCCAGGCGGCGTTCCGACGCTCCTGCGGGGCCATGACGGAATCAACTCCCAACAGCGCCACGCTGCGCAGGATGTGCGGCAGGACCGTTCCCGGCAGATCGGAGGAGCCGGCCAAACCGCAAGCGGCGATGGCACCGCCCCAGACCGTCTGCGACAGCGCGTTGACCAGCGTCTGCCCGCCCACCGAGTCGACGCCGCCGGCCCAGCGCTCCTTCTGCAAGGGGGCACCCTTCTCCTGGAGGGCGGTGCGGTCGATGAATCCGCTGGCGCCGAGGCTGCGCAGATAATCGTGAGTCTCCGGCCGGCCGGTTGAGGCCACCACCGGACAGCCGCGCTTGGCGAGCAGCGCCACCGCGACCGAACCGACACCGCCGGCGGCCCCGGTGACCAGAACCTCCTTGCCGCCCGGCTGGATCGCGCCCCATGCCTCCAGGGCATCGACGCAGAGCGCCGCTGTGTAGCCGGCGGTGCCGATTCCCATCGCCTCTTCCAGCGAGAAGGCGTTCGGCAAGCGGGTCAGCCACTCGGGTTTCAGACGCTGGAAACGGGTGTAGCCGCCCCAGTGCGTTTCCGACAGGCCCCAGCCGTTGGTCACCACCTTGTCGCCGGGCTTCCAGGCGGAGGAGCGGGATTCGACCACCGTGCCGGCCAGATCGATGCCGGCAACCATCGGCAGCTTGCGGGCGATGCGCCCCTTGCCGCTGACCGCGAGCCCATCCTTGTAGTTGACGGTGGAATAGGCGACCTCGACCAGAACGTCGTTGTCCGGCAGGTCGGCGAGGGTGAGTTGCTTGAAGCCGCCCTTGGGCTTGCCGCCCACGTCTTCGATCACAAAGGCATTGAAAGTTTCGGCCATGGTTGGGTCCTTGTTTTGCGGCGACAGGAATTGTTGCGGGAATTGTTTAATTCCGGAGGCAGTGCGCGTCAGCCGCCTGCGGAGAACGTCAGCTGCGCCCGCTCCTTCAGCTTGCCACGCTGGATTTTCTCTCCGTTGGGGCTCATCGCCGTCGGGAACTGGTCCACCACGACGAAACGCGCCGGAATCTTGAAATCGGCCAGCGCCGCGCCGACACGCTCGCGCAGGGCGGCCTCGTCGAGAACGGCGCCCTCGCGCAGGCGCAGGAAGGCCACCGGCTTGTTGCCGCGCTCCGTCGCCGCTTCGACGACCACGGCGGTCTCCACGCTGCCGTCGCGTTGCAGCACCGCCTCGATCTCCGCCGGATCGACGAGGAAGCCGCCGAGGCGGAGGACGTCGCCGCTGCGGCCTTTGAAGATGAAGCCGCCATCCACCCGCATCGTCGCCAGATCGCCGGTGATGAAGAAGCCGTCCTCAGTGAAGGCGGCCCGGGTTGCTTCGGGATTGCCGAAATACGCGGAGAACAGCGTGTCCGACGCGATCTCCAGGCTGCCGATCCCGCCCGGCGGCAGGACGCGCCCGGTGGCGGTGTCGCGCACCCGGACCCGCGCCTTGGGATTGACCGGATGGCCACCGGACAGCTTGCGCAGGCCGATCGGGGCGTTCGGGGCCTGTCGTGAGAAGAACGAAAAGATCTCGCTCATCCCGAAACCGTTGGTCATTGGCACGCCGCGCCACTCCGCCTCTTCCGGGAACAGGGCCAGGGTCGGGTTGAAGGAGGCGATCAGGCAGTCGCGCAGGGACGGAAACGGCTTGTCCTCCGGGCAGACTTCGAGCAGGCGCTTGAAGAGGTCGTCCGGTCCGTTCAGGTGGGTGATCGACCGTGACCGGATCAGGTCGCGGGCTTCCTCCGGCTCGAACAGGCTCATCAGCGTGACAGACGCGGCGCCGGCCAGGGTGGCGGCGAATTGCGAGAAGCCGAACACGCCGCAGAACGGGATGGCTTGCAGGAGATGGGCGTCGGCGGCGTCATAGCCGAAGGCGGCGGCCACCTGCGCGGCGTGGTGGGCGACGGCGCCCTGGCGGTGCAGGGCGAATTTGGGAAGACCGGTGGTGCCCGAGGTCGGGAAGATGATGCAGGGCAGCTCCGGTGCTGCGGCGCTTTCCCCAGGCGTTTCGGCCAGCAGGCCGCGGTGATGGACTACCCGCACATCGGGCAGCGGGAAGCCGGACCG
This sequence comes from Azospirillum sp. Marseille-Q6669, assembly GCF_965111635.1. NCBI lineage: Bacteria > Pseudomonadati > Pseudomonadota > Alphaproteobacteria > Rhodospirillales > Azospirillaceae > Azospirillum > Azospirillum sp. Marseille-Q6669. Next base: position 1,202,724 of record NZ_CBCOOP010000001.1, on the reverse strand, counting down.
CCCATCGTCTTCGCACAGGACCGCCAGACGCAGCGACGCCATCGCGGCGGGGTCGAGTTCGCCCAGCATGGTCAGGAACGGGATGTTCTTGAAGCCGGGCCAGACGACGATGGCCGACGCGCCGGTGCGGCTGACAATGGATTCGACCTCGGCCCGGCGGAAACGGGTGTTTACCGAGACGGCGATGGCGCCGATGTGCAGGCAGGCGAAGAACAGGTCGAGATACGGGATGCCGTTCGGCAGCCAGAAGGCGACCCGGTCGCCCGGACCGACGCCAAGCCCCCGGAGCGCCGACGCGCAGCGCAGGCTGCGGTCCAGCAGATCCCCGTAGGACAGGGAGTGCTCGTTCCATCGGATGCGTGCACCGGGCGCCGTCGCGGCGGCGTGGCGCAACTGGTCGATGGGGGTGACGGTGAAGGGGGAGGCCATGTGCGTCATCACGGTCCTGTCGGCATCCGATAAGCCGTTGGAAAGAAGGAGGGGTGGGGAGGGAAGGCGTCCCCTTCTTCCCAGGAGGGGAGAAGGGGACACCCCGTCGGGCCGATGGCCCGGCGCCGTTACCGGTCGCTCCACTTGGGCAGGGGAACCTTGCGCATCTCGGCGTTGGCGGCGCTCTGCGGCCAGACGACCTGCAGCTTGCCGTCCTGCCACTGCATGACCGAGATCAGCGCCCGGCTGTTCTGCCCCGCTTCCTTCTCGCCGATCTGGTTCAGCTTCACCCCGGCGCCGGTCAGCAGGCTGCCGTCCGGCAGATCGGTGGCGTAGGCGGCCTTGCGCAGCGCCGCCAGATCGGTCGAGCCCGCGCGCGGGATGACGTCCGTGAACAGCGTCCAGAAGCCGCCGAAGGCGATCAGGCCCAGCGGACCCGGATCGCGCTTCTCCTTGGCGCGGAAGCCTTCGATGAACTCCGCGTACAGCTTCTGCGTCGCCTCCGGCAGGTTGGAGACGTTCGGCGAGGCCGGGGCGTCCACGTCGAAGATGCCGTCGGCGCTGGCGCCCGTCGCGGCGAGGAAGTCGGGCAGGGCGTAGCCGGTGCCGATGCCGATCATGACCGGAATGTGGAGGTCCAGTTCACGGACCTGGCGCCAGAACAGGGCGGCGTCGTTCAGGTAGGAGGTCGCGATGACCGCGTCGGGCTTGGCGGCCTTCAGGCTGAGCACCAGGGACGACAGGTCGTTCACGGTGCGGCTGTAGCGCTCGTTGGCGACCAGCTGCATGCCGAGAGTCTTGGTCTGGTTCGCCGCCGCGTCGCCGACCGACTGGCCGAACTCCGAATCCTCGGAGATCACGGCGATGCGCAGATCCTTCGGTTCCTTGCCCAGCTTGCCGGCGATGTCCTTGGCGAAGTCCGCCGCCGTCTGGCCCATCATCGACGCGTTGAAGGTCAGGCGGATGGTGTTCTTGTACTTGCGCTGGGTGATCTTGTCGGCGACGGCGATGGTCTCCCAATACAGGGCGCCTTCGCGCTCCGCCACCTCGCTGGCGGCCAGGGCCAGCGAACTGGCGTAGCTGCCGGCGATCACCGGCACCTTCTCGCGCACGATCAACCGGGTCGCCTCGGCGTTGGCGGCGGTCGGGGCCGGCGCGTCGGCGACGGCGTAGGTCACCGGACGGCCGAGCACGCCGCCGCGCTTGTTGATCATGTCGCGGGCGACCTCGGCGGCCTGATAGGCCTCGTTGCCGATCAGCGCCATCGGGCCGGACAGCGGGAACAGGACGCCGATCTTCAGCGGATCGGCGGCCTGGGACGGGACCGCGGCACCGGCCGCAGCCGCGGCGATGGCCGCCGCGGCGAGGATGGATTTCAAGCTCATGATGGTTTTTCCTCCCATTGTGTTTTGTATCGTCGCGCCGTTGCCCGCCCGCGGATCAGCCGCCGAGATAGGCTTCCTTCAGGCGCGGGTCGGTCAGCAGGTCGGCGGCCGGGCCGGACAGGACGATGTGGCCGTTCTCCAGCACATAGCCCCGGTCCGACATGGCGAGCGAATGCTTCACGTTCTGTTCGACCAGCAGGATGGTGATGCCGGTCTCCTTGATGCTGCGCACCAGCTTGAAGACGACGTCGACCATGATCGGGGCGAGACCCAGCGTCGGCTCGTCGAACATGATGGCGCGCGGCTTGGCCATCAGCGCACGGCCGATGGCGCACATCTGCTGCTCGCCGCCGCTCATCGACCCGGCGAGCTGGCCCGAGCGCTCCCGCAGCCGGGGCATCAGGTCGAAGACCTTCTCCAGACTCTCCGCGCGGTGGGCGCGGGCGTGCGGAGCGAAGGCGCCAAGTTCCAGATTCTCCCGCACCGTCATGAAGGGGAACAGCCGCCGGCCCTCCGGCACCTGGACCAGTCCGTGCCGGGCGATCGCGTGCGGCGGCAGGGAACCGATGTCCTGGTCAAAGAAGGACACCCGTCCGTACCGTTCGACCGTCCCGGAAATGGCGTTCAGCAGCGTGGTCTTTCCCGCCGCGTTGGCGCCGACGACGGAAACCACCTCGCCTTCCCGGACGTCGAGGTCGATTCCATGGAGCGTTTGGATCTCGCCATAGAAGGCATCGAGCTTTCTAACCGTGAGCACCGAAGTCCTCCCCCAGATAGGCTTGGATCACCGCCTTGTCGTTCAGCACGTCGGCCGGCAGCCCCTCGGCCAGCTTGCTGCCGTGGTTCATGACCACGATCCGGTCACTGACTGCCGTGATGACGCGCATCAGATGTTCGATGATCAGGATGCTGACGCCGTGCGCGCGGATGGCCTCGATCAGCAGGATGGCCTTCTCCACCTCGGACGGGTTGAGGCCCGCCATGACCTCGTCCAGCAGCAGCACCTTCGGCCGGGTCGCCAGCGCGCGGGAGATTTCCAGGCGCTTGCGGCCGGGCAGCGGCAGGCTCGCGGCCGGCACGTCGCGGCGGTCGGCCAGCCCGGTCAGGACCAGCGCCTCCTCGGCGATGCGGCGGGCCTCGGCGATGTTGTGCGTCTGGTTGATCGCGCCGACCACCACGTTGTCGAGCACCGACAGCCCGCCGAACGGCTTCACGATCTGATAGGTGCGGGCCAGCCCGGCGCGGCAGACCTGATGCGCCTTCAGGCCGGTGATGCTCCTGCCCTCCAGCAGCACCTGCCCCTCCGTCGGCGGAAAAGCCCCGGCGATGCAGTTGAACAGCGTGGTCTTGCCGGCCCCGTTGGGACCGATCAGGCCGACGATCTCGCCCTTGTTGATGGTGAGATGGACGTCGTTGACGGCGCGGAGGCCGCCGAACTGCTTGCTGATGCCCCGGACTTCAAGCATGGCGGCTCTCCTCGCGGACCGGACGGCGACGGGTGGACCCGCCGAACGCCCCGCGCAGGCGCCGGGCGGTGGCGCGCGGCGCGCGGATGGCGCTCATCAGGCCCTGCGGCATGGCGATGACCATCACGATGAGGAGCGCGCCGTAGACGAGCAGGTACAGGCCCTGAAGGCTGCCGGCGAACTCCGCGCGGAGATACTCGCTGAGCGGAACGATGAGCACCGCGCCCAGGACGGGGCCGAGCGGCGTGCCCATGCCGCCGATGATGGCAATCAGCGCGATCTCCACCGAGAAGCCGATGCTGAGCACGGTGGACGGTTCGATCAGCAGGATGTAGTTGGCGTAGAGCGTGCCGGCGATGGCGCTGAGGAAGGCCGACAGACCGATTGAGAACAGCTTGGCCCGCACGGTGTCGACGCCCAGCGCCTCGGCCGCCTCCTCGTTCTCGCGCATGGCCGCCAGGGCGTAGCCGATCCAGGAGCGTTCCAGCACGTAGGTGATGAGAAGCACGACCAGAAGGGCCGCCATCATGATGTAGACGTACCAGAGCCGGTCGGAAAACATCATGTTGGCGAAGCTCGGGTCGAACGGCAGGGACAGACCTTCCGCCCCGCCGGTGAAGGAGCGCCAGTTGACGATGGCGATGCGCAGCACCTCGGCGAAGGCGATGGAGGCCAGCGCGAAGAACGGCCCCTGAAGGCGCAGGGTCAGCGCGCCAATCAGCGTCGCGAAGGCCACGGCCGCGGCCGCCCCGACGAACATGCCGATCCAGGGCGACAGGCCGAAATGCATGTAGAGCAGTGTCGATCCGTAGGCGCCGAGCCCGAAGAACGCGGCATGGCCAAGCGAGAACTGCCCGGCATAGCCGCCGGCGATGTTCCAGGCGGCGGCTGCCAGCGCCCAGAACAGGACCTTCCAGAGGAAGTGCAGCGTGTAGGAATCGGCGGCGATCAACGGCAGCGCCACCAGGACCGCGACCATCGCCAGGGACAGCAGCAGGCCCTTGCGGGTCGGCCGGTAGGGAGCCAGGAGGGACGTCAGCGTCATGGGTCAGGCCCCCAGCTTTTCGGAGCCGCGCTGACCGAACAGCCCGGCGGGGCGGAGCAGAAGCACGGCCAGGAAGACGAGAAAGTAAGCCATCTGGCGCATCTCGGAACCGATGAAGAAACCGCTCAACGTCTCGATCAGACCGATCGCCAGGCCGCCGATCAGGGCGCCCGCGATGCTGCCCAGACCGCCGAGCACGACCACCACGAAGGCGATCAGCACGAGGTTGATGCCGACCGTTGGATAAACCGGGAACATCGGCGCCAGCAGGGCGCCGGTCAGCCCGGCGCAGGCGGTGCCGAGACCGAAGGTGAACAGGTCGATCCCCTTCACGTCGATGCTCATCAGCGACGCCGACCGCCGGTCCTGCGCGACCGCGCGCATCGCCTTGCCGGTGTAGGAGGTTTTCAGGAACAGATAGATGACGGCGACCACCGCCATCGCGACCGCGAAGGCGATCAGCAGCGGCGCCGGCAGGGCGATGTCGCCGATCCGCAGCACCTTGCCGGCGAACACCGACGCGGTGGTGCGGAAATCGCCGCCGAAGATCATCAGCGTGACGTTCTGCAGGACCAGCCCCAGCCCGACGGTGGCGAAGATCTGCGCCACCTGCGGCGCCCCCTGGATCGGCCGGATGATCGCCCAGGACAGGAACAGGCCGAACAGGAACATCAGCGGCGTGACGATCAGCAGGACAAGGTAGGAGTCGAGACCGCTCCAGCTGTTCAGCACATAGGTCAGGTACATGCCGACCATGACGAAGTCGCCATGGGCGAAGTTCTTGATGCGGGAGACGCCGAAGATCAGCGTCAGACCGATCGAGATCAGCGCGTAAATGCCGCCAAGCAGGAGGCCGGACACCACGAGCTGGACGATGATGGCCGACATGGCGTCATCCCCCTGCCGGAGTCTGTGATGACGCCGGGTCGTAGGACAGCGACCTTACCCGCATGTCCGCCGTGACCTTGCCCTCGTCGTTGCGGCTCTGCGCCATCTCCAGGGCACCGTCGGCGGAGCGGCGGACCCAGAGGCTGGCGTGGGAGTCCCAGAAGACCGGGCGCAGGTAACGCACCTCGACGTCGAAGGCGGCCGGCGGGCGCTCGTCCGCCAGAACGGACAACAGCCAGACCGCCGACATGATTCCCTGGGCCAGCGGGGCGCGGAAACCATGGCGACGCGCGAACTCCTCGTCGAAGTGGATGTCGTTGCCGACGTCCTGGGAGAAGACACGGACCTTGTCGGGCGTCACCTGCTTCTCGCGCAGCAGGGTCCAGCCATCAGCCGGGAAATCCTCCCGTCGCGGCATTCGCGGCGCGTCGCCGGACGTCTGCGGCGTCCGTCCCGGCGGATCGGCGAGGAGGCCGGTCAGTTCGGTCTCGATGCAGACGCGGCCTTCGCCGTCGGTCAGGTGGTAGAGTTCGGTGACGCTGTGGCCCTTTTTCACCCGGTGCAGGTCGCGGACCCAGCCGGTCACGGTCAGCGGTTCCCCGACCCTGGACGGCCGGATCTGGCGATAGACCTGCGAAAAGAACACGTAGCCGTCGATGTCGAGGCCGCTGGCGACCATCGAGTCGAAGCAGTCCAGCCCGAACAGGCCGGCTTCGTACCGGTCGCCGTAAAGGGCGGGATCGACGTCGGCTGCGGTCAGGCGTTCCGCCTGATAGGCCGCGGAATGGGCGACGCTTCGCGACGGGTATTTGAATCCCGGCGGCGCCCAGCGCGCACGCTCGGCACGCGGCGACCTGTTCGTCGCGTTGTCCATGCTCTCCCCCCAATCCCGATTCATGATTGTTGGGTCAATAATCAGATTCGCGGATCGACGTGTCAACTCTTAAGACGGCTTTTCAACTTGAAAGTCGAATCGACGCCCCGGGGGTTGATCGGGGCTTGATCGGAACGCCCGGTTGTGTTCCAACGGAAAGACGCTGGTGGAGCGGGTCACGGTACATCGCGAAGGCTGAGGCAACGGACGACATGGCACGCTGGAACAAATCTGTCCTCAACCCTGAGCAGCAAAGAAGCCTCAAGCTTGAGGTGCTTTATAAAGTTGCCGCCGCGGCCTTCCGTCGAAACGGCTATCATGGAACATCCTTGGTCGATATTGCCGACATACTTGGAGTATCCAAGGCCACGCTCTATTATTACGTCAAGAACAAGCAGGATTTGCTTTTCCAATGCCATCTTGCCGCAGCCGACCAAGCGCTGGAGACCATCTGCACCGACCCGTCACTCAACGGTCTTGAGCGGTTGCGGCGCAGCCTCGTCGCTTACGTTATCTCGATCATCGGCGAGGACAGCTTCAGCGTCGTCATCCTGGAGGAGCGGTCGCTCAGCGACGAACAGTTGCGGGTGGTGATCGAGAAGCGCGATGCCTTCGAGCGCCGCTTGCAGGACGTCGTGCGCGCCGGGGTGACGGATGGCAGCATCCTGCGCTGCGATCCGAAATTCGCCGTCTTCTCCGTCCTGGGGGCCGCAAACTGGGTGACGAAATGGCATCGGCCCGAGGGGGCCTGGACCATCGACGAGATCGCGCAGGCGTCGGCGGCTCTCCTGTGCCGCGGGCTGGCGGCCGAGCCGGTGCCCGGCTACCCGAGCAATCGGCTGTACGGAGACCAACCGTAACGCTTTGAGCGGAATCGACCGTCGGCCGACGATGATCGAGGCCCCGCACGAGGCCGCTTCGGCAACGCCGAGCCCTCAGCTCCGGAGCTGGTCTTCGGGCCTGGGCACCTTGCTCCTCGTCGTCGGGAACACCCTGGCGCAGAGGAAGTCCACCAGCGCCCGAACCTTCGGCGAGGGGTGCTTGCTTGCCGGCCACAGCACGTGGAAGAGGCCGGTGCGTTCCACATGATCGGTCAGGATCGGCACCAGCCGTCCATCGGCCAAGGGCTCGCGGATGGCGAAGTCCGGCAGGAAGGCGATTCCCAGCCCTTGCAGCGCGAAGCACACGCGCGTCTCGATGTTGTTGCAGATCATCGAGGTGGGCAGTTGCAGTTCAGGCTCGCCGGGGGGGTGCCGCAACGCCCAGACCTCCAGCTTGCCGCTGTTGGGAAAGCGGTAGTGCAGGCAGGTTTGCTGCAGAAGATCGGCGGGGGTTTGCGGTACGCCCCGCCGCGCCAGGTAATCCGGCGAGGCGACCAGATGCATCTGGAAGCTGCCAAGCCGACGTGCCGACAGCCGTGAGTCGGCCGGCTCGCCCGTGCGCACCACGGCGTCGAAGCCCTCCTCGATGACATCCACCATGCGGTCGGTGAAATCCAGGTCCAGTTCTATCGCGGGATAGGCGCGCATGAACTCGCCGAGCACCGGCAGCATCAGCGAGCTGACCAGCGGCAGGCTCACCCGCAGGCGACCGCGCGGCGCGGCCGTGAGCTGCGACAACTCCAGTTCCGCGGCTTCGATCTCGGCCAGGATGCGACGGCTGCGCTCCAGGAACAGCGTGCCCTCGGCCGTCAACGTGACGCTGCGCGTGCTGCGATGGAACAGCCGCACGCCCAGCTTCTCTTCCAGCCGCGCCACGCTTTTGCCCACAGCCGAGGCCGACACGCCCAGCAGCCGGCCGGCGGCGACGAAGCTGCGGGTCTCGGCGACCTGCACGAAAACCACGAAGCCGTTCAGGCTGTCCATGATCGGCATCCCCTGGGTGATTGCGGACTGTTTATTCCGCACAACAAGGAAATGTAGCCTACTTTTTCTTTAATCGAGAGATTTCTATCGTCGTGGCATTGCCGATCGCATCGAGGCACCAGCCATGACGAACTCGCCATCTCCTCTGCATCACGCTGCTCCGTCCACCCATCTCTCCACCCGCATCCAGGCCGTCGTCCAGCAGGCCGTGGACGACCGGAGACTGGTCGGTGCCGTTGTTCTGGTCGCCCGTGACGGCGAACTGATCCACCAGCAGGCCGCTGGACTGGCCGACCGCGAAAGCGCGCGGCCGCTGACCGTCGGGACGGTGTTCCGGCTGGCTTCGGTGAGCAAGCCCATCGTCGCCACCGCCGCGCTGGTCCTGGTGGCGCAGGGGCGGCTCGACCTGGACAGCGGTATCGACACTTGGTTGCCCGAGTTCCGCCCCGCGCTGGCCGATGGCCGCCCGGCGCGCATCACGGTGCGGCAGTTGCTCAGCCACACGGCCGGTCTCGGTTACCGCTTCCTCGAGACGGACGCAAACGGCCCTTACGCTCTGGCAGGCGTGTCGGATGGCATGGATGCGTCCGGCATCACCCTCGCGGAAAATCTGCGTCGGCTCGCCAGCGTGCCGCTGCTGTACGAGCCGGGCACGGCTTGGGGCTATTCACTGGCAACCGATGTGCTGGGCGCGCTGATCGCGCGAGTCGACGGCACGCCGCTGGACGAGGCCGTGACGCGGCTGGTGACCGGCCCGCTTGGCATGACCGAAACCGGCTTCACCGTCCGCGATCCCCGTCGTGTGGCCACCGCCTATGTGAACGATGCGCCGCAGCCGCACCGGCTGGCTGAGGGCGAAACGGTTTCGCCCTTCGAGGGCGCCGTCGGCATTGCCTACAGCCCGGCCCGCATCTTCGACACATCGGCTTTCCCGTCGGGTGGCGCCGGCATGGCGGGCACCGCCGGGGACTTTCTGCGCCTGCTGGAAACCTTGCGCCAGGGCGGCGGCGCGCTGTTGCCCGGTGACCTGATCGGGGAAATGGGGCGAGACCAGACCGGCGGGATGGACCTGCCCAATGCCCCGGGCTTCGGCTTCGGCTTGGGCTTCTCGGTGCTGCGCGACCCTCGGCTTGCCGCATCGCCGGAATCGCCGGGGACCTGGCGGTGGGGCGGCGCCTATGGCCATGCCTGGTTCGTGGATCGGGCGTGGGGGCTGAGCGTGGTCGCCTTCACCAACACGCTGTACGAAGGCATGTCCGGCCGCTTCGTTACGGATCTGCGCGACGCGGTCTACGGCGCGCTGGAGGATCGGTGATGACGGCGACACCCGCAAGGATGGCTGCCATCGTGTTTCGCGGCGGCATCACCGGCAAGGAGATCGTCGCGCGGTCCGTCGAGGACGCGGAACGCCGCATGCGGGGGGCTGGACAATGAGGGCCGCCGGCACCGACCGCCTGCCGCTGGCGTCCCTGCTGGCGCTGGCGATGGCGGCCTTCATCACCATCCTGACCGAAGCGCTGCCAGCCGGACTGCTGTCGCAGATGGCGCAGGGTCTGGCGGTGTCCGAGGCCTGGGTCGGCCAGACGGTCACGATCTACGCCATCGGGTCTCTGTTGGCGGCGATTCCGCTGACTGTGGCCACGCAGGGCCTGCGCCGTCGCCCGTTGCTGTTGACCGCCATCGCGGGCTTCGTCGTCGCCAACACCGTCACGACGCTTTCCGGCAGCTACGCGCTGACAATGGTGGCGCGCTTCCTGGCGGGAGTGTCGGCCGGGCTGCTGTGGGCGCTGCTGGCCGGCTATGCCGCGCGCATGGTGCCCGAGCGGCAGAAGGGGCGCGCCATCGCCATCGCGATGGTCGGCACGCCGTTGGCGCTGTCGCTGGGCGTGCCGGCCGGCACCTTCCTCGGCAGCCTGCTGGGGTGGCGGACGTGCTTCGGCCTCATGAGCGCCCTGGCGCTGCTGCTCATGGTGTGGGTGCGCGTGACGGTGCCGGATTTTGCCGGGCAGAGGATGGGCGAGCGGCTTTCGCTGGGGCGTGTCTTCACCCTGGCCGGCGTGCGTCCGGTGCTGTTCGCGGTGCTGGCCTTCGTGTTGGCGCACAACATCCTCTACACCTACATCGCACCGTTCCTGGCGGCGGCGGGCATGGCCGAGCGCACGGATCTGGTGCTGCTGGTGTTCGGCGTCGCCTCGCTGCTGGGCATCTGGATCATCGGCGTGTTGATCGACCGCCATCTGCGCGCGCTCACGCTCGCCAGCACGGCCGTGTTCGCCCTGTCCGCGCTGGCGCTCGGGACGGCGGGTGAGGTGCCGGCCGTGGTGTTCGTGGCGGTGGCCGCCTGGGGCTCGGCCTTCGGCGGTGTGGCGACCTTGTTCCAGACGGCGCTGGCAAAGACGGCGGGAAACGCCGCGGACATCGCGCAGTCCATGCTGGTCACCACTTGGAACACGGCGATCGCCGGTGGCGGAATCGTTGGAGGCGTGTTGCTCGGATGGCTGGGCGTCGGTGCGTTCGCGCCAACCCTGCTGGTGTTGCTGGCGGCGACGCTGGTGGTGGTGCGGGCGGCTCGGCAGCATGGCTTTCCCGCCCCGGCCGGTGCGGCTGACAACCCGGTGCGGCTCAGTTCCGGACGGTGCTGACTGTCCGGATGGGCCGGTCCGGGCCGGTCCCGTCCGCCATCGGTCAAGCGGACCTGGACGATGAAATGACCGCGGCGTTGCAGGGCGAATGCTCTCGGGCTCGAAGCGCGTTGCCTTCGCCGCGCGGATCATGGGTGCCGGACACGGTGCCTCCATCGGCGAGGCGGAGGACCCCGGCTTGGCCGAAGATCGGCGACAGGGCGGGAAGGGGTGCCACCTCATGCCCCAGGGCGGCGAGGTTTCCCATCGCGGCCTCGCCCAGGGACGCCTCGATCTTGAGGCTGTCACGGCTGTCGGAGAAGGTCCTTCCCAGAAGGAAGCGGGGCTGGGCAAGCGCCTCCTCAGGCGTCATGCCGTAGTCGATCAAACCGGTGAGCAGCACGGCAAGGGTCTGCGGCTGGCCGTCCGCACCCTGGGTGCCGTAGAGAAGATGAGGCTTCCCGTTTTTGAGGGCGATGCCGGGGTTCAGGGTGTAGAAGGGCCGCTTGCCGGGTTTGATCGCGTTGCGGTCGCCGGGAACGGTCGAGAATGCCGCGCCGCGATTCTGCCAGAGGACGCCGGTATCGCCGACCAGGACACCGCTGCCCCAGTCGAAATAGGTGCTCTGCAGAACACTCGCGCAGCGTCCCTGCTCGTCGGTTGCGGCGAAGAAAACCGTGTCGCCATGGCGGTAGGGATGCGGCCAGGGCAGGGCGCGTGCCGGTTCGATGGCCGAGGCTTTGCCGGCCAGACGCCACGGGTCGAGAAAGTCCCAGGGCAGCGGCTCGGAACCGTCGGGATCGGCGATGAGCGGCCGGTCCAGAAAGGCCTGCTTCACCGCCTCGACCAGCAGGTGATAGCGGAGCGGGCTTGTGGGGGGCAGGGCCGCCAGGTCGAAGTGGGAGAGAACGCCCATGATCGCCAGCGTGGAAAGTCCCTGCGTCGGCGCAGGCGGGGCCAGCAGGGTCAGCCCGCGATAGTCCAAGCCGACGGGGGCCTCCTCCCGCGTCCGGGTCGCCGCCAGATCCGCGGCGCCGAGGGGGGAGCCCGCGGCGGCCAGTCCCTCGGCCAGTTGCCGTCCGAGCCGCCCGTCATAAAAGGACCGGCAACCGTCCTCGGCCAGCAGGGAGAGGCTGCGGGCGAGACCGGGCTGCGTGAAGAGGTCGCCGGGGACGGCGTCGAAATGATCCGCGAAGCCTTCCCAGTGCGGGATCTCGTCACGCCGGAAATCGAACCAGAACTGTTGCGAGCGGCTGGGGACGTAGCCGTCCCGGGCCTGGGCAATGGCGGGGGCGAGGAGGTCGGCGAAGGGTTGAGTGCCGCCCCATTGTTCGGCGCTGTAGGCAAGCGCTCGCCCCCAGCTGTCGACCGCGCAGGCCGAGGTGACGGTCGAGGCGGGGCCGCGCAGGGGGATCGCAGCCTCATAGGCTGGAAACTGGCCCGCCGCCTGCCCGATGCCGAGGAAACAGCGTTGCCGCCCCTGCCGGTCCGCCACCAGCCAGATGGCGTCGCCGCCGATCCCGCAGAAATGCGGCATGACGACGGACAGGCTGGCGGCGATGGCAACCGCCGCTTCGATGGCGGTGCCGCCCCTCGCCAGAACGGCGGCCCCGGCCTCGGATGCCAGGGGGTGCGGGCTGGTGACCATTCCCGGCCGGGCGACGTTCATCTCTTTCCCCATGCGTGAAGCCCGGCCGCAGTTCCGGCCGGGCTTCGTCCTGCGATCAGTCGGCCTTGTAGGCGAGCTTGCGGTCGGCCGCCGGCGGCAGGAACTGGCGGGTGAAGACCTGCTCCGGCTTGGGCGTGGCCGTCAGCTGGTAGCCTTCGACCATGATGCCGATCGAGCGGGCGAGGCGCGCGTCGTCCACGTCGCCAAGGCCGATCCGGTCGACTTCGGGCGACAGGATGAGTTGCTCGTAGGAGAACTTCATGCGGGCGCGCTCAAGCTCTTCCTTGGCCAGATTGTCGTAGGCAAGGACCGCCTTCACCCCGGCCTCGGCGTCCGCGCCGATCTCCACCGCCGCCTTGTTGACCGCGCGGACGAGGCCGGCCACGGCGTCCGGGTTCTCCTTGATCAGCTTCTGGGAGACCATCATGCCGTTGGAATAGAGGTCGAGGCCGAACTCGCCGAACAGCAGCCAGTTGTAGTCCTTGGCGGGGTCCTGGCGGTTGTTGATCAGGTTGAACCAGCTGGTGATGTTGAAGACCAGGGCGCCGTCGATGTCGCCCTTGATCAGCATCGGCTCCTGCAGGTTCGGTCCCATGTTCTCGATGGCGACCTTGGTCATGTCGACCTTGTTGAGCGTGCCGAGCACGGTGACGAGGCGGGTGGTCGGGGTGCCCTGGGCGCCGCCCAGCTTCTTGCCGACGAGATCGGCGGGCTTGGTGATGTTGGTCGTCTTCTTCGAGACGATCGCGAAGGGCGGCTTGTTCCAGAGCTGATAGACCATGATCGGCACCTCGCCGGGGCGGGTCGCCGCGTTCTGGATGATCGCGTTGATGTCGCCGAAGCCGGCGTCATAGGCTCCCGACATGATGCGGGTCACAGTGGCCGCCGACCCTTCGCCCTGGTCGATGGTGACGTTCAGCCCTTCGGCCTTGAAGTAACCCTTCTGCTGCGCCAGCAGGAAGGGAGCGTCGGAGCCCTGGGTCTTCCAGCCGAGCGTGAACTTGATGTTGGTTTCGGCCAATGCCGGCCCGCTCAGGCCCGGCCCACTCAGACAAAGGCCGAGCGCAAGCGTCGAGAGAAGCTTTTTCAACATGGTAGGCTCCGTTTCGGGATGAAGGGTCAGGCGGAAGCAAAGCCCTGGCGACGGGTGGCCCAGCCGGTGACGCGCGCCTCGACCAGCGAGAAGGCGACGTAGAGCAGGATGCCGAGGGCGGCGAGCAGGAAGAGGCCGGCAAAGACCAGCGGCACGTCGAAGTTCGAGGAGGCCGTCATCATCACGTTGCCGATGCCCTTGTTGGAGGCGACGGTTTCGGACAGCACGCTGCCGACGAAGGCGAAGGTGACGGCGATCTTCAGCGAGGCGAAGAAGAAGGGCATGGTGCGGGGCAGCCCGACGTTCCAGAGGATGTCGAGCTTGCTGGCGCCGAGCGACTTGAGGACGTCCTCCAATTCCGGCTCGGTGGTGGCGAGGCCGGTCGCGATGTTGACGACGATCGGGAAGAAGCACATCGCGAGCGCGGTGAGGATGGCCGGCGTCGCGCCCGATCCGAACCACAGCACGAAGATCGGCACCACCGCGACCTTGGGGATCGAGGAGAAGCCGATCAGCAGGGGATAGACCGTGTCGTAAGCGGTGCGGGAGACGCCGACGGCCGCCCCGATGACCACCCCGACGGTCACGCCCAGGACGAAGCCGATCATCGTGGTCCAGAGGGTCTGCAGCACATGGGGCCACAGGATGCCGAGGCGGTCGACCAGCGTCGCGAACACCTGGCTCGGGCGGGGGAGGACCAGATCGGAGACCTGAAGGGCGAGGCAGAGGATTTCCCACGTCGCGAAGAAGCCGAGGATGAGGATGCCGGCCCAGAGGCGGCGGCGCAGTTCGTAGCTCATGGCTCAGGCTCCGCGGATGGCGGTGTCGGTGCGCGCGTCGATGATGAGGTCGCGCAGCCGCTGGTTGAGGGCGACGAACTCGGAATCGAAGGTCATCTGGATCGTGCGCGGGCGGGGGAAGTCGACGGCGCTGTCGTCGATGATGCGGCCGGGCCGGGCGCTCATCACGCAGACGCGCGAGGCGAGGAAGCCCGCCTCCTTCAGGTCGTGGGTGATGAGCAGGACGGTGGGTTTGCGCTTCAGCCACAGGGATTGCATCGTCCCCCACAGCTCCTCGCGCGTGAATTGGTCGAGCGCGCCGAACGGCTCGTCGAGCAGCAGCAGGCTCGGTTCATGGATGAGGGCGCGGCAGAGGTTCGCGCGCTGCAGCATCCCGCCCGACAGCTGCCAGGGGTAATGGCCGGCGAACTTGTCGAGCCCGACATCGGCCAGCAGGGCGTGCACCCGGTCGCGGTATTCCGTCTTGCGCTTGGCGCGGTAGTCGGAGCGGAAGGGCCGCACGATCTTGAGCGGCAGCATCACGTTCCGCTCGATGGTCAGCCAGGGCAGCATGGTCGGATTCTGGAAGGCCATGCCGATGCGCAAGGCCTTGGCCGCCACCTCGCGCCCGCCGACGAGGACGGCCCCCCGGGTCGGCTGCAGCAGGCCGGCCGTCAGCCGCAGGATCGTGGACTTCCCGCAGCCCGACGGGCCGACCAGGGCGACAAACTCGCCATCGGCGATCCGAAGGTTCGTCTCCTGCAGGGCTGCGAACGACTTGCCCGGCGCGCCGAACGAAACGGCGGCCTGGGAAAGCTCGACGGCGATGGCGGAACGGCCTTGCTGGATGGCTTGGGATGGGGACATGCGGCGCACCTCGTGACGGACTGGTAAACTGTATGCAACAGGTGCGCCAGTTTCCGGAGCGCGCTGCGCGCCACGTCGGGGGTGACCAGCTTTTGGCGAGGAAAAGTGTGTACAATCACTGCATGCATTTGATTTGTGCAGGGTGAAGAGGCTGTTGCATTCAAATGCGGCACTTGGCGAGTTGAATTCCCGCCTGAGCTCCCTTATGCAGAGTGGGTCAGGAGAGGGCGGTGATGGTCGAGGAAAAGCGTTCGAGGAAAACCGGAGGCGACCGTGTCGCGGTGATCTGCACGGCCTTGCGGCGCGCGATCATCGAGCGGGCGCTCTCGCCGGGGGACCGGCTGCCGGAGGATTCGCTGGGCGAACGCTTCGGCGTCAGCCGGACCATCGCCCGCAGCGCGCTCGGGCAGTTGGCGGCGGAAGGCCTTGTCGATCTGCGCCGGAACCGCATCGCCGTGGTCGCCGTGCCGTCCTTCGAGGATGCGCGGGACATCTTCGACATCCGGGTCGATCTCGAACGTCAGGTCGTCCGGCATCTGGCCGGCAAGCTGACCGAGGCCCAGGCGAAGCAGTTGAAGGCCATCGTCGACGCCGAACATCAGGCCCGGCATGGCGCCGAGGGGATTTCGATCCGTCTGGCGACGGAATTCCATGTCCGACTGGCGGAAATGACCGGCAAACCCGTTCTGATCCGCTATGTGACGGAGATCTGCTACCGCGCGGGACTGTCGCTGGCGGTTTTCAGCCGGCCCCATTCGTCCGAATGCGCGGTGAATGAGCATCTGGAACTGATCGAGGCGATCCGGACCGGCCCCACGGACAAGGCCTGCGCCCTCATGGACGAGCATTTGGAGGCCGTGGCCGCCCGCGCGCTTCTGCAAAGCTCGGGCGCCAAGAGCCGCGACCTCATGGATATCCTGGCGCCCTACACCGAATAAGGGCGCCAGGCATTCAGGTCAGGGCATTCAGGTCAGCGGGCGCAGGAAGGGTCGAGAATCCACTCGGCGCTGTCGTTCCAGACATCGGTTTCGACGATCAGCCCGTCCCGCACCACGAAACGGTCGACGTAGCGGTTGTTGTCGAAGGGCGTGCCGTCCGGCCAAGCGCCGTACAGGTAGCCGAGGCTGTAGACGATGGTTTCCGTCTCGCCCGGCACCACGTCGTAGCGCTCGATCCGCTTCTTCACCCATTTGTAGCGGGCGGCGTTGAAGCCGGTCGGCCCGCTCGGCGTATCAAAAACGCGGTGCCCGGTGAAGCGGCAGATGAAACCCGGGGCCACATGCTTCGCCGCGCGCACGGGATCGGGGGCCATGGAGGCATCCAGATAATCCTTCACGGCCTGCAGATCGCGTTCGGTCATCTCGCTCATTGGGAACTCCACAAGTGTGCTCGGTCTGGCATTGAAAGTGCATACTGTTTATGCATGCAAATGTCACGCCGGATCTGAGATGACGCAGAACCAGATTTTCGACCTTCTCTTGCGCAACGCCCGCCTGAGGGGAGGGCAAGGCCTGCAGGATATCGCGGTCAGGCAGGGACGGATCGCCGCCATCGGCCCTGCCTTGGCCGGTACCGCCGTCGTCGAGGCCGTTGTCGAGGAGGATGCCGGCGGGCGTCTCGTCCTGCCGGGGCTGGTCGATACGCACATCCATCTCGACAAGTCCTGCCTGCTCTGCCGGTGCCGCGATGCCGGCGGCGGACTCAAGGGGGCAATCGCCGCGGTGTCCCGCCTGAAAAGGGAGTTCACGATCGAGGATGTCTATCAGCGCGGTGCCCGCACCCTGGAGCGCGCGATCACGCAGGGCACCATGTTCATGCGGACCCATGTGGAACTCGATCCGCAGGTCGGCCTGCGCAGTTTCGAGGCCATGAAGCGGCTCAAGCGGGATTATGCCTTCGCCATCGATCTGTCGATCTGCGTCTTCCCGCAGGAGGGGATGACCCATGATCCGGCGGTCGAACGGTTGCTGACCCAGGCCTTGGCGGAGGGGGCCGATCTCCTGGGCGGCTGTCCTTACACCGATGCCGATCCCTCCCTGCACATGGAACGGATCTTCGCCCTGGCGGTGGCGCACGACGTCGATCTCGATTTCCATCTGGATTTCGATCTCGATCCCAGCTGGTCCCACCTTGAGGAAATCTGCCGGCGGACGATGGCGGCGGGCTGGCAGGGGCGGGTCGCCGTCGGTCATGCCACCAAGCTCGCGGCCATCGATGATGCGGCGCTGGAGCGGATGATCGCGCTCCTGGCCGATGCCGGCGTGGGGGTGACGGCCTTGCCCGCGACCGATCTTTATCTCAACGGGCGCGATGCCAACCACCGCGCCCCGCGCGGGGTGGCGCCGGTTCATCGGCTGGCGGAGGGCGGCGTTGCCGTCTCGGTCGCGACCAACAATGTCCTGAACCCCTTCACGCCCTTTGGCGACGGCTCGCTGATCCGGATGGGCAATCTCTATGCGAACCTCATGCATCTGGGGCCTGAAAGCTTCGGCGGCTGCCTCGATTTGATCTCCAACGGGGCCGCCCGGCTGATGCGGATCGCGGACTATGGCGTCGCGGTTGGCGGACAGGCGGACATGATCGTGCTCGACGCCAACGACGAGACCGACGCCTTCGGCGGAATAGCCGTGCCGCTCATGGGGTTCAAGCGCGGCCGCAAGAGCTTCGTTCGACCGGCCGCGACGCTGCTGAGGTAGCGGGCTCCCCCGCTGTCCGCGGTCGGGGATCGGAGCGTGCCGAGTTCCGTTGCGCGGGCAGCGAGCCGCTCCGGGCTTGCCGGAGGCCATTTGGCCTGAGCCACGCCGCCACGGACCGATCGTGATCGGTGGGGCGGCGGAGCCTCAGGGATCGTTGCGGCCGTGGGCCACACGGAACCAGTGCTCCGCATGCTGGCGACAGGTTTCGGCTTCGACGGAATCGCCGGATCGCTCGGCATCGCTAGCGCGGGCGAGCCATTGTTGGTGCTTCTGCTCGGCGGAGCCGTTGACCTTCTGGTGTGCTCGCGCAGGGGCTCCCTGCGTGGCTTGCCGTTGGGCTGCTTTTCCGAACCGTGGCTGCCGACGGGCTCGATCGCCCACCGGATTGTCGAAAGGCATGAACGTAGATCCTTGGGTGGTCGGTGGACCGCGATCGGAAGCGAAGGATCATTCCCAAACGCTAATCCTGGCGTTCCTTCGTCAGGCCGGAAAAAGCCCGGAAAGCCTCGGTCACATCATTCATGACCTGCGGGAAGAACGCAACGCGGCCGGCAAGCGGACCGTCATTGATGGGTGTGGGGCGGGGGAGCAGACGCGGCAACGGAGGCGGCTTGCCGGGGTCCCGCTCGTCGGCACGGGGAGGCTCGTAGAAATGCAGGGCGAGTTGACCGTCGGGTTCGGCGGCGTAGGGAAGGCCGGGCTCGGTCCGGCGTTCCGCACCGGGAAGGACATACTGATCGCCCTGGGCGGTCCTTTCCGTCAGCGGCATCCAAGACACCCTTTCGCCGGTTGAAGCCTCGCTCAACCTATCAGGTTTCAGCCAATTCGCTCCAGCGAATACGGCGGATTGTCGAGCGCAGAAAGCGCTGAAGGGCCGCGTCGCCGACTTCACGCCGGCGGTGCCGACCGCCTCCACCACCGTCATGCGACACAACATCTCACGGAAGCGTTACGATATTCCCGTATCAGTAGAATTTAAATATCTTGACGCAAGCATTTATCGCATAAAAATCTAATAAGCGTGGTGAACGATGACATTTCGCATAAGTTTTTCATGCAAAAGTAGGCTTTTTGTGAGGCGAGGCGTTCGGCTTCCCCATCCGGGTAGCCCGCCGCCGCAGGCCCATCGTCCGTCGGCAAACCCCGCTCGCGCCCGCCGATGACGGCGTGCCCGTCCGCCTGATCCCATTGCCAACCAATCGACCAAACCGGGCCGAACACCCGGAAAGGGGACGCTGATGACCGACACGACCACCCCTGCCGCCAACGCAGTCATCAACGGTGACTGGCGGACCGAAACCCTTTTGGGCGGGGCCGGGCACGACACGATAGCGAGCGGCGGCGGTGGCGGCTTCATCGACGGCGGGGCCGGGAACGACGTTCTGACGGGCAACTGGGGGGACGACAGCATCCTGGGCGGAGCCGGAAACGACCGCATCGACGGCGGGGAGAACAACGACACCCTCGACGGGGGCAGCGGCGACGACACCATCTACGGCGGCGGCGGCATGGACCGCGTCACCGCGGGCGAGGGCGACGACACGGTGTACGGCGACGGCGGCGTCGACCGGGTGGACGGCGGTGACGGCAACGACGTTCTGTACGGTGGCGACGGCGACGACACGGTGCTGGGCGGCGCCGGGAACGACCGGATGGGCGAGGGCGGCGGTTATTGGAACAACGATCTTTACGACGGTGGTGACGGCGACGACACGCTGGACGGCGGCTATGGCAGCGACACGCTGCTGGGTGGAGCCGGCAACGACAGCCTGACCGTCGGCAACGATTACAACGGCGACCGGCTCGACGGCGGTGCGGGCGACGACACGCTGACCGGTGGGATGGGCGCCGACACGCTCGTCGGCGGCGACGGCGGCGACCTTGTCCAGGGCGGCGGTGGCGACGATCTGGCGATCCAGAGCCTGTCCACCCAGACCCGCGCCGACACGCTGGACGGCGGCGCGGGAAGCGACCGGCTGCGGGTCGAACTGACCCCGGCCCAGATCACCGGAGCGGTCGCGGGCGAACTCGTCCGCCTGCGCGACTTCATCCGGCAGCATGGCAACGACGGCCAGACCTTCACCAGCGAGGCGCTCAAGCTCGCCGCCCGCAACTGGAACACGCTGGAGGTGCTGGTGGACGGCGTGGCCGCCGACGTGGGCAGCCTATCCGGCCGGGCCAACAGCGCCCCGGTGGTGAGCGACCAGACCCTGGCCGGCACGGAGGACACCGTCCTGACCGGCAGCGTCGGCGCGGTGGACGCCGACAATGACGCGCTGAGTTACGCCATCGCCGAGGGGCCGGCCCACGGCATCCTCAACCTGACCGCCGGGGGCCTCTTCACCTACACGCCCGGCGCCAATTACGCGGGCACCGACCTGTTCCGCATCACCGTGTCGGACGGGCGGGGCGGCGGGGCGACCCAGACCGTCACCGTCACCCTGGCCGAGGTCAACGATGCCCCGACCGGCGCGACGCTGGCCGGCGGGCGCGTGGACGAGGCCGCGCCGGCGGGCACGGTGGTTGGCACCGTGCAGGCCGCCGATCCAGAGGGCGGGGCGCTCGCCTACAGCCTGATCGACGACGCCGGCGGCCGCTTCACCATCGACGCGGCCACGGGGCGGATCGCCGTGGCGGAGAGCGCCAGCCTCGATGCCGGTGCGGCCCCCGCCCATGCCGTCACGGTGCGGGTCACCGATGACGGCGGCCTCAGCACGGACACGGTGCTGTACATCGACGTGACGGACGGCCGGAACGAGGCCGCGGCCGACGAGAACGGCCTCCCGGCCTCGGTGGAACTGGCCGCGGAGGCGGGGAGGCCCGGGACGGCAGCGGCGTCGCCATCGGCGGCAGTTGGCAGGCCGAAACCTTGTCCGGGGGCGGTGGGGACGACACCCTGTCCAGCGGCGGCGGGGGCGGCGCCGTGCATGGCGGCGCCGGCGACGACGTGGTGACTGGCGACTGGGGCGACGACAGCCTGGACGGCGGGTCCGGCAACGACACCCTGACTGGCGGCAGCCAGTCCGACGTGCTGTCCGGCGGGTCCGGAGACGATTTGCTGGACGGCGGCAGCGAGAACGACACGCTCTACGGCGGCTCCGGCAACGACACGCTGATCGGCGACAGCAACGAAGACGTTCTGTATGGCGGGCTGGGCGACGACCTTCTGGACGGCGGCACCAACGCCAACACGCTCTATGGCGGGGCGGGCGACGACACGCTGCTGGGGGCGGCAACGAGGACCTTCTGGACGGCGGCAGCGGCGATGACCGCATCATCACGGGAACCGGCAACGACAGCATCCGCGGCGGCGCCGGCAGCGACTGGATCGACTCCGGAGAGAACGACGACACCATCGACGCGGGCAGCGGAAACGACCTCGTCCTTGCGGGCGGCGGCGCGGACCGCATCACCGCGGGCGATGGCGACGACACGGTCTATAGCGACGGCGGCGGCGACCATGTGGACGGCGGCGACGGCAACGACGTTCTGTATGGCGGCGAGGGCGACGACACGCTGCTGGGCGGCGCCGGGAACGACCGGCTGGGCGAGGGCGGCTCCTACTGGAGCAACGACCGCTACGACGGTGGGGATGGCGACGACACGCTGGAGGGCGGCTTCGGCAGCGACACGCTGATCGGAGGGCGGGCAACGACAGCCTCAGAGTCGGCGACGACTACAACGGCGACCTTCTGGACGGGGGTGACGGCGACGACACGTTGGTCGGCGGAATGGGCGACGACACGCTGACCGGCGGCGACGGCGACGACGTTCTGACCGGCGGCGGCGGGCACAACGTCCTGATCGGTGGCGACGGTATCGACACCGTCGATTTCGGGGCGGGCTCGGACCTATCGCCGTGGACCTCTCCAACGGGGGCGTGCAGCACGGCGGCTGGATGAGCGAAAGCCTGTCCGGGATCGAGAATGTCCGGGGTGGGGCCGGCAACGACACGCTGATCGGCGACGCGGGCGACAACCAGTTCTCCGGCGGGGCCGGCGACGACAGCCTGGACGGAGCCGCCGGGAACGACAGCCTGGAGGGCGGCGCCGGGGCCGACACGCTGATCGGCGGCGAGGGCACCGATACCGTCGCCTACAGCGGATCGGCCAGCGGCGTCACGGTCGATCTGGCCGCAAGCACCGGGGCCGGCGGCGACGCCGAGGGGGACCGGATCAGCGGGGTCGAGGACATCATCGGCTCCAGCCACGACGACCGCCTGACGGGCGACGGCGGCGCCAACCGCATTGACGGTGCGGCGGGTGACGACACGCTGGACGGCGGGGCTGGGGCGGACACGCTGATCGGTGGCGAGGGCGCCGATACCGCGGACTATTCGGCCTCTCCGGAGGCGGTGACCGTCGATCTCGACGCCGGAACGGGCCATGGCGGCGATGCGGAGGGGGACATCCTGACCGGCATCGAGAACGTCATCGGCTCCGCCTTCGGCGACCGTCTGACTGGCAACGGCGGCGGCAACCGGCTCGACGGTGGTGCCGACGACGACACGCTGGCCGGTGGCGCCGGGCGGACACGCTGGTCGGCGGCGAGGGCACCGACACCGCGGATTATTCGGCCTCGGCGGTGGCGGTCACCGTCAACCTGACGACCGGGCTTGGCAGCGGCGGCAACGCGCAGGGCGACCGGCTGAGCGGGATCGAAAACTTGCTCGGCTCGGACGGCAACGACCGGCTGACGGGCGACGCCGGAGGCAACCGGATCGACGGGCGGGCGGGCAACGACACCCTGGCCGGCCTGGGCGGGGCCGACACGCTGATCGGCGGGGCTGGAACCGACACCGCGGATTACTCGGCCTCGACCGCCGCGGTGACCGTCGATCTCGCCACCGGGACCGGCCTGGGCGGCGATGCGGAGGGGATGTTCTGGCCGGCATCGAGAACGTCACCGGTTCCAGCCGCAACGATCGGCTGACGGGCGACGGCGGGGCCAACCGGCTCGACGGCGCTGCGGGAGACGACACGCTGGTCGGTGGTGCGGGCGCCGACACTCTGGTCGGCGGTGCGGGCACCGACACCGCGGACTATTCCGCCTCCACCGCCGGGGTGACGGTCAGTCTGGCGAGCGGCACGGGAACCGGCGGCGATGCGCAGGGTGATCGGCTGTCGGGGATCGAGAATCTGCTCGGCTCCGGCGGCAACGACCGGCTGACCGGCGACGCCAACCGCAACCGCCTGGACGGGCAGGACGGCAACGACACGCTGGCCGGCCTGGGCGGGGCCGACACGCTGATCGGCGGGGAGGGCACCGACACCGCGGAATACCTAGCCTCGGCCAACGGGGTCACCGTCGATCTGTCGACCGGCCTGGGGATCGGCGGCGACGCTGAAGGTGACCGTCTGACCGGCATCGAGAACCTGACCGGCTCCAACCAAGCCGACCGCCTGACCGGCGACGGCGGGGACAACCGCCTCGACGGTGCGGCGGGCGACGACACGCTGATCGGCGGCGAGGGTGCCGACACGCTGGTCGGCGGGGCGGGCATCGACACTGCCGAATATTCCGCCTCCGCCGACGCGGTGGTCGTGGACCTCGCGGCCGGCACCGGCAGCGGCGGCACCGCCGAGGGCGACCAGTTGAGCGGGGTCGAGAACCTGATCGGCTCGGCCTTCGACGACCGGTTGACCGGTGACGGCCTGGACAACGTTCTGAAGGGCGGGGCGGGCGCCGACACGCTGGAGGGCGGCGGCGGGGCCGACACCGCGGACTATTCCGGATCGGATGCGGGGGTTACGGTCGATCTCGTCACCGGGATTGGCCTGGGGGCGACGCCGAAGGCGACCGCCTGACCGGCATCGAGAACCTGTCGGGTTCCGGCCACGCCGACCTTCTGATCGGCGACGGCGGGGCCAACCGGCTGGACGGTGCGGCGGGCGACGACACGCTGATCGGCGGGGCCGGAGCCGACACGCTGGTCGGCGGCGCGGGCATCGACACCGCGGACTATTCCGCCTCCGCCGCCGGGGTGACGGTCGATCTCGCGGCGGGCACCGGCAGCGGTGCCGACGCGGAGGGGATCGTCTGTCCGGCGTGGAAAGGGTGATCGCCACCGGGCAGGCCGACAGCCTGACCGGCGACGGCGCGGACAATTACCTCGACGGCCGGGGCGGGGCCGACGCGCTGGCGGGCGGGGCCGGCAACGACACGCTGCGGGTTCTGGACGAGGGCTTCGTCTCGGTGGACGGCGGTTCGGGCGACGACACGCTGCGGTTCGAGGGCAGCCGGCTGATGCTGCTGGGCACCGCCGTGAACGTGCACGGGATCGAGCGGTTCGACCTGACCGCCGAGGGCATCAGACGCTGATCTTCAACGAGCAGGGCGTCCGGGCCAACGCGGGCGGCGCGCCGCTCTACGTCACCGGCGACCGCGATGACTTCGTGACCTTCAAGGAGTCGGGCTGGCGGCGGGTCGGCACGCTGACCGAGGATGGTGTCCTCTACAACAGCTACCGCCGCGGCGACAGTGTGGTGAACGTCCAGGACGGCGTCCGCATGTTCGGCGACCTCGTGCTGACCGGCACGCCGGGCGACGACGTGATCACCGCGCCATCCGGCGCCGGCCATGTCGTTGTCTTCGGCGAGGGCGGGAACGACATCGTCCGGCTGGGGCGGGTTTCCGGCATGAAATCGCGCATCTGGTGCGCATCGACGACGACCTGCACATCCTGTTCGACGCGGGCGGCGGCCCGGCGGGCGAGGACGGCTACGCCCGCGACCGCGTCACCATCATGGAACATTTCGCCGCTAACGGCGCGGCGGGGCGGGCATCGGCGGCATCCGGGAGTTCGTGTTCGCGGACGGCGTGGTCTGGCCGGTGTGGGGCGACATCCTGCTGATGGGCGGCACGGGCGACGACACCATCGCCATCGAGCCGGGATTCACCAGCCGCACGGTCCATGCCGACGACGGGGCGAACGTCATCTGCTTCGGCGACGACGTGACCGCCGCCGACCTGCGCCTGTCACGCCGCGGCGACGATCTGGAAATCCGCATCGCCGGGACCGACCGCTCGGTGATCGCCTTCAACCACTTCTCCGCCGACGTTCTGGCCGGGGCCGGCAACGGCGGAATCCAGGCCATCGAACTGGCCGACGGCACCGTTTGGCGGGTGAGCGGCGCCGACATCGTCATCAGCACCACCGGCAACGACACCACCGTGTTCGGCCTCGGTGGCGGGGAGGTGACGCTTTACGGCAGCGAGGGCGCCGACACCATCAGTTTCGCGCTGACCATCGACCCCGACCGGATGCGGCTGTCCCGCGAGGGCGACGACCTGCGCATCGCCTACACCGGAAGCTCCGACTCCTGGATCGTCAAGAACCACTTCGACGGCAACCCGGACGGCGTCTCCACCATCCGCTTCGGCGACGGCACGGCATGGGCCGTCGACAACACCTGCCTGATCGTCGGCACCGGCAGCGATGAGGTCTTCACCATCACGGCGGGCCTGGGCGGGCGGGTGCTGGCCGGCGGCGGCGGAGCGGACGGGCTGGTGCTCGGCGCCGGAATCCGCCCCACGGATGTGGCGCTGAGCCGCGACGGCAACGCCCTGATCATCGGCATCGCCGGAACCACGGACCGCGTCACTGTGCTGAACCAATTCGACGGGCTGGCCGCCGGCAACAGCGGGCTCCGCACCATCACCTTCGCCGACGGCACAGTGTGGAGCATCGGCGCGGCGGAGGGCTTTCGCATCGGCGGCGACACCGCCGACCTCTTCACGGTGAAGCCCGGCGACGGCGCGGTGACCCTGTTCGCCGGCAAGGGCTTCGACACGCTGACCTTCGGCACCGGCATCCTCACCGATAAGCTGAGCTTCGTGCGGGAGGGCGAGAACCTCGTCATCGCCGTGCAGGGCAGCGCCGAGCGCATTACGGTGCTGAACCACTTCGCGACCGGATGGGGCGCGTCGGTGCTGGAGAATGTGGTCGTCGGCGGGCGGACGTGGCGGTTGACCGATCCCAACGTTCTGGTCGGTAGCGCCGGGGACGACAGCTTCACGCTGGCGCCCGGCACCGGCTCGCGGATCGTGCTGCCGGGCATCGGCATGGACCAGATCACCATCGGCCAGGGCATCGACCCGGCCAACGTCCGGCTCCAGCGGGTCGGCGACGATCTGGTGGTGACCGTCTACGGCCTCGGCGACACGCTCACCGTGCTCAACCACTTCGCGGGCGGGGCCAGCGGCGGCGTCCATTCCATCCGGTTCGTGGACGGCAACATCTGGAACATCTGGGGCCACCAGATCCAGCTCGGCGGCAGCAGCACCGAAACCTTCGAGGCCAAGCCGGGCATCGGGCACGTCTCGATCTATCCCGGCGGCGGGACCGATGTCCTGCGCTTCGATCCGCGCATCGACAGCCTCGGCACGGTGCTGCGCCGCTCCGGTGGCGATCTCGAGATCGTCATGGGCGACGGCAGCGACGTCGTCACCATCCTGAATCACTTCCTCGGCAACGCGCTCCGCAGCGTCGCCTTCGGCGATGGCAAGGTCTGGACGGTCGGCGGCAACGGCGTCCAGGTCGGCACCGACGGCGATGATGTCTTCACGCTGATGCCCGGCATGGGCAACGTCATCGTGTATGGCGGTGGCAAGGCCAACGGCGACCGGATCGTCGCGGCCCCCGGCGTCGATTCGAAGGACCTGCGGCTGACCCGCGTCGGCGACGACCTGCGCGTCACGCTCGGCGCCGACAGCATGACCATCGTCAACCAGTTCGCGTCGGGCGGGGTGGTGATGATCCCGGAGATCATCTTCCTCAACGGCGTGGTCTGGCCGATCGCCGGATCCACCGTCCACATCAGCGGAGGCGGCCGGGAAACCCTGCCGGCGGCCCCGATCATCTATCCCGGCGGTCCCGGCCAGCATCTGAACATCGACGCCGACCCGGGCAAGGCGCGGGTGGTCCGCGTCGGGGCGGATCTGCACATCACCATCGAGGGACGGCAGGACGAGATCGTCATCGTCAACCATTTCGCGATGGACGGCGTCGGCGACCTCGTCTTCGACAACGGCACCACCTGGAACATCCAGGGCGGCAAGGTGCTGATCGGCGGTTCGGGCCATGACGAGTTCGTCATCCAGGCCGGCATGGGCGACGTCATCATCTATCCCGACACCTCCGGAGACGACCGGGTGCGGATCGTGGACACCGTCGACGGGTCGAAGATCCGGCTGACCCGCTTCGGCGACGATCTGCGCGTGACGGTGGACGGCACGAAGGACTCCCTGACCATCGTCAACCATTTCGCGGGGGCGCCGCTGGAGGCGATCCAGCGACCGGACGGCACCATGATGCCGCTGACCGGCGACACGGTGGTGTTCGGCGGGAAGGGGCCGACCCAGTTCCTGGTCGGGCGGGATACCGGCTCGCAGACGATCTACACCGAAGGCGGCGATTCGCTGGTGTTCGGCGACATCGACAGCACCGAGGTCGTGATGTTCCGCACCGGCTCGGACCTGGAAATCCACATCGACCGCACCAGCCAGGTCATCACCGTCCTGAACTACTACGGCGCCATCAAGGACCTGACGTTCCCCGACGGGCGGAGCTTCGACCTCTCCTCCCGGGACACGCTGATCGGGGGGGGGCGGGGCGACGTCTTCCAGATCGGCAGGACCGGCCCCGCCCAGCAGGTCATCCATTCCGGCGGCGGCGGCACCATCAACTTCGGCCCCGACGTCGGTCCGGGCGACGTGACGCTCGCCCGCGACGGCAACGATCTCCTGGTGGTCTTCATCGGAAGCGGACGGACGGTGCGCGTCGTCAACCAGTTCGCTCCGCCGACCGAGGGCATGTCGCGGGGTCTGGAGGCGGTGACCTTCTCCGGCGGCAAGGTCGTGAACGTGTGGGGTGACAATGTCGTGTTCGGCGACGCCGGCACCGACGACTTCACGATCCTGCCCGGCCAGGGGCGGCTCTACGTCTTCCCCGGCGGCGGCACCGACCGCCTCACCCTCGGGCCGGGCATCGCGCCGGCGGACGTCCGCATGGAGCGGGACGGCGTCGACCTGCGCATCTTCACCGACGACGGGCGCATCGACCTGATCGCCGTCAACCATTTCGGGCCGAACGGAGTCGCGGGGTCCGGCTCGGGCCTGGGCACCGTGACCTACGAGAACGGGCAGAGCTGGACGGTCGGCGGCAACGGCATCCTGATCGGCAGCCTGGGCAACAGCACCTTCAACGTCGGCGCCAACAGCGGACCGACCACGATCCATCCGGGCGGCGACCTCAACCGGCTCAGCTTCACCGCCGGGGTGCCGCCGGCCAACCTGCGGCTGGTGCGCATCCACGACGATCTGCGCATCGTCTCGGCGGACGGCACGGTCAACATCCTGGTGGTCAACCATTTCGAGAACCGTCTCGACGAGGTGAGCTTCCCCTCGGGACCGTCGTGGAATCTCGGCGTCGAGCATGTGTGGATCGGCGGCGACGGGCCCTCGGTCTTCCAACTCGACGACCTGGGGTCGGACCAGACGGTGTTCCCCGGCAGCGGCGACACGGTCGGCCTGCCGCCGGGGCTGGACTGGAAGGACGTGGTACTGTCCCGCTCGGGCAGCGACCTCGTCGTCGTGATCCGTGAGACGGGCCGCCAGATCCGCATCGTCAACCACTTCTCCTACAGCGACGGCACCACCGGGCTGGCCGGCCTCCAGTTCGCCGACGGCACCACTCTGCCGCTGGGCGAACTGGCGATGCTGGGCGGGACGACGGGCGACCTGCTGACCGGTACGGCGACCGACGACGTGCTGCTTGGCCAGGATGGCGACGACCGGCTGAGCGGCGGCGGCGGCAACGACACGCTGGTCGGCGGGATCGGCAACGACACGCTGGACGGTGGCGCGGGCAACGACACCTACGTGTACCGGCCCGGCGACGGGCGCGACACGCTGCTGGACACCAGCGGGTTCGACACCATCGAGATGGGGCCGGGGATCACCCGCGGCGGGATCTACTTCGCGCGCTTCGGCAACGACCTGCACATCCGCTTCCGCGGCCGGCCGGCCGACGAGATCATCGTGACCGGACGGTTCAATCTGGCGGGCGACGGTGCGTCCTACGTCGAGCGGATCGACTTCGCCGACGGCACCCGCTTCGACCTGACGCGGACCGACATCGCGCTGGAGACGGTGGCAACCGCCGCCAACGAGCAGCTCTTCGGCTACAACGTCGGGGACCGGATCGAGGGCAAGGCGGGCAACGACTCCATCCTCGGCTACGCCGGGGACGACACGCTGATCGGCGGGACGGGATCGGACTCCCTCGACGGCGGGGCCGGCAACGACCTGCTGGACAGCCGCGACGATCCGGGCACGGACGGCGCCCGCGACGTGGCCTATGGCCGCGACGGCGATGACACCATCCTGGGCGGCGGCGGCGGCGATCTGCTGTACGGCGGCACCGGGAACGACAGCATCGACGGCGGGGAGGGCGACAACTCCATCGACGGGGAGGACGGGGACGATCTGCTGATCGCCGGAAGCGGCCACGACACCGTCTATGGCCGGGCCGGCAACGACACGCTGGCCGCCGGGGCCGGCAACGACACCCTCTACACCGGCGCCGGGGATGACCTGATCCGCTACGGCGGCGGCAGCGACACCATCACCAACGAAGGCGGCAACGACGTTCTGGAGTTGGGGTCCGGCATCGCGCCGGAGGAGGTGTATTTCGCGCGCTTCGGGAAGGATCTTTACGTCCGGTTCCGCAATTCGGGTGAGCAGATCGTTCTGACCGGGCGTTTCAACGGGGCGGGCGACGGGACCAGCTTCGTGCAGACCCTGCGCTTCGCCGACGGATCGACCTTCGATGTGACCCGCAAGGACATCGCGCTGGAGACCGTGGCGAACCCCGCCAGCGAGGTGTTGGAGGGCTACAACGTCGGCGACGTCATCCGCGGCATGGCCGGCAACGACACCATCTATGGCTACGCGGACAACGACACCCTCGATGGCGGAGCCGGCAGCGATTCCATCCTCGGTGGCACCGGCGACGACAGCCTTGAGGGCGGCGACGGCGGCGACACCCTCGACGGCGAGACGGGCGACGACACGCTGTCCGGCGGTCTCGGCAATGATTTCCTCTACGGAGGGGCGGGTCGCGACACGCTGTCCGGCGGCGACGGGGCCGACTACCTGTATGGCGGCGCCGATGACGACATCCTGAACGGCGATGCCGGAAACGACACGCTGGAAGGAGGCGACGGCAACGACACCCTGACCGGCGGGGAAGGCACCGACACGCTGTTCACCGGTCTTGGCGACGACCTCGTCCGCTACGACGGCGGGCGCGAGACGATCAGCAACATCGGCGGGCAGGACGTTCTGGAGATCGGCGGCGGCCTGTCGGCGTCGGACCTCTATTTCGCGCGCTTCGCCGACAACCTCCATCTGCGCTTCCGCGGGCGGTCCGACGAGGTGATCCTCGCCAACCGCTTCAGCGGGGCGGGGGACGGCGCGTCCTACCTCCAGACGCTGCGTTTCGCTGACGGCACGCTGGTGGACATCACCAACCCGATGCTGGTGCTCGACACGGTGGCGACCGATGCGTACGAGAAGCTGGAGGGCTACAACGCCAACGACACCATCCAGGGCCTGGGTGGGGTTGATACCATCTATGGCTATGCCGGCGACGACCTGCTGGACGGCGGTGCCGGCAATGACCTGCTCGATGGCGGCGCGGGCGACGACCGGTTGCTGGGCAACATCGGCGACGACCGGCTGGAGGGCGGGGACGGCAACGACACGCTGGAAGGCGGCGACGGCAACGATCTGCACTACGGCGAGGCCGGTGACGACGTCATCGCCGCGGGCAACGGAACCGATTACGTCGAGGGCGGCACCGGGGATGACACGGTCAGCGGCGGCGCGGGCGAGGATACGGTGTTCGGTGGGGCGGGCAACGACAGCCTGAGCGGCGACGACGGCAACGACAGCCTGTATGGCGAGGCCGGCGACGACACGCTGGAAGGCGGCGCCGGCACGAACACGATTTCGACCGGCTTGGGCGACGATCTGATCCGCCACAGTGGCGGACGGGACACCATAGCCAACGAGGGTGGCCGGGACGTCCTGGAGATGCGCGCCGGCCTGTCCAAGGCGGACCTCTACTACGCGCGCTTCGGCAACGACCTTTACCTGCGTTTCCGCAACGCAGCGGACGAGATCGTGCTGAGGAACCGTTTCAACGGCGCGGCGGACGGGGCGAGCTACGTCCAGACGCTGCGCTTCGCCGACGGCGCGCTGGCGGACATCACCGACCCGGCGCTGGTGCTGGAGACGGTGGCGACCGACGCGACGGAAAGGCTGGAGGGTTACAACGTCAATGACACCATCCGGGGGTTGGGCGGTCACGACACCATTTCCGGTTATGCCGGCGACGATGTTCTGGATGGTGGGACCGGCAACGACCTGCTCTATGGCGGAGCCGGCGACGATACGCTGACCGGGGGCGCCGGGACCGACCAGCTGTACGGCGATGCGGGCGACGACCTGCTGCTGGGCGGGGACGGCAACGACAGCCTGAACGGCGGTGACGGCGACGACACGCTGATCGGCGGACTCGGTGCCGACCAGTATTACGGCGGCGCCGGAAACGACTGGATCGACAACAGCGACGACGTCGGAACCGGCGCCTCGGGCAATGTGGCCTATGGCGAGGCGGGCAACGACACCATCATCGGCGGCGACGGGGGTGAGACCTTCGGCGGCGGCGACGGTGACGACAGCCTGCTGGGCAACGCCGGGAACGATTGGCTGGAAGGCAACGCCGGCGACGACTGGGTCGAGGGCGCGACCGGCAACGATACGCTCAAGGGCGGTGACGGCAACGACACTCTGCTGGGCGGCAGCGGAACCAACACGATCTCGACGGGCCTGGGCGATGATCTAATCCGCCACGGCGGCGGGCGGGACACCATCACCAACGAGGGCGGCCGGGACGTCCTGGAGATGCGCGCCGGCCTGTCCAAAGCGGACCTCTACTACGCGCGCTTCGGCAACGACCTCTACCTGCGTTTCCGCAACGCGGCGGACGAGATCGTGCTGACGAGCCGCTTCAACGGTGCGACGGACGGGGCGAGCTACGTCCAGGCGCTGCGCTTCGCCGACGGCGCGCTGGCGGACATCACCGACCCGGCGCTGGTGCTGGAGACGGTGGCGACCGACGCGACGGAGACGCTGCAGGGTTACAACGTCAACGACACGATCCGGGGGCTGGGCGGAAATGACGCCATCTATGGCTATGCCGGCGACGACCTGCTGGACGGCGGGCTGGGCGCCGATGCGCTTTACGGCGGGGCGGGCGACGACCGCCTGATTGGCGGGGACGGCAGCGACAGCCTGGAGGGCGGCGATGGCATCGACACGCTTGAAGGAGGAAACGGCAATGACACGCTATTGGGTGATGACGGCGATGACACGCTGATCGGTGGAGCGGGCAACGATGTGATCCACAGCGGCGCCGGAAACGATCTCATCTGGTTCGACAGTGGCGTGGACACGGTCCACAACACCGGCGGCGACGATGTGGTCGACCTGGCTGGGGCCTTCGCGTCTGGTAGCCACTACTTCGTTCGCTACGGGACCGATCTGTATGTCCGGTTCCAGGGGATGAGCGACCAACTGATCATCGCGGGCCGTTTCAACGGCGACGGCGACGGCGACGGGGCGAGCTATGTCCAGACGCTGCGCTTCGCCGACGGGACCCTGGTGGACCTGACCCGGCAGGATCTTGTGATGACCACCGTCGATACCAACGCCGGCCAGAAGATCGAAGGCTACAAGGTTGGGGACTTCATCGACGGCCAGGGTGGCAATGACACCATCCTCGGCTATTCCGGCGACGACACGCTGATCGGTGGGGCGGGCGTCAACCAACTGTACGGTGGTGACGGCGACGATTTGCTCGACGGCCGGTCCGGCCAGAACGAGAGCCTCTATGGCGAGGCGGGCAACGACACCGTCTATGGCAGCGCGGGCAGCGACGGTTTGCAGGGTGGCACGGGGGACGATGTCCTGGATGCGGGCTCTGGCAACGACATCGCCTTTGGCGGTGACGGCGACGATACGATTGTCGGCGGCAGCGGGGAGGACCGTCTGTGGGGGGACGGCTTCTCAACGACCGGCAATGAGGTCATCGTTATCCGAATCCGGATGGGCGGACATATAACATGGTTCTGGCCGCGGACGATCGTTACGCTTGACGGGACAGTGCTGATGGACGCACGGGTGGACGTCCATTACTCGAATTTGGGACAGGACGGCAGCAGCACCGCGTACAAAGGGAACACTCAGGACTTCGTGTTCACCGTCCGCGACCGGAGCGAAGCGGATCGGCTGCAGATCCACGTCGTCAGCGAGTATCAAGGCTCGTCTCTGGCTCGGGCAGGCGTCTACATCGCTGGTATCGAAGTCGCAGGCTATCCTTTCTCTGGTGGCTGGTACATCTGGGAAGGGGGTACATCCACATGGGGGCTGGATAGCATACTGCCTTCTCCATCCCCGACCGAAGCGGCCGGAAACGACATCGTCAGCGCCGGTGACGGCAATGATTGCATAGGTGGCGGTGTCGGTGACGATGAGCTTGATGGTGGTACCGGCAACGATACGATCCTGGGCGGTGCCGGCAACGACACCATCAGGGGAGGGGCCGGTTCCGATGAAATGCATGGTGGGGCAGGCGACGACCTAATCGACAACCGTGACGACCCCAACGCCGGTGGCATCAACGACATGTCCTATGGGGGCACAGGGCGCGACACCATTTACGGCGGCGGCGGGACGGACGTGTCTTATGGTGGCGCTGGCGACGACTTGATAGACGGAGGAGCTGGAAAGGACACTCTTTTTGGAGAGGCCGGAAACGACTCCATCCGCGGTGGCGCCGATAACGACCAGCTTTACGGCCAGGACGGCAACGACACGCTCGACGGTGGGGCTGGCAACGACTCTCTTGATGGCGGCGCCGGGGATGACCTGTTCCTCTATGCCGGTTCCGGGCAGGGACAGGATTCCATCCGTGGCGGTGGCGGCAACGACGTGCTGGAACTCGGTGCCGGGCTGGCGGCGGAGCAGCTTTATCTCTCGCGCTTCGGCGACGATCTGTATCTCACCTTCCGCGACACGGGCGACCGCATTGCCGTGGTCGGCCGCTTCAACGGGGAAGGGGATGGGATCAACCACGTCCAGACGCTGCGCTTCGCCGACGGGATCCTGGTGGACCTTACCGCGCCGGACATCGCGCTGGAAACCTACGGTCTGGCGGCGGGGGAGACGTTGCGCGGCTACCGGATGGGCGACCGCATCGAGGGCAACGGCGGCAACGACTCGATCCTCGGTTATGGTGGTGACGACACGCTGAAGGGCGGCGACGGCGCCGACGCGCTGTATGGCGGGCTTGGCGACGACGTGCTGGACGGCGGGGCCGGCGCCGATTACCTGGAGGGCGGCGACGGCAACGACAGCCTGTCCGGCGGCACGGAGAACGACACGCTGTTCGGTGGGGTCGGAAACGACACGCTGAACGGCGGGACGGGCGCCAACGGCATCGACGGAGGGGCCGGCGACGACCTCGTGGTCTATGGCGGTGGAACCGACACTGTCGTCGGCGGTGGCGGCAACGATGTTCTGGTCTTTGGGGAAGGCTACGGCGCCGACGCTTTGCGGCTGGAGCGTTACGGCAAGGATCTTCATCTGGTGTTCGCCGCGACGGCGCAGCGGATCGTCATTGCGAACCGCTTCGCCAGCACTGGTGCCGGAGATGGGCTCAACTATCTGCAGACCTTGCGCTTCGCCGACGGCACGGAGATCGACCTGTCCCGTCCGGACATCGTCGTCACAACGAACGACGACAACGCCGGCCATACGCTGGAAGGCTACAACGCCGGTGACGTGATCCGGGGCAACGGCGGCACGGACTCCATTTACGGATATGGCGGCGACGACACGCTGTATGGCGGGGCCGGTGTCGACAGGCTGTACGGTGGCGACGGCGACGACCTGATCGACGGCCGTGACGACACCGCCGGCGACGCCGCCTACGGTGACGGCGGCAACGACACGTTGCTCGGCGGGACGGGCGGCGACGCTCTCTATGGCGGTGATGGCGACGATTGGATCGACGGTGGCGCCGGCAATGACTCCCTGGAGGGCGGGGCCGGTGAGGACCGTATGGACGGCGGCTCCGGCATCGACACCATCAAGGGCGGTTCGGGCAATGACATCGTCAGCGGCGGTTCGGGCAATGACATTCTGTATGGTGATGCCGATCAGGACACGCTGTCGGGCGATACGGGCAACGACACTCTCTATGGTGGAGCCGGCAACGACGTGATCGATGGCGGCGACGATGCCGATACCCTCTACGGCGAGGACGGGGACGACACGCTGGCCGGCGGGCTGGGCAACAACTGGATCGTCACGGGAGCCGGGGACGACCTCGTTCTCTACCAGGGCGGCCGCGACACCATCACCGGGGGCGGCGGGAACGACACTCTGGCCTTCGGAGAGGGGTTCGACGTCGCGAGCCTGCGTTTCGAGCGGTTCGGGGCTGACCTGCACATTCTGTTCGACGGCTTGCCCGATCGCATTGTGGTTGCAAACCGCTTCAACGGGGCCGGCGACGGGGCGAACTATCTCAAGACCCTGCGCTTCGCCGATGGCTCAACCTACGACCTGAGCCGTCAGGATCTCGTCATCGACACGCGGGACGACAACGCCCGTCACACCTTGGAAGGCTACAAGGTCGCGGACGTGATCCGAGGCAACGGCGGCGATGACGCGATCTATGGCTATGGCGGCGACGACAGCCTCTATGGCGGGGCGGGGGCCGATCTGGTGCGTGGCGGCGACGGCGACGACCTCATCGACAGCAGCGACGACGGGGCGAGCTTCGACACGCTCTATGGCGATGCCGGGCAGGACACCATCATCGGCGGTGGCGGCAACGACACTCTGTATGGCGGCGATGGCGACGATCGGCTCGACAGCGGCGGCGGGAACGACTCCGTGGACGGTGGGGCGGGAGCCGATACGCTGTCCGGGGGTGCCGACAATGACCTGCTCTTTGGCGGCAGCGGAAACGATGTCATCGATGGCGGCGCCGGCAACGACGCCCTGTTCGGCGAGGCCGGTGACGACACGCTGTCGGGCGGTGCCGGCGACGACAGCATCGACGCCGGCCTGGGGGACGATCTGATCCGGTATGGGGGCGGGCGGGGCACGATCCTGGGCGGCGGCGGCAACGACGTGCTGTTGATGGGCGAAGGCTTCTCGGCGGACCAACTCCATTGCGCGCGGTTCGGAACCTTCCTTGTGCTGCGCTTCCACGACCGTGATGAGCAGATCGTCATCGCCAACCGCTTCAACGGGACCGGCGACGGGACGAACTATCTCCAGACCGTCCGCTTCGCCGACGGCACCGAGGTCGATCTGTCGGCCCAGGACCTGCCGCTGCTGACGGTCGGCGGCGAGACGACGGAGACGTTGTGGGGCTATGCCGGGGACGATTGGATCGACGGCGGAGGGGGCAACGACACGCTGTTCGGTGAGGGCGGGAACGACACGCTGATCGGCGGCTCCGGTTGGGACGAACTGCACGGCGGCGCCGGCAGCGACCTTCTGGACTGCCGCGGCGACGCGGGTTCCTCCGACGTGGCGTACGGCGAGGCCGGCGACGACACGCTGATCGGCGGCGGTGGAAACGATCAGCTTTCGGGCGGTGACGGCGACGACGACCTCTACGGTGGGGCCGGCAACGACACGCTGGCCGGCGGGCCGGGCAACGACACCTACCGCTTCGCGCCCGGCGGCGGCAACGACCGCATTGTTGAAAACGACGCGGACACCGGCAACGACCGCCTCGTGATCGACAGCGCCGTCGATCCGCACCAGCTGTGGTTCCGCAAGATCGGGACGGACCTGGAACTGCAACTCGTGGGCACCGCCGACAAGGTGACGGTCGCCGGATGGTTTTCCGGCACCACTCATCGCCTGGACAGTCTCGAGATCGCCGGCGGTCCGGTGTTGCAGGCGTCGTCGGTGGACCAGATGGTTCAGGCCATGGCCGGCTTCACCCCGCCGGCATCCGGCACGACGAGCATTTCCTCCGGCGCCTATCCACAGATCGACGCCGTCATCACCGCCCTGTGGCGGTGATGACGGCTGCGGCTGCGGCGGCGGATAGGTTGCAGCGTCCGGCCCATCGCGATGGGCCGGGTCCACCTGCCAAGCGCCATCACCGCGCCCTCTCCCGGCTGAGGATGCGCACGGTGATCGCGTTGACTTCCACTCAAACCGCTCCTATAGGTGGCAAAATCGCATTCGCCCAAATCTCTCGGGTCGAGCTGGGCCAGCGCTTCTCGAGTCAACCGGGGCCGTCTTCCCATGCAAGATCTCAGCTCCCGAGCCGCCGTCCTGACCAACCTCATCGCTCGGCTGCAGGGCCCAGCCGGAACCGGCGAGGCGCTGAGGGAAATTTCGGAAAGCTGTGACGCTGCACGCGCGGCAGGTTTGGGAAGCGACGCCGCGGCGATGGAGACGCTGGACGCCGCGACCGCCGGTCTGGACCCCATTCTTCGGGAATCGGCGCTGGCCCATGTCTCGGGCGATCTTCGCCGATACGTGAACATCCTGGACATGCTGGACCATGTGCTGGACCTGGCGCCGCTGGACGGCATCAACCAGATCTACTGGTCGATGCAGCGCCAGCTTTTCCTGGTGCGGATGGACATGGCGTCGGTTCCCGACTTCACGACCGGCCGGCTGCTCCCCTTCTATGAGCGGTTCCTGCGGCAGCTATCCTCCCGGCTGGGCACAGCTCCGGCCCCGCGCCGGGCGGGGCGGCCGGACAAGGGCAAGGTCGTCATCGTGACCAACCAGTTCCTGTCCGACCAGCACCAGCCATCGCGCGACCTGCTGCTGCTTGCGGTCCGGCTGCAGCGGGACCTCGGCCGGACGGTTCTGGTGCTCAACACCAACATGATGCCAGACCGCTACTACAGCCCGTTCATTCCACCCTTCG
The DNA here is from genome assembly GCF_965111635.1 of Azospirillum sp. Marseille-Q6669. Taxonomy (NCBI): domain Bacteria; kingdom Pseudomonadati; phylum Pseudomonadota; class Alphaproteobacteria; order Rhodospirillales; family Azospirillaceae; genus Azospirillum; species Azospirillum sp. Marseille-Q6669. The sequence goes on along the minus strand of NZ_CBCOOP010000001.1, from coordinate 1,165,006 downwards.
CCGCCGCCGTCGAGGAACGGCTGTCCGGCGAGCAGACGATCCGGTTCGAGGACGAGACGGTCCGCATGCTGTCCTCCACCGCACCCGGCATCGCCGCGGAGAAGGTGAACGGCTTCCTGGCGGCCGTGGACGCCTTCGATCCGGATCTGGTGATCGCCTTCGGCGGTTCGGTCGTCGTCGCCGATCTTCTGGAGGGCGTGCGCCCGCTGCTGTGCATCCCCACCACGACCGGCCAGACCATCTCGCTCGCCGACATCGTGCTGGACTTCGGAGGCCGAGTGCCCCCCGCCGGTGAGGGGCGGCTGGCCCGCTCCTGGCGGCCTTTCCGCTTCGGCCTGTCGCTGCGCCGCACCGGCGACACCGCCACGCGCGCGGAGTTTTCCATTCCGGATGCCGCGTTTGCCTGCATCGTTGTCGGCAACCGCCTGGACGCGGAGGTCGATGGCGACTTCCTGGAATTGCTGGAGCGGATTTTGGACGCGGTGCCACAGGCGCTGGTGCTGTTCGCCGGGGGAGCGGAGGCCTTGCCCGGCCGGCTGTCCGGCCGCCGCCACGCCGCGAGGCTGCGCTGCCTTGGCCATGTCGACCGCATGGAGGCTCTGCTCCAACTCGGCGACCTTTTCCTGAATCCGCGCCGCACCGGCGGCGGAGCGGGGGCGGCACAGGCGCTGGCCGCCGGATTGCCGGTGCTGTCGCATGCCGGCGGCGATGTGGCCAGCGTCGCCGGCCCCGCCTTCCTGGTCGCGGATGATGAGGCGTTCGTCGCCCGCGCCGCGGCTCTGGCGGCCGATGCGGCGCTGCTTGCCGCGGCGAGAGGCGAGGCCCGTGCCCGCTTCGCGGCGGTGGAGCAGGAAGGGAGCAACCTGCCGCAACTCGCCGCCTACATGGCCGAGGCGGTCGCACTGTTCAGGAAGCCGGAGTAAGCCGTGCGATTCCTTCTATGCGGCCAGGGCACGTCCGAAATCCTGTGGTCGATCCAGGCGGCTCTGGTGGATCTCGGCCATGAGTCCGTGCTGGCCTTGCCCGACATCTCGCAGGACCTGATCGACCGGCGGATCGACGTTCTGTTCGTTTTGAACCTGTTCGACATTCCCCGCCCGACGGTGGAGATGCTGCGCGCCTACATCGCCGGATTCGGCCTGCCGCCGGCCGTCGTCCACATCTGTTTGAAGCATCCGCTCGAGGAGGTCGGGGCACGCTCGACGGAGCAGATCCGCGAGACCGACCGGTGGATGACGGAAAACAACATTTCCATGTGGTGCATGTGCCGGGGATCGGCGGAACAGTCCGCCCGGCTCGGCCTGACGCGGGTGTTCCACGAGCCGCTCGGTGTCCATCGCTGGATTTACACCAGCCCGGCGCAGGGCGGTTCCGTCGATCTGTACAAGCGCTGGATGTCGCACGGGACACCTGGCCTGCAACGCCATCCCTACGCCGCGATGAAGGGGCCGTCCGACACCGGAGAGGCGGAAGCCTCGGTGCGGGACCGCTTCCTCTATCTGGGGCAAGGCTGGCCGGACCACATCGAATCCGGCCGCGAGCCGGTACCCCCGGCGATCCACCGCCATGCGGAAGCCGTGTCCGCCGCGATGATGGAGCGGCCGACGCTGCACAGGCTGCAGGCCATGGACCTGTGCGGGCTGACGGAATGGTCGGCGGACCCCGCCTGGACGCTGGATTTCAACCGTGCCTTCACCATCGCCTTCGCCGTCGAGAACCGCCGCCGTTTCGCTCTCGCCCTCCGGAGCGGCTTCGGCGAGGTTTTCTCGCTTTGGGGCAACGGCTGGGAACGGTTTGGGATCGCTTCCGAGCCGGTGTCATCCGCGCCACGCAACGTCTATCACGCCGCCGGAGCCTGCCTGGATTTCGGCAGCCTCGCCTATGATACGGCGATCTTCCCAAGGACGCTGGAAATCATCAAACGGGACGGGCTGCTGGTGAGCTGGCGGCACACGGACACGGACCGGCTGTTCGGCCCGCATGAGGATGACCTGACCTTCACCGGCGAGAAGGACGCGCTTCAGGTCCTGTCGGCACTGGCCGGAGATGCCGACCGCCGCGCAAGGCTGCGGTCGGCACATCGGGACTGGGCTTTCGAACACCTGGCCCTCACCGCCATCCTGCCGAGGATCATTGCGAGGTTGCAGGACTGATCGGGGTCGTTGTTCATCGCCCGTGCGCAGGGCGCGCGTCGCCGCCGGGCTTCCAGCACGCCGGATCGGTGGCCCTTATTCGCCCAGCGCGAAGGCCACGGCGGCGGTGGCGTGGAGCGCCGTCGTGTTGAACATCGGGAATTCCGGGCGGTCGGCCTGATCGACCAGCAGGAAGATCTCCGTACAGCCGAGGATCACCCCCTGCGCCCCGTCGGCAGCCAGCCGGTCGATGATTTCCAGGTATTGGGCCTTGGATTCGGGGCGCAGATCGCGCCGCACCAGCTCGTCGAAGATGATGCGGTCGACCGTCGCCTTGTCGGGGTCGGAGGGCACCATGATCTCGACCCCGAAGCGCTCCTCGTAACGGCGGCGCAGGTCGTCGGAGAGCATCGTCGGCATGGTGCCCAGCAGAGCGACCCGCGACAGGCCGGCGGCCCGCATCGCGGCACCGGTCGGATCGGCGATGTGGATGAAGGGGGTGGCGCGCTCCGCCATGATCGGCTCGACCACACGGTGCATGGTGTTCGACACGCACAGGATCACGTCGGCTCCGGCGCGCTCCAGCGCGTCCACCTTGCCGGACAGGTAGCGGTGCGCGGCGTCCCACTCGTTCCGGCGGACGAAATGCTCGATGTTGCCGAAATTGACGCTGACGATGACGATCTCGCCGTTGTCCCAGCCACCGAATCGGGCGTTCAGCCCCTCGTTCAGCAGGCGGTAATACTCAGCGGTGGCCTGGTTGCTCATGCCGCCGAGGACGCCGATGGTCTTCTGGGGCAGGGGCCGGGCGGTGGGAGTCGTCATGTCGCGATCCTGTCGGTTGGGCCGCGGATGATAGAGCGGCCGCATCGGAATCGCCAACCCTTCAGGCCTTTTCCACGGTCCGCCCCTCCTGGGTGAACAGGTAGGGGACGAAGCTGCGGTGGTGCTCGTCCACCGAGAGCTGGCTTCCGATGGGCGGGAAGGCGCGCTGTTGGCAGTCGGTGCGCTCGCAGATGCGGCAGTTCACGCCGATCGGCACCGCGGCGGCCTCGTTGGAGGTGTCGATGCCGGCGGCGTAGACGATCTCGTTGGCGTGGGTCGCCTCGCAGCCCAGCCCGACGGCGAACTGCCGCGACGGCTTCAGATAGGCGCCGCCGCGCTTGGTCACCGTGCGGGCGATGCCGATGTAGGTGGTGCGGTCGGGCATGGTGGCGAACTGCACCAGGATCTTGCCGGGCTGGGCGAAGGCCTCGTGCACATTCCACAGCGGGCAGGCGCCGCCGAAGCGCGCGAAGTGGAAGCGCGTGGCGGAATGGCGCTTGGTGATGTTGCCGGCCATGTCCACCCGCACGAAGTAGAAGGGCAGCCCCCGCGCCCCCGGCCGCTGCAGGGTGGACAGCCGGTGGCAGACCTGCTCGAAGCTGGCGCCGAAGCGGCTCTGCAGCTGTTCCACGTCGTGGCGCAGCGCACGGGCCTGGGCGGCGAAGGCGCGGTAGGGCAGGACCAGCGCCCCCGCGAAGTAGTTGGCGAGCCCGACCCGGCAGATCGACCGCGCGTCCTCGCTGGAGAATTTCGCCTGGGCGACCCGCTCCTCGATGGCGTCGCCGAAGCCCAGCAGGGCGATCTGGTGGGCCATGTGGAAGGCGCGACTGGGGCCGTTCAGCAGGGCGGACAGGCGCAGCGTGCCGGTGCTGCCGTCGTAGCTGCGCATGGCCGTCTCCCCGTCGTCGGCGACGATCTTGACCCGCACGTCGTGCCGCCGCTTCAGATAGGCGGCCAGCTCGTTCAGCAGGGCGCCGGAGTGGATCTTCTCCGTGTCCCACAGCTTTTCCGCCGCTTCGTCCAGCGGGCCGATGTAGTTGTTGCAGTAGTGAAAGTAGTCGCGGACCTCCTCGTAGGGGAATTGCGGCCCGGCGAAGGCGTCGCTCGGTTCCTGGTTGGACAGGCTGTCGGCCAGCGATTGCACCCGCTCGTGAAGCTTCTGATAGGCTTGGTGCAGGCTCAGCACGCGGCGGGCCAGCTCCGGGCTGGAGCCGACGGCGCTGCGCAGCTCGGCGTTGGTCAGGGGAGCCCCAGCGAACAGCGGGTCGGCCAGGGCCTCGCGCAGATCGGCGACCAGACGGCTGTCCTCGTCCTCCACGAAGTTGGACAGGTCCACCTCGAACACGGCGGAGATTTTCAGCAGCACCGGCAGGGTCAGCGGGCGCTGGTTGTTCTCGATCTGGTTCAGGTAGCTCGGCGACAGGTCCAGCGTCTTGGCCAGCGCCGCCTGGGTCAGCCCGCGCTGTTCGCGCAGGCGACGGAGCTTGTAGCCGAGGAAGAGCTTCTGCATGGACCCGCCTATCACCCGAAGATTATGCCGAAGTGCATATTTGCAATCTTGGCAAACCGCGCGCTGCGTTTGCAAATATGTTCGCAACTTCGCACATTTTTCCCGCCCGGCCAATTGCCCTGTTGCAAATCTTGTGAATAATCCAGGCGTTCCGGTGAGGGGACCGCTGCCACAAGGTTCGCAAGGTCCTCCGCCGCTCGCCAAAGTGGGAAACGCCTGATGCAAGAAATTCTGGCCAAGTTGGACGCCATGCGCTCCGGTGCGCGGCTGGGCGGCGGCGAAAAGCGCGTCGCCGCGCAGCACGCCAAGGGCAAGCTGACCGCGCGGGAGCGCATCGAACTCTTCCTCGACGAAGGCTCGTTCGAGGAGTTCGACATGTTCGTGCAGCACCGCTGCAACGACTTCGGCATGGAAGGCCAGAAGGTTCCCGGCGACGGCGTGGTCACCGGTCACGGCACGGTGAACGGGCGTCTCGTCTTCGTCTTCAGCCAGGACTTCACCGTCTTCGGCGGCTCGCTGTCGGAAGCCCACGCCGAGAAGATCTGCAAGATCATGGACCAGGCGATGAAGGTCGGTGCGCCGGTCATCGGCCTGAACGATTCCGGCGGCGCCCGCATCCAGGAGGGCGTGGCCTCGCTCGGCGGCTACGCCGAGGTGTTCCAGCGCAACGTCAACGCCTCGGGCGTCATCCCGCAGATCTCCCTGATCATGGGGCCGTGCGCCGGCGGTGCGGTGTATTCGCCGGCCATGACCGACTTCATCTTCATGGTGAAGGACAGCTCCTACATGTTCGTGACCGGCCCGGACGTGGTGAAGACGGTCACGCACGAGGTGGTGACGGCAGAGGAGCTGGGCGGGGCGATCACCCATTCCAGCAAGTCCGGCGTGGCCGACATGGCCTTCGAGAACGACGTTGAGGCGCTGCTCCAGCTCCGCCGCTTCATCGACTTCCTGCCGGCCTCCAACCGCGAGCGGGCGCCGGAGCGTCCCTGCACCGACCCGATCGACCGCGACGACCTGTCGCTCGACACGCTGGTGCCGGAGAACCCGAACAAGCCCTATGACATGAAGGAGCTGATCCTCAAGACGGTCGACGAGGGCGACTTCTTCGAGCTTCAGCCCGACTATGCCAAGAACATCATCATCGGCTTCGGCCGCATGAACGGCAGCACGGTCGGCATCGTCGCCAACCAGCCGATGGTGCTCGCCGGCTGCCTGGACATCGACAGCTCCAAGAAGGCCGCGCGCTTCGTGCGCTTCTGCGACGCCTTCGAGATTCCGATCCTGACCCTGGTGGACGTCCCCGGCTTCATGCCCGGCACCTCGCAGGAGTACGGCGGCATCATCAAGCACGGCGCCAAGCTGCTGTTCGCCTACGCCGAGGCCACCGTGCCGAAGATCACCGTGATCACGCGCAAGGCCTACGGCGGCGCCTATGACGTGATGGCGTCCAAGCATCTGCGCGGCGACATCAACTACGCTTGGCCGTCGGCGGAGATCGCGGTGATGGGGCCGAAGGGTGCTGTGGAGATCATCTTCCGCGGCGACATCGGCGACACCGCGAAGATCGAGGCGCGCACCGAAGAGTACCGGCAGAAGTTCGCCAACCCGTTCGTCGCGGCGTCGCGCGGCTACATCGACGACGTCATCATGCCGCACGGCACCCGCCGGCGCGTCATCAAGGCGCTGTCCATGCTGAAGAACAAGCAGCTCCAGAACCCCTGGCGCAAGCACGACAACATCCCGCTCTGAAGGCGCGCCGCCCCATGACGACCCTGTTCTCAAAGATCCTGATCGCGAACCGCGGCGAGATCGCCTGCCGCGTCATCCGCACGGCGCGCCGCCTGGGCATCAAGACGGTCGCCGTCTATTCGGACGCCGACAGGAACGCCCTGCACGTCGAGATGGCCGACGAGGCTGTCCACATCGGCGCCGCCCCCTCGGCGCAGAGCTACCTGCTGATCGACCGCATCGTCGACGCCTGCAAGAAGACCGGCGCCCAGGCCGTCCATCCCGGCTACGGCTTCCTGTCGGAGAAGCGCGAGTTCCAGGAGGCGCTGGCCGCCGCCGGGATCGCCTTCATCGGTCCGGACGCCCACGCCATCCAGGCCATGGGCGACAAGATCGAGTCGAAGAAGCTGGCCAAGGCCGCCGGCGTCAGCACGGTGCCCGGCTATCTGGGAGTCATCGCCGACGACAGCGAGGCGGTGACCATCGCCCGCGACATCGGCTACCCGGTGATGATCAAGGCGTCGGCCGGCGGCGGCGGCAAGGGCATGCGCGTGGCCTGGAACGACGAGGAGGCCCGTGAAGGCTTCCGCTCGGCCCAGAACGAGGCGCGCTCCTCCTTCGCCGACGACCGCGTCTTCGTCGAGAAGTACATCCAGCAGCCGCGTCACATCGAGATCCAGGTGCTGGCCGACGGGCAGGGCACGGCCCTGTATCTGGGCGAGCGCGAATGCTCGATCCAGCGCCGCCACCAGAAGGTCATCGAGGAGGCGCCGTCGCCCTTCCTCGACGCCGCCACCCGCAAGGCGATGGGCGAGCAGGCCGTGGCGCTGGCCCGCGCCGTGGACTACAAGTCGGCCGGCACGGTCGAGTTCATCGTCGACGCCGAGCGCAACTTCTACTTCCTGGAGATGAACACCCGCCTCCAGGTGGAGCATCCGGTCACCGAATTGGTCACCGGCCTCGACCTCGTCGAGCTGATGATCCGCGTCGCGGCGGGCGAGAAGCTCACTCTGAAGCAGGACGACATCAAGCTGCACGGCTGGGCCATCGAATCCCGCGTCTACGCTGAGGACCCCTTCCGCAACTTCCTGCCCTCCACCGGCCGGCTGACCCACTACCGCCCGCCGTCGGAGGACCCGCATGTCCGCGTCGACACCGGCGTCTACGAGGGCGGCGAGATCTCCATGTTCTACGACCCCATGATCGCCAAGCTGTGCAGCTGGGGTTCGACGCGCGACGCCGCCATCGCCCGCATGCGCGAGGCGCTGGACCAGTATTACATTCGCGGCGTCAGCCACAACATCCCGTTCCTCGCTTCGCTGATGGCCAACCAGCGCTTCGTCGACGGCCGGCTGACCACCAACTTCATCGCCGAGGAATACCCGACCGGCTTCCACGCCTCCGACCTGCCGCCGGACGACCCGGCGGTCCTGATCGCCGTCGCCGCGGTGATCCACCGCTGCCTGAACGACCGCGACATCCAGATCTCCGGCAAGATGCCGGGCAACAAGGTCCGGGTGCGCGACGACTGGGTCGTCGTGATGGACGGCGCGCAGCACCCGGTCCATGTCCACCCGACGGACGGCAGCCCGCAGCGCATCGGCTACACCGTCGATTTCGAGGGCAGGCACCATGTGGTGTGGAGCGACTGGACGCTCGGCCAGCCCCTGTTCCGCGGCACGGTGAACGGCGCGCATGTCTGCGTCCAGGTGGACCGCGTCGGCGTCGGCTACCGCCTGTCCCACTCCGGCAGCCAAGCGCTGGTCAAGGTGCTGACGCCCAACGCCGCGCGGCTCGACGCGCTGATGCCGGTGAAGGCGCCGCCGGACATGTCGAAGTTCCTGCTGTCGCCGATGCCCGGCCTGCTCGTCTCGGTCGCCGTGACCGAGGGGCAGGAGGTCAAGGCCGGCGAGGTGCTGGCCGTGGTCGAGGCGATGAAGATGGAAAACATCCTGCGCGCGGCGCAGGATGGCACGGTGTCCAAGGTGCACGCGACGCCCGGCTCCAGCCTGGCGGTCGATCAGAAGATCCTGGAGTTCGCGTGAGCCAAGCGGGCTCCGACATATAGGGAAAGGTAAGGACGATGGCTTTCGCAAACACGCTTTCGCAGCGTGCCGCTTCGCTTCTCGAGACGGTCGCCCCGCGGGGCGGCCTGCTCACCGCCGCCACCGCGGCGGTTCTGGGCAGCCTGCTGCTGGCCGCCTCGGCCAAGGTGCAGGTGCCCTTCTGGCCGGTTCCGATGACGATGCAGAGCATGGTCGTCATCCTGCTCGGCATGGCCTACGGCAGCCGCCTCGCCACGGCGACGGTCCTGCTGTACCTGCTGGAAGGCCTCGCCGGTCTGCCGGTCTTCGCCGGTCCGGGCGCCGGTCCGGCCTACATGGCCGGCCCGACCGCGGGCTACCTGCTGGGCTTCGTCCTGGCTGCCGGCGTCACCGGCTGGCTGGCCGAGCGCGGCTGGGACCGCAGCCCGCTGAAGGCCGTCGGCGCCCTGGCGATCGGTCACGCCCTGCTGTTCGTCCCGGGCGTCGCCTGGATGGCCGTCCTGTTCGGCGGCGAGAAGGCCGTCGCGCTGGGCCTGACGCCGTTCCTGGCCGCCACGGTGCTGAAGACCGCGCTGGGTGCCGCGATCATGCAGGCCGCCTGGAAGGTCGTCGCCCGCCGGTCGCAGGGCTGAGAGTAAGGGGCTCGTACTTGCCCCCCCCCCGGCCCTCCCCCGCTTCCGCAGGGGAGGGGCCTGTTCCCCCCCCCCTGCGAAGCGGGGGAGGGCCGGGGTGGGGGCAAGACACTCCCGTTTCATTGATCGTTTCAAATCATTCGAACCAAGAAGCCGTGTCGAGGAGACGTCCCATGAGCGAGTTCCCGAAGAAGACCCAGGCCGACTGGCAGACCCTGGCCACCAAGGACCTGGGCGCCAATGGGACGCTCGAAGACCTCGTCTGGAAGACTCCGGAGGGTCTGGACGTCAAGGCGCTCTACACCGCCGCCGATCTGGAAGGGCTGGAGTTGGACAGCCTGCCCGGCTTCCCGCCCTTCACCCGCGGCCCGCGCGCCACGATGTACGCGGTGAAGCCCTGGACCATCCGCCAGTACGCCGGCTTCTCGACCGCCGAGGACTCCAACGCCTTCTACAAGGCGAACCTGAAGGCCGGGCAGATGGGCCTGTCGGTCGCCTTCGACCTCGCCACCCACCGCGGCTATGACAGCGACCACCCGCGCGTGGTCGGCGACGTGGGCAAGGCCGGCGTCGCCATCGACAGCGTCGAGGACATGAAGATCCTCTTCGACGGCATCCCGCTCGACAAGATGTCGGTGTCGATGACCATGAACGGCGCGGTGCTGCCGATCCTCGCCGGCTACATCGTCGCGGCGGAGGAGCAGGGCGTCAGCCAGGACAAGCTGAGCGGGACCATCCAGAACGACATCCTCAAGGAGTTCATGGTCCGCAACACCTACATCTACCCGCCCGAACCCTCGATGCGGATCATCGCGGACATCATCGAGTACACGGCGCTGAACATGCCGAAGTTCAACTCGATCTCGATTTCCGGCTACCACATGCAGGAGGCCGGGGCGACCGCGGTGCAGGAGCTTGCCTTCACCATCGCCGACGGCCTCGAATATGTCCGCGCCGCCATGTCCAAGGGGCTGCCGGTCGACAAGTTCGCGCCGCGCCTGTCCTTCTTCTTCTCCATCGGCATGAACTTCTTCATGGAGATCGCCAAGCTGCGCGCCGCGCGCCTGCTGTGGTCGACCCTGATGAAGCAGAAGTTCGACCCGAAGGACGCCCGCTCGCTGGCGCTGCGCACCCACTGCCAGACCTCCGGCGTCTCGCTGACCGAGCAGGACCCCTACAACAACGTCATCCGCACCACCATCGAGGCGATGGCGGCGGTTCTGGGCGGCACCCAGTCGCTGCACACCAACGCCTTCGACGAGGCGCTGGGCCTGCCGACGAAGTTCTCCGCCCGCATCGCCCGCAACACCCAGCTCATCATCGCCGAGGAGTCGGGCGTCACCAACGTGGTCGATCCGCTGGGCGGCTCCTACTACATCGAGAATCTGACCCACAGCCTCGCCAACGCCGCGCTCGACCTCATCAACAAGGTCGAGGATCTCGGCGGCATGACCAAGGCGGTGGACAGCGGCATGCCCAAGCTGCTGATCGAGGAGGCCGCCGCCCGCCGGCAGGCCCGCGTCGACCGCGCCGAGGAGGTGATCGTCGGCGTCAACAAATACCGTCCGGAGAACCCCGAGATGGTCGACGTGCTGGACATCGACAACACGGCGGTCCGCGAATCCCAGATCGCCCGCCTGAACAGCGTGCGCGCCAACCGCGACGACGCCAAGTGCCGCGCCGCCCTGGAGGCTCTGACCAAGGCAGCCGCGGAGAAGTCCGGCAACCTGCTGGCCCTGTCGGTCGAGGCCACCCGGGCCCGCGCCACGGTCGGCGAGATTTCCGACGCGCTGGAGAAGGCCTTCACCCGCCATGTGGCGGTCATCCGCTCCGTTTCCGGCGTCTACGGCGCCGCCTACGAGGGCGACGAGGGCTTCAAGAAGATCCAGGAGGAGGTGTCCGCCTTCGCCGCCGAGGAGGGCCGCCGCCCGCGCATCCTCGTCGTCAAGATGGGCCAGGACGGCCACGACCGCGGTGCCAAGGTGATCGCCACCAGCTTCGCCGACATCGGCTTCGACGTGGACATCGGGCCGCTGTTCCAAACGCCGGAGGAGGCCGCCCGTCAGGCGGTGGAGAACGACGTGCACGTCATCGGCGTGTCGTCCCAGGCCGCCGGCCATAAGACCCTGGTCCCGCAACTGGTCGAGGAACTGCGCCGCCAAGGCGCCGGGGACATCCTTGTCGTCTGCGGCGGCGTGATCCCGCCCCAGGACTACGACTACCTCTACAAGGCGGGAGCCGCCGCCATCTACGGCCCCGGCACCAACATCCCGAAGGCCGCCTCCGACATCCTGGCCATCCTGCGCAAGCAGAAGACTGCGGCGTAACCGGTGTGGAGGGGCGGGCCACGCTCTCTCCCAGCGAGGACTGGACGCCATGAGGAAACATGCGCATAGTGTTTGCGCATGTTTTTTCGTTGGAGGGTGTCCATGGCGCGCGGATCAGTGCAGAGGAAGCCCACCAACGTCTCGGCCCGGCCCGATCTGATCGCCGAAGCGAAGAGCTTGGGCATCAACCTGTCGCAAGTCTTCGAAGCCGCCGTCGAGCAGTCGGTGAAGGACGCGAAGCGGGAGCGCTGGATCGAAGAAAACCGTTCGGCCTTTGATGCCTACGACTCCTATGTGGAAAAGCACGGCGTGTTCAGCACCGGGAAGCGGATGTTCTGATGCGTTTCCTGGATGTCTGCCGGAATCCGGATGCGGTCGGCCGACCTGACCATCCGGTTCCGTTTCTTCTCGTCGTTCAAGGGAATCATGTTGCGGTGCGCTCCACGCGCGTCGTCATTCCTCTCGTCCGGACGTCTGAAGCGGGAACACCCATTCGTGATGTGATGCCGGTGCTCGATATTCAGGGCGAGCAACTGGTTGCCATGACGTCGCAGATTGCGGGCATTCCGGTGACGGGCATCGGCGATGTGGTGATGAACATGTCCAGTCGGCACCACGATATCCGGCGCGCCATCGATGTGCTGACCGGCGATTTGTGAGCGGTTGAACCTTAAGCCCATGTCCATCACCGCCGAAACCGACCTCTACGCCCCCGTCAAGGCCTTCCTCGAAGCCCAGGGCTACGACGTGAAGGCCGAAATCCACGGCTGCGACCTGGTCGCGGTGCGCGGGGCCGAGCCGCCGCTGATCGTCGAGCTGAAGAAGCGCTTCACCCTTGACCTGCTGCTTCAGGGGGTGGATCGGCTCGCCCTGACGGACACCGTCTATCTCGCCGTGCCGCAGCCGGGGCGCAAGGCCAGCGGCGCGTCGCCCCACGACAGCGGGGTGCGCAAGCTGTGTCGGCGGCTGGGCGTCGGCTTGCTGATCGTCGACACCGGCCGGGCCGCGGGGCATGAGGTGGAGGTTCTGCTCGACCCCGTTCCCTACAGCCCGCGCAAGGACAGGACGCGCACCGCCCGCTTGCTGGGAGAGCACGCGCGGCGCCGCGGCGATCCCAACCGCGGCGGCTCCACCCGCGTGCCGATCGTCACCGCCTACCGCCAGGATGCGCTGCGCTGCGCCCGGCTGTTGCAGGCCGGGCCGCTGTCCCTGAAGGCGCTGCGCGCCGTCGGGGCGCCGAAGGACGCCGCGGCCATCCTTCAGCGCAACGTCTACGGCTGGTTCGAGCGGATCGCCAAGGGCACCTATGGATTGACCGAGGCCGGCGTCCAGGGCGTGGAAACCTTCGCCCACGCGCTCGCCGCCGAATAGGCGTGCTTTACCGCGCCGTCGCGCACCAGCGCCGCCAGAGCGTGCGGAAGGCGGCTTCGTAGGCGCGTGCCAGTGCCGGAACGTCGCCGAGCGGGGAGGACGCGACACGGCCCCGCAAGCCCGCGCGCAGGGCGGCCAACGCGCCGAGGTCGGCGGCCAAAGCCGCGGCGCGGGCGGCGTAGGCATCGGCATCGGGAGCGATCAGGTCCGGCAACCCGACGGAGGTCATGATGGCGGACCCCACCCGCGCGATTCCCAGATCCCGGCGGCGGCCCGCCGGCACGATCACCGGCACCCCCATCCACAACGCCTCGCAGGTCGTGGTGTGGCCGTTGTAGGGGTAGGGGTCCAGCCCGATGTCCACGTCGTTGTAGTCGGCGAGGTTGGCGCGGATGCCGGCCGGCGGGCGGCGAAGCTCCAGCCGGTCCGAGGCCACGCCGTGGCAGGCGAACAGCGCCGTCAGGTGGGCGCGCGAGGCCGGATCGCGCATCGCCTTGTACTTCAGCAGAAGGCGGGAGGTCGGGACGGCCCTCAGCACGCCCGCCCACAGGGCCGCCGTTTCCTCAGTGATCTTGCTGAGGTTGTTGAAGGAGCCGAAGGTGATGAAACCGTTGCGCGACGCTGGCAGCGGGCCGACTTCCGGCGCTTCCGGCGGCCCTTGATACGCCCAGGAGAAGCGGGGCAGCCGCAGCAGCGGCTCGGCGTAATGGGCCTCCTCCCCCGGCGGGGCGAGCAAGGCGTCGGTGATGCAGGCGTCGAATCGGTCGATGCCGGTCGTCACGATGTTCACCGCCGTGGTCACCTGCACCGGCGCCGGGCGCCGGGTGAAGACGCCCAGCCGGTTGCCCGCCGTGTGGGAGGCCAGATCCACCAGAACGTCCACCCCGTCCCGCCGAACCCGGACGGCCAACTCCTCCTCGGTCAGGGCGGCCGCGTCGCACCAGCGGTCGGCCAGGGCGCGGAAGCGCTCCGTCTTGGCGTCGGGGGCGGTGGCGGTCGAATAGAAGAACAGCTCCACCGCCGACCGGTCGAAGGCGCGGAACAGCGGCTCCATGTAGAAGGAAAAGGCGTGGTTCCGGAAGTCGCCGGACACCAGCCCGATGCGCAGGCGGCGGTTCGGGTCGGGATCGTTCGCCGGGCGCGGCAGGGGCGCCGACACGGCGAAGCGCTCCGCCCAGCGCCGTGATTCCTCCCGCAGGCCCGCGCCGTCCTGACCGCTGCGGTAGAGCAGGGCGCACAGATATCGGCTGCGCGCGTCGCGGTCGTCGGGGGCGAGCCGGACAGCCCGCTGGAGCAGCGGCAGCGATTCCTCCACCCGTCCCATCAGACCCAGCGCCCCGGCGAGGTTGCTGAACGCCCCGGCGTGGCCAGGACGCAGCGCGAGTGCCCGCCGCGCCGCCTCGGCCGCCGCGCCGTAACGTCCCAAGGTCTCGCAGGCGGCGGACAGATTGACCCAGCCCTCCACATGGCCCGGCTGCACGGAAAGCGCCCGCCGGCAGGCGGTGGCGCCGTCCGCGGTGCGACCGCTCTCGTCGAGCAGCAGGCCGAGGTTGCTCAAGGCTTCGGCGTGGCCGGGGGCGAGCGCCAGCGTGCGGCGGAATTCCCGCATCGCTCCGCTCCGGTCACCCAAGGCATACAGCGCCGCCGCGCGGTCGAAGCGGACGCCCGCATCCTCCGGCAGCAGCCCCACCGACCGCTCCAGAAGCGCCGCGGCCTCCGCACGCCGCCCGGCGTCGCGGTGGGGGCGCGCCATGATCTGCAGCAGAAGGGCGGCGCGTCCCGCGGCGCGGTGGTCGCTGGGCACCAGCCGCACCGCGCGCTCCAGCGCCGCGACCGCCGCTTCGCGCAGGTGGGTGCCGCCGTGGGGCAGGGCGTTGCCGAAGCGGTACCAGCCCTCCGCCGCGTCGGGGGCCAGCGACAGGGCGCGGCGATGGGCGGCAGCAGCCCGTTCCGGGTGCCCCGCAGCGTCGAGGATGTTGGCGAGGTTGGCGGGATAATCCGCCGCGTCGGGGCGCAGCGCCATGGCCTCGCCGATCAGCGCCGCGGCTTTTTCCACGCGCCCGGTCTGCCCGTACAGCACGCCCAGCAGGTGGCGGGCGTCGGCCTGTTCGGGGGCGGCCTCCAGGATGCGCCCGTACAGGATCTCCGCCTCCGCCAACCGCCCGTTCATGTGGTGATCGAGCGCGGCGGCGAGGGCTTCGGTTATGGTCGCCAGGGCGGGCCTCCGGTGTTCATGGGGCGGGCGGGTCGGATGGCTTTTTCGCCCATCGCGGTCCTTCCGTCCACCGTCCGAAGAAAGGTCACTCCACGAAATCCTCGCGGCTGAGGCCGTAGCGCTTCAGCTTGTCGTAGAAGGTCTTGCGGGGGATGTTCAGCGCCTCGATGGCGGCCTTCACGCTGCCTTTGCAACGGGCCAGCTCGCTTTCGATCAGGCTCTTCTCGAACAGGTCCACCTGCTCGGCCAGCGACAAGCCGCTGCGTCCCGCCGCCATCGCCGGAGCGGCGCCGCCCACGGCGGACAGCGCGTCGTCCAGCCCCAGGACAAAGCGGTCGGCGGCGTTGCGCAGTTCGCGGACGTTGCCGGGCCAGTCGTGGGCCGCCAGCCGCTGCACCTGCGCCGGGCTCGGCGCGCGGGGCTCGCGGTTGTAGCGGGCGGCGGCCTGGACGACGAAATGCTGGAACAGCAGGGGGATGTCCTCGCGGCGGTCGCGCAGCGGCGGGATGGTCACCACGACGACGTTGAGCCGGTAATAGAGGTCCTCGCGGAACTTGCCCTCGCTGGCCGCCTTGCGCAGGTCCACCTTGGTCGCGGCGACGACGCGCAGGTCCACGGGGATCAGCTCGTTCGAGCCCAGCGGTTCCACCACCCGCTCCTGGATCACGCGCAGCAGCTTGACCTGGAGCGACAGCGGCATGCTCTCGATCTCGTCGAGGAAGAGGGTGCCGCCGCTGGCGTGCTCGATGCGCCCGACGCGGCGCTTGCCGGCCCCGGTGAAGGCCCCGGCCTCGTGCCCGAACAGCTCGCTCTCGAAGATCGCCTCGGGCATGGCGCCGCAGTTCAGGGCGACGAAGGGGTGCTTGCGCCGGTTGCTGCCGGCGTGGAGGGCGCGGGCGACCATCTCCTTGCCGGTGCCGGTCTCGCCCAGCACCAGCACGTCGGCGTCGGTGTCGGCCACCGCGGCGATGGCGCTGCGCAGCCGCTCGATCCCCGGCGTCCGCCCGACGATGGGCGAGGTCTCCCCGGCGGGCAACCCGGCCAGCTGGTCGCGCAGGCGCCGGTTCTCCAGAACCAGCCGGCGCTTCTCCACCGCGCGCCGCGTCACCTCGACCAGCCGGTCGGAGGGGAAGGGCTTTTCCAGGAAATCGTAGGCGCCGCGCCGCATCGCCTCCACCGCCATCGGCACGTCGCCGTGGCCGGTGATCAGGATGACCGGCAGTTCGGGGTCGAGCGCGAGGGCGCGCTCCATCAGCTCCAGCCCGTCGATCTGCGGCATGCGCACGTCGGTGACCAGGGCGCCCGGCCAGTCGCGGCCGAGATGGCGCAGCGCGCGCTCCGCCCCGTCGCAGGCGGTGACGTCGAAGCCCGCCAGTTCCAGCGCCTGCTGCCCGGCGAGACGGACGGACCGCTCGTCGTCCACGAAGAGGACGGAGCCGCCCGGGGCGATGCTGCCGGTCGTCATGTCTGGATATCCCTGCGCTTGAGGCGGATGGTGAAGAGGGCGCCGCCCTCCGGATGGTTGGCGGCGGTCAGGCTGCCGCCGAAATCCTCGACGATGCCGTGGCTGATCGACAGGCCGAGGCCGAGCCCGTCGCCCGCCTCCTTGGTCGTAAAGAAGGGCACGAACATGCGCGGCAGGTCGGCCTCCGCGATGCCGGGGCCACTGTCGCGGACGGTCAGCACCGCCTCCTCCCCCTCCGCGGCCAGAGCGATGCGGACATGGCGGTGGGGGGAGGCGCGCATGGCGTCGGCGGCGTTGCCGATCAGGTTGACCAGCACCTGTTGCAACCGTACGTCCTCGCCGGTGACCAGCAGGGGGCCGGGCGGCAGATCGGTGTCCACCGTCACGGACTCGCGGCGCAGCCGGGCCTCCAGCAGGGCCAGCGCCTGTCCGACGGCGGCGGCGGCGGACACCGCGCCCAGCGTGCCCGAGGCGCGCCGGGCGAAGCCCTTCAGGCTGCGGGTGATGGCGGCCATGCGGTCGGTCAGGTCCGCGATCTCCGCCAGATTGTCGCGCACCGCGTCCGGCCGCCCGCGCTCCAGCAGCACCACCGCGTTGTCGGCGAAGCTGCGGATGGCGGCCAGCGGCTGGTTGATCTCGTGCGCCATGGCCGCCGACATCTGGCCGAGCGCCGCCAGCTTCGCCGCCTGGGTCAGTTCGTTTTCGGTGGCGCGCAGCTCCGCGGTGGCGGCGGCCACGCGGCGCTCCAGCTCGGCCCGCGCCTCCTCCTGGAGGGCCAGCCGCTCCACGAGGTTGAGGCGGCGCTGGGCCAGAGCGTGGCCGGTCAGGGCGGCCAGCGCCACCACCGCGGCGGCGAGCAGCCCGGCCTGCTGGGCGCGGGTGGCGACCGGGGCGAGGCTGGTCAGGGCGTGGATCGTCCAGTCGCCGCCGGGCACCGCGGCGGATTGCAGGAGGTAGCGCCGCTCCGCGTTGCCCTCCCTCAGGGTGATGCGGTCGGATGCCCCGCCGAAGGCCCAGGGCAGGGTGGGGATCTCCTCGGTCGCGGGGGCCGCCGCCGCGGGCAGCGTGACCGGCATCCGGCGGGGCAGGGCGTTGTAGCGCCAGCCCTCGACGTTGGTGATGAAGACGACGCCGTCGCGGTCGGAGACCAGAACCTTCTCCCGGCCGTGCGACCAGGCGCGTTCCAACTCCTGGAAGCCGACCTTCAGGACCACGACGCCGGCCGGCCGGCCGCCCGCCCGCCCATCTGTGCGGTTTTCCGCCACCACCCGCTGGGCCGTGTAGTAGCCGGGGACGAGCGAGGTGGTGCCGAGCGCGAAGTGATGCCCCTCCCCCTGCTCCATGGCCGACTGGAAATAGGGACGGTAGCTGAAATTCTGCCCGACGAAGCTGGGCGCGGCGTTCCAGTTGCTGGCCGCGACGGTGGTGCCCGCTCCGTTCATCACATAGAGGGCCGACGCCTTCAGCGTCGCCGCGATGGCCTCCAGCTTGCGGTTCATGCGGTCCACCCGCTCCGGGCTGGGGTCGCGCAGCAGGTCGGCGACCTCTTGGTCGCGGGCGAGCACCATCGGTACGGCGGCGTGCCGCTCCAGCTCCGTGCGCAGGTTGGATTCGTACAGCGACAGCTGCGCCGCCCCCTGTTCGCGCAGGGATTCCCCGGCGTTGTCCGCCGCTAAACCCGCGGCCACCGCCGCCGCCAGCGGCATGCCGACGACCAGCACAGCCAGCATCACCCGCCGCGGACGGGCGAACAGGAGGGGCGTCCGCCGGGCAACCCAGTCGCGGCTTTGCGAAAATGTCCAGCGGGTGGGGGCGATCCTAACCAACGGTCCTCAATCCATGCTGCGCCGCAACAAGGCATCGCAATGTGCGGATTTTCGCACATGGATTCTGCCCCTGTCGTGCGGATTCTGACCCACGCGTTCCGTCAGAGCGCTGCGATTGCTCGTTTTTACTTTTGGCACACCGTTTGCTTTGAGAGAGGCATGACGGACAGGCCGCCGACCGCGAGACAAGAGCGGCAGCCCATTTCAGGAACGCCACGAGGAGACGATCATGCACGCCCAAGGGCAGCCCCAGAAAAAGCCATTCTACACGAACCTGACCGTTCAGGTTCTGACCGCGATCACCATCGGCATTCTGCTCGGCCATTTCTATCCGGCTCTTGCGGTGCAGATGAAGCCCCTGGGCGACGTCTTCATCAAGATGATCAAGATGGTCATCGGCCCGATCGTCTTCCTGACCGTGGTCACCGGCATCTCCTCGATCGGCGACATGAAGAAGGTCGGCAAGGTCGGAGGCAAGGCGATCCTGTACTTCGAGATCGTCACCACCTTCGCTCTGGGGCTCGGCCTGCTGGTCGTCAATCTGGTGAAGCCGGGCTCGGGGATGAACATCCAGGCCGGCTCGCTGAAGGCCGACGCCGTCGCCAAGTACGCGACCGAGGCGCAGAACCACACGACCATCGACTTCCTGGTCAACATCGTCCCGGACAACGTCGTCGGCGCCTTCGTCAAGGGCGACATGCTGCAGATCCTGTTCTTCGCGGTGATCTTCGGCGTCGCGCTGTCCGCCATGGGCCAGAAGGGCAAGGTGGTCGAAGACATGTTCGAGAAGGTGTCGCACGCCATGTTCGGCGTCATCGGCATCCTGATGCGCGTCGCCCCGCTGGGTGCGTTCGGCGCGATGTCCTTCACCATCGGCAAGTACGGCGTGTCGTCGCTGACCTCGCTCGGCCAGCTGATGGCGGCGGTCTACATCACGATGGCGCTGTTCGTCTTCGTCGTGCTGGGCAGCATCGCCCGCCTGTACAACTTCAGCCTCCTGACCTTCCTGCGCTACATCAAGGACGAGCTGCTGATCGTGCTCGGCACCTCCTCGTCGGAGTCCGTGCTGCCGCGCATGATGGAGAAGATGCAGAAGTTCGGCTGCTCCAAGCACGTCGTCGGCCTCGTCATCCCGACCGGCTACTCGTTCAACCTCGACGGCACCTCGATCTACTTGTCGATGGCCGCGATCTTCATCGCCCAGGCCTTCAACATCGACCTGACGATCTGGCAGCAGCTCACCATCCTCGGCCTGTTGATGCTGACGTCCAAGGGTGCGGCGGCGGTCACTGGCGGCGGCTTCGTGACGCTGGCGGCCACCCTGTCGGCCACCGGCCACCTGCCGATCGAGGGGCTGGCGCTGCTGCTGGGCGTCGACCGCTTCATGTCGGAAGCCCGCGCCATCACCAATCTGATCGGCAACGGCGTCGCCACCATCGTGGTCGCCAAGATGGAAGGCGAGTTCGACGAGACCAAGGCGGTCGCCGAATATCAGGAGCACTTCAAGGAGCCGGCCCTGGCCCGCATCTGACGCGGGTCCGGCCTCCCGTTCCAGGGGGGTAAAAAGGAGGGGGCGGTCCGCCGCGGACTGCCCCTTTCCCATTCCGGTACTCGGACAATTCGGGTATAAGCCGGAGGGGAAACAGTTCGTCGTTCGGCAAATTAACTGAAATCAAGTTAAAAGGGGAGAGGACGTATGTCCGGCGACTTCGACGCGATGGCGCTTGAGTACCACCGGAATCCGAAGCCCGGTAAGTTGGCGATCGTCGCCACCAAGCCCATGGCGAACCAGCGCGACCTCGCGCTGGCCTATTCGCCGGGCGTGGCCGCGGCGTCCAGCGCCATCGCCGCCGACCCGGCCCAGGCCGCGGAGCTGACGGCCCGCGCCAATCTCGTGGCGGTCATCACCAACGGCACGGCGGTTCTGGGCCTGGGCGACATCGGTCCGATGGCCGCCAAGCCGGTCATGGAGGGCAAGGCCGTCCTCTTCAAGAAGTTCGCCGGCATCGACTGCTTCGACCTGGAGCTGAACGAGAAGGACGTCGACGGTCTGGTCGACACCATCGTCCGGCTGGAGCCGACCTTCGGCGCCATCAACCTGGAAGATATCGCCGCCCCCGCCTGTTTCGAGGTGGAGCGCCGCTGCCGCGAGCGAATGAAGATCCCGGTCTTCCACGACGACCAGCACGGCACCGCCATCGTGGTGGGTGCGGCGGTGCTGAACGGGCTGAAGCTGGTCGGCAAGGACATCTCCACCGTCAAGGTCGTCTCCACCGGCGGCGGCGCCGCGGGCATCGCCTGCCTGGACCTGATGCTCAGCCTGGGCGTCAAGCGCGAGAATGTCTGGCTGGTCGACCGCATCGGCGTGGTCCACAAGGGCCGCAACGAGGAGATGAACCCCTACAAGGACGCCTACGCGCAGGACACCGACGCCCGCGTGCTGAACGACATCATCGACGGGGCGGACATCTTCCTCGGCCTGTCGGGCGCCAAGGTGCTGAAGCCGGAGATGCTGGCCCGCATGGCCGACAAGCCGCTGGTGCTGGCTCTGGCCAACCCGGAGCCGGAGATCATGCCGGACCTCGCCCGGCAGGCCCGGCCCGACGCCATCATCGCCACCGGCCGCTCGGACTTCCCCAACCAGGTCAACAACGTCCTCTGCTTCCCCTTCATCTTCCGCGGCGCGCTCGACGTCGGCGCGACGACGGTGAACGAGGAGATGAAGATCGCCGCCACCCACGCCATGGCCAGCCTCGCCCAGGCCGAGCCGTCGGACGTGGTGGCCGCCGCCTATGTCGGCGAGAACCTGCGCTTCGGGCCGGACTACATCCTGCCCAAGCCCTTCGACCCGCGTCTGGTGATCGAGGTGTCCTCGGCGGTCGCCAAGGCCGCCATGGAGTCGGGCGTGGCGACGCGGCCGATCGTCGACTTCCGCGCCTACCGCGACAGCCTCGGCCAGTATGTCTTCCGCTCCGGCCTCGTCATGAAGCCGGTCATCACCAAGGCGAAGGCGGCGCCCAAGCGCATCGTCTACGCGGAGGGCGAGGAGCCGCGCGTCCTGCGCTGCGCCCAGGTGGTGGTGGACGACGGCATCGCCCATCCGGTCCTGCTCGGCCGCGCCGACGTGATCGAGCGGACGATCGCCGACATGGGCCTGCGCATCCGCATCGGCAAGGACGTGGAGGTGATCGAGGCCGCCCGTGACCTGCGCTGCCACAACTACGCCGAGGTCTACCGGCAGCTCATGGGCCGCCGCGGCGTGTCGCCGGCCAACGCGCTGAACGTCGTGCGCACCCAGCCGAGCGTCTTCGGCGCGCTGATGGTCCGCCGGGGCGAGGCCGACGGCATGGTCTGCGGCACCTCGGGCCGCTACGGCGACCATTTCAACCACGTCATGGACGTGATCGGCCTGCGCAAGGGCGTGAAGGTCGCCGGCGCGATGAACGGCCTGATCTCGCAGAAGGGCACGCACTTCATCTGCGACACCTACGTCAACCCCGACCCGACCGCCGAGCAGGTGGCCGAGATCGCCCGGCTGGCGGCGGAGGAGGTGAAGCGCTTCGGCATCGAGCCGAAGGTGGCGCTGCTCTCCCACTCCAACTTCGGCAGCGCCGACACCCCGTCGGCCCGCAAGATGCGGCTGGCCTACCAGCTCATCGCGGAGGAGAATCCCGACCTGGAGGTGGACGGCGAGATGCACGCCGACGCCGCCCTGTCGGAGGTGCTGCGTAAGGGCGTTCTGCCCGACAGCCGCCTGAAGGGCGAGGCGAACCTGCTGGTGATGCCGACTCTGGACGCCGCCAACATCGCCTTCAACATGCTGAAGATCATGGCCGACGCGCAGAATGTCGGGCCGATGCTGCTGGGCGCCGCTCGCCCCGTGCACATCGTCACCCCGTCGGTGACGACGCGCGGTCTGGTCAACATGACAGCGGTGGCGGTGGTCGACGCCCAGCTCGCCGCTCCGGTGAACGCCGCCCCGCGTCCCCCGGCGCTGCAGGACGGCGAGGACTGAGCAACCGCCACCGCGGGGCCGGACGGCGCTTGCGCCGCTCCGGTTCCGCGGGCCACTCTGCCGGGATGAGTCCCGACGCCCCTTCCCGCGATGACCTGTCCTCCCTGACGGCATCGGCCGCCCGCCATCACGCGCAGGGACGGCTGGCCGAGGCGGTGACCGCCTACACCGACGCCTTGCGGCTGGACCGCCGCAACCCGGCGCTTCTCTACGGCTTCGGGCTGGTGCTGCGCGATCTCGGACAGACTGACGGGGCCGCCACATGCTTCGAGGCGGCCTTCGCTCTTGATCCCGCATGCGTGGACGCGGCCGACAGCCTGGGCACGCTGCGCGCCGGGCAGGGCCGTTTCGCGGAGGCCGAAGCCTGCCACCGCGCCGCTCTGGCCCGTGGCGCCGACCACGCACCGATCTGGAACAATCTGGCCAACGCGCTGAGCCGGCAAGGCCGTGCGGCGGCGGCCCTGGCGGGGTGGCAACGCGCCGTCCTGCTCGACCCGGCCTTGCCGGAGGGGCTGTCCAACCTCGGCGGCGGGCTGCGCGACGCGGAACGGCTGGACGAGGCCGAGCGGGCACACCGCCGCGCCCTGCGGCTGATGCCGGACGAACCGCAGGCCAACAACAATTTCGGCCACGCGCTGCAGGCGCGGCTCCGCCACGCGGAAGCGGCCCGCTGGTTCCGCCGCGCCCTGGCGCTCGAACCCGGCTATGCGGCGGCACTCTGCAATCTCGGTCTGGCGGTGCAGCGTCTGGGCGACGGGGGGCTGGCGGACCGTCTGTATGGGCGGGCGCTCCGCGTAAGTCCCGACTTGCCGCTGGCCCAGTTCAACCGCGGCCTGCTGCGGCTGGAGCGCGGCGCGCTGGAGGAGGGTTGGGCCGGCTATGGCTGGCGCTTCGCGTCCGGTCAGGCGGGTGGGGCGCGTCAGCTGCGGATGCTGGCGTGGCGTGGCGAGGATCTGGCGGGCAAGCGCCTGCTGATCTGGGGCGAGCAAGGGGTGGGCGACACCATCCTGTTCTCCTCCCTCTGCGCGGAGGCCATCGCCCGTGCCCGTTCCGTGGTGATCGAAACCGACCGGCGGCTGGTGCCCCTGTTCGCCCGCTCCTTCCCCGCCGCGCTGGTCCGTCCCCAACGGAGCGACGCGGGCACCGTGCCCGATTGCGACCTGCACACGCCCATCGGTTCCCTGGCGCGGGTCTTTCGCCGCGACCTGTCCGCCTTCGCCAGTGCTGCTGGCGGCTGGCTGGTCCCCGACCCGGTTCGGGTGGCGTTCTGGCGTGACCGTGTCGCTGCGCTCGGCCCCGGCCTTCGTGTGGGGATCGGCTGGCGCAGCGCGCTGATGACTGAATCGCGCCGTGCCGCCTACAGCCGGCTCGACCAGTGGGGGGCGCTGTTCGCCGTGCCGGGTTTGGTCTTCGTCAACCTCCAGTATGGCGTGTGCGAGGCCGAGCGGGTTGCGGCGGAGGACCGGTTCGGCGTCGCCATCCATCGTTGGGACGATCTCGACCTGACCGATGACTTCGATGGGACGGCGGCGCTGATGGCGAACCTGGATCTGGTGATCGCGCCGGCCATGGCGGTTGGGGAACTGGCGGCGGCGCTCGGTGTGCCGGTCTGGCGCTTTGGCGGGCGGGACTGGACCCAGCTCGGCACTGCGGTGCGCCCCTGGTTTCCGGCGCAGCGCCTGTTCCAGCCACGGGCTGGGGAGGGCCTCCCTGGCGTGCTGAACCGGATGGCCGCACAACTCGCCCGACGCCCTATCTGAAATTTCGGCGAAAAACAATTCGCAACTTTACGTGCTTTGCAGTAAAGTGAGGATCCAGCGATCCATTCGCGCTTCTCCGTTTGGGGAGCGCGCCTGATGGGAGAAGGTGCCATGTCTGACGGAATGGCCGGCGTCAACCAGATGGTCTCGGACCTCAACAAGTCCGTGTCCGCTGCTGTGGAGCGCATGAACGCGCAGCGGGAGGCCGAAGCCGCTGCCGCCGCGAACGTGCAGGAATTCCGCAAGGACGTCCGCAAATCCTCCGTCAACACCCCCGGCTTCGCCACGGACATGGGCGTTCTCGCCAAGAACGTGACCCGCCTGAACGTGGTCGGTGCGCTGGGCGCCGACGATCCCGTCGACTTTTACAAGTTCCGCGTGACGACCAAAGGCGAAATGACGCTGGGGCAGGTCGGCGACGAGGGGCTGCGCGTCCAGGTGATGTCCAAATTCGGCACGGTTCTGGCCGACAGCGACAAGAGCGCCGGAAAGAACTACGACGCTTTCAAGAGCATGATGCAGGGCGAGTACGAACTCGACCGCGGCGACTACACCCTGCGCCTGACGCGCGAGAAGGGCCAGTCGCCCAAGGACGCCAAGAACTACGCCATCCAGCTCAGCATGGGCAAATACACCCAGGATTACGACACGGTCGCCAAGGCGCCGAAGAAGGGTGAGAGCCCGTTCAACCTGTCCACCGGCCAGCAGGCCATGCTGGATGGACTGAGCCAGGCGGCGTCGAGCCTGAATTCCATCCCTACCGGCCAGACCGGCACGCAGAAGCTGATGGGCAGCTTCAATCTTTTCGTCTGACCGAAATCTATCTTCCGCAAGGCTGAAGCCCTTTCCCCATCCATGGGGGAAGGGCTTTTTTCATCCAGGGCTTGCGGTCTGCCCCGCTCGGCGCTCCCCCACCGGCGCACCCCGCAATCGGCGGACCTTTCGCCCGTGGGAAATGTTAAGCCAACGCTATGACCTCACCGGACCAACCGATCCTGCTCTGTCACGACTGCGGCGCGCCGCACGCCCTGCCGCCGGCCTTGCCCGGCCATCGTGCGGAATGCCACCGCTGCGGGGCGGTGCTGCGCCATTTCCGGACCGGCGGGCTGGGGCACGCGGTGGCCCTCGCCATCGCCTCGACGATCCTGTTCGTCACCGCCAATCTGTTCCCAATCCTGACCTTCGAGCTGGAGGGGCGGGCTCAGACGGCGACCCTGCTCAGCGGCTCGGTGGCGCTGTGGGACGGCGGCTACGAGGTGCTGGGCGTCCTGGTCTTCTTCGTGCTGTTCCTGGCGCCACTGGCGCAGGTGCTCGGCACGCTCTACGTCGTGATGCCGCTCGCCGCGGGGCGGACGGCGGCGCCGGGCGCGGCCTGGACCTTCCGGACCGTGGCGCGGCTGCGCCGCTGGGCGATGGCGGAGGTCTTCCTGCTCGGCCTGATCGTCGCCTATGTGAAGCTGTCCGATCTGGCGGAGTTGGAGCCGGGGGCGTCGCTGGCCGCCTTGGTCGCCTTCATCCTGGTGCAGGTGTGGGGGGAGGCGTCGCTCAGCCCCTTCGAGGTGTGGGAGCGGATCGCCCCGCAGACCCGTGTCGCACAAGCCGCCAACGCCGATCCGGAGCAGCTGACCGCCTGCCACGACTGCCATCAGGTGGTCGCCGGCCCGGAGGGCGGCGGGTCGGAGGGCGCCTGCCCGCGCTGCGGCGCCCGGTTGCACCACCGCAAGCCGAACAGCCTGCCGCGCGGCTGGGCGCTGATCTCCGCGGCGACAATCCTCTACATTCCGGCGAATCTGCTGCCGATCATGACGGTGGTCTATTTCGGCGCCGGCCAGCCCGACACCATCCTGTCCGGTGTGGAGGCGCTGATCGCGGCGGAGATGTGGCCGGTGGCCCTGCTGGTCTTCTTCGCCAGCATCACCGTGCCGGTGCTGAAGTTGATCGGGCTGGCCTATCTGCTGTGGACGGTGCAGCGGGGGTCGCCGAAGCGGCAACGCGACCGCACGCGGCTCTACCGGTTGATCGAGGGGGTCGGGCGCTGGTCCATGGTGGACATCTTCATGATCTCGCTTCTGGCGGCCTTGGTCCAATTGGGCGCCATCGCCACCATCCACGCGGAGCTGGGTGCCGTCGCCTTCGCCGCGGTCGTCATCATCACCATGCTGGCGTCGGACTCCTTCGACCCTCGGCTGATCTGGGATGCGCCGCCCCGGCGGGCGCAGCGGCAGGATTCCTCTATGATTGATGCCCATGACTGATCCGAAGCCCACGGTGGAGCCGGCCAGCCCGGTGATCCGCCGCCGCCGCGGCCTGCCGCTGATCTGGCTGGTGCCGCTGGTCGCCGCGCTGGTCGGCGGCTGGCTGGCCTGGAGGACGCTGAACGAGCGCGGCCCGACCATCACCATCACCTTCGACACGGCGGAGGGGCTGGAGCCCGGCAAGACCCGCGTGCGCTACCGCGACGTTGATGTCGGAACGGTCCAGGGGGTGGCAGTCTCGCCCGACCTGGCGAACGTCATCGTCTCCGTGCGCATGGTGAAGGGCGCCGCCTCCTATCTCAACGACCGGACGAGCTTCTGGGTGGTCAAGCCGCGGCTGGGCTTCGGTGGTGTGTCGGGCCTCGGCACGCTGATCTCGGGCGCCTACATCGGCATGGACCCGGGGACCGGCAACGGCGAGGCGCTGACCGCCTTCCGGGGCCTGGAGGAGCCGCCGCTGATCCGCTCCAGCTCTCCGGGCCGGCGCTTCGCGCTGCGCGCCGACCGGCTGGGCGGGCTGGGGCCGGGGGCGCCGATCTACTACCGCGGCATCCAGGTCGGCGAGGTGGTCGGTTACGAATTCTCCCAGGACTGGCAGTCGCTGACCATACCGGTCTTCATCCATGCGCCCTACGACCGGATCGTCCGGCCCAACACCCGCTTCTGGAACGCCAGCGGCCTGTCGGTGTCCATCGGGCCGGAAGGGCCGACGGTGGCGTTGGAATCGCTGCAATCGCTGGCGACCGGCGGCGTGTCCTTCGAGACTCCCGGTCTCGGCGGCCCCGGCGACAGTGGCGAGATCGCGGCGGAGGGCACGGACTTCCCACTCTATGAGAGCCGGAACGCTGCCAGCGACGCCCGCTTCACCCGGCGGGTGCCCTTCCTGGTGCATTTCGACGGGTCGGTGCGCGGGTTGCATCCGGGGTCCGCGGTGGAGTTCCGCGGCATCCGGGTGGGCGAGGTGACCGACATCCGCCTCGACGTGGACCCGGTCACCGGCGAAGCCCGCATCCCGGTGACCCTGAACATCGAGCCGGAACGGCTGGGCAGCGATCTGCCGGCGGCGCACGACACCGAGACTGCATATGCCCGCATGAAGGCGCTGGTGGAGCAGGGGCTGCGGGCGCAGTTGCGCACCGGCAACCTGCTGACCGGCGAACTGATCGTGACGCTCGACCTGTTCCCGGACGCACCGAAGGAAACACTGGTCCGCGGTGGTCCCTACCCGGAACTGCCCTCCCA
This sequence comes from Azospirillum sp. Marseille-Q6669, assembly GCF_965111635.1. Taxonomy (NCBI): domain Bacteria; kingdom Pseudomonadati; phylum Pseudomonadota; class Alphaproteobacteria; order Rhodospirillales; family Azospirillaceae; genus Azospirillum; species Azospirillum sp. Marseille-Q6669. The sequence continues at coordinate 1,137,655 of NZ_CBCOOP010000001.1, read as the reverse complement.
GCCGAACGTGCTCGACACCGCGACCAAGACCGCCACCGACCTGATGAACGAGCTGGCCCGCGCGCCCATCGCCGAAACAGTCGTGGAACTGCGCTCGACCATCCAGAAGGCCGGCGCCCTGATCGGCTCGCCGGAGATCGCGCAGGCCATCGGCTCGCTCAGCCGGTCGCTCGCCGAACTGGAAAAGACGACGCAGGCGCTGGGCAGCGAGGGCGAGCCGACCATCCGCGCCCTGCGCGACGTCGCGGAAAACACCTCCAAGCTGGTCCGGCAGGCCGAGAAGACGCTCAGCAGCGCGGACGGGCTGGTCAACTCGTCCCGCCCCGCGGTCAGCGACCTGCAGGGGCTGGTGCGCGAACTGACCGCCGCGGCCCGCTCCATCCGCGGCCTGACCGACTATCTCGAACGCCATCCCGAAGCCCTGATCCGGGGCAAACGCGGTTGAGGATTCCCATGGCTCCGATTGTTCACATCCGCCGCCACGCTAATCGCCTTCTGCTGTGCGCTTCCGCCGTGGTTTTGCTGGCCGCCTGCAGCACGCAGCCCAGCCGCTTCTACCATCTGGACGCCGTCACGCCGGACGCCGCCCCGCCGAGCGCCGCCCCGTTGCGGGGAAGCGAGACGCAACGGCGCGTGATCGGGCTGGAGGACGTGAAGGTCCCCGGCTATCTCGACCGCTCCGAGCTGGTGATGCGGGCGCCGGGCAACCGGCTGGTCGTCATGGAGTTCGACCGCTGGGGCGGCCCTCTCGACGAGATGGTGACCCGCACGCTGCTGCGGAATCTGGAGAAGGGCCTGCCGGGTGCGGAGGTGGTGGGCCTGCCGCTTCAGCGCGACTTCCCGCTGTCCCAGGTGGTGGAGGTGACGCTGGACCGCTTCGACGCGGCGGAGGACGGGCCGGCGGTTCTGGAGGCGCGCTGGCGTGTCTTCGACCAGGGCGGCGACCGGCTGCGCCGTCTGGGCCACACCGCGGCGCAGGAACCGGTGAGCGCGGCCGGCGATCCTGGTGCCGTCGCCGACGCCCTCAGCCGCACGCTGGCCCGCTTGGCGCAAGATATCGCAAGTGCGCTGCGCTGATCCCGGCCGTCTGTTTTAAAACGGGCGATCCAAATGAAAATATTCGATCTCCGATGGATTGTCTCAATTGCTGCGACGCAAAAGCGGCAGGTTTCTTCTGCTTTTATGACAGGACCTACCTTGGACGGTGCCCTGCGTATTTCGCAGGGATTGATTGATTGGGATCAATGAGGCTGGGGAGCTTTGGGCGCCTACTGATCGGGCAAGCGCGATGCTTGGTCGGGCGGGTCCGTCCGGTCCGGCGCCGCGCAACGTGGCGCGGCCCCCGCCGGGGAGGGCAGGGACCGCCGCAGACCAACAGAGGCGCGTCATGGATTCCCTGATGTTCGAACCGAAAATCCCCGTTGCCGAAGCCGAGACGCCGAACCCCTGGCGCGGTTTTGCGCCCGGTTCCTGGCGGACCACGGTCGATCTGCGCGATTTCATCGTGAAGAACGTCCGCCCCTACGGCGGCGACGGCAGTTTCCTCTCCCCGGCCAGCGACCGCACCCTGTCGCTGTGGAACAAGGTGCGCGATCTCCTGAAAGAGGAGCGCGCGGCCAAGGGCGGCGTTCTCGACGCCGACACGGAACTGGTGTCCTCCATCGTCAGCCACGCCCCCGGCTACATCGACCGGGAGCTTGAGGTCATCGTCGGGCTTCAGACGGACAAGCCGCTGAAGCGGTCGATCATGCCCTTCGGCGGCTGGCGGATGGTCAAGACGGGCCTGGAAGCCTACGGCTTCAAGCCCTCGCCCAAGCTGGACGACGTGTTCCCGGCGCTGCGCAAGACGCACAACGACGGCGTCTTCGATGTTTACACCGACGAGATGCTGCGCTGCCGCAAGTCGGGCGTCATCACCGGCCTGCCGGATGCCTACGGCCGTGGACGCATCATCGGCGATTACCGCCGGCTGGCGCTCTACGGCGCGACCTTCCTGATCGAGGACAAGAAGGCCCAGTACAAGAGCCTGGAGGTCGACCGCATCGACGAGCACACGCTGCGCCTGCGCGAGGAGATCACCGAGCAGATCCGCGCGCTTCGCGACCTCGTGACGATGGCGGCGTCCTACGGCTTCGACGTGTCGCGCCCGGCGACCAACGCCTTCGAGGCGGTGCAGTGGACCTACCTCGCCTATCTGGCAGCGGTGAAGGAGGCCAACGGAGCGGCCATGTCGCTCGGCCGCGTGTCGAGCTTCCTCGACGTCTACATCGAGCGCGACCTGCGCGAAGGCCGCCTGGACGAGGCGGGCGCTCAGGAACTGATCGACCAGTTCGTCATCAAGCTGCGCATGGTGCGTTTCCTGCGGACGCCGGAATATGACCAGCTCTTCTCCGGTGATCCGACCTGGGTGACGGAGTGCATTGGCGGCATGGCGCTCGACGGGCGCACGCTGGTGACCAAGGGCAGCTTCCGCATGCTCCATACGCTCCAGAATTTGGGTCCGGCGCCGGAACCGAACCTGACCGTGCTGTGGTCGGAAAGCCTGCCGGAGGGCTTCAAGAAATTCTGCGCCGAAACGTCGATCAAGACCTGCTCGGTGCAGTACGAGAACGACGACCTGATGCGGCCTTACTGGGGCGACGACTACGGCATCGCCTGCTGCGTCTCGGCCATGCGCATCGGCAAGCAGATGCAGTTCTTCGGCGCCCGCGCCAACCTCGCCAAGACGCTGCTCTACGCCATCAACGGCGGCCGCGACGAGGTCTCGGGCGAGCAGGTCGGCCCGGCCTTCGCGCCGATCACCGGCGACGTGCTCGACCACGACACGGTGGTCGCCCGCCTGCTGCCGATGATGGAATGGCTGGCGCGCGCTTACATGAACACGCTCAACGCCATCCACTTCATGCATGACAAGTACATGTACGAGCGGCTGGAGATGGCGCTGCACGACCGCGACGTGCTGCGCACCATGGCCTGCGGCATCGCCGGCCTGAGCGTGGTCGCGGACAGCCTGTCGGCGATCAAGCACGCCACGGTGAAGGTGGTGCGCGACGAGCGCGGGCTGGCCACCGACTTCGTCATCGAGGGCGACTATCCGGCCTTCGGCAACAACGACGACCGGGTGGACGGGATCGCGGTGTGGCTGGTCGAGACCTTCATGGGTCTGCTGCGCAAGCAGAAGGCCTACCGCGACGCGGTGCCGACGCAGTCGGTGCTGACGATCACCTCGAACGTGGTCTACGGCAAGAAGACCGGCAACACGCCGGACGGGCGCAAGGCCGGCCAGCCCTTCGCGCCGGGAGCCAACCCGATGCACGGGCGCGACCGCAAGGGCGCCGTCGCCTCGATGGCGTCGGTGGCCAAGCTGCCCTACGCCCACGCCCAGGACGGCATCAGCTACACCTTCACCATCGTGCCCGGCGCGCTGGGGCCGACCGAGGGTGAGCGGGTGGACAATCTGGTGGGCATGCTGGACGGCTATTTCGGCCAGGGCGGCCACCACATCAACGTGAACGTCTTCGACCGTGAGACGCTGCTGCACGCCATGGACCATCCGGAGCTGTACCCGCAGCTGACCATCCGGGTGTCCGGTTACGCGGTGAACTTCATCAAGCTGACCCGCGAGCAGCAGATGGACGTCATCAGCCGCACCTTCCACGGCGCGCATTGAGTGCCTGAAAGTCCCCTCTCCCCTCCGGGGAGAGGATTAGGGTGAAGGGGCGCCCGAAGGGCGGAAACGCAGCCTCGTTGCAGTGCGTTTCCGGCCTTGCGGCTGCCCCTCATCCCATACCCTTCTCCCCTGAGGGGAGAAGGGCTTCTACACCGTCCCCTGTGTGTCCTCCTTGATCCCCAGCGCCTGCATCCGCTCGTAGAGCGAGGCGCGCGAAATCCCCAGAAGCTTGGCGGCCTTCGCCTTCACCCCGCCGGTGCGCGACAGGGCGCCGACGATGGCCGCACGCTCCGTGTCCTTCAGCACGTCGCTCAAGGGACGGTCGCCACCCTCCGCCAGCCGCTCGCCCGAACCGGCGGGACCCGCCGCGCGCGGCAGGGCGCCGCGGATGTGCTCGGCGGTCAGGACCGCGTCGTCGGTCATGGCCGACACCCGTTCCAGCACGTTGCGCAACTCCCGCACATTGCCCGGCCAGTCGTAATCCTCCAGCACGGCGATCGCCCCGGCGGTCAGCTCCCGCGACGGGGCGGCGGTCGTGAAGGCCAACTCGTCGAGGATGCGGTCGGCGATGCTGCCGATGTCCTCCGTCCGGTCGCGCAACGGCGGCAGGGTGATCGGAACCACGTTCAAACGGTAATAGAGGTCGGCGCGGAACTGTCGCTCGCGGACCAGGGCGTCGAGGTCGCGGCTGGTCGCCGCGATGACGCGCAGATCGACGCGCACCACCTTGTTCGATCCAACCGCCTCGAACTCCCGCTCCTGCAGCACACGCAGCAGCTTGGCCTGGAGCGGCAGCGGCATGTCGCCGATCTCGTCGAGGAACAGGGTGCCGCCGTCGGCGAGCTGGAACTTGCCCTCGCGCATCTTGCGGTCGGCGCCGGTGTAGGCGCCGGGGGCGACGCCGAACAGCTCCGATTCCAGAAGGTTCTCCGGGATCGCCGCGACGTTCACCCCGACGAAAGGTGCGTTGGCGCGCGGGCTGGCGGCGTGGATGCCGTGGGCCAGCAGCTCCTTGCCGGTGCCGGTCTCGCCCAGCAGCAGGACGGTGCTGTCGAGCTGCGCGGCGCGGCGGGCCAAGCGCTTCACCTCGCGCATGGAATCGCTGTTGCCGATCATCTGCGACAGGGAATATTTCGCGCGCCGCTCCTGCGCCAGTTCCTGCCGGGCGCGGGTCAGCTCCTCCTGGAGCTTCTGGTACTTCGACATCAGCGGGCGCAGCCGGTCGGCCCGGTCGAACAGCGCGAAGCCGATGGCGCCGATCAGCGTCCCGTCCTCGTCGCGCAGCGGCAGGCGGGTGACCACGATGGTCCGCTCCTTGATGTCCATCAGGTCGAGCAGCATGGTCTGCCCGCTCTCCACCACATGGCGCATCTGGCTGTTGGGAATGACATCCTCCACCGGGCGGCCCAGCGCGTCCTCGGGGTTGCCGGAATAGCCCAGCAACTCCAGATAACGGTCGCCGATCCAGGCGATCCGCGCGTCCCGGTCGACGACGATCAGCCCGACGCAGGCGTCCGCCAGATGCTGGAACAGCGACTCCACGGCCCTGGCCCGCAGATGTTCGAAGTTCGGTTCGAGGCTCATGCCTTCTTCCTTCTTGATGAGGGGCTTGGTGGAGGGCGTCGCGGACCTAGCATCAAGTGGGGGCACCATACCAGGGAATCCAGTTGGGGGATGCCCCGCCCCTACGCACGACGCTGATCCTATGCCGAATTACGCCGTGTGCCGCGACACACGCTGTTGTATGGTGCGGCAAGACCGAGACCGACCGAAGACTTGTCCCTGGCATGCTGCCGAAGGCCGATTCGAACGACCCGACCATGCCGGACCACGAGCAATTGCTGCTTGCCGTCGCGCGCAACCGCGATTCCACCGCCTTCCGCGCGCTGTTCGACCATTTCGCGCCGCGCATCAAAGCCTACATGCGCCGGCTGGGCGCCGACAGCAGTGCTGCTGAGGAGCTGGTCCAGGACGTCATGATGGCGGTGTGGCTGCGGGCGGACCGCTTCGACCCGGCGCTGGCCAGCGCCTCCACCTGGATCTACACCATCGCTCGCAACCGCCGGATCGACCGCGTCCGGCAAGAGCGGCGGCCCGAGCTTCAGCCCGACGACCTGATGCAGGACGGGGGGGAGGAGCCCACGCCCGACCACCAGTTCGAAGCGGCCGAGACGGCCTTCCGTCTGCGCGCGGTGATCGGCAACCTGCCGCCGGAGCAGGCCGACGTGCTGCGGCTCGCCTATTACGAGGACAAGGTTCATGCGGAAATCTCCGCCGAACGCGGCATCCCGCTGGGAACCGTGAAGACCCGCTTGCGGCTGGCCCTCGTTCGCCTGCGCCGGGCTTTCGGGGAGGGGGCGTGACCGTGCCGGCCCATCATCCCGCCCCCGAACTGCTTCTCGACTACGCCGCTGGCAGCCTGCGCGAGGTGCAGTCGCTGCTGGTCGCCGCGCATCTCGCCTATTGCCCGGACTGCCGGGCGCAGGTCGCGGAGCTGGAAGCCTGCGGCGGCGTCCTGCTGGCGGATCTGCCGCCGGAGCCGGTGTCCGATTCGCTGTTCGGCACCCTGATGACCCGGCTCGACGCGACGGCCGCCGCGCCGGCGCCCGTTCCCACGCCGGCCGGAAAGAGCCTGTTTCCCGGCCCGCTGCGCCGCGCCATTGGGGCGGAGCCGGAGGCGCTGGAATGGGTGCGCATCGTTCCGGGCGTCCATCTGTCGGCCTGGGGCGTCAGCGCCGGAACCGCCTCGGCCTGCCTGCTGCGCATGGCGCCGGGGTCCCGGGTGCCGGCCCACCGCCACACCGACAGCGAGATGCTGCTGGTGATGAACGGCGGCTTCTCCGACGAGTTCGGGGCCTATCGGGTCGGCGACGTGGCGTCCTACGACACCGGCACGCCGCACCACGCCGTGGCCGACGCGGACGGGGAATGCCTGTGCCTGCTGGTGCAGGACCAGCCCCTGGTCTTTACCGGTCCGCTCGGCTGGCTGCTCAACCGGGGTTTCCGCTTCTGAGCGGAAAACTGGAACGGGACGGGAACATTCCTTTCCCGCCGCGGGCGCGCTGCTGCTAGACTGCGGCCATGGCTGTGTTCGACGATTGCAAGGTCCTGTGCCGTGACTGCGCGGCGGCCCTCCGCGGGAGCGAGCCGCGCTGCCCGAAATGCGGCGGCCGGCGGCTGGTCCGGCATGAGGAGCTGCACGGCCTCGCCATCGGCCACATCGACTGCGACGCCTTCTACGCCACGGTGGAGAAGCGTGACCGGCCCGAGCTGGTCAGCCGCCCGCTGATCATCGGCGGCGACCGGCGCGGGGTGGTGGCCGCCTGCTGCTACATCGCGCGGATGGCGGGGGTGCGCTCGGCCATGCCGATGTGGCAGGCGCTGGAGGCCTGCCCGGACGCCGTGGTGCTGCGGCCCGACATGGCGAAGTACAAGGCGGTGGGCCGGCAGGCTCGGGAGCTGATGCACGCCTTCACCCCGCTGGTCGAGCCGCTGTCCATCGACGAGGCCTTCCTCGACCTGTCGGGCGTGGCGGAACGGCTGAGCATCAGCCCGGCCCAGGCGCTGGCCGAGCTGGTCCGCCGCTTCGAGAACCAGCTGGGCATCACCGCCTCGGTCGGGCTCAGCTACAACAAGCTGTTCGCCAAGATCGCCTCCGACCTTGAAAAGCCGCGTGGCTTCTCGGTGATCGGGCGGGGGCAGGCGCTGGACTTCCTGGCGCCGAAGCCGGTGTCGATCCTGTGGGGGGTCGGGCCGGTGCTCCAGCGCAAGCTGCAGTCGGACGGCATCCGCACGGTCGGCGACCTGCGCGGCTGGTCGGAGATCGATCTGGTGCGCCGCCACGGCAAGATGGGCCGCCTGCTGCACCGCTTCGCCCGCGGCCAGGACGACCGGAGGGTGGAACCGGAGACGCCGAGCAAGAGCATCTCAGCCGAGACGACCTTCGACTGGGAGACCGCCGACAAGGCGGCACTGAAGGACGCGCTGCTGCCGCTGGCCGAGACGGTGGCGCGCCGCCTGTCCGCCGCGGGCTTGCGGGGGCGTAGCGTGGTGCTGAAGATGAAGACCGCCGATTTCCAGACGATCTCCCGCTCCCGCCGCGTCGATCCGCCCGCGCGGTCGGCGGGGCTGATTTGGCAGACCGGCTGCGAGATGCTGGATGCCGAGCCGGACGGGCGGTCGATCCGCCTGATCGGCGTCGGCTGCACCGACCTGCTCGACCCGGAGACCGAGGCGGAGCCGGGCCTGTTCGACGGCTTCGGCCCGTCTCCGCCGGGTTGAAGCGAATTCGGACCAATCCGGTCCAGGGACCGCTTGCCGCGGGACGGCGGAGGCGCCCACTCTTCGCCTGGGCGTTTCGGTATGGAGAGACGGGATGAGTCAGGCGGTGTGCGCGGGAGCCATGATGACCTGCAGCTTCGGGGCGGCGCCGTCCGCCCTGGTGGTGCTGCCGCTGAACCGGACGATGGCCGGCGGTCCGCCGATGGCGAACATCATGGACAACAAGCCGATTATGAACATTCCGCCCTTCGGCGTGTGCACCAGCCCGGCCAACCCGGTGGTCGCCTCGATGATTCCGGTGCCGCCGCCGGGTGTGATCAAGCCGCAGCCCTGCGTTCCCTGCACCGTCGCCCCCTGGGTGCCCGGCGCGCCCACGGTGATGGTCGGCAACATGCCAGCCCTGACCTCCACCAGCAAGTTGATGTGCAATTGGGGAGGGGTGATCCAGATTACGTTGCCAGGGCAGTTCACGGTGCAGACGCCGTGATCGACTCTTATTTGTGGCGGTTTAGCCCTCTCCCCTCTGGGGAGAGGGTGGCCCGAAGGGCCGGTGAGGGGGATGTGCGAGGCGGGACGTTCGGCAAAAGCGCAACCCCCTCACCCTAACCCTCTCCCCAGAGGGGAGAGGGGATTATGGCTGCCGGCCCAAGCCCTGTCACCCCGCCGGGGGCTGCAGCACGGCGATTTCCTTGCCGTCCTCCGAATAGGTCCGCAGCGGTTCGATCAGCAGGCCGCGGCGGTAGACGCCGTGCTGCATCAGCGCGCCGGAGGGGAAGAAACGGCGCAGCACCCCGTCCTGAAGCCCGTCCAGGAAGGCCGCGCGCTCGCTCACCGTGCCGTCGTCGTAATAGCCCAGGACGGGGCCGTGCAGGCGGTCGTTGGCGTAGCTCTCGCGCCGCATCGGACGGCCTTGCGGGCTGTGGAACAGCGCCTCGCCCTCGCGCTTGCCGTCGCAATACTGGAAGACGGCGGCCACCGTGCCGCTCTCGTGGAAGAAGACCGACGGACCGTTGAGAAGGCCGTCGCGGTAGGTCATGCGGCAGGTCGGGCGGGCGTTGGCGTAGAAGGTGGTCTGGCCGTGCTGCACGCCATCCGCATACTCCGCCACCTGGACCAGGGCGCCGCCGGGCGCGTAGTTGCGCACCTCACCGTGCAGCTTCCCGGCGCGCAGTCGGGCGCGGAGGATCGGGTGACCGTCTTCGCCGTAGGCGGTGTAGAGGCCATGAAACTGCTCGTCGCGCATCTCGCCGCTGCGCACGATGCGGCCCTGCTCGTCGCGCTCCTCCACGGGTTGGGGATCGGATACGGCTTCATCGGCTGTCTCACCGGCCATCTCAATTCACCTTCACCAGGGTGCCTTTGACGGTCATGATGGCGCCGGCGCTGACCTCGCCCATGGTTTGGGCCTTCAGCGTCGCGGACAGTCCCTCGGCGGTCAGGGCCATGCCGGCTTTCAGGTTCATGCCCATGCTCGCCTTCACGTCCATGCCCATGCCCGACTTGATCTCCATCGCCATGCCGGACTTCGCGTTGAAGGCGCTACCGGCGTCGAGCTTCATGTCCGTGCCGGACTTGACGGCGACCTCGCCGGAGGTGGCGGTCACCTTCACCGACTTGCCCTTGATGACCACGTCGCCGGTCACGTCGATGGTCAGGTTGCCCTTCACGGTCAGGGTGTAGTCGCCGTCGGCCTTGTGGATGAAGTCGGCCTTGTTGGTGTGGGTCTCGTTCCCCTTCACCGTCACGGCGCGTGTGCCCTTCGCGACCTCGTGCGTCTCGTTGCCGTCCGACACGGTGATGCTGTGATCGTTCTTCACGGTCAGCTTGCGGTCGTGCTGGATGTCGATGGTGCTGTCGTTCTCGACCGTCTCCACCTCGTCGTGTTTGACGAGGCGGGTCACGTCGTTCAACACCTCGACGTTCATGTCCTTCTGGGCGTGAACGAAAATCTCCTCGGCGTCGGCCTTGTCCTCGAAGCGGATCTCGTTGAATTTGCCGGTGCCGTTCTTCGAGGTCTGGGTCTTGATGGTGCTCTTGGTCGAATCGTCGGGCAGCGTGTAGGGCACGGTCTGCTCGGCGTTGTAGACGGAGCCGGTGACCAGCGGGCGGTCGGGATCGCCGTCGAGGAAGGTCACCACCACCTCCTGCCCGACGCGGGGGAAGAACATGATGCCGTAGTTCTTGCCCGCCCAGTTCTGCGCGACGCGGACCCAGCAGGAGCTTTTCTCGTCCTTCTTGCCCAGCCGGTCCCAGTGGAACTGCACCTTGATGCGCCCGTACTTGTCGAGCCAGATCTCCTCCCCGCTTTTGCCGACGACGATGGCGGTCTGGGTGGAGTGGATGCGCGGCTTCACCGCCGTGTCGAGCGGACGGAAGGGCAGGTCGGGCGGGAAGGCGGTGAAATGGGCGTTGAAATGGCCGCTCGCCCCGTCGATGCGCACGGAATACAGGACATACTCGGCGTTCAGGTCGCTCTTGCTGTGGCCGGACACGGTGATGCGCGTCCCGGCCTCCAGCGACCGGCATTCGCCGCTGCCGCGCACCCGGCGGCCGGGGAAGGCCAGGGCCTGCTGGCGCAGCTTGGCCATCGCCTCGCCATCCGACGAGGTGGTGTGGCGGCCCATGTAGTCGCTGACCGTGCCGAAGCCCGACGCGCCTTCGGCTGTCGCGTAGAGGTCGGTCGAGGGCGTCTCGAAATGGTAGCCGTCGATGCCGTAGCTCTTGGTCGTCACCCGCCGCTCGACGCTGAGCCCGTTCAGCACATGGTCTTCGTCGTCGTGCCCTTCGGTGGTGCGGTATTCGAAGGCGTCGAGCAGCGTGCTCTTGGCGAAGGCGTTGGCCCCGTCGCCCAGCACCAGCGTGTGCTTCCCGTCCTCATGCGCGAAGTAATAGAAGATGCCTTCCTCTTCGAGCAGACGGGCGACGAAGTTGTAGTCGGTCTCGCGGTACTGGACGCAATATTCGCGCTTGGCGTAGGTGCCGGTCAGTGATTTCTTGAGGTCGGTGTAGCCGGCGCCCTTGCAGACCTCCTCGACAATTTCCGGGACCGTCTTCTCCTGGAAGATGCGGCAGTCGCCGGAATGGGTCAGCATCCACAGCCAGGGGTGAAGCTCCGCCTCGTAATGGGCGACCTGGCCGCGGTCGTCGACGTGGGTCAGTTCGATCCGTCCGACGATGGCGTTGATGTAACGCACCGTCTCCTGATCGCCGAGCGTGATGGCGACGGTCACCGCCTTGCCGACGACGCGGTCGAAGGCGATGTCCTCGTCCGACGAGATCATGGTCACGCGGTAGGTGAACAGCGACGACAGCCGCTCCTCCCCCACGATGGTGCGCAACGCCAGCGCGTCCGCCCCCAGCGGGGTGGTGATGGACAGATACTGGCCGTCCTGGGAAAAGCGCTTTGCCATCCTCGCCGCTCCCCGGTCAGGCCGCCGTGCCGTCCACGCCGACGGTGAAGCGCCCGTCCGCGCCATGGTCCACGGTGATGCGGCCCACCGGCTGGCCGGCGGCGACGCGGTCGAGGATGCGGATCGCCACCTCCGGCACCACGAACTCCGACAGCAACGTGTCGATCATGCGCGCCCCGGCGTCGGAGTTCAGCGCCCGCAGAACCAGCGCCTCCACCGCCGCGTCGGTGACGGCCAGCTCGGCGCCGCGGTTGCCGGCGGTGCGGCGTTGCAGCTTGTCCAGCTTCATCGTCACGATGCGGCGGATCTGCGCTTCGCTCAGCGGGTAGTAGGGCACGACCGACAGGCGGCCGAGGAAGGCCGGGCGGAAGCGGCGGCGCAGCACGTCGGAAATGGCGGCCAGCCCCTCCTCGCGCGCCTCGCCGATGCGCCCGGCGTCGAGCGCCTCGCGGCCGAGCGCGAACAGCTCCGTGTCGCCTAGGTTGCTGGTCAGCAGGATCAGCGTGTTGCGGAAGTCCACCTCCACGCCCTCGCCGTCCTCCAGCACGCCCTTGTCGAAGACCTGATAGAACATGTCCAGCACGTCGGGGTGGGCCTTCTCCACCTCGTCCATCAGCACCACCGCGTGGGGGCGGCGGCGCACCGCCTCGGTCAGCACGCCGCCGCTGCCGTAGCCGACATAGCCCGGCGGGGCGCCGCGCAGCGTCGCCACCGCGTGGGCCTCCTGATACTCCGACATGTTGATGGTGATGAGGCTGTCCTCGCCGCCGTTCAGCAACTCGGCGAGGGCGAGGGCGGTTTCGGTCTTGCCGACGCCGCTGGGGCCGCTCAGCAGGAAGACGCCGATGGGGCGCTGCGGCTCGCCCAGACCGGCGCGGTAGCCGCGCACGGCCCGCGCGATGGCCTGGAGCGCCTGCGGCTGGCCGATGACGCGGGCGGCCATGCGGTCCTCCAGCGTGGCGACCACCTCCAGGTCGTCCTTGGACATCGAGCCGACCGGAATGCCGGTCCAGTTCGACACCACGGCGGCGACCACCGCGCCGTCCACCCGGTGCGGGACGAGCGGGCTGTCGCCCTGGATCGCTTTCAACTTTTCCGTGGCGGCGGCGGCCTCCACCGCGTGGCCGGCCTTCAAGGCGGCCTCCACCGCATCGACCAGATCGCGCTCGCGAGTCCAGCGCTCGTCCAGCGCGGCCTTCTCCAGGGCCAGCGCGCCGCGGCGTTGCGAAATCTGCGACAGGCGGGCGTGGTGGGCGGTGCCGGGTTCGGCCTCCAGCCGTTCCGCCTCGCGGGCCAGGATGGCGTCCTCGCGCTCCATCGCCTCGATGGCCTCGGGCTTGGAGCTGCGGGCGATGGCGACGCGGGCGCAGGCGGTGTCGAGCACGCTGATCGCCTTGTCGGGAAGCTGGCGGGCGGGGATGTAGCGGGCGGACAGGGCCACGGCGGCGGCGATGCCGTCGTCCAGCACGCTGACCCCGTGATGCTCCTCGAAGCGGCGGACGAGGCCGCGCAGCATCGCCGCCGCCGCCGTCTCGTCCGGCTCCGGCACCGAGACGGGCTGGAAGCGGCGGGCCAGCGCCGGGTCCTTCTCGAAATACTTCTTGTACTCGGCCCAGGTGGTGGCGGCGATGGTGCGGAACTCGCCGCGCGCCAGGGCGGGCTTCAGCAGGTTGGCGGCGTCGCCCTGGCCGGCGGCCCCGCCGGCGCCGATCAGCGCGTGCGCCTCGTCGATGAAGACGACCATCGGCACGGGGGAGGCCGAGACCTCCTTGATGATCGACTTCAGCCGGTTCTCGAACTCGCCCTTCACCCCGGCCCCGGCCTGGAGCAGCCCGAGGTCGAGCGTGCGGATGACCATGCCGCGCAGCGGCGGCGGCACGTCGCCCTCGGCGATGCGCAGGGCCAGCCCCTCGACAATGGCGGTCTTGCCGACGCCGGGGTCGCCGACCAGGATCGGGTTGTTCTGGCGGCGGCGCATCATGACGTCGATGACCTGCCGGATCTCGCGGTCGCGCCCGATCACCGGGTCGATCTTCCCGGCCTTGGCCTGGGCGGTCAGGTCCTGGCTGTACTGGTCGAGCATGGCCCGTCCGTCCGAGGCGGCGGAGACCGGAGCGGCGGCGGGAGAGGATTCGGGTGCCGCGGTGGACGGTCCGCCCGCCTTCAGGGCGCGGACCAGCTCCGGCAGGTCCGACGCGGTGCGCTCGCGCGGCAGGGCGAGCAGCGAGGGGGCGGACTCCGTGATCACCGCCCGCACGGAATCGCAGGCGACCGCGGCCCAGAGGATGGCCGGGAGAAGGATCTGCGGGCTGTCCAGATGGGTGACGGAGATCAGCAGCGCCGTCTCCAGCATCTCCGGCACGCGGGGGGAGAAGGCCGGGGTGCGGCTGTTGCCGCGGCGGATGCGGTCCAGCGCCGCGTCCAGTTCCGTTTCCAGCCGGCCCGCCTCGACGCCGTAATGGCGCAGGATGCCGGCGACGGTGGCGTCCTTCAGACGCAGCAGGGCCAGCAGCACATGCTCCGCCTCGACGTCGTAGTGGGTCTGCGAGACGCACAGCGCGGCGGAGCGTTCGAGAACCTTGCGCCCGTCGCGGTCGAGCTTTCCGATGAGGGACTTGATGTCGGCGGTCACGGGGCGGCTCCCTGGGATGACGTTGCGGGCGGGGCGGGGGTCAGGTGCTTTCGAAGTCCCCTCTCCCCTCTGGGGAGAGGGTTAGGGTGAGGGGGGCGCGTGGCGGTACGTCCGGCACAAGCGCAACCCCCTCACCGGCCCTCCGGGCCACCCTCTCCCCAGGGGAGAGAGGGTTATAGGGGGCGGGGTCGAGGGTCAGGCGCCCGTCCTTCAGGTTCGGGCGGCCCGGCGCCCGCAGCCAGGAGGTCCAGCCGAGGCGGCTGCCCCCCTCCGGCTTGGTGGACAGGCGCGTCGGCGGCACCTTAGTGGCCTCCAGCACCAGCACGATGCGGAAGTCCATGCCGTCCCCGGTGTGGAAGCGGGCGAGCGCGCAGAGCGTCTGGTGGTGCCGCCCGTCGGGCAGGAACTCGCGGAAGCGCTCCAGGCTGTCGAGCGTCAGTTCGATGGCATAGCAGCTCTGCTGGTCCCAGACGCGGCGGCCAAGCACGACCGTGCGGCCCAGGCTGTTGTTCCGCGCGCCGAAACCGCCTCCGATGCGGGTCCGGCTCTCGTCGTCCAGCGGCAGCCAGCGCCCGACGAAGCTCTCGACCCGCACCTTGACCCGGAAGACGGCGCCGAGGATCGCCTCCAATCCAGCCGACGAGCGGCGCCGGTTGGCGAGGATGCCGGAGAAGGCCAGCAGCATGCGGTCGGGCGTGTCGGGCAGGCGCTGCTCCAGGCCGGGCGTGCCGATGCCGGCCAGCGCGCGCAGCACGCGGGCCATCAGGGTGCGTTCCGGGTCGCGCTCCAGCAGGGGCAGGCTGCCCTGGCGGGTGCGGTAGAAGATCGACATCAGGCGGTGGTTGAAGATGTCGTAGAAGGCCGAGCCCGCCGTGTCGCGCCGGGCCGCCCGCTCGACGAGCAGTTCGGTGGCGACGTAGGGCAGGGGGCCGTTGATGCCCGCGACTCCCAGCACGGGGGAGCGCACCACGCCGCGCCCGTCCTCGGTCCGCCGCGCCTCGACGACGTCGCTGGCGGGGAAGACGAAGCTGGGATCGTGCTCGATGCGGACGGCCTCCTGCTCCGGGTCGATGCCGGTGCCGAGCGGCGCGTAGCCGGGAGCGGCGCGCTCCAGCAGGGCGATGGCCTGCAGCAGGTCGAAGCCCCAGGGCTCGGCCTCCAGCCGGTCGATCAGGGCGGGAGGTTGGCCCGAGGGGTGGAAAGGGCGGTCCGTCACAGGACCGGCTGGCTGCCGGCAAGGCGCGACCATGCCTTCCACACCCCTTCCCGTTGCACCGAACGCAGCCGAAGCTGGGCGAAGGCGTTGACGTTGATGTAGAGCCCGAGGAAGCGGCTGAGCACGCCGCCGAAAACCAGCGGGCTGGCCCCGACGAAGTTCCGCTCGTCCAGGGCCACCGTCACCTCCAGCCCGCGCACGAAGCCGCGCCAGGCGTCCTGCCCCATGCGGTGGAGCACCGGGCGGGAGGACAGGCCCTGCACACCGCGGATCTGGTGCTGGGCGGACGGGTCGTCGGGCGCGTGCAGCAGCAGAATGGATTGCAGAGCGCGCAGCCCCTCGGCGTCGCCGGTCAGGCTGAGATGGTTGACCGACAGGTGCGAGATCAGCTTCCAGGCCGAGGAGCCGCCCGCCGGGGCGGGGCGGCCGGGGGTCGGCTTGTGCAGGCAGCGGATGGTGGCGATGGGGGCGGATTCTTCGATCATCAGCGCGGCCCCCGCCGGGACCTGCTCGGCCAGCGCCCGGTTGGTGCAGAGCGTGCGCACCAGAAGCGTCTCGTCCGCCGGGTCGGTCGGCGTCAGGTCGAGGTGGTGCAGGCTGAGATGCAGGTCGGTGCCCGGCACGTCCTCGCGCTGGGTCGGCTCGCGGGCGGCCAGCCAGAAGCCGCGCGGCTCCGTCTCGGCCTCGGCGTGCTGGTGCGAGAAGAGGGGGACGTAGCGGTGGTGCATGCCGTCGCCGTCGCGCAGGCCGCTGACCTCCAGGATCGAATGGACCTCGGTGGTGCGCTCGCGCAGGGCGTCGGGGACGACGCGGTAGGCGGTGCGCCGGTGGTTCAGCCGGATCGGCTCCGCCGTGCGGTTGAACAGGTTGACGATCGGCGTGCAGCCGAGGACGAAGCTGTCCTTGCGCAGGGTCAGCCGGTTGGGAAGGGGGCGCGACACCGCGATCAGGATGTCCACGACCTCCCCCGACAGCCGGCCCCGGGGAAGCGGCAGGTCGTAGAAGTCGAACTTCTGCGGGAACTCGAAGTATTCCTGCAGCAGGCCGTAGGCCGGCTGGGCGTGCTTGGGGTGCGGCAGCACCGTCTCGTCCGGACCGAAGCCGACGGGGGCGATCAGGTTCTCGCCGCGCAGCCGCACCGGCGGCTTGCCGGGCTGGACGTAGGCGATCTCGATCACGCCGCACAGGAACAGCTCGTGCAGGGCGGAGGTGAGGATGGTCTCGCCGTCGATGAACAGACGCAGCTTGTCGATCGGCAGATTTTCGAAGGACTGGTTGCGCGTCTCCAACCTTAGCCGCAGCACCGACGCGGTGGCGGCGCCGTCGAGGAAGTCGTACCGGTCGGCCGGTTCCACCGCCGCGTCGGTCACCGCGACCGGCCACAGCGTCACGTCGTAGGCGGTGCGGAAGCGGCAGCGGATGTTGTCCTCGGCCACGGCGTGCAGTGGCGTCCCGCGCGGCACGCGGAAGCCGCCGGTCAAGCGCCCCTCGCCGGGCGTCGGCTCCATCCGCGCGATGCCCATGGCCGGGATCGGCGCGATCATCTGCGGGTGAAGGATGCCGAGCAGCGCCTCGGAGAAGCGCGGGAATTCGCGTTCCAGATTGAGTTGCAGGCGTCCCGACAGGAAGGCGAAGGACTCGATCAACCGCTCGACGTTCGGGTCGGCGGCCTGATCCGGCCCCAGCGCCAAGCGGCGAGCGATCTTGGGATAGCTGCGCGCGAAGGCTTCGCCCGCCCGACGGACGTAGAGAAGCTCGCGTTCGTAATGGTCGAGGAGGTCCTCGCGCCGCATCCTGGTGCGTCCTTTCAGCCGGACTGGCTTGGCTCGGTGGCGGCCGGGCCGCGCAGGCCCACGTCGAATTCCAGCCGTTCGGTGACGGTACCCGCCACGACTTCGCCGGAGATGCTGGTGACCATGGTGCCGCGCCCGCTTCCGGCGCTGACGGTCACCCGCGGGCGCTTCAGCCGCGGCTCGAAATCGATGATGGCTTGGCGCACCATCCGCTCCACCTGACGGCGGTCGGCGTCGGAGGCGGCGTCCAGATGCGTGATGTCGGAAATCCCATAGTCCAGCGCCGTTCCGCCGAGGTCGGGGCGGCGCGTGCCGGTGCTGCGGCTGTCGAGGATGCGGGCCACCTCGCGCCGGATCGACGCCTTGAGGTCGGGCATGGACAGCACCGTGGCCGAGGGCTCGTCGCCCGTCGGGTGGTCCGGTTCGAAGTCGATCAGCCGTTCGAACAGCAGCGACCGTCCACCGGTCATCGTCTTGGGCTGGGTCATCGCCGTGTCCGTTGGAGCTTCAGTTCCTTCTCCCCTCCGGGGAGAAGGTCAGGATGAGGGGGTTGCGCGTGTGCCGGACGTGCCGACATGCACAACCCCCTCACCCTTCCCTCTCCCCAGAGGGGAGAGGGTTATTTACCACCTCAGCTGTCGGAGACGGTGCCCTTCAGCAGGTTGAACTTCACGCCGCCACCGCCTTCGTGCTTCTGCTCCTCGGTGTAGCGCTTGTAGGTCCAGTAGATCTCGGTGGCGTTGATCTCGATGGTCTCGGTCGTGTCGCCCTCGTTGACGCTCAGGCTGTGCTTGGCGATCAGCGGGTTGGTCAGCTCGATCGTCAGGAACTCGCCCCACTGGTGGCTGTCGCCGATCGGCTTCAGGCAGTGGATGGTCCACTGCTTCTTCGCCGTGTCGGAGTTGGCCGAGCGCAGCAGCAGCGAGATCAGCTTGGGCGAGGCCCGGTCCCACTTGCGCTCAAGCGTGATGTTCTCGACCTTCGGGGTGTGGACCGTACGGCGGGCGTTGGTCGACACTTCCATTTCGACGGTCATGTCCTGCGACAGGGATTCGCACAGGATCATGTCCTTGAACACCACGCCCCCGGCGATCTCCACCGCGGACTCCCCCTGGACGTTGGGGATATCGAGAATGATCATAGACATGCGGATTTACTCCGGACGATGCGTTCGGGGGGAGGGGATCAGGCTTCCGGCGCCGGCAGTTCGGCGACCATGCGGATGGAGGCCGACAGCTCTTCGAGCTGGAAATGCGGACGCAGGAAGATGTTGGCGCGGTAGACGCCCGGACGGCCCGGCACGTCGTAGACGTCGATGCGGGCCTCGCGCAGCGGGAAACGGGCCTTCGTGCCCTGCGACGCCTCGTCGTCCAGCAGGACGTAGTTGGCGATCCAGGTGTTCAGGTGGTCCGTGATGTTGTTGCGCGTCAGGAAGGCGCCGATCTTGTCGCGCAGCATCACCTTCAGGTAATGGGCGAAGCGCGACGACACGAGCATGTACGGCAGCATCGCGGAGATGCGGGCGTTCGCGTTGGCCTCGTCGGTGTTGTAGACCTTCGGCTTGTTCGTGGTCTGGCCGCTGAAGAACGCTGCGTAATCCGTGTTCTTGCAGTGGACCAGCGAGATGAAGCCGAGGTCGTTCAGCTCCTTCTCGCGGCGATCGGTGATGGCGATCTCCGTCGGGCAC
The DNA here is from genome assembly GCF_965111635.1 of Azospirillum sp. Marseille-Q6669. Taxonomy (NCBI): domain Bacteria; kingdom Pseudomonadati; phylum Pseudomonadota; class Alphaproteobacteria; order Rhodospirillales; family Azospirillaceae; genus Azospirillum; species Azospirillum sp. Marseille-Q6669. The sequence continues at coordinate 1,118,966 of NZ_CBCOOP010000001.1, read as the reverse complement.
TTCAGGGCGACGTCGCCCTCGTCGGTCTTGAAGGTGTGGCTGGGCAGACCCTCGACCTTGCCGCCGCCTTCGACGCCGCGGATGGCCGCGGTCCAGCCGTGCTTGGCGAAGCTGTCGGTGATGCGCGCGGCCAGCGCCCAGGAGGCGTTGCCCCACAGGTACTTGGAATGATCGCGGCCGTCGGTGTCCTCGACGAAATTCATGCCTTCGACCGGAACGGTGTTCGGGCCGTAGGGCAGGCGCATCAGGACGTGCGGCATGGTCAGCGAGACGTAGCGGGAGTCCTCCGACGAACGGAAGGACCGCCACTTCACCATCTCGGCCGTCTCGAAGATCTTCGACAGGTCGCGCGGGGCGCCCAGCTCGCCGAAGTTCTCCATGTCGAACATCGCCGGCGATACGGCGCTGATGAACGGCGCGTGGGCGGCGGCGGCGAGGTTCGACATCTTCTCCAGCAGGGAGATGTCCTGCGGATGGCGACCGAACTCGTAGTCGCCGACCAGCATGCTGTAGGGCGTGCCGCCCAGCGTGCCGTACTCGGCCTCGTAGACCATCTTGAACATGGCGCTCTGGTCGAACTCGACCGCGCTGTCCAGGTCCTTCTGGAGGTCCTTGCGCGAGACGTTGAGGACGCGCAGCTTCAGCGTCGTCGAGGTCTCGGTGTTCATGACGAGGTAGTTGAGGCCGCGCCACGTGCCTTCCAGCTTCTGGAAGTCGGGGTGGTGCATGACCTCGTTCAGCTGGTCGCTGATCAGCTCGTCGATCTGCGCGATGCGCTGGTTGATCGCCTCGACCACGTCGATGGCGGAGGCGTCGCCGGTCTCGGCGAGGACCTGGTCGACGAATTCGGTCAGAAGGTCGCGGGCGTAGGGCCGTTGGCCCTCCTCGCGCGCCATCTTGCCTTCGACCATCATGCGGTCGAGCAGGGACAGATTGGCGGCGCTCTCAACGGACGTTTCCGTGCTCACCTGTTCGCTCCGTGAAGGGGGTTCTGATTGGGCTTGACGGGACGGGGAATCAGGCGGGCTCGCCCGCGGGCTCGCCGGCCGGGGTGCCGGCCACCGGGCCGAGGAGCTTCTTCAGCTCGTCCTGCTGTTCGGTGCTGGTGATGACGTCGTTCAGCAGGCCGTTCAACTCGTCGTTGCCGTCCAGCTTGGCCAGCAGGTCCGACAGCTTCTGGCGGGCTTCGAACAGGCGGCTCAGCGTCGGCACCTGCTTCAGCACCTCGACCGGCTGGAAATCGTCCATGTGGCGCATGTTCAGCAGGATGTTCAGCTTGCCGCCGTCCTCCTGCAGTTTGTTGTCCACTTGGAAGGCGAGGCGCGGTCCGACGGAGGCCATCACGTCGTTGAAGTTGTCGCGGTCGATCTCGACGAACTTGCGCTCCTTCAGCTTGGGAAGGGGCTTCTCCGGCTTGCCGCTGAGATCGGCCAGGATGCCGACCAGGAAGGGCAGCTCCTTCATCTCCTGGGCGCCACCGGTGTGGACCTCGTAGGTGAGCTTCACCCGCGGCGGGCGGACGCGCTCCAACTTCTTCTGACTGCTCTCGCTCATATCTGACGACCTCATAGGGTTGTGCGCGTCGCGCGCCGGCTGTCGAGCTTCGCCATCATTCGAAAGGCACCCCTGCGGAGGCCAGCCGAGATGGACCCCAATTGGACGACATCGCCCCGGAACACCTCCGTTTCGGAGGGAATGTCCGGCGTACGAAGCATCGCCCGCTCAGCTTCGAAGGTGCTGCAAGAGGAAGTTGCGGGCCTCCAATAGTTGACTCATCCGCTCGGCGCTGGAGAGCAGGCCGGTGTCGGGATGGAAGATCGGGGCCAGCGTGCGGAAGCGGCTGTTCACCACCTGCGGGTCCAGCCCCCATTCGTGAGTGAAGCCGAGCACATAGGTGGCCTGCCAGGGCTTGCGGATCGGCTGACGCAGCGGGCGGAAGGCCAGCGTTTCCAGCGCCGCCGTCAGCTGCTCCAGCCGCAGGCGGCAGCGGCTCATCTCGCTCTCCACGGCGTTCAGCTCGCCCGCGGTGATGAGATGCGCGCCGTCGTCGTTGCCGATGGTGGCGGCGACCCAGGCGGCTTTGCGCACGGTCGCCGCGTCCAGTGGGGTGGGGTGGCGCACGCGCAGCTTCGGCACCACCCGCACGCGGCGGGTGCCGCCGCTCTTCAGCGTCACGGTGCGGTGGGAGACGTCCACCGGCTCGGGGCTGCCGGGATCGGGCAGATGGGTCAGCGCCTCCGGCCCGACCAGCGTCAGGCAGGAGCGGATCAGGGCGGGCACCGTCATGCCGCGCGCCGCCGCCGCGGAGTCCACGGCGGCGTAAAGGGCATGCTGACAGGGTGCTGTGATGGTGGGCAAAGGGCCTCCGGGTACGCACGGCGGTAGTGCCCCGCAAGGTGTGCGATGGCGGGCCGTCGCGGAACGCCTTGTTGGTCCACTCCCGGAGTCACGCCGCCGGAACTGCGTCCGTTGCGGAGCGAAGGCGGTCAGTCGCCTTTGCCGCCGCGGAATTCCTCCATCACGGCGCGGATGCCGGTTTCCAGGGCCCGGACGCGGCGGCGCTGCCGCTCCTCCCGCCGCGTGGCCTCCTGCGCCTCGCCGCGCAGGCGGTCCACCTCCTCGACCAGCGAGGGGGCGACGGTGCCGCGGTCGGTGTAGAACAGCCCGACCTGGATGACCTCGTAGAGGGAGGTCCCAGCGGGCATCAGCCGCTCCAGCGCGGAGAGGGCGGCCAGCCGCTCGCCGGGGGAGTCGCTGCGCAGCCGGGCGAGGATCGCGTGCAGGCGGGCATCCCGGTTCATGATGGCCGTTTCATGATGGAGCGCGTCCTTTCTGGTTGGCCGGTCTGGTTCGCCGGGGGAGTATCGCAGGGGCCGGGGAGCGGCAAAAGCAGATCAGACCAAGTTGGGCCAATCTGAACGGGATGCCCCCGTGGAAAGCCGCTATAGCCGGACCCTTGGGAGGCTGGCCATGCTCTACGGTTTCGGGCGTCTGGCGCTTGTTTTGTGGCTGTGCGCCGTGGGCGGGCAGGCGTTCACGCTGTTTGCCTTTCACAACGCGGTGGCGGAGGCGCACACGGCGGAAATCGCCGCGCGCGCCTCGGCGCTGGCCAGCCGCGTGGCGGCCAGCGCGGCGGAGCGCGCCGCCATCGGCTTTCCGCTCGCCGACCAGAACGACCTGCAAAGGCTGATCGAGGTGGCCTCCACCGGCGGCGGGGGCGTGCGGCTCTATGTGGTGGACCCGCGCGGGACCGTGCTGTTCGCCACCGCCCAGGCGGCGGGGACGCCGGTGCCGGCCTCCTGGATGGGCGGCGCCGCGGGGGTGCCAGCGGAGCCGTGGGATCTCGCGGATCGCGATGGCGTGCTGGTGGGCGTGCCGGTAGCTGATGCCCTGGGCAAGCCCGCCGGCGCCGTGCTGGGCCTCGCCCCGCAGCAGGACGCGCGGGTGGAGGTTCTGGCCGCGCTGCGCGAGACGGCGACGGTCACCGCCGTCTTCCTGGCGGCCATCGGGATTCTCGCTGTTCTGGGCACCCGGCTGCTGCTGTCCGGCGTCTGCCAGTCCGTTCTGGCGCGGACGGCCTTTTATGCCGCCGAGGCGCGGCAGCTTCAGGCCGATGCGTCCGCCGCCGTGGCGGTTGGCGATCCGGCGCTGTCCGCCGTCCTGGCCGGGCTGCGCGCGGCGGAGGCCGAGGCCGCCCGCATCGACGGGGAGGTGCTGCGATGACCCGCCCGGCGACACCGTTCCTCAATCGAGGGATGTTGCGGCGGTTCATCCCGCTGATGGCGGTGGTGGTCGTCGTGCCCTGGCTCGCCACGCTGGCAGCGGCGCTGATCGCCGCGGCGGGGCTGGCCGACCGGGGAACCGCCTCCCGCGCCGAGATCGTCGGGACGGGCATCGCCCATGACCTGGAGAAGGCGCTGGCGCTCGGCCTGCCGCTCGACCGCATGGCCGGGATGGACGATTATCTCGGCGAGGCCGGCGCAGTGTTTCCGGAGATCAAGCTGATCCTGGTGGTGGACGGTGCCGGACGTCCGCTGTTCCAGAAGTCCGACGCGGCGCGCCCCGACCTGTCGGTCCGGCTGGTGCCGGCGGAGACCGATTGGTCCGCGCTGGGTCTGGTCCTGCAACGCTTTCCCATCCGGCAGGGCGCCGCCACCGCGGGGGAGGTTCTGCTGGGCCGCAGCGCCGTGGCGCAGCCGGCCAACGCGCTGCGCATCCTGATCGACTTCGCGGTGGCGCTGAGCATCGCGCTGGCGCTCGGCGGGCTGGCGCTGCGCACCATGCTGAACGCCCAGGTGACGGCGCCGCTGCGGCTGGCGGCCTCGCTGGAGGCCAACCTCGCGCGCTCAGCCTATGACCTCATTGCCCCGCCGGTGGAGCAGAGCCTGATCGGCACCCTGCTGGCCGAGATGAACCGGGTGGTGACCGGCGTGAACGACCGCTTCGCCCGTCTGCGCAGCTATCTGGCCGAGGTGCGCGATCTCAGCTTCAACAAGGATGCTGCGGCGGAGGTGGCGCCGCTGATCGAGCGGATCGAGCGGCTGGGCCGCTTCTCGCCCGACCGGCTGACCGCGCTGGCGCCGCCGGACGCCGGGTCGTTGCCCTACGCCACCGCCTTCTGCGCCGGTGTGGGGGTGGCCGTGGCCACGGCCATGGCGGCGCGGCACCTGCCGCCGGGCGTGGCGCTCGGCGGGGTGGTTCTGGGCATGGCCGCGGCGGTTCCGCTCGCACTGGCGCTCGGCCGCCGCGCGCCCATCGGGGGGGCGCTGGCGCTGGGCGGCTGGGCGCTGCTGAATGGGCTGGGCGACGGGGCGACGGTGTGGCTGACCGGCGCGCTGCTGGGCGGGCTGGCTGCGGCGTTTCCCTTCCAGGCGGTGCGTCCCGCTACGGAGAGCCTGCGCGCCGGACCGCCTGTGTCCGCCGCAGGCGGTCTGGTCGCTGGAACCGGGCTATCGGTTCTGTGCCTCGGTGGCGGTGTGCCGGGTGTCCTCATGGCCGGCGCCGTGCTGTCCGGGATGGCCGGTCTGCTGGCCGCCGTCCGGCTGGAGCGGCGGGCCGGCCTGACCCATCCGCGTGTGACCCTCCGTGCTCTTCTGGCGGTGGACCGCTGGTGGGCGGACGGTGCGCTGCGTCCGAAGGGCTGGGGGCTGTGGCTGGTCACCGCGCTTGGCCTGGCGGCGCTGAGCCGGGCCGACGGCGGAGGAGCGATGGACGCCCGACGGGTCGCGGAACTCTTCTGGCTGCACGCAACCCCGGCCTGGCTGGCCGCCGCGCTGGTCGCGGCCCTGGTTCCACGGGGCGGAGCGGCATTGCTGAGTTTGGGTGGAACGGCGGTGGCCGGGCTCCTTCTGGCGCTCGGCCCGGTGGAGCCGGGAACCGCCGTCGCGCTGGGCGCCGCCGCGGCTCTCGGCGCCGGGCATGCGGGATTCGCGGCGTCGGGGAACTGGGGGGGGCTGACCGCGGTCCGCGCCGCGTTGACTCTGGCCGGAACGCTCGGCGTGCTGTGGCTGTCCGGCGGGAGCAACACGGTGGTGGCCACCGGAACGCTGCCCTCCCTCGCCCTGCTCGCGGGGATCGCCGCGCTGCCGCCGCTGGTGCTGGCGCTGTGGCGCCACGCCACGCCACGCCGGCGCGTTCCGGTCGAAGGGGAGGCCGCGCGATGACCGGTCTTCGCCAGCGCATGACGGTGGCCGCCGCCGCGGTGGTCCTCGCCGTGCTCGTCACCACCGCGGTCTTCGCCCTGCTGCGCATCGAGAGTGGGGCCACCCGCCACGCCGAGGACGAGGGGCGGATGACCCTGCGGCTGTGGGAAGGGCTGCTCGACCAGTCTGCCGCCGCCGCTCGGGTGGCAGTGGGCGATCCCCGCCTCACCGATGCCCTGGAGCGCGGCAACGCCGCGGCGGCGGCAGAGCGGCTCGGCGCGCTGGGCTACACCGCGGCAACGGTGGTCAACGGCGCGGGGCAGACCCTGCTCTCCGTCCCGGCCGACCAGCCGATCCGCCTTCTCGACGAGCGGCGCATCGGGCAGGTGCTGGCCCGCAACGACACTCAGGACGGCTTGGTGCTGACCGGCGGCGCCGCGCAGCTTCTGCTCGCCCGCCCCCTCGGCGCGCAGCGGCCGGCCGACCGGGCTCTGATCGCCATCCGCCCGCTGACCGGCAGCCTGGAGGCGCTGGCCGGCGTCCTCGGCGGCTCCGCCTTCCTGGTCGGCAGCGACGGCACATTGTACGGCCATGCCGGGCCGCTGGCCTGGGCTGACGTGCGTCCCGCCGCGGAGCGCGGCGAGGAGGTGCAGGCGACCATCGGCGCCCGCGGCTACGGCGTGCGCAAGCTGCGCCTGCCCAAGGTGGCCGGCACGGAGGGGGACGGCACGCTGTACCTCGTCACCGTGCGCGAGACCACGCTGGCCACCATGGCCGACAGCCTGCTCGACAGCTCCGCCCTTCTCGTCGTGCTGATAGTGCTGGTGGCGGGGACGCTGGGGCTGGACTGGTACTTCCGGCGCGTCTTCACGCCGGTCTACGCCTCAATGTCCGCTTTGTCGGCTCTGGCGGCGGGCGACACCGGCGTCGCCGTGCTGGGGGCGGAGCGCACGGACGAAGCCGGGCAACTCGCCCGCACCGTCGAGGTCTTCCGCAGCCGCAGCCGCGCGTTGCGCGACGCCGAGGAGCGGCGCGCCCGTCACTGGCTGCGTCAGCAGTCCTTCATCCGCCGCCAGATGCTGCGCCTGTCCGAAACCCTGCCGGAGCAGGGGCGGCGGGAACTCCTCGCCGACCTCGCCCGCATCGAGGCGGCGTCGGAGGGCCGGACGCCCTGCGCGCGCACCGACGACCCCGGCGCGCTCGCCGTCGCCTTCGAGGTGATGGCGGAACGCGTGCGCGACCAGCACACCGCGCTCGACGGCATGGTCCGCCAGCTTCAGTCGGCGTTGGACACCCGGACCGAGCTTGTGGAGCTGCAGAAGCAGTTCGAGATCGCCCGGCGCATGCAGGCGGCCATCCTGCCGCCCGACCTGACCACGGCGCCCGACCTGGAAGCGTCGGGCCTGATGCGTCCGGCGGCGGAATTCGACGGCAGCTTCTACGATTTCTTCCTGACGGCGGACGGGTCGCTGGCGGTCCTGATCGGGCAGGTGTCGGGCGGCGGTCTGGCGGCGGGCTTCATGACGGTGACGGCGCGCGCCGCGCTGCGGACGCTGGCGGCGGCCGGGCTCGGGCCGGCAGCCTGCCTGACCGGCGCCAACCGGCTGCTGGCGGCGGACAACGCCGCGGGCCTGTCGATCGGCCTCGCCATGGGCATCGTGTCGCCGCGCTCGCGCCGGCTGGTCTTCGCCGCCGCGGGCGTGCCGGAGCCCTTCCTGCTGCGGCGCTTCGGCGATGTGGTGGACCTGCCGGTGGCGGCCAACCCACCGCTCGGCCTCGATCCCGCGATGACGGCGGTGGAAACCGCGCTCGACCTGCCGGTGCCCTCGACGCTGGTGCTGTGCAACGGCGGGCTGCTGGACGGCGAGAACCGCTTCGGCGTCGCCTTCGGGCGGACGCGGCTGACCGGCATCCTCGGCAACCTCGACGACCTGTCCGCCGCCAGCGTCACCGCGGCGGTGTCCGCCGGGCTGGCCGAGCATGGCGGCGGCGCCGCGATGGCGGTGGACCGGCTGTGCGTCGCCCTGCGGGTGCGGGCATGAGGACGCGCAACGTCCTGGCCGGCGCGCTCGCTCTGATGGGCGCCTTGCTCGCCGGGCCGGCGGCGGCGGAGCTGGCCCCGGCGTCCGACGGGGGACCGGCGCTGTTCCAATGCAGCCGCTACCTGCGCAACGGGGAGGCGCTTTACGGCATCCCGCCGGGCATCCTGCACGCCATGAGCGTCGTGGAATCCGGGCGGGCCGGGATGCCCTGGCCCTGGGCGCTGAACGTCTCCGGCCGCCCGCACTATCCGGCGACGCGGCGTGAGGCGCTGCGGCTGATGCAGGACGGCGAGGGCGGCCTGCGCGGCGACGTGGCAGTCGGCTGCATGCAGATCCACACGCGCTGGCACGCCGGGTCCTTCGCGGGGGGCGAGGACATGCTGGACCCCGCGGTCAACGTCGCCTACGCCGCCCGCTTCCTGCGGGAGCTGTACGACCGCCACGGCTCCTGGACGGAGGCGGTGCGCCGCTACCACGCCAGCGACCCGACGGCGCAGGACACCTACCTCTGCCTCGTGCTCGACCGGCGGGTGCGGCTCGGCTACCAGCGCGAGACGGCGGAGATGCGCCGGCTGTGCGGCGGCCCGGAATCGTGAGCGCGGAGCCATGAAGAAACTCCTGATCGGCGTGCTGGCGCTGCTCCTCCTTCTGGTGGCCTTCGCGGGCGGCTATTTCCTGGCCGGAGGATCCTTGCCGGGTACGGCGGAGGAGACGGCGCCCGCAGAGGCGAACGCCGCGCCCGCTTCGCCGACCGCAGCACCGCCGACCGCAGCACCGCCGGACGCGGCGAAGACGGAGCCGGAGAAGGCTGCGCCGGCCGCGGTCCCGGTCCGCCCCGTTGCCGCCGTGAAGGCGGCGACGGCGCGCTTCTCCATCGAACTCGGCGTCTTCCGCTCCGCCGGGAACGCCCAGGACTTCGCGGCGGCGCTGGTCGAGCGGGGCCTTCCGGTGGAAATCGTCGAAACCATGGACGCCGCCGGCGGGCAGTGGCACCGCGTGCGCGCGGGCGCCTTCGCCGACCGCTGGCAGGCCGAGGCGCGCCGCCCATCCTTCGAGCGGACCGCCGGGATCGGCGGCGTGGTGGTCGAGGAGCCGCTTCCCGCCGCCCAACCCGCGAAGGCCGGCGGCGGCGAATGATCCAGTTCGGACCAACGGGATAACCCACCGGATTTGCGGGCTTCTCCGCAGGACGGGACGGGCCTCCGGTCCATCGCCGCGAAACCTCCGCGGGACTACGCCAGAACGAACCAGACAGCGCGCGGATTTGGGCCGCCGGGATGCTTCTATCAGGCTGGGCCGTCACCCTGCACGGCGAGCGGTCCGCCCGACGGTTTCTTCCTCAGGATTTTCCGCGATGACCACGATCACGCTCGGACGATGGCAGGTGGCGGCTTTGGCCGCCGGCGTCGCCGTGCTGACCGTCGTGGCCCTGCTGCTGGGCGCGGTGTTGGCGGCGCTGATCCTGACCGGCGGCGACAACACGCCGGTGGCGTCGGCCTCCGCTCCCGCCACTGTGCCCGCCGCGGCGTCTACCGCTGGCGGCGGACTGGGTGCGATGGCACGGAGCAACATCGCCGACAGCTTCGAGGCCCGCCAGGGCGTGATCGAGACGGCGGACATCTTCAGCGACGAGGCGCGCGGGCGGGCGATTTCGGCGACCGAGCCGATGACCCGCGGCGCCGCGGATGCGGCCCGCCGCTTCCTGCCCGGCTGGATGGCCGGCACCGCCGCCCACGTCATCGAGAAATCCGCTTACCGCGTCACCGAATTCGCCGGCAACAGCGTGGAAGGTGTTGTCGAGGATACGCTGAACGACCGGCTGGACGCCCTGAAGGAAGATGGCCCGGCGCCGGTCCGCCACTACGCCATCGAACTCGGGCGCTTCGCGACCCCGGCCAACGCGGAGTCCTTCGCCGCCGCCGCCGCCCAGCGCGGCGTGCGCGGCACGGTCGATTTCGCGCCGCTGCCGGGCGGCAACGCCCCCTACGCCGTGCGCACCGGACGTTACGCCGCCGCTGACGAGGCCGCCCGCGCGCTGGACGCGCTGACGCGGGCGAACGGGGTGTCCGGAACCGTCGTCACCCTTGCCGAAGCGGGAGAGCGCTGAACGCCATGAGTCCGGTGAACGGAAAACGAGTGGGGCCGCGATTGGCAACGGCCGGCGCGCTGGCGCTGGCGCTGTTCGCCGCCGGATGCGCGGACAAGCCGCGCGCCGCGCTGGACAGCGTGTCCTTCACGGTCGCCCCCGCTGCCAACGACACCACGCCGGTCGCCATCGACCTCGTGTCCGTTCGCGACAAGGCGCTGGTGGACAAGCTGGGGGCGCTGACCGCCACGGAGTGGTTCGGCCAACGCGAGCAGTCCATGCGCGACCATCCGACCACGCTCGGCGTGACGAGCTGGGAACTGGTCCCCGGCCAGACGCTGAAGGCGGACCTGCCGCCGGGCGAGCCGGCCTGGGCGATCCTGGTCTTCGCCAACTATTCCACGCCGGGACCGCACCGCCTGCGCGTGCCGGACACACGAACGCTGACCCTCACCGCCGGGGACAAGGATGTCGAACTGGTTCCGTGATGTTCTTTCCTTCTCCGTGAGGACCGCATGACCGAGGCGCGCGACATTCCCGACGCCATCGACTGGCACGACGGGATGCTGCTGGCCCCGCAGCATTTCCAGCAGCAGGCGCTGCGGCACGAGCGGCAGCTGACCTACCATGTCCGGCAGGCGCGGCCCTTCCATTGGGGCGTCGTCCATCTCCAGGTCGACCGCGTGCAACTCGTCTCCGGGCTGGTCCAGGTGCGGGAGTTGGAGGCGATCCTGCCCGACGGCCTCGTCGTGGACTACCGCGCCGGGATCGACGAGCCGCTGGAGGTGGACATCTCCGCCTACGCCGACCCGGTGGGGCAGACGCAGATCACCATCCACCTGATCGTTCCCGCCGCCCGCGGCGACCGCGCGCCGGGGCCGGGGGAGACGCCGCGCTACGTCTCGGTCGAGGGCGCCCCGGTCGCCGACCAGCATGGCGGGGAGGAACTGTCGATCGCCCGGCTGCGCCCGCGGCTGGCCCTGTTCGCCACCACCGGCCCGACGCAGAAGCCGCCGCAGAAGTTCGTCTCGATGCCGATCGCGCAGGCGACCTTCCGCAACGACGCCTTCGTGCTGACCGACTTCGTGCCGCCGGCGCTGACCGTCGCCGCCAACGCGCCGCTCGGCCGGCTGGGGGCGGAGGTGGTGCGGCGTGTGCGCGAGAAGGCGCTGTTCCTGGCCGAACGCTCCGGTGTCGGCAACGGCAACCCGGCAACCGAGCTGGCCGAGGCCGCGCGGGCGGAAATCCGCAGCCTCGTCACCGGCCTGCCGCCGCTGGAGGCGCAACTCGGCGTCGGCGTCTGCCACCCGTTCGACGTTTACATGTCGCTGTGCACGCTCGCCGGGCACCTGTCGGCCTTCGCCAGCGGCGCCGTGCCGGCCAAGCTGTCGCGCTACGACCACGACGACCCGATGGCGAGCTTCGGCGAGGTGCGCGACTTCATCCTGCGCATGATCGACCGGGTGAAGGAGGGCGTCGCCCGCATCCCCTTCACCTTCGAGGACGGCATGTTCGGGCTGCCGATGGACGAGGCCTGGCTGAAGGGCCGGCTGGTCGTCGGCGTGCGCGGCCCGGCCTCCGCCCCGGTCAGCGAGGTCGCCGCCTGGATGGAGAATTGCATCGTCGCCTCCCGCTCGCGGCTGGAGACGCTGTCCGGCCTGCGCGTCAAGGGGGCCGAGCGCGTCGCGCTGGACGACAGCGGCGAGGGCGGGGTGGCCGCCCCGCGCGGCGTGGTGCCGTTCGAGATCAAGGTCGATCCCCGCTACATCGTCCCCGGCGAGCGGCTGGAGATCTGGAATCCGGACTCGCTGGGCAGCCGCTTCCGCCCCGTCGAGATCACCCTCTTCGTCAGCGCCTGAGGCTGGGAATGACCGCCATGCTGCACCGCCGGGATCTGGTCGATCACTTCCTCGCCTTCGCGCGGGAACTCCGGAAGCACCGCGCCGCGGTCGGGGCGGGTCGTCCCGCCGCCGCCGCGAAGCCCGAGGGCGCCGCTGGGGAGACGGCGGACAGCCTGCCGGCCTTCCTGACCGAGGACGCCCTGGCCATCCCGGCGCCCCGCGGTGCCGCCGCGGCGGTGCCGGCCCTGGTGTTGGAGCCCGACGCCGAGATCATCATTCGCCGCCTTCAGGACTTCCTGGAAGCGCAGGCGGTCCAGGTCGGGCGCACCGGCACCGACCTGATGATCAGCCAGCACCGCGAGGCGCAATACGCCATGGCGGCGCTGGCCGACGACCTGTTCATCCACGACGTGGAATGGAACGGGCGGGAGCTGTGGCGCAGCGTGCTGCTCGAGCAGGCGGTGTTCCGCACCCGTCTGGCCGGCGAGCGGGTGTTCGACCGGATGGAGGCGCTGCTCGCCAGCAACGACCGGCGGCTGGTGCAACTGGCGGCGGTCTACCTCTGCGTGCTCGGCATGGGGTTCAAGGGGCGCTGCCGGGTGCCGGGCGGCGAATCCACCCTGCGTGACTACAGCGCCCGCCTGTTCGAGTTCATCGCCGGCCGCGAGTCCGAGCTGGGCGCCGGGGTGCTGCCCGGCGGGCGCACGCTGATCCCCGCCGCCTACGCCTACACGCTGACCGACGGCAAGGCGCGCACGCTGGCGCGCGGGCCGCGCTGGCCGCTGGTGCTGGGGGCCATCGCCGGGCTGTGGCTGGTGCTGGGTCAGGCGCTCTGGTGGATGTCCACCGCACAGCTTTCCAACGCGGCGGACGCGGTGCTTCAGGCATCCGTCCGCGTGACCCGCTGACGGGAGAGGACGGTCATGGAACTCCTGGCAGCGGTCCTGTCCGGCATCGCCGGCAACCAGATCTGGGTCTTCGCGGGGCTTCTCGTCCTCGTGCTGCTGATCATCGCGGTGATGGCGGCGATCCTGCTGCGCGCCCGCAGCGCGGCACCGCCCGCCCCGGCGGAACCCGCCGCCCTACCGCCGCCCGACGCCGCGGCGGAGGAGGGCGGGGCGGTCCCGGCGCTGGCCGCCACCGCGCCCGACGTCACCATCCGCGACATCCGCCGCCTGTTCCGCGACGGTCTGGCCGCCTATCGCGAGACGCTGTCGCGCAACGTCTATCTGGTGCCCTGGTATCTGCGCACCGGCGTGGCCGCATCGGACGACGCCGGCCTGCTGTCCTGCGCGGAGGAGGTGCGCCCCCCGGTGACCGCCGAGCGGCACGCCGGCTTCTCCTGGCGCTTCTACGACCGGGCGGTGGTCATCGATGTAGACGATCCCCGCGCCGCCTGGGCAGGCGTTCTGGACCTGCTGGGCCGCCGCCGTCCGATGCTGCCCGCCGACGGGCTGATCCTGACCGTTCCGCTGGCCGAGCTGGACGACGTGCGCCGCGCCACCGCGCGCGGGACGGAGCTGTACGCCCGGCTGTGGGAGATCCAGCGCACGTTGGGTTTCGCCCTGCCGGTCTATGTGGTGGTGACGGGCTGCGAGGAGGCCCCCGGCTTCGCGGCGCTGGCCGACGCCCTGCCGCCGTCCCTGACCGGCGGGATGCTCGGTTGGTCGAGCCCCTACGCGCTGGAGACGGCCTTCTCCCCCGACTTCGTGAGCGAGGCGCTGCAATCGCTGGCGGACGGCCTGCTGGCGGTGGAGCTGGAGGTGTTCGGTGCTGCGGCCACGCCGGACGGCGCCCCGCTGTTCGCCCTGACGGAGCGGCTGACCGGGACGGAGGCGGCCTTGCGCGCCCTGCTCGGCACCGCCTTCAAGCGCACCGCCTATCAGGAAACGCTCTACGTCCGCGGCATCTACTTCACCGGCCGTCCCGATCCGGACGCGGCGGCGCTGTTCGGGCGCGACCTGCTGAACCGCAAGATCTTCCCCGAAGCCGGCCTGCCCAAGCCGACCCGCGCGCTGGCCGCGTCCCGCGCGTGGCGTCGCTATTCCTGGCCGGTGGGGACGGGGGCCGCCGCGCTGGCCGCCATCCTGCTGCTGTGGATGGGCGTGCAGCGCGCCTCCACCCTGTCGGACCGGCTGGTTCCGGTGCTGGCCGACATTCCGGGCGGGCTCCAGCAACTCGCCGACCAGCGCCCGGCGGTCGAGGCCGGGGCGCCGATGACCGCCGCCTACGGCGATCCGGCCGCCCGCTTCGTGCAGGGCGTGACGATGCTGCCCACCGATTGGACCTTCAACCCGCTGCCGGCCTCCTGGATCAGCGGCGTCCCGGATTCGGTGTCGGGAGCGCTGGCCGTCGGCTACCGCCGGCTGGCCCTGTCGACCGTGCGCGACGTGGCCGAGGACCGGCTGCGCCGACTGACCCGCGACGGCGGGGTGGGGCCGGCGGGGCGGGCGCCTTCGAGCGGCTGCGCGCCTTCGCAGGCGAGGTCGGCATCGCCGAGGGGCTGGCCCGCGCCTACAACAACGTCGACGCCCGCGATCCGACCCTGCCGCTGGACGAGGTGCTGGACTTCGCGCTGGGCTCCGGCGTGGCGCGCGGCTTCTCCGCGCGGCTGCACGGCTGGGAGATCGACCAGCCGCCGGGCGGCACCGCCATCCCGGCGCCGGGACCGGGCGCGCAACGCCCCATCGACCTGACCGCCCACCGGGCCGAGGTCAGCCGCCGTTTCCGGCAGTACGCCGACGCCTATCTGCGCGACCTCGCCATGGGCGGCCTCGCCGCCGCGCGGCTGTCGGTCGCCGCCAGCGAGCTGGAATTGTTGGCCGGCGGAGCGCGGTCCGGCGCCGACGCGGCGGCGGCCTACGCCGAGGTGCTGTCGAGCCTGGAGGACGCCGCCCGCGGCCTGGGGGCGGAGCGCGGCGCCTGGATCGGCGCCAACGGCCCCGTCCTGCCGCCGGAGTTCGAGGCGCTGCTCGGCCGGCTGGAGAAGTCCGACCTGCTCGGCCCGAACCTGCGCGCCGACATCCTGGATCTGGCGCAGCGCCGCTACGACGAGGCGGGCGTCGGCGCCCGCAGCCTGGACTCGGTGATCGGCCGCCTGGGGGAGGGCCCGCAGGGGGGGCCCCGCTTGGGCCCCGGCGGAGGGGCAGTTCCGCCCCCCCTGGGGGGTGAGTGTGCCCGCCGGTTTCAGGAGGAGGGACGACAGGGGCGCGTGGGCGATGCCCGCCGTGGGCGCCGGCTGGGACCGCGCCGCGCTGGACAGCATCCCGCCGCTGGTCGAGGACTATCTGCTGTTCGACGCCAAGGACCTGCCGCAGGCGCCGGCCATGCTGCGCACCTCCATGCGGGCGGCGGCGCAGCACCAGCGCCGCCAGGGGGTGGAGCGCATCCTCGCCCGCGCCCTGGCCGGCAGCCCGGCGGGCGGCGGGGTGGACCGGGCGGGTGGGCTGGCGCAGCTCCGCGCCTCGGCCCACGCGCTGCGCACCGCCTTCCCAGTTCTGGCCGAAACCATGCAGTCCTTCCGCCAGATCGGGCTGACCACCTCCGCCGACACCATCCGCGACACGGTGGCCCGGCAGGCCAACTCCGTTCTGGCCCAGGCCGACCGGCTGTTGGAGGGCGACCAGCTCTACCGGCCCGACGCCCACGCGCTGGACGTCTGGGTGGACGGGCCGCTGGTGCCGCACCTGCTGTTCGGGCAGACCACGCCGGCTGGACTGGCGCTCTATCTCGGCAATGCCCGGCAGGAGGTGACGGTGCTCGCCCGCGACATCGCCGCCCCGGTGGTGGAGATCCTGGAGCGTCCGGTGATGGGCGCCGGCACCGGTTCGGGCGCCGCCTCCAAGTGGGCGCGCATCATCACCGAACTGGACAAGTACGACGGCGGTCGCCCGAACAGCTCCCTGGCGCAGCTCGAAAAATTCGTGACGGTGGAAAGCGCCGCGGTGGACGCCGCCGGTTGCCAGAATCTCGGCGCCATCGACGGCGTGCCCGACGACTTCTTCCGCAGCCGTCTGGCCGAGCTGAAGCAGTGGATCGCCACGCGCTGCGTGCTGGCCGCCGACGCCCGCGTCTACGACGCCTACGTGGACATGGCCGCGTCCTTCAACGAGATGCTGGCCGGCCGCTTCCCCTTCGCCGCCGCCGCGGTGGCGGGCGAGGAGGCGGACCCGGCGACGGTGCGCGCCTTCTACGAGCGGTTCGACGCGCGCTCGGCCTTCGTGCTGGAGGGGCTGCGGCGCGGCGAGCGCTTCGGCACCGCCGGGCGGGAAGCGCTGCGCTTCGTCGAGACGATGGAGCGGGCGCGCCCGCTGCTGATCGCCGCGGTGACCCCCGACCAGAGCGGCGGCCTGGCGCTCGACCCCGCCTTCCGCGTCAACCGCGGCCGTGAGGCCGGGGGCAGCGACATCATCGAATGGAAGCTCGCCACGCCGAACGGCGCCCTGTCCAGCATGCTGCCGCGGACGCCGTTGCGCTGGTACCCCGGCGACAAGCTTAGCGTGACGCTGCGCTGGGCCAAGGACGGCACGGTGCTTCCCGTGTCCGGAGTCGGTGCGGGGGTGACGGTGGATGGGCCTTCGCTGCGCTTCGACTACGACGGTCCCTGGGCGTTGTTCGCCCTGGCCAGCCGACAGGCCGCGCCGCAGCGCGACCGCCGCCCCGGCCCGGACACCGAGCCGCTGCTGCTGTTCGAAGCCACGGCCAGCGGCCCCGTCAAGGAAGCTGCCGCCGCTGCCCCGATGCCGATCGCTCCGGTGGCGCAGGCGACGCCGCAACCCGCGGTGAAGCCCAACGTGCGGGTCTTCATGACGCTGGCGGTCAAGCGCACCGTTCTGTCCGACGGCAAGCCGCCGCGCGAGGAGAAGGTGGCCGTGCCGGCGCTGCCCGCGCAGGCGCCGCCGCTCGCCCCGGTCGGCTCCATGCGGCGGATGCCGGGTCTGGCCGGCTGGCCGGCGCCATCGGGCGCGGTGGCTCCGGCGGACCGCGCCTTCTTTGATCTGGGCACCCCGCCGTCCCAATCCCCGATGCTCCGCCCCGCGGCCCAACGCTTCCCGTGAGCAGCACCATGACCACCACGCCCCACCCGCTGATCGACATCGGCGCCCTGCTCCAGCCCATCCCGGGCGACGATCCGGCGGGCGACGACCTGCGCCACGGGCCGGAGTTCGACGCGCTGACCGAGGCGCGCCGAATGGACGACGATCTGGACCAAGGCATCTGGCAGACCACCGTCAAGAAGGCCGACTGGAAGGGCGTCGTCCAGCAGTCCTCGGACCTGCTGACGACCCGCACCAAGGACCTCCAGGTCGCGGCGTGGCTGGTCCAGGCGCTGGGCCACCTGCACGGCCCGGCGGGGCTGGCGCCGGGACTCCTGCTGGTCCACGGGCTGGTCGAGGACTTTTGGGACGGCCTCTACCCGCGCCTGGACGACGGCGATCCGGAGCCGCGGCTGGCGCCGCTGGTCTGGCTGGACAGCCAGCTGTCGCGTGACCTGATGGCAACTGCGATCACCCAGCCGGGGCCGCACACGGACGAGACGCACCGTTTCCAGGACTGGCAGAACGCCCAGCGCCTGCGCAAGCTCGCCACTCGCGACCCGCGCGCCTTCCACGCGGCGGTCGATGACGGCGAGGTGACGGTCGAGCAGATCCTCGCCGCGCAGGACCGCACGCCGCCCGACTTCTACCAGACCCAGCACGGTCATCTGCGCGATACGGTGACGGCGGTGCGCACCCTGGCGGCGGAACTGGACGCCGTGGCCGGCCGCGCCGCTCCCGGCTTCAGCCAGCTTCTGAAGACCCTGGAAAGCCTGATCCAGTTCCACCGCGAAGCGCTCGCCAAGCGCGGCATCGATCCGGACGGCGCCCCTGCCGCGCCGGAGGAGGCCGAGGGCGGGGAGGGGGCCACCATCGACGCGTCCGCCGAAATCATCCCCGCCGCCGCCTTCACCCGCTCCGGCGGGCCGCGGACCCGGCAGGAGGCCTACGCGATGCTCCACCAGATCGCCGATTTCCTGGCGCGGGAGGAGCCGCACAGCCCGACCTCCTACCTTGTCCGCCGAGCCGCCGCCTGGGGGAACCTGTCCCTGCCGGAGCTGTACGCCGAGCTGCTGGGCGACCGCGGCGAGGTCGGGCGGATCTTCGGCCTTCTGCGGCTTGAGGAGCGCTGAGCCATGCCCCGCATTCTGCTCGACTATCCCGGCATCAAGGGCGAGTCGCTGATCCGCAACTACAAGAATCTGGCCGACTGCGTCAGCTTCGACCTGTCCTCGGGCAAGCGCGAGGTCGGCGGCTTCAACTACGACGACCCGATCGAGGAGACCTCCTATTTCAGCGGCCGGAAGGCGCAGAAGCAGGACAAGCTCGGCGTCGACAGCCTGAAGCTGGAGCGCCACTTCGACCTTGCCTCGCCCAAGCTGATGCAGGCGGCCTTCGATCCGCAGAAGAAGGACGTCACCGCGACGATCCACTTCTTCCGCACCTTCGCGCAGTTGCAGGGCGGCGAGTTTTTCGGCGAAAGCGACATCTTTGCCGAGCCGTACCTGACCATCATCCTGAAGAACACGCAGATCACGGAGTACGTGCTGTCGGTCGACGACGACGACAGCAGCAACGGCACCGAGACCATCTCGCTGGCCTTCGACCAGCTGCAGATGACCTACCAGCACCAGATCGACGGCCGGAAAATCGGCCAAATCCGTGGCGATATCACATTGGCGAGCAAGTCATGACCCAGTCGAACCCGTCGGCCCTGACCGGCGACACCGCCCTCCTGTCCCGAAACGGTCAGAGGCGCCGCGGTCCGGCGCGCCGGGCCGAGCATTTCCTGGAGCAGGTGATGTTCCAGAGCCGCTGGCTCCTGGCGCCGCTCTATGTCGGCTTGGTGGGCGCGCTGCTGATGATCGGCTGGCGCTTCGCGCTGGAACTGGTGCACGCACTGCCGCTTCTGATTCATGGCACGGAAAACGACATCATCCTGATCGTGCTCGGGCTGGTCGATCTGACGATGGTCGGCAACCTCGTGCTGATGGTGATCTTCAGCGGCTATGAGAACTTCGTCTCGAAGATTGATGTCGCCGGCCACGCCGACCGCCCGGAATGGATGGGCAAGCTGGATTTCAGCGCGCTCAAGGTGAAGCTGATCGCCAGCATCGTGGCGATCTCCTCCATTCAGATCCTGAAGACCTTCATGAACGTGTCGGAGGTGTCCGACCGCGACCTGATGTGGCTGGTCGCCATCCACGTCACCTTCATCGTCTCCGGCGTGCTGCTGGCGACCATGGACGTGCTGGTGAAGAAGAGCCACGCGCACTGACATCCGGCAGGAAAGGAGAGGGCATCATGATTCGGTATGCGCTGGCGTTCCTCGCCATCCTTATGACCGGCCTGCCCGGAGCGTCATGGGCGGAGCCGGCGAAGGTGGTGGTCGGCACCTACGTCAACCAGATCACCGGGGTGAACCTCCGCGACAATCAGGTCAATGTGGACTTCTACGTCTGGTTCCGCTGGGACGACGACTCCCTGAACCCGCTGGAGACGTTCGAGCTGATGAACGGGCGGATCGAATCCCGCACGCCCACCCCGGTCCGCAAGCTGAAGGACACCAACTACGGGCAGGCGCGCGTCCAGGCCGTTCTGAACCAGCCCTGGGACGTGAGCCGCTTCCCCCTGGACACCCAGACCATCCGTCTGGTGATTGAGGACAGCGACCTGACGGCCGAGCACTTCGTCTATGTGCCGGACACCGACAACAGCACGCTCGATCCCGACGTCGACGTCTCGGGCTACACGCTGACCAGCAACGGCGCCACCATTTCGGCGCACCGCTACCGCACCAACTACGGCGACATCACCCTGCCGAAGAACCACGAGTCGGTCTATTCCCGCTATACCCACGCGATCACCCTGGAGCGGCCGGATTCGGTCTATTACATCAAGACCTTCTCGACCATCTTCATCTCCTCGCTGGTGGCCTTCCTGGCCTTCCTGGTGAAGCCGGTGGACCTCGACCCCCGCTTCGGACTGGGCATCGGCGCGCTGTTCGCCGTGGTCGCCTGCTACTTCGTCATCGCCAGCGACCTGCCGCGCAGCAGCGGCTTCACCCTGTCGGACCGGGTCAACCTCGCCTCCATGGGCATGATCTTCCTCAGCCTGATGCAGAGCGCGGTGTCGCTGATGATCTACGAGCGGAACGCGGCGAAGTCCCTGCTTCTGGACCGCTGGTGTCTGGTGGTCTTTCCCGTCACCTACGCGCTGCTGTGCGTCTGGCTGACGACGGTGTGACGCTGGTGATCTGATACCGCCGCGGGGCGCCGCTCCGGCCTGAGCTTCGCCACAATCCTCCGCCATGCTCCGCAGAGAGCGACGAGGGAGAGTGGGATGATCGGAAACCGGACGGCGCTGGCTGCGGCGGCGTTTCTCGCCATCGGGATCGCGGTGGCGGGCTGGTCGGCGGGGCGGGAGGTCGCCCAGGTCCGGCTGGCCGACCGCTTCGTCACCGTGAAGGGCTCCGCCGAGCGCGAGGTCAAGGCGAACCTCGCGCTCTGGCCGGTGCGCTTCGTCGCCACCGGCGACGACCTGTCCGCCGTCCAGGCGAAGACGGCAGCCGATGAAAAGGCCGTGCTGGCCTTTCTGGAACGCTACGAGCTGAGCGCCGACGCCGTCGTTTCGCGCTCGCTCGATCTCGTGGACCTGCTCGCCCAGGCTTACCGCCAGGGGCCGGCGGATCAGCGCTACATCCTCACCCGCACCCTGATGATCCGCAGCCCGGACGTGGAGCGGGTCGACCGCGCCAGCCAGAATCTGGCGGAGTTGCTCGACCAGGGCGTTACCCTGGGCGGGGAGCCGGGCATGGGCTCCGGCCCCAACTACCTGTTCACGCGGCTGAACGACGTGAAGACCGAGATGATCGCCGAGGCGACCGCCAAGGCACGCGAGGCGGCGACCCAGTTCGCGACCGACAGTGGTGCCACCCTGGGCGGCATCCGCCGCGCCAATCAGGGTCTGTTCCAGATCCTCGCCCGTGACGAGGCCCCCGGCATCATGGAAAGCCGGCAGATCGACAAGATCGTCCGCGTCGTGTCCACGCTCGACTGGGAACTGGTGGATTGACGGGGCGGCAGCGCTCCGCCCTCCCTCCCGCTGTATAGGTCATCTACATATTGGATTCGCCGCATCCGGCCAGCCCTTGCCCAGAAGGCGGCGGGCGGCACGGCCTGCGGATGGCTCATGGGCCATGATGTTGCGGAAACTGACAGTCCTGTTTCCGTAATCCGTCGATTGCGCTGCCAAGCGAGCAATAAACCCACGACTGATACCAAAATACGCTTAGAAAATCGGCAGAGTGGGCGGATGCCATGCATTGTTTGCACGATGCATTTCGTGGGTTGAACGGTTGTTCAGACCGATATCCTGCACCCTCTCGCCGATATTCCTGGAAAGATGACGATTCAGGCAAAAAGCGCTGGTTCCCCTGTTCCGAGAATGGTTATATAGCTAACGTATATAGCGAATTCGGGGTGCCCACTCATGTCCGTCCAACCGCAGGTGTCGTTCGCCGGGCCGCACGCGTCGCCGATCGGCGCGGAGCGCATCCGGCTGCTGGAGGCGGTGGGGCGCGAGGGCAGCATTTCCGGCGCGGCGCGGTCGGTCGGTGTCACCTACAAGGCGGCCTGGGACGCCATCGACGCCATGAACAACCTGTTCGGCCGCCCGCTGGTCGAGGCGCAGGCCGGCGGAAAGCGCGGCGGCGGAACCGCCTTGACGCCGGACGGCGTGCGGCTGGTCGCCACCTTCCACCGTCTGCAGAGCGAGATGGTCCGCGCCTTCCAGGTGCTGGAACCGGAACTCAACGGCACCGGCCTGTCGGCGGCCAGTTTGATGTGGGGATTCTTCATGCGCACCAGTGCCCGCAACGCCCTTCGCGGAACCATCACCGCCATCACCGACGGGGCGGTGAACGCCGAAATCACCCTGGCCATCTCGGACCAGACCTTGATCGTCGCGATCATCACCCGCGACAGCGTGCGCGACCTGGGCCTGTTCCCGGGGCGCGCGGCGACGGCGCTGATCAAGGCGCCCTTCGTGATCCTCGCCCCGGCGGACGAGGCGAAGCGCACCTCGATGCGCAACCGCGTGGAAGGCGTGGTGTCCCGCCGCGAGGACGGCGCGGTCAACAGCGAGATCACCCTGGACATCGGCGGCGGCAAGACGCTGACCGCCATCATCACGCTGCGCAGCGCCGATGACATCGGCCTGAAGCCCGGCGACCCGGCCTGCGCGCTGATCGACGCATCGCACATCATTCTTGCGGTGGATTGACGATAGATCGGAAGGAGTTTTCGAATGACGCGTTTCCTGCTTGCCGCCGTCGCGCTGCTGTCCGTCTCGGCGACGGCCCAGGCCGACGAATTCAACGTCGCGGTCGCCGCGAACTTCACCGCCCCGGCGAAGGAGATCGCCTCCGCCTTCGAGCAGAAGACCGGCCACAAGGCCGTCCTGAGCTTCGGCGCGACCGGCCAGTTCTACGCCCAGATCAAGCAGGACGCGCCCTTCGTCGTCTTCCTCGCCGCCGACGACGAGACCCCGAAGAAGGCGGTGGAGGAGGGCTTGGCCGTTCCGGAGTCCCGCTTCACCTACGCCGTCGGCCGTCTGGTGCTGTGGACCAAGGCCGGCGACGCGCCGCTGGGCGAGGGCACGCTGCGCAAGGGCGCCTTCGAGAAGCTGTCGATCGCCAACCCGGCGACCGCGCCCTACGGTCTCGCCGCCGTGCAGACGATGAAGAAGATGGGCGTCTACGAGGCGATCCAGCCGAAGATCGTCCAGGGCAACAGCATCGCCCAGGCCTTCCAGTTCGCCGAGACCGGCGCCGCCGAGCTGGCCTTCGTGGCCCTGTCCCAGGTGATTGCCAAGCCGGACGGCACCCGCTGGCCGATTCCGGAAACGCTGCACGACCCGATCTTCCAGGACGCCGTCCTGCTGAAGAAGGGCGCCGGCAACGAGGCCGCCACGGCCTTCCTCGCCTTCCTGAAGGGGCCGGAGGCAGCCGCGGTGATCTCCAAGTACGGCTACGGCACGAGGGCGCCGAACTGACCATGCCGGCCTCCCTGGTAAGGACAGCCCGCCGATGAGCTGGCAACCGATCATCCTGACCCTGGAGCTGGCGGCGCTGACGACGGTCATCCTGCTGATCGTCGGCACCCCCCTGGCCTGGTGGCTGGCGCGGTCCGGAGCTTGGTGGAAGGAGGCGGTGGCCACGGTGGTGGCGCTGCCTCTGGTCCTGCCGCCGACGGTTCTGGGCTTCTACCTGCTGATGCTGCTGGGGCCGAACGGCCCCGGTGGGTGGCTGGCCTCCCTGTGGGGCGCCCGCTCCATGGCCTTCACCTTCGAAGGGCTGGTCATCGGGTCGGTGCTGTACTCCATGCCTTTCGTGGTGCAGCCGATCCGCAACGCCTTCGAGGCGTTCGGCGACCGCCCGCTGGAGGCGGCGGCGACGCTGCGCGCCTCGCCGCTCGACACCTTCTTCACCGTGGCGGTGCCGCTGGCCCGCCGTGGCTTCCTGACCGGCGCCGTGCTGGGCTTCGCCCACACCATGGGCGAGTTCGGCGTCGTCCTGATGATCGGCGGCAACATCCCCGGCCAGACCAAGGTCCTCTCGGTGGCCATCTACGACTATGTCGAGACGCTGCAATGGGACGAGGCCCATCTGCTGGCCGGCGGCATGCTGGTCTTCTCCTTCACGGTGATCCTGACGATGATGATGCTGGAGAAGCGCATCGGGCGGGGCGGGCGATGAGCCTGTCGGTGCATTTCCACGGGACGCTCGGCCAGTTCGCTCTGGACGTGGCGTTCGAGGCGCCGGGCCGCGGCATCACCGCGCTGTTCGGCCCGTCCGGTTGCGGCAAGACCTCGGTGCTGCGTTGCGCGGCCGGATTGCAGCGGCTGAACGGGCGCTTCGCCCTGGACGGCGATGTCTGGCAGGAGGGGCGAACCTTCCGGCCGACGCACAAGCGGCCCATCGGCTACGTCTTCCAGGAGGCCAGCCTGTTCCCCCATCTGTCGGTGCGCACCAACCTGCTGTTCGGTCATCGCCGGACGGTGGGGCGCGGCGTGCCGGAGCACATCCGCCTGGACGACGTGGTCGACCTGCTGGGGCTGGGGCATCTGCTCGACCGCTCGCCCGAGCATCTCTCCGGCGGCGAGCGCCAGCGGGTCGGCGTGGGCCGCGCGCTGCTCTCGCAACCGCGCCTGCTGCTGATGGACGAGCCCCTGGCGGCGCTCGACCGCTTCAGCAAGGAGGAGATCCTCCCTTATCTGGAGCGGCTGCACGGTGTCCTGTCCGTTCCCGTCCTCTATGTCAGCCACGACATCGCGGAGGTCGAGCGGTTGGCCGACCATCTGGTGCTGCTGCGCCAGGGGCGTGTCGTCGCCGCCGGCCCCATGCAGGAGCTTCAGGCCGATCCCACCCTGCCCATCGCCCGCATGCCCGAAGCCGGGGTAACCCTGCCCGCGGTGGTGGCGGGACGGGAGGACGCCTACGGCCTGACCCTGCTGCGGCTGGATGGCGGCCATCTGCTCGTTCCGGGCGACCTCGGACCGCAGGGGACGGCGCGGCGCGCCCGCATCGCCGCGTCCGACGTCAGCCTCGCCCGCAACCCGCCGGAGGGCAGCACCATCCTGAACGCGCTTCCCGCCCGCATCGTCGCGGCGGAGCGGCACGACGACGTCCAGATGATGGCCGTCGTGGCCCTGGGCGAGGAGGGGAGGGGGGCGCGTCTGCTCGCCCGCGTCACCCGCAAGAGCTGGGACGCCCTGGGGCTGTCGCCGGGCCAGCCGGTCTACGCCCAGGTCAAGGGCGTGGCCCTGGTACAGGAAGCTCTGGTTCAGGAAACGATGTGATTCAGGGCGCGCTGCGCGTTACCCCGGCGTGAATCGCCTGGGCAGGCGCAGCGCTCCCGTCCCCATCGCGATTCCGAACAGAACGCACAGCAGTCCCGCCGCGTGGGCGAGCGTGAAGGCCTCGCCCAGGAACAGCACGGCGGCCAACACGCCCGCCGCCGGAATCAGCCCGGTGAACAGCCCGGCCCGGTTGGCCGGCACATGGGCGATCCCGCGCATCCACAGCACCACCGCCAGCAAGCCGCCGGTCAGGCCGGACGCCACGAACAGCAGCCAGACCCAGCCGGGAACTGCGACCGGATCGAAGCCGCCCAGCGTGGCCAGCGCACCCGGCGCCATCATCGTGGCCGCCAGCACATTCGCCAGACAGGTCAAAGCCAGAGGCGAAATCCGCCCGCCGAGCTGCCGGGCGAAGACTCCGTACAGCCCCTCCGACACCACCGCGCCCAGCACCAGCGCGTTGCCGACGACGGAATCGTCCGGTCCACCGCCGCCACCGGGGCGTAGATTCAGCGCGACCATGCCAACGACCGCCAGGGCGATGGCCGCGGCGCTGCCGGCTCCGATCCGCTCGCGCAGGATCAGCGCCGCCCCCAATGCCGTCATGGCCGGGATGGTGCTGGTGATGATTCCAGCGGCCACCGCACTGGTCTCGCGCAGCCCATAAAGAAGGAACAGGTTGAACAGCACCATGCCAAACAGGGAGAGCAGGGTTAGGCTCGTCCAGTCCCGGCCATTGCGCGGCATCGCCGCCGTTCCACCCCTGAGGGCAAAGGGCGCCAGCAGCACCGCGACCAGGGCGAAGCGCATTTCCGCCGCCACAAGCGGTGGGATATGGGATACGATCACCTTGGACGCTGGAACGGACAGGCCGACCAGGGCCATCGACAGGGCGAGGTTGAGATAAGCGGCGCGCATGGGCCGTATTCTATGAGCGCCGCCGCCGTCTTACGGAAGCGGCATTTTCACGCAATGAATTTGCAAAGAATGCGTGTCATTCTTTGCGCCAAGGTCGCGGTACACAAGGGGCGGGGTATGTCGGAGCCGATCCTCGGGATTACCAATTGGATGCATCTGTTCCGCTGGATCGTGAAACTGATCCGTGACGAATATGGCGTGGATGAAAAAGTTCTGACCCGCAACGCCGTGCTGGATGGTGGGATCGGCCTCACCGCCGAGCAGCTCGAACAGGTTCTGGACCACATCGCCGAAACCTTCGAGCTGACCTTCCCCGAGAACACCCTGAATGAAACTGTGCGGTTGGAAGACCTCTGCACGCTGACGGCCTGGATGCGCGGCCTCTTCAAGAAGCCGGACTTCGTCACCCCGCCGTTCGAAGAGCGTTGCCGGTCCCTCAACAACGTACCGGCCTGACCCGCGCGCCGCGCTTCCAACAACGCATGGCTGGAAACGCTGCCGTGGGTTCCCATCTGCGGCAGCGACCCCGTCCCGCCACCCCTTCTACCTTGAGCCTTTCATGCCGTTGCATCTTATCAAGCTCGCCGTCGGGATCGACGACCTCGACCATTTGGCGGCGGTGCAGGCGCGCCGCGCGCAGACCGTCGACGGCCGGTCGATGATTCCCGTGTTCACGCGCCGCGTGCCGAAGCGGGGGGAGGAAATCCTCGCCGGCGGTTCGATCTATTGGGTAGTCCGCGGTTCTGTCGCCGCCCGCCAGCGGGTGATCGCCATCGACACCACCGTGGACGAGGAAGGGGAGAACTGCTGCATTCTTGGAATGGACCCGCAACTGGTCGCCACCGTGCCGACGCCCCACCGCCCGTTCCAGGGATGGCGCTATCTCAATCCGGAAACGGCGCCCAGGGACCTGTCCGAAGCGGGCGGGCAGGGCGACGAATTGCCGGCCCATCTGGCGGCGGAACTGCGCTCGCTCGGCCTGCTGTGATCGGTTTGCCCGGCTGCGGCCCGCCAACCTATTGATTTTTCACGATCTGGCAG